>CAZIZO010000009.1:0-135559 GCA_964543905.1 uncultured Phycisphaeraceae bacterium
AGGCGACGGTCAAGACGAACCTGATGGCCGAACTCCCCTTCATGGCCACCGAGAACATCCTCATGGCGTGCGTGAAACTTGCCGGTCCGGGGGGCGGCGACCGCCAGCACTACCACGAACTCCTCCGCGTCCACGCCCAAGCCGCCGGCCTGCGCGTCAAGGACGAAGGCCTCGACAACGATCTGCTCGACCGCCTCAAGAACGACCGCGCCTTCTGGTCCACCGCCCGCGGCGGGCCCCTGCGAGACGAACTGGACTGGGACAACCTCCTCGACCCCATGCGCTACATCGGGCGCAGCGTCGAGCAGACCGAGCGGTTCATCAAGGATGTCGTGGAGCCGCTCCGCGAGCGGTATGGCGAGGCGATCGCCGCGCTGGGCGAGAGCGGGCCGAAGGTCTGACGTCGCTCACACACGCCGATGCATGTCCACGTTCTCCCACGTCGTCTCGTCGTCGTGCAGGAGAGCCCCCGGGAGTCGTCCGTGCTCGACGAATCCGAAGCGTCGATAGAGCGCCATCGCCGGCGCGTTCGCGGCGTAGACCGCGAGGGTGATGATCTGCACCTCCGGGTTCGCCTCGGCCCACGCGACGGCCTCGCGCAGCAACGCTGTCCCCACCCGCCGCCCGCGGTACGACTGCCGGATGCTCATGCCCAGCACGACGGCATGCCGGAGTTTTCGTTTCGCCGTGTTCTGCGTGAGCACAAGGATGCCGATGATCTGCCCCGCGTGCTCGGCGACGAGCATGATCTGGCGCGGGTGCTCGTGGAGTTTGGCGATGAACTCGCGCTCCTCTTCCAGCGTCATGGTGAACTCGCCCGGGCTGGTGAGCACGTACGGGCTCGTCACGAAGACTTCACGCGCACACTCCAGCACACGCTCGGCGTCGTCGGGCGTCGCCGAACGAACGACAAACGAGTCCGCGACTGCGCCCGGCGTGGTGCCCACCGCGGGCGACAGCGAGTGGGTACGTGGATCCATCGACGCCATGGCGGCATGGTACCGGCGACCGGTCCCGGCGTGCAGGCCTATGCTTCTCAGTTTTCAGAACTGATTGAAACATCGCCCCGGGACCTTGTTCCGCCGCGAACGACACCGAGTGCGATCGTCTCCTGAACCGAAGCACGACCATGACGACGAACCATGACCGCCCGCCGCAGGAACTACCACACCTTCGAGGCACGGATTCGGGGCTGCTCAGCGCCGTGGTCGCGGGCGAGGCTCGCCTCACCTGCGACCAAGCCCTCGAACTCTTCCACACGCTCCCGCTCCCCACGCTCGGGCGTTGGGCCGATGCGCGCTGCCGAGCGATCCACGGCGACACGCTCCGCACCTACATCATCGACCGCAACATCAACTACACCAATGTCTGCACGGCACGCTGCACGTTCTGCGCCTTCTATCGCACGGGCAAGGAGAGCGACTCGTACACGCTCAGCCAGGCGCAGATCCACGAGAAGATCGCCGAACTGCAAGCCATCGGCGGCACCCAGATCCTCATGCAAGGCGGCATGAACCCCGAGTTGCCGCTCGACTGGTACATCGACCTGCTCCGCTCAATCAAGGAAAAGTTCCCCAAGATCCACGTCCACGCCTTCAGCCCGCCGGAGTTCGTGGAGTTTGTCAACTTCTTCGATCCGCCGGGCGAATGTTTCGCCGACAAGGTGCGGTGGGTGATGGTGCGTCTGCGTGAAGCCGGGCTCGACTCGCTCCCCGGGGGTGGCGGCGAAATCTTCGCCAACCCCGTCCGGAGCAAGATCGGGATGGGCAAGTGCGACGCGGAGGCGTGGCTGACGGTGATGCTCGTCGCGCAGGAACTCGGGATGTTCACGAGCGCGACGATGATGTTCGGGCACATCGAGGGCTACGCCGACCGCATCCACCACATGAAGTTGGTTCGGGAGTGGCAGGACAAGGCGCTCCACCAAGGCCGCGAAGCCATGGGTCGCTCCCCGGAGCGCACATCGGGGGCTGTCCCGACGGCTCGTCGCCACTCCCTCTTTGGTTTCTACAAGGCCTTCATCTCCTGGCCCTTCCAGCGCGAGAACACGCCGCTCGGACGCCTGCGCGATTGGGGGCACGTTCCCGAGGAGTGGGATCAGCCCTTCCCGGGCGACGTGGTCGCCGCCGCACACAAATGGGGCCAGAACCCGGACGTTGACTATCAAACTCTGGGGCCCACGGCGGCCAACTTCGGCCGGCGCGCCCGTCTCAGCGGCGCGTCGGATTACCTCCGCACGCAGGCGATCTCCCGTCTGATGCTCGACAACATCTATTCCATTGGGAGTTCCTGGGTCACGATGGGCCCGCACGTCGGACAACTGGGCCTCCTGTACGGCGCGAACGACATGGGCAGCGTCATGATGGAAGAGAACGTCGTGAGCAGCGCGGGCACCACCTATTGCCTCGACGAGGCCGTGCTCTGCCGTCTCATCCGCGATGCGGGCTTCATCCCCGCGCAGCGCGACAACTCCTACGACATCCTCCGCATCCACGATGGTCCACACTCACCGGACTTGCGCGTCAAGGACTGGAGCGAACATCGCACGCGGCGACTGCACGTCGAACGCGCGCCAAAGACGAAGAAGCCTGCTCTCGGCGGGCCCGCCGAGTTGACGGTGAGCGCAAAGCGATAACCACGCCGACTCACGCAACTCGAGCCAACCCGACGCCCTCTACACTGAGGGATGCACCCGCTCGCCTCCGCGATCCTCATCTCCTGGCGACGCAACGGCGCCTACGCGTTGCGCCTGGCCGACGATCTCAACGATGCACAGTTCGTCGCCCAGCCTCCGGGCTTGCCCGCGATCTTGAACCACCCCGCGTGGCTCTTCGCGCACCTCAACGTGTACGCCCCGATCTGTTCCGCGATGCTGCGTCGCCAGGAGTTCACCGACCCGATCGACCACCCCTACGGGCCGAAGTCCCAAGTCCGCACGCGGCAGGGCGACTATCCCGCACGATCTGACCTGCTGACGGAGTATCGGCGTTCGCACGACGACGCCCAACGGGCGCTGGAATCGATCGACGACCGCGTGCTTGCCGAGCCCAACCCGCTCGAACGCTGGCGCACGATGCACCCGACCGTGGGCGATATGGTGATGACGCTCATGGTCAAGCACGAATCGCACCACCTGGGGCAACTCTCCACATGGCGGCGCGCGATGGGGCTGCCCCGTGTCGAGATGTAGAGCGCTTACGCTCGCTTCAAGAGCGTGAGCACGAACCGCGTCGGCTCGATCGCCGAAAGGCGGTGCGGTGCATTCGCGGGCATCACCAGCCAGTCGTGTCGCGCCATCACGCGCTCCTGCTCGCCCACGCCAAAGCGGAGTTTGCCCTCCAGCACCTGCACGGTGCTGACGAAGGGCGCGCGATGCTCGCTGATCTCCTGTCCCGCATCCATCGCGAAGAGCACGATCTTGCCCTCGGGCAGGTTCACGAGCGGCTTGCTCACCGTGGCTCCGGAAACGACCGGGCACGCGGCAAGCAACTCAACGAACTGCGGCGAGGCCGCGTCGAACAGGGGATTGGCCATGGCTCCGCTCCGTCTTCCCCCAGTGATCAACCGTAGCGCACCTCGCGCGAAGAAATCACTGGCCGCATTTCTCTCGCATCGCTTTGGCAAACTGCTTGAGGTAGTACTCGTGCCCGAAGAACAGTTTCATCATCGCCCTTGGGATCGCACTGTTCACCTTCCCCGTCTCCTTCACCGTCAGCCGCGTCCGCCCGCCCCCCATGTCCTCGAACACGTGCTCCCAACTCCCCGTCAACATGTTGTTGTCGTCGGCTATCGTCCGCGTCACGATCTCCGGCTCGCGTTTCACCGTCTCTTCCAGCACGAACGAGTTGCGACCCTGCGTTTGCCGGAACACGCGCCGGCCTTCACGCTCCGGCAACACCTCCACCTTGTTGATGCCCGGCAGCCAGTTCGGAAAGTCGTTCACGTCGTCGATGAGTTTCCACACCTCCGCACGCGGCTTGCCGAGTTCCACACTCACCGATGCCGTGTGCGTCGCGGGCAGGAGCGACCCCACAATCCCCATCGACCCCACGAGAAGCAGGATCAGGCCCACCAGGGCGATCAGGATGTACACCGCCATGCGCAACTCCATGGACTCCTGTACTCCGGGGTCTCCGACGCTCGGTTCGCCCAGTTGGCAGACTCGTCCGTCCGCCTCGCAGTCTATCGTTTCCGGCCACTCATCGCAAGGAGCACCCATGGCCGGCAAAGCCCCCGTCGATCCCAACAAGAAGTACATCTCCCACGCCCTCGCCGAGTGGGCCTGCAACCTCAAGTTTGAGCACCTCTCGCCCAAGGCGATCGAATCCGCCAAACTCTTCTGGTTCGATTCGATCGGCTGCGCTCTTGGAGGCTCGCAACAAGAAGACGCCCACATCCTGCTCGCGCACTACAAGGAAATGGGGGGCTCGAGCAGCCCCAACGCCGCCACCTGCTTTGTCTCGGGCTTCAAGACCAACCCCGTCGATGCGGCGTTCCTCAACGACCACATGATCCGCGCGATGGACTACAACGACATCTATTGGAAGGCCGATCCCTGCCACCCCAGCGACATCATCGCCGGCCCGCTTGCCTTGTGCGAATACCTCAACCTCACCGGCAAAGACCTGATCCTCGCCACCATCATCGCCTACGAAATCGAGCAGCGCCTCTGCGAGTTTGGCCTCCCCGGCATCCGCGAGTACGGCTGGCACCATGCCACCCTCACCGCCTTTGCCGCACCCCTCGCCGCCGGTCGTGTCCTCAATCTCAGCGTCGATCAGATGGTCCAAGCCATCGGCATCAGCGCCTCGCGCACGTTTACTCCGGGTGCCGTCACCGCGGGCAAACTCACCAACATGAAGAACACCGTCGATCCCTGGGCCACACGCATGGGGGTCGAGTCCGCGCTCCTCGCCAAGCGCGGCTACAGCGGCCCCGAGCACATCTTCGATGGCAAGGAGGGCCTCTACGCCGTCTTCGGGCACGTCCACTACAAGGGCAATCCCGCCAGGTTCGAGACCACCATCCTCCTCGACAAACTGCCCAAATCCAGCAGCGACCACTATCGCATCCTCGACTGCGGCATGAAGTCGTTTCCCATCGAAGCGCTCAGCCACGCACCCCTCACCGCCATGATGAAGTGCGTCAAGGAAAACAACATCAAGGCCGCCAACGTCGCCGAGATCAAGGTCGAGGTCATCGCCCGTGCCGCCGACATCTTGGGCGATCCGCACAAGTATCGTCCCAACAGCAAGGAGACCGCCGATCACTCGCTGCCCTATTGCATGGCCGTCGGCCTCGTCGACGGCATGGTCACGCCCCTCCAGTTCAAGGAAGAGCGTGTGCTCGATCAGAGCCTTATCCCCGTCATGGACAAGGTCAAGGTCGTCGCCAACGACGAGTTCGAGGCCCTCTTCCCCAAGTTCCAGCCCAGCCGCGTCACCATCACCACCACCGACGGCAAGAGTTTCGCCAAGCGCGTCGACGTCCCCAAGGGCGACCCGCGCGACCCGATGACCGCCGAGGAAATCGGCGTCAAGTTCCACGCCCTCGGCGACGGCGTCCTCGGCAAGGCCAAGTGCGACCAACTCGCGGCCGCGATCCTGAAGATGGAAACGCTGACCGACCTGCGGGCGTTCCTGGCGATGACGGTGAAATGACGAGACGTGGACGTCGTGCCCACGATGCCGAATGCCGTTCCCGGCTCTGCTGATGCGTCACGATTTCCCGGCAGGTGCTCGCGGCAGGCCGGCGTTGCATGCCTCACGTTCGTCCTCTTTATGCCTGTGCTGTGATCGATGATCGTGCCCATCGGACATGCCGCGTTCTTGCGCCGACGCCGCGAACCCAGTTCCGATCTTCCATGCCGGTCGCCAGCACACGGCCACGCCCGCCACGCCCCATACACCGCCACCACTCGCAGCAGCGGCTCGAACGGCACGCCGTAGCGGTCGATCCCGCTCAGCGTGAGCACCGCGAGCGCCGTCGCGTTCGCCGCCACCAATGCGGAGATGACGAGCACGGGCCCATCGCGCCGAACAAAGGCGAACATCGCGCCGCACACGAACAGCCCGCCCAGGATCGGACGCAACGCGTCCTCGGCGCACCACCACGCCGCGAATCGTCGTGCGTCGGCACCCTGCACCTGGCGCGTGATGTCGCGATTCGTCCGCGTCCAGAGTTGATCGCGATCGGTTTCACGCAGGGAGACCATGCCCTCGACGATCTCGCGTCCGGTCCACATATTCGTGACCAGTCCGTCGCGCTCGACGGTGCCCGGATGCACGCCTCGCAAGGGGCGTGACCAGTACTCATTCTCCGCGAACCCCCACCGCTCCGTCCGCCACAGGCCGAGGATGTTGAGCGTGCCCAGCGCGGCGACCTTCGCGGCCTTCACCGGCTCGCGCGCGATCGACTCCATCGCCGGCACGTCCAACTTCGCCGATCGCTCGCCCCAGCCCTTGAGCCCCGCGGGAGCATGGAGTCGTTCCGACTTCATCCAAATATCGTGTGCGGAGTACGCGTCGATCGTGCCCTCGCGGCGACCCCGTTCCAGCGCCTGCCACGCCGAAGGAGCGAGCACCCCGCTCTGATTGTCCTCCATGAGGCCCACCATCTGCGTCGTGAGGTTGCGCTGGTACCCCTCGCCGACAACCAACTTCGCCTCCCCGTACTCACGAAGATTCCACATCGCCCGCGGCAGGACGCACGCGACCGAGACGGTCAATGCGATCGCCCCCAGCGCCGGCGCTCCGCCCACTCCCCACCGCCGCCATGACGCCGCCGCGAACAGCACCGGCACGAAGACGAACAGCAACTGCAGGTTTCCGCGCGTGTACGCACCCGCGGCGCACACGACACCGAGCACGCACGCCCCGAGCGCCTCACGCCCGAAGCCCGCATCCTCTTCAGCGTTGTTCGTTCGGGGCGAAGACCCTTGCGAACCCTCGATCGGCAGCGATCGCATCGCCAGCCAGACCGCGAGGGTGACCAGGTACGCCGAGAGCGTCTCGGACATCACGAATCGCTGCCACGCGAGCATGAGCGGCGAGAGCCCGACGAGCACGAGCACCACGCTCGCAAGTGCACGGGGCATGAGCCGCATGGCGACACGCCAGGCAAAGAACGTGGTTCCCAGCGTCAGGCACGACTGGATGATCGCGAACCCGATCGAGAAATCGCCGGGCAACACCCAGAGCGCCGCCAGCAGGACGCCAAACCCCGGCACGCGCGGCCCCTCGAAGCCGACCAGCGAGCGCTCGCGAATGAGGCGGATCGCGCCCGCCAGATAGCCCATGGAATCGGGACAATACAGCGTGGGTGACCACGAGAGCATCCAGGCCTGCACGCCCCCAACGACCGACCACGCGAGCGTTTCGGGCGTGAGGAACCGTTGGCCCCACGCCCGCCACCACGTCCGCACGAGGAGCACGCCCCCGAACACAAGCCCCAAGGACACACCCACGATCGATACGCCGAGGACCTGCAGGCGGTTGGGAACCTCGGGGAGCGGGATCACGATGGTGTCGGGCTCCACCCGAGGCACCACGTTCACGCGCCCGAGCGGCATTCCAAAGACCGATTGATCGAACGTCACGACGTCCACACGCGCGGGCGTCGAAGGAGGTTCGGCGCGAAGTTCCAATGAGGCAACCTGGTACGCCGGAAGCCTCCGCACGACGTCTCCCTCGCCTCGCTCCGACAGCACGATCCACACGCCGTTGCGCCCACGCGTGCTCGCCCGGGTCCACTCCAAGGCCCACACCGAGCCAGGCTCACCCCGGAGTGTAAACTCGACCGTGCGCGACGCGGCGATGGGTCGGAGCGCGAACCACCCGGCCACGGTCAGCATCATCCACGCGAACAGACCAAGCGCGAACATCCATCGACGCCGATCGCTCGGAGCCGGGCTGTGGGCGGGCATGTTCTCGGGCGGACTCGCGGGCATGCAGGCACGGACGCGCGGATGCCGGCGGACCATCCGGCACGTCCTTCCTCACTATACTCGCTCCTCATGGGCACGATTTCCCTCATCCAGCAGCGCCGGGCCGAACTCCGCCGCCGACTCGACGTGGCCAGACAGTTCGAGAAACTCGAAGAATCCTGCATCCCGTCCTACGTCCACGGCAATCCCGCGGCGGCCGGCGTCGCCTGGATGCGCCTGCTCACCGCGGCCCGCCTCTACAAGCGATTCGCCCCCCCCGGCCCCGTGCTCGACTTCGGCTCCGCCGCCGGCGAACTCTTCCACACGATCAAACTCCACGAAGGCCTCGAACCCGAGTACCACTTCTGCGAACTCAACGACGCGCTGATCAAGGCGCTGTTGGAGATGAACCCGAAGGCCAAGCGTGTCCACCTCGAATCGCTCCCGCCGCACAAGTTTGCCGCCATCTTCGCCCTCGATTCGCTCGAGCACAACGAGAACGTCGCGGAGTTACTCGACCTCCTGCTCAAGGGCCTCGCGCCGAACGGCGTCTTTGTGCTCTCTGGCCCAACCGAGAACTGGCTGTACCGCACAGGCCGAAAGATCGCCGGATTCTCCGGGCACTACCACAAGACCACCATCGCGAACATCGAAGAGGTCTTCGCCACCCGCCTCACACTCGTCGCTCGCCAGCACATCCCCTTCGGCGTGCCCCTCTTCAGCGTTTCCGTTTGGACGTTCGGCACGAGCAGGCAGGCCTGAGCCTGCCCCGAGATGATCGAACGACCTCGACGCTCACTTGCCCTTGAAACTCTTGTCCGGGAGCGTGGGGACGGGCGGCAAGTCCACCGGCCTCTCCTTGATCAACTGCTGCAGGTGCTTGATCGCCGCGTCGAGTTGCGCGTCCTCGCCCTGAAAGGTCCCATGTGGTGGGTTGTCGACGACGATGTCAGGCTCGACGCCCCAGCCTTCGATCAGCCAATCCCCTTCGGGACCGAAGACGCCCATCTCCGCCGCCGTCGCGATCCCGCGATCCACCAGGAAGTTGCTCGAGGAGAGCCAGATCTCTCCACCCCACGTCCGCTTCCCGATCACCTTGCCGAGTCCCAGCCGCTTAAATCCCTCGGCAAAGGCCTCGCCGTCGCTCGCCGTGCGCTCGTTGCACAACACCACCATGTGCCCACGGAAGGCGTACTGCATGTTCCACAGCGGCGCCCGCCCCGCGTGCTGATTCCAATACATCCAGGCCTTTCGGAGCAGTCGATTGAGAATCCACGAATCGATGTTGCCCCCGCGATTGTGCCGCACGTCGATGATCAGCCCCTTGCGTGTGAACACCGGAAAGTAGTTCTTGACCCACTCGGCCATGTTCTCCTCGCCCATCGCGCGTAGGTGAACATACCCCAACTCGCCCTGGCCTTGTTCTTCCACGCGCCGACGCCGCGTGTATTCCCACTCGTCGTAGCGAAGGTCGCTCGCCCGGCCACCGCTGATCGGTGTCACGATCACGTCCTTCTCCGCCGCCTTCCCCTCGCCGGGCGCACCAACCTTCACGCGGGCCAGCACCTGCTTCCCGGCCTTCTGCCGGAGCAACACCGCGATGTCCGGAACACTCAGCGTCGGAACCCCGTTGATCATCGTGATGACGTCGCCCGCCACCACCTCCACGCCAGACCTCGCGAGCGGCGACGCCTGGTCCGGCTCGTCCGGGTCGTGCGTGTAGACATGCACCACCCGATAGCCGCCCGCCGATTCGTCCCGCTCCAGGACCGCGCCCAGCGACGCCGGCATGACGTTGTCATCGCCCGACCGCGTATCCCCGCCCCGCACGAAGATGTGAAGCGCCGACAGATCGGACACCATCTGCGCGATCACATCCGAGAGTTCGGCCCGCGTCGCCACGCGATCCACCAGCGGGAGGTATCGCTCGTACGACCCCTTCCAGTCCACGCCGTGCATGTTCGTGTCGTAGAAGTAGTCACGCTCCAGCCTCCATGCTTCGCGGAAGATCTGGCGCCACTCCTCTCGCGGCGAGATCGACATCGTCCACCCCGAAAGGTCCACCGCGCTCTTGCTGGTGTCCGCGCTCGCCGCCTTCGCGTCGATGACGTGCAGCGCGTCGCCCTTGTGCACCAGGAACTTCTTGCCGTCGCCGCTCAACTCCGCGCCGCGGACATCTGCCAGCACGGTCTTCACTTCGGGCTTGTCGTTCGTGATCTCCATGCCTTGCAACGACGCCTTGCCATCACCGGAATCTCTCGACATCCAGAAGAGGGCCTTGTCATTCACCACGAGTCCGGAGTAGTTGCCCGGCGGAACAGGCACCTCGAGGATCCGCTGCTCAACCCCCGACACGTCCATCTCAACATGGATCTTCTTGTCCTTCCGGTCGTCGGACTTGCGATCGAGAGCCCTGTCGCCCTTCGATGGCTCCGCCTTCACACCGTCGGACGGGTTGCCCTTCGCGTCATCCGCCTTCTCCGTGTCGGGCTTCTCATCCTTCTTCTTCTCGTCCGCCTCGTCCTTCTTCTTGGCCGCCTCCAGTTCGTCCATCGGCGCAAAGGGTGAGCGCGTCCCCGCCTTGAGTGCAATCTGATAGACCTTCGTCCGCTTATCCCAGTAGGGCTCCGGCTGCATCGTGCCCCAGGGCGAACTCACCTTCGAGTCGAGGTGGCGATCCGACAAGAGGTACATCCACTTGCCGTCCACGCTCCAGGCGGGTGAGAACGAGTCGTAGCGATCGGTCGTGAAGGTGACCTGTTGCCCGTCGCTGGCCCGATGCGCCTTGACCTGCCGATTCATGTTGAAGGCGTAGGTCGTGTACGCCAGCCACTGGGAATCGGGCGACCACGCCAGGCCTTCGAAGTTCTCGATGGGGTTCTCGTCGATCTTCGTGTTGGTCTTCTTCTCGACGTCATAGATCCAGAGGGTCAGGTTCTTGTCGTGATGCGCGATCCGTTTGCCGTCGGGCGACGGAAGCGCCTCCCACTTGAGTTTCTTGCCGTCACTCGTGAGTTGGGCGGGCTCCCCGACGCCGTTCGCCGGGTAGGTCCACAACTCCACCTCGTCGCTCGCATCGCTCAGCGTGAGCAGGGTCTTGCCGTCGGGCATGAACCTCGCCTCGCGATGCCGCACGCCCTCCCGCTGGGGCACCTCCACCAAGCGCCCCTGCTTCGCCGGCGCAACATACATGCGGCCGCGGGCCGTGAGCACGACCCTCTCACCGTCGTTCGACAGGTGGGCGCTGGTCATGTACTCCATCGGCTTCTTGACCCATCGCTCTCGCGTCTGGTCGAAGTCGCTGTCAAGCGTGATCTTGACGCCCGAATCCCCCCCGCGGGCAAGGTCGAGCACGCGCAGGTCCGCCCCAAGTTGGTACACGATCTTCCCATCCCCCAACGAGGCGCCCATGACATCAAATCCAACGTGCTTGGTGTGCTGTTTCAGGTCCTTCCCATCCGGCGACATCGACCAGATGTTCATGTACCCGTCGCGATCCGTAAGGAAATAGACACGCCCGGCGTACCACATGGGGCGCTTGCTCGTGCCCGGATAATCGCCCGTCAGGATCGTCGCCTCCTTCCCCTCGCCTTCCCATCGCCACATCTGCTGCGCCGTTCCACCCTTGTAGCG
Organism: uncultured Phycisphaeraceae bacterium; assembly: GCA_964543905.1. Classification (GTDB taxonomy): domain Bacteria; phylum Planctomycetota; class Phycisphaerae; order Phycisphaerales; family UBA1924. The sequence continues at coordinate 11,558 of CAZIZO010000009.1, forward strand.
CTTCGTCTGACTCCCTTGGAACGCCAGCCGGACGAAGAACAGCGTCGTTCCCTCGCCGTCGAACACCCCGTCGCTCGCCTCGGCCAGCGGCAGCAATCGAACCGCCCGCGTCTTCGGGTCCAGCACAAACGTCTGCACGCTCGGCAACGTCGAACGCGAATCCGAGGCGTACATCACCTTCCCGTCGCCCGTCCACCCGATCACCCATCGCACCCCGTCGTACGTCCACCGCGTGGGCAATCCCCCGCCGATCGGCATCGTGTACAACTCGGTCGGACCTTCATACTGCGCGGTAAAGGCCACCATCGTCCCGTCGGGCGAGATCGCCGGCGACCCCTCGTCGCCCGCGTGGCTCGTCAGCCGCGTCGCCACGCCCCCCGAGATCAGCGCCTTCCAAAGATCGCCCTCACTCACGAAGACGATCGTGTTGCCCGACAGGGCGGGCTGCCGGTAATACCCCTCCACACCGGCGTGTGCCTCGCTCCCGATCAAGCCCACCACCGCCGAAACAAGAAGCCCGCCGATGCGATGTGATTTCATGGTCAGAAGATAGGCCGGGGCCATCTCCCACAGCGCCCCGCCGATCAGCCCCGCGCGTAGAGCATCTCCACAATCTCGTCCGCCGTCCGTGGGGTCACCCCCGCCTGCTCCGCCCTCGCGAGCGCCAACTGCACCCGCCGCTCCGCCTCCACCAGCGACTCGCCCAGCGTCACCAGCACCGCGATCGCCTCCTCCACCTCCGGCGTGCGCTTCGAAGTGGCCCTGCTCTCCATCCCCCCCTGGAACGCCGTGATGTCCGCGTCGCCCAGGTACGTCTCCACCTTGCCGGACAGTTCGGCAATCATCGTCTCGGCCAATCGCTTCCCAATCTCGGGCAACTTCGTGAGCGATTTCGCATCCTTCGAGGCGATCGCCGCCGCGATCCGCGCGGGCTCGACCGCCATCGCACGCAGCGCCTTGCGATTCCCGATCCCCTTCACCGTCGTGAACAACTCAAAGAACGCCCGCTCCCTCGCATTCGAAAACCCGATCAGCCGCGGCTCGTACGACGAGCCCTGTGCCTGCCCCTCCAGATAGTGAAACGTGACCAGCGTCACCATCTCCCCCACGTGGCCCGCCAAACGCTCGCCCAAAAACGCCGGCAGCAGGACCTCGTACGCCAGCCCGGGCACGCCCGTCGGCTGGATCGTCCCCGTATTGCCCTCGATCGCTTCGAGTGTGCCCGTGATTCGACAGATCATCGCGAGCATCGTACCTCCGCTCGCGTCATGGTGCGCCTCCCCTCGCCGAGGGGTCGTCCGCCGCACCCCCGCGTCGCCCCCAGCGCCGCACACCCGACTCTTCACCCCCAACCCCCCCGCGCGTCGATGCTTCATCGACCACCCGTCCGCGCGGAGCCTTCCCTCCCCGGTTCGGGCGTGCATCGGAGGTTCGCGTGGACGCTACGACTCGATCCGTCATCATCGGCACCGAAGAGACCATCGCCGCCCTCGTTGAGCAGGTCTGGGTTGCCGCACCGGGATTCCGAGCCCTTGGGTGCATCGTGGCCGATCGCTGCCCCGCGCACACCATCGGAGGCCTGCGCGTGCTCGGCACCGTCGATGACCTCGCGAACATCCAATCCGCCGTCCGCTTCGGTGTCGCCGTCGTCTCGCTCCCGACCGCGATGACCACCTCCATCGCTCGCGTCCGCAGCATCCTGCGAGAGATCGGCGTCTCGGAGCGCGTCGTGCCTCCCCTCCGCGAACTCCTCGCCTCCCCAGGACCCGTCGCCCGCGCCTCGACCGACATCAGCCTCGTCGACCTCATCGGCCGCGAGCCCTACGGCATGGACCGGCGCGCCGTCGCCTCGCTCCTCGACTCCAAACGCATCCTCATCACCGGCGCGGGAGGCTCCATTGGCTCCGAGATCACCCGCATCGCCGCGACCTTCCACCCCGAACTCCTCATCATGATGGAGCGCTCCGAGAACGCGCTGTTCGAGATCGACCGCCAAGTCGCGCGCCGCTTCCCCAATGTGCCCCGCAAGGCGCTCCTCCACGATGTCGTCGACGCCGAGGGCACACGCCGTCTTGTCCGTGAACTCCGACCCCACGTCGTCTTCCACGCCGCCGCCCATAAGCACGTGCCCCTCATGGAGGACCACCCCGCCCACGCGGTCAACAACAACTTCTTCGGCACCAAATCCATCCTCGACGCCGCCGTCAGCGCACGGGCCGACCGGTTCATCCTCATCTCAAGCGACAAAGCCGTCAACCCCTCGAGCGTCATGGGGGCCACCAAGCGACTCGCCGAGATGTACACGCAGGCCGTCGACGCCGAATCACGCGCCCGCGGAGGCACCCGCTGCGCCAGCGTCCGATTCGGCAACGTCCTGGGCTCCGCGTGCAGCGTCCTCCCGATCTGGCAGAGCCAACTCGCCGAAGGTGGCCCGCTCACCGTCACCGACGAACGCATGACGCGATTCTTCATGACCATCCACGAGGCCGCCACACTCGTCATTCAGTCCGCCGCCATCCCACCCGACCCCGCACGCTCGCCCGTCTTCGTCCTCGACATGGGCGAGCCCATCCGAATCCTCGACCTCGCGGAGCGCTTCGTCCGCCTCCACGGCCTCGAACCTCGCACCCTCCGATCCACCGCCCCGCGACTCGCGACCGACCCCTTGCCCAGTCTTGGGACCATCGATATCCAGATCACCGGCATCCGCCCCGGCGAGAAACTCCACGAGGAACTCGCGTACGCCGCGGAGAATCTCGTTCCGACACCCCACGCCGGCATCCGAGCCTGGGCCACCGAGGACCGCACGCCCACCGTTCAGGACATGGTCACGGACTTGGAAGTAATCCGAAACTGCCCCGACCGCCTGGCCGTCCTCGCCGTGATCAAACGCCACGTTCCCCACATGAAGTCAGATATTTATTTGGAGAACGATCGTAGTATGTTCGTACAACTTGCCGCCGCTTGATTTGAACCGGGCACTTCGCCGACAATACTTGCTGGAGTTGGTACCGCGCGAGAGAGCCCCTTTGTGGGTTTCCCATGAAGATGGTGTCAGGAAGCGGTCAGCAAGGAACGGTCCATGATCGATGCTGGAAGGATGCGACGAGAAACCGAGGCGGCACGCGAGCAGGCCGAGGCATTGCTGCGGAGCCTCTACGAAGCGAAAGCGAAGTCCGAGAAGCACCTCGCCGAGATGGGCCAAGCCGACGCGTTCAAGCGCGTCACCGGGCGCTCCTCCTACGACAACGCGATCCAGTCCGCGCAGCGCATGATCGACACCCTCTCACGAGCCGCCAACGAACTCGAACGGGAATCCTCCGAGTTGTCCCTCCACATCATGCGTCCGGCGTATTCCCACGCCCACTAACTCCGCTACGCTCGGGCGTGCATCAGCCCACCCTCCAGATCAAGCGACTGTCGCCCCGCGCGTCGCTTCCCAAGTATCAGACCAATGGCGCTGCCGGTCTCGACCTTGCCGCGTGCCTGCCCACGGACCACGCCGTGATGGAAGTCCCTCCCGGCACGATCGTGCGCGTGCCCACGGGCCTGGCCATCGCCGTGCCTCCCGGCTATGAGGCGCAGGTTCGCGCCCGCTCGGGCCTGAGCACCAAGCACGGGCTCACCACGATCAACGGCGTGGGCACCATCGATTCGGACTACCGCGGCGAAGTCCAGGTCGGACTCATCAACCTCGGCCGCGAACCCTTCTCCATCAGCCACGCCATGCGTATCGCCCAACTCGTCATCGCCCCGGTTGCCCGCGTTGAAGTCCGCGAGGTGCCGGACTTGGAGAACACCGAGCGTGGCGACCGCGGCTTCGGCTCCACCGGAGCCCACTAACGCTCGCCCCTACTCCGGCATCGCCTGCGACGCGCCCACAATCAGCCTCGCAAGGTCTGCCTCCCCCGAATCAAACGTCAGCCCGAGTTTCGCTCGCACGACCGGGCAGGGCCACGTCTCGGCGGGCCATCGCCGCAACTTCGACCAGTCCTTCTCCGTCACCACCAGAGCCTCGGCCCGAGCGTCGCGCAGCATCCGCAGCACCCGCTCCACCGTCGATCGGGCGAAGGGATCATGGTCGCGAAGCACAGCGCTCGACACCTCGCCCTTGGCCGCGCTCCGAAGGCTGTCGAGGAACGGGCCCGGGTTCCCGATCGCGCACGCCGCGACCACTCGCTTTCCCGCCAGCCAGTGGACCGCCTCTTCCCGATCCCGGCCTCGCTCGAAGATGGTCAACGAGGCCCAGGCATGCCGACAAGTCGCCAGCGTCGCCGCTGGGGAGAGGTCCACGACCCGTTGGCAAAGCGATTGCAGGTCCGACGCCAACACCGACTCCGCGTGCGTGATCACCACCGCCTGCGCTCGCCGCAGACTCCCCACCGGCTCGCGGAGCCACCCGGCGGGGAGCAACTCATCTCGAAAGGGGTCTCGCGTGCCGTCCACCAGCACGATGTCGAGTTGGCGCGCGAGTTGGCGGTGCTGGAATCCATCGTCCAAGACAACGCAGTCCACGCCCTCGCCCGCGCGCGTGCCAAAGAACGAGATCAGCGACGTCGCACGATTCGAGCCAACGACGATGGGCACGCTGGGAAACGCGCGCGACAACTCGTCCGCCTCGTCGGAGTGCCCATCGACCGCCGCATACCCGCGCATCGCCACGCACGGGCGAACGTTGGCTTCGAGCAAGGTCCGCAGGGCGAACATCACCATCGGGGTCTTGCCCGTCCCGCCCACCGAGAGGTTTCCCACGCTGATGACCGGACGATCGAGCGTCACGACGCCTCGCCCCGCATCAAACTTCCGATTGATCCGCCGAATCACGGGCGCGTACAAGAGCGCGCCGAACCAGCCGAGCGGATACGGAAGGGGTGGACGCCTCGCGAGACGGGGCGAAGGTGGGGCGCTCATGCGGAAGTCGTAGGCCGCTCGACCACCCGAGTCTGGGCGGCGTGCGCCGCACCCTCCAAGGCCTCACGAGCGGCACGCAGTTCCTCGCGCATCTTCGCCCGCTCGGGCACATGCAAGCGAAAGGTGTTCACCACGTCCAAGACCGCCACCGCGATGATCAGCACCAGCAACCCGGCAACCAACATCCACGAGAGCGCAAACTCACGCTGGTGCGTCTCCGGGTCGACGAACCCGAACGCATAGGCCGCCAGCGGCGCGGCGAACATCATCAACATGCCGTTCGCCATTCGAATCCGCCGCCGGCTCGCGGGCATGTCGCTCCGCGAGACCGACACCACGTGGGCGCCCAGCACCACGATCGCCACCACGGCGACCGGGAGCACCAGAGAAGCGGGAGCAAGAGCGTTCGCAAGCACCATCGTGATATCCTTGGTCGTTCGTCCGTGACGGACGACTTCGTCCTCCGGAGGATTTCACCCATCGGTTGGCGGGGTATTCGGAAACCAGAATCGGGCCGCACCCAATCGGGGGACGCGCCCACTCGCTCACGCCAGCGCGAGTTCGGCCTCGATCCGAGGCAACTCTCTCTCGAGCACCCGCATGGGCAGGCCCATGATCGTCGTCGGGTCGCCTTCGAACTCGATCTTCCAACCGGCTTCCAGACGCTCGCGCAGGTTGTACCCCCCGGCCTTTCCCTGCCACTCGCCCGACGCGACGTACGCGCGAATCTGCTCGTCGCTCACTTCACCCCAGCGGACCATCGCGCGATCGGCAAAGAGCCACCGGCGCCCCGTCAACGTGTCGATCACCGCGACTCCGGTAACCACCTCGTGCTCCACGCCCACAAAGCCGCGCAGCATCCGTTCCGCTTCCTCGGGCGTCGCGGGTGTGCCAAGAAACGTGGTTCCCTGCACGCATGTCGTATCGGCACCGAGGACCAGACGAGGCATGCCCTCGCCCCGCGCCAACTCGGCTCCCGCCGCCGCCTTCAGGTGCGCCAGCGCCGTCACCCACTCCGCCGCGGAGACACCGGTCGGCACCAGCGCCGAATCATCGAAACCAGGATGGCGAGCCTCGTGCTCGATCCCGGCCTCGCTCAACAATGATCGCCTCCGGGGGCTCCGGCTTGCCAGCAGAAGCCGCGGATATCGCGGGCGAAGTCCTGTGGTGTTGGTCGCGGCGGCCATGGCCAATCGGTTCGGTGTGGTCACGAGCAGCATAAGGCCTCCGGCAGACAAGGCAACGCGGGGCCGACGATTCCAGCCTCCGGACCTTGGACGCGGACCATGGTCCAGAGGAATCACCCGGTCGGCACAACCGATGCGCCGGCAAACTAGGACGCTCCACGAGCGAGCACAGTTCCCTGCGTCTGCTCCTTTCTTAGGATGCGCCGGGGGGCGATTTCCGTCCTTCGGCTGAGTTTCACCGGTTCCCGCATCAACTCCATACACCCCGCGAACGAGTGATCCGCACTCTCTCCGTACACTCCCCGTATGAAGGCGCACCTCGTCCAACTCGATATCCAGTGGGAAAACGCGGCCTCGAACCGTGAGAAGGTGGCGCAAATGTTGGACAAGGCCCAGCCAACGGCGGGCGACCTCGTTGTCCTCCCTGAAATGTTCGACACCGGTTTTTCGATGAACATCGCAACAACCGCCGACAAGGACGCGTCCACGCTCCAGTTCATGCTCGAACTCGCGGACGACTACCAGGTCATCATCCAAGGCGGGCGAACCGTTGCCAGTTGTCACCGATGCCTCGCCGCCAACATCATGTCCGTGGTGGGTCCGGGCGATTCACTTCTGTGTGAATACCAGAAGATCCATCCGTTCTCCCTCGGCAAGGAGCACGAGCACTTCGAGGCGGGACGCGAGATCAGAACCTACCGCTGGAACGACCTCACCGTCGCCCCCGCGATCTGCTACGACCTGCGCTTTCCCGAACTCTTCCGCCGGGGGATGAAGATGGGGGCCGAAGTCTTCGCGCTCGGGGCTTGCTGGCCCCAAGCCCGCCAGCACCACTGGCGCGCGCTCCTCATCGCCCGCGCCATCGAGAACCAGGCCTTCGTGCTTGGCGTCAATCGCACCGGCCGCGATCCCGCGCTCGACTACGTCGGCGGCACGATCGCGCTCGGCCCGACGGGGGATGTCCTCGGCGAACTCGGTGCCGAGGAGCGCGTGCTCAGCGTCGAGATCGATCCTGCCGCCGTGCGACGATGGCGCGAGAAGTTTCCGGCCATCCGCGATGCTCGCCTGCTGGATTGATCCCTCCCTTTCCTCCCGCCGAGACCACGCTCGGCCTCTGCCTTTCCGATTGGCGCTCTACACTCGACCATGCCGATCCTTGTCCTTCAGCACAGTTCCTCCGGCGGCCCGGGCCGCCTGGGCACCACCCTCCGCGACCATGGCTTCTCACTCGATATCCGCCGACCCGACCTCGCCGGACCCGCCAACACCGTCCCCGGCGACCTCGACAACCTGCACGGCATCGTGATCCTGGGCGGTCCGCAGAACGTCACCGACATCCCCCAATACCCCTGGATGCAGGCCGAAGCCTCGCTCATCAAAAAAGCCCACGACGCCCAACTCCCGATCCTTGGCATCTGCCTCGGGCATCAACTCATCGCCCACGCCCTCGGCGGAGAGGTCGCCTTCAAGCCATCCCCCGACGTCGGCATGGCTCGCCTCCTCATCAACACCACGGGCCAGGTCGAGCCGCTCCTCGCCGGCATCGCGTGGGACAGCCCGCAGTTCTTCGCCTGCGAGCAGGAAGTGACCAAACTCCCGCCCGGGGCGTCTCTCCTCGCCAGCACCGCCCGGACCAAGAACTCGATCTTTAAGGTCGGCCTGCGCACCATCGGCATCCAGCCCCACTTCGAGTGCGACCGCCCCATGCTCGACACCCTGATCTCGCTTTGCGCAGCCCAGATCGAGAAGGCCGGAGGGAGCGTTGATCGTGTCCGCTCCGATGTTGAACGCGACTACGCCACCTACGCCCGCCTGAGTGATCGCCTCTGCGTCAACCTCGCCACGCTCTGCTGGCCGGCCCGGCGCAAACTGGCGGGATGATCGCGGCATCGCGCGTACCATCCTCGCCTCGGGTGCGTTGGCCGAGCGGTTGAAGGCGCGCGACTTGAAATCGCGTAGGTCGAAAGGCCTCGGGGGTTCGAATCCCTCACGCACCGCTTTTCGAATGTCAGAATGAGCAGCACCACCGCACGCCCGTCCGGCGTCCCCCGCGACGGCGTCGCTCGTTCACTGAATCGGGAGATCCACGCATGCCCCTCACCGTCCTCGTCACCGGCAGTTCCCGAGGCCTCGGCCTCGAGTTCGTTCGCCAATGCGCCGCTCGCGGCGACAACGTCATCGCCACCCTCCGCGACCCCGCAAAGTCTCCCGAAGTTGCTCGCCTCGCCCAAAAAGTCATCCCCCTCGACGTCACCGACCCCAAGAGCGTCGCCGCGCTCGTCGGCGACCTCACGGGAACACCCATCGACATCCTCATCAACAACGCCGGCGTGATGGGTCAGGACAAGCAGGTCGGGAAACTGTCCATCGAAGACTTCCGCACCGTCTTCGAAACCAACACGTTCGCCCCCGCCCTCCTGGCCCAGGCCCTGATCCCCAACCTCAAGGCAGGCACACGCAAGATGATCGCCAACATCAGCAGCGAACTGGGCAGCATCACCCAAGGCGTCGCCGGCTTCAGTTACGCCTACAACGCCAGCAAGAGCGCCCTCAATCGCATCACCGTCCAGATGGCGAAGGACCTCCGAAGAGACGGCATCCTCGTCATGACGTTCTGCCCGGGCTGGAACAAGACCGACATGGGCGGCCCCAGCGCCCCGCTCGAAGCCAGGGACAGCATCGCCAAACTGCTCGCCACGATGGACACCCTCTCCCTCGCCGACAGCGGGAGGTACCTCCGCATCGACGGGTCGACGATCCCCTGGTAGCGCCTCAACGGATTCAGCAGCCAGCCTCGAACCTCGCGAGGTAGTACAGCAAATCGTCGATCGTCACCCCGCCATCGGGCGTGCCCGTGCCGGAGCCGTCGTCGATGTCTGCGGCGAGGAACCCGTCGGCGTAGACCCCGAGGTAGTACAACAGGTCGTCGATCGTGACGCCGCCGTCGGGCGTGCCCGTCCCGCTGCCGTCGTCCACGTCCGCGACGCACGCGAATGGTCCCGCGGTCACGTTGGAGAAGATCACGTCGTCCTGGCTGAAGGCGTACAACGCGATGCGCCCCGTCGTGATCGCCGGGTCCGTGACATCGAACACCTGCACGCCGTCGCGCCGAACCACGACCCGCCCGGGCAAGATCGAGAACTCGAAGCGGTAGGTCGCGTTGTCCACCCACCCCGGCGCGAGCGGGCCCGCGATTGTGGACACGCCCAGCCCGTCGGTGCCGCCCCACAGTCCATCCCGCGTCCACGACCCCAGCGCCTTCTTGACCTTGAGCCCAGCCTCGGCCACGTCGTCGTTGACCACGACGGGGTCTCCCCAGTCAAAACTCTGCGTCCCCTGCTTCCAGTCCAGTAGCAGGAAGCGCGCGTTCGACTGGTACGAAAACGCGATGCCGAAGAGATCGTCGTCGCCGTTCGCCAGCGCCTGCACCGTCACGGCGAAGTTGGCCGAGGAGGCCAGCACGAATGGGCTGACGACCCAACCCGGACCAACGGTGCTGCTCGTCGCCGTCTCATCGAATCGACACGACGTGGACGTGGGGTGGTTCTTCGTCCACCGGTTGTACGGGTCCACCAGCGTCCACGTCGTCAGATCGAGTTGAGCCAGCGCCGGCGCGGCGAGGCCCAGAGACAAGGCGCCAACGACCAAGGTACCACCCGCAACGCGCATGTACCTCTCCTTCTCCACCGACCCGGGCCGCCGTGCCTTCGACAGAAAGCCGCCGCCAAGCCCATTTCGCATCTTGGCAAAGAGCGGGGCTCGGCGATCAACCGAGCCCCGCCGAAGAGCACGTTAGCACCCTGCCTCGAACCGGAGCAGGAAGTAGAGCAGATCGTCGATCGTCACGCCGCCATCGGGCGTGCCCGTCCCGCTCCCATCGTCCACGTCGGCCTGGATGACGCCCGCCTCGAAGATCCCGAGGTAGTAGAGCAGGTCGTCGATCGTCACGCCCCCGTCGGGCGTGCCCGTCCCGCTGCCGTCGTCCACGTCCGCCGGGCACACCGGCGTGACGCTGAAGGTGTAGTTGCCCGCGGCCAGGTTCTCGTTGATGATCGCAAAGCCGTAGAACCCGGACTCGGTCAGCGGCCCGATGAGCATGGTCTCGTCCACGCCCGCGCCGCCCGCGTTCCGGCTGCGCGATGGGCTGCCACGATCGCCGTCCATGCGGCTCGGCACGTACATCCACAGTGACGGATCGCAGGTGCCGCTGGTCACGTCCACCGTAATGAAGTAGCGACGTCCGACCTGCATCCCAAGAACTTCCGTGCAATCGGCAATCTCACCCGCGGCAAAGGTGTCGGTGCGGAAACCGCCCGCCCCGCCAACAGCCAGATCATCCGCCGCGTTCATCTCGATGGAGTAGTCGCCATCCGTGCCAAAGGTCGCGAGCGCATAGTGGGTTACGCTCGTCGAGCCCGGCGCGTAGAGGTGGCTGTTGGAGACGATGAAGTCCTTGGTCACCCCGCCGAACGTCGAGGTCTGATAGGGCGACCCGAAGCACTGGTCGTCATCCGCCCAGACATCATGATCCGTCGTGGAGGACATCGCCACAACATACCAGTCGCCGCCCGAACTTTGCGGGATCATGGTGAACGAGAAGGCCTTCTCGATGTCCGTGTCCGAGACAACGACATTCGACGTGAGCGGGGTCACGCCCGGCGTGACGGACGTTACGCCCGCGGGCGCGGTGAACGTCTCGCCGTAGGAGGCGCTCGACGTCGTCCAGGTGATGTTGGCCGCCGTCGTGCTGCAAGGTGCGCGAAGTCGCCATGTCGCCACCGCGTTCCCGCCGTCGGCGATGGTGCCAATGTTCTGCGGATCGGTGCCGCTCACGATGGTGTAGCCCGCCGGCAGACCCAGATCGACGGTGACGCCGTGGGCCGGCAGGTCACCCGTGTTGTTCACGCGGATCGCGAAGGTAAAGTCCTGCCCGGGCGAAACATCAGGGGCCAGCAGCGTGGTCGTCAAGGCCGGACCCGTCGCGGCCACGAAGTTCTCCTCCGTCGCGAGCGCGAACTGCTCGACGCCGATGTCGGGGTCCAAGTTGGCTGAGAAGCACTCGACCTTCAGCACCACGTCCTCCGTGGCGGCCACGGCGATCTGCTCCACATTCTGGATCACGGACGTACTCGACGACACGATCGCTCCGGTTCCCTGGCGATAGCAGATGAGGTCCAGATCGGTGAAGGTCTCGATCGCCGTCGGGACCGCCGCACCGTTGTACGTAACGTGGCGCTGCCACACAAGCGTGGCCTTCTCGTTGTTGAACATGCGGCCCTTGAAGAACTTGTAGTCGGGGCCCACGGGCGTCACGCCGTCGTCCACGGTGCTGGTGAACACGTCCGTCCCGTTGATGTACGCCTCGCCCAGGTCGAGGTAGCCCCAGCCGTAGACCTTGTTCCACTGCGAGCCCGAGGCGGCGCCGTCGTCGCTGGTGTCGCCGCTGGTCGCGTCGCTGCCATGCGTCCACGTGTCCGCCGTGTTGATGAGGATGGCCTTGTTCGCGTAAGGGTTATCACTGCTTCGCAGGTCCGTCAGCAGGAGCGCGCCGCCCGCGGCATGGGGAGACGCCGACGACGTTCCGCCGAACGTCGTGGTGAAATCCGGGTTGGACGCGGGATTGTTCCAGACGTTCGAGCACGTCGTCGTGTTGTGGCCCGGAGCGGACAGATCGGGCTTGAAGCGGCCTCCGAGCGTCGGACCACGACTCGAGGACGACGTGATCACGTCGTCGGTGCGGGTCGTGGTGTTCTGGTCGTTCATGTTCGCGACGGCGATGCAGTTGTACGCGCCCGCGGGATGCGTGATGGTGGTCGTCCCGTTCCCTTGGTTCCCCGCGGACTTGCTCAGGAGGCAGAACTGATCCTGCGTCAAGCCGTCAAAGAACTTCTCCAGATCGTTGTAGTCGATGTCCGTCGCGGGGCTGGTCGGGAACCCCCCCGAGAGGTTGATGAACTCCGGGTCGCTATCCGAGGGCGCGGAGACGACCATCCAGTCCGCGTCGGCCTGGACGTCGTTGAAACTGCCCACGTCGATCAGCGTGCTGCCGAAGGCCATGCCCGTGTTGGTCGCGTCCGCGCTCACGAGAATGCCGCACACCGCGGTCCCGTGCCCGTCCGAGTCCGTCGTCCCGACGCCCGGTGCTTCTTGGAACGTCTTGCCCGCAAAGGCCGGGTGGTCTTGCTGCACGCCCGTGTCGATGAGGCCCGCATCCCAGATCCCGCCGTCGATCCCGTTGGCCCAGAATCCCGTCGTGAGCCCCAGCGAGGTCTTCTGGAGATTCAGTTCGGGCTGTCCGATGGGCTTGGGATACAGGCGACCAACGAGCGGGTCCGTCGCGAGCGCGACGATGGCCGAGCCGGGCAACTTCGCCTCGACCCCGTTCGCCGTCAGGATTTGCGCCTCCACCACCCCGCCGAGCGCCGCAAGACGCTGCGCGAGGTGATTCTGCCCGGGCTCAGAGGCCCTGATCAACCGATCGCGGATTTCCGCCCTCGCCTGTGCCGAGACCTGCTCGTGCAGCATGCCCAACTCGCGCACGCGGGCCTGCTGCACCGGCGTGAGTCGCGGCCGGGCGGCGGCATCGCTCTGCAAAATCGCCCGCTCCTGATCCATGTCCATCGACTCCCGCGGCAGGATCGACCGTCGAATCTCCGCCGTCTCTCGCACGATGTCGTCGAACACGGCCTGATACTTCGCCCAAACGTCCTTGGAAATGGCATAACTCGGACGCTCTCGGAGCAGCACCGTTGTCAAGAACATCTGGTTCGGATTCGCCCTCGCCGCCGCCAGGATCGCCGGGTCCACGACCGGAGCCGGATGGGCTAGGACATGCTGCAACATCTCCCGGTGCGAATACACCTGACCATTCCGCTCGTAGGTGATGCTCTCGACGCCCTCTCCGACCACCTTCGTGGCAATGAAGACATCCCCGTTTGAAGCGGTGTACGCCTCGCGGATCGTCTGCGGACCATCGGCGAGCGCCGGCGCCGCGATCGAGCACAGCAGGCCGCACACGCGAATCAACTTCCGTGCATTTATGTGACTCTTCATGTTCAACTCCTCGGCAAAAATCGACACACACTTCCCACCCAATCGTCCGCGTTCTCGGACCCGGCCCCGAACGCCGATCGGTTCTCAAGCCTACTCGATGGCCGCCCTCCGAACAACCGAAATCGCACAAGACTTGCCCACTCCCAAGACAGTTCAGGGAAACTTTCGTGCTCACAGGCATGACGAGCCCGCGATGCCGGCGCCTGCCTACAACCCAAAGCCCTGTCATCAAGATGCGAAAGAGCCGGGGACACAGGCCAAAAGTACTCGCCGGTTTATCCCAGCAGCACACACCGCACTCACTTGGTCGACCCCACCGCCCCCGACTCCGCCGGCCAGGCAAGCCGCAGCCGCTCGGCCTCCTCTCGCTTGCCCGTGGCCTCCAGGATCGCCGCCAGTTCTTTCGCAATCGCTCCCTCCGTATCCATCTTGAGCGTCCTGGCGAGGTCCAACGCGCGCCGGTGCGCCACCTCCGCCTCGGCGAACCGTGACGCTCGGACGAGCGCCGACCCCAGTCGCCGGAGCGTGCTGCACAAGGAGCGATCTCGCGAACTGAGATCGTCGAAGATGCCCACCGATTCACGCAGCAACGTCGCGGCCTCGTCGCCCGCGCCGACCTTGCTCAGGAACGCCCCAAAGTCGCTCATCAGGATGGCCGCGTTCCTCGTGCGCTGCCCCAGCCCTCGCCGCGCCTCGAGCGCCTCGCGAAAGAGCGCCTCGGCCTTCTCGTTCTGCCCCAGTCGCGCATGCAGCAACGCCAGATCGTGCGCCGCGCTCGCCACCCGCACGCCGCCCTGCACTCGATAGATCTCGAGCGCCTCCTCCAGGAGTTGCGCCTGCCTGGGCTGGTCCTGGCGCTTCCCCGCGATCGACGCGAGCAGTTCGATCGTCCTCGCGACATCCGGATGCCGAGACCCAAGCCGCACCTTGCGGAGTTGAAGCACGTCCTCCAACTCGGCCTCGGCCGCATCCAACTCGTCCTTCCGAATGCGGAGTGCCGCGAGGGCGTTGCGAACACTCAGCACACGCGGATGCTCGCCTTCATAGATCCGCCGACGCACCTGAAGACACGCCTCATACGACTTCTGCGCTGCCTCATACTCGCGAACCTGTTCCAGCGCGAACGCGTGATTGAACAACACCACCGAGTACTGCGGGTGCGACTCCCCCACCGTGTCGCGCAGCGCCTCCACCGCCCTGCCCGTCAGCCGGACACTCTCTCGCTCCCGCTCGTCGCCCCCGATCCGACCGACCGCGCTCGCCAGCATGTCGAGCGCCAACCCCAACGTCCGGCGCTGCGAGGGACCCGCTCGCTCCAGAATCTCCACGGCCCGACGCAGATAAGGTTCCGCCTTGGAATACGCCCCCGCCATCGCGTACGCCTGGCCCAGCGTCCCCAAGGTCTCCGCAAGTGCCGGGTCGTCGGCCGCGGCATGCGACTCCCGAATCCTCAGGGCCTCCTCGGCCAGCCGAATCGCCCGCTCGTGATCCTTGTCCGCATTCGCGAGGCGGACCAAAGGCGACAGGGATTGCGCGTACTCCACCGCACCCTCTCCATACACACTCGCGATGCGAACCCGTGCGGCCTCGAGGTGTGGACGCGCATTCTCACGCAGCCCAAGCCCGAGATACGTCTTCCCGATCGCCGTTCGAATCGACGCCTCGACATCCGGCTCATCCCCGAGGTCCCGCTCTACGCGTGATGACGCCTGGTCGAGGATCTCTCGCACCGTCACCTCTCGCCCTTGGGCCTGCTCAGGATCGGCCGCGGTGAGCATCTCCACCAGGAACTCCACCGATTGTTCCGCCTTGCGCGCCTCCGCTCTGGCGATCCGCTCGCGGTCCTCGGCCAGATGTCGCGCGGCGGTCGCTTCCACGAGGCCAAGACCCGTTCCGAGCACTCCAAGCATCAGCACCAACATCGTCGCGCACACGCCTCCGACCAGCACCTTGTTCCGCTTCGTGAACTTGCGGATCTGGTACATCGTGCTCGCGGGCCGCGCGATGATGGGACGATCGCCCAGATAGCGTTCGACGTCCGCGGCAAAGTCCGCGACCGACGCGTACCGACGCTCCGGATCCTTCTCCATCGCCCTGTGCACGATCGTCTCAAGGTCTCCTCGAAAGGCCCGATCCACCGTGCGCAGCGACATCGCCTCCTGCTCCGCGATCACACGCGCCGCCTCGCTGACGGGCCTCTTCGACACGTCGTACGGGGGCTGCCCCGCAAGCAGTTCGTACAGAATCACCCCGAGCGAGTACACATCCGACCGCACATCCACGCGGTCGCTCTGCCCCATCGCCTGCTCCGGGCTCATGTACTGCAACGTGCCGATCACTTGACCGATGCTGGTCTGCATCGTGGTGACCGCCAGGTCGCGATCGGTGACTCGTGCAACGCCGAAGTCCAGGATCTTCGGTGCTCCGATGACGCCCCGGACGCCCTTGAAGCCCGTCGTCGATGGGGACCCCGACCCACCACTCCCGTCGGGCCCATCCGATGAGGTTTCCGCCTCCTCGACGAGGATGTTCCCGGGCTTGAGGTCACGGTGGATCACGCCGCGCTGGTGCGCGTGATGCACGGCCTCACAGATGCGCACGAAAAGCACGAGACGTTCCGCGATCGCGAGGTCCCGCCCTCGCACGTATTCCAGCAGGCTCTTGCCCCGGACCAACTCCATCGCAAAGAAGGGCTGCGGCTCGCCGTCCGGCCCCGGCGCCGCTCCGGCCTCATAGATCTGCGCGATCCCGGGGTGCTTCAGCCTGGCCAGCACGTGCGCCTCGTGCTCGAATCGACGCCGCATCAAGGGCGATACCAGCGACGACCGAACCAACTTGAGCGCCACGGCACGCCGCGGCCGCTCCTGCTCGGCCCGATACACCACCCCCATGCCCCCACGCCCCAGCACGTCGCGGACGACGTACGCCCCTATGGCCCTGCCGATCATCGGGTCGACGCCCCGCGCGACCTCGCCCAGATCGATCGTCGCCACGGGCTTGCCCATGAACGCATCCGAACGACCGTGCGCGTCCAGCATGCGCTCCAGCCGAGTGCGGAGCAACTCGTCACCCGCGCACTCCCTCGCAAGGAACGCCGATCGCTCGGAAGGCTCCAGGTCCGCCGCCCGATCGAAGAGGTCGCGCACCCGCGCGAAGGACGCCTCGCTCATGACGTCGCATCCTCCGTCGGCTCCTCCAGCGCCGCGGAGAGCCACGCCCGAGCAAACTCCCAATCCCGCTTCACCGTGCGCGGGGAGATGTCCAGCACGTCCGAGACTTGCTCCACCGTCAACCCTGCGAAAAACCTCAGATTCACAACCTCCGCAAGCCTCCGATCATGCCCCGCCAGACGATTCAGCACGCGATCCAAAGCCACCAGGTCCACGCTCGAATCCTCCGCGTCACAGGCCACATCGAGATCGTCGATGCACAGACGTTGCCGACCACCGCCGTGGCGCACGCGCCCCCGCCGACGCGCCCGCTCGATCAGAATGCGGCGCATCGCCTCCGCCGCCGCCGAAAAGAAGTGCGCCCGGTTCTTCCACTGCGCTCCGGTCTCCGAAAGCAGCCTCATGTACGCCTCGTGCACCAGGGCCGTCGGCTGCAGCGTCATCCCCGCCGGCTCTCGCGCCATCCGCGCCTCGGCCAACTTCCGCAACTCCTCATAGACCAGGGGGAGCAGTTCGCCCGGCGCGCTCGATTCCCCGCGATCGATCGCATGCAAGACGCGAGTGATGGCCTGCGTTCCTTCGTCGCTCATCTTTGCAGCACCCAACTCCCCGCTCATGTCCAGCACGAGACCTTCGCACGCTCCCCTCGCCCGACAGAGTGTACTTGCTTTTCACCCCCCCGCAAGAGGTTCGGCATGGGATCGGCTCTCCGACCGTGCTCCTCGGACCTTGCCGTCCTGACTTCCCCCTACAGAACCCCCATGTTGCACCGCCGCCCGACGATTGCACGGGTCCACTTCCGCAGCCTCTTCGGCATCGACCCACACTACCCTTCCCCCTCGAATCCCATCGCACCCAACGTTCACGAGGGCTTGAAGATGCGCCGTAGTTCCCCGCTCCTGCTTCTCCTCCTCGCCGCCCATCGCTCCCTCGCGCAAGACCCCACCCCACCCGGCCAGCCTACACCCGATTCCCCAAAGCCTCCCGAACCCACAAACGCCGACGGGCCCTGGAACGTCAGCAACCCGCCCGGCCCGCACACGGACGTCTCGATCGACGTCCGCGAAGGCACCTGGATGAACATCGACGTCTCTCCCGATGGCAAGAGCATCGCCTTCGATCTTCTCGGCGACCTCTACACCATGCCCATCTCCGGCGGGATCGCCTCACCCCTCACCGGACCCGGCTCCCCCAGCGCCAACGACGTCGCGTGGGACATGCAGCCACGCTTCAGCCCCGACGGCTCCAAGATCGCCTTTACCAGCGATCGAGGCCACGGAGACAACATCTGGGTCATGAATGCCGATGGCACAAATCTGTTGCAAGTGACGAAGGAGACCTATCGCCTCCTCAACTCTCCCGCCTGGGATCCGTCAGGCCAAGCCATCGTCGCCCGCAAGCACTTCACCTCGCGCCGATCCCTCGGCGCGGGTGAGATGTGGCTCTATCACCTGGGGCAAGCCAAGCCCAAGGACGGCGGCGGCGACGGTCTGCCACTCACCTCCAAGCCCACCGATCAAAAGGACGTCGGCGAGCCCGCCTTCTCCCCCGATGGGCGATACCTGTACTACTCCTGGGACGCCACGCCCGGCGGCTCCTTCGAGTACAGCAAGGACTCGACTGGACAAATCTACATCATCTCCCGCCTCGACCGCGTCAAGGGCGAAACCGAGAACTGGATCACCGGACCGGGCGGCGCGATCCGCCCGACGCCCTCCCCCGACGGCCGATCGCTCGCGTTCGTGCGCCGCGACAACTACAAGACTTGCCTCTTTCTCCAGGACATCGCCTCGGGCCAGATCCGCAAGGTCCACGACCAACTCGAACGCGACATGCAGGAAACATGGGCCATCCACGGCGTCTACCCCACGATCGCGTGGACGCCCGACAGCGCCTCGATCGTCTATTGGGCCAAGGGCAAGATCTGGCGCGTCGCCATCGGCAACACGGGGGGGCCGAGAGAAAGCACCATCACCGAGATCCCGTTCCACGTCAAGACCACCCGCCGCGTGCAGGAGGCCGTGCGCACCCCGATCAACGTCGCGCCCGACACGTTCGATGTCCGACTGATCAAGACCGCGGAGGTTTCACCGAATGGTGACGCCGTCGCCTATCAAGCCCTCGGCCACATTTATGTGCGTCCGCTTCCCACCGGTGAACCGCGCCGCCTCACCAGCGACAACGACCGCTTCGAGTTTTGCCCTTCCTGGTCCCGGGACGGGCAATCCATCGTCTTCACCACCTGGAACGATCAGGAGATGGGCGCCGTCCGCGTCGCACCCGTCTCGGGTGGAGCCGCCCGCGACATCACCACCCAGCCCGGAATCTACGTCGATCCCGTCTTCTCCCCCGACGGCTCTCGCATCGTCTTCGGCAAAGTCTCCGGCGGTTACCTCCTCCCCAACATCCACTCACGCGACACCGGCGTCTTCGTCGCACCCACCCGCGGCGGCGAGATGAAACGCCTCACCAAGCGCGGCACCAATCCACAGTTCGGCCCCGACAACTCCCGTGTCTTCCTCGTCACCTCCGAGCCCGACAAGGACAACGACAACACCAAACTCATCTCCATCGCCCTCGACGGACCCGAGGGACGCGACGAACGCGAGCACTTCAAGAGCAGCAACGCCACCGAGATGCGAGTCTCGCCCGACGGCAAGTGGCTCGCCTGGGCCGAGCGATTCAACGTCTATGTCACTCCCTTCACCCTCACCGGTCGAAGCATCGACATCGGGCCCGGCGCCACCAACCAGCCCGTCGCCAAGGTCTCCAGCGACGCCGGCATCTCCCTCCGCTGGTCCGGCGATTCCAAGCGGGTGACATGGACTCTTGGGCCCGATCTCTTCAGCAAAGACCTCGATGCAACATTCACCTGGCTCCATCCGACCTCGCCCGGGACCGCCGCCGACCTCACCCACCCCCGCGAAGGCGAATCAAAGAATGACGACAAGCCCATCGGCCTCAACGTCGCCTTCACGCAGCACAAGTTTGTGCCCAAAGGAAAGGTCGCCTTCGTCGGCGGCAAGATCATCACCATGCGCGAGTTGGTGCCGGCGAAGGACTCGGTGGTTCCGCCCTCGACACCAAACTCCACCTGGACCCTCCCCGATCCTCCGATCGAGATCATCGCCGACGGCACCCTCCTCACCGACGGCGACCGCATCACCGCCGTCGGTGCACGCAACGCGGTCCATGTCCCCGCGGACGCGTTCGTCGTGGATTGCACGGGCTTGGTCCTCGCCCCGGGCATGATCGACGTCCACGCCCACGGTGCCCAAGGTCAGGCCGGCATCACGCCCCAGCACAACTGGGGGCAATATGCCAACCTCGCCTTCGGCGTCACCACCATCCACGACCCGTCCAACGACACCGAGGAGATCTTCGCCGCCAGCGAGTTGCAAAGGGCCGGCATGATCGTCGCGCCGCGCACCTTCTCCACCGGCACCATCCTCTACGGCGCTACCGGCTCCTTCAAGGCCGAGATCAACAGCCTCGACGACGCCCTCTTCCACCTGCGCCGCATGAAGGCCGTCGGCGCGTTCTCCGTCAAGAGTTACAACCAGCCGCGCCGCGATCAGCGCCAGCAAGTCATCGAAGCCGCACGCCAACTGGGCATGATGGTCGTGCCCGAGGGCGGCAGCCTCCTCCAGCACAACCTCACCATGGTCGTCGATGGGCACACCGGAGTCGAACACTCCCTCCCCTGCGAGAACATCTACCAGGACATCGTGCAACTCTGGGGCGCGAGCAAGACGGGATACACCCCCACGCTCGTCGTGGGCTACGGCGGGATCGCCGGCGAGAACTACTGGTACGACCGCACGAACGTGTGGGAGAACGAGAAACTCCTCCGCTTCGTGCCGCGCCAAATCGTCGAGCCCCGCAGCCGCCGGCGCGAGCACGCCCCGGATTCGGATTACAACACCCTCCGCAGCGCCAAGATCTGCAAAGACCTCAACGACGTCGGGATCACGGTGCACATCGGCGCGCACGGGCAACTCCCCGGGTTGGCCGCTCACTGGGAGTTGTGGATGCTCGGGCAGGGCGGGCTCTCGCCCATCCAGGCCATGCGATGCGCGACGATCCAAGGCGCCCGATACCTCGGCCTCGACAAGGACCTCGGCTCCCTCGAAGTCGGTAAACTCGCCGATATCGCCGTCTACGCCAAAGACTGGACGGCGAACCTCCGCGATTCCGACTCGGTCAAGTACGTCATGGTCGGCGGCCGCCTCTTCAACGCCGACACGATGGACGAGATCGGGCACAACGCCCGCCCGCGCTCGCCCTTCTACTTCGAACGCCTCCTCCCCTCGATCGGCTACACCGGCACCTTCGGCGCCTGCCACGGCTGCGGCCTGCCGGGGTGTGGGTCGGGGGTGCGGGGGACGATGCCGGAGGGCGAGGTGCCGATGGAGCGGGGGTATCGGTAAGCCGTCGGTTCGTATTCGAACGTGCCACAAACGTGGGAGATTTAGCACATTTTCTCACATTTCATTGGCACTTTCTGGATTCTCGGGCATATTGGTGTATCCGAAAGGAGAATCCCATGCTGCCTCGCTGCCTCGCTGCCTCGCTGCCTCGCTGCCCCGCTGCCTCGCTGATCGCTGTTTTCGCCATGGGAACGAGTCCGGCGTTCGCGCAACGCGACCTCGGGCATAGCACGGAAGCTTTCATTGTCCGATTCTGGAACCCGGAGACCGCAAGAAATCTCTTGCAAAACGGCCATCCCATGCTTGATGCACTTGATGCGCGCGTGACATGGACCAGTACAGTCGCTCCAGAACTTGCCATTGTCCAAACGAGACAAGGTACTGCCGATGAGGTTCGAGAGCTATTCACGCTTGTTCGCGAAGTAGAGTACACCGAACCTGACAGCTTCGGCGAGAGCACGGCAACCCCAAACGACAACCTATGGCCGAATCAACAACCATACATGGATCTCATTTGTGCTCGCGGAGCTTGGAACGTCCGTACCAAAGCCACTGTGCCTTTCTCCGTCCTCGATAGCGGCGTTACGCTCGGAAACTGTGACATCACCCAGAACATCTTGGTCAATGCCGGAGAGCCTCTACCTCCCGACGGAAACGACACCGATGGCAACGGGTATATTGACGATCACTGGGGAACGGAGTTTCTACCTACTGCCCTGCCTGCTGGTACCTTTCCAGACCCAACAGATCAGATCGGTCACGGTTCCCTTGTTGCTTCGATCGCCGGCGCTCGCGGCAACAACAATACACCAGCATGCGACAACGGTCGTATCTGTGGTGCCGCGTGGGAATGCTCAATCGTTCCGATCAAGATTTCGAATGCAGCCGACATTCTTTCGTTCTCTACTGTACTCAAGGGGTTTGAGTACTCATACGTACGCGGTGTCCGCCTCGCAAACTGTAGTTTTACATTTTACAATGCGGATTCGGCGGCGGTTCGAGCGTATATCCAGGCCACCCCTGATGTTCTCTACGTCTTTGCGGCTGGAAATGGTTCGTTGAATCTCGACATTCCCTGCTCAGTGAATATCTATCCTCCCGAGTTCCCGTATGACAACATTCTTGTCGTTGGAGGATGTACGTCATCTGATCAACTGTGGAACACAAATCCTGATCCTTGTTCTTGGGACGAAGGTGGAACGCACTTCGGCCATCTCTCTGTAGATCTGTTCGCGCCATCCGAAGAGATTTGGACCTTGAATTGGGACCTGTATGCGCCGGCCCCATTCAGCGGCACCAGTTACGCAGCTCCCCTGGTCACAGCCTTCGCCGCTTTGAAGTGGTCGCAATCTCCGAACCTCACAGCACTCGATTTGAAGGCGAAGATTCTCGCTGCCGTTGACGTCTTGCCTCAGTACACAGGGTACTGCACCACGAACGGTCGCTTCAACGCTTCGAAGCTCCTCCAATCGTCTTTGTGTAACTAGGCACCTCGGAGCGTTCTAATGACATGCACTGGACAACGCTTCGTCCACCTGTTTACCTGCCTTGCAACATCGTTGACTGCGTGCAATTTGACGGGTGCGCAGAACAATTTTATCATCTCGACAGACCCTTCGATTTGGCGGTGGGAGGCGTCCGCAGACCAAGGGGTAACATGGCATTCGGGGCTGATGGATGTGGATTCGTCCGTTTCGTCTGTCCACGTCCGGGCAGTGTCTACCTTCCCGGGTCCGTCAAACACCTACTTCGGCGCTACGTCTCTGGATGCGACCGTAACTGGGGCTCCTGGAATTGGTGAAGCAGACACGATCTCGCGTTCGAGTATCTCCCGTGGTCAGATCACGAACAATCTCGTGGAACTAGCCGTCACCCGATTCGGTAGTGTTCTAAAAATCGACGATGAATCCGACTTGCTCCCGCCGGGCATTGGAACAAGATGGGCAAACGTATCTCAGGCTGCGCCGTTCCGATCGCCACCACCTGTTCTCGGAAATCCTATTATCTGCTTCGCTTACGAACTTGCACTCGATGGAACTCAAGGTCAACGAATCGTAAGTGCC
Source organism: uncultured Phycisphaeraceae bacterium (assembly GCA_964543905.1). Lineage (GTDB taxonomy): Bacteria > Planctomycetota > Phycisphaerae > Phycisphaerales > UBA1924. Next base: position 34,372 of record CAZIZO010000009.1, read on the forward strand.
CAGTTTCCGATCGATCGAGAGTATGGGTTGAACTCGCCAATTGTACATCTTTTTCGGGCCAATGATTTCAACGAAATCTGGAATATCTACGTACATCCGCTTGTTCAGCAGAACCTGGTGCTCAATGTAGTTCCAAGTCCGTGCTCGCTGATGTTGCTCGCGCTCTCCGTCGTTTCCATGCGAAATCGCACCGGATCTGCTGCGGTTACGAACTCACCGCCAACCGCACCATCAACTCCACCCCAGTCCCAATCGCATCATCGTTGAAATCGAACTCCGGCTGGTGCAGCGTCGGCACCTCGGCCTCGCCCGGCCTCAGGCCCAGGAAGAAGAAGCACGCCTTGGCCTGCTGCCCGTAGTACGCGAAATCTTCGCCGCCCATCGTGGGGTTTTCGAGTCGCAGGACGCGGGCCGCGCCGAGCGCCTCGTCGGCGACGGCAAAGAACTGCTTCGCCGCCTCCGGGTCGTTGCTCGTGACGGGATATCCCTCATGCCAGTTGATCGTCGCCTCGCAGCCAAACGCGCGGGCGGTGTCCTGCACGATCGCGAAGAAGCGTTCGCGGGCGAGGGCCTTGATCGCGGGGCTGAGCGTGCGCACCGTCCCAATGAACTCCACGCTCTCGGGGATGATGTTGTTCGCGGTGCCCGCGTGGATCGCGCCGACGCTGACGACGACGGATTCGAGCGGGCCGACATTTCGAGACACGATCGACTGCAACGCCGTGATGATGTGGGCCGTCGCCAGCACGGCATCGCGCCCGAAGTGCGGATACGCCCCGTGGCTCTGCACGCCCTTGACCGTCACCACGAAATCGTCCACCGCCGCGAGGAGCGGCCCGGACTTGCTCGCGACGACGCCCAGCGGCAACTGGGGCCAGCCGTGCAGGCCGAACATCTTTCCAACGGCGTTGCCGAGTCCGCCCTTGGCGAGCCCGCCGAGTGCGCCCTCGCGGCACATGTGGTCCGCCCCGCCCCCGCCCTCCTCCGCAGGCTGAAAGACGAACGCCACGGGGTTGGGACGATCCTGCATCTTGCTCAGGACGCGTGCCGCACCAATCAAAATCGTGGTGTGCCCATCATGCCCACACGCGTGCATCACGCCAGGAGTGCACGACGCATACGCCTTGCCTGTCTGCTCGACGATCGGCAGCGCGTCCATGTCGGCGCGCAGCCCCACGGCCGGTCGCTGATTTCCCTCGGCGCTCGTGGCAGGCAGATAGCCCAGCACACCCGTGCCCGGCTTGCCGTCGTACCGGGCGAGGCCCGCCTTGAACTGGATGCCCAACGCCGCCAACTCGCGCTGCACGATCGCGCTGGTCCGCGACTCCTGAAACGCCAACTCGGGATGGCGGTGCAAATCCCGCCGGAGTTCGACCAGCGAAGGCCACTCCGCCTGAATAAGGTCGGCCAAGGTTCGTGCGCGGGGCTGGGGCATGGTTCGGGTCGCGGGGTTGGCGAGCATCTCCAATCATAGGAAACTGCACCGATCTCTGCGTCAGACCCGCAAGATCGGCACCCCCGCCCGACATCTGCAATTGCCGCCTGTCCGGCCGCCTGACGACCCCCGGCAAGGTGAAGCATCCGAGCCCACGCCCACACAACGGAGATTCATGTGCACGTCCATCCCGCTTCCAAGACCGTCTTCCGCGGTTGTTCATGCGCATTCCTAATCGCTACGATGACGCCTCAGGGCCACCTGTGTCGGGGCGACATCGTGGAGGTCGTCGCGGCTCGCGACAACACGCTGTACGAAGACGCCACGGGAGCCTTCAGCAACGGCGCTGGGGCATTCATGTTCTCGGGCGTCAACGCCTCGGATGCCGAACGCCGCGCCCTCGTCTCCTTCGACCTCGCCCGGGCCGTCCCGCCCGGGTCCACCGTCTCCAGCGTCACGCTCACGCTCCACTGCTCTCGCTCCGTGGCCGCCTCCGGAGAGTTCGCCGTTCACCGCCTGACGGCCGACTGGGGCGAAGGCGCCTCGAACGCGGGCGATCCCGGCGGGCAAGGCACGGCATCGCAACCCGGCGACGCCACGTGGCAGCATCGCTTCTACCCCGACGCCCTCTGGTCCAGCCCAGGCGGGGATTACGTGGTCACGCCGAGCGCCTCACGCGATGTCGGCTCCTTCGGACCGTTCGCGTGGACTGGTCCCGGACTCGTCCACGATGTCCAAACCTGGATCGACGCCCCAGCATCAAACTTTGGCTGGATCATCCTGAACGCCGCCGGCTCCCCACGCAACGCTCGCCGATGGGACACCCGCGAGAACACCGATCCCGCCGTGCGCCCCATGCTCCGCGTCGTCTTCACCCCTCCCCCCCGTTGCGTGTCCGACGTGGACGACGGCACGGGCACGGGCACGCCCGACGGCGGCGTCACCATCGACGACCTCTTGTATTACCTCTTCCTTTTCGAAGCGGGCGACTCCGGCGCCGACGTCGACGACGGCTCCTCCACCGGCACGCCCGACGGCGGCGTCACCATCGATGACCTGCTCTTCTTCCTCCAGCACTTCGCGGACGGCTGTTGACCGCGTCGGGCGCCTCCGGCCTCCCGCCTCGCTCAGTGCAGCACGCGATAGACCTCCGCCTCATCCGTCAGTCCCTGTCGGACCTTCTCCATCGCGTCGTCTCGCATCGGGCGAAAGCCCTCGGCCTTCGCCGCCTCATACAACGACACCGCGTCCGCACGAACCATCATCATCTCACGCAACTTGTCACTAACGGTCATGATCTCGTAGACGGCCAAACGCCCTCGATAGCCCGTCCCGAAGCACGCCTCGCAGGGGTGCCCGTCCGGACCCATCTTCCCACCCTTGCACGCGCCACACACCCGACGCAGCAACCGCTGCGCCAGCGTCGCCAGCAGCGTTGAACTGATCAGGTACGGCTCCACGCCGATGTCGATCAGCCGCATCACCGCGCTCGGCGCATCATTCGTGTGCAGGGTGGCGAGCACCAAGTGCCCCGTCAGCGAGGCCTGGATCGCGAGTTGCGCCGTCTCCTGGTCGCGGATCTCGCCCACCAGGATCACGTCGGGGTCTTGACGAAGCAGCGCTCGCAACCCCGTCGCAAAGGTCACGCCGCGCTTCACGTTCACCTGCATCTGGCTGATCCCGTCGAGGTGATACTCGACCGGGTCTTCGATCGTCATCACGTTGCGGCTCGTGCGATCGACCTGCCCGAGCGCGGCGTAGAGCGTCGTCGTCTTGCCCGAGCCCGTCGGGCCCGTCACCAGCATGATGCCCGTGGGACGCTCGATCAGGTCGAGCAGTTGCGTCTGCATCCTCTTCGACATCCCGATCTGATCCAGCGAGAGTTGCGTGGAGGTCTGATCGAGCAGTCGCAGCACGAGCCGCTCGCCATAGACCGTCGGGATGCACGAGAAGCGGATGTCCACCTTCCGACTCCCCACACGCACGCTCGTGTGCCCGTCCTGGGGGGTGTGCCGATTCGCGATGTCCAGTTCCGTCATGACCTTCAATCGAGAACTGATCGCGGGCGCGAGCGAGAGCGGCGGGCTGAACGTGTCGATCAGCATGCCGTCGATCCGGAAGCGGATCACCAACTTGGTCTCGCCCGGGTGGACGTGGATGTCGCTCGCGCGCCGCCGCAGCGCCTCGAACAAGATCATGTTCACGAGGCGGATCACGGGCGTCTGACGCGCCAGTTGCAAGAGGTCCGTCGCGCTTCCCGCGGCTCCCGCCGCCGACGCGATCGCCCGCTCGTCCAGCGGCATTTCCTCGATGATCTCGGTGACAAGGTCCTGCCGACGCTCGTATCCGCGGTTGATGAGGTTCGCCACCCCGGCCCGCGGGCTCAGCACCAGCCGGATCGGGCCCTGCAGCATCTCCTCCAGCATCGCGAAGACCGCCGGCTGCATGGGCTGCGCCGTCGCGATCGTCATGCTCCCGTGCGGGGCCGGCCCGTCGCTCTCCACCCCCGCCGCATGGAACTGGCGCGCGATGTCCGGAGGCACCAACTCGTAGAACCGCCCCGCGCTCTCCTGGAGTCGAGGCTCGGGCACATACTTCAGCCCCGTTCGCTGCGACAGCAACTCCAACGCCCGATGCTCGTCGATCGCCAGCATCGAGAGCAGCACATCCCACGGCTCTTCGTCACTCCCCTCCGTGCGCGGGAATCGCCGCAGCGCGTCCGGATTGATCCGCAGCGGACCGAGCGCCTTCGCCACCCGCGACCACTCCGAGCCCGCTCGACCGCCGCTCAGCACGTCCTTCACGTCCGCGCCCCCCCCACCGACCCCGCGAGCGAGCGCTCCCACCTTGTCTGGGCTTTTCGCCATCGCTCAGCGGTCCTTCCTTTGGGGCGACTCGTGGTCGGGCGTCGTCACGGGCGGCTCGCTCTTGGTCGGCTCCGCGGGCGCCTCCGCGGGCGACCGGAGCGTGGGCGCAGCCGCGGGCTCCGACTTGACCCCCGTCTCCACGGGCAGAATCGGTCGATGGTCCGCGCCGTCGATCATCGTCGGCGCGAGCGGCGGGAAATCGTCCGCCAACATCGAGTTGCTCCTCGGCCCCTTGGTCTTTAGACGCAAATCCAGGAAGTTCGGGTCCCGCATGATCCGCGGCGTCAGGAACACGTACAACGTCGTCTTCCGGTCGTTCCTGTTGTCGTCCTTGAACAGTTGCCCCAGGATAGGAATATCCCCGATCAGCGGAATCTTGACCTGTGTCCGACCCTTCTGGTCCAGCGTCAGCCCGCCCAGAATGATGGTCATGTCGCTCGGAACGGTCACGCTCTCAGAGTCCAGCGTGTTCTCCTGCCGAGGTGGCGGAACCCCGTTCGTCCCGCTCCCCGTGAAACTCGACAACTTGATGTGGTACTTCATCCGCAAGTACCCGCCATCGGAAATCTGCGGCGTGATCGTCAACTCCGTGCCCGCGTCCACATAGTTGCCGAACGACGTCGTCGGAACCTGGTTGTTCCCCGTCGTCAGCGTCGTCACCGTCGTCGGCTGCTGGTCCACCGACACCAACTTGGATTCCTCGTTGTCGTCCATCAGCAACTGCGGCGTCGCCAGAATCCGCCCGTCCACCTCCCGCTGCAACGCGGTCATGATGATCGGCACATAGTCGCTGTTGATCAGCGCCCCCGTGAATCCGCCCAGCGTCGTGCTCACCGTCTTTGCCGTCGTGATCGCGCCCCCCGTCCCGAAACTCCCCAGCCCGAAGTTCGTGTTCAGGACGCCGCCCTTACCCCCCGCGTTGATCAGTTGCGTCTCGAACGCCAAACGCAGATCATCCGTCCAGTTCACCACGACGATCTTCGCCTCGACGTACACCTGGGGCCGTCGCAGGTCGAGTTTCTCGATGAGTTTCGCAAACTCCGGCTGCTGCTTCGCCGGCGCCTTGATCAACACCTGGTTCAACGCCTTATTCGCGATGACGAACGCGTCGCCCGTGATGCTCAGATCATTCGGATTCGTTTGCTCCTGCGTGTTCGGCGTTCGCGGCTGGTTGGTCCGCACCCGCGGACCGAACGGGTTCGCGCCGCTGAACGTGCCCGTGCCGCCTTCCCCCAGGAGCGGATTGCTCGCGGCGGGCGTCTCGTTCCGGATCAGCCCATTGATGAGGTCCGCCATCTTCTCGGCATCGCTGTTCACCAACTTGTACGCGCGGATCACCAACGATTCCGACTGGATGTCCAACTCCTCGACCAATCGCTCCATCTGCGCCTGCTGGTCCACCGTGCCATAGTAAAGAATCGTCCCCCGCGACTCATCCACCACCATCACCGAACCCCCGCTCAGCGTCTGCCCCTGCCGACCCGCCTGGTTCTGGAACTGCTGGTTCTGGAACTGCAGTTGGTTGAACTGACCCTCCTGCATTTCGCTCTGGATCGTCGTCACCTCACCCAGCCCGCGCTGGCGTGCGATGTCCGCCACTTGCCGCGCCGCCCCACCCACGTTGTATCGCTTCGGCTGCAACTGGCTCGGCTTGTCGATGATCGCCAGCACCGTCTGCACCTGGTGGATCTCCTCCGGGAAGCCACGGAAGATCAAGGCGTTCCCCTGTGCGTCCACCGTCAACCGATCTCCAAGGTTGTCCAGCGATGGCCCACGCCCGCCCGGCGGCACCTGGACCTGCTGCGGCTGGTTCGGATCCCCAAAGCCGCGAGACGTCCCGCTCGACAGCCCCACCAACTGCAGCGCTCGCTCCCGCGCCACCGGCGCCGCCACATGGTCCAACTCGATGCGGATCCACGACGTCTTGGCATACTCCGCCAGGATGCGGCCCACCAGCGCTTCCAGTTGATCCAACTTCCGAACCGTGTCCGTCGCGATGATGATGCCCAGTTCGTCCACGTACGAGAGTTGACGCGCTCCTCCCTGCCCGGGCACCGCCCCGCCTCCCAGTTGCCCGCCCAGCGCCGTCTGCAACGACGACGGACGGACGTTCGGCGTCGAGATGATCCGCGTCGTCGCCCGCTCGCCCCCCAACTCCGACGTCACCGCCGACACCTGCTGCACCACAAAGAACTGCGACTCCGGATCGTACGTGATCGTGTAGTTCTGCTGATTCAGCAGCGCGTCCACGAACGGCAGGAACCGATCCTTCGGGATCGCCTTCGGCGCGTTGAACACCACCTGCCCCGTCACGTCCCCCACCAACGTCACGTTGATGTCCAACGTCCGCGCGAGCAACTCGATCAGCGCCGTCAGGTCCACCGGCCCCGAAAATGCCGCCAGCGTGATCATGTTCGGATCGTCCGACTCGATGTCCGGCAACGGCGCCCGCTCCACCGCTCCCGCCGAGGTCGGCGACGCCATCGTCGCACCCGCCGGCGACGTCACGGGCGTCGGCGTCCCCACCTTCGAGGCCGGCGCGGGCGGCGTCACCGCCGGCTTCGCCGACGACTTGGGCGCACTCGTCGGTGCCACCGGGGACGCCACTTTCTTTTCCTTCTCCTTATCCTGCGCCGGAGCCACCCCCGCCAGCGTCAAGAGCGCGACCGCCCCCAGCGCCACCATCTTCCGCGCGACGACAACAGCATCCCGATCTGGGCCGTACTCCAAGTGCATACCTCCCTATGGAGCGGCCCGGGTTCCCCACCGCTCCATGCGATACCGTTGACGACCAGCCGGGTTGCGGCTGTTCCTTCCTTACGAACGTCAACAGTAGATCGTCCATGACCGCGAACCCACTCCAACCCGACCCGATCACCCCCCAACCACGGATCGTCAGCCTCCTCCCGTCCGCCACCGAGATCACCGCCTTGCTCGGCGCCGCCAACCTCCTCGTCGGACGCTCGCACGAGTGCGACCTTCCCATCCAGATCTCCTCCCTTCCCGCACTCACGGCTCCACGGACCCACGCCCAGACTCCCGCCGAGATCGATCGCCAGGTGCGCATGGCCATCCGCGCCAAACAGCCGCTCTTCGCCCTCGATGAAGACCTGCTCGCCTCCCTCCAGCCCAGTCTCATCCTCACCCAGGACCTCTGCGACGTCTGCTCCATCGACCTCGCGAGTGTCCACCGCGTCGCGGCCCGCCTCCACCCGTCACCCGACATCCTCAGCCTGCACCCCACCACGGTGGAGGACGTCCTCGACGATGTCCTTCGCATCGCGCACGCGATCCAACGCGAGCACGAAGCCAAAGTCGCCCTCGGACGCCTGCGCGAGCGCCTCTTCGCCGCCGCCGAGTTTGTCAACCCCTACGTCGACGGCCCCAGCGTCGCCTTCCTCGAATGGACCGATCCACTCTTCTGCGCCGGGCATTGGACCGTGCAACTCATCGAGCGCGCGGGCGGCTGGCATCCGCTCAACCCGACGACACCAAAGCCCGCCGCCGGCGCCGCCGTCGGGCCACAGATGGCCGAACGCGTCGCGGGAAAATCCGTCCGCGTGCCCCCCGAAGTCCTCGTCGCGACCCGTCCCGAGTATCTCATCATCTGCCCATGCGGCTTCGACCTCGCCAGGACCCGGAACGCCGCCAACGAACTCGCGACCCAACTCTGGTTCCGAGAACTCCCCGCCGTCCGCAACCGCCGCGTCGCGCTCGTCGACGGCCACCAGATGTTCAACCGCCCCGGCCCTCGACTCTTCGACGCCTTCGAGTGGCTCGTCGCCTGGCTCAACGACCGACCCGAACTCATCCCGCCCAACTTCCCCTGGGAACCCTTCGACCCCGGGTGAAGACCCCGTTCCATGCTCGAAACGAAACACCATCGTCGGTCGAATCATCCAACTCTCGCATGAACTACAGACAAGGAGGTTCGCATGCAACGCTGGTCCCCGGCCGTCGCCGCCGCTCTCGCCTTCCCCGCGCTCGCTCAAGACTCCCGCACCTTCAACTTCGCGGAAGTCGGACAGTCCTATTCCGCCGCGATCTTCGCGGGTGACCCCGACGTCGGACGACGCATCGTCCGCACCGAGATCGTGCTCCGCGTGCGGGTCCACGCGAACTCCAACGCCGCCGAGTTCTCCACCGACATTCTCCTTCCCATCGAAGCCGACACCGCCAACAGCGTCTTCGCCTTGAGCGGCTCGGACCAGAACTGGTCCGGCTCGGGCGACTTCGAGTTCCGCGAGGAAACCACCCGCTACAACGGCACCCTCATCGCCCGACGCTTCGGCGCCGAGACCTTCGGCGTCGATGGGCAACTCCTCGATGGCTCCGGCATCACCGTGTTCTTTCAGCCCGTCCGCTGCATCGCGGACGTGGACGACGGCACGGGCACCGGCACGCCCGATGGGGGCGTCACCATCGACGACCTGCTCTATTACCTCGCCATCTACGCCCAAGGGCTCCCGACCGCCGACCTCGACGACGGCAGCAACACCGGCACGCCCGACGGCGGCGTCACCATCGACGATCTCTTGTACTACCTCCAACGTTTCGACGCCGGCTGCTGATCACCTCGGGCGCCCATCCCTACCCCAAAAATGAAAATGGGCCCGGTCATCCGACCGGGCCCCTTGTCTATGGCACCACACTTCATTCTCGGCGATCGGCGATCGCCGCACGTTCCGACTTAGCAGCCCCCCTCGTAGCGAACGAGGTAGTACAGCAGGTCGTCGATCGTCACGCCGCCGTCGCGCGTGCCCGTGCCGGTCCCGTCATCCACGTCGGCGGCCACGTTGCCGTCGCTGTAGATGCCCAGGTAATAAAGCAGGTCGTCGATGGTGACGCCCCCGTCGGGCGTGCCGGTGCCCGTGCCGTCGTCCACGTCCGCGATGCAGGCGGGCGTGCAACTCGAGATCGTGGTGTAGAAGTCCGGGGCGATCTCCAGGTTGCTGCCGCCCGTCACGCGGATGTGCCAGCGATCGTTCGAGCCGAGCGTCGCCGACTGGTAGAAGGAAACGCCCAGGTAGTAGGTCCCGCGAAGCAGGGCGCCATCCTGCCCGTCAAAGGGCAGCGCGTCCGGATTCGCCGACGGGCGAGGATTGCCCGACGGACCGAACGAGAACTGGGGCGAGAGATAGAAGGGGTCCATCCCATCCGCGTCGGCATCGTCGCTCGTGATCACGAGGTTGCCCGCCGCGTTGAAGATGAACGCCTCGGTATCACCCAACTGGTCGTTGTTGCTGAAGTCAATGTCGAAGTAGTCCGTCCCGCTGGGCGTGATGTCCTGACAGACGTTGAACTTGTACCACATGATGTTGTACGCGCCGGGGAGCGTGGGCGTCCCCGCCACGCCCGGGGCGAGCACGTCGCCCAGGTCGGCCACCAGGTCTTCGCCCGCCGGAGCCACCGACGGAGCAAGGTTCCCCGAGACGACGTTGCTGCGGATGTTGATCGTGGCGTTCCCGCCCGTGCCTGTGTTGTCGGCGACAAAGCCGCCGCTGAACGTCGTCGGACCGGAGGTGATCGCGAGCCAGTACGGCCCGCCGGCCGCGAGTTCGCCGTCACCGCCGTCGAACGACTTGCCCCCGCCGGGGGAGGCCGCCCGGCGCCCAACGCCGAACGTCAGATGGGCCAGATCGCCCGAACCGTCACCCGCGTCGGCGCGGATGATGTTGCCGTTGTTATCAAACAGCGCCATGTCGCTGTCCGCGATCCCCGACCCCTCGGTGTCGATGTCCAGGAAGTGCAGCGCCGCATCCGTCACGTCGGCGGGCAGGTTGAAGCGGAACCACTTCACCCCGTTCGCCGGGATCGTGAAGTTCATCGTCGAAGAGTCCGTGATCGAACCCAGGTCCATGAACGTCGCCGGAGGCGTCGCGGGCAGGTCGCCCTGGATCACCATCGGGTAGTGGATGTTCGTGTTGATGCACTGCCCCCCCGCAAAGTTGAGGGCGCTGTGCTCGAGCGTGTTGCCGGGCGTGGCGGACCCCGCGAAGATGCCGTCGCGGTTGCGGTCAAAGCCCTGCGAGTTGCTCGACCCGCCGCGCTGCGCGACAAAGGCGTTGGGATTGACGCCCCAGAAGGGGATCTGCGTGCCCGTGAAGTACGCCGTCGTGCTGCCGGGCTGGAGCGCCTCCCCCTGGAAGAAGACGCGGTTGCCGGGAACGGTGAACTGCCCCGTCGCCGTCAGCGTGAACGTGATGTTGAAGAGGCCCGGGCCGAGGTTGCGCACCGGGTAGATGATCTCGCGCAGTGGGGTGGCGCCCGTCGTAATCATGGGGTTGCGCGTGAAATCGACGTTCGCCGGATCCCAGAACCGCATCCGCAGGTCGAAGTTGATCGTGCCCGACGCCGCGCTGTTCGAGATCGAGACCGTGAAGACTCGCACGACGTTGTTCGTCGTGTTCGCCCACGGGCCCGGGCTGAAGTTCAGGTCTTCGAGGATGCTGACCAGCGGCTGCGGAGTGGCGGCCTGATTCAGGTACACCGCGCACAGGGGCGTCGCCGTGCCGTTCAATCCATCGTGCACCACGCCGATCGCCCGATCGGCATAGGGGGCCGTCGGCTCGCCGTACTCGTTCACATAAATCTGCTGGATCTGCGACCGATCGACTTCGAACGGAACACCCGGAATCGCCTGCGCGAGGGCGGAGCCAGCACAGGCCAGCCCCGCGACCACTGAAAGTACCATGCTCTTCTTCATTCTGACACTCCTTTGTTCCAACCCAACCACAAGTGGGAGAGACAACACGACGGTACGAAGCCCAGCCGAACGATGCCCCTCGGGCGAGTCCGCCGAGAGCCGCATCCCGATCACTGTTTCCCGGTCTCACCTTGTGTAGGGAGAGGCGGGTGTTCGCATGATCCACTCAGCCGGATCGATCAAGGTCAACCACTGACCCCGAACGCAGCCCGAGCGAACACCCCTTCCGACTAGAGCGAGCGTACGCCCAGTTTCGTGACAACATAGCACATGGTTCCGAACTTTCCACCTTTGACGCGCGCAATTGGCGCACTCCGAATCGCTTTCACGCGTCGCTCGCAAATCGTGCCGCAAGACCGTCCGAATAACACATCCACCTTCTGGTGCAACTCGCCCGACAACCGCCGGTAGACCGGGCCGAGTGCTCTGTCACTGCCCGCGAGCATCGAGCCGTGCCCAAACCCTCCGGCCCGAACTCCACGCGTCCACTTTCCAGTAGGATGCCCCCATGACCACCCCTTCACGGACTTCCATCCGCTTGGCGCTTGCCGCGACGTTCGTGTTCACCCAGGCCGCGAGCGCCCAAACCAAACCCTTCCCCGATGAGTATTTCTTCGAGGGTGAGCAGCGCCCCGAAGCGCTCAAATCCCTGGAAGGGAAGCCCGCCCCAGCCTTCTCGCCCGAATCCTGGATCGGGAACGCCACCACCCTCAAAGAGCAACGCGGCAAGGTCGTCGTCATCGACTTCTGGGCCACCTGGTGCGGCCCGTGCATGGCCTCCATTCCCCACAACATCGAACTCGTCAAGAAGTACGCCGACAAGGGCATGACCTTCATCGCGATCCACGACGCCAACAACGGGAGCGACAAGGCGCCCGACGTCGTCAAGGAGAAGGGCATCAACTACGCCATCGCCATCGACAAGAAGGGCAAAGACCAAGGCCTTTCCGCAACGGCATACAAGGTCCAGTTCTGGCCCACCTACATCGTCATCGATCGTGCCGGCATGGTTCGCGCCGCGGGCCTCACCCCCAACCACGTCGAGGACGTCGTCCAAGTCCTCCTGGCCGAAGCCGCCCCCGACGCCGCATCCGCGGCCGCCGCCGAGTTCGGACCCGAGTTCTACTACGGCGCGGAATCAAGGCCCTCCTCGCTCAAGGCCCTTGAAGGCATGCCCGCCAAGCCCATCACCGGCGAGACGTGGCTTGCCAAGCCCGTCGTCGAGAACGACATCAAGGGCAACGTCACGGTCATCCACTTCCTCTCCCCCGCCAGCGCCGTTTCTCTTCGTGAACTCGACAAACTCGCGCCGATCGAGAAGGACCTCTCCTCCCAGGGGGTCACCTTTGTCGGCATCTGCGACGGCCGGGCCTCCTGGGACAAGATGAAGAACGAAGCCGAGTCCCGCAAACTCGCCCTGCCCATCCTCCACGACACGCCCGCGACGAAAGACCGTGGCGCCCTCGTGCCCCGCGGACCAAACGCCTCCAACTTCGCCGTCAACTTCTACCCCGCCACGATCATCCTCGACCGCACGGGCAAGGTGCGTGCCGCCGGCGTACGCACCGACAAACTGAAGTCGGTCGTGGACAAACTCCTCGCCGAACGGCTGCCCGACGGAGCAACCGAAACGAAGCGCGGACCGTAGATCGTCTGTGGATGCCCCTCCGAATGGGGGCTTCGCAGCGGGAGAGGGTGCCCGTCGCAAAGGTCGACCGCGAGCCTCCCCGACCCGGACGCCGACCACCACTTTCCACCCCCTCACCCCCACACCCCGTTCCGCCCCCCAGGAGACGTTCTCACGTGTCCACCCTTGCCCAACCCGTCGCGCCTCCACGCTCCCCATCCCTCGGCAAGTGCCCCTTTGCCGACCGAGTGCGCGCGCAAGTGGCGCGCACCGTGGTCGGTCAAGAGACGGTCGTCGAGCGCGTGCTGATCTCGCTCCTCACGGGCGGACACCTTTTGCTCGAAGGCGTGCCCGGGATCGCCAAGACGCTCCTGGTGCAGGCGGTCGCGAAGGCCATCGATCTCAAGTTCGCCCGGGTTCAGTTCACCATCGACCTGCTGCCCAGCGACATTCTCGGCGCCGAGATCCTCGACCAGCGCTCCAGCGCGTTCCGCGTCCACAAGGGCCCGATCTTCACCAACCTCCTCCTCGCCGATGAGATCAACCGCGCCTCGCCCAAGGTCCAATCGGCGTTGCTCGAAGCGATGCAGGAGCGGCGTGTTTCCATCGGCGATGCCACTCACCCGCTCCCCGCCCCCTTCCTCGTGATCGCGACCCAGAACCCGATCGAACAAGCCGGCACGTTCGAACTCCCCGAAGCCCAACTCGACCGGTTCCTCCTGCGCCACCGCCTGACCTACCCCTCCCCCGAGGACGAGGCCGAGGTCGTCCGCCGAAGCCTGGCACTGAAACTCAAGAAACAAGGCGACGGAGCGGTGCCCATGTCGGCGTTCGACGCGATCGACGACCGCGACCGCCTCCACGCCGCCGACCTGACCGCCGCCATGACCGCGGTGCAGGGCGTGCACGTCAGCGAGGTCTTCGTCCGAGACTGCGTCGAACTCGTCAACCGCACGCGCACGCACAAGGACATCGAACTGGGCTGCAGCCCGAGAGCGGCGCTCGCGCTCGTCCACGCCTCACGCGCCCGCGCGTTCATCCACGGCCGCGAGTACGCGATCCCCGAAGACCTCTTCGCCCTCGCCGAGGACGCGATGCTCCATCGCCTGCGACTGAAGTACGAAGCACTCGCCGAGGGACGGCGGGCGCCCGATGTCCTGCGAGAGATCCTGAACACGCTGGCGTGATGAACCGCACCGCCCCCATCACGCGCTCGCCCGAAGAACTCGCCCGAGGCGATTTCGAGATGGTCGTCCGCCAACTCGCCGACGACCTCGCCTTCGGCGCCGACAACTCGCTCTTCCTGGGCAGCGGGCTCGAGTACGCCAGTTCGCGCCCCTACCAACCGGGCGACTCCGTCCGCTCGCTCAACTGGCGTCTCACCGCCCGCACCGGGAAGCCGTTCGTCAAAGAATACGAAGCCCTCAAACGAACCTCCGTCTACATCGTCGTCGACACCTCCGCGTCGATGGCGGTCGCCTCCACCCCCACGAGCAAGCACGACATCGCCGTCTGGATCGCCGCCGCCGTGGGCCTCGTCAGCCAGCGACGCCTCAGCCCCGTCGCCCTCGTCGGCGCGGGCGAGCGATCGACCCGCATCGTCCCCAGCCTCCTCGGGAGCGACCTCTGGCAAGCGATCGAGCCGCTCCGGATCGGGCGATGGGTCGAAGCGACCCGCGTCGGCGAGCGCCTGCGCCAACTCAACGCCCGCGTCGATCGCTCCAGCGTCTTCGTCGTCCTGAGCGACCTCCATGACCCCGAGGCCCTCCCCGCCCTGCGCGAGTCGGCCCATCGACACGACTGCGTGGTGCTGCACACCGTCGATCCCGTCGAGATCGATCCGCTGCGCGCGGGCTTCGTTCGCGGGGCCGAGGCCGAGTCCGGCCGCACCTTCTTCGCCCACTCCCGAACCACCTGGATTAGGAGCGAGCCCATCTCGCTCGAACTTGCCCGCGCCGGCGCCGACTACCTCGCCCTCCGCACCGACCGCGACGTTCTCGCTCCCCTCCGCCGCTTCCTCGCCTCCCGCGCCTTCATGACCAGGGGGAGCCGATGAACCCTAGCGTCCCTCATCACCCCAGACCCGGGCGACGCCGCAACGACGGGAGTCCCCGAAACCGGGCTCCACACGCGTTCCTTGCCTTCGCGATCTCCGGATGGTGTTTCCTCACCACGCCCCGAATCGCGCCCGCCGCGGACACGACGGACTACCCCCGCGGCCTCGCCGCCTCCCTCGATCATGATGCGTCCACCATCCGCCTCCGCGCCAAGGCGATCCAATCCCCAACTTCACCGCTCCTCGTCCGCGTCTGCAACACCGCACCCAACGCCCAACGCATCGAGTTTATCGGCACCATCGCCGGCGAATACGACCTCCGCGACTACCTCGAACGCGAGGACGGCACGCCTGCTTCGCTCCCGCCTCGGCCCATCCGCATCGTTTCGCAACTGCCGCCCGACCACGGCACCGACGTTCTGGGGGACGACCCAAGCGGCTTCTCGCTCCGTGCCCACTACCGCACCATCGTCCTCACCGTCGCCGTCGCGTGGGCGCTCGTCCCCGTCGTCGTGCTCATCCGACGTGCGATGAACAAACCCAAGCCGATCATGAACACGCCGACCCTTCGCCCCACCACGATCGCCGACGAACTCCGCGCCGTGCTCGACGCGGCCGGCGCCGCCCCGCTCTCCACCGCCCAGCGTGGGCGACTCGAACTCCTCCTCATGCACTACTGGTGCGAGCGCCTCGCGAAGGACGAATCGAACCCGACATGCGCCGCGCGCCCCGCCAACCCCGCCCACGCCATCGCCCTGCTCCGCGAGCATCCGCGCACCCAACCCACGGTCCTCGCCCTCGAACGCTGGCTCCACCACCGCGAGGGCGCGCCCGACGTTTCCCCCACGGCACTCCTCGATGACTTCCGACGGTCCGAACTCGCCCGCGCCGAGCCCGCGATCGCCGGCATGAGCACGCAGGGAGATGCGCCATGACCTTTGTCCATCCCTGGGTCCTCCTCTTCCTTGCGATTCCCGTGCTCCTGCTCTGGGTCGTGCTCGGACGCCGCGCGGGCCTCGTCCTCCCGTTCGATCATCAGCACCATCGGGACCGACGCTGGACGCGCTGGATGCTCGGTGCTCTGGACATCGTTCCTCTGCTTTTGCTCGCCGCCGCGATCATCGTCCTCGCCAACCCGCAGAGGCTCAAGGCCTCACGCCGCGAACGCGAACTGACCAACATCCAGATCTGCATGGACGTCTCCGGCAGCATGATGGGCCCCAACTACTCCAACGCTTCCGAAGCCATCATCGACTTCACCAAGACCCGCGAGGGCGATGCCTTCGGCCTGATGCTCTTCGGCTCGGCCCAGATGCGCTGGATACCCCTCACCAAGGACCTCAACGCCATCCGCAACGCCATGCCCTTTGCCAACCCCGAGAACCAGCCCGCCCACATGGGAGGCACTCTCATCGGCGCCGCCCTCCGCTACGCCCGCAACATCATCGAGTCCGACTCCTCCGAGGGTGATCGCATGATCATCCTCGTCTCCGACGGCTTCAGTTCCGACCTCGGGGGCGGACAGGAAGACGACGTCGCGCAAGAACTCAAGGACGCCCGCATCACCCTCTATCACATCCACGTCGACCAGAGCGACATCCCCGCCGAGGTCGTCGAACTCGCCCGCCTCACCGGCGGCGAGGCCTTCGCGGCCCACGACACCCAGAACCTCAAGACCGTCTTCAACCACATCGACCGCATGAAGCCCGCCAAGTTCAAGCCCGTCGGCACCGCGCCCCTCGACCACTTCAGGCCCTTCGCCCTCGTCGCGCTCGCCCTCACCGGACTGCACGCGCTCAGCCTCCTGGGAGCGAGGTACACGCCGTGGTGATGCCACTCGCCATCGCGCTCGCCTTGGGCCTCCTCGTCGCCGTCGCCGAGGTCCTGCACGCGCGCAAGGTCGCTCGGATCGCCCGCCTCGCCTTCGGGCCCACGGGCACGCCGGCGGCCTGGGCCACCCTCGCCCCCATCGTGCGCTCCGTCGGCGTCGCCAGCGCCACGTGGGGCGCCGTCGTCCTCTCGCAGTGGGACCCCGTCGAGGCCGAGACCACGCCCAATCCCCGCGCCTCGCGCCAACTCCTCATCGTCCTCGACGTCTCCCCCAGCATGCAGATCAAAGACGCCGGTCCCGACGCCGAGAAGATCACCCGCGCCCAGTGGGCCGGCAAGGTCACGCAGGGCATCCTCGACCGCCTCGACATGAAGGACACCCGCATCACCCTCGTCGCCTTCTACACCAAAGCCCTCCCCGTCCTCCAAGACTCGACCGACAAGAATGTCGTCGCCAACCTGCTCGACGGCCTGCCGATGCACGTCGCCTTCGAGCCCGGAACGACCGACCTCAGCGCGGGCCTCAACGAGGCCTTCCGCCTCGCCAAGCCTTGGGCTCGAAGATCCGCCACACTCCTCATCATCACCGACGGCGACCTCGAAAGCCACCCAAGCCCGACCGCCGTCCCCGCGTCCATCGCCGACACCATCGTCCTCGGCGTGGGCGACCCCGCCAAGGCCACGCTCATGAACGGGCACAGTTCTCGACAAGACGTCTGGACCCTCAAGCAACTCGCCGCTCGTCTCAACGCCTCCTACCACGAGGGCAATCGCCTCCACCTTCCCTCCAGCGTCCTCGATCGCCTCACGATGATGTCCCCCCGGGTCGCCAACCTCCTGAGCCTGCGCGAGGCCGGCCTCCTCGCCCTCGCCGTCGGTGCCTCCCTCGTCGGCCTCGTCGGTCCCGCCCTCCTGCTCTTCGGCATCCCTCGCGACTTCGCCCGCGCTCGCCGCGAGTTGGATCGTCGCACGCAAGATCGCACACTCGCTTCCAACGTCACGGCCCTCAAGCCCGCGACCCGCACCCCATGGGCGCGCGACCCGGACGCCCGCGCCGCGCCCACTCACACCCCGCTCGCATCAAGGTAACTCCGCATGTGGCTCTCTCGCATCGCATGGACCGCCTGGGCTCTCCTCCCCGTCTTCGGGCTCACCTATCACTTCGGACCGGGACAACGGGCCTACCGGGAAGATCAGGCCGCCCGCATCGTCGCCAAGGCTCGGACGCTCGAAGAACAAGCCCACCAGGCCCAAGACGCCGCCTACGCGCTCCATCTCAGCGCCATGAAGGCTCGCCGAGCCGCCCTTGCGTCCCGATCCCCCGACGACGCGGCCAGGGCTCGCGACGCGGGAGAGCAGGAACTCTCGGCATACCGCAAGGCCGCCGACGCGTGGAAGGCCGTCGCCGACACGCTCCACCAGGCCCAGGACGCGCTCGCCCAAAGTCCGAGCGACACGCTCCGTCGCGTCCGCCTCGCGAAAGGCCGCGCCCTGATCCGTTCGGGTCAGGTCAACACGGGGGTCGCCGACCTCGAGGACCTCATGGAGTCGATCGAGGACCACAACACCGACTCCAGGCCCACCGCCGCCGATGCCGAGTTTGCACACCGGGTGCGCGAGGAACTCGCCACGGGCTATTACTACAACGCCCGCCTCTTGCGTCTCGCCGGCGCGAAGTCCGAGGAGTGGCGCGAGGTCTCGGGCAAGGCCCGCCAGAACTTCCGCTACCTCGCCGAAACCGCCAGAGCCGAACGCCGCGATCTGGACGCCGTGAATCACCAGAAGAACGTCGAACTCGTCCTCAACCTTGAACAAAGCAGCCTCCAGGAACTCCAAGCCAAGCCGATCCCCAAGAACTCCCCCCGCGCCGGCCGAGACGGTGATCGACCGGGCCAACGCGCGGGCAAATCCAAACGCCCACCCCGCAAGGGAGACGATCGCGGCGCGGGCGGCGCGGGCGACATCGGCCCGGGCTGGTGACCACCCGCCCGCCCTCGCCCGACCCACCCGTCGAACTGCGTCCCCTCTCCTCCAACCCTCCCACGAGCAACCCATGCGTCGCACCAACCCCAACCGCTGCACGTCGCTCCTCGCCCTCGCCGGCCTCGCGCTCGCCTCGCACGCCGCTCGCGCCCAACAGCCCGCGGTCATGATCCAGCCCGCCCGCGCGATCACCGCCCAGCCCGCACCCGCCGCGCCCGACGCACCCCCAACCGCTGAAGCGCCCGACGACGACCCCAAACCCGCCGACGCCGCGACCGCGCCCGCACCCGAGCCGACCGTCGCGCTCTCCAAAGACGAGATCGCCGAACTCCAGGCGACGTACGACTCGCTCTCGCCCGACGAGCAGGCCGAGATGAAGGCCTACTACAAAGGCCTTGGCCTCAAACTCGAAGAGGCCCTCGGGATCGCCGCCGCCAGATCCGCCGAACAGAACCGCACGCGCGAACTCCTCGGCGCCATGCGCGAACTCGACTTCTCGCGCAAACCGCAAGCCGTGCTCGCCGCTCGCGCCAAACTCGGATTCGGACAGGTTCCCCAGCCCAGCGCCAACACCGCCCGCCCGCAAGACGTGGCCAAGTGGCTCCACCTCTACGTGATGGCGGGCGAATGGACCACGCTGGCCGATTTCCTCAAAGGTCGCCCCGCCGACGAAGCCCAGGGGGTCTACTCCGCGATCCTCCAATCCATGAACCGGGGCGACCCGGGCCTCCTCCCCGAGGAAGTCCTCGCCGTCGCCGAGGCCGCGCCCAGCGATCTCAAGCCCTGGCAGATGACCTCCCTCTCCGGACTGATGAAACTTGCCGCCGACAAACACAGCACCGGCCCGGCGCTCCAGCAGATCAAGGCCGGCACGCGCTTCTTTGGAATGCAGGACGACGAGCACCGCCGGCGCACCGTCGAGTTCCTCGCCGGCGCGGGCCTCGTCGCGGAGGCGTACGAGTTCCTCCCTCCGCTCGACGACGCGCGATCCGGAGGCGAGGCTGCCATCCTCCTCGTCCACGCGAAGTACAAGCAGAGCCTCGCCGACAAGGCCTCCGAGGGCAAAGACGCCGACGCCCAGCGCGCCGACGCGTGGGGCCTCTTCAGCGAGGCCTCGCTCCTGCCCAAGGCCTCCCTCGACCAAAAACGCGAAGCCCTCACCCACGCCATCGCCCTGATGAATCGGGTCCCCCGCGCGCAGGTCACGCCGTGGCTCACCACCCTCTTCTCCAGCGACACCCTCGGCCCCATCGCGCTCGAGATCATGGCCCTCAAAGCCATCTCCATCGGCGACGAGAAACTCGACGTCGAACAACGCGCCCAAGCCATCCTCACCATGAAGGAAGGCGTCGATGTCCTCCTCGCCCGCCAATCCATGGAATCCTCCAGCCTGCGCGTGCCCATGCGCATGCTCACCACCGCACTCCTGAGTGAAATCGAAAACACGGTCAAGGAAAAGGGCAACCAGCGCTTCCTCACGCGCGAGGCCCAACTCCTCCTCCGCGCCGTCCCCAACGCCGCCTGGTTCGACGCCCTCGAACCCAGCCTCGCGACCCGCGCAACCAAGGCCTGCATTTCCATCTCCATGCTGGCCGACGAACTCGACATGTCCCTCGCCTTCCTCCGCGACGGCATCCGGCGCGCGCCCGATCAGGGCGTCCCCATCGCCGACCATTTCTTGAAAGCGTGGGAGCAGCGCCTCAACCCCAAAGCCGAGGAATCCGACGACCGCTTCATGTTCTACTTCTACCGCGAATACCTCCCCTCCGCGCCCCTCACCCGCGGTCGCCAACGCCGCAACCTCGATCGCCTCCATGCCCTCATGCAAACCCTCGCGGGCATCGGTATCGAGCCGCGAAGCCTCCCCAGCATCGCCTCGGCCTTCAAGGCCTGCCACAGCAAGACCGAGGTCTACAGCAAGGAAGATATCGTCAGCGTCTTCGGACCCCTCGACCAGATCCCACCCGCCACCTGCGCCGCGCTCGCCGAGACCATGTCCGCCAGCCTCAACGGCGATTGGCGCAACCGCGCCGCCCAACGCGAGACCGGCACCAAGCGCTCCGACTCCGAGATCGCCGCGCTCGTCGACAAAGGCTACGCCCTGGCGCTCGAACTCATCGACAGCGCCCTCGCCCGCGAGCCCGACTCCTGGCGATATTCCGCCGCCAAGGCCGGCCTCGCCTTCGATCGCATGCAGTTCCGCAACGTCCAGCAGAAGATGGACGCCGCCACGCAGAACGAGTATCGACATGCCGCGTTCACCGCCTTCGCCCAGGCCGCCCAGCGGTACGCCAAGGCCCTGCAATCGGGCGAAGAACGCGAAGACATCCGCCTCTACCTCCGCTGGTTCGGCGCCGCCCTCGGAACGCCCGAACTCAACTTCCTCCGCGTGGACGAGATGCCCACCGATGGATCCTTGCAGGACGATCAGATCGACCTCATCCGCACCAGCATCGCCTCCCTTCCCCCCGACTCGGCCTTCCGCCATGTCAGCGACTTCGCACGCGAGATCTCCAACGCCGTCACCCGCTCCGACCCCGAGATCAAGCCCCGCCTCATCACGCACGCCCTCCGCATCATCGGCGATCACCCCGCCGGCGCCTCCCTCCGCGCCCTGAGCGAACTCTACCGCGACCTCGTCAAGGACGAACTCAAACTCCGCGTCACCATCGACGGCGACGACCGCGTCGGCGTCAACCGTCCCTTCGGCATCCTCCTCGCCCTCCGCTTCACCAACGCCGTCGATCGCGAGACCGGCGGCTTCTCCAAGTACCTTCAGAACAACGTCTGGGGTCGCGTCGGCCGCCAATACCGCGAGGTCAACTACCGCGATGAACTCCAGAAACAGATCGAATCGGCCCTCGGAAAGAACTTCACCATCGAGTCCACCGGCTTCTTCGACCCCTTCATGCCCCCTCGCGGCGTCACCGAAGACGGCCAGGACGGCTGGCTCGAAAAGCCCCTCGCCTACATCATCCTCTCTCGCAAGGACCCCGCCGTCGATCGTCTGCCGCAGATCTCCATCGACATGCAGTTCGAGGACCAAACCGGGCCCGTCACCCTCGCCCTCCCCTCCAATACCCCCGCCCTCGCCCTCGGCGAGGCTCGCGCCGATCGACCCATCCTCGATCTCTCCATCGCCCAAATCGTCGATCCCCGCGACGCCATCGCCGGCGACAAAGACCGCTCCATCAAACTCGAAGTCCAGGCCCGTGGCAAAGGCGTCTCCCCCGACCTCCGCGACCTCCTCCACAACCTCGACCACGCCATCCCAGGCTACTCGATCGCCGCGGACGGCATCGAGTCCAAGCCCACCCTCATCCTCCAAGATGGTGAACAGCCCTCCAGCCGCTTCTCCTGGGGAGACCCCAAGCCACCCAAGGGCGGCTATCCCGAGCCCGACGAAACCGGCATGTACCGCCTCACCATCGAACGCACCTGGGTCGTTACCTACAAGCCCACCGGCGCCACGCTCGCCGGCGAGTTCACCCTCCCCTCCCTCAAGCCCGGCGTCAACGCCAAACTTCAATCGCGCTTCTACTCCGACCTTGACCTCCTGCCCGTCGACGGCAACGTCGTCGCCGTCACGCCCCGCTGGGCTTGGGGCACCCGCATCGTGGCGGCCCTCAGCGCTCTTGCCCTCGCCACGATCCTCTTCGTCCTCCTGCGTCGAAAAAAGAAGCCCACACCCCTCCCCGACTCCGCCATCCACATCCCCGCCAACCTCACGCCCCTCAGCGCCATCGTCACGCTTCGCAAGTTCCAATCCGAACGCGCCGCCGTCCTCGACCCCGCCCAGCGCGACGCCCTTGCCCACGATATCTCCACCCTGGAACGCACGTACTTCGGCCCTGCCAGCCAGATCGAAGCCAATGGCACGCTCGATTCCATCCTCCGAAGGTGGGTCACCAGCGCGACGTCCTGACGTCCCCCATCCCCGTCATTGCTCCACGGACACCGTCGTGCACCCGCACGATCTCCACAGACACAAGGTCCGCCGGGCTTTTCAGCCCGGCGGACCAGTGAGGACCGCCACCATTCCGGTGGGGGTGTGTTGTGCACGTCCACCCTCCTTGCGTCCAACCCCCCCAGAACCTTGCAGTGCGTCCACCGATTTCCCCAACTTATGGATACAAACGCGTCGCCGACCACGCCGATCCTGCACCATTCCGCGTCCACACCGCACGATCGTGCAGCCTCCCCGCCGTGGCCCCGCTCCACAACTCCACGCTCGTGGCTTCCACGATCCAACCGCCCCAGTGCGGCGGCCTGGGAATCTCCGGCCCACGCTCGTGCCGTTCGAGTTGCTCGACGGTGACCCCAAACCGCATCATCACCCCCATCACCTCCGCCAGCAGCGTCTCCCGATCCTTCAAGGGCCTGCTCTGCGCGCTCGCCCACGCCCCGACTCGTGACACCAACGCCCGCTGCGCGAAATACGCATCGCTCTCCGCCGCGCACGCCCGCATCGCCCGCCCCTGAACCCGCGCCTGCCGGTCGAACGCGTCCCAATGGAACACGCACGCCACCCTGGGGTTCGCCTCCATCTCCCGGGACTTCTGGCTCTCGTAGTTCGTGAAAAACGACAGCCTCCCACGCTCGACCTCGATCCGTCGGCATAAGACCACCCGCGCCGAAGGCTGCCCATCCCGCCCCACCGTCGCCACCGTCATCGCCTCCGGATTGGGCTGCTTCCTCGCCTTGCACGCCTCGTCATACCACGACGACAGCAGCCCCATCGGCTCCCCCGGCAACACCTCGGGCAACGCCCCACTCGTCAAATCCACGTTCCATCCATCGCTCATGCTCGAGTGTATGAGGCCCTCCAACAGAATGGGGTTGGGATGGATGCGCCTCGCCACCGTTCACCCGTCGCCAACCGCCGATGCGACTAGTCCGTCCGCCCAAGCCCCTCCAGGATCGCCGCACGGATCTCGCGCATCCGCCCAAGCCGAGCCGCCGCCGTGGGGTCGATCCGATTCTGCCTCCCGATCGCCTCGTCGATCCGCGCGAGCGCCGCCTCCCGCGTCTCGCCCCGTCGCATCAGCAACTCCGCGTGCGTTTGCAGGGCGGCCGGAAGTCGATAGAACGCCTCCCCGAGGTTCGCCCGCACAAACTCGATCGCCTCCTTGCAGGCCTCGTCGGCGGCCGCGAAGTGCGCCACATTTCGCGCCGCCGCCAGCGACAGACTCGTCGCCAGATCGATCCGCAGTTTCCCCACCAGCGCCGCGTCCTTCGCATACTCGGGCCTTGCGTTCACGATCCCCAGGCACTTCGAGTACGCCGCCGCCGCCAGCATGTGCTGCTCCTCCGCCTGCCTCGCGTCCTCCGACCGCATCCCCACAAAGTTCCGGCAGAGCGCAACTTGCTCGTAACAGTTCGCCACCGCGATCGAGTTCGCGCTGGTCAGGGTCTGGATATGCGGGACCTGCGCGTCCAACACCTCCGCCGCACGATCACTCCGTCGCGTTCGAAGAAGCCACCACGCCTCCGAGACCCGAGTCGCCACAACCGCCGGATGCCCCTCCGATCGCAGCACCTCCCCCTTGAGCCACGCCAACTCACCCAAGGCGTCGGCGTACCGGGCGGGGGTGAAGTCGCTCGCCGTCCGATCCAGACCACTCGCCAACTTTCGCCATCGCTCCGCTCCCCATGCTCGCCAGCCATCACCCAGCGCCCCCGGCGCTTCGTCGCGCTCTCGCCCCATCGATCGGGCGATCTCCTCGAACAGACGAAGGCTCTCTTGGATCTCCGGGCGCCCGTCGCTCAGCGACGTGAACCGCCCGGCGATTGCCCCCTCCCCCAGACGCATCGCGTCCGCGTGATGCCCCTCCGCGAGCGCCACGCGAGCAAAGAGGTCGTTGCAGCGTGCCAGCGGCGCCGAGCGATCGCCGTCCAGACGGCCCAGAATCGCGATCGCACGCTCCGCATGCTCGCGCGCCATGCTCGCGCGCCCCTCCGCCAACGCGACCCGTCCGAGCAACTCCAACCCCTCCGCGACCTCCTTGTCCTGGTCGCCGAGCCGTCGCCGCCGGATCGACAGCGATTCTTCCGCCAGCGCCCGCGCTTCGGGCACACGCGCCCGATTCCCCAACAGCGCCCGCGCCGCGTCGTGCTTGATCTGCGCCAGGCGAAGGTCATCCTTCGCTGCCGAATCCGCCCGCCGCTCCAGAACCATCCCCTGACGCAAGGACCACTCCGCCGCCCACTCCGACTTCATTTCCTGCGCAAACACCCCCGCCACGTTCATGATCGCCGACTGCAACTCCGCGTCATCGGGCAGCACGCCCAGGTCCGCCGCCATCTGCAACCCGCGCAGGCGATCGATCACCTCCCCACGTTCCCCAGCCGCGCCAAGCGAGGGCAACAACTCGCGCACCACGCTCCCCGTCGCTTCCGCCGTCCGCTCCTCCTTCGCCCGCTGCTCGAGCGCCCTCCGCCGATCCGCTCGCGTCTGCCACACCGTGACCCCCCCCACCACCACCCCCGCCGCCACCGTGATCGGCAGCCAGTTCTTCCGCAGACGCATCGCCAGCACATACAGCACGCTGTCCCGTCGAGCGTCGATCGCCTCGTGCCGAAGATACCGCTCGATGTCGCGCCCCAACTCCAGCGCCGAGTCATATCGCCGATTCCGATCCTTCTGCAGCGCCTTCAGCACGATCGTCTCGAGATCGACATCAATCGTCCGATCCACCTCCCGCGGCCTCTTGGGCTCCACATCCCGAATCGACCGCACCGCATCAAAGATCGACCCCTCCATCGGATACGGATACCTCCCGCACAACAGCACATACAGCATCACCCCCAGCGAGTACACGTCCGTCCGAAAATCGATCTGCTCATCCCCGATGCTCACCTGCTCGGGCGACGCATAGTGCAGCGTGAACGCCGTTTCCCCCGTCGCCGTCAGCGCCGGCCCGTCGGTCCCCAACGCCTTCGCGATCCCAAAGTCCAAGATGTGCGGCACGCCCTCCTTGTCCACCAGCACGTTCGACGGCTTCATGTCCCGGTGCGCCACGCCATTCCGATGCGCATGGTTCACGCCCGCACACACTTGGGCGAACACCCGCAGCACCTTCTCCCGCCTCTCCTTCGCCGTCTTCCCGCCGGGCCTCCACGCGTCCAGCGGCACGCCGTCGATGTACTCCATCACCATCGCATACCGCGTCGCGTCCAGATACCGGCTCTCGTGGATCGTCACGATGTTCGGATGCTTCAGCCCCGCGACGATCTCCGCCTCGCGCTCCATCCGCAGCCGCTGGCGCGACGTCGAGAACCGCCCCGCCCGCAGCAACTTGATCGCCACGTCCCGCTTCGTCCCCAGTTGGACCGCCTTGTACACCGACCCCTGTCCGCCCTGCCCCAGCAACTCCGTCACCTTGTACCCCGGCACAAGATCGGGCGACACGTCCGCCGCCTCCGGTGCCTTAGACCGGCTCTCCCGCGTCGCCATCGTCTTGCTCGGCGTCAGCGCCTCCAGGTACACCTCCACCGCCTCCGAGTCCGCTCGTATCTGCTCCACCACGCCCTTGCACGCGGCGCAACCCGCCGCGTGCGCACGCACCGACGCCTCCACCTCGCCCCCCGCGGCCAAGAGTTCGATCACCTCCGTCTCCGGACACTCCGGCCCGCGCTCATGCTTGTAAAGAGGCTCGCTCAATGTCCGTCCCCCGCGCGGCGACCCCTCACGCCCCGTCCTCATACGCCGCGTTCAACCGCTCGATGATCTTCCGCATCTGCGCCTTCCCGCGATTCGTCACCAGATACACCTGCTGCACCGTCACGCCACACTCCTGGGCCACCGTCGCCGCCGGCGTCTTGTTCAACACCGCCAACTCAAAGACCCGCAGGTTCACCTCACTCATCTGGCTCTCGCTCCGCAGAAGGCTCATCGCCTCCGCCGCGATCGCCTTGTCCCGCTCGTCGTCCCAGTGCTTCGTCAAACTCGCGTCGTCCGGCAACTCGATGATCGCCGACTCACCCCGCGACACGCGATGCCTCGCATCCGCCCGCACCACATCCAGCGCCCGATGCTTCGCAATCCCGATCAGCCACGACCGCAACTTCCCCTTCGTCCGGTCATACCGCTGCCCACGATAATCACGAACGAACTCCAAAAACGTCTGCTGCACCACGTCCGATGCATCCTCCACCTTCAGCCCCATCCGAAGCACCACCCCAAGCAAAATCGGCTTGTAGCGCTCGACAAAGTCCCCCCACGCACGCGCATTCGCCGTGTCTTTCAGTGATTCCAGGAGTTGGGTCGTCGTCGTCAGCCCGTCGTGGCCGCTCACGTGCACACTCCGATCAGTCCCCAATGTCAGTATAACCCATCCCTGAAATACACGGGTCCACTGCAAGTTCTTGGCCCGTCCAACGCAAAATCGGGTATACCTAGCCCTGTCGCTCGGGCGGAACCTGGCCGCCCATGTTCACATGCGCTCGTTGGGCGTCGCTCAAGGAGGATCTCCATGTCCCGCCATTTCAACCCCCTCCCCGCGTGCTGCCTCGCTTTGGCCCTCTTCGGCGCCGCCCTCGTGCCTTCCGCCGCTCGTGCCCAACCCGCGTCCAGCACTCCGCTCGGCGGCTTTTCCTCCCCCTCCACCGTCTCCCTCACCACCACCTTCGCCGCCAACCAGGTCCAGTGGTTCTCCATCCTCATTCCCGACGCCTATCCCGTGAACCTCGGCACGTACCTCGACGTCTACACCAACGCCGGTCCCTCCTCCCCGCTCTCCAACGCCAACACCGAAATCGCCCTCTATTCCGCCACCTGCTCCCGCCTCGCGCAAGACGACAACGACGGCCCGGGCAACTACAGCGCCCTCTCCTTCGGATGCACCATCGCACGCCCCGCCGTTTCAGGCAGCCTCCCCTTCGACGGGCGCGACGGCTCCTCCCTCGCCCCGGGCACCTATTACCTCGCCGTCGGCGCCTTCGACTCCTCCTTCCCCTCTTCTTCGTGCCTCGCCACCAGCACCTCCACCGCCACGGGCCAAGTCACCCTCACCGCCACGCTCGGGCAGTGCATCACGCCCAACGCCAGCCCCTCCAAAGTGCCTTGGGGCTCCTCCACCACCCTCACCGTCAACACCGGCGGCTACTCCGCCTCCTCCGTCTCCGCCGACCTCTCCCCCATCGGCGGTCCCGCCGCTCTCGCCCTGCTCGACGACGGTCAAAGCCCCGACCTCGTCGCCGGCGACGGCATCTTCTCCACCTCCGCCACCCCCTCCTTCGGAACCGTCCGAGGCCTTGTCTCCATCCCCTTCACCGTCGTCGTCTCGGGAAACCCCATTCCCACCTCCCTCTCCCTCAACATCGACGACGCAGGCGACTCGCTCGCCACCGCCCTCAGCATCACGGGGAACCCCGACGGCACCACACCCCTCCCTTCTATCTCCGGCGAACTCTTCCCCAACGATGCGGACATCTTCTACTTCCGCATCTCCGATCCCTCCTCCTTCTCCGCCACCACCCTCGGAGGTTCTTCCGCCAACACCCAACTCTTCCTCTTCAATCCATCCGGCGTCGGCATCGCCATGAACGACGATGACCCGCTCACCTCCTCCACACAGTCCAGCCTCTCTCCAACTTTTATCCCCGCTACCCCGGGCAACTACTACCTCGCCATCGCCCCCTTCGACAAAGACCCCCTCGACAAGGCCGGCATGGAACTCTGGAACGACACCCCCCTCGCCTCGGAACGCTCCCCCGACGGCCCGGGCGCCCCAAACCCCCTCTCCTCCTGGTCCTCCACCCCCGCCTCCGGAAACGCCTACACCATCACCCTCTCCGGCGCTTCCGCCGTCCCCGGAAAGCCCGCCCCCGTCCCCGCATGCCTCGCCGGCTGGTTCGCCTTCGACGACGGCGCCTGCGACAACATGGGCGGAAAGGAACAAACCTCCAACTACGCCGCCGGGGGAGGGTCCAATGGCACCTACGGCCCGCCCGGCAGCGGCCCCACCAACGCCCCAAACGCCTTCGCCGGCCCCGCCCTCTTCTTCGATGGCCTTGATGACTACATCGACATTCCCAACTACCCCACCACCACCATCACCTCCGGCGTCAGTGGCTCCTTCAGCGCCATGGCCTGGATCAACCCCGCCGCCTCCGCCTCCACCGCCGGAAACATGACCATCCTCGACACCAAGGGCTCCGCCACCGTGGGCTATCGCTTCTTCCTCCGTCCCGCCTCCGGACTCTGCGGCAGCGCCGCGTGGGAACTCGCCCTCGAACTCGCCCTGGGCGGCTCGTCCTCCACCATCGCCTCCGGCATCTGCATCGGCAAATCCAACTGGTCCAACGTCTGTGTCACCGCCTCCTGGGGGAGCGCCGCCAGCGTCACCCCCATCATCCGCTTCTACACCTCCAGAAACGCCGCAGGTCTCAGCCAAAAGACCACCCCCTCCACCACCTCCATGCCCAACCTCCCGGGCAACAACGCCTCGGTCGTCATGCGCCTCGGCGCCCGGGCCGGCGCCTCGCCCAGCGACTATTTCCATGGCCTCATGGACGAGGTCATGCTCTTCAAATGCGCCATCTCCGATTCCGTCATCGCCGGCATCCACGCCGCCGGCGCCGCGGGCGTCTCCAAGGCCGAAATCCAGGCCCCTTGGGAGTTCGCCAGCCAGAACGAATCCCTCATCAACATCCCCATCACCCTTTTCAACACCTCCACGCAGACCAAGGTCTTCGACCTCTTCTACGTCGCCACGCCCCGCGAGGGGCCCGAGCGCCTCTGCAACGTGGAAGGCTTCCACCCCGCCCAGATCATCCCCCCCGTGGTCTCCATGCCTCCGCGATCCAGCCAGATCGTCTGGCTCCACCTCGCCCCCGATTTCCGCTTCGATGGGCACGCCTGCTACTCCATCCTCGCGATCGACCGCCAGACCGGGCAAACCTTCTCCGACACCGGCACCGTCGTCGACAACCTCCATTGGTGGGCCTCCATCCCGCCCACCACCGACCCCCTCATCCGCATCGTCCCTGTCGGCGGAACCATCGACTTCCCCTTCATCCTGCGAAACACCGGACCAATCCCTCGAACCATCCAGTACAAAGTCCACGCCCTCGATGCCGACACCTGGTCCATGAACTCTCCCATCCGCATCCAGATCCCAGGAAGCCCCGCGGGGAACCCCGTCTTCGGCAGCGCCCTCGTCGCGCCCGAGTCCCAAATCGTCATCCCCGTCACCGCCACCCTCCTCAACCAGCCCGGCGTCGCCCTCACCCACGAGATCGCCCTCTTTGCCGATGTCAACGCCGACAACACCATCGCCTTCGAGGAAGACCTCGCCTCCATGGCCGTCCGCGCCTCCTCCCTCCCGCTCGACCCTTGCGTCTACGGCGGGCACAGTTGCGCTTGCGTCGCCGACTTCGACGATGGCTCCGGAGGCGGCTTCCCCGACTGCGGTGTCACCATCGACGACCTCCTCTACTACCTCCTCATCTTCGAGAACGGCGTCGTCTTCGCCGACATCGATGACGGCACCGGCTCCGGCGAGCCCGACGGCGGCGTCACCATCGACGACCTCCTCTACTTCCTCGTCCGCTTCGAGCAAGGCTGCTAGCCTCGCCAACGTCCGAGATTCCCCAACGTCCCAACATCCCGTGAACTCGGGCAACTCGTGTCGCTTGAGATCGCTGTTCTCGTCGCCGTTCACGCCGATTTCATGCCCACTTCTCGTTTCTGATATAGAATTGACCTCAACGAGATCGCGTGCACGTCCACGCGCCGCCATCACGCGTGGCATCGTTCCGAGGAGAGAAGAAATGCAGAACTTGTCCCGCACCACGTTGTCGTCCATCGCGCTCGCGGCGACGGCGCTCGCGTGCGCCGCCCCGGCGCGCGCCGACACCGCGTCCCTTGGCGCTTCCAAAGACAACACCCTCTACGAAACGCCCACCGGCTCCACCAGCAACGGCGCGGGCAACTTCCTCTTTGCGGGTCGAAACTCCACCCCCACCAACAGCATCCGCCGCGGGCTGCTCGCCTTTGATCTCTCGTCCATCCCCGCGGGCTCCACCATCCATGCCGTGACCCTCACCCTGCATCAAGACTCTCCGCACCTGACTCCCGAATCCATTTCCATCCATCGTCTCCTCGAAGGATGGGGTGAAGGCACCAGTTCAGGCCTCGGCAGCGGTGGACCCGCCACTCCGGGCGATGCCACCTGGCTCCACCGCGCGTTCAACACCCAGTTCTGGTCCACGCCCGGCGGTACCTTCGCTCCCGCCCCCTCGGCCACCACCTCCGTCGGGGGCAACGGCTTCTACACCTGGTCCAGCCCTGCCTTGATCGCCGATGTCCAAGCCTTCGTGAACAACCCCAGCGGAAACTACGGTTGGATCATCCTCGGCAACGAAGGTGCCGCGAGTTCCGCAAAGCGATTTCACACACGCGAAGAAACTGAGGCGTCGTTCCGACCGAACCTGACTATTGATTACACGCCTGTCCCCACACCAGGGGTGGTCGCTCTGGGGCTGGCGTGCGCAGGGGGTGTTTCTGTTCGTCGGGCCCGTGGTAAGGTCCGGCTCTAGTGAGGTGTTCTGATGCGTCGGAAAAACCCGGTTCGTCCCCTGACCCGCTTCCTCCGCGGCTGGGCTGTTCTTCTCGCCTCTCTCGCGGCCGCGGGCTCGGTCTTCGCGCAGCCCGCCTCCGTCACCCTCCCCGCTTCCAAGGACAACACCCTCTACGACGAGATCGACGGCCTCATCAGCAACGGCAAGGGCCAGCACTTCTTCGTCGGGACCAATAACTCCGGCAACATCCGCCGCGGCGTTATCGCCTTCGACACGTCCATCATTCCCCCGGGCTCGACCGTCACCGCCGCCACGCTCCGTTTGAGCATGTCTCGAACCAGAGCCGGCAACCAGCAGGTCACCCTCCACCGCCTGACCACCGATTGGGGTGAGGGCGATTCCCGAGGTTTCGGCGAAGAGGGCGCGGGCAACGCCTCGGAACCGGGCGACGCCACGTGGATCCACCGCTTCTTCAACAACGTCTTCTGGACCACGCGCGGAGGGGACTTCGTCGCGACCCCCAGCGCCACCACCACCGTCGGGGGCACCGGCTTCTACAACTGGTCCGGGGCGGGCGTCGTCGCCAACGTTCAGGCCTGGGTCAACGACCCGTCCTCCAACTTCGGCTGGCTCCTCAAGACCAACGAACTCTCCAACCCCACGGCCAAGCGGTTCGATACACGCCAGAACCTCCTGTCCAACCTTCAGCCGTCCCTCTCGGTGACCTACACGCCCCCTCCGACTGCCGGTGCCTGCTGCCTCCTCACCGGCGCCTGCGTCGTCACCACGAGCGAACTCTGCGCCGCACGGGGCGGGTCGTTCCGCGGCGCCGGCACCA
This sequence comes from uncultured Phycisphaeraceae bacterium, assembly GCA_964543905.1. Classification (GTDB taxonomy): domain Bacteria; phylum Planctomycetota; class Phycisphaerae; order Phycisphaerales; family UBA1924. The sequence continues at coordinate 66,239 of CAZIZO010000009.1, forward strand.
CCTGCACCCCCAACCCCTGCGCCCAGCCTACGGGCGCGTGCTGCCTTCCCAGCGGCCTCTGCACCGTCGTGACGCAGCCCCAATGCCTCGCCCAGTCCGGCGTCTACCAGGGCGACAGCGTCCCGTGTTCGGGTGTCTCTTGCCCGATCATCCTCACGCCCTTTGTCGATCCCCTGCCCATCCCGGGCGTGATGCAACCCACCACCGGCACGCCGGGCGACACCGCCCACTACGACATCGCCATCCGCGAGGTCTGGCAGCGATTCCACCGCGACCTTCCCGTCTCCCGCGTCTGGGGCTATCAGGGCACCTACCCCGCGAACACCATCGAGGCACGACGCGGGCGACCCGTCACCGTGACCTGGACCAACGACATCCGCGACGAGTTGGGCGACATCCGCACCACCCACTTCCTCAACGTCGATACCTGCCTCCACGGGCCCGACATGTTCGGCGACGCCCCGCTCACCGTCACCCATCTCCACGGCGGCGTGGTCTCGCCCGGGAGCGACGGCCCGCCCGAGGAGGGCTTCCCACCCGGCGAATCCTCCCCGCTCTACACCTACCCCAACACCCAGCGCGCCGGCACGCTCTGGTTCCACGACCACGCCCTCGGCCTCACCCGCCTGAACGTCTACATGGGCCTCGCCGGGTTCTATCTCCTCCGAGACGACCAGGAACTCGCGCTCAACCTCCCGCGTGGACAATACGAGATTCCTCTCGCCATCCAGGACCGCTCCTTCAAGCCCGACGGCTCGCTCTCCTACCCCGACATGTGGCATGAACACTTCTTCGGCGAGTTCGTCGTCGTCAATGGCAAGGTCTGGCCCTTCCTGGAAGTCGACCAGGGCAAGTACCGCTTCCGCCTGCTCAACGGCAGCGGCAGCCGCGCGTACACCTTGTCCCTCTCGACGGGCGCCCCCTTCTGGCAGATCGGGACCGACCTGGGGTTGCTCCCCGCGCCGGTCGCCCGCTTTGAGATCACGCTCCTCCCGGGCGAACGGGCCGACGTCATCATGGACTTCGCCTCGCTCCCCGCGGGGACGGAGGTCATCCTCAACAACTCCGCGCCGGCCCCGTACCCGGGCAACCCGGGGGTGGGGGTCATTCCCAACGTGATGAAGTTCATCGTGCGCGGGCAGGCCGGGTTCACCGCGCCGCTGCCCACGACGCTGGTGCCCGTGCCGCGCATCCCGGAGGCCCACGCCTCGCGCACGCGCGACTTCGTGCTCCAGATGACGCCCATGCAGACCAACTGCGGGCCGATGAACATGTGGACCATCAACGGGCTGGGGTGGGACGACATCACCGAGTATCCGCGTGCGGATTCCATCGAAATCTGGCGCTGGATCAACCGCTCGGGATTCTCGCACCCCATGCACATGCACCTGGTCTCGTTCCAGGTCCTGGATCGCCAGGATTTCGCGATCGTCAACAACCAGATCGTGCCGGTGGGCCCTCGCATCCCGCCCCTGCCCAATGAGGCTGGGTGGAAGGACACCGTGCACGCCACGCCCAACCAGATCACCCGCGTCATCACGCGCTTCGAGGGTGGATTCACCGGCACGTATCCCTACCACTGCCACATCCTGGAACACGAGGACAACGAGATGATGCGCCAGTTCACCGTCGTCTGCCCCGCCGACTACGACGACGGCAGCGGGCTGGGCGTCCCCGACGGGGGGATCACGATCGACGACCTGCTGTACTACCTCGACGTCTATTCGCAGGGGGCGATCGCCGCCGACCTCGACGACGGGAGCGGCACGGGCCTGCCCGACGGCGGCGTCACGATCGACGACCTGCTGTACTACCTCGTGCGCTACGCGGGCGGGTGCTGAGCCTCACGTCGGCGCGATCACGCCCCCGAGACGATCCACGCGGGTACGGAGGCTGTCCAGCACGTTCATGAAGTTGATGTAGGAGTCGTAGGGGGATTCGTACGGGCTGAAGTACTGGTGCACATCGCCGTCGGCGAACCACTTGGTGCTCATGTAATACGCATGGTCGCTGGTGGTCAGGCGACGCCAGTCGAGGAGGATCGCGCGGGCGATCGCCTCGGCCTGACCTCCCGCGCGCAAGACCAGGTGCTTGATGGGCTTCTCGAGGGCGAAGAGTTCGGCGAGCGCATTCTGCTGCATCGCGTTGCCGCACCAGGCCGAGGTGTCCCGCTCGGTATCGGCCCACGAGGTCGGGTTGGGGACGTCGAGCACGGCCCGGGTCTGGTGCTCGCGGGCCACCTCGCTGGGGGTGAGGAATCGCGTGCCGCGCTGGGCGAGGACGGCGCTCGGCAGGCCGGCGAGGAACTCGAAGATGCCCGTGTCGGACCACTGGTGCTCGCCGAAGGTCTCGAAGTCCATGAACAGGTTGACGACCTCGTCGGCCTTCTCGCGGGCGATCGCCTGGGCGAAGCCCTTGGGCGTGAGGGGCCAGCCCTCCCAGGCCCGATTCGAAAAGCGGAAGGCGATGTCGTCGCTGAGGCGGTAGTTCTTGGTCAGGAGCGCGAAGGGGCGTCCGTCGCGCCCGCGCACGTCGCCCGGTGGGCGATAGACCCACCCGGCCGATCGTCGTGCCAGTTCTCTCACCGTGCCCTCGCAGAGCATCGCGTTGAACATTCCCTTGCCCGAGGCGTCCTGGAGGGCGGCGACCTGGCCGGCGATCGCGTTGCTGTAGAGCAGTTCGGTGTTGCGGAAGACGGTGGGGGTGTGCCCGAAGACGGCATGGACCTTGCGGACGTGCAGGCGCACCTGATCCTCGAACTCGGCGGGCGAGTAGAGGCTGGCCAGGGAGTGGTGGTACGTTTCGCCCAGGAGTTCGACGTGCCCGGTCGCCACGAGGGCGCGGAAACTCTCGAGCGCGTCTGGGGCGAAGGACTCCATCTGCTCCAGGGCCGTGCCCGAGAGGGAGAAGGCGATGCGGAACGCGCCGGCGTGACGGCGAACCTGCTCGAGGAGGACACGCGTCGCGGGGCGGTAGCACTTCTCGGCCACCTTTCGCATGATCTCGGCGTTCTTCGCGTCGTCGAAGTAGCGCTCGTCGGTGTCAAAGACGCTGTACCGGCGCAACCGGTGCGGCTGATGGACCTGGAAGTAGAAGCAGACGGCGGGCATCGTAAGGCCAGAGCGTAGCGGCGATGATCGGGCGCGAGCAGCGTGCCGTCCGCCTGAGGAGGGACGGGGCGTCGCCTAACTCTTGACGAGGCTGGTCGAGGCGATGGCGATGGGGGCGAGCACGAGCACGGGCACAAAGGCCGAGATCATGGGGGGCAGGGCGGGAATGGGCGTCATCGCGCCGAGCGTGCCGCCGACGAGGGTGGTGATCGCCACGGGCGAGCAGAGGAGCGCCTGGACGAGCATGTTGGAGGGCTCGCGCCGGAGGAAAAAGGGCGTGCAGATGACCAGCGCGAGGAGGTTGCACAGGACGAGCGAGGGACGGGACCAGCGGATCTGATCGAGGCGGTTGATGCGGGACTGCTCGGCCCCTTGCGCGCGGTAACTTCGCATCATCTCGGTGAGCCGGCCCGTGCTGAGGTTTTGCACGTACGCCTCGAAACGGCGGAGGGTGAGGGTGTCGGGGTCCAGGTCGGTCTCGATCGCCTCTTGCGGGCGGGTCACGAGCGCGCCCTTTTCCCGAAAGTCCGCTCGGCCCTCGGTCAGACGCCAGGCGCCGTTCTCCCAGCGTGCGGACGTTGCCGTGATGCGTCGCGTGAGGAGCCCCTCGGCGTCGCGCTCCCAGACGTAGAGCCCGCGGAGTTCCTTCGTGTTGGGGTCGAAGTGGTCGGAATAAAAGACGCGACCCTTGGCGTCGGGAATGAGGCGGATCTGGAGGAGATCAATCTCGTGCTTTCCGGCATCGCCCTTGTCGCGCGTGAGGAGCGGGGCCAATCGCGGGATGACCAGTTCGCGGTCGAGCACCTGGAGGAAACAGAGGGCGGCGGCGACGACCAGGATGGGACGGGCGACGTTCCAGAGGCTGATGCCGCCCGCGAGGCAGGCGACCAACTCCCGATGACGGGCCATCTGCGAGTGCGTGAAGCCCATCGCGCCCACAAGGACGAAGCCGAGGAGGTAGGAATAGAGCAGGAACGCACGGGGCCACCAAAGGTCGAACATGAGGTACGACATCAGGCCCAAGCGTCGCAGCAGGCCCCACACGCCCGGAACCTTTCCCAACTGCTCGTTCGCGATCCGGGCAAACTCGTCAAAGTTGAGCGAGAAATCGATCACCAGCACGAACGCGAACAAGATCGCGAAGAGCACGACCACGTTCACGAGGTACTGACGGGCGATGGTTCGAAAGAGAATCGACATGGGAAACCGAGGACCGTGCTCAAGACTCCGCAAGCAAGACGATGATCGAAGCGTCGGCGAAAACTACTCCGGGCGAGTGGGCGGCGTGACGGCGCTCGGGTGCGGCGACCGGGGCGCGAACTTCCACCAGAGAAGTTCGGCGAGAGCATACGCGAAGGCGGCGGCGGCCACGACGTCGGACGTGAAATGGGCGCCGGTGAGGAGTCGCGTGAGGCCCGTGCCACACGCCGCGGGAACGAGCACCCACCGCACGCCCGGGTACAGGCGGGCGAGCATGAACGCGGCGCCGAACGCGACGCCCGCGTGGCTGCTCACGGTGCCCAGGGGGGGCTTCACCGCGGCCATGGGCCAGTCGAAGGCGTACACGCCCAACTCGCCCGGGCGCTGGCGGCGAATAGCCAACTTGAGGAGTTCGGCGAGGAGCCCACCCAACCCGGACGAGAAGATGACCAGGAGTCCCCGGCGTGCCCAGTCGTCCGCGCGGCGCGCGCGATCCGCGAGCATGATCGCCGCCCCCGCGCCGATCCACAGGGGCCAATAGCCCAGTTGGCGGAGGGCCTGATACCAGTCCCGGCGCTCCATCGCGGCGCGAGCGGCGTCGTCGGCGACCTTGAGCCCCTTCCAGAGTTCGTGGTCGAGCATGGACGCGATGACCACCGCGCCCAGCCATGCCCCAGCGATCACCCAGCCACGCCGTGTCAACGGACCTCCATCGGCTTGCCTCGACCTCCGCCCTGCCGAGCATGCTTCAATCGAACTCATCCCCGCGGAAGAGCGTGCCGAGGTAGACATTCTTGACGCGCTCGTCGTTGATGAGTTCCTTGGGCGTGCCCTCGGCGAACTTCCTGCCCGAATCGATGATGTACGCTCGGTCACACACGCGCAGCGTCTGCTGCACGTTGTGATCGGTGATGAGGAACGCGATGCCCTTCTGGGCAAGGCGGCGGATCTCGGCCTGGAGGTCCTCGACGGCGATGGGGTCCACACCGGAAAACGGCTCGTCGAGCAGGATCAGTTTGGGGTCGGTGGCCAGGGCGCGGGCGATCTCGAGTTTGCGGCGCTCGCCGCCGGAGCACGTACGGGCGGCGTGCTTCGCCTTGTGGGTGAGGTTGAACTGGGCGAGGAGCGCGGCGGCGCGGGCCTTGCGTTCGCCGGAGGTCATCGGACGGGTTTCGAGGATCGCGAGGATGTTGTCCTCGCACGAGAGGCGACCGAACACGCTGGGCTCCTGGCTGAGGTAGCCCATGCCTCGACGCGCCCGCTTGTACATCGGGAGGTCGCTGACGTCCTGTCCGTCGAAGAGGACGCGCGAGGCCTGCCCGTCGGTCGCCGGGTCGGGGTCGATCATCCCGATCGACATGCGGAAACTCGTGGTCTTGCCCGCGCCGTTGCGTCCCAGGAGGCCAACGACCTCGGCCTTTTCGACCGTGAACGAGACATCGTCCACGACGACTCGGCTCGCGTAGGTCTTTCGGAGTTTGCGGGTTTCCAGGAGGGGCATCGAGGGCGGAGTGTAGGTTTCACGCCGCCCGAGTGCCCCGCGTCATTTCACGAAGCGGAAGCACATGGGATAGCGGTAATAGCGCCCCTCGTTGGCGGCGCGGCTCGCCATGATGCCCGCCACGAGCGTGAGGATGAACAAGAATGGCCAGCCCACCCACCAGGCGAGGGTGAGCGTGGGGAAGCCCAGGAGGAAGATCGCCACGGAGTAGATGACGTGGGTGATCTGGAAGTTGAGCGCTTCCTTCCCGTGGTCATCGATGAACTTGGACTGGTCGCGCTTGACGAGCCAGAGCACCAGGACGAGCGCGAGGGGGAACGGGAGAGCCAGCCCCGCGTTGAGGAAGAGCGACGTGAGCATGCCGCCCAAGTGCATCCACATCGTGTAGGTGCGCTCATCGGCCGACGGATTCGCCGAATGCGACTCCAGCGGCACCCCGGGACCGGGACCGGCACCCAACGTCGAGTTGGTTCCCATCGCTTCCATAGGTGATTCTTTCCGGGTTTCGCGCGCGGAGTTTCAAGGTTCTCACTATCCTCTCCCCACGACCCGCACAAACCCCAGCCCGCCCTCCCCGAGCATGTCCAAAGCCACGTCGAATCGACTCTCGAAACTTGAGGCTATACGCGGCCTCGCCGCCGCGTATGTGGCGATCGGCCACCTCGCGATCGAGTACTACGGCGTTCGCCAGCCGGCGATCTTTGCCCAGGGCGCGGTGATGCTGTTTTTTATCATGTCGGGGTTTGTCATCTGTTATTCGACCGGGAAGATCGAGCCCGGACAATCTCCGCGCGGGGGCTTCAAGGACTATTTCATCAAGCGGTTCCGGCGCATCTTCCCCCTGTTTGGGATGGCGATGGGCCTGGGCTACCTGGCCGATTCCTACGCCGCGGGCTCCTGGTTGCCCGTGGATCGACGCACGCTGCTGGGCAACCTCGCGATGCTGCAGGACGCGCTGCACTTTAAGCCCGGCGTCTACGTTGACACCTTCCACAACGGCCCGGCATGGTCGCTCAGTTATGAGTGGTGGTATTACATGATGTTCTTCCCGCTCCTGATCGCGCCCGTCGCGTGGCGGGTACGGAAGTACATCGTCTTCGCGCTCGCCGCCCTCGCCTTCGTGTCGTCCGCCCTCGTGATTCCCGACGTGAGGAACCTGCTGGGACTCGGCGCGTGGCAATCCTTCGGCTTTGCCAACTTCCTGCTGCTCTTCCCGGTGTGGTGGGCGGGCGTGGAGATGGCGCGGGAGTATCAGGAAACCACGCGGGTCACGATCCTGCGTCAACTCCCCAGCGTCGTCGTCCTGTGGATCTTCACCTTCGCCTTCGCGGCGTGGTACGCCATGCCCCAGCACCACCTGTATGCCGACGTCGGGGGCGTGGAGCGCGAGATGAAGTTCGAGGCGGGGGAACTGAAGCACTTCGGCTTTGCCGCCGTGCTGCTCACGGGGGGTCTGCTGTGGAACGCGCTGGGCTGGCCGCTGTTCGACAAGACCGTCGGGGTCTTTGAGCGGCTGGCGCCGATCTCGTATGGCATCTACATCATCCACATGCCGGTGCTCTTCGCGCTCAAGGCCTCGCCGCTGCATGAATACCCGTGGCTCTTCGCGCCGGCGTTCCTCGTCGGGGTGGGGCTGCTGTCGTACCTCCTCGAAGTCGTGGTGCAGGGGTGGATCAATTCGGCCACCAGACCGCTGCTCTCGCGCTCGGGCCCGCCCCGGGCGTAACGCATGAGGCCGAACTCAGGCAACCGCCGGGCGCGAATGACGTACGGTGCGAGTAAACTGCTTCACGTTCGCACAAACAGGGGAAGACCATGCTCGTCACGATCCTCGGCGTCGTCCATCTCATCCTGTTCCTCATCGCCGCGTTCGAGATCCTCACCTCGGGCAAGTCGCTGGGGCAGAAGTTTCTGTGGCTGCTCCTCATTTTCCTTCTGCCGGTCGTTGGGCTCATCATTTACTATCTTGTCGGGCGTGGGAAGTAGAGCCGCGGTCCTTCGCCGCCGCCACAGGAGCCACCGGTACTATCGGAATCGATCGCGAATCTCCGAGGGCGTGAGGAGCACCACGCCCGTTTGCTGCGCGATGGCCCGCGCGGACTTGGTGAATCCCGAGGACGAGACGACCGCGGCGAGTTGCGCGCGATAGAAACTCTTGCCCGCATAGACCTCTTGCACGGCGGCGTTGCCCGCGGGCTGGGAGTACAACTTGCACTGCACCACGAGCACGACGCCGGCGCGGACCGCCCGCACGTCCACGCCCTGATCTCCCGCCTGTCCCGTGACCCGCGCGTCCCACCCCAACGCTCGGAGTTCGCTCGCGCACCATTCCTCAAACTCGTCCGGACTTTGGCACGACGCCGTGACCGCGCGCGAGTTGAACTCGGCCTCGTGCGCGACCACCTCGCGCTCGATCACCGCCCGGGCCACCGCCCGCACGACCTCGTTGGGATCGGCGTTGGGTGTCCGGCGTCGAACTCTCTTCATCAGCCTCCGAGCGGAGCGCTCATACTGCTTCGGGGAGACGGTCGCGCGCACGTGCGGCATCGCCACCCGCTCGATGAACATGTCCACCTCGCGATCCCACGGCTCGAAATCCAGCACACCGTACTTGTCCGGCACGAGTCTGGATCGCTTCTCCAACGCCAGCGTGTGCACGTGCTTTTCTACGATCGAACGAACAGCCGCGTACGTGGGGTCGTCGTCGGGCACGTCGATGCTCATCCGCACCTTGCCGTCGGCATCTACGGACGATTTTGGCGATCTCTCTCGCGCGATCCGTCCCGACGCGTAGAACAACCCGATGCAGAGCACGCCCAGCACCGCACCGCCGACGAGCATCGGGACACGATCCGCCGGCGTGCCCGACGCCGCGCTCGCGAACAGCCCGATCGATGCCAGCCCGACCACGACGGCCAGTACGCCGAGCGCCACCGCCGACGAGATTCGAACGATCGCTCGGAACATGCCGCGAGGCCCCCATTGCGAAGCCCGTCACGCCAACGAGGAAGCGGCACCGCCGCCAGCACTCGCCTCAGTTGCCGAAGAGGTTCTTCTCGCCGAAGTAGCCCTTTTCCTCGAAGTATTTGAGGGCTTCGTCGGTGCTGGCGAAGACCTTGGTGGCGGTCTCGGTGATGAAGGGCGAGGGTGATTTTTTGGGCTTCCACACCACGTACACCTCCTTGGTGTGTTCGAAGGCGTGGTGGAGTTCGCGTTCGACGCCGCTGGAGAGGCCCGGGATGCCGCCGGGCAGTTCGGGGATGTAACTGACGATCATGTCGGCCTGATCGACCAACTTGAAGTCTCGCATGTAGATCTGCCCGTCGATGTCGCCGGCGATGTCGAGCACCTCGCGCACGCGGACCTTGATGGGCTGGTTGTTCTTCGTCACCGCGCCGCCGAAGAGGTGCGGGGCGACCTCGAGGAACTCGCGGCCCTCGCGCGCGGCGACGAGCGCGCGCTCCAGGAGGAGTTTCTCGTCCACGTCGCCGGGATCGAAGGTGATGAAGTGGTCCGACAACGCCGAGCGGAACGCGTCGATCTCGGCGAGGACGTCGGGCATGTCCACGACGTGGCTCATCGGAAAACTCGGGTAGACCTTGCGCATGTGGGGGCGGCAGAGGAGGCGAAAGCACGTCCGCGTCGTCATCGTGTGCCGACCGCGCGAGAGGATGTAGAACTTGCTGTTGGGGATCGCCTTGCTCATGAGTTCGGTGGCCAGGATCTCCTCCTCGCGCCAGACCATGCAGTCCTTGAGCGTGGCGTCGATCTCGTGGTCCTGGTGGAGGCGGTGGTGGACGACCTCGATGTTGTCCACCAGGCAGATGAAGACGTCGGGGGCCAGTTTCTGGACCTGGTCGTAGTCGAAGGCGCTGAACAGGCCGTGCCGCCAGCGGAAGGTGGCGTGGGTGTTGACGATCAGGTTCTTCTGATCCCGCATGTCGGCGATGATGTCCTTGAAGGCGGCCCGGCGGAGCGAATCGAGACGGCTGATGGGCAGGTCGAGGATGCGCCCGGGGCGCACGTCGCGGGCCTCCTTGTACATCATGTCACCGACGTGGGCGACGGGAACGCTCTCGCCCTGCTGCCCCGCAAAGCGGGCGACGCCGTCGAGATAAGGCTTTTTGTCCATGCCGACCTGGCCGGTGATGATGGCTCGCATAAGGGGAAGATGGTAGGGGCGGCACCCCCATCGACGTCCGCGGGCAATGAACCATCGCGGGAGATCGCCCGCGCGCGGTCGGCCCCAAAAAAATGCCCCGGCTGGGAGCCGGGGCGTGCGTGACCTCGAGTCGAGCGGAAAAACCTTAGCCCATGTGCTTGATGACTTCCGTCGCAAACTCGGAGCACTTGACCTTCTTCACGGAGGTGTCGCCCTCGGCCTTCATGAGGCGCTCGAAGTCGTAGGTCACGGTCTTGGCGCTGATGGCGCCGTCCATGCCCTTGATGATGAGGTCGGCGGCCTTGGACCAGTCGGCGTCGCCACCGCTGCCCATGTACCGGAGCATCATCTCGCCCGACAGGATGACCGAGCCGGGGTTGACCTGGTCGAGGTTGGCGTACTTGGGGGCCGTCCCGTGCGTCGCCTCGAAGATGGCGTGCCCGGTGACGTAGTTGATGTTGGCGCCGGGGGCGATGCCGATGCCGCCGATCTGGGCGGCGAGGGCGTCGGAGAGGTAATCGCCATTCAGGTTCATGCAGGCGATGACGTCGAAGTCCTTGGGACGGGTGAGCACTTGCTGGAGCGTGATGTCGGCGATGGTGTCCTTGATGAGGAGCATCTTCTTCCACTTGCCGTCCCCGTGGCTGGACCAGATGGCGTTCATGACGCCGTCCACCTCGGCGACGATGTCGGCCTTCTGCTTGGGGGTCATCATGTCGTAGCCGGGGTCGACCAACTTGGCGTTCCCCTCAGACGAGAGGCCCGGGTTGGCCTCGCGGTTGCCGAGGATCCAGGATTCACGCTCGGTGACGATCTGGTTCCGGAAGAACTGGGTGGCGACCTTGTAGCCCCAGTCCTTGAAGGCCCCCTCGGTGAACTTCATGATGTTGCCCTTGTGCACGAGCGTGACGCTCTTGCGTTTCTCCTTGAGGGCGTAGGTGATGGCGCTGTGGACAAGGCGTTCGGTGCCCAGGGCGCTGACGGGCTTGAACCCGATCCCGACCATGACGGGGTTCTCCCGCTTCGCCATGCCGATACCTTCGAGCATCTTCTGCCAGTCGTCGCCGGCCTTCTTGGTGCCGAAGCGGATCTTGGCAAAGTCCTTGGGGAAGTTCTGCTGCATGAAATCGAGGACCTTCTGCGACTCGGGGCTGCCGGCGAGCATCTCGATGCCCGCGTAGATGTCCTCGGTGTTCTCGCGGAAGATGACCATGTCGCAGTCCTGCGGGCGTTTGACCGGGCTGGGCACCCCCTTGAACCAGCGGACGGGCCGCAGGCAGACATAGAGATCGAGCATCTGACGCAGGGCGACGTTGAGGGAGCGGATGCCGCCCCCGATGGGTGTCGTGAGCGGACCCTTGATGCCCACGAGGTACTGACGGAAGTCCGTGAGCGTCTGGTCGGGGAGCCAGTTGCCGGTCTTGTTGAAGGCCTTCTCGCCCGCCAGCGTCTCGTGCCAGTGAATCTTCTTCTTGCCACCCGAGGCCTTCTCGACGGCGGCATCCATCACACGCACCGAGGCCCGCCAGATGTCGGGCCCGGTCCCATCACCCTCGATGAAGGGGATGATGGGGTCGTTGGGGACGTTCAACTTGCCATGGGACATCGTGATCGACGAGGGCATGTGGGGCTCCAAGATGCCATTTGGTGGAGTGCCAAAGGGCCAACGGGGAAACAAGAACGTCGCTCGCGCGGAGCGGGAAAGGAGGATAGGTGGCGACGGGGCCGGATTGCACGAGTTTCGGACGTGAAACACCGTGTCCGGCGCCCGCGGACCCAGCATGCGCCCGCCTTCTCAACTTTGAGAAATCCAAGCCCAGAATCCCCTTGGGGCCGATCTCGGATGGCGGTAGGATGCTCACGGATCGTCATGTGCAGGAGCGAACGATGAACGGCATGCGTGGAATCACACTGGCTCTCGCAGCGCTCGTCCCGGCGTGGACGGCATCCGGCACGTGGTCGATCGTCCTCGTGGACACGCGCACCGGCGAGGTTGCGGCCGCCTCCGCCACCTGCCTCGCCGAACTGGACCTGCAAGCCCTCACCCCCGTCATGCTGGCGGGTGTGGGGGCATGCACGGCTCAGTCCTTCGGTGACACGAGTCAGGTCAACCGCACGCTTGTCCGCGATCGCCTCGCGGAGGGCGTCGCGCCCACGGCTCTCCTGACCGCTCTTGCCGCCTTCGACGGCGGTTCGCACCAGACCCGTCAGTACGGCATCGTCGACGTGCAGGGTCGCACCGCCACGTTCACCGGCACCGGCGCCAACGCCTGGGCGGGGGGACGCACCGGCACGTTTCAATACTCCTACGCGGGCAGGACAGGGACGATCGCCTACGCGGTGCAGGGCAACATTCTGACCGGCGCGCCGGTGGTCGATCGCGCGGTCGAGGCGATCCTCTCGACCCCGGGCGATGTCGCCGCAAGGGTCATGGCCGGGATGGAAGCGGCTCGCGTCATGGGCGGCGACGGTCGCTGCTCGTGCTCCACCGGGCCCACCTCCTGCGGCTCGCCGCCGCCCTCGTTCACCAAGTCATCCCACATCGCGTACATGCTCATCTCCCGCCCGGGGGACGCCGACGGTGGGCACGGCGTCTATCGCACGCCCGCCACCACCACCGCCGTCTACGCGATCGACGCGACGGGGGACGGCAAGCCCGAACTCTTCGCCACGCCGACCACCGGCCCCAACGTGCAGGCGTTCCTCAACCAATCGCCCGCCTCGCGCGTGGCGCCCACCTTCTCCTCGGGCGCGTCGGTGAACATGGGCAGCGGAGCGCAAAGCATCGCCTTGGCCGACGTCACGGGCGATGGCCGACCCGACCTCCTGAGCGCCAACCTTCAGGGCAATCTCATCGGGATCCGCCCCGGACAATCCAACTTCACCTTCGGCGCGTTCTCCAGCCTCAACACCGCCACCGGGCCCCGCTCGATCGTCGTCGCGCAACTCGACGGTCTGCACGGGCCCGACCTCGCCTACGGCACGCAGACGCCTCCCGCCGTCGCCGTGCGCCTCAGCACCGGCCCGGGCACCTTCGCCCCCCCTGCCGAGATCGCCTTCGGGCTTGTCCCGCGCCATCTCTTCGCCCGCGACGTCGATCGCGACGGGTTCGTCGATCTGGTCGTTCTTCCCACAGGCTATGACCAGCCCGTCGTGCTTCGCGGACGCGGCGACGGCACCTTCGCGTCGCCTCCCGCGCTCGCGACGACACCGACCGAGATCTCCGCCGCCGCCCTGGACGACGTGGACGGAGACGGGGACGCCGACCTCGTGGGGGTGCTCACCGGCGCCGCGCCGGGCCTCCGCGTGTATATCAACGCCGGGGGCACGTTCACGCCCTCGCCCGTCCTGCTGACGTCCTCGCCTCCCTTTTCCGACGTCGCGATCGGGGACGTCCAAGGCGATGGACACGCCGATGTGCTCACCGTCAATCGCACCACGCTCTTTCGCGTCTATTCCGGCGATTCGACGGGCACGTTCGCGCCCGGCCCCTCTTTCAACGCGGGCTGGGCACTCGGGCGGGTGACGCTTGCCGACCTCGACGCCGACGGTGATCTGGATGCCGCCTTCAACAACGTGAGCAACGGATACGTCATCACCGCGATCAACCGCGGAGAGGGGCGATTCGATTCTGGACGCGGCTCGGCCTTCGGCGACTACTTCATGTCGCACAACGTCGCCGACACCAGCGAAGGCGATCCCGACCCCGTCCTGACGCTGCGGGAGATGTACGACGCCTGGAGAGTGGCCCTGGTCGGTCGCGTGGATGCCGTGCAGTCGCTGGTGATCACCCCGTCGCTCCTTCCCCTCGGAGAGTCGCGCACCATCCGCCTGATGCTGCGGGACTGGCGCGCGCTCCCGGCGCCGCACGCCGGCGTGCCGATGGTCGAGGTGATCGACGGCGCGGGGCGGGCGACGCTGGGGGCCGTGACGCGCCTGGGCGCGGGCGTCTTCGAGATCGCCATCCGCGGAGAGTCCTCGGGCGCACTGCGTCTGCGGATCACCGTGCGCGATGGCGAAGACGCCGTGCGCCTCGTTCCCGATGCCACGCTGATCGTCGGCGCGTGGTGCGTGGCGGACGTTGACGCCAACGGAGGGGTCACGATCGATGATCTGCTCGCCTACCTCGCCGCCTATGGCGCGGGCGACTTGGCCGCCGACGTTGATGATGGGAGCCGCGCGGGCCAGCGCGATGCCGGGATCACGCCGGATGACCTGGAGTACTTCCTGGAACGGTTTGAGGGTGGGTGCTGACGGGTGGCTTACAGCAGCGTCCCCCGGAGGATCATCATGGCCGACGTGAAGTAGATGATGATCCCCGTCACGTCCACCAGAGTCGCGACAAAGGGAGTCGAACTCCCCGCCGGGTCGAGTTTGCACTTTTTGAGCAGGAAGGGCAGCATGGCGCCCATGATCGAGCCCCACAGGACCACGCCCACCAGGCTCACCGCGATCGCCACCCCCAGCACGGTGTAGTGGCTTTGGACCGTGAAATCGAGCATGCGATTGCCCGTTTCCGGGTCGATCACGGGCTCGTGTGTGATCGGATCGACCTTGTCCTCGACCCACCAGCCCATCCAGCCCCAGAGGTTGATGCGGAAAAGTCCGATGGCCCCGATCATCAGGCCCAGGATGCCCGCGACCGCGAGTTCTCGACGCAGCACCCGCCACCAGTCGGAGATCTGGATCTCCCCCAGGGCGAGCGCACGGATGACCAGCGTGGACGCCTGCGAACCCGAGTTTCCTCCGGAGGAAATGATCGCGGGAACAAACGCGGCAAGGACGGCCGCCTTCTTGATCTGATCATCAAAGTAGACCAGCGTGTTGCTCGTGAGCAGTTCGGAGAGAAAGAGCAGGGCCAGCCAGGGCGCACGCTTGCGCACCAGCCACGCCACGCTCGCCCGGTCGAAGGGCTCTTCGAGGGTGCCGACCGCACCCATCTTCTGCATGTCCTCCGTCGCCGCCTGGCGCGCCACGTCCACCACGTCGTCGATCGTCACGATCCCCACCAGGATGCCGCGGGAATCCACGACCGGCAGCGCCGTCCGGTCGTACTTCGCCATCATCTCGACGGCATCGCTCTGCGGCTGATCGGCCCGGAGGACCTGGAACGAACGATTCATCAAACTCTCGATCGTCGTGCCCAGCGGCGAGAGCAGGATCGCCCGCAATCGAATGTCGTCGATCAGCGTGCCCAGGTCGTCCACGACGTACACCACGTTGAGCGTCTCGGCGTCCTTCCCGTACTGCCGGATGTACTCGAGCGTCTTCTCGATCGTCCATTCCGGTCGAACGCGGATGTAGTCGGGCGTCATCAGGCGACCCACCGTGCCCGGCGGGTAGCCCAGGATCGCCTGCGTGACCTTCCGCTCCTCGGGAGAGAGCGCCGCGACGATGCGCTGCGCGACCTCGTGCGGCAGTTCATCCAGCAGCCTCGCCCGGTCGTCGGCGCTCATCGATTCCACCACCCGGACCGAGCCCTCGGCCCCGAGTTTCTGGATCAGTTCTTCCTGCTTCTCCGGCGAGAGATACGAAAAGACATCGCCCGCATCGTTCCGCTGGAGAAAGCGAAATCCCAACGCCGCCTCGTCGGGAGAGAGTTCGGCCAGGATGTCGGCCACGTCCGCCGCCGGCAGGAAGTGCATGCACTCGCGCAGTTCTCCCCACTGCGACTGCTGGATCAGTTCGCGGACCTCGGGCTCAAGGAGTTTGGCGGTTGGATTCATGCTCGCGCGGGCCTTCGCCCGCACGTAGTCTAATCCCCAGCGCCCTTTCCCGGAAGCCCGACCCTGAAAATCCGCACGATCGTGCCGCTACGCCGCCTTCTCGTGCCAGCGCGGCGCCCGCACCCCCGAGGGCGTGTTCGGCGCCTCCAGCCAATCCTCGGCCTTGCGAAATCGCAGTTCGGTCGGCATGGTCTTGCGATACCCGAGCAGACGGATGACCTCGAGCACATCCGTCCACGTCGGGTAATGCTTGTTGTTCGCCTTCTTGAACTCGTCGATCGCCACCAGGAACAAGAACTGCTCCTTGGTCATGTGGCCCTCTTCCGCCGACTTGGTAAAGTCGCTCAGACGCCGCCCGGGTCCACGCCGACGTGAAAACTCAGAACCTTCTCCCGATGCGTGCGAAGGATCACGCAGCGCGCGACGATCCGGAATGGTCCGGCGATCGACCACCGAGTCCGGAGGCGGGCCGCCGGCACGCCGGGGCTCGCCGTTCGAACTCAACCCTCCCTCGGGCCTGATCGGGCTGCACTTTTCGTGATCGTCGGACATTGGATTTCCCCCAGGTCGCCCCTCGGGCGATCGGAGGAGCGCCCACCGCGCCCCCGGGAACAGGGGGACTCACGGCGACCACTCACCAACGCCAGGGACGACTCAGAACTCGTCGTCGTCCTCTTCTTCTTCGTCCTCCGACTCTTCGTCGTCGAACTCTTCGTCATCATCTTCGAGGAAATCGTCGTCCTCTTCGTCATATTCCTCGTCGTCGGCAAACTCCTCGTCGTCGTCGCCGAAGACCTCGTCCTCGTCCTCGTCCTCGTCCTCGTCGTCGTAGAGAACAGGCGCGGGACAGTCCCAAGGAGCCGCGTGCGCGGGTGCCGCCCACGAATGGGCGGGGCCGTCGCCGAGCGCGACCGAGACGGTGCCGATCTCGTCCAGTCCACCCACAACTCCGTCCTCATGCTGGTGCGCGTTCATGGTCCACCTACTCATCTGGTTCACGCTGTTCATCAAGCCACCCACCACTGCTGTCACTCCCAAGCACGCTCGATCAAGACCCGAGCGTATTGCTCCGCCCGACCACGGGCGATCAAGACACTTCCAAGCGTCCCTTCCGAGCGCGGGAGGATATCGGTTCCACACGCCGGGTCCAGTGATCCGCACCATGGACTTGCAACCAAATCCGTCCGAAACACATGCCTCGCCACGCTCGCGTCCGATGCTAGAGAACTCCGCCGACCGACGCGTTCCCGCGCCGATGGGCGGTACAGTACAGGATTCCTCGCCGGTGTCAACCGGCGTCCACCCGCATCCACCCCGCCCCTCGTCCACCCGAGCCCCGCATGAGTTCCGATACATCGCACGCCGCCAGAGAGGGGTTTCAACCTCACGCGCTCCTCGCCGCCGTCGCCTTCCCGGGCGCTGGGCACATGATCCTCGGCGAGGTGAAGCGCGGGGTCTATGCCGCCGTCGGCGTGCTCGGGCTCTTCCTCGGCGGCATCTTCCTGGGAGGGATCGACGTCATTGATTCAAAGGAAGATCGCGTCTGGTTCCTCGGGCAAGCCTGCGTCGGGCCCCTCGCCTTCGGCGTCGATTACCTGCACCAAAACCACTTCAAGGTCCGCGATCCCGTCTCCGGGCGCCTCCGCTCCGCACGTCCCGATGAAGGGCGTGGACCCGACGGCACACCGCAGCGTCTCGAAATCGCCCCCGCCCCCAACACGCCCGCCGTTCCAACTCAACCCCCCAATCGCAAGTCCATCGGCAAGGTCAACGAACTTGGCACGCTCTTTGCCGCCATTGCCGGCATGATGAACCTCATCGTCATCATCGACGCCTCCTACCCCTCCAAGAGACCGGCACCGTCCCAAAGCCCCAACCCCGCCCCCAGCCTCCGACCGGAGGGCTCGGCATGATGTCCTCCCTCCTCGCGTATCGCCCGTTCATCGATCCCATCGACGCGCACGGGTGGTGGTTCCTCCTCCTCCTGCCCATGGCGTTCTTTGTCGCACTCGCGTACAAGTCCGTTCGCGTCGCCGATCTCAAGGACCTTTGGAGAAACACCCTCGTCATGAGCGCCCAGATCACGCTCGCCATGATCGGCCTGGGGTTCGCGTTTTATCTGTTCGTCGAGCATCTCCTTCCGATCATCGTGCCCCGGTCGTGAACGAATCGCCCCTCACCCACCGCAACGCCCCTCGCGGCATCTGGGCGTCCTCCACGACCACCTTCGTCGATTCTTCGCGAACCACGCGTACCCGCGATCACACAACCACTTGAGCCCGGGCCAGCCCGTGGGCGCCACCACCCACCCCCAGCCGACCGCGCGATACGCGCGCCGGATCACCTCCATCCCGCGCACCACCGTCCCGTCGGCCAGCACCCCGTGCACCTGCGTCCTCACCTCCTCGGGATCGAGTCCGAACGTCGCGGCTTCAAATCCCCTCGCCGTCATGTCCACCCACCCGATCCGATTCCCTTCGCGATCCAACCCGCGAAGCAAGTTCGCCTGCGCCACGCAGGTCGGGCAACGCCCGTCATAGAGAATCGTGATCCGCGGCCTGTCCCTCAAGGCAGCCCCCCTCACCCCACCCGCTCCGCCTTCTGCTCCCGGTTCATCAACTGCCCGATCGCCTCGATCGGGTCCACGCCCTCAAAGAGCACGGCATGCACCGAGGACGTGATCGGCATCTCCACCCGGTATTTTCGCGCCAAGGCCAGGACCGCCTTGGTCGTCGCCACACCCTCGATCACGTGGGGTGTTCGTGTCAGATAGGACTCGAGCGCCTCGCCCCGCCCCAGGGCCTCGCCGCACGAACGATTGCGTCCCTCGGGGCTGAAGCAGGTCGTCGCCAGGTCCCCGACCCCGGCAACCCCGAAGAACGTCTCGGGAGCCGCACCCATCGCCAGCCCCAGCCGAGCGATCTCCGCGAGCCCGCGCGCGAGCAGCGCGCTCTTCGCGTTGTTGCCGGCCTGCAATCCGTCCAGCACGCCCGCCGCGATCGCGATGACATTCTTGACCGCGCCGGCCAACTCCACGCCCAGCACGTCCGGGTTGGTGTAGATCCGCAGCCAACTCGTGCTGAACAGACGCTGGATCTCCTTGGCAAAGCCCGGATCATCGCTCGCCGCGATCATCGCCGCCGGCAAGCACCGCGCCAGTTCCGGCGCGATCGTCGGCCCCGAGAGCGTCCCGATCCGTCTCGGCTTCCCGTCCGGATTATCCCGCCCCGTCCGCCGCAGCACGTCCGTGATGATCTGCGTCGGTCGCAGCAGCGTCGCGATCTCGATCCCCTTCGCCACGCTCACCACCCCCGCGCCGGGCGGAACGTGCGGCGCCAGCCGCTCCCATGTCTCCCGCATGTGCTGCACCGGGATTGCCGAGACGATCATCGTCGCGTCGCGCAGCGCGTCGGCATCGCTCAACTCCACCTTCACGTCATCACTCAGAACGAACCCTTCGAGTCGGATCGACCTGCGCGTCTGCGCCACCCGTCCAACTTCCTCCGGGCTGTGCCCCCACATCGAGACCCGCACCCCCTTGGTCGCAGGCGAACCCTCGAACCGCTTGTCGCCCCCTTGCTCGTTCGTCGTCAAGAGCCCCGCGCAGACCAAGCCCATCTGTCCTAATCCGAGCACCGTCACCTTCGGCAACGAGAGGCGATCGTCGCCCCGTCGATCTTGACCCCTACTTGGCGGCTTGGTTCGGGACATGTCCGTGGGTGCTCCCCTTCGACCTCGCGAGTCTGGGTCCAGTTCGGGTGAACCGCTCCGGTCAACCCATCGTACTGTAAGGCTGTCCCGGGCCCGGCAGTTGAATCTTGCGCGCCGCAGCCGGGCTAGGCTTGGCCCCTCGGCATTCGCCGTTCGCCCTTGGTCAAGCCGGAGGGCACGCCGGATTCTTTCCGCGCCTGTTCTGTCCTCGACCGCATCCCGTTCCAGGTGGATCAACTCCTATGGCTCACGATCACCAGCACGACCACAGCCACGCCCACGACCAGATCGCGCTCGGCGGCGATGCGCAGTGCTGCTCCCACCACGAGGTCAAGATCGACCGCTGGATCTTCCTCTGCCTCATCGGCGGGCTCCTCGTCGCGGTCACCACCGTCGCGAGTTGGTTGAAACTCCTCCCGAACGAGACGGCCCAACTCCCGGCCATGCTCGGCGCGGTCCTGCTTTCCATCCCGCTCTTCATCGCCGCCGGCAAAGAAGTCTGGACCGCCCGCTTCTCCAGTTCCACCCTCGCCGCCATCGCCATCATCGCCGCCATCGCCACGGGTGAATACGTCCCCGCGGGCTGGCTCGCCTTCATCCTCGTGGTCTTCGGCCTGCTCGTTCGCCGGTCGGCCTCCGGCGCCCAACGCGCCATCCAGGAACTCGTGCAACTCACCCCCGACGTGGCCCGCGTCATCGAGAACGGCAACGAGCGCACCGTTTCCCTTGCCGACATCCGCGTCGGGATGACCGTCCGCGTCCGTCCCGGTGAAAATCTGCCCGTCGACGGGAAGGTCGTTGTCGGGCGATCCACCATCAACCAGGCCTCGCTCACGGGCGAAGCCGCCCCCGTCGAGGTCACCCAGGGCGATCAGGTCTATGCCGGCACGACCAACCTGACCGGCGGCATCGACATCATGGTGACGCAGATCGGCGCGGACACGACCATCGGGAAGGTCACACAACTCATCCGCCAGGCCGAATCCAGCCGCACCCCGCGCCAACTCCTGATCGAGCAGGTCTCCCAGTTCTTCGTGCCGCTCGTCCTCAGCATCGCGGGCCTCGTGTGGTTCCTCATGAGCCAATCGGAAGACCCCGCGACCAGGGCCCGCGCCGCGGTCACCGCCGTCACCGTGCTCGTCGTCGCGTGCCCCTCGGCGCTGCTCCTGGCCTCCCCGTCGGCGATGCTCGCCGCCTTCGCCGCCGCCGCGCGGCTCGGGATCCTCATCAAGCAGCCCTCCTTCCTCGAAGCGTCCGCCAACGTCACCGCCGTCGTCCTCGACAAGACGGGCACGCTCACGACCGGCAAGTTCCAGGTCACCAAACTCGCCCCCGCCACGGGCGTGGACGGCGCCGACCTCCTCCGCGCCGCCGCCAACGGCGAGCAGCACTCCAACCACCCCCTCGCGCAATCCATCCTCACCACCGCCAAGGCCGCTCGCATCACCATCGACGGCAGCAACGACTACCAAGAGATCCACGGCCGGGGCGTCAAGGCCAAGACCACGATGGGCGAAATCTGCGTCGGGCGCTCGAGTTGGCTCTTGGAAATGAGCCCCGCCATCAAGCCCGAGTTGGACGAGGTCGAATCCAAGATCGAGGGCATGACCGGCGTCCACGTCATGCGGAACGGGCAATACCTCGGCGCCGTCGGGCTTGAAGACACCACCCGCGCCAACGCCAAGAGCGTCATCAACAAACTCCGCGAACTCGGCGTCCGCAACATCGCCATGTTCACGGGCGACCGCCTCAGCGTCGCGAAACGCGTTGGCGCCGCCATCGGCGTGGACGCCATCGAGGCCGAGTGCCACCCCGAGGAGAAGCACGAGCAGATCCAGGGCCTCGTCAAGGCCGGCTACCGCACCATGATGGTGGGCGACGGCATCAACGACGGCCCCTCCCTCGCCGCCGCCGACGTCGGCATCGCCATGGGCCTCCACGGGTCCGACATCGCCGCCAACTCCGCCGGCGTGGCGCTCATGAACGACGACCTCTCCCGCGTCCCCTTCCTCATCCAACTCGCTCGGCGTACCCGCGGCATCATCGGGCAGAACATCATCCTCTCCATCCTGATCGCGGTGCTCGGGCTGGTCCTCGCCGCCACCGGCACCCTCAGCAAGGCCGCCGAGTTCGCCCTGCCCCTCGCCGCCCTCTACCACTTCGTCGGGGACATCGTCGTGCTCGCGAACAGTTTCCGCCTCTTCCGCTTTGGCGAGGACTTTGCCGAGGCCGAGAAGCCCCAGGAGGGGCCCACCATCCGTCGTCGGGCCGCGAGCGTTCGCGGGCTCACCGCCGCCCAGCCCGCGTGACCACCCGCCTTCTCCACCACGCACCACCTCCACGCCGCTCCGCCCGGGAGCGGCGTTTTCGTTCGGGACGGCGTGACCATCTCAAACCGAACGCGTTCAAAAGAGCAACCCCGGCCGGGAGGGACCGGCCGGGGCGCCTACGGGACCGCAAGGCTCACCCCTCTTGACCTTCCTTGACTCCTCTCCCCCCGGGGAAAGAGAATCTCGGAAAGCGCGGTCCCGGGGTTGGTGTGGGCACAAGATGTGGGAGGTGCCTTTGGGTTGCAACGCGGCCCAGCACGCCGCCTCACGCGCCCTCGACGCCGTTTTGCGCAGGGTGTTCACACTACCGAGGACAGTCGCTGACGTGCTCGTCCCCCACATCCGCGCAACACCCTCCTGCTATCATGCAACTCGTCCCCGCACCGGGGCGAATACCCCATCGCAAGGTCGGCGTGTCACTCGACCCCGTCTTTGCTCGCATGGTCATGTGTGCCGACGACCATGACCCGTCGGCGTGGTTCTTCCCAACCTCTCGTTGGTTCCCCCGAGGCCTCACACCCGCCAGTGATGCCGCGCCATCCTCTCATTTGGCGGATCAGTATCGGAGACGATCATGAGTCTGCGCCGTTTCGTCGTTGCGTCGATGTTCACTTCGCTGCTCGTGTCCGTGGCGGGCGCCGCTCCCGCCACCTTTGCCGAACTTGAACTCCCATCCGGCGGTTGGACCGATCTCGAGGTCCTTGCCGTCTCCGGCGACGGGCGAGTCCTCGCCGGCAACCTCTACGACGCCTCCAACACGCCCCACGCCTACCGCTGGACGCGCACTACGGGATTCCAGATCGCCCCAACACCCTTCCGAGCCTCGGCCCTCTCTCGAAACGGTGCGGCCGTGCTCGGCTCGCGCCAAGTTCCGGGCTCCTCGGGCTCCTTCTCCGGATTTGCCGTTCGATGGGTCGGCAACCAGGTTACAGACATCGTCGGCCCTTCCGCCAACACCGTGTGGACCCCCACCGCCACCAACGCCGACGGCACCATCGCGACGCTCACCGGACTGCTCGTCAGCCCCTTCAGCACCACGCGCGTCGGGCACATCTGGGCCGCCAACCCGCCTGCCAATCTGGTCCAACCCGCACCCGAATGGACCGTCTACGACCTGGCCGACGATGCCAGCGTCCTCGTGGGGCAGTCCGCCCCGTCTTCCATCTTCGGCGGCAATTCGAACCTCTATCGCCCCTACCAGCGCGACGTGCTCGGCACGGTGATGACGGACCTCCGCGCCCCGTCGGGCGTCGAGGCCGAAGGCGAGGCCACGCGGATCTCGGGCGACGGCTCCACCATCGTCGGTCGCCTGACCGAGGGCAACTCCCTCGAACCTCGACGCGCGTTCATGTGGACCGCCGCGGGCGGGACACAGTATCTTTCGAGCGCCCTGGGCAACGACGCCTCCGTCTTCCCCCGAGGCATCTCTTACCGCGGCGACCTCATCGTGGGTGAAGAGCACGACGGACCCAACTTCAGCGTCGCGCTGATCTGGCGCGGCTTCGGCGCCGAGGAACTCATCGGCGTGCTCCGCCAGCAAGGCGCCGAGATCCCCGACCCCGCCGGCCTCGATCGCGCCCAGGCCATCAGCGCCGACGGGCTCACCATCATCGGGCAAGGCCATCTCAACTTCGGGCACCGGTTCTGGTTCATCGCCACCCTCGCCACACCTTGCGACGCCGATCAAGACGACGGCTCAGGCCTGGGCTTCCCCGACGGCGGGGTCACCACCGACGACCTCCTTTTCTACCTCACCCAGTTCGAGACCGGGCGTGAACGCGCCGACCTCGACGACGGCTCCGGGACCGGCACCCGCGACGGCGGCGTCTCGATCGACGATCTGCTCTACTTCCTCATCCGCTTCGAGGCCGGCTGCTGATCCCCACGCCTTCATTCCATCACGCACCCGCACGCACCACCCTGGTGCGTGCTGCTCGTTGGGGCGTCGGGGCTCGCCCGACCTCGAGCGCGATCATGTGAACGTCTTTCGGAGCCGCGCCGTCGGTATCCCGATCTGATCCCGATATTTCGCCACCGTCCGTCGGGCGATCTCGATCCCACGCTTCTTCAGTTCCTCCACCAGCGTCTCATCGCTCAGCGGCGACGACTTGTCCTCCGCGTCGATGATCTCCTTCAACGCAACCTTGATCGCGTCCCACGCCATCGATTCGCTCTCGCCATCCTCGCCCGTCGTCTGCAATCCGCCCGAAAAGAACTTGCGCAGCGGCACGATGCCCCGCGGGGTCGCCAGATGCTTCTCCGCCACCGCCCGGCTCACCGTCGCCACGTGGATCCCCAACTGCTCCGCCACCTGCGTCATCGGCAAGGGCTTGAGCGCCTGCGGCCCGTAGTCGAAGAAGTCCCGTTGCGCGTCCACCACCGCCCGCACGACCCGCAGCAGCGTCCGCTTGCGCTGCTCCACCGCCTCGATCAGCCACTGCGCGTTCCCCAGGTTCGTCTTGATGAAGTCCCGGTCCTTGCGCTCCATCCCCTTGTCCTTCGCCAGCCGCGCGTACTCCTCGTTGATCCGAAGGTTCGGGATGCTCCGATCGTTCAGGTACGCGATGTACCGATCCTGGTCGCCGTCGTACTCCACGATCGCGTCCGGGATGATCGGCTTCGCGTCGTCGCTCACCAGCCGCCGACCCGGCGCGAGGCTCAGCCGACGCATCAGCGTCATCGCCTCCTTGATCTCGCCCATCGAAAGCCCGGTCTTCTCCGCCACCCGGGGCAGTCGATTCTGCAAGAGATCGTCGAGATGGTGCTCGACGAGCGTGCGGGCCGCGACCAGCGTCGCCCGAGGCCACCCGAGGTCCTGCGACTCGTCCTCCAACGCGTCCAACTGCAGCAACAGGCACTCGCGGGGTGTCCGCGCCGCCACGCCCGCGGGTTCGAGGAGCAACTGCACCGCGCTCAGCGCTTCCTGGAGTTGCTCGATCGTCGGCCTCGTGGGAAACACGATCGACCCCGCCGGCGCCGTCGCCGGGTCCCCCACCACCGCCCGCTCCGCGATCGTCTCGAGGGGTGTGCGCAGATAGCCATCATCATCGAGGAACGAGATGAGCAACTCGCCCAGCGGGCGCAAGTCCTCTCGGACTTCCGTCAACGCCCACTGCCCACGCAGTTGATCGACGAGCGACGCCGCCCGCGCGGGAGTCGCCGCCATCGCCTCCGATTTCGCGTCCGTCCCACCTTCGTAGCGCTCGCGAGGCTGATACTCCTGCTCGCCGGCACGCTCGCGCGAGTAGTCCGACGCCGAAAACTCGTTCTCCGCCGCGTCCGGGTTCGTATCTTCGAACGAGTCCAAACGCTCGAAATCGTCCTTCGCCGACCCGCTGTCCACATCGACCGGCGCTTCATCACCTTCCACGGACTCGTTCAGCAGCGCCCCCTCGCCCGACTCTTCGCCCTCGCTCCCTTCCCCCGCATCCGCGTCGTCAAAGCCCTCATCATCCGTATCCCCCTCGCCCGCCGTCTCGGCCGTCGGGGCCTCGGCGTTCGGATCGCCCTCCACCAACTCCAGCGTCGCGTTGCTCTCCAGTTCCTGCTCGATCCGCTCCTCCAACTCCGCGAGCGGCATCTGCAGGATCTCCATCGACTGGATCATCCGGGGGGCCAGCCTCATCTGCTGGCCTAACTTCATGTGTTGCGACGTCTCAAAGCGCATGGTGTTCGGTGCCTACGGGACTCCCTGACGACCAACAATGGCATCGGCCAAGACCGCCTTGTTGGCGTATTCCAACTGCGATCCGCTCGGCAATCCACGTGCCAGCCGCGTTATCTTGACCATCATACTCCGAAGTTCCTGCGCCAAATACAGTTGGGTCCCGTCCCCCTCCAGGTTCGGATTCATACCCAAAATAACTTCTCGGACTTGAACGCCCCCGGGGTTCCTGCTCGCGTCCTTCACCCGCGCCAGCAAGTCCCCAATCGTGAGTTCCGCCGGACCAATCCCATCCAGCGGGCTGAGTCGCCCCATCAGGACGTGATACAGCCCCTTGTACATCCCGGTCTGCTCCAACGCGATCAGGTCCTTCGGCTGCTCTACCACCAGGATCGTCGAACGATCGCGCTCCTCGTCGCCGCAAATCACGCACACGTCGGCGTCCGACAAGTTCGAGCACACCGTGCAGTGCCGGACCGTCTTCTTCATGTTCGAGATCGCGCCCGCCAGCGCCAGCGCGGTCGGAGCCTCGGCCTTGAGCAGGAAAAACGCCAGACGCTCCGCCGATCGTCGACCGATGCCCGGCAACTTCGCCAACTCGTCGATGAGCAGGTCCACGGCCCTCGGGTACGCGTGCGAACGCTTCGTCGGCATCGACCCGCCCTCGCCCTCCGCCGAACTCTTCTGCTCGCTCGCCATGGTTGATCCTACGCGAGGGGCGCCTCGCTCCTCGTATCATCCGCCCCGATGCGGGTCCTCCCCATCCATCCACCGCGCGTCCTGCCCATGCCCGTCCAGGCCGCCGCCGTTCTCCTCGCCTGCATCCTCCTGTTCTGGGTCGGCCTGGGCTCCTCGGGCTTCAATCAGAGCGAGGGCTTCCGCGTCTTCCCCGCGTACGACATGCTCGACTCGGGCGACTGGGTCGTCCCGCGCCTCTTTGGGCAGGCCTACCTCAGGAAGCCCCCGGGCGTCCCGTGGACCATCGCCTGCTTCTCCGAACTCCTCGACCGCACCGAGTTCGCCGCCCGCGCCACTTCGGCGTTGGCCATGACGCTCTCGTGCCTGATGACCCTCGTCGCGTCCTGGCGATGGTTCGGCCCGCGCTTCTCCCTCCTCGCCGCCCTCGCCCACGCGCTCACGCCCCTCTTCTGGTACTCCGCCCGCAGCGCTGAGATCGAGGCGATCAACAACCTCTTCACACAACTCGGTGTCTTCGCCCTCCTCGACGCGATCCTCGTTCCTCGCCCCAGCCGACTTTCCCGCGCCCTCGCCGCCTTCGGGATCGCGCTCGGCACCGCCGGCCTCCTCCTCTCCAAGGGACCAGCCAGCCTGCCCTGCGTGGGTGCCGCGCTCCTCGCCGGCGCCTTCGTCCAACGTCGATTCGCCGCGGCGTTCAAACCCTCCGCGCTCGGCGCCATCCTCGTTGGCTGCGTGCCTTTCTGCTGGTGGCTCTTTCTTGCCACGATGCGCTCCAAGGGCCTCGATCCCGTCACCCAAACTCCGGGGAGATTCCTTTGGGACCCCAAGCACCTGCTCGAAACGCTGCTCCTGGTGCCCCGAGCATGGGCGAGCGCCCTGCCCTGGAGCGCCGTCCTCCTCGTGCCGCTGCTGACTCGCCCACGCCGCGAGCAGGAACTGGGAGGAGGGGTTGCCTTGACGCCCCCCTCCTCGACAGAGCACAGGGGTGTGTTCAATCGCCCGAACGCCGAACCCGACCACCTCGCCAAGGCCCTCACCCTCACCACACTCCTCGCCCTCCTCATCTACACCCTGTCCGGCATCCACAACGTCCGCTACACCATGCCCGCGCTTACGTTCTTCTTTCCAGTGGTCGCCTGGTTCTGGTCACGAACCCTCGACCTCCACGCGCCCACCCTCGCCCTCGCTCCGACGCGTGCCGCACGAGCCTGGCAAGTCGCGCCCATCCTCGTGCTCGCGATCACCGCGTGCGTGTGGCTGCCGATGGAAGAGGCCAGGCGAGATCGGAATAGCGGTCGAGAGGTCGGACGCCGGCTGGCGGAGGCCTTACCCGACGGCGCGCGGGTCTGGGGCGACCTCATCTTCGACACACGTCCGGAGGTCTTCTATTACGCCGGTCAGCATGCGGCCGAACGTGGCAAGCAACTGGCGTTCCTTTGGATTCCCGATCAAGGCCCCGACGCGCGTCCTTCGCCAGGGGCCCCCTTCTGGGCCGTCCGCACCGACGATCGAGATGAGTTCAACAAGGAGTTTCAGGTGATGTCCGGGCGAGGGTGGCTGGCGGGTTGGGACCCCGTCTTCCACGGCGAGATCCAACGAGGACGATTCACGTTCACGGTTTATAAGCAGCGTGAAGCACACAACGGTCGTTGAGTTCTCGGACTTCTAATCGATCTTCATTAAAGTCCCATCACGCTTAGAACGCGCAAAATCACGTTTGTGGATAAGTCTTCCTGACCGCTTTGTGGTAGTCTCTGCGCCCCGCCCGCATGTGGCGACAAGTGAGCGTCGCTCGCCTGCCCGGTGAGCGACCGTGGCAGCAGCCTTCTTGAGGGAGAGAGAGAGGGCTGCTGTCGTTTTTGGGGTTCATCACATCCGAGTCCGCGCATCAAAAAACGCGGCGAGCGCCGCGTTGGAGAGATCTGAGTACGGAGGAACGACGGGACCTACCACCCGCCGCCGTCACCGCCGCCGCCGGATTCGCGACGCCACCCCCCACCACCGCCACCGCCCCCGCCACTCCGGTACCCGCCCCGACTACCGCCCCCCCGGCTGGCGCCGAAACCGCCGCCGCTCCGCTGCTCCCGCGGCTTCGCCTCATTGACAATCAGTTTTCGTCCACCCAAGTCAAACCCGCTGAGGGCCGCGATCGCCGCGTTCCCTTCCTCGGCGTTGGCCATCTCCACGAAGCCGAAGCCGCGCGATCGACCGGTCTCCCGATCCATGACCACGGAGGCGCGTTGAACTTGGCCGTGCTGGGCGAACAGTTGCTCGAGTTCCGCATCGGTGGTGCTGTACGGAAGGTTGCCGACGTAAATATTGATCATCCAACATCCAGACCTTTGCCCGAGTTCAACCCACAATCCATGAACCACCGCCGAGACTCAGGCCAGATTCGACTCGGTCCAGACTCCGCCGCGCGCCCGGAGGTGACGCGGCATTGACATAGCCTACCAAATTTGCCGCGAAATCGGGTCGCACACAGGCCAAGGACCGGTGAAATCGTGTGAAAAACATGTTGATAACCAGGAATGTCCGTTTGCGGATACGTGCCGCGTAGTGTAGACAGGGGTTTTTTTAGTCCTATAACCAAAAAGCGTTTGACGTAAGTTGTGATCTGAGCGTCAGATGGAACTGTTTCGCTCGACGACGCAAACCCGGCGATCGCGACGGGGT
Organism: uncultured Phycisphaeraceae bacterium; assembly: GCA_964543905.1. GTDB lineage: Bacteria > Planctomycetota > Phycisphaerae > Phycisphaerales > UBA1924. The sequence continues at coordinate 95,018 of CAZIZO010000009.1, forward strand.
AAGTTACCCAGTTTGCCAGATTCATCCCTATTTCATCGCTTTTTTAGAATCACTCACAATTCTACTCGCACAAACTCTGTATCTTCCGCCGACTACGACGCCCTACGGCCGCAGCACCAGACCAAGCCGCCATTCGCATGGCGAAGACCGAGCCTCTTTCTCCTCGAGCGGGCACGGGTGCGCGAGAGTGCGCCCGCGCCCAATAGGTTGGTCCGAAGGTCCTCTTTCTCCTCGAGCGGACACGGGCGCGCGAGAGCGTGCCCGTGCCCATTTTTGGGTTGAGCAATCGTTGTCGATGGATTTCCGGGAGACCTCGGGGAGACTCGTCGAATCTCGGTATGATTCGTGCCACCCATGAAACTCCCGCCCGATCGAGTCTCGAGCCTTCGTCCCTTCTATGAGGGGCGGGGCGTGTGCGTGACGGGCGGAGCGGGCTTTATTGGCGGGCACTTGATCGATGCGCTGTATTCCTTCGGCGCACGGATCCGCGTCATCGACGACCTCTCCAACTCCACGCCGCAGCATCTGGATACGCTCATCGATGCGGAGCCCGAGCGCGTGCGGTTTCACCACGCGTCCGTGCTCGACGACGACGCGCTCACGGACGCGATGCAGGAGTGCCAAACGGTCTTTCACCTGGCCGCCGTGGGTTCGGTTCCAAGATCCATCGAACACCCGCAGCGCTCGTGGTCGGTCAACGCGACGGGAACGCTGCGCGTGCTGGAAGCGGCCAAGCGAGCGAAGGCCCACCGCGTGGTCTATGCCGCCTCGTCGTCGGCCTATGGCGAGCAACCCGAACTGCCGAAAGTCGAAACGCAGGTGCCCCAGCCACTCTCGCCGTACGCCGCGAGCAAGTTGGCCGCCGAGCATCTGTGCCACGTGTGGGCCCATTGCTACGGACTGTCGACGGCGTCGCTGCGCTATTTCAACGTCTTCGGCCCGCGCCAGCCCTCCGATTCTCCCTACTCCGCGGTGGTTGCCGCGTTCGCACGCCGCCTGCTCACGGGCGAGGCGCCCATCATCTTGGGGGACGGCACGCAGTCGCGCGACTTCACCTTCGTCAGCAACGCCGTCCTCGCGACCCTTCTTGCCGGCGCGACCTCGCGCCCGCTGAAGGGGGAAGTCATCAATGTAGGGACCGGGCGGAGGACCACGGTCTCGGACCTCGCGGTGCTGATGTCGCAGGCGTGTGGCGTGCCGCACATCCGCCCGGTACACCAGGCAGGTCGGGCGGGCGACGTGAAGCACTCGCTCGCCGACATCGGGCGCGCGAGGCAACTGCTGACGTATGAACCCTTTGCGAAACTGGAAGATGGGCTGACCGAGACCGTTGAGTGGTACAAGCGTGCGTTTGCCTCGACGGGCTGAGACCACCGATGTTCCGATCCTTCTTCCACACCCTCGGCGGGCTGTACCAACTCTTCAGGCTTGGCGTCGTGACGCGATTCCGCTTCAAAGGGCCGTACTGGACGTGGCGCCTACACACGGCCTTCGGCAGGGGCTACCCCGCGACCAAGGGCGAACTCGTCCGAAGCATTCTCGATTACGGCCGCTGGATGCACCGCATGCGAGGGCTGTAGAAATCCGCCCTGATAGGCCGATGGTTGGGTGTCATCCTTGCGCCCTACATTACTTGACCCGCCCGAGGGCGGCGATGAACCGGAGGTCTCCATGGCAGATCAATCTCAAGGCAACTCGTCGTTCGCAAAGGCATTCATCCCGGGTCTTATCATCGGGCTCGTGGTGGGCGGAACCGTCGGGGCGCTTTGGGTGCCGATGCTCGAAGCCAAGAACAGCGGGGCCGACGTCGTCTCGCCCAAAGGCACCAGCACGAAGACGGGTGCGTCGCAGCAGCCCGAGCGCACGCCCTCGCCGCGCCCGGAAGCCGCCCCTCAGGACCCACCCAAGGGCGCCGTTTCGACGGAATCGCCCGAGAAGGACGTCGAGAAGAAGCCCGAGGAGCCCGCGAAGGCTCCTCCCAAGTGATGAGTCCGCAAGTTTGGTTTCGGGACCGCATACCCGCGAAGTCCCTTTCGACGGACGGCCCACGGCCCTGGCGTTCGGCTCATAGAATCGAGCACGGAGGCCGTCTCACATGCGTCTGTGCCTTGTTTCACGTGAAGTTCGCCCGTTTGTCGGCGGTGGGATCGCCACCTACATCGCGGAGATGGCCAACGCGCTGGTGGCGGCTGGGCACGAGGTCCACATCCTCACCGCGCCCCAAGAAAACTTGCAGCGTCGCGGCGAGGAGGCCATGCCGGGCGTCACCTTCCACGCCGTCCGGATCGATCAGGGCAAGTCGGCGCTCCCGGGCGCGTTCTACGCCGAGGCCACGCAGTATGCCTTCGCTGTGCTCGAAGCGCTACGGCCGTTGCACGAGCGATTGAAGTTCGACGGGATCGAGTTTCCCGAGTATCGCGGGGAGGGGTACTGGTGCTTCCGCGCCAAGCGCACGTTGGGCGACTTCGGCGACGCGCTGCTCTCGGTCCGCCTGCACTCGCCGCATTACTTGTGTCTCGAGGTGGATCGCCAGCACATCTGCGGCCTCGACCACGCGCACATCGAGCACATGGAGAAGAGCAGCGTGGCGGAGGCGGACCTTGTCCTCGCCGCCAGCCACGCGATGATGGAACGCATGCTGGGGGACGTGGGGGACGCGATGCCCGCGGAGGCGGTGGTGCCCCGAGAGATTGTGCGCTTGCCGATGGACTTTGGCGCGCTCGAGCGGACGCTGGGTCACACCCCAACCCAGAGCGAGGGGCCTCATGGGAGGGCTTCGACCCGAGACTCCCCGTTGGCCAGCATCCTTTATTTCGGACGCTTGCAAGTGTGCAAGGGGGCGCAGGACCTTGTGCAGGCCTCGCTCCGAGCCTTCGCGCGCGGGCTCGATGCTCGCGTGACCTTCATCGGCGGGGACACGCACACCGGCCCCTTCGGCCGCTCCATGCGAGAGTATCTGGAGCGTCAATCCACGGGGGAAGATGCTCGATTCCAATCTCGCTTCAAGTTCGCCGGGCCGCGTGAGCGCCACGAACTCGGCGAGGCGATCCGCGGGGCGACGATGTGCGTCTTTCCCTCGCTCTGGGAGTCGTATTCCTACGCCTGCGTGGAAGCGATGGCTTTGGGCGCCCCGGTGATCGTCAGCGACGCCGGGAGCCTGAGCGAGATCGTCGAGCACGAGGTTTCGGGGATCATCTATCCCGCGGGCGACGTGGCGGCGCTGGAGCGCGCGATCATGAGGCTGGCGGGTGACGCCGACCTGCGCGCCTGGTTGGGCGAGCAGGCCAAGGCCCGTGCCCACGCCCTGAGCGAGGCGGGCGTCGTCGTGGCGTCGCTCGAGCGAGCCATCGAGCGAGCCCGGCCGCTCGCCGCCGAGCGGGCGCGACGATCGCACGACGCGACCTCGCGCGGGGCAAGGCCGAGCACCGCGGCGTGCACCGCGGCGCCCCATGCACCGCCCGTCACGGTCATCATCCCCTTCTACAACCTCGCACGCACGCTCCCGGACACGCTCGAATCGTTGCAGCGGCAGACCTTCCGCGACTTTGACACCCTCATCATCGACGACGGCTCGAGCGACCCGGCCTCGGTCGCCTACCTGCAACACCTTCGCCAGCAGGGCTTGCGGGTGCTTCGGAAGTCGAACGGCGGGCTGGGCTCGGCCCGCAACTTGGGCTTCCACGAGGCGCTCTCCGAGTTCGTGGTGCCGCTGGATGCCGACGACATCGCCCATCCGCAGTTTGTCGAGAAACTCTACAAGGCGATCCGGCACGACGACGGACTGGCGGCGGTGAGTTGCATGTTCGAAAGTTTCTACGACAAGCCCGGGGAGGGCGTCTCCGGCTACGCACCCCTCGCGATCGACCCGGACCTCCTGCTCTACCACAACATCGCCGGCCCCGGGGCCGCCAGCATCCTCCATCGCGACACGGTTTTGAGTGTTGGGGGCTACGACGAGTGGCTGACCTCGTTCGAGGACTGGGACCTCTGGTGCACCCTCGCGGGGCATGGCTATCGGGGAAAGGCGATCCCCGAGTTCCTCCTCTATTACCGTCTCCGTCCCGACTCGCTCATTCGGAGCGAGGCGCCGCGGCGCTGGCACGCGCTCAAGGCGTACGTCATCGCGAAGCACAAGCACCTCGCGGACGACCCCTCGATCGTGCTCCGCATGCAACTCGCCGAAACCTACCAGGCGAAGGACCAGGTCCTCGCGCTCGAGCGAGAGATCATCAACCTGCGATCGCAGATCGCGTCGCTCGGCGGCACCGCGCCCGCGCACGACGCACGGCCCATGCAGACCATCGACCCCGGAGCCGTGCACTTCGAGGCCAAGCGCATCATCCAGGAAAACCTGCGCTATCGCCTCGCCGACTCGATCAACAACACGCTCAAAAGCATGGGCGTGCACAAAGCGATGAAGCAGGGGGCGAAGAAGGCGATCGAGATCGTGCGAAAACCGAAGAGATAGCGTCTGACGCACGAGGGCCGATCGAGGCGAGTCCGCGAGCGTGCGCGGGCCATCCGCCGCGTCCGAGGGATCTCGACGATCTCGAACACCAGCGGCGCCCACCCCCACGCCCGTGGTTGAGGTTCAAGGAGCCCTATCGTCCCGCATGTCCGGGGTGATCCGCGGAACCTGTCACGCCCTCTTCGCGCACGACCTCGCGCTCGCGATCAACCTCGACGAGGCCGAACGCATCCTCGCCCCGCGCCCGGAGAGCACCGAGCAGCGCGAGGGCATTCGCGGCACGCGGCGTTCGCCCAGGTACTTCCAGTTCAAGCCCAGCCCGCTGCGGATCACCACCACGGCCTCGCCCATGGTCATCGGGACGCTCAAGACCGCCCACGCCGTCGATGCGGTGCTCTACGACTTTGGTGCCGTCTCGATCACCTACTCCATCCCGTTCGAGTGTCCGCTGGAGGACCTGCTGCACCTCAGCAACGCGCTCTACGACAACGCGACCCTTCTCGCCGACGCCCGCACGCGAGCGGAGCGGCTGGCCCAGACGATCGCCTCGGCCTTGAAGCGTCCCCACCTTTCGCCGCTCGTCGAAGACTACGTCATCTTCCACTTTGAACTGCCCGACGCGCCAACCGAGGGGAGTGACACGCGGCATGCGCCCTCGGCGTTCATCGAACGCCATCGTGCCCTGCTGGCGCGGATCCTGCGTGCCGAGTCCGGCCAACTCTCGCCCCAAGAGATCGACGAGTCGACCTCGAGCCGGACCTCCTATGGACCGACGGACGCCGCGATCGTCGACTGGAACGGCGCGATCCTGCTCGATCCCGATCCGCAGGACGCGCACATGGCGTTGGAGTTTGCCAACGTCGAACTGCTGGAGATGCGGCACCTCGACGATCGCCTCGACGCGGCGCTCGACGAGGCGTACGACGTGCTCGAACGTGACGCGCGAGTCAAGGACTCGACCCGCTGGCGCCCGTTTACGAGGCCCTTCACCGCCAACTTGCGCCGCGTGAGCCAACTCCAGATGGAATCCGCCCTGCTGTTCGAGGGCGTGAACAACGCGATCAAACTGCTGGGGGATCAATACCTCGCCCGCGTGTACAGGCACGCCGCGCAGCGCCTCCACCTGCCCGAATGGGACGCGAGCATCCTGCGCAAACTCGCGACGCTCGAGAGCATCTACGAGAAACTCTCCGACCGCCAGACCAACCGGCGCATGGAGACTCTGGAGTGGATCATCATCGCGCTGATCGCGTTCGAGATCGTGATGTCCGTGATCGACCGGGTGCGGGGTTAGCCCGCACCAAGGCGAACAGCCCCGTGCGCGTGCGCGGGGCTTGTCGGGTCGATCAGCCTTTCTTGTGCCGGCGTGGCCCGGTCCAGACACGCGTCTTGTTGCGAGGCCCGCGGCTCACGGGCCCGCCACCGCGTTGAGGGTGCCCGCCCGGAGCGGATCGCTCGGACTGCGGGCGATTGGGGCGAGACGAGTGCCCCTGACCTTGCCCGTGCGATCGATGCTCGCCACGATCCTGCGCGTGTGCAGACCTGTGTCCGGAACGCTGGGCGTGGTGGTCACGATCATCACGATGCGATGGTCCGCGCTGGTCTGGGTGCGGCCGCTGCGGCCTTTGCCCATGCCCGCCACCGGTCGCCCCGCGGTGGTGCGAGCCTCCGTGATTCGAGTTGGTCCGCTGGTCCGCGGGCTCCATGCTCAGGTCGGCCTCGGTCCATCGTCGGCGCTGGGGAATCGGCTCGCCCGCGTCGTCGCGTGGCTCGTGCGGCATCACGATGCTGGTCGCGGAATCTGGGAGCGCGGGCAACTGCGTAATCGCGGGGATCTTCTTGCCCGTCAACTTCTCGATGTCGCGGAGGTAGGCACGCTCTTCCCCGTCGCAGAAGGAGATCGCCACACCCGTCGCCCCGGCGCGGCCCGTGCGACCGATGCGGTGCACGTAGGCCTCGGGCTCGTTGGGCAGATCGAAGTTGAAGACGTGCGTGATGCCGTCCACGTCGAGCCCGCGGGCCGCGACGTCGGTCGCCACCAGCACGCGGCTTCGCCCCGTGCGGAAGGCGGCGAGCGCCCGCTCCCGCTGGTTCTGAGCCTTGTTGCCGTGGATCGCCTGGCTGGTGATGCCCGAGCGCTCGAGGCGGCGACCGAGTTTGTCGGCCCCGTGCTTGGTTCGGGTGAAGACGACGGCACGCTGCACGTTGCCCTCGTGGATCAGGTGCTCCAAGAGCGCCATCTTCTTGATGCGCGGCACCATGTACACCGACTGCTCGATGAGCGGGACCGCGGACGCGACGGGCGTCACCGAGACCCGCACCGGGTCCTTCAGGAGCGACTCGGCGAGCCTCACGATTTCTCTCGGCATCGTCGCGGAAAAGAGCAGCGTCTGACGGCCCGCCGGAATCTGCGACGCGATCCGCCGGATGGGATTGATAAAGCCCATGTCGAGCATGCGGTCGGATTCGTCGAGGACGAGCACGCGAACGCTCTGCAGGTGCACCAGCCCCTGCTCCATGAGGTCGATGAGCCGACCGGGCGTCGCGACCAGAACGTCTACGCCGCGCTGGATGGCCTTTACCTGGTGGAACTGCTTGACCCCACCGTAGATCACCGCGTGGCGCAGCCCGGCGTGCCGACCGTAGGTCGAAAAACTCTCCCCGATCTGCGTCGCGAGTTCGCGCGTGGGGCACACGATGAGCGCCCGGACCATCGCCGTGCCTCGCTTGGTCTTATCAACCTCTTCGGTCATGAGGCGGTGGATGATGGGCAGCGCGAACGCCGCGGTCTTCCCCGTGCCCGTCTGCGCACAGCCAAGCACATCGCGCCCGCTCAGGATGGGTGGAATGGACTGCGCCTGGATCGGCGTCGGGGTGTCATAGCCCTCTTCGTGCAGGGCGGTCAGGATCGAGTTGGAAAGCCCGAGGGACGAGAACGGAACAGAATTCGACAAAGCGAGAGACTCCTTCGCGGGCGCGGCATGACCGCGCGGCGAGATGTTTCGGGCGTTTCTTGAGGACCAACGTAGGTTCAAGTCCGGCCGTACTGGGGTGGAGCGAACCGCACGCTCGCTCACGCGAGGGTGGTCGCCGCCAGCAGATTCCCAGAACGATTCCGCCCGATCGAGACGGGCAAAGCACGCTGAGGCCACCGGCAAGTGCCGAATGATAGGCGCACCGGCGGGTTCGCGAGCATCGAACGGGTCTCAAAGTTCCCGGACGATCCCCGAGCCCTTCTTGACCTCGCCCACGACGTAGACCTTCTCCCCGAGTTTTTCGAGTTTCTCTTGGATCGACTCGGCGAACGCGGGCCGGACGATCACGCAGTACCCGAGTCCCAGATTGAACACGCGACGCATCTCGCCCTCGCTGATCTTGCCGTGACGCTGCAAGAACTCAAAGACTGCCGGCACCTCCCACGACTTCGTGTTGACCACCGCGTCGAGGGTGGGCGGCAACGCGCGGCAGAGATTACCCGAGAGCCCGCTCCCGGTGATGTGCGCCATCCCGCTGATGACGTTCTTCACCCGGTACTTCCGCTGCAACTTGACGATGGGCGGCGCGTAGAGCCGCGTGGGTGTCAAGAGCACCTCCCCCAGCGTTTTCTCCGCATCGAGGTCGCGGTACACCTTGCCGAGGTCCAGTTTCGCCGTTTCGACGACCTTGCGCACCAGCGTGTAGCCGTTGCTGTGGACGCCGTCCGACGCCAGGCCCAGCACGACATCACCGATCTGCACGCGCGTGGGCTTGGTCGCCCGCTTGAGTTCGACGACTCCAACGCAGAAGCCCGCGAGGTCGAAGTCGCCCTTGCGATACAGGTCGGGCATGTTCGCCGTCTCACCGCCGATCAGGGCGCACTCGCACCTCGCGCACGCGTCGGCGATGCCCTTCATCACGTCGTACAGGAACTTCGTGTCCACCTCGGGCGTCGCGATGTAATCCAGGAAGAACAAGGGCTCGGCCCCCTGCACGACGAGGTCGTTCACGTTCATCGCCACCAGATCGATCCCGATCGTGTCGAACTTCCTCATCTCCGCCGCGAGTTTGATCTTGGTTCCCACGCCATCGCAGCACGCGACCAGGACGGGGTCCTTGTAGTTTCGTCGGAAGAGTTTGTGGTTGAAGTCGAGTCGAAAGAGCCCGGCAAACCCGCCCGGGTTGTCGATCACGCGATCCGTGTACGTCCGCCGCAGCAGCGACCCGAGCGACTCGGTGAACGCGTCCTTCTTGTCGATATCGACTCCCGAGTCGGCGTAGGTCAGCCCGTTGGTCTTGCTGGCGGTCGGCATCCCAGAGGATAGTGCGGGTTCTCCGCCCCGAGCCTCCCGCACAGCCCCATCCCTATCCTTCTGCATGCGAACGGCGCTCGCGATCATCACCCTGTCCTGGCTCACCCTCGCCGGGTGCGTCAACTCGAACGCACGCACCACCGTCGGCGAGAGCGTGATCCTCCCGGCGTTCACCGAGGCCGGCGTCAACCCGCGCGGGCTCCCCCCCACCTCCGCCCCCTCGCTCGACGGGATGGATCGGAGCCACTGGTCCCGCCAGGTCTTCCTCGTGCCCGTCGATGGTCCTCAATATCGCCCCCTCTACGCCACCCAACTCACCCAGCACAACGACACGGTCCGACAGCGCCTCGAGTTTCCCTCGCCCACGAGCGCTCTCGAACTCTCGCGCACGTCGCAGGGCGAGCAGATCGGCGACGCCGCCTCCTCCGCCGGATATGCCCTCTGGGACCTGCTCGCCATGGTCCCGCGCATGTGCATGACCTCCCCCTGGAGTGGCCCGCAGCGCGGCGACGTGCAGTCGTACTGGCGAGCACCGGTCACGGAGGCCCGGGCAACCTCCACGCCCACGAGCGACCTCGACCCGCCCGCCCATGGCATGCCCGGCAGCGGCTACACCGAATCCGGAGCGCCCGCCAGCAAAATGACCGACCCGGCCGCCGCCTACGACCGCGCGCCCCGGTGAGCGATCCTGCTCGGCATGAGAACTCAACTCTTCATGTTGACATATTGAAGCGGTACGGGCAGGTTCGCCCCGTTCAGCAGTTTGATCACGGCCTGCAAGTCGTCGATCTGTTTTCCCGTCACACGCAGTTCGTCCCCTTGGATCGACGCCTGCACCTTCATCTTCGTGTCCTTGATCATCTTGACGATGTTCTTCGCCACGTCCTGCTCGATGCCGTCCTGGATCTTCGCCTCGACCTTGATCCGCCCCGCGACGGTCGGCTCCTGCTCGCCCCAGGCAAAAGTCTTGAGGCTGAGGCCGCGACGCGAGGCCGCCGTATCGAACATCTCGATGATGCCCCGGACCTTGGTCCCATCGTCGCTCACGATCTTCAGTTTCTTCTCCTTCGGGTCCACGTGCAGTTCGACGTGCACGCCCCGATAATCAAAGCGTGCGGCGATCGCCTTCTTGGTGTTGTTGATCGCGTTGTCGAGTTCGGCAAAGTTGACTCGGGAGACGATATCGAATGAAGGCATGGGGTGGTCCTGTCAGGTCTGGAGGTGATGGAAAAGAATAGCGCCGTGGTTCCCGATCGCGCGCAGGCTCACCGCCGCTCCACAACTCCATCCCCCATGAACCCCGGGTAACATACTTCTCCGAAGGGCGTTCGCGGCGCTGGTGTCGATGTGGAAGCAGGACACGGGAGGTGACGCAGCGATGTTCAAAGATACCGCACTTGAAGCGACGGTCCTCGACGCACGCGGGCGCGAAGTTCCACTCGTGCCCCACAACGTCCAACTGCACCTCGCCCGAGACACGGAAATGGGTCGTCGCCTCAGGGCTTCGTCCACCTTGCCGAAGGAGAAGCCCACAGGTTCCGAAATCCGACGCGGCATCGGCTATGGAATCCTTGCGATCCCGCTCCTGCTCGTCGGGGCCCTCGCCCCGGCCTCTATGGCGTTCTCGCTTAAGTGGCCCCTGTGGCTCATGCTCCTCGCCGCCATCCCCTTGAGCGTCATCCCGGCGCTCGTCACCCTCTTTGTCGCGCGCCGAGCCGCCGGGCAACGCATCGCGCGGGTTTATGCGCATGCGGGCTATTGCGGATCGTGTGCGCACGACCTGCACGCCATCCACGCCGAAGCCGACGGATGCACCGTCTGCCCCGAGTGCGGCGCGGCATGGCGCGTCGGCGCCGAGCAACAAGCGCCGATCGCGTCCGCCGCTCCGATGGGGTAGTGTTGCCACGCCTTCTTCGACCCCACGTCACCCGCCCAACTTGGGCACTTCACCTCGGGAGCGCGTCCAGGAAGTCTCGGAGAATCGCCGCCGCCGCGATCGCGTCTCGACGCTCCTTCTTTTGCTTGTGCGTCAGCCCCGATTGCGCCATCTGCCAATCGGCGTCCGCGGTCGACAGCCGCTCGTCCTGGAAGTGCAGCGTTCGCCTCGTGGCGTCCGCAATCCTCGCGCCGAACGCACGGACCATCAGCGCTCGAGGGCCTTCACGCCCATCCATATTGAACGGCAGCCCCACTACCAACTCGCCCGGAGAGCGTTCCCCGAGATGCTCGCGGGTCGCGCGAACAAGGGCCTCGAGCAGCGCGTGTCCCTCTCGATCACGCAATGGAACGTGCAGGACGTCCACCGGCGCGGCAAGCCGAGTCTCGGAATCGCCCATCGCGAGTCCCGTTCGCTTCTCGCCAAGATCGATGCAGAGGTAGCGCATGCGCGTGCGTCAATCCTACATCGACCAGCGAGCCCGCGAAGGCCCGTTCCCGGCCCTCGCCGACTCCCCCGGCACGATCCGGGCGACGACCTTCGAAGCCCGATCGACGCAGGCTCAGCAGCCCGCATCAAAGCGCGTCAGGTAGTACAACAGGTCGTCGATCGTGATCCCGCCGTCGGGGGTCGCGGTGGCGGTCCCGTCGTCGATGTCGGCCGTGATCTCGCCCGCCGCAAAGCGATCGAGATAGAACAGGAGGTCGTCGATCGTGATCCCGCCGTCGGGCGTGCCGGTGTTGGTGCCGTCGTCGAAGTCGGCGACGCAGCCGACGCGGGCGCTGAAGAGACCGTGGGTGTTGTCGGTGAACACGAGTTTGAAGACGAGTTCACCACCCGAGGTCCACTGCCCCAGACCCGACTCGGTGGAATCGTGCTCAAAGACGATGGAGCGAATGATCTTGTCGCCCCCTTCCGGAACGTGGAAGGATTGCCCAGCGCGCGCGATGGCACGCACGGTCCCCGCCCGGTCGGCGGCAAAGAGTGCCATCGATCGCGCGGGCGTGACGTCCGCGCCGCGCAGATGGGCCGTGAACGCGATCCGACCCGAGCGGCTGGCGCGAGGCTCGCCCAAGATGTTGTAGACCGTGCCGGGGGCCTGGTCCGCGGCCTGGTCGCCCCGACGGACGATGCGGCGAGGCGAAACGGCTCCCGGATCGAGCACGAAGACGCCCGCGTTGTTCTCGCTTGTCACGTGGCCTGTGAGGTACGCGAGGAACGCGATGCCGCCACGGGGCATCAGCGAGAGCCGCCTCGCAAAGGACGCGAAGAAGACGCCGGGCATGTCGGGAACGGGGTCTTGGGCCCGCACGACGGGCACGGGACCGGAGCCCGTGTCTATGCAAAGCACCTGATCAAACGGGCCACCGAACGAGGGAGCGACCCGTGCGAAGAAGGCGATGGTGCCCGCGTCGATGATGAGCGGCTCACCCGAGAGTTCGGCCCAGGTGCGCCCGGGGTCGTTGGGAACAGGTGCGCCGGTCAGGGCCACCTGGCTGAGCGTTCCGAAGCGATCGGTGAACAGCCCCAAGGCGTAGTTCGTCGGAGCGGGGGCGGAACCCACGCCCGCCTCGGAGCGAAACACGACCTTGCCGAGATCGTTGAGCGAAGGCGAGCCGAGGGAGCGCAGGCGAGAATCGGGCGGAAGATTGGGCCCCGGCGCGGGCGTGGCGGTGCTGTAGACGGTCGAGCCCGGAACGATCTGGATCGCCGTTCCTGTGGACCACGCCGAGCGTCCGGATGGCGAGAGTGGGACCAACCCCGGCAACGTCTGCTGATTGATCGCGTCGCGTGCCACCAGCCCGAGCGACGTCGATTCGACAAACAGAGCCACGTTGGTCTGCTCGGTCGAAGGGGGCGTTCCCTCCACCACGACGCCCGAAAGGGCGATGTTCTTGGCCCAGTTGAAGGCGGCGGTGGGGATGGCACGGAGCGTGCCGTTGGGCATGCCGGGGGCCGGGTCGCCCTCGCGAGCGAGGAGGGCGAACGAGCCGCCGCGGTTGGACCACAGCGAACCGTCATTCGCGAACGTGACATCCGTGCCCGCGAGGCGAGCCCAGAAAAGAATGCGGCCGTCTTCGGCGATCCGCGGGTCGGAAACGGCTTCAAACGTCAGCGACGTGCCGGGCGCGGCCTGCCCAGAGAGGGCAATCGTGGTGTATCGGATTTGACGGGCAAGCGACGGCGTCGCAAGGCACGCGGCAAGCAGGGCGGGTGCCAGGAACCGGGCGAGGGGGATCGGACGACGTTGCGCAGGATGAACGGCCTGAGTCATGTTCGAGCCCCTGTGGAGGCGGCGTGTGAACGACATCCGTGTGCCGCGGCCGTCGCCGAACCAACCCGCGAGCCTCACCGCGGTATCGGCAGCATCACCCCACGCCCCCTTGCCATCGTGTCCTACCACCCGATCCCGCGCGGGTTGCACGTGAAAGACGAAAAATCCTGTCGGGGCTGCAACTCCCAGATGTCACGCGTGTATGCCCCAACGACGCGGCAGATTGACCTGCCGATGGTCCTGCACAGGGGTTTTCTCATGACGTGTACTCGATGCGGCTCCGCCGGTCGTCCTGCCTTTGCCCTCTTGGACCTGCTGACGCTGCTGGCGCTCGCGACGATCGTCGTGGCCCTGCTGAGCGTCATGGGCACGCGCTCGCGCCATCTGGGACAACTGGGCGAGTCGATGGCGAATCTCAAGTTCTACGCGTCCGGGTCGCAGAGTTATGCGGCGGACTACGCCGATCGATTCTGGTCGTTCTCGTGGAGACCCAACAACGTGCCCGCGGACGCGGACCCCGATCTGAGGGCGTCCGCGCTCGGGAGTGACACGGCCGCCGCCGCCGCGCAGGCGATCCAGGTCCTGCGTCGCCGCGCCAATCGTCCGGACATCCAGATCGTGACCAACTGGATCCCGCACATCTTGTACAGCCACCTGGTGCTGGCCGAACACATGGACGCGGAGTTGCCCGCGCGATTCGCTGTTTCGCCCGGGGATCGCGAGCGGCTCCGCTGGGCGAACGACCCCGCCGGATTTGATCGGGGGATCTACACGCCCAACCCGGGCACGGGAGAGACCGCCAAGCGATGGCCCTACTCCAGCAGTTACGAACTCGGCCCGGCGTTCTCCGGGCCGGATAGCGGCCAGAACGCGATTACGCAGTCGAATCAATCGAGTATCTATGTCGTTCCCTCCACGCCCAACGTGCTCGGCACGCGGCTGCTGAGCGAGGTCGTTCACCCCTCCCACAAAGCGATGGTTTGGGAGCAGTATTCTCGGTACCACGCGCCGCGGGCCGCGTTTTTCATGTACACCGAGGCACGGTGCCCCATCCTGTTCGTCGATGGCAGCGTTCGCCCAAGGCTGACCCAGCAGGGAAACCGCGGATGGAACCCGGCGCAGCCCACGTCCACCTTCCCCATCACCATGACCCACACGACCATGGCGTGGGAGAGCGGGGCGAGCCTCCCAACGACGACGGTGCAAGGCAACTACCGATACACCCGGCAAGGCCTCCGCGGGCGAGACTTCGACGGCGCCGAAGTCATGCCGTAACTCAGCAGCCGCCTTCGTACCGCTGGAGGAAGTACAGGAGGTCCTCGATCGTGACCCCGCCGTCGGGCGTGCCGGTGGCGCTCCCGTCGTCCAGGTCCGCCCGCGCCGTCCCAAGGTCGAAGATGAATAGGTAATAGAGCAGGTCTTCGATCGTGACCCCGCCATCGGGAAGCCCGGCGCCGCCGCCATCGTCCAGATCGGCCGGGCAGGCGATCTCCACACGCGCCGCGAGGCTTCGGACGCTGCCACACGCGTTGGTCACCACCACGTCGTACGACCCCGAATCACTCGCCATTGCCGGGTTGAGGATCAAGGTCATGGTGTGGGAGCCCGACACGTGCCCGCCATCGGTGAGCGGGATTCCATTTCGTCGCCAGACATAGGTCACGGGCTCCTCGGATCGCGCCGTGACGTGAAGTTCGCGGGCCGCTCCGACCAGGGAACGCCCCGAGGCCGGACTGCTCGTGATCTCCGGCGCTCCGGATCGAAGCGTCCAGACCTGGTCGAGGACCCGATCCGGGTCCGCACCGCCGATCATGATCGCCTGCCCGCGCAACTCATCGAACACAAACCCGGCGCCAAAGCGCGGCGTCGGGGGCAGGTCCGAGATGGGGCTCCAATCGTCGCCGACCAACTCCCACGCGTCGTCGATCGGCTGATTGTCGGCGATGAGGCCGCCGATCAGCACCAGACGATTCCGGGCGGAGTCAAAGACCAACCCATGCTCGTCACGCGGCGCGGGGACATCACCATCGAAATGCATCGGCGTCCAGGCGTTTCCATCCCACGCCCACGCGTCGTTGGCATACCCGATCCCATTCGCAAAGCCACCGAAGAGCACGACCTGCCCGCGGATCGGATCAAAGGCCATGGCGGCGTGCACGCGCGGCGCGGGACGCAGCGGGGGTGACTTGAGGGTCCATGTTATCCCATTCCACACCCACGTCTCGTCGCTTCGTCCGCTGGCATCCTCACCCCCAAAGAGCACCGCCTGGCGTCGCACGGGGTCATAGGCCAACGCGGGCGCACGCCGGGGCGAGGGTCCCACCTGCGACGCCAGGGTCCATCGCGAGCCATCCCACTCCCAGGTCTCGCCACTCAATAATGAGTTATTCTGCCCACCGAAGTGGATGGCCACGTTCCGCGTGGAATCGAAGCACATCGCCGCCCGCTCCACGACGCCCGGACGCTCGCCCGGCGGGGCTGGTTTCTGCTCCCAGTTCGACCCGTTCCATTCCCAGGTGTCGTTGAGAAGCCCGCCCGTTCCTCGCCCCCCCACGACGATCGTGACCCCACGAGCGGAGTCGTACGCGACGCCCGGGTACACGCGATGCGGAGGCACCACGCGCGTCCCACGCGAGGTCCACTCGATCCCATCCCAAATCCATGTCCCGCTGAAGTGGGTATCCGGGGGCGTCATCGTGCGCCCCCCAAACATAAGTGTTTGCCGCGCACGCTCGTCGTACGCCGCGGACACGAACGCGCGAGCGCTCGGAATCTCCGCTGGAGGCCCCGGGATCCACTCGTTGCCGTTGTACTCCCACGTGTCCATCAACGGCGACGCGCCCACGCCTAGCCCGCCAAACAGGACCACGCGCCGCCGGGCCCGGTCATACGCCATGGCATGCGAGTGTCGCCCTGGGGGCGTGCCGGCCCCCGTCGCCCGAAGCGACCACGCCGCGCCGTCCCATTCCCAAGTATCACTCTGATACCCCGCGGACCCGAACAGCCCGCCAAAGAGCACGACGACCCCGCGCTGCGCGTCAAACGCCATGCCCGCGCCGGATCGCGCCGAGATCGGGCCGTTCCCGATGATTGTCCACTGACTCCCATCCCACGTCCGCGTCTCGTTGGAGGTCCCTCCTCCACTCGTCGATCCACCGAACACGACCACGTTGCGCCGCACTTCGTCGTACGCCATCGCCATGCGCCGCCGCGCGGGCGTCGAGAACGGCGTGAGGTCCACCCACGCTTGCCCGTCCCATTCCCACAGATCGGCGAGCGTCACCCCCATCGATGTCCGCCCCCCAAACAGGACGACGCGTCCGCGATCTCGATCAAAGGCCACCCCCGCCTCGCTCCGCGCCGGAGGTCGAACCAACCCTTGAGCCACCACCGACCAGCGCCCGTCGCTCCACTGCCACAGGTCCGGGTAGGTCCCACGCCCGTTCGTTGCGTTCGCGCCCCCCAACATCAACACACGCGAACGTGCCGAGTCGTACGTCATCGCGTACGAGGCACGCGCATCGGGGCGAGGCGACTCGGCGTACCGTGGCTCGCACGTCGGCTGCGCGCTCGCAACTCCTCCCGCGAGCATCCAGAGCACCGCCGGAGCCCGAGCACCATTCCATCTGCGAATCGGCGGCGTGCTCAGCATCCCCTTCACCTTTCCGTGGTCCCCCCACGAGTCTGCCAGAATCCGAGAGCGTATCTCCATATGCCCTCCAACACAAGTCGCCTCGTGACCAAACACGACACCGCGCCCTCACGACGAGCGCCCACTTTCGCCTCGTGTCCAAACCAACAGTTCGGCGCCGTCCGAAAAAAAAGCCCGCGCTCATGAGCGCGGGCTGGTACCAATCCTGATGAAACTGAACTTAACAACCCGCGTCGTACCGGACCAGGTAATACAGCAGGTCGTCGATCGTCACGCCGCCATCGGGAACGCCCGTGCTGCTGCCGTCGTCGATATCGGCACCGGCGTTGCCCGCACGCCAGAGTTGGATGTAGTAGAGCAAGTCGTCGATCGTGACACCGCCGTCGGGCGTTCCGGTGCCCGTGCCATCGTCGTAATCGGCGACGCACCCGATCACGAGTTGGGCCGCGGTGCTGGGCGATGAACCGCACGAGTTGGTCGCGACGCAGCGATACATCCCGGCCTCCGCCGCGGTGATGTTCGACACGGTCAGCGTGTTGGTCAGCACGCCCGAATATGGACCGCCGTCGGAGATGTTGACCCCGTCCTTCTGCCACTGGTACGCGATCGGCGTGACCCCGGCGCAGAAGGCGCTGAACGTCACCGACTGCCCCGCTCCCGTCGATCGTCCGACGGGCTGCGTCTGGAAGGACGGCGCACCGGTCTCGAGCCAACGCCCGTCGGTGATGTATCGGGTCGGGTCCAAGCCACCGAAGGCGAAGGTCACGCCTCGCGTCTCCTCGAAGACCTGCCCGTGCCCCTGCCGCGCACCAAGATTCGGCGTGGCGTTCAACTGGAGCCAGTTGGCGCCGTCAAACTCCCACGTCTCGCTGCTCCGGCCCGCGAGGGTAAACCCGCCCGTCATCACGACCTTGCCGCGTGCCGCATCGAACGACATCGCGGCCTCATCGCGAGCCGACGGGCCCGAGACCGACAGTTGGGTCCACACGGTCCCGTTCCAGACCCACGTGTCGCTCGTCAAGCCCACCACGTTGTCCGACCCGCCGAACAGCACGACGTTGCCGCGGACGGCGTCATACGTCATGGCCGCGTGGACGCGCGGCGTCGGCCCCGTCGTCGCCTTCAAGGTCCAGGCCGTCCCGTTCCACTCCCAGGTGTCCTGTACAAACCCGACGCCGCCCGCGCCCTCGTCGCCGCCGAAGAGGACGACGACGTCGCGTGCCGAGTCGTAGGCCATCACGTGCGCCCGACGTGGCGACGGGCCGGGGCCACCCATCATGGACCAGTTCGACCCGTCAAAGAGCCACGTCTCCCCGCTGAAGAACGCACCGTTCTGACCGCCGAACAGGACCACCTTGCCCGAGCCTCGGTGGAAGGCGGCGGCGGAACGCTCACGCGCCGCGGGCGACGTGGCGGGCGAGAGGCTCGTCCACGTCTCGCCGTTGAAGACCCAGGTATCACCCAGCAGCCCGCTGCCGTTCTTCCCGCCGAAGAGCACGGTATTGCCCCGGGTCGAGTCGTGCGCCATGACGGGATAGATTCGCGCGGAAGGTGTGGAGCGATCGTTGCGGAGCGACCACTCGTTGCCATCGAACCAGCGCAGATCGGAGAAGAACTGCACGCCCGAGCCATCGATCGTGACGCCGCCAAAGACGAGCGACACGCCGCGCACGAGGTCATACGACATGTTGTGGAAGCCGCGCCCCACCAACCCCGGGGCGGTCAACTGCACCCATTGCGTGCCCGTCCATTCCCAGGTGTCATCGAAGAAGGTGGTGAAATCGAACCCGCCGGACATGTAGACCGTGTTGGCGATGCGGTCGTACGTCATGCCGTGGACAAATCGGGCGGGGGGATCGTTGGGCCCACCCCCGGCGGAAACTTGCGTCCAGTTGGTGCCGTTCCAGGTCCAGGTGTCGTTCGTCACGGTACTGCCATCGGAGCCGCCAAAGAGCACGATGGTATTGCTCCTCGCGTCGAAGGTCATCGCGGGGTTCCGGCGTGCCGACGGCGCGTTGGCCGGGGTGAGCAGGGTCCACGTCGTCCCGTCCCATGCCCAGGTTTCATTCAGATAGGCGCCCGTCGCGTCGCGTCCACCAAAGAGAATCGTCTGGCGACGAACCGGGTCATACGCCAGGCCATACAGGCGACGAGGCGAAGGCGACGTCGCGGGCGTCCGTTGGGCCCAGTTGGTGCCGTCGAACTCCCACGTATCGCCAAAGACCGTGCCGTCATAGCCGCCAAACATCACCATCATGCGACGATCGGAATCGAAGGAGAGGCACATGTCGTCGCGGTGCGAGGGCGACGGGCCCGTCAGAGCGACTTGTGTCCAGCGCGTGCTGTCGAACTCCCAGGTGTCGCCGTACATCCGCCCCAGCGTGCCGTCCACGCCCCCGAAGAGGACATACTTCCCGCGCACGTGGTCATAGGCGCCGCCGAACGAGCCGCGCCCCACGGGACGCTTGGGGGTCTCCGCCCAACCCGGCGCGGGACACTGGGCCAGCACGGACGTGGGCAAAGCCATCACGCCCGCGCACGCCACGAGAGCGGCAGCAGGGGTGACACGAAGGGCGGCGCGAGCCCGGACCGAACGGATTTTGAACGACATGATGCAGGTCTCCTCAGTGCTTCTCCCCAGCGACGAGCGCGCCGCGGGATGACTCATTCCCCCAATCGGAAGATAACACGCGAAACGATCGCGGCAACTCAAAAAAGGACTTTGAAGCAACTTCGCCACAACGCGCACCCGTCACAATCGCGCACGCGTCGAGTTATTGGCCACCGCATTCCCCCACGACTGGCACGCTCGCCCGGTTTGATGCATGAGAGCAAAATCAGCCTTGCCGAAAGTAAAAAAGGCTGGGCAACATTGCCCAGCCTCACATAACTATATCGAGACGTTCCGCTGGTTTAGCAGCCCAGTTCAAACCGGACCAGGAAGTAGAGAAGATCGTCGATCGTCACGCCGCCGTCAACCGTCCCGGTCCCGCTCCCGTCGTCCACGTCGGCGCCCGGATCGCCATTCTCAAAGATGGCGAGGTAGTACAAGAGATCGTCGATCGTCGTGCCGCCGTCGGGCGTGCCCGTGCCGCTCCCGTCGTCCACGTCGGTGATGCAGCCGGTGTTGACCGTCAGGGCGACGGCATCGCTCGTCACGCTGCCGCAGTCGTTCGTGACCACAACGTCGTACGACCCCGCATCACCCGCGCCGGCGGGGCTGATGGTCAAGGTGTTGGTGTCCGCACCCGAGATGCTCCCGCCATTCGTGAGATTCACCGTGTCCTTCCGCCAAACGTACGAGATCGAGGGCGACCCGGAGACCGCGACGCTGAAGACGGCCGACGCGCCCGCGTTCACCGTCTGCGCCGTCGGTGGCGTCGTGATGGACGGGCCGCTGTTCACCACGAGCGCGACCTGGTTGCTCGTGACGCTCCCGCACGTGTTGGTGACGACGCAGTCGTAGTTCCCAGCGTCCGCGAGGGTGATGTTGCTCAGGCCCAGCGACGCGCCGGTGGCGCCCAGGATGTTGGAGCCGTTGAGCCGCCATTGATAGGTGGGGGCGGGGATGCCCGAGGCGACGACGAACAACGTGTACTCATCACCAAGGCATCGAGACGCCCCAACGGGGTGCGTGGTGATGGAGGGTGCCGTGTTGAGGGTCAGGGTGGCGGCGGTGCTCGTGGAACTCCCGCACGAGTTCGTGACGACGCAGTCATAGTTCCCCACATCACCCGCCCCGATGGAGGGAATGTTGAAGGTGGCGCTCGTCGCTCCCCCGATGTTGACGGCGTTCTTGCGCCACTGGAACGTCGGGGTCGGCGTGCCCGAGGCGGCCACGCTGAACGACGCCGACGCCCCTTCGCAGCGCGAGAGGCTGACCGGATTCGAGGTGACCGAGGGCGGGACGTTCACCGTCAGCGTGGCGACATTGCTCGGCACGCTGCCGCACGAGTTCGTCACGACGCAGTCGTAGTTGCCCTGATCGCCGGACGAGACCGACGCGATCGAGTAGGTCGCATTGGTGGCGCCGGGGATGTCGATCCCGTTCTTCCGCCACTGGAGCGTGGGCGTGGGGGAGCCCGAGAAGGCGATGGTGAAGGAGGCCGACGCGCCGGTGCAGCGCGTGAGCGAGGACGGTTGCGTGGTCACCCCGGGGCCCGTGCTGACGCCCAGCGTGGCGAAGTTGCTCGTGAGATTGCCGCAGGCATTGGTGACGACGCAGGTGTAGTTGCCGGCATCGCCCGCAACAACACCCGTGATCGTCAGGTTGGGCGTGGTGGCGCCCGAGATGGAGCCGCCATCCACGAGGTTGGTAAACCCGCGACGCCATTGGTACGTCGGCGAGCCCGTCGCCACCACCGAGAAGGAGGCGTTCCCGCCCACGCAGGCCGACGTGCTCACCGGGTTCTGGGTGAACCCCGGCGCCGCATTGACGGTGAGCGTCGCGTTGTTGGAGGTGACGCTCCCGCAGGTATTGGTGATGACACAGTTGTAGTCGGACGCGGCGTCGCCCGCGACGACGCCCGTGATGGTGAGCGTCGGGGAGGTGGCGCCCGAGATGGTCCCGCCGTTGGTCAGGTTCGTCGTCCCGCGACGCCACTGGAACGAGGGCGTCGTGCCGGACGCGGCGACCGTGAGCGAGGCGTTGCCGCCCTCGCACGCGGACGTGCTCGATGGCTGGGTTGTGATCGAGGGCGCGGTGCAGCCCCCGGCCGTCGCCGAGAGCGTGAGGGTGTAGATCTGCGTCTGCGTCGGCGTGTTGTTGTCCGAGACGCGGATGAAGTAGTTCCCGATCGTGGACAACGCGAAGTTGGTGATCGACTCGGCGCCCCCGAGGCCGTTGGCGTTCGCGGTGGCGAGCACCGTCGTGCCGTTGGACGCGTAGAGCGTGAGCACCAGGTCGGCCTGATTCAGCGCGTCCACGTTGTTCCCGCTCGCGCACGAGCCGTCCGCGTTCTGGGGGCTGCTGTCATAGGTCGAGCCCAAGGGGGTGACGGTCGCGGTCAGGTTGATCGTGCCCGCCGTGGTGAAGCGGAACCAATCCTGGTCCCCATCGACGCTGATCGCCGTGAGCGCGCCGTTGCTGATGGCCGGCGCGGGCACGGTGCTCGGGTTGAGGCTGCCCCCCGCCAGGAGGTTCCCCAAGATCGTGGCCGTGGCGCTCGTGTTGTTGGATTCGTAGGCGTCGCCGTAGTAGCGCTGCCCCGCGCGCAGGTCGTCCTGCTGCGGGCCATCGAACGAGGTGTTGATGAAGGGCTCCATCAACTGGTTCGAGTTGCTCGAACAGACATGCTGGAATCCCAGCCCGTGCCCGTGCTCGTGCATGACCACATCGCGGAGGAAGCGATAGGAGTTGGTGCTCGATTGCCAGTTCTCCGACATGTCGAGAACCATGTCGCCCGTCGAGGGGAAGTAGTTGTACGCGAGCACGCCGTTGACCCCGTCGAGCGTCCGCCCGCCGATGCGGCAGTCGCCTCGCGCCCCCGCGGCCCCGGCGCTGGTCAAGAATGTCGCGCCGTCGTCCCAGTCGTTCCCGCCCACCGTGACGCGGGTGTACGACGTGCCCGTCAACGCCGCCCAACGATCAAAGCACGCCTGGAACTGGGCGATCCACGTCGCTCGCCCACCCAGCGCGGCGAACTTCGAGTCCATCTGGGCGAAGAGATTGCTCGGGGCCGCCGCGCTCGTCAAGCCGGGTTCGGCGGGGATCGACGTCCCGTCCGGGATAAAACTCCACGTCAGCGCCCGAGGGGTGCCCACCGTGCCCGACCATCGCGTCCCCAGGTTGTAGCCCGGATCGAGGAACTGCAGCATCGCGCGATTGACGGCCGCCATGACCTCGGGCTTGGGCGGCTCCGTCTCCGAGAAGCACATCATCGGCGGGTCGTACAGGAATCCGGGCCGAAACTCGACCTGATCCATGAGCCGATTCATCACCGCCACGACCTCCGGCGCCGCGAACGGCCCGGTCATGTCCCATGCCTGTTCAAAACTCCCTGCGTAGACCGCGCGGAGCAGCATCTGCTCCACCTGGATCGACCCCCGCAACGATGACCTCTCGGAATCCGTGGTCTCGACCGCACCCGCCACCGACGAAAGCCCAACCGCGGGCAGGATCGCCGCGGCGACGAGAGACAAACGCCCACCCAGCCGGCGAGCAAACGAGCGGCGTGACGACGACAAGTTCTTGGTGTGCATGCGTGCTTCCGTAACAAGGCCCCGACAGGAGCCCGAACTCAACCGACTCCCCTTCAACAGAACTCCCATACCGCGAGCGGGATTGCATGGATCGCAAGCCCGAGAATACGCGGGCGTCCTCCATCTCTCCTGCTGTTGCTGCAATCTACGTCAAGAGGGACAACCTGAAAACCCTATTCGGAGGAGATTGACGCCCCCATCCACAAAACCCAAGAAAGCAACGAAAAAGCGGACACGAAGTGATGCACTTCGTGTCCGCGGGCGCTCCAAACAGACTTCAAACCTGAGGTTTACATGAAGATTGATTTATTGAGACTCATTTAGCAGCCGAGTTCGAACCGTTGGAGGTAGTAGAGGAGGTCGTCGATGGTGACGCCGCCATCGGGCGTGCCCGTGGCCGAGCCATCGTCCACGTCGGCGGCGAGGTCGCCGTTCTCGAAGATGTAGAGGTAGTAGAGCAGGTCGTCGATGGTCACGCCGCCGTCGGGGATGCCGGTGAAGGACCCGTCGTCCACGTCCGCGACGCATGGACCAACGTATCCGACGCGGAAGGACTCCACGGTGTCCCACACACACGTCGGATCGCTGTTGCAGGTCCCCTCGACGATCAGGCGGTAGCGGTGGTCCGGGTCCGGAGCGGTGTAGTGGAGGTTGATCATCTGCGTGGTGGCCTCACCCGCCGAGAGCGAGATCGAGAACTGGACCGGGTCGCCCGGAGGAAGGCCGTTGAGGCTGATCACCTCGGTGTCGGGCTCGTCGTCCGGGGTGAGCACGCGAACGCGGATGTTGCGAGTCTCGGCGGAGGGGCCCGTGTTCGTGATCGTGATCGGGAGGTCCAGCCCGGGGCTGGGCACCGCGATGAGCGTGCTCAGGTTCGTCGGAATCTGGTTGCACAAGTTCGTGTTATCGACGACCTTGCCCTGTGCCGAGAGTTGATCGCCCGTGACGTTATTCTGCACGGCGAAGGTGTAGCACCCGGTCAGCCCGACGCCAAAGAGCCCCGCCGGGCGGGTGATGACCACGGGGAACGTGAAGCAACCGCCCGGGTTGATCACGGGGGTGATGCCCGTGGAGGGTGAGAAGGTGGTGGGCCCCACGACGGAGCAGCCCGGGCCGACACCGTCGCCCATCAGGTTCCACGAGTACGTCGCGGGCGATGTGGTGTAGTTGCAGATGGTGAGATTCGCGGTGACCGTGGTCTGCCCCGGGACACAGAACGACGAGATGGGAGCGGAAACGGCGTTCTTGCACTTCCCCGAAACGCCCGCGGCATAGACGCGCTGGATTTCAGCGGTGGAGAGGGCGGCCCGGTGGAACTCAACCTCGTCGATCCCGCCGGAGAAGAAGGAGGAAGCCGGATTGGAGGAGGCGCCCACGCGGAAGGGCGAACCCGGCGTGCTGTGGTTGCCCGCGCCGGCGCCGACGGTGATCGTCGGGGAGGCCACGCCGTTGACGTACATCGTCAGGGTCGGCACCGGCGTGGGACGATAGACGGTGGCGACGTGGACCCAGGTGTTGGCGGGCACAGCGAGGCCCGAGTTGTAGTTGGCGAAGGTGACGCCGTTGCCCAGTTGCGTCAAGAGCGTGCCGTTCGAGAGGAAGAACAGGTAGCCGAGTGAGGGGATGATGTTGGAGGCGGCGCGCTTGTCGGCGATGACACGCACGCCGTTCGCGCCGGTGTGGTTGATCCACGCGTCGATGGTGAAGGCGCCGGCGCCGGGGTTGATCCCGGCATAGTCGGGAACCTGGACGTAGTCGTTGACCCCGTCGAAGGTCCGGGAGTTATCGACCTGCACGCCCAAGGTGTGCGCGACGCCGTTGAGGTCGGTGCCGGGGAAGGCTGGGGCGCGGATGTTGGCGGCGGTGATCCCCGCGGGCTCATCAAAGGGGAGCCACAAGGTCATGCGGCTCGGCGCGGAGGTGCAGCCGCAGGTGTGGGTGCAGATGTCGCGCATGTTCGGGTCACGCGGAGTGAAGATGACATCCAACGCCACATACGGGCTTTGATCCGCTCGCACCATCTGGATCGGATTGAACGGGTCTCGCGCCGCTTGCTGGGGGATGACGCGCTCGTCGCACACCTGGACCGCCGGATTGGCGCTCACGGTCGAGAGGAGCGTGTTGGTCTTGCTGGTCCAGAAATCGCGCCCGAGTCCAAAGTGGTTGCGGGCATCGGCGGCGACGAACACCCCCCCGTCGGCGGCGGGAATGGCTTCGTGGGCCAGTTCGGTCGTCGTCGGGAAGTTGGAGTTGAAGAAGCGGACTTCATTGGTAATGACGCCCGAGTTGCTCACCCGCATCAGCGCGCCGTTCGTTGGACCGCCCGCGCTGGAGGCCTCCCGTCCCGCGAAGACAAAGCCCCCAAAGGGATGGGCACGGGCGGACTGGCTCTCCCAGAACGTCGGGGTGGTCAGCATCCAGAGGGGAACGCCGTTGGCGTCGGTGCGCACGACGTGCGAGCCGCGGTTGTTGCTCTGGAGATCGCGCCAAGGACCGGTGAAGACATAGCCGCCCGGGAAGGTCATGCCGTTCGCGCTGACGGGCGGGGCCAGGTCCATCCCTTCCCCCAGGAACTGCTCGCTCAAGGGTTGCGTCTGCAGGTAGACGTTGGACCAGCGGAGCGGGCCGCAGGCGTTGGACGTTTGGGTCCGCAGGGCGAGAAGTTCGATCGGGCCCACGTCACCACGGCGGGTCCATCCGACGACGGTGAACGTGCCGTCGGGATTCTGACGAACATCGTTGAAACTGGTGTACGCCGATGGCCCCCATCGAGCGTCGGTCCAGACGCACCCCGACACCTGATTTCCGTTCGCATCCGTGGTGATCAACACCCCCCCGCGGATCCCGCCCTGAGGCGGATTGCTGCGCCGGCCGATGAGCACCCATCCCCCTTGTGCGCCGGCGAGTTCGCGCGTCACGCTCTGCCCGTCCGTCGAGAAACCATCACCCTGATACACGTGTGCCCACATGACCGCGCCCGAGGCGGCGTTGACCTTCATCAGGAAGATCTCGTGCCCGGGGATGGGGCTGGGGCGCATCTCCCCCGCCACGACGTAGTTGCCGTCCTTCGCAACACGAACGCTGTGGGCCTCGAGTTGCCCGTTCGGGAACGGGTTTGAGTAGTGACGAACCCATTGGCGATTACCGCACTTGTCGAGTTTCTCGAGCATGATGTCGCGGGCGGTGACGGCATTGAGGGCGACACCGGCGGCGATCGTCCCGCCGTCGGGCGTGCGCTCGGTGCTCGTGGCCCATTCGTCGTTCTGCGTAAAGGTGAGTTCCTGATACGAGAGAGGGGGCGCGGCCGACGCCGGAAGGCCGGCAAGGGAGACCAGCAGGCCGGCGCCGAACAGGCCGGCGGCATGTGCAACACGACGAGTACGCATCTTCAAATCCTCCCAACGCGAGCGTGTCTGGCGCTCGATTCCAGTCCTCACGTCCCGCGTGATCGCTCGCGCAGGACAGCACACAACGGGCGGCAAGCCCGAGGAACGCGGTTCCACTGGTCGATGGGTGCACCCACGAAGGCCACGCTTCAACCCTTGTTCTCCTCGGAGAACAGCCTATTCGACCATCTCGGCGACCCCGTGTCAAGGCGACTGTGAGGGTGGCCGACACAGGGACAGCGTGGGGGGCGGGGCGATCTTGCAGACCTTGCAGCCGAATTTCGCCCTCGGCACAAAAAATGTTGGGCGACGTGCCCGGGGAAACCCAAGGGCGCCCGTCTTCTCGATCAACGCGCCGACAATCCCTTGACGATCTCGTGGGCTTGGCGAAGGTGGAGCGCCTGGTGGAAGGGGGCGAACGTGGCCCAGATGCGCGACGAGAGCGGACCAAACCAAGGATGCACATGCGTTTGCCGACCCTCCCGCAACGCCCGGGGATCGGCGAGTGCTCGCTCGAGGTCGGCGATCGAGGCATCCAGATCGCGGAGCGCGGCCTCGGGTTGTGCGTCGGGCGCGGGCTTGTAGTTCGCGATCGCGACCACGAGGGGCGACGGTCGATCCCGGGCGAGATCGGTCAGGACCTTGGCAAGGTCTCGGTTCACGCGCGCCAGGTGTTCCGCGACCATCGCGAGGGAGTAGTTGGTTGAACTCTCCTCCAACCCACGCAAACGCTTGATCTGCACGCGCGTGGTCGCGTGGGGGCCGGCCCGGTCGATCAAGCCGATCAGTTCACCCTGCTGCAGGCGACACAGCCTGGCCGATTCCTCGGGCGGATTCGCGATCGCCCATCGGCGGATGATGAGCCGGGCTATGAATCGCTCGAGCGCTGGAATTCCGGTCGGCGGCATGCGCCGAGATTCGCCCGCATCCTCGCGGTGGATTCGGGCCTGGTCTCGTGAGGATCAAGCAAAGGGATCGGGCTCACCCAGTTTCGCGCAGACTTTGGAGATCGCGGCGCGAAGCGTCCGGCACTCGGCCTCAAGTTCGGCGACTCGGCCTTCCAGACCCCGGGCACCAGACGGTGCCGCCGAAGGATTGGGGTCCAGGCGCTCGTCCTCGACGTCACCCCCGCGTGACACATGATCGAGCGGATGGAGCGTCGGGCAGAGGAGTTGCACCCATCGTCGCGCACGCTGCCCCGGCGCGGCCGCAATCTCCTTCACCATGGGCTCCGGGCGTTCGCCGAGGGCGCGGAGGGTGGCCTCCACGGATTCAAGGGACGCGAGGGGCGCCATGCGGCTGGCGCGGCTGCGCAGTTCGCCCGCGGATTGAGGCCCACGCAGCATGAGTTCGGCCAAGAGCACCAACTCCTCGGTGTTGACGCCCAGCGTTTCACGGGCCACATGACGGTACTTCGCCACGCGGCTGTCGCTGAGCATCGCCTCGCGAACAATGTTCTTGCGCCGGAGTTGGTCGACCGCGTCAAAGACACGGTCTTCATCGAAGTTCGTGACGGGATCGCGCCCGCTCGTCTGGTTGCAGCCCCGCATCAGCCCATTCAGCGTCATCGGGTATTGCGCCGGGGTCGTCTGGGCCTTTTCGATCAGGGTGCCGAGCACTCGGCATTCGTCGGGCGAAAGCGAGATCATGGGCGAAGAGTACGTGAACACCACCCCGCACGGGGGTGTGGAGTTGAACACGCGTCGCGCCTAAACTCACCCCCTTCTCCGCCGGGCGGTGGTTCGTACTTTGGGCGGGGGATTTCAGTCTTTTTTCCGAAGGATACCGGCCATGAAGGCGACCGATCTGCGCAAGGGTCTAGGTGCGAAAATCGACGGGCGTTTGTACTTCCTGACGGCGGTGGAACACCGCACGCCCGGAAACCTCCGCGCGTTCGTGCAGATCACGGCCAAGGACGTGCTCAAGGGCAACACGATCGAGCGCCGCCTCGGTTCGGGCGATGACCTGGAAGTCGTCGATCTCGACAACCGCGAGATGGAGTACTTGTACTCCGATTCGACGGGCGCGACGTTTATGGACGCCGAAACCTTCGACCAGGTCGTCATGCCGAAGGAAGTGCTGGGCGACGGGCTCCTCTACCTCGTCCCCAACACCAAGTGCAACGTCCTGATGTACGACGGCAACCCGGTGACGCTCGACCTGCCCGGCTCCGTCGTGCTCAAGATCGTCGATTGCCCGCCCGAAGTCAAGGGCGCGACGGTGACGAACCAGATGAAGGACGCGGAACTGGAAACCGGGCTCAAGACCCGTGTGCCCGGGTTCATCAAAGTGGGCGAGATGGTCCGCGTGAACACCGCGGACGGCTCCTACCAGAGCCGGGCCTGATCGACGAACGGGCCGCTCGCGCATTCCTCTGAACCCCCATGAAGTTCTCCGCCGCGGCACGCTCGTGAGGGGCGTGCCGCTATCTTCTGTGCATGCGCGTGATCCTGATGGGACTTCGCGGGTGCGGAAAGACGACGGTGGGACGTGAACTCGCCCGGCGCTTCGGCGTGCCCTTCATCGACCTCGACGAGGTCACGCCACGGGTGCTCGGGTGCGCAACGGCGGGCGAGGCGCTGCGAAGCCTGGGCGAGAAAGCCTTCCGAGCCGGAGAGGCACAGGCGCTCCGCGACGTGCTCGCCCGCGCTCCGGCGGCGTACATCTTGGCGCTCGGTGGCGGCACCCCCACCGCACCCGGCGCCGTGCACATGCTGCAAGGTGAGGCGTGCCGCCCACGATCCTGCCTTGTGTACCTGCACGCGCCGCCCGCGACGCTGCGGGATCGTCTCCAAGGCGAGAACCCGATCGATCGACCCAGCCTGACCGGGCGGCCCGCCTTGGACGAGATCGACGAAATCTATGCCGCACGCGACGGGCTCTACCGCTCCATCGCGAGCACGCTTGTGGAGGTCGGGGATCAATCCCCCGCGGAGGTCTGCGACGAACTTACATCGCGAGTCGGTGCATGAGGGACGCCGTCGCCCCATAGACGCTGTCGAAGGTCTCCCGCAGTCGGTGGTACGCTCCGACCGACGCGGGGTCCGGCTCACGCGTCTCGCCCTCCCGAAGGGTGGCGCGGCAGGCCTCCCCCACACCCTTCCACAGGCCCATCCCGACTCCGGCGAGCAGCGCGGCACCAAAGGCGGACCCCTCGTTCGAGAGGAGCGTCGCGACGGGCGAGCCATAGACGTCGGCCTGGAGTTGGCGCCAGAAGGGCGATTGGTTCCCGCCGCCGCTCAGGCGGATGCGCGAAATCGGGACCTTCAGCG
Source organism: uncultured Phycisphaeraceae bacterium (assembly GCA_964543905.1). Classification (GTDB taxonomy): domain Bacteria; phylum Planctomycetota; class Phycisphaerae; order Phycisphaerales; family UBA1924. Next base: position 124,497 of record CAZIZO010000009.1, read on the forward strand.
AACGCACGATGTCGAGAATCTGGGCCATGGTGAACGTGACGCCCTCGACGACGCTCCGGACGAGGTGGGCGCGGGTATGGCGCGAGGTCAGACCGATCCACGCCCCGCGGGCGCGCGGGTCGGGGTGCGGGCAACGTTCGCCGGTCAAGTAGGGGAGAAAGACGAGGCCTTCGCAGCCTGGAGGGACGGCAGCCGCCTCGTCCAGCAGCGTCCCGAAGGGCACCTGCGGGGCGAGGGCTTCGCGAGCCCATTCCAGACTGCCGCCGGCGCTCAGCGTGCACCCGGTGATGCTCCAATGCCCGGGCGCGTCGCTCGTGCCATCGGCGGCACAGAAGGCTTGCGTACGTCCGCAGGCCTGGGACGACGCCAGGTCTGGGGCGTGGCGTGGTGCATGGGCGTAGATGACGCCGCTCGTTCCAAGCATCGCCATCGCGAGACCGGGTTCAACAACACCGGTCCCGACGGCGCCGGTCTGGTTGTCGCCCGAGCCAATGACCACTGGAATCCCGGGACGCAAGGACATCTCGCGGGAGGCAAAGGTCGTGAGGTGTCCCACGATGGTCGCGGATTCCAGGACGCGAGGGAGGATCGCGGGGTCGAGGTCCAACGCTTCCAGTGCGCGGGGGCTCCACGCCCTCGACGCGGGATCAAGCAGGAGCGTACCCGCGCCATCGCCCACGTCGGTCGCCAGTTCGCCCGTGAGTTGGAGGGCGATGTAGTCCTTGGGCATGCAGAACTTCGCCACGCGGACGAAAACCTCCGGCGCGTGCTCGCGGACCCACAGGAGTTTCGGGAGTGTGAGGCCCGGGAGCGCGGCGTTGCCCACGGCCTCAACGACCGCGCGCTGACCCCCGAAGGCCTGTTCGATCGTGCGGCACTGCGCCTCGGTGCGCTGGTCATTCCACAGCAGAGCGGGGTGCAAGGCCTCCACGCAGCGATCCCTGGCGCCGCGCAGGGCGGCGTCATCCAGGAGCACCAGGCCGTGCATCTGCCCGCTCAACCCGATCGCCCGGACCTCGCTTGACGATCCGGGCACTTGGGCGAGCACCGACGCGATCGCCGAACGCGCCGACCCCCACCAGTCGGCGGCGCGTTGCTGCGACCAACCCGGGCGAGGCTGATCCAGCGGATGGTCCGCCCGCCCCACCGCGAGGACGACGCCCTGTGCATCAAGGAGGACCGCCTTGGAGGAAGAGGTGCCGATGTCGAGACCGAGGAGCATGCCCCATCATTCGCTCGCCATCGATCACCCCGACGGGCGACGCATGCGCTCGCCTGTGAACACGAACATTGTTCAAACAAAGAGCAATCGGTGGATTGCCTCGTACAGACCTTGTCGGGCCAGAACCGCCGAACTAGTGGCGTCCGGTACAAAAAGCAACAAGGCGGCACGACCTGGAGGGGGGGTAGGCCGTTGCCGCCCGTTGCACAGAGCAGCCGCGCGAGGGGGGTCGCTGCGGCGCTCCAGAAGGAGGCTCAAAAGATGTGGGCGAGATGAACGGTCCCGCCTACCACTAGTTTACCGCCCCCAAAGCAAGATCGCAAGTGGAAAAATGGGCGATCGCGAAAGGAAATCTCCCCATCCAAACCCCGGGCGCGGGAGGCGGAGCCCCGGCTACTCGGCGATCCCCGGCGACTCGGCGACCAACGCCGCCGCACCCCTCGCCGCATGGAAATCATCTCGACCCGCGATCAGACTCCAGCCCGGGCGGGCCAGCGAAGTCAGTTGATCGCACACGAGTGAGTGAATGTGGGCAACCCGTTCGCCCAGACGCACGCCCAGCCCCCCAAGCAGGCGAACGTGATCCGGGCGATAGACCGCATGGGCAATTCGCAGCGCCCGAGCCAACGCGCGGAGGGGCGGATCGTTTGGGTTGAGCCTCATTGCGAATCCACTGAGATCGTCGCCATAGCGGCGACGCAAGGCGGCGGCACCCAGGTACGCCTCCAGCGCTCCACGCCCTCCATCCGGGCCAATCGGCGTGTCGCCGCACTCCCCTTCGAGGGAGACATCCCACTGCCCCATGTGACCGGAACTCCGCCCGCTGACGCGAAGCAGATGCCCGTCGTCGAGCACCGCGGCCCCCACGCCCGTGCCGATCGAGATCGCGAGCAGGCGTCCCCTCAACCGCTCACTCTTCCACACGTCATAGGCCGCCGCGTGCGCGTCGGTCGAGACCCGCACACCGGCACGAAGCCCGAGGCTTTCCTCTACGAGATCGTCGAGCGGGATGCCGACGATGCCCGGAACATGTGCCGACTGCGCGACGCTCATGGTCACGTCATCCCACGCCCCCGGAGCGCAGAGCCCAACCGCACACCCATGGACATCCATCCCGGAGCACGCCGATCGGACCGCCTCGATCAGCCGCCCACGCCCTGGGCGGTCGTAGGCCTCGCTTTTGCCGCTCGCGATCATCTTCTCCCCGGACATCAGCACGGCCTTGACGGAGGTCCCGCCGATGTCGATGCCTAAAACGAGCCCGCTCGGAAGGGTCAATGGTGAGCCCCCAGCATGTGCTGCAGGACCGAGGGCCGCTCGGCCGATCGGGTCGTGGCGCTCAGGAGCGCGGCGTGCGCGATTGCGAGGACGCCACGTTGGTCTCGCCCGGCGCGGGCCGACAGAGCAGGGTCGAGGATCCTCACCACCGCGTCGGCCCACTCCACCACGCCCGCGGAAATCGCGCCCTCGTTCAGCCCCGAAGGAGTGGCCAGGCGGTCGTAGCGTCGCCCGCGCGCATCAAGCCACTCGATACCACGATCGTCGATGGTCAGCCGTGCCGACTCCCCCACAAACACAGCCTGGAGCGCCCACTCTCCGCATTGGTCGCTCACGAGCAAGGTGGCCGCCCGCCCGTCCGCAAATCGGAGGTTGAGGGTCATCGATCCACTCAACCCGGTGAGCGATTCGCCCGGGGCGTCGGTTGGCCTCGGCGCCCCGGGTCCCACGTACGCCGCATCGACCGTTTCGGGATCGCCGAACGATGCGCGGAGCATGTCAATCCCCGCGAAGAGCAAGGCACCAAGCGTGGCCTGATCACGATGTGAAACCACCTGGAACGCACCCGCACGAACGCCACCGAACGTCGCGAGCGGCTCATGCGCCTCCCGAAGCGCACGCGCGTCTCGACCGGCCGGAATGAGCACGGGCGTCGTCGGACGGATCGAGGCACCCTCCGACCAGGCCGAGGAGGCGTACGTGAGCAGATTGCCGGGGATCGGATCGGACGCCACGACCTTCACGCCGCGATCGAACGCTTCGCCGACGGCCGCCGCGTCCCCCTCACCTCGTCCGAAGTCGCCGGCGCGCGCGATCCACAGGCACTCGCACGCCCCCGACGCCAGGGCTGCCCGCAGGTCATCCGCCGTCGGACACCCCAACGCGCTCGACACCGCGCCCGACTGCGGCGGGTTGGGGCTCCCCGCACCCACGATCTCCAGCCCTGCCGCCCGCGCCACGGCGCGGACAAAGCCCACCTGCGAAGGCTCGAGCCACACGATCGTCCGGCGTCCTGCCATGCGCCATCGTACGGTGGAACCGACTCACGCGATGGACGACCGCCTTGGACGCAAGGGCCACGGCGCCCGCCCCTACGCTCGTGGCGTATGTCCCTTCGCCCACCCATCGACCGCCGATTCGATGCCGTCATTAGCGACATCGACGGCTGCCTCGGCCCCGAATCCCACGCGCCGGTGGATGCGCACGCGCTCGCCAGGTTGGCGGAGTACAACCACGCGGCGCACGAACGAGCCGATCGCCCGGTGGTGACGCTGTGCTCGGGTCGCCCCCAGCCCTATGCCGAGGCGATCTGTCGGGTGATCGCGAACACGACGCTGCCGTGCGTGTGCGAGATGGGCGTGTGGCTCTATGACCCCAAGGCGAATCGGTACCTGCGTGACGAGCGGATCACCACGGAGCAACTGGACGGCGTGCGCGCCTGCCAGCGATGGGTGGAGGGCGACCTTGGGCCCAGAGGCGTCGTGATCCAGCCGGGCAAGACGGCCTCGATCTCGCTGTGGCACCCGGACACGCCGTACCTGAAATCACTGATGCCGATGCTGCGCGAGCGGATCACGCGCGAGGGCTGGCCGCTGCGCGTCTCCGACACCGTCGCGTGGATCAACCTCGACCTCGCGCACGTGAGCAAGGCGACGGGGATCGGCCGGCTGATGAAGATCACGGGGCTCGATCGCGCCCGCACGGCCGGCATCGGCGACACGCTGGGCGACCTGGCGATCCGCGAGAACGTGTCGTTCTTCGCGTGCCCCAGCAACGCGGTGGCGGAGTTGAAAAAGGTGGCGGATTATGTTTCGCCCCACGAGGAGATCGACGGCGTGCTCGACATCCTCGATCGCCTCCGTGCGTGAGGCCCGAGCACGGCGTGCCCCGGTGCCGTCCGGACTCCCGACTTCTTCGCCGCTCCCTTGGCAACTCGCCGCGTGGCGCTTTAGCATTCCTCGTGCATCCCGACGACGAAGTCTGCCTCTGCTTCCACGTCTCCCTCCGCAAGATCCGGGGCTTTCTCGCGCGGGAGAATCCTCCGGTGGCTTCGCTCATTTCTGAATGTTTGTCGGCGGGGACAGGGTGCCAGTGGTGCGTGCCCTTCCTGAAGCACCTGCACGCGCAGCACGCACGGGGTGAGGAGCCGGATTTGAAAGTCTCGCCCGAACAGTACACCAAGGCGCGCCTGAACTTCCATCAGACGAAGGAGCGCGATCCGGAGGTGGTGAAGGAGGTGGAGGAAGGAAATCAGGGAACGAGCGCTGCTTGATCATGGAGGAGTTGGACGTGGTGGGGCGGGTAGGACGCCCGCCCAACGAGGGTGTGTAGGTGTCGAGCGTCGGCGGATCACATCCGATCGACCGTCGGGATGCCCAGCGTGTGGAGTGCGTCTTCGAGGACGCGCCGGGTCAGGTCACACAGGCGAAGGCGCTGGCGGACGCTCTGGTCGGTGGGTGCCGCCACGACAGGGCACTGGTCGTAGAACCCGCTGAACGAGACGGCCAGGTCGTAGATGTAGTTGCACAGGCGGTGCGGCTCGATGGCGTCGGCGGTGCTCGCGAGCGCCGAGGGATAGCGCAGCAGCGCGAGCGCCAGCGTCTTCTCCGCGGGCTCGATCACGGCGATCGGCTCCTGCTCCCAGCCCGCGCCCTTCCCACGCTCGTCCGCCTTGCGAAAAATATTCTTGATGCGGGCGTAGGCATACTGCAGATACGCCCCCGTGTCGCCCTCGAAGGCGAGCATGCGATCGAACGAGAACATGTAGTCCTTCACGCGATCGGTGCGAAGATCGGCGTACTTCATCGCCGCCACACCGATGATCTCGGCGGCGGCGCGCACGTCGGCCTCGGGCAAGTCGGGGCTGCGGGCCTTGACCTCGCGTGCCGCACGCTGCACCGCCTCATCGATCAGCGCCTGGAGGTTCACGCTCTCGCCGCTGCGGGTCTTGAAGGGGCGGCCGTCCTCGCCCAAGACCGCCCCGAACGCCGCGTGCTGCAACACCGCGGGCTTGTTGGTGATCGGGTTGATGGAATAGCCCGCGAGGAACGAGGCCGCGAAGAACTGGCGCAGATGCAACGCCTGTCGTGCATCGATCGCGTAGACGCACCGATCGGCGTGGAACTTCTGGACGCGCCGACGCACGGCACAGACGTCCGTCGTGGCGTAGAGAAACCCGCCGTCGGTCTTGCGGATGAGACAAGGCTCCTTGATCGGCTCCCACGCGGGCTTGCCGTCGATCGTGGGCGGATTGTCCAGACGGATGATGAGCGCGCCCTGATCCTCCACCGCGATGCCGCGGGATTCGAGGTCGGCGACCATCGGCGCCAGTTCCTCAGCATAACTCGACTCGCCCGCGCTGTGCTCGTCGGTGCAGTTGACGTTCAGCCTCTTCGCCACCGAGAGGCAGACGCTCATCGTGATGTCCGCGATGCGCTTCCAGACGGCGAAGGTCTTGGGCTCCTTGGCTTGCAGTTTGAGGAGCACATCGCGCGCCTGCGTGAAGACCTCGGTCGCGCCGTTCACCTGTTCCTCGCACTCGGCGAGCGCCTTGGGACCGAGCCCGAAGCGCTTGCAGGCGGCAAGCCCGTCCATGTCACGCTGGCATTCGGCCTGGGCGGCCTTGTAGTTCGCGTCCAGATCGTCGAGCGTGAGGTTGTTCAGGTCGATCTTGCCCTGCTCGCTCAGGCGCATGAGGCGGGCCGTCACCATGGCAATGGGCAAACCCCAATCGCCCACATGGTTCTGGCGGATGACCTTGTGCCCCTGGCGCTCAAAGACACGGGCGAGCGCATCGCCGATAAAGGGCGAGCGCAGGTGCCCCACGTGCATCTGCTTGGCCAGGTTGACGCCGAAGAGATCGACGACGATGGTCTGCGCCGGGCTCGCGGGCTCGATGCCCAGGGCGGGCGTGTCCATGCCCGTGAGCAGGTTCGCGAGCGCGTCGCCCTTGAGGCGGATGTTGATGAACCCGGGGCCGGCGATCGATGCCTCGGTGAGTTGGTCCGCGAGGTCGGCGAGGTCGCACGCCGACACGATCGCCTTCGCCACGTCCCGCGGCGGCTTGCCCACGCGCTTCGAGAGCGACATCGCCACGTTGGACTGGAAATCCCCGAACTGCGTCTGCTTCGCGGCGGAGATGAGCGGGTCCACGTCCGCGCCGACCTCGGGAAACGCGGCGGCGATGGCCGATCGGAAGCGATCGGCGAGGATGGCAATGGGGTCGATCTTGGGCATGAGCGGGGATCGTATTCACACCCCGCCCCTACTTCGCCCACGACGCCAACGTCTCCGCCAACTCATCGGCAAATCGGATCATCCCCGTGCTGGGCGTGTGCGCGAGTGGATCGTCGATGAGCGCGACGTGGTTGGAACGGATCGCCGGGAGTTCAAGACCGGCGAGCGGGCCGAGGAGTTGGGTGCGGGTCATGACGTCCATGGCCGCGGTGAAGCGCGCCGCGGGCGGGGCGTCACGTTCGCGGGGGATGATGAGCACGATCACGTCGGGCGCGAGTCGGAGCGCGTCCTCCGGATCGAGCGCGATCGACGCGGCGCCCTCGGTGAGGGCGGGCGTCCCGCCGATCGCTTGCAAAATTTGGTGGTGCCACGAGCCTGGGCCGAGCGCGGCCGGCGGTGAAACGCTCCAGAGCAGGAGGACCTTGCCCGCGTGGGAGAGGTCGGGCGTGCGCTGGGCGAAGGCGCGATCGAACTCCGCCATGAGGTGTGCGGCCTTGCTCGCATCGAAGCCGGGGGCGTCGGCGAAAACCGTCGCGAGCCTCTGCGTGTCCGCCCGCAGATCCGCCAGCGTCAGCGGGTCGTAGGTCGTGATGGTCCACGCATGCTCGCCGGCCAGTTGCGTCAGGCGTGCGGGCAAATCGCGCTGGCCCCACTGGATGACGATGTGCGTGGGCTGGACGCGGAGGAGGTTCTCAAAGTCAAGTCCGAGTTGATCGCCACACGAAGGGAGCGAGGGGTCGAGAACCATGTCATACGCGTGGCGGCCCACGATGCTGGGTTCGAGGCCCAGGTCCCGCAGCGTGACGGCGGCGGCCGGAGAGAGGGCGACGATGCGGGTGGTCGCGGGCCGTGGCGCGACGGGTCGTTGCTCGCAGGCGGCAACGAACAGCAATCCAACGAGTGAACACCGAAGAACGCGGATCAAGGCGCGAGCAAGGGTGGAGTGGAGAGGGCCCGGCATCGTGCCGATCGTACACGGAGGTCGTCGTTGCCCAAACGTCCTCATCCCAAATCACCCACCACCTTCTCCACCCCCGGGAGGGGCTTCGCGACGGCGGCGCGCGTATTGTTCTCCCCCTGCGGATTCGCCAGTCCCATCTGGCCGCCGCACGCCCCGTGCCGGGCCGCACCGTCGGCCACTCGCGACGCCTCGAAGGACTTGAAGACGCCATGCCGCACATCATCGCTGAGCCGTGCATCGGAACCAAAGACACCTCGTGCGTCGAGGTCTGCCCCGTCGATTGCATCCACCCCACGAAGAACGACCCCGACTTCGCCACCGCCACGCAGTTGTACATCGACCCCGACACCTGCATCGATTGCGGCCTCTGCGTGGACGAGTGCCCGGTCAAGGCGATCTTCCCGCAGGAAGACCTGCCGTCGGAATGGAACAAGTACGTCCAGTTGAACCTGGACTACTACAAAAACAAGGGCTGAACCCGAGTTCATCCGGTGACGGCACTCCGCCTCGGGTTGCCCGCCACATGAATCTTGAGATCGTGCCTTCCGTCCCGGCGAGACTTCGCCTAGATGGCGACGTGGGGGTGGGAGTTGGCGCGGACATGGTGTTCCCGCGCCGTGGTTGTGGTTCTCGGTCGATGGGCCACGGACGCCTCTGTCCCACCTGGGCACGACGCAGGCCGTACTTCGAAAAGGCACGAAGAGATGCAGCCGGTTGGGGTCCGCCGCGTCGATCGCCGTGTTCCGGGGCTCGGCGCAGGCGTCGAGCGATGGTGTTGGACTCGGGTTCGCCGGGATCGGCGACCCCGCGATTGATCGGCCCATCGTCGTGCTCGGGAACGATGAGGCGGACGTCCCCGAAGGCGTGCTCCGCATGATCGAGCGGCACGTCTGGCTGGCATTTCCCGAGGTGCACAGAGAGATGGTGCTCTACGCCGGAGCGTGGGAGGCCGCGGGCCTCCACGACCACGCCCGCGGGATCGCGTACTGCACCACAGGAGCACCCGACGAGTTCCTCGAGGCCGTCAACCGAGTCTTCGAACGCGCGGGGCCCATCCGGATCGCGATCGCCGCGGCCCATGCTGGCAGAGCATGGCCCTCCAGAGCCCGACCGGGCCCGAGGGCAACCCGGTGACGCTCACCCTCCAGATTCTGCCCCGACGGCGTGGTCGTCATGGACGACCTCTTCGACCACCTTGTTCGGTTCGAGCGCGGCTGCAAACCCGCACACCCACCTCTTCGCGCCTTCATTATGATGTTGGATACCCGTCCAGCCTCACTACGCTTCAGGCCTCATGCGTTTTACGTTCCTCGGCACGGGCACGTCGGCGGGAATTCCCGCGATCGGCTGCGACTGTGCCGTCTGCACCAGTTCCGACCCCAGGGACAACCGCCTGCGAACGAGCGGCGCGGTGCAGTTTGTCGATGCGCGCGGCCAGCCCCGCGTGGTGCTGCTCGACGCCGGGCCCGACCTCCGCCAGCAGGCGATCCGATTCCGCGTACCGCGCGTCGATGCGATCCTCTTCACCCACAACCACGTGGACCACACGTTCGGCTTGGACGAAGTGCGGCGTTTCAACGTCGTGCAGAAGACGCCCATCGACGTCTACGCCGACGAGCACACCATGGAGCACCTCCGGCGTGTCTACAAGCACATCTTCGAGAAGGACCACAACGTCAACGAGAGTTTCGTGGCCACCCTGATCGCGCACCGCATCAAGGCCGGCGATGATCTCGATCTCTTCGGGCTGCGCGTGAGGCCGGTCCGGCTCCTCCACGGCAAGTTGCCCACGCTCGGCTATCGAATCGAGTCCCTCCCCGGCGTGAGATCGAGCGTCTTCCCCCTCGCGTACTGCACCGACGTGAGTGCCCTGCCCCCGGAAACCTGGCGAGAACTCACAGGCGTCAAGACGCTCGTTCTTGACGCCCTGCGCAAAAGGCATCATCCGACCCACCTCACGCTCGACCAAGCGATCCGCATCGCGGAGCAGGTCAACGCCAATCGGACGTTCTTTGTCCACATGGCCCACGACTTGGGGCACGCGGAGACGCAGGCGGAGTTGCCAAAGGGGGTGTCTCTCGCGTGGGACGGGCTGGTCCTGGGTGATGAGGTGGATGCAGGATAAGAAGTTGTGCGCCGGGGTGCCGAGCCACCCAAAGGCCACACCCGGTTCCCCACCGGGCGTCATGGCGTGTGGGACACCCGCCCCAGGTCATGGCACGGAGGGAAGGCGCCCCGCTGATCGCGTGAGACTTGGAAACACAACGGCCTGGGTCAATCCCCTGGATTGGCCTTCCGCTTGACCTGAACGCGGGGGCGCGCTTTCGTAGCCCTGCCCGGGGTTGTTCCGATGGAACCGCTGGCGGCGGCAGTTGTACCAAACACACTCCGGACAGATCGACCACACATGGCCAAACGCGCACCCAAGAAGACCCCGAGCACCACGGCGACCGCGACGGCGGGCGAGGCCCCAAAGGCCGCTCCTGCGAAGAAGGGCCGCTTCTCCCGCGGGCCGGCGCGCGGGGCCGGATACACCGCGGGTCAGGCCAAGGGGCGACACCTCGTGATCGTCGAATCGCCCAGCAAGGCGAAAACGATCAACAAGTACCTTGGCGGCGATTACTGCGTGCTCGCCTCCGTCGGCCACGTGCGCGACCTCCCGAGCCGAAACCCCAAGGGCGTCAAGAGCCCGGTCCCGGGCGTCGACTTGGAGCATGACTTCAAGCCGACGTACGTCGTGAGCGAAGAAAAGGAAAAGGTCATCGCCGATCTCAAGCGGGCGGCCAAGGACAGCCTGACCAGCGGGAAGGACGTGTGGTTCGCCACCGACTTGGACCGCGAGGGTGAGGCGATCGCGTGGCACTTGGCCGAGGAACTGGGCGTCTCGCCCAAGCAGGCAAAGCGCGTGATCTTCGCCGCCATCACCAAGGCCGAGATCGAGCGGGCGTTCCACAATCCGCACTCGATCGACCTGGATCGCGTGAACGCGCAGCAGGCCCGGCGCATCCTCGATCGCATCGTCGGGTATCAGGTATCCCCACTTTTGTGGAAGAAGGTGGCCCGCGGCCTCTCCGCCGGGCGCGTCCAGAGCGTCGCCGTCCGCCTGATCGTCGAGCGTGAGCGCGAGATCCGGGCGTTCGTGCCGGACGAGTATTGGAGCATCGAGGCGGCGTTCACGAGCGACCTTGCCAAGGCCGCCGGCCTCGCCGAGCAGTTCGAAACGATGCTCGCCCGGCGGGACGACAAGGGAAATCCGCCCACGCTGCGGATGCAGAACGCCTGGCTCAGCGAGCACGCGGGATTCCGGGCCGTCCTCGTCGAGGTCGGGGGGAGCAAGTTTGAAATCGGGAGCCCCGGCTCCACGCC
>CAZIZO010000010.1:0-69849 GCA_964543905.1 uncultured Phycisphaeraceae bacterium
TCGGAGTAGTGGTTCGCCCACGCCGCGAAGTCGCCGTCGGGCCGGGGGATGTAGTCGTGGGGCATGGGGGGGCTCCATAGGGCCAAATGGCCAATGGCCAAGTTTCCAGATCGAAGACGGGAAAGGCAGGAACGAAGAGGGCGCTGAGAGGATCAGAGGGACGCCGAGGAAAGCGATGTGTTCAAGGCGCCGGAGCCGGGCTCTGCTCTTCCAAGTCTTCCTCTCGGCGTTCCTCCGCGCTTCTCTGCGGCCTCTGCGTTCATGTCTTTGCTTCCGTACGCCGCGGATTCCAGCCCGCAACTCGCGTGCGGGCTTCCCCGATTCATCGGCGGGAACCCGCGACGACTTTGGGGCGGCCCGCACGAATCTCGGGGGATTCCCCACGCGAGACGCGGGCCTCTCCGGTTGGTCCGCGGCGTTCCCCGGCGGACGCGGGGCGTTCCCCGACTCACGCGGGGCGTTCCCCCGGCGGAGCGGGGAGGCCAGTGGCCGAGTCTCGGGGTCGCGGCGGCGGCCCCCGCCCTGGCCCGGGCAGGGGCGACCGGGGGGAGGTAGGCCTGCCGCAATCAGGGTTGCGGCGCGTGCTGCGGACAGAGGAAATCGACGGTGATGCCCGCGGCAACCAAGGCCGCGCGGTGATGCCACCAATCGGTGTCCACCGCGTTGAGGATCGGGGGGTTCTCTCTACTGGCCAAAGCGACGGCGACGAACTTCTGGTCGCTCCGGTCGAAGGTCGAGAGGTCGGCGCGATCCGGGAACTCGTCGTACCGACGCCATCCGTTGTCCTGCCTCTGCGTGATTGGAAGCTGCCGCACCACGTCACGCATCGCCTGATGGTCGTGGGCCCACTTGACAAAGGCATGGCCCGCACCGGGTTGACCCTCGAAGCCGAGGTTCCTCGTGTACTCGTACAGGATCAGGCCGTTGTCGTCAATGAGCAGGCCACCGGATTGCTGCACCTCGCGCAGACGAGCGATGCACGCGGCGACGCAGCGCTCATCGGCCTGTGGTGACCGGCGCGAGGCGACGACCGCCACGTTCGTATCGATGACCACGCCCATTCATTCCTCCGTGATGCCCTTGCGCTTCATCACCGCGGCCTGCATCGCGGCGATGTCGCCCATCGGATCGCCGAAGAAGTCCTTGGGCCATTCGAGGAAGTTGCCGTACGTGTCGAGTTCAAGCGGCACGAGTCTGGCTGCGCCGTTCGCGATGTCGCAGAAGTAGATCGCCGCCTGCTTCTCGTTGATCTCCTGGGCCTCGGCGACGCGCCGCTGGAGTCGGCGAAGGAAGTCCTCGCTGTGGCTCTCGACGATGATCTGGACCTTGCGCACCTTCATCGCGTCGATGAAAACGTCGGCGAGGCCGCGCTGGACGCTCGGGTGCAAGTGGATCTCGGGCTGCTCAAAGAGGATCGTCGAACCCTCGGGGGCGTAGTAGCACAGGACCAACACGGGGAGCACCTGCGACACGCCGAATCCAACATCCGTGATGAGCACCTCGGACGAGCCGGGCGATCGGCGGACGTGGACGCGATACAGGTTGGTGCCTTTCTTGATCTCCTCGACGCGGAACTCGTCGATGAGCTTCAACTCCTTGAGCCAGTGCGCGACGTACTGCTCGAGCGTGTACTTGGGCTTGCCCTTGCCACGCGATATCTTCTCGCCACGCTCTCGGGCGGCAAGGATGGCCGCGACCGCGTACTCGCCGCGCCGGCCCATGTCCGCCGGGTCACCGCCCGCCCAGGTGTACTCGCGCTTGGGATAGTCGCGAAGCGGCCCGAGGTAGTAGACGCCGCGGAGCATCTTCTCGAACGCCAACTCCAGTTCGGAGAGGAATCCTGCGTTCTGGTGGTAGGTCCGCACCTCGTCGGCGAAGCCGTAGAACTTGACCGGGCCGGGGATCGGCCACTTGCGGCCCTCCGCACGCTTGAATTTGAATGTGGGGTGGTTCGTCGAGAGTTGGTAGCCGTCCTTTGCGTCGCTCTTGGAAAGCCCGAATGTGGTCCCTCCAAGCCCGTACGTCATCTCGGGCACGGTTAGTTTGCCGCCGCCGTTGGCCACGACACGCGAAGAAAACGAGAGTTGTGCGGACTTGCACAAGGAGTTGTTCTGGGTGTCCGGGTCCTTGATGTCGAGCGACCTAGGAGTTGTCCATTCCATGCCGATCTTGAACTCGGGATTCTCAGCGTGCGCGTGCGCGACATCCAACACCGTTCCGAGATTCACCGGCGATTTGTCGTCGCCCAGATGCAACACGACGCTGCGGTCGGAGCTGTCCGCCGTCTGCTTGAGCATCAGCAGGAACTGCAAGATGCTGGACTTGCCCGAGGAGTTCGTGCCGAACAGGGCCGTAATCGGAGCAAGCCGCATCCTATCAATGCTCTTCCAGGCCTTGAAGTTGGTAAGGCTCAGCGAGGTCAGCATACGGATGCGACTTCCATTCACACCTGGACCGGCACACGACCGGGTTCCATAGACCGACATTATAGCGAACTGGGGCTGACGCCCCCCGGCACCCCCCTCTGGGAGAAGTCGATGAGCGCGGGTGTTGCGGGGCGGCCGCACCGGGGGGGGCGGCACCCCCCGCTGGACGCCTTCGATCCGCGCGGGTCGCGCAGGGTTGGGGGTGGAGAGGATTGTCCGCGCCGGTCGCGGCGGAGCGGCGGAACGGGGCCGAGCGCCGCCGTCAGCCCGGCCTCACTCTCCCGGCGGCGGGGCGTGCGGGTTGTCCTGCCGCCGAACCATCCTGCCCCAGCACGCGGCTGGTGTGGCGGTCGATGATGAGTTCCTCGTTCGTGGGCACGACCCACGCGGAGACGATGCTCGCCGGCGACGTGATCCGCGGGCCGCCGCGGGCGTTCGCCGTGTCGTCGAGATCGACGCCGAGCCGGCGCGAGGCCTGGCAGATCACCGCGCGGACGGGCGGGGCGTTCTCGCCGATCCCGCCGGTGAAGACCAGCGCGTCCTTGGTCTGGCGCGCTCCCTTGGCACCCTGCTGGGCCGCGACGAGCGCGCGGTGCTGCGCGTTCCATGTGTCCAGAGGTTCTTTGAGATTCGCCAGTTCGTTGGGGTCGAACTCCTGCGCGTCGTCGAACGCCTGGACGGCCTCGCCGTCGCGGTTCGCCCACGTCGAGATATCGCCATCGGGCCGGGGCATGTTGTGTTCGCCGGAGCGGGCCGAGTGAATGCCCCCTGATCCTCGCCCGACACGAGCGTGCGCCGAGCCGTCGCATGCGATCAGGATGTTCATGGTTGAACGCATGGGAGATCGTGCGGATTCCATCACCCTGAACGCCGAGCGGAAGGATCCGCCCTCCGACTCTCGGCCCGATTTCCCTATGCTCACCAGGATGAACGAACTTCCCTCACGCGCCTGGCACGCCACCCCCAGCGATCAAGTCGCTCGCGAACTCGCCAGCGACACGCGCACCGGCCTCTCCGGCCGCGAGGCCGCGACCCGGTTGGCACGCCACGGGCCGAACGCGATCTCCGCGCGGAGGGGCCGCCCGTGGTGGCTCCGCCTGCTCTTGCAGTTCCACGCCCCGCTGGTCTACATCTTGCTCGTGGCCGGGGCGGTCACGCTCTGGCTGGGCGAGTACACCGACAGCGCCGTCATCATGGGTGTGGTGCTTGCCAACGCGATCATCGGCTTCGTGCAGGAGCAGAAGGCGGTCGCGGCGATCGACGCGCTGGCCCGATCCATGCGGATCGAGGCAACGGTGCGGCGCGAGGGGGAGCGACGTCGGATGGATGCGACGGAACTGGTCGTCGGCGATGTGGTGCTGCTGGAGCCGGGGGACAAAGTCCCCGCCGATCTGCGATTGCTCGAGGATGCGGTCAGGGACCTGCGCATCGACGAATCAACACTGACGGGCGAGAGCAAGGCGGTCGCGAAGAACCCCGCGGCAGTCCCGGAGGCGACGGTGCTTGCGGATCGGCGCTGCATGGCGTACGCCGGGTCGCTCGTGGTGCGGGGCACGGGCGAGGGGCTGGTCGTCGCGACCGCCGACGCGACGGAGATGGGACGCATCAGCGAGATGATCTCGTCCGCGGACGATCTCGCCACGCCGCTGACGCGGAAGATCGCGTCGCTGAGCCACATGCTGCTGTGGGTGATCCTCGCGGTGGCGGGGTCGGCATTTGTTGTCGGCATCGTGCGTGGCCACTCTCCGCACGAGATGTTCAAGGCCGCGGTGGCCCTCGCCGTGGGGGCCATCCCCGAGGGCCTGCCCGCGGCCGTCACCATCATGCTGGCGGTCGGGGTCGCGCGGATGGCCCGCAAGAAGGCGATCATCCGCAAACTCCCCGCCGTCGAGGCCCTCGGCAGCACCACCGTGATCTGCTCCGACAAGACCGGCACGCTCACGCAGAACCAGATGACGGTGCGGGCGGCGTGGTGTGGCGGGATGGAGTACGAGTTCACCGGCGCGGGGTACGACCCGGCGGGCGAGGTTCGCCGGGTCGGTGAAACCACACCTGTTGCCGCGGGCGAACAGCCGGCGCTGCTGGAACTGCTTGTCTGTGGCACGCTCTGCAACGATGCGGTTCTGGCTTCGAAGGATGGCCGGTGGGAGGTTCACGGCGACCCCACGGAAGCGGCCCTCGTGGTCGCGGCTCGCAAACTCGCGAATGGTGGGGGAGGCATCGATCTCTCGCGTGACACGCTCACCGCCCGTTTTCCTCGCGTGGATGCCATCCCCTTCGAGTCCGATCGGCAGTACATGGCCACGCTGCACGGGCGGACCGATGACGACCGCGGTGATGCGGATAGGCGCGTGATCTACGTGAAGGGCTCCGTCGAGCGTGTGCTGGGGATGTGTGCGTCGGCGATGGGTCAGTATGGACGAACGATCCCGCTGGACCTCCCGTCGGTGCATGCTGCCGCCGCGGCCCTCGCAGCCCGCGGCCTGCGGGTCCTCGCCTTCGCCCGCGCCGACGCTCCAACCGGGGCGAGCGAACTCACCGATGCGATGCTCGAGCACAACCTGACGTTCCTCGGCGTGCAAGGTATGCTCGACCCGCCGCGGCCCGAGGCCATCGAGGCCGTTGCCGCCTGCCAGCGAGCCGGCGTGCGAGTAAAGATGATCACGGGTGATCACGCGCTCACGGCGGCGACGATCGCCGCAATGATCGGTATCGATGGCGCTGCGCCGCTCGCGTCAGGAGAGGGAGGAACTCCGCCGCGCGTGCTCACCGGCGCGGCGATGGCCGCCATCTCCGACGAGGACCTTCCGGTCCATGCCGAGATGACCGCGGTCTTCGCTCGCATGACGCCGGAGCAGAAACTGCGCCTGGTCAAGGGCCTTCAGTCGCGGGGCCACATCGTCGCGATGACCGGCGACGGCGTCAACGACGCGCCGGCCCTCCGTCAGGCCGACATCGGCGTGGCCATGGGCGTCGCCGGCACCGAAGTGGCCAAGGACGCCGCGGACATGGTGCTCGCCGACGACAACTTCGCGACCATCGAGGCCGCGGTCGAGGAGGGCCGCAACGTCTTCAGCAACCTGACCAAGTTCATCGTCTGGACCCTGCCCACTAACGGGGGCGAGGCGTTCGTCATCCTCGCGGCCATCATGCTGAACTGGCCGCTCCCGATCTTGCCCATCCACGCGCTCTACATCAACATGATCACGGCCATCCTGCTCGGAATGCCGCTGATCTTTGAGGCCAAAGAACCGGGCGTGATGTCCCGCCCGCCGCGCAATCCCGATCGCCCGCTCCTGACCTACGAACTGTTCATGCGCACCGGCCTGGTCTCGCTCCTGCTCTGCACCGGCGCCATGGGACTATTCCACTGGGAGATCGCGCGGGGCATGAGCGAGGGCACGGCCCGCACCGCCGCCGTTTCCGTCATCGTCGTGGGTGAGATCTTCTACCTCTTCTCCAGCCGCGCACTCCTCCGCCCGGCATGGGCGGTGCCGCTCTTCTCGAACATGTGGCTATGGGCGGGCATCGTCGGAATGCTCGCCATGCAGTTCGCTTTCGCGCACGTGCCAGTCCTCAACCGCCTCTTCCACACCTCCCCGCTGGACGCCAGCGCATGGGCTCGAGTCATGTTCGTCGGTGCTGGCGTGCTGGTTATTGTGGAGGTTGAAAAGGCGATCCGGCGGAAGTTCGTCCGTGCGGTGGACCCGAGTGCGGCGTAGGCAAGGTCATGCTTGGCAAGCCCCAAAGCGCCAATCGACTCTCTCCTGCATGGATTGAAAGGAAACTGCAACGCAGCATGCACAACGTCACTCTCGACCACGTTTATGCCATCGCCCAAACGTCGTTGCTGCTCGTGGCCAGCAACTCCCACGGCACACTTGACGAGATTATCGCCAATCCGGCTGATGCTGTACCCAAGCCCGACGTCGTGAAGGCGCTACGCGAGAGACTTCACGCCTTGGGCCACTGCAGCCCTAGCAGGCAGTTGAAGCACTGACCCGGAGGGCGCAACCACAAGAGGGTGTGGTGTGAACAGTGGGGCATAAGAGGCACCCCCGAGCGTCAGGCGGCGCTCTATCACACCTTCAACCTCGAGGACCTGATCGAGGCGGGGCATCCGCTGCGGCCGATCAAGCGGATGGTCGATCGGGCGCTGGGCGACATGTCCCGCGCGTTCAAGGCAACATACAGCGATCGCGGCCGGCCGGGCATCCCGCCCGAGATGCTGCTCAAGGCGCTGCTACCGCAGTGCCTGTACACGATCCGATCGGAGCGTGAGTTGTGCCGACGGCTCAAGACCGACCTCCTGCTCCGCGGGTTCCTCGATCTCCAGCCGTCGGAAGATGTCTTGGACCATTCGATCTTCACGCCCAACCGCGAGCGGCTGAGCGAGCACGGGATCACGTAGAAGTTCTTCGACCAGGTGGTGAAGCAAGCCATCGAGGCGGGGCTCACCAGCGATGAGCACTTCACGGTGAACGGCTCGCTCATCCAGAGCCATGCGAGCCTCAAGAGCCTCAGGAAGATCGAGCGGGAGGCCTGCGAGAAGGATGATGACGGCAGATCGGGAAAGGTGGCGGCGGAGGCGCCGCAGTGGGGGGTGGGGGTCGCATCTGAGAGCGACTCATGATCGCCGAGGATCGTCGAAACGAGCGACAACCGTTGGTGAGCGATGGTGCGTGGTGTGGAAAAACTGGGCATGTGGCCCTGGCGACTGACCGCGACCGTCATGTCCATAGGGCCGCCTGGGCCGCCAATTTTGGCTTGACAACCGGAGCAATCTAATTTATAAAGAATGAGGAGAGTTCGGTTGAGATGCGTCTGCCTCCTGCGGGTTGCTGCGGGCGTGTCCGAAGGAGATGAGACATGTCGGAGCGTCAATTCGTGGTTGTGATGTCGATGGTCGCAGCGGCGGCGAGCGGGGATGCCGCCCACGCCTCATACATCAGTTCGCTGGGCGTGCCGTCGAATGTGCCCGCACTGACGATGGGACGTTGGGATGGGCAATACAGCGACGGCAGGGCTGTCTATGGGACCTGGGGTGAACTCCAGTTCGAGCGGGCCGTGTCTATGGAAAGCGGGGAACGCGCCGCTCCGTTCGCCAACGGTCGGTACCTGGACGACATTCTCTTCGAGGTCCACATCCGGCAGCCGGTGCGGGGGGTGGCGTCTGGGGTTCGGATGCAGTTCACATGGACACCCGATGCCGCGAATCCTTCACTCTACGCCACGGCGCTGGAATGGACCGACCCTATCGCGATTGACACCGGTTCGCCGAGTGGTCCTGTGCTGCTGCGAGTGAGCCCCGCACTCGGCTCGACGGGCCAGGCGACCATCACGCCCATCGGCGGAGGGAGGTGGCAGGTCGATTCCTTCTTCGATGTCTGGACGGAAATCTCCATCGATGGCGGCGGGACGTGGATTCCGAGCGATCGTCCGATCTCGTTTACCGCCATCCCCGCGCCCGGGGTGGCGGCTGCCTTGGGGATCGGCGGGTGGTTCGCCAGCCGTCGCCGCCGGGGCGAGTGAGAGGGTCGAGCGCACAAGAGCGGGGCTGCGGCGCCGCCGAACACTCCCGGTGCATCGGCGGCACGCGGTCCTCGCCCGCCCTTGTGAACAACCAAAGTCGATCGCGCACCATTGGGCCGCTCCGAGGGTGGCGGCAGTGCTCCGAGACGGTCTTGTGCCGGGAGCCCCGCCGAGGCATGGTGCATCACACGATCTCACTCATCGCGGTGCCGCCCAGGTCGGCCTTGCGCTTGGCGCTGAACCAGGCGGCACAGAAGAAGGGCCACGCGAGCCCGAGCACGAGACCGATGGCAAGGAAGATCCATCCGAGCGCGGGATTGGCGTTCTGAGCCCACTTATCGGTCGGGTTGCTCTGGACCCACTGGGCGATCGCAAGGTTTTGGCGGATGCCGACGTAGGCGCCGATGAAGCCGAGGAGGATGCCGCCGATCGCGTAGATGAGGTGGAGCGTGATCGAGACCTGCTTGCGTGAGATGAGGAGGATGCCGGCGATGATGAGGAGGGTGGTCCAGACGAAGCCGATGGCGATGAGCCCGAGTTGGGCGGGCGGGGGCTTCATGACGTCGGGCATGGGGCCGAGTTGTTCTTCCGCGGATTTGAGGAAGGTGCTCTGCATCAGGATGCCCGCGGCGCCGCATCCGTTGCAGAGGAGGCCGAGGCCGCCCCAGCACACGCTGAGGATGCCCACGGTCTTGGGCCACTTGGGAATAGGAGCGAACTCGTTGGCCTGCAGGGGGTCGGTCGTCATGGAAAACTCGCACAGGGGGGCGAAGGTCGAAGGACGCCGGTGAGGTTGTTCGTGGATCGCGTGTTCTTGTTACGAAAGAAACTGGGCGTGTCGTGATGAAGGCGACCAAGATCAACGCGCTGGGTCCGGAAAGAGGACCGCAAGAGAGCCGAAGGCTCAGAGTTGTTCGAGGAAGCGGACGTCGTTCTCGAAAAGCATGCGGATGTCGGGGATGCCGTACTTTCCCATCGCGAGGCGTTCGACGCCGAAACCGAAGGCGAAGCCTGTCCATTCTTCGGTGTCGATTTTGCACATGTCGAGGACCGCGGGGTCGACCATACCGCAGCCGCCGAGTTCGATCCAGCGTGCGGGCTGGTCTTCGCGGAGGCGGATCTTCATGTCGAGTTCGGCGGAAGGCTCGGTGAAAGGGAAGTAACTGGGGCGGAGGCGGACATCGGCGTCGGGCCCGAAGTAGGCCTTGGCGAAGACAAGGAGCGTGGTCTTGAGGTCGGCCATGCTCACGCCACGATCGATGTAGAGGCCCTCGATCTGGTGGAACATGAAGGAGTGGGTGGCGTCGACGGTATCGGGGCGGTAGACGCGACCTGGGGCGATGATCTTGATGGGCGCGACGAGTTGGCCGCCGCCGGTCGCGACCGCGGCCTCCATGGTTCGAATCTGCACCGTGCTGGTCTGGCTGCGGAGCATGCGAGGTCGTTCGACTCGGCGAGGGTCGTCGACGTAGAAGTTGTCGATGGGGTCGCGTGCCGGGTGGGATGGTGGGATGTTGAGTTTGACGAAGTTGTGTTCGTCGTCCTCGAGTTCCGGTCCGCTCGCGACATCGAAGCCCATGCGTGCAAAGACGTCCACGAGTTCATCCACGACGCGAGAAATGATGTGACGCCGAGCGGGGGCGGCCGCGATGTGCAGTCCGGGTTCGGTGAGATCGAGGAGTTCCTTGTCGGCAGTGGGAGGAGTGTTGTTCGCGGAGCGTTTTTTGGATTCGAATGCGGCATCCAGAGTGGCCTTGACGGCGTTGAGGCGGGCGCCGACGGCGGGCTTCTGGTCTTTGGGGACGTCCTTGAGAGCGCCCATCATGCCTCGGAGTTTCCCGTTGGTTCCGAGGTACGCGATGCGCCATGCTTCGAGGGCGGCGGGGTCGGCGGCGGAGTGGAGTTCGGCAAGGGCCGAGGATTCGAGTTGGTTGAGCGATTCGAGCACGAGGGTGAGGGTAGGAAGCGTCTTGATGGTGTGCCGCGTGCGAGGCGGCGCGAACGAGCGAGGCGAGCACCATTTGGCCCGGGGCGTCAGACCGTCTGCATCTGGGGATCGATGGACTTGGGCAACCAACGCACGAGTTCTTCGGGGAGGCGTTCGCCCTTCTGCTCGAAGGCGTATTTGCGGTTGAGTGCGGCGGCGACGAGGCCCATGAAGAGGGGCTGGGGGCGAAGTGGGCGGCTGGTGAGTTCGGGATGGAACTGCCCGCCGATGAAGAACGGGTGGGTGATGCCGTTGGGCTTTTCGCCCAGGCGCGGGCGACGAAGTTCGAGGACCTGCATGATGGGGCGGGAGGGATGACGGCCTGAAAAGAGCATGCCGGCGGATTCGAGGCGATCGATGAAGTCGGGCTCAACCTCGTAGCGATGGCGGAAGCGTTCGCGGATGGTGGCGCGGTTGCCGTAGAGGAAGTAGGCGAGCGAACTCGGGGTGATCTGGACGTCCTGGGCGCCGAGACGCATCGTTCCGCCGAGGCCTTCGATCTTCTTCTGCTCAGGAAGTTCGCTGATGACGGGGTAGGTTGCTTTCGCGTTGAACTCGGTGGAGGAGGCGTCGGTGAGGCCGAGGACGTTGCGCGCAAACTCGATGACGGCGACCTGGAACCCGAGGCAGATGCCGAGATAGGGGATGGCGCTCTCACGGCAGTGCTTGACGCAGGCGATTTTGCCCTCGACGCCGCGGGAGCCGAAGCCGCCGGGGACGATGACCGCGTCGAGGCTGGCGAGTTGGTCGGCGACATTGCCGGCGTTGATCTCGGTGGTGTCGATCCACTTGAGGTCGATGTCGGTCATGAGATGGGCGGAGCAGTGCTCGACGGCCTTGTCAATGGAGGCGTAGGCATCGCGAAGGTGGGCGTACTTGCCCGTGAGGCCGAGGGTGATGCCGCGGGTCTTGGGTGCCGTGAGTTTGCGGACGAAGATGTTCCAGCGTTCCCGGTGGCGGTCTTCGACGGAGTAGTCCACGCGGTCGTGCAGGTTGAGGATGGAGAGCACTTCGCGATCCAGGCCGTCCTGACGCATTTCCTCGGGGATGGTGTAGATGGACTCGCGGTCGTGCATCGAGAAGACACGGCGCAACGGGACGTTGCTGAACATGGCGATCTTCTGCATGACCTTGGCCGAGACCTGGCGGGTGGCGCGGCAGGCGATGATGTGGGGCTGGATGCCCGCTTCCATGAGTCGCTTGATGCCGAGTTGGGCCGCCTTTGATTTCTGTTCTCCGAGGGCAGGGGGTTCGATGATGTAGGTGAGGGCGACGAAGCAGCACGAGCCTGGGCCCTCTTCGAAGGCGAGTTCGCGGAGCGCCTCGATGTAGAAGCCGTTTTCGTAGTCGCCCACCGTGCCGCCGACTTCGACGAAGACCACGTCGGCGGGGCGCGTGCCATCGCCTCGCATCGCGACCTCACGGAGTTTTCGTTTGACCTCTCCGGTGACGTGGGGGATCATCTGAACGTCGCGGCCCAGGAACTTGCCGGCACGTTCCGCCTGGATGATCTCGCTGAAGATCTGCCCGCTGGTGGTGAAGTTGCTTCGGCTGAGGCTCTGGTCGAGGACACGCTCATAGGTGCCGAGGTCCATGTCGCACTCGGTGCCGTCGTCCAAGACGAAGACTTCGCCGTGGCGATACGGGTTGAGGGTGCCCGAGTCGCAGTTGAGATATCCCTCCATCTTGATGGGGGCGACGCAGAGCCCCTTCTCCTTGAGCATTTTGGCCATGCTGGAGGAGAAGATGCCCTTGCCCAGCCCGGACATGACGGTGCCGAGGACGATGACGTAGCGGTGGGCGCCGCGCTGATATCCCTGGGGGATCGGAGAATAAAACTCCGTGTCGTCGGAAGACTCACCCAGACCCGCGAGGCCTTGGAACGTCCCGGTCCGCGTGGGCTCAAACGAAAGCCCCCGCGAAGAGGATTGCGGGGGCTGGTGGGGGGACGACGGTGCGACGGCGAGGGGGCCGTGGCTCTGGGGAACCTGATCCGTCCACATCTGCGGTGGGCTTCCACGGGGGAAGAAGTCAACGGGCTGGTTCGTCTGGGGGGGCATGGGACATCGTAGGTGGGGGAGGGGATCGAGAATCAAGTCGGCATCGAGGCGGGAGGGAGGAAATGAGCCAGTGCCCGCAGTCAAGCGAGGCACGCGGGTGGTGTCCCGATCTCGGGTCGGCCCCCCACGCGAGGTGCAGGGATGCTCAGGCACCCATAACCGATAAAGGAGCGGGCGTATCGTCGGGAGGGAGGAACTCCCCTCCCTCTCCCCTGGGCGCGTAGTTCTCGGAGTTTGGTATGCGACTGAATCGCCTCAACGTGGTGGCCGGGTTGGCTTCGGTGTGGATGGGCGGGGCTGCCTCGGCGTGGCCGGACGTGTACGTGTGCGAGTGCTGTCAGCCCGCGGCGGGTTCGAGGTCAAGCACACCGGACGAACGTCGCGTGAACGTGCCGAGGGTGCGCACCTTTGACCACAAGCACATGCGGCTGGAGTTGACGATCCCGGACATGAACGTCCCCAAGGCGAAGGGCGTACAGACACTGACGGTTGCGGCCATCGGGGAAGCACGATCGACGATCGAGTTGGATGCGAGGGGCATGAAGATCGACAGCGTCCAGGTGAATGGCGTGGACGCCGAGTTTCACCACGATGGTCGAGTGCTTCGCATCACGAGCGTCCCCCCGATGCCGGCGGACAAGGATGTCTCGATCGTCACGGTGTATCAGTTGGAAGATCCCAAGTTGGGACTCTGGTGGACGCCATCGACTCCGGCGTGGCCGAATCGCCCCCCTCAGATCCACACCCAAGGGCAGCCCGAGACGAACAGTTTTTGGTTTCCTTGCCACGATTTTCCGAACGATCGTCTCACCACGGAGTTGATCGTGACCGCGCCGGCGGGATTCACCGTGAGTTCCAACGGGCGGCTGGTGTCGCGTGAGAAGAAAGTCGAGGCGGTGGACAATGACAGTGGGGGAGCCGACCTCAAGGGCTTCGAACGCTGGCATTGGCTGCTGGACCAGGAGCACGTGAACTACCTGGTCACGCTCGTCGTGGGCAAGTTCGACGTGGTGGACGTGGCGCCCAAGGACGACAAGTCGTGGACCTTGCCGCTCCCGGTGTATGTGCCCCAAGGCCGGGGAGGCGACGTGCCCGGAACCTACGGGCGCACGGCGGAGATGATTCGGGTGTTTGAGGACGTGACGGGTCGGGCCTATCCGTGGGATCGGTACGCCCAACTGGTCGTCTGGAACTTCGGCTCGGGCGGCATGGAGAACACCTCGGCCACGACGATGTACGACACGGCCATCATCCCGAAGGACGCGCTGCTCGATCACGACCTGCAGGGGCTGATCTCGCACGAACTCGCGCACCAGTGGTTCGGCGATCTCATCACGTGCGACTCGTGGGACCACATCTGGCTCAACGAAGGGTGGGCCACGTACATGACCGGTCTTTGGTTTGAGCGCCGGACACCGAGCCCCGGCGAGCCGCCCGCATCCAGCGGCGTCGATGCGTACTACAACTACATCCTGGCGAACTTCGACAGCGTGATCGACAACGACAAGCCGGATGCGCCGAACGTCGTGGGCATGGCGAGCAACGAGTACCTGCACCCGTGGGAGACGTTCCGGCGGGCGGCAAACCCCTATTCCAAAGGGAGCAGCATCCTCCACACCCTGCGAGAGCGCATGGGAGACCGTGCCTTCTTCGAGGCGGTACGGCAGTATGTGAAGGAGCGGCAGTTCACCACCGTGCGGACGCAGGACTTTCGTGAAGTCTGTGAACGGACGAGCGGGCAGGACCTCGGCGCGTTCTTTCAGCAGTGGACGCAGCGACCCGGCGTGCCGAGGGTGGACGTGACGGCGTCGTGGGACGCGAATCGACGCGTGCTGACGTTGGCGGCTAAGCAAGTGCAGAAGTTGGACGCGGCGAATCCGGCCTTCGTGGTCGATGTGCCGATTTGGCTCAAGATGCCGGGGGCCGAGACGTGGCGCACGATGGCGATCCCGATGTCGAGCGAAGAGGCGGGAGTTGAAGTGTCACTGGAGCGTGAGCCCGAGATGGTCGTGGGCAATGCCACGCTCGAGATGCTGGGCGAGGTGCGGGTGACGCAGGCGATGCATCGTGTCGTGAGGCAGTTGATCGACGGGCCGACGCTCGTTTCCCGAGTGCATGCGGCCCGTGCGCTCGGGCGTGAAGCCGGGGATGTCGGTGTGCAGGCACTCCGTCGGGTTGCGATGGACAAAGCCCAGAGCGTCCGCTTGCGGACCGAATGCGTGAGGGCGCTCGTCAAGCGAAGGCTCTTCGGCGAGTTGCAGGCGATCGCGAGCGCGACGATCGATCGTTGGGAGGTCCGCGAGGAAGTGGTCCGGGGTCTCGCCTCACTGGCAAGCGAGGCGGATATGCGGACGAACGTGTTCCAGTTCAAGGACGCCGAGCGGAGGGTTCTCGATTGGGCGAAGAAGGACAAGAGCCTCAAGGTGCGAGCGGCATCGATCCGCGGCTTGGGCGTGATGAAGTCGGAGCCCGGGCTTGATCTCGTTCGAGAGGCGGTGTTTACGGATTCACACGAGGACGTGATCCGACAGGCGGGAATCGACGCGATGGTGAGTTACGACACGCCCGAGTCGCTCCGGAGCGTGATGAGGCTCGCCGCGCCCGGGAACCTCAGCCGAACGCGAGCGTCGGCGGTGATCGCGACTGGAAAACTCGGGAAGCATGACCGCGAGGCGGCGTTTGAGTTGATCTCGGGCATGCTTTGGGACCGTGAGATTCGCGTCATCCGCGCGGCCGGCGAGGCACTCATCGAGATGGGTGACGCCCGCGGGATTGACGTGATCGAACGCTGGCGGGAGCAGAAGGCGGCCGCGGAGTTCACGTATTTATCGACCGGGTGGATTCGCGAGTTGCGCAAGAAGATCGAGCAAGGCGTTCCCACGGGACGTTGAGTTGAATCAGCCTGTTCCCATCGCGATTACTCCCTCCCGCGAGGCGAGACGCCACGGCGCGGCCCCCGAATGTGACCGACGACTTGGGCTTCGTGGAGGATCAGGAGCGTGGGGAGCGCGTGGGCGAGGCTGTTGGCGTCGCCGGGCGTGCGGAGGTCCGCGTGCGTGGTCAGCGGGAGCACGGCGAGTTCGTCGATGTCGAGTTGACGGTCGAATCGGATCGGGCTCGCACGCAGGAGCAGGCGCGAGAGTGCGGGCGTGGGCGACATGATTGTGCCATCGACATGGATCGCGCTGCCGTCGATCCTGAACCGCTGGCCGCTGATCGCGGCGACGACGCCCAGGGTGAGCGGGTTGCCCGGGACACCGGACCGATAGGCGACCTTGTCGCCGGTGCGGATCGAAGGGGAGAAGAAGTGTCGTCGGAGGATGTAGGCGATCTCCTCACGCGGGAGCCACGGGCGGGTCGATTGACGCACGCGGACGGGTGTGATGCACACCCAGGTGATCGCCAGGAGCAGGGCGTAGGCCGCTCCGACTCGAAATTTGGACCCTGGCGGTGCGGAGTTCAGGTCCAAGAGCACGAGGTGTATCCCGATGGCTGCTCCTGTGGCCCAGGCCGCGGTATATGTCCCGTAGTGCAGCACGGCCGTGACGATGCAGACACCCCAAGCGAGCGCGAGGGATGCGGCAGGGAGGTTGTGTCGGACGGGCAAGGTCATCGTCGGGTGCTCCGCGTCGTGACGTGCCGCGCCGAGCGAAGGCTCGAGTGGAGCCTGAGGCGTTTAGAACTTCGGCGGCTCTCGGCCTCGGTGCTGCGAGTGGTGGATTGAAAGAGTGAGGTGCGGCGAGCCCAGCACGCAAGCAGCAACGCGCACGCATAGCCAACGGCAACTGCGGCGAGTCGAGAAGACGTGGGGATGTCCACGCTCGTGTTCCAACGGATGTCGCTCATGTGAGAACTCCTTAGGAACTCTCAGGCTAATCCCGAGCGGTGCTGGGTCGGCATGCGAGGTGGCATGAGCGGCGGGGATGGGGCAGACTGGGATGAGCATGCCGACCATGCGGGCAGGGACGCCCGTTCTCGGACCGCATGGGCGTGCTCGCGTGAGGGATCGACCGGCTCCGCGTTGTCGGTACGATGGTGGGGGGCAAGGAAGATCGCGTGAGAGACGTGCCGGCACAACCCCCCTTGACGACGTCCCCCCCGTCCCCCACATCGCCCATGCTCCCCACAAGCCAGGCCGGCGAAGTGACGCGATTGCTCACGGCGGCGGCGAACGGAAGCGAGGCGGCCGCGGGCGAGTTGTTGCCGTTGGTGTACGCGGAGTTGCGACGCGTGGCGGAGGCCTATCTCCGGCGCGAGCGGAGCGATCATACATTGCAAGCGACCGCGCTCGTTCACGAGGCGTACATGCGTCTGGTCGATCAAAGGGTGGCGAGTTTTACGGACAAGGCGCACTTCATGCGGGTTGCGGCGAGGGCGATGCGGAGGATCCTTGTGGATCATGCGCGCGCGAGGAAGGCGGAGAAACGGGGGGGAGGAGCGGGGGAGGTGGCGCTCGATGAAGGGCTCGTGCTGATCGAGAGCCGGGCGGTTGATCTGGTGGCTCTGGACGAGGCGTTGGACGAACTGCAGAGGCTGGACGCGGAGCAGGCGAGGATCGTCGAGTTGCGGTTCTTCGCGGGGCTGACGAGCGTGGAAGTCTCACATGTGCTTGGGAGATCGTTGCGAACGATCGAGCGTGAGTGGTGCTTTGCCCGAGCGTGGTTGCGGAGCAAGGTGGGAGATGGGGCGTGAGGTGAACGGGGAGGAACGTGACGCCGGAACGGTTTGCAAAGGTGAAAGCGGTCTTTCTAGACGCGATCGAGCGGCCGGCGGATGAACGTGCGGGCGTGATCTTGGAGCGTTGCGGGGGCGACGGCGAACTGGCCGCGCACGTGCATGCCTTGCTCGCGAACCATACCCGTGATGATGAGTTTCTTCGGCCCACGTCGCGGGGGGAGTCGTCGATGCTGGTGGGGCGGCGCGTCGGCGCGTTCACGATCGTGCGGACGATCGCTTCGGGCGGGATGGGGACCGTGTTCGAGGCCACGCAGCATCATCCGCAGCGATCCGTCGCGCTCAAGATCCTCCGCGCGGCGTTGGCGTCGCGGGCTTCGGTGCGGAGATTCGAGGAAGAGTCCGCGATCTTGGCGAGATTGCGGCATCCCGGGATCGCGCAGGTGTACGAGGCTGGGGTCCACCAGGAAGGTGGAGTCCGGATCCCGTACTTCGCGATGGAGTTGATCGAGCGTGCGGAGACCATCACGGTGCACGCGGATCGGATGCGGATGAGCGTGCGCGAGCGCGTGGAGTTGTTCATTCGCGTGTGCGATGCGGTGCATCACGGGCATCAGAACGCCGTGATCCATCGCGACCTGAAGCCCGCGAACATCCTGGTCGGTAGCGATGGGATGCCGAAGGTGATCGACTTTGGCGTGGCACGTGTGACGGATCAAGACCCTCCCAGCAACACCCAGCGGACGGACGCGGGTCAACTGGTCGGGACGCTGTCGTACATGAGCCCGGAGCAGGCGATGTCGACGCGAGGGACGGACGTGGACACGCGCAGCGACGTGTACACGCTCGGGCTGGTGCTGTACGAGTTGCTGTGTGGTCGGCGAGCGTACGAGATCGCCGAGTTGCCCCTCGCCGAGGCGACGAGCGTGATCCGGGAGCGGGTGCCGACGCGACCGGGTGCCCTGCGACGCGAACTCAAGGGTGATTTGGAGACAATCGTGCTCCGGGCTCTGGAGAAGGACCGCGAGCGACGGTATCAGTCGGCGGCGGAGTTGGCGGAAGATCTTCGGAGATTCGTGCGCCACGAGCCCATCCTCGCGAGGCCGGCGACCTTGGTCTATCAGGCGACGTTGTTCGCGCGTCGGCATCGTTCGCTGGTCGTGGCGGCGTGCGTGGTCGTGCTCACGCTCCTGGCCGGAACCTGCGTCAGCGTGTGGTTTGCGATGCGCGAACGCGACCAGTCCATCCGTGCGAACCTCGCGACGCTTGAGGCGACCAGGGAAGCGCAGCGCGTTCGACGCATCCGAGAGTTCCTGCAGGGGGCGCTGGGGTCGGCGAACCCATTCTTGCCGAAGGACGTTTCGCCGGAACTTCTGCAGAGCGACTACGAACCCTGGGCGGACTATCGGCAATCGAACTGGGGGTATTCGGGTCGTGTGGGCGAGGCGGCATCGGTCAAGGATGTTCTCAAGGCGGCGGCGGCGCGGGTGACGGTGGACTTCGATGACGATCCTGCCGGCGAGGCCGAGGTCTTGGACGTGCTGGGCTGGACGCTGCACGTCTTGGGCGAGTCGGAAGAGGCCAAGCGACTGCTCGAGCGTGCGTATACGCTGCGGGTGATAGACCGCGGTACAGACGTGGGTGCTCGACTGCGAACGACGCTTCATCTGGCGGAAGTCCATCTACGAACGTGGAACGGCGAGCGTGCCGAGTTGCTGTATCGCGAGGCGGCGACGGAAGCCATGCGAGCGTATGGGAACGCAGACGCACGCACGCTGCGGGTCCACCGCATGCTCGCGGAGACGATGGCGGTGGTGCTTCATCGGACGCGTGAGGCATGCGACGAGTTGGAGCGGGTGGTGGAGACCTTGAGGGTGGCGGGGCAGCACGACGAGCCCGCGGCGATCGAGACCCGGGCGTACGCCGCGCGATTGTGGTGCATCGCGGGAGAACAAGCCAGGGCCGAGCAGATGATCGAGCAGGCGGAGGAGGCGCTTCGCTCCAAACGGGGGGACGACGATGTGAGATGGGGCGATCTGTACGAGTCGATGGCGCTGGTGTACCAGCGGAATCCGAATCGGATCGATGAGGCGCTGGCCGCGGGGCGACAAGCGGTGCGGTCCCGCGCGCGTTGGTTTGGGGAACAGAGCCTTCGGACGGGGTATGCCTACAAGATGCTTGCGGACGTGCACCGCGTGCGTGGTGACGTGCGGAGTTGCCTCGAGGCGGAGTCGGCGGCCGAGGTCTTATTCCGGAATCTCGTGGGCGCGGACCAATGGGAGGCTATGCGCACCAAGGCCGCGTGCGGCGAGTTGCTCGTGCGGTTGGGCGAGCGTCTGGATGAAGCAGATCGCATGTTGCGAGAAGCGGCGAGCGGGATGGATAAGTTGTACGGAAGACCAAGCGCGTACGGTGCGGAGTACAAGGCCGACGCAGCCCGAGCGCAATGGGCGCAGGGGCGTCGGGCGGAAGCCATCGAACTGTTGTCCACAAGTGCCGCCGCGCTCCGCGAGTTTGCCGAACAGGGGCTCTCGTCGCCCAGTTCGTGGGCGACGGCGATGCGTGATCTCTCCGTGTGGCTTGTACGTGAGGGAAGACGGGACGAGGCAAGGGTGGCGATTTCGGAAACTCTGCGCTGGGAGCGAGGACCGATCGAGCACGAACACGCACTGAGGGCGATGCTTCGAGATTTGGAGCAAACCGAGGGGAGCGAAGAAGAAGGGCAAGACCGCACGCGGTAGTGGTTGCCCGCGCGGACGAAGAGCGCTACCCTTCGCTCCCTAGCGAGGCGACTCGCTGCGGGAGTGTACCGAAGTGGCCAAACGGGGCAGACTGTAAATCTGCTGGCTTACGCCTTCGGGGGTTCGAATCCCTCCGCTCCCATTTGTTCGAACGCCAACTCGCGTTGCGGTCAGCGCTTGGTCGCCGCCGCGTCGCGTGCGGCGACCGCCAGTTGATCGCAGCGCTCGTTTTCCGGATGTTCGTTGTGCCCGCGGACCCAGTGGAACCGGACCTCGTGGCGGCTCGCGAGAACGTCGAGCGTCTCCCACAGGTCCTGGTTCTTCACGGGCTTTTTGTCGGCGGTCTTCCAGCCGCGTTTCTTCCAACTCGAGATCCACTCCTTGAGTCCGTTGAGCACGTACTGGGAGTCCGAGTACAGATCGACGCTCGAAGGCCGAGTCAGCGCGGCAAGCCCTTCGATGACCGCCGAGAGTTCCATCCGGTTGTTGGTGGTGGAGGGGTCGCCACCGCTGCGCTCGATCTCCCTCCCGGACTTGGGATGGCGCAAGATGAAAGCCCATCCGCCCGGGCCAGGATTTCCGGAGCAGGCCCCGTCGGTGTAGAGTTCGACGTGTGGCCTCGCGTCGCGATCGGCGGGGAGGCTCACAGCGATTCCTCATCGTCGACTGGTCCGGTGCGCCCGCTGAGGGACTGCGCGCTCACCATGGCGACGCCTCCAGCGGCGGCCTCGGCCCCAAGGCGGGCTTGCGCGAGGTCGTGCGCCGTGTGGTAGGCCTTGCCCAGTTTCGACCAGTCGAACTCCCAACTTCGCTTATCGACTTCGTTGCGCATCGCGATGCGGTCGCGACGCTCGAGTCGGAGAAAGTTCATGAGGCGGTTGGTGAGGTCGCCCGCGGCGTCATGGAACGCCTTTCCGCGTCGTTTCAGCACCGTCAGTCCCCACTGGTCGTGGTCCGGGTAGGTTTCCTCGACGAATCGCCCGAATCCCGCGAGGTCGCTGGTGATCGCCGGCACGCCCATCGCGATGCACTCCAGCGGCGTGTAGCCCCAGGGTTCATACGTGCTGGGAAAGAGGCCCAGGTGGCACCCTCGGACGAACTGGTCGTATTCCATGCTCCACAGGCGATTGGTGGGCGTGATGAAGTCGGGGTGGTACACAACCTTGACCGGGTCGTCCTCGCGATTGATGAGGTCCAGGTAGCGTATCTGATTCAGCACGGGGTCGTTCTGGTCGTCCTCGAGCATGTGCGTCACGACCATCGGAAGGCAACTCTGCTTGAGCGCGTGCTGGGCGCGGCGATACCGGAGCATCCAATACTCATCGACCAGGTCGTCCAGCCGGAGTTTGCCGCCGGCCGCCGCCCGCGCGAAGAGTTTCTCGCCTACGCCCTGGGTGATCTTGCCGCAGACTTCGTTGAGTTCGTTGAGCACGCCGCGCTTCTCGAGGGCGAGCGGGTTCAGGCTTCGCGTGGGTCGGCGGGAGATGACGAAGAAGACCACGGTCTTTCCGAGGTTGGCGGCCTTCATCTCCGCGTTGAGGCGTGCCATCGCCTCGAGGCAAAGGTCGAAGCCCTTGTTCCGAGGTTCGTAGCGACCGCTGGTGAACATGTAGATCGTGCGATCCAGGTCGAAGGAGTAACTCGGAAAAAAGTGCCCCATCGTGAATCGGTGGATCTGCTCCTTGTGCTCCGCGTGAAAGCGCTGCTGGTCATGCGCGGCGTTGTACATCCCGATGGTCAGGCCGTTGGGCAGGACCACATCCACCGGGCGGCCCAGCAGGCTGGCGCACTCTTCCGCCGTGATCGAGGAGACGGTGGTAAAGACGTGGGCGCCATGGGCGCAGGCCCGTTCGATCTGGTGCTGCGGACGCACGTTGAAGCGAGTCGCCTCGGCCTGATCGTCGAGCCACGGGAGTTGGTCGTAAAAATCCTCGCGGGCGGAGGCGACGTAACGGCCTAAAAGTGTGGCGTGTGTGGTGAAGACGCTGGCGATCGGTAGTTTCTTGCGTCGCAGCGTGGGGATGGCCAGCCCGCCCATCCATTCGTGGAAATGGGCGATCATCGTCGCGGGTTGGCTTCCGCGTGCGGCGGTGGGACGATGCTCGCAGATCGCGGTCAGCAGGCGCTGGACGGCCTCTCCGAAACTCACCACCCCGTCGATCAGCGGGTCATCCGGGGGCGTCTCGATGCCGTAGTCGGCCCAGAGGGTGTACTTGAGCAGGGCGAGTTTGTCCTTCGGAAGCGCATGCTCGAGCAGCAGGGTGCGAGGGCGTCCCGAGACGAGCCATCGCCCGCAGTGCACCTTCAGGCCCTGTACTTCCAACGCGGCGAGGGCACGCGCCAGCCAGCCCGCGGGGCGACCCGGCTCAAACTCCAGCACGGCCTTTGACTTCTCGTAGGGGCCGACGCAGATGTAGCGCTCGCCCCACCGTTGCATCATGAGCGGCACCTTGGAGCGGATGACCTGGTAGATGCCGCCGACCTGGTTGCACGTTTCCCACGCCACCTCCAGCATGAGCGGACCCGGCGGGGGCTTGTGTCCGGAAGGGGGGGACGTGGATGGTGCCGAGGGGCTGGGCATGGGAGTGGAGGATCGGTCAACGTGTCGCGACAACGTTCGACGTGGAAAGTACGCCGGCCGTTACGCGCCCGGGCGTGTGCTCTGGGACATCTTGCGGATCTCGGACATGGTCTGGGTGAGTTGGCGTTGCAGGACGCTGACCTTGAGGAGCGACCGCGTCCGGGCGAGAAGTTCAACCCGGTTGACGGGCTTGGTCAAGAAGTCGTCCGCGCCGGAATCCACGGCACGTTCCACATCCGAGACTTCATTGAGAGCCGTCACCATCACGATGGGGACATCCCGTGTCGCCGGGTCGGACTTGATGCGCTTGCACGCCTGGAACCCGCTCATGCGAGGCATCATCACGTCCATCAGGATCAGATCGGGCTTCTTCTTGCTGACTTCGTCGAGGGCGGCTTGCCCGTCGCTTGCGGTTCGGAGTTCGCAGCCGAGTTCCTCCAGGTAGGCGAGGAGCAGTTCGACGTTCTGCTCATTGTCATCGACGAGCAAGACCGAACAGGTCGACGTATCGACATGGTCACCCGGGGCGGATGTGGACATTGTGGTTCGGCTATCGTTCGTCATAGAAGTGCCTCACGCGTGCCGCGGAAGAACCCCGCGACACGCTGATGGTACGACCCAGCGGGCGTGTGTGTGGACGATGTCCAACAATACCTGAAGTTGAACTTTGGTCCGTCTCCGCGCCGCCGGAGTCGGAGGCTACACCGTGCGGATCAGAGGCGGACATGCGGCGGCGATACGTCAAAGTCCTCTCCCCCCGCGCTGTCACCGTGATGGTCGGAGCCTATTCCCCGCCACGGTTCGAGTGCCAGCGACCCATTTGCCGATGGAAGGGCGTTGACCGATCCGAGAGAGCCTGAGATCCGGGAGCGAAGGATGGAGAGCCGAATGGCGAATCAAAGCGGTCGGAAGTTCACCCGGCGTCGTTGTGGACGTCAGTCCGGAGTTCGGACGATCCTGGCGGCCGCAGTGCTGTGCACCTCACTCGCGCTCCCGAGCCGGGTCAACGCCCAAGATCTCTCCGTGGACGTTCGGCGGGCCGTCAGTGGCCTTCGGTTGGCGAAGGTACGCGTCGGCATCAGTGTCTTCGACGCCTCGAACGGGGAGTTGCTTGCGTCCGTCAATGGCGATGAACGCTTTGTCCCCGCCTCCAACATGAAACTCCTGACCAGCGGGGCGGCGATGCTGACCCTCGGT
Organism: uncultured Phycisphaeraceae bacterium; assembly: GCA_964543905.1. GTDB lineage: Bacteria > Planctomycetota > Phycisphaerae > Phycisphaerales > UBA1924. The sequence goes on from CAZIZO010000010.1 coordinate 23,199, forward strand.
TCGGACTTTACTTTCCGAACGGAGATCTTGCGTGATGGGGATCGGCTCATCGTGAAGGGATCGGGCGACCCGGCCTTGGGCGATGGCGTAATCCTGGAACGCTCCGAGCCCAAGATGTCCGTCGAGGACATCCTCGCGATGATGGTCGGAGCCGCAAAGAAGGCGGGCATGGTCCGTGTGGGCGAGATCATCGTCGACGATCGCATCTTCGATCGTGAGTACACCAACTCGACCTGGGCCGCACGACACCTCAACAAGCCCTACGGCGCCCAGGTGAGCGGCGTGAACTTCCATGCGAACGTCCTCTCGATCTACACCCAGCCCAACCCCCAAGGTGTGGGAACTCCTCCCCTCCTCCGACTCGAACCCGGCGCGGATTGGCTCCCCATGAACGTCAAGGCGCAGACCGTACGTGAGCAAAAGAACACCGCATGGGCCTCACGAGAGAGCGGGTCGAACGGGTTCACCGTCTTCGGCGAAGTCGGCGTGACCTCCCAGGCGCCGGCCGACCTGGTTCTGAATGAGGTTCCGGTTTTCGTTGGAGAGTTGCTCGCGCATCGCGTGAGTGTGGCCGGACTCTCGCCCGAGCCTCCGCCCTCGCGCCTTGTCGGGCTCGACGAGAAGTTGGCAACCGCACGGGTGGTTGGGGTGATCACGACCCCGATCCAGGAAGTCCTCGTGCGGTGCAATGCCGATTCCGAGAACCTGTATGCCGAAGCGTTGATGAAACGCATGGGCCACGCGGTCACGAAGGAGCCTGGGTCGTGGGAGAATGGCGCGAGTGTGCTGCGCATGTTGCTCTCGCAGCGGCTCGGGCCTGCCGCGGCGGCCAGCACGGCGATCGCCGATGGCTCCGGACTCAGCGACCAGAATCGCGTCACCCCGCAAACCCTCGCCCGCTGGCTCGCCATCGTGGCCGAAAGCAAGGACGGAAACCAGTTCGTGGGCAGCCTCGCCCAGCCCGGAAAGCCCGGCACGCTCAACCACCGATTCAAGGGCATCCGCCTCAAGAATGAGTTGCGGGGCAAGAGTGGATTCATCAACGGGGTGCGCTGCCTCTCCGGTTATCTCACGCACCCTCAGTCCGGGCGTCGCGTGACGTTCAGCATCCTGGTGAACGACATCAACACGCGCGAAGAGACTGAGGACGCCATGAAACTGCACGAGCAGGTCGTCCGGCTCGCGGACGATTGGCTCGCGAGGAATCCGGGCGTCGCGGCGGAAAAACGCGGCGGTTGAGGGGAGAGCCTTCCTCGAAAAGCAAAAGGGCCGCTCGTGTGCGCGGCCCTGCTTGCTCGTCGCTTCGTGCGACGGATCATGCCGCATCCTTGCGGGGGTCGGGCCAGTTCTTTTCATCGAGCGCTTGGGAGATCGTGGCATCCTCCTCGAATCGCGTCTTTGCGGACGCGAGGCGACGCCAGGCCAGAGAGCCGAGGATCACGCCCACCAGCGTGCCTCCGCCGAAGATGCCGCCGGCCGTATACATCTGCGTGTGGTCGAGCGGCCGCGAAGACGCCTTGGCGGGTGTCGGAGGCGACGTCGATGCTCCGTCGGCGCGTTCGCCCCGTGCGGCGTTCGCCTCGCTCGCGAGCGTGGACGCGATCGTGTCGAGTTCACGCTCGGTCTTCTGGGCGCCCTTCCCGCGGAGTTCCAGGTTGATCTCGCCGTTCTTTGACGACGACACCGAGAAGTCCGTTCGCAGCCGCTCGGCCACCGCGGACGCTTGCGCCAGCGAGGTGATCCCTCGACGCTGCATGCGCTGCGCCACGCGCTCGTAGAACCGCGGGTCGAGGACCAACTCTTCGTGGAAGCGCTGCCACTCCCCGAGTTCCGCACCAGAAAAGTCGCGACCGTGCGTATCGGCGGTAAGCGTCGTTGTGACGGCAAACGTCCCTGGGGTGATCTCACGCGAGATGGCCCAACTCAAACCGGCCAGGACCGCCAGCGACAGCGTCGTGCACAAGGCCGCCACCGCGACGCCGCTCGATGCCCGCCGGCGCTGCATTTTGCGCTGATACTCGGTGATCGCGGCATGGGCGGCCGAAAGTTCCGCTCGTTGGGCCAGCAGTTGCTCGCACGCCTCAAATCGCTTGCGCAGCGCCGCCTGTCCCTTCCGCACCTTGTCCGCCTGTTGGCGAACCGCGAAGCGATACTTCGCCAGGCGCTGGCGGCGACGCGCCAGAAAGACTTCGTCACGAGACGAGCCTCCCTGACGCTCCATCCGCTCAAGCCGCTCGCGCAGTTGATGAATCAGCGAGTTGGCTTGTTCCAGTTGGAGTGACAGGGCGCCGTCCGCGTCAGGGCCGGAGGTTTGGCTCCCTGCTCCCTCGCGGAGTTGCGATACCACATTCTCCAGTTCCCGGACCTGGGCCGTTTTCTCGGTCAGTGCTTCGGACAGACGGTCGATCGTCGCGCGAGCCTCGGCCAAACCCGCGCCTTCGGCGCCGGAGGTGCCCGAGCCTGCAGGCGATCCTGCCTGCATCGTCGCCAGTTGCGACCGAACCGCACGCAGTTCCTGCTCTCTGGTCTCCACGTCCAGTTGCGCTTGCGCGAGTTCGTCACGAAGCGCCGACAGCGCGGCCGCCGCCTTTGCGTTCACATCACCCGAGGCGCCCAGTTGGGCCTCGCGGCGTGCCACCTCGGTCCTTGCCGCTTCGATGGCATCCTGGGCTCGCGCCAGTTCGGCCCGCGCGTGCGCGATCTCGGCTTTCGCCGCTTCGAGTTCCTGTCTTTCGCGGGCAATCTTCTCCATCTCTTCCGCGATCTCGGCCCGCTTCTTCTCGTTGTCGAGAATCAGCGCGCGGAGTTCGCTCTGTGATTGCGACAGAGCCTGGTGCTGGGCTTCGAGTTCGGCCGCTCGCTTGTCGACGGCGGATTGACGCAGCCTCGCCTCTTCGCGCGTGCGACGCTCGAGTTCCGTTAACGCTCGTGCCGAGTCGTCGATCTCCTCCGTCCGGCGCTTGAGCGTCTCGGCCACGCGCGCCACCTCGCTGGTCTTGGTGTCCAGCGAGGCCTGCTGCTCGATCAGCGCCGACTTCATCGCCTCGAGGTCGCGACGGTCACGCTCCAACGTGGAGCGCAGATCGTCGAGTTGCGAGGCACGCTCTTCGATCTCCTGCTCACGCATCGTCAGGTCGATCTCTTGCTGCTGCAACTTCGCCTGCGCGAACTGCTGCTCCGAGTAGAGTGCCTTCAAGGACGACAGCGTGGACTCGAAGTTGCTGATCGCGCTCATGACATTGGCGCCGGCCAGCGTGCCCCCTTCCGGAGTCGGGTGGTTCGCGGGCGTCGCGGCGGAGTTCGGCGTGGTCTGCTCACCCATGGGGAGTCCTCGTGTGCGTTCATCGACGTGTCGGCAACCTTTGTCGAATGGGCCGGTCGTGTCGGTCCTTATCGTCGTGACGACCGAGCAACTCAATCCCATAATCACAAATCACGCGAGTCTCGCTCCATCGTCCTCACGGACCACCCTTGTCGGGGGTTCGAGCCTACCTTGAGGCGTGCCGTCGATGGCTCGCTTGTCTACTACCCCAAACGGATCATCCCGCCTGTCACTCGTCGAGATCCATACCGATCGCCTTCGCCTGGCCGTGCGGCCTGATCTGGGGGCCGGCATCGCGGCCCTGCTTTTGAAAGCCCCCGATGGCCAGTGGCATCACGTCCTTCGACCTGCGCCGCCCGTCACCGGGGACGCCGACGAACTCGCGTGCTTCCTCCTCGCGCCGTGGGTCAACCGCATCGCCGACGGCACGTTTCGATTCCAGGGACAGGAGCACGCCCTTCGCGCTCAGGCACCCGACGGGACCGCCATCCACGGCGATGCTCGCCTGCACGCCTTCGCGATCTTGGATCGATCGCCCGTGTCGATGCGACTCGGGCATGCGAGTCAACCATCTACGAGTTCAAACTGGCCTTGGACCTATCACATCGTGGCCCGGTACGAAGTGGATGCCACCACGCTCGTGTGTGATCTGGAGTTGACCAACACGGCGAACGAGCCGTGGCCTGCGGGCCTGGGGTTCCACCCGTTCTGGGTTCGTAGATTGTGGGACGAACGCGATGAGGTTTGCGTGGTGGCGAACTTTGCCGCACGATTCCCGCTGCGTGGCATGCTCCCGACTGGGCCGCCCATTCATGACGAGGTGTGCAGCGGATTCCGCCGAGGGAAGTTTCTGCACGCGGAGCCGATGGACGATGTGTTCGTCGGGTCGCTTGACGGCACGGAAATCGTGTGGCCGGAGAGCGGGGTGCGTGCTTGTTTTCGGTGTTCACCCGAACTCTCACACGCCGTGGTGTATGTGCCCGTCAATGCTCGGGGGGGGGCGGCAAGTTGGTTCTGCCTCGAGCCGGTGTCGATGGTCAACGATGGCTTCAACTTTGCCGAGCGGGGGGGGACTTCGAGCGGGGTGCGCGTACTCTCGCCCGGCGAAACCCTGAGTGCTCGCTGGTCGGTCGAGTTCCGGATCGGCGCGGTCGATCGACCGACGTGCGCTAACATGACTCCGTGAAGTACGTGATCATCATTCCCGACGGGGCGGCCGACCTCCCCATCCCCGAGTTGGGCGACCGGACACCCTTCGAAGCGGCGCGGATGCCCAACCTGACCCGTCTGGCCGAGATTGGCCGGGTCGGGGTCGCCAGCACCACTCCCCCGGAGTTCGAGGCCGGGTCCGATGTGTGCTCCATGAGCCTTCTTGGGTACGACCCCGCTCGCTACCACACCGGGCGGGCGCCCTTGGAAGCCGCGGCGCTCGGCATCGAGACTGGGCCCCGCGATTTTATCTTTCGCTTGAACTTCGTCACCACCGGGCAGGCGGGTACGCCTTCCGAAGGCTTGATGCTGGACCACTCGGCCGGCGCGATCACGGATCGGGAGGCTCGGGTCCTAGTCGCCGACTTGCTCCGCCATTGGCGCGCGACCATGCCTTCCATCGCGGAGACGATCGCGATCTATCCTGGCGTGAGTTATCGAAACATCGTCGTCGACACGTCGGGGCGTGACTATTCCGGCGTGCTCACCACACCGCCGCATGCCATTCCCGGCGAGTCTTGGCGAGAGAACATGCCCGAGGGCGGTGCCGCGGATGCCGCCCAAGTCTTGTGCAAACTCATGCTCAGTTCCGCCGAGTTCCTGCCCACACATGAAGTCAACCTTGCCCGCAAGGAAAGCGGGCTTCGAATGGCGACCATGGCGTGGATCTGGGGCCAGGGGGTAAGACCGACCGTGCCGAGTTTCCGCGATCGGTTCGGGCTACGCGGCGCCATGATCACGTCCGTAGACCTGCTCGCGGGTATCGCCTCCTATATCGGGTGGGATCGCCTCCCCGTGCCCGGGTTGACGAGTTATCACGACACGGACTATGCGGGTCAGGGGCAGGCCACATGCGAGGCGATCGAGAAGTACGACGTTGTCTGCACGCACGTCGAAGCGCCGGATGAGGCGTCGCACCAGGGCGATTGGAAGACCAAGGTCGCCTCCCTCGAACGGATTGACGAGGCCATCGTCGGGCCCGTCATGGAGCGACTTCGGTCCTACGGCGACCCCGAGAAGGATGCTGGTGCCGAAGGGTGGCGTGTGCTCGTGATGCCCGACCACTACACGCTGTGCAGCACGCGCAAGCACGATGCGACCCCGGTGCCGTTCGCCATGGCCGGGGCTTGGATCCGAAGCGCGGTGCGCCGACGAATGATCGAGCAACACGCCGCGCAGAGTGATCTGAGGATTGACGAAGGACACGAACTGATGGAGTATTTCCTTCGCGGCGGACTGGCCGCCGTGAAAGTGCGGTAGGGTCCAACACACGTCCGCATTCCCGGGAGTCGCATGAGCGAGAGCGTCGATCCAACGCCATCCGGCAAGGGCAAGAGCGAAGAGTCCGCACCCTATGAACTGGCCCCCTCCGAGGACGTGCCGATGGCGCGACCGGCGTCCGCTTCGAGCGAGCCGAAGGGGAAGTTGAACGCCCCGGGGCTCATCAGCGACTTTGATGAAGATGCTGATTTCACGAAGGACCCCGAACTCGAGGCGAGACTCTCGGGACGGTCGAACGCGCCGCCGGATGCCCGCGCCGCGACCACTCCAAAGCGAGGGCTGCACCTCCCCGGCGTGCCCGGGGTTGATGCCGTCCCTCTCGTGCGAGAGGGCGTGGTCGATGTCAAGTGGGGTGCCATCGTGGGCTGGGCACTCGTTCTTGGGGGCGGAATCGCCGCGTCGATCACGACCAGAGGCGCGTGGTACGCCGGCCTCCTCGCGACGGTGCTCGGATGCGTCCTCCACACCATCACCGGGTTGGGCGCCCTGGGTGTCGCGGGCTACTTCCTTGAGCGTCCGATCGGTCGTGTCGATCTGGCGGCAACGCGCGTTCTTGCCGCAGTCGGGGCCTTCGCGCTGCTCTTCAACATCAATACCACCGTCCTTGGGCACTTCGACGAGACGGCCCTTGCTCTCGCGGCGTATCTCGGCCTCGTCATGCTCTTCTTTCGCGTCCATGGTGGCGAGACGCTGCTCATCGGCGTCACTCACGCGCTACTCTGGGGCTTCGTGGCCGCCGCCAACTGGGTCTCGAGTTGGGCGGGCACTTCCGTCTCGCCGACCATACCGGTCGGCGGCGGATAAGCCCTGATCCAAGAAAACAATACTATGAAAAAAATGAACACCCGCACTCGGAGGTGGGTGTTCGTATGTTGTTTGCGCAAAAGAGTGGAATACCCTAAATTGCAATGGGATTACTTTGACGTGTACTGCCCGCGAGCGACACGCTTGAAGAGGTTTTTGTTCTTGATCAGAGCGATGTTCACCATTGTTCGAAAGGTCTTGGCCGTGGTGCGGAAGCCCGATTCGAGCAACGCTTCCGCGGCCTCGGCGGCACCCATGGTCTTGCCCTTGAGCAAGTTGTGCAAGGACGTATGCAGCGGCAGAGCGTTGCGGGCCCGGCTTCCCGTTCGTCCGCCACGCGACGCGGGCAGATCGGCCCCCAGTTCTCGCATCTGGGCTTCAAGCCGATTGGCCTTCGCAACGGCCGCGTTGTACTGACGCCGGATCTTGGATAGTTTCTTCTCGCGGCTGCGAAGTTCTGCCTGGATCTGTGCCGTGGAAAGACCGGCGAGGGGTGATCGGGAACGCGCCATGGAATGCTCCTTGTCCAAAACTGTGTTTATAGTGATGATATTGGCATGAAGTTGTGTTTCAAGCGGCACGCGAGGAAAAGTTATGCTCTGGTGGGCGCTCAGCTCTCGGCGTGAGGACTGCCCGACGACACAATGATGAGTATTGGTTTCCCTCCCGCTGCTTCGTTCGCCTTGGTGATGCCCTTTCACCCTCAAACTCGGGCTTGGATCACTCACGATCTCGGGTGCGGTCGATTGATTCGCTGCGGAGTTTCCAGACTCGATCCGCACCCCTCCGCGTGGTCCGCGCGCAAGGCGGCGTATCCTCTCCGATGCACCGGGATATTGAGAAGATACTCATCCCCCCCGAGCGGATCGCCGAACGCGTCCGACAAATGGGGGCGCAGGTCGCGCTAGACTTGGAGCGCGACCTCGGACCGCTCGACGATGCCACCGAGCACGTCGTGTTTGTCCCCATCCTGACCGGCTCGATCGTCTTCGTCGCCGACCTCATCCGCCAGTTGCCCCTGAAACTCAGCCTCGAGATGGTGGCCGTTTCGAGTTATCCGGGGAAGTCGATCGAGTCCAAGGGCGTCGCCTTGCGGGGGCAGTTGCCAGCGAACTTGACGGGCAAGCACGTCATCGTGATCGACGACATCCTCGATTCTGGCCAAACTCTCGATGTCATCGGAAGGCTCATCCAGGAGCAGCGCCCGGCAAGCCTGCGCCTGTGCGTGCTCCTGCGAAAGCCCGGGAAGGCGAAAGTGGATGTCAAGGTCGATTACGTTGGTTTCGATATCCCTGACGAGTTCGTTGTCGGTTATGGATTAGACTACGACGGCTTTTATCGAAACTACCCGGCCATCGCGACCCTTCGGGCGGAGGCTCGATAGCCGATACATGCGCACGCGATCATCAATGCGTCGGTAGTCCCTTTCCGCGAACCACGCTTCCACTTCGATCCGCATGGGTGACGTATCAAGGCACAATCTTGGAGCGGGCGAAGAGGTGGTCGCGGTCTTCTCGCCGGCACGCCGGTCGATCGTCGTGCGATCGCTGCCACGATGCCTCTGGATCACGGCGTTCGTCACGCTCGGTGTGTGGGCCTCGCCTGGGATCGCGAAGTCGATGGCGGACGTTGGACTCCGCGTTGCCCATCCTCGAGCGTGGATCGTGGGGCTGGGCCTCGCGGGCGTGCTCTGGAAGATCGTCTTTGAGAGCCTCCTACGAGCCTCACGCGCCTACACGCTGACGAACCATCGCCTTCTGGCGGTAAGTGGCGTGCTCCGGCGCGTGAGCGTCGAGATCGCCCTCGAGCGTGTGCAGCAGGTTGTCCTTGATCGCACCCTGCTCGAGCGACTCTTTGGGCTTGGCACGATCGGGGTCACCTCGGCTGGTTCGCAGATGATCGACCTTGCTTGGGTGATGGTGCACAGGCCTGGAGAGCGTTTGGCGCAAATTCGTGACGCGCTCGACAAGGCCGCCATTCGCGTGCGTCTGGTGGACACACCAAGCGTTCGACTGGTTGCCGACGCCCTGACGCCACGGGCACGCGAGATGTTGCAGCGCCCCGACAAACAACGCGACCAGTTGGACCGATTGAGGCACGCCAGAGGGCTTCGCCCGGATGCCACACCAACGGTATCGACGGACAAGCCGACCGTCGGCCGGCCGCTGATCATCGGCCTCGCGGGCGGTATCGGCGCGGGCAAGAGCGAGGTCGCGACCATCCTCGCCTCGCTCGGGGCGCTGGTGACGGACTCGGACAGGGAGGCCAAGGCCGTGATCGAGCGCCCCGACGTGCGGGCTCGCCTCGTCGAGTGGTGGGGGCCCGACATCATCTCGAGCGACGGCACGACCAACCGCAAGGCGATTGCCCAGATCGTCTTCGAGAAGCCCTCGGAGCGGGCTAGGTTGGAGGCGCTCGTCCACCCCCTTGTCAAGTCCGCGCGAGACGAGATCGTTGCGCGAGCCGCGGCCACGGGGGTGTCGGCGGTCGTCATCGACGCGCCGCTCCTCTTCGAGGCGGGGCTTGATCGCGAGTGTGATGGCGTGCTCTTCGTCGACACGCCGCGCGAGCAGCGTCTCGCTCGGCTCCAGGCGACGCGGGGATGGGATGAGGCCGAGTTGGCGCGGCGTGAAAAAGCACAACTTCCCCTTGAGCACAAGAAGGCAAAGTCCGATGTCGTGGTGCTCAACACCGGGAACGTGGATGATCTCAGGGCGCAGGTCGCCCGGGCGTATGGGCTCCTGTTGCAGCAGCGCGGGCGGGGGAAGCCCGAAGACAAGGGCAACCCCTGACCCGGAATTCGTGATCCGAACCGGTTTTTCGGCGTAGAGGTAGGTATACTTAGGGTGTTCGGGCCGCTCCCGTCGATTGGGGCTGGAGAGCCTCGCGGCGTCCGAATCACGAAGCCATCTGATTGTGGACTCACGGTGCAGGGGCAGACGGGCCCGGCCGTTTGGCAGTTTGTCAAGGCCCTGGAGCGGTCGCCAGGATCGGGATGTCCCGTGAGCGGCGTGCCAGCAAAGGTGAATATCCGCTCCGGCATTTCGCCCCGCGTGGCCTTCTTTGCGGGCCGAAGTTCCGATCACGAGCGCGTCGTCGCGCCCAACTCTCCCATCACATCCAGTCGAACATCTCTGGTCCGGGTTTGCTTTTCGGGTTTTCTTCTCTTCGAGCGCAGTTCCATGGCAAAATCAACACATACCGCCGTCGATGAATCCAAAGACCAGCCCCGCGAAGGGCGTACACGCGGCAAGGCGACTCGACGAGAGTCCACCCGCGAGTCTGGCGAACCTCCCGCGAGCAAGATCAGCGAGGTGCCCGCTCGGCCATTCTCCTCTCCCCCCGAAGCCAAGCCCGAACGATCCGAGCCTCGTGCCGACGGGGATCGTCGTCCCCAGTTCCGCGAGTGGAGTGATTCCCCCGGCAAGCCCGCCGTGCCCCCTGCGCCCGCTCCAGCCTTTGTCCCACCTCGTGATGCACGCGACCTGCGTGACGCCCGCGACAGCAGAGACATCCGGGACGCTCGGGAACCCCGCGATGGCAACTCCGGCGGACAGGGCTCCACCGGCCCGGCGACCCAACAAGGCCAGCCTTCCCAGCCGCAGCCACAGGCCCAGTCCAGTGGCTATCCGCAGCAGCAGTACGGCGGCGGTGGTGGGGGCGGATATCCCCAACATGGGCAAGGTGGGCAGGGCGGCATGAGCATGTGGGGCTCCCGACGAAAAAAGAAGCGTCGGAAGGGCGGCGGTATGGGTGGCATGGGCGGGATGCCCGGCATGTCGGGCGGCGGCGGCGGTGGCCCGGGACAGTTCCGGCCCCAAGATCATTTCCTCCCCAGCGACGAAGAACTCGAACGCGAGGCCGCGGAGCTCGATCGCATCGCCAAGTCCGCCGACCCCAAGGTGCTCGCGGACGCCATCCATATCAATGACCTGCAGATGATGACGCAGGACCAACTCTATAAAGTTGCCGAGCGTGAAGGGCTGACCGAGTTCCACGCTCTCCACAAGCAAGACCTTATCTTCAAGATCCTCAAGGCCCGTGCCGCCAAGCAGGGCCTCATGTTCGGCGAGGGCACCCTCGAAATCATGCCCGATGGTTTCGGCTTCCTGCGATCGCCCGAGCAGAGTTACCTGCCGGGGCCCGACGACATCTACGTCAGCCCCTCCCAAGTTCGTCGCTTCGGCCTCCGTCGCGGCATGGTGGTCAAAGGTCTCGTCCGTCCGCCCAAGGAGAGCGAAAAGTACTTTGCCCTCCTCCGCGTCGACAAGATCAACGGTCGCGACCCTTCCAAGGTCATCGACCTCCGCGCCTTCGAAGACCTCACGCCCCTCCACCCCGAGAAGCGATTCGTTCTGGAGACCGATCCCAGCGAGATCGAATGCCGCGTCGTTGACCTCGTCACACCCATCGGCAAGGGGCAGCGCATGCTTATCGTCGCTCCGCCGCGCACGGGCAAGACCGTCCTGATGCAGAAAATGACCAAGGGCATCATGCGGAACTACCCCGAGGTCTATGTCATCGTCCTCCTCGTTGATGAACGCCCCGAGGAAGTGACGGACTTCAAGCGCAACTGCGCCGGCAAGAACCTCGAAGTCGTCGCCAGCACCTTCGACGAGCAAAGCCACCGCCATGTCCAGGTCGCCGAAATGGTGATCGAGAAGGCCAAACGCATGGTCGAGATGGGTGATGACGTCGTCATCCTCCTCGACTCCATCACTCGTCTCGCTCGTGCGTACAACGCCGAAATGCCGCACTCGGGCAAGATCATGACCGGCGGCCTTGATAGCAACGCCCTCCAGCGCCCCAAGAAGTTCTTCGGCGGCGCTCGCGCCATCGAGAAGGGCGGCAGCCTCACCATCATCGGAACCGCGCTCGTTGATACCGGCTCCAAAATGGACGAGGTCATCTTCGAAGAGTTCAAAGGCACCGGCAACAGCGAACTCCACCTCGATCGCAAACTCATGGAAAAGCGCATCTACCCCTGCATCGACATCCCCGCCTCCGGCACCCGGCGCGAAGAGTTGCTCCTCGATCCCAAGGAACTCGAACTCGTCCACCGTCTCCGAAAGGTTCTCAGCGATATGAACGTCGTCGAGGGCATGGAACTCATCCGCACCAAACTCAAGAAGGTCAAGACCAACGCCGAGTTCCTCCTTTCGATGGCCATGGGGTAACCTCCACCCCGTCCAGGTCTCCCCACTTCGTGGGTGGCCGCCGACCCTCGGGCGAACCCCGTGCCCGCGGCGGGAGTAGACTGCATGGTCTTCGGCGGGCATAGGGCCCCCTTTGTCCGATGCATACGGACGAAGACCGGCCCAAAGGTCCGGTCCGCGACAGGGAGCGACGTTGAGCACGACCACGCTTCGACAGTTTGCCCTTTGGGCGATCCTCTCCGGGCTCACCATGTCCTCGGACGTCGCACGGGCCCAGCCCGTCCCGCCCGTGGCCCAGCCCACAGCCGGTGTTTCTCCCGCGTCGATCAAACTCGACGCCATGCTCGCCGACTCGATCTCCCGTTTGGCGATGCTCGACCTTCGAGTCAACGAATCGCCCGCGACGACCGACTTTCGAGTCGCCATGATTCTCTTTCGCCTGGCCGAAAAGTACGCCCCGGCCGATGCCGAACTCGTCCGCCGTCGCATCGAGGCCGCCAGCAACGCGGGCGATGAGGCCGCCCTGATCGACGCCACCAAGCGTCTCCTTGTCCTCGACCCCAAAGATACCGTCGCGGCACTCCGCCTGATCTCCACGGAAAAAATCGGGACACTCCAAACGGCGGAAGATCGTCTGGCGGCGTACGACCGATTCACGGGCGATGCGGCGGGCGCACTCGACGCGTCCATCCGCAGCCGACTCGCTCTGGATGCGGCCCTGCTCTGCCAGGAGCGTGGTGATGTTCGCGGGTTTCTGGATCGTCTCAAACTCGCCTCAACGCTGGATTCCACGAACAAGGATGCCGCTCTACTCATCTACAACTGGGTCGGCGCAGCGACCGAGGACCCCAGAACTCGCGCCGAAGCACTCTCGAACCTGCTCTTCGCCGATCCCCTTGATCCCAACGTGCACATTCGACTCGCCCGCGAGTTCGCCAAGGGCGGAGCCTACAAACCTGCCGAACGTTTCCACAAGAACTCGCGAGAGATCATTTCCGCGGGCTTGCCCAATCCGCCCTTCCAACTCGTGGTCGAGATGTCGGTCCTCGAGTGGATGAACAACGGCCCAGAGCCCGTCTACACCAAGTTGCGGGACAGCCTCGCTGCCCGACGCGCCCAGGCCGCCAAACTGATCAAAGAACGCGAGGAGAAACTCCTCGATACCAGCACCATGTCCAAGCCGGAGGAGGAGTTCCTTCGGATGGATCTGGAGCCCATCCGACTCTGTACCGCGCTTGCTCTCCACGACCTCGATTCCGCGCGGGCAACCCTGCGAGACCTGGAGAAGGCGATCGCGAAGAATTTCACCTATGCCAAGGACCCGCTGCGTCGCCCGAGGGAGTTGTCCGAAGAGGTCGCCGTTCGTGATGCGCAAGCGCAGTTGTTCACGCTTCAGTTGTGGCGTGCCGCCGTTGGAATCGACGTCGAGAAGATCGAGGGCGATCTCGACGAAGCCCGCAAAGGCATGGACATCGATGACGCCAACGTCTACGCGTTCGATTCCATGTACGCGTCCAGGCTGGGTCGGGTCGATGAGGCGTTGGCGAAGATCGCCTCACCCCCAATGGTCACCGAATGGACGGAGTTTGCAAGGGCCTTGGCGCTCGACGTGAAGGGTGACCTGGATGGTGCCGTTGCGGCCTATCGCGCGAGCACCGCCGCGGCGCCCATGTCGGCCATCGGAGCCCACGCGCTCGTCCGGGCGCGGGAGTTGGCCAAGCCTCGTGAGAACGCCAAGGACGAGCAGGAACGCCGCGATCGGTCCGCCGAACTCGAGAAGTTTGCCAACTCCATCCCCGCCTGGGTCGACGAGATGATCGCCAACCCCTCCGCCTTCCAGTTGTTTGGGCTGGAGGTCGCCAACGCCACGGTGCCCGTGCACGAGCCGTTGAAGATGACCCTCACGCTCCAGAACGTGTCGCGCATCCCGCTCGGGCTGGGCGCGGGACGAACGCTCAACAGCCGAGTCCTCTTTGCACCCGCGGTCACGATCCGCGGATTCAACTTGCGTGATTTCGTCTTCCCGGAAGTGCTTGATCTCGAGCGACGCCTACGGCTGAAGCCGGGCGAGTCCATCCGCGTCGACGTGCCGCTCGAACTCGGGCGCACCGGCTGGACCATCCAGACGTTTTCTGGCGCGCCCGTCCAGGTCCGCTGGCGGGCGGTTCAGGGTTTCCAGGTCAAGGAAGACGGCACTCGGGCCGCAGGCCCCGGCTGCCTCGAAGCCCTCTCGCCCGCCATCGTGCGTGCCGCGCTCGCGGAGGCCCGCTTGAGTTACGACGAACTCGTCAAGCGGGTCGATTCCGCGATCGAGCCGGACGTGCCCACGCTCGTCATGGGCGTGCGGTCCGCGATGGTGACCGGCGCCCGAGGGATCGCCGAGGACGAACGGCGCAAGGCCCTCGTCGCGTCGCTCGCGTCCCGCTATCCGGGTCTTTCCCCGCGTCTCCGGTCGTTCGTCGTGCTCACGATGCCCACCTCCTCCGAACTCGTCGAGTTGGAGCCGCTCGACGCCGTCATTCGCCAGGAGAAGGACCCCGAGGTGCTACCCTTTGCGATCGTCACGCGCTGCTCGAACGCGGATGATGAACTCGTCCAATCGGCCCGATCCACGGGCAACCCAGATCTCGTCTCCCTCCTCGACGCGCACCTCTCTCGCCTCACGTCCGGCGCGTCCTGCTACGCGACCAAGGGATCGGGAATGGCCGAGAGCGCCCGCAAGTTCATGGACGGCTACAGCCTCGCTCCGACACCCCCAAAGCCCAATCCATGAGCATGCTTCCGTTCGAGCAGCAAGGCTCGCTTCGCGCCCGTCGGGCCCCGTGGCTCGTCTTCTTGCTCACGGTCATCCTCAGCCTCGGCGTCGTCTGGAAAATCTCCGCGGGAGGCGAATGGACCACCCTCGCGCACGCCCTTGCCGCCGCGTCCCCCACGCAACTGGCCGCCCTGGTCGTGTGTCCCGTCTTCAATCTCATTCTCACCGCCGCCACCTTCTGGATTCTCACCAACGACGATCGGCCCGAGTCGCCACGCGTCGGACTTGCGGAGATGTCCATCCTTATCGCGGGGGCGAGCGTGGTCAATCTCCTCCCTATCAAGGCCGGCATGGTTGGTCGAATCGCGTACCACAAGGTCTGGAACGGAATCCCGATCCGCCGATCCGTCCGTGTCGTTCTCCTCGAACTCCTCGCCAGTGCCTTCGCTTGTGCGTTGCTCCTTGGTGTCACGATGGCGAGCCAGCACGTCGCACGCTCGGGCCCCATTTGGCTCTCGGCGCCGCTGGTCCTCCTCGTTTGCGTCTGCATCGTCCTTCGCGCGTGCAAACGCCCGGCGTGGCGAGTCGTCTCTGCCGTCACCCTCCAGTATGCCGACATGCTCGTCTGGGCATGGCGTTACCTGGTGTGCTTTGCCATCTTGGGTCGGTCCCTCTCCTCGCTCCAAGCCGCCGCACTCACCATCGTCGCACAAGCGACTAGCCTTGTCCCGCTCGGTGGGTCGTCCCTTGGACTGCGGGAGTGGGCGATCGGCCTCGTGGCGCCGTCGCTCCCCAGGTGGGCGGGAGACCGGGCCGCCGCCTCGGTCGCCCAAGGCCTCTCCGCGGACTTGCTCAACCGCGCGGGCGAACTCCTCGCACTCGTCCCCCTGGGCCTCGTGGCGGCGGCCTGGGTCGCCCGCCGTGTGAGCCGTCCATGGGCCGCCGCCATGCCGTCGCCCGCTCGCCCTGATTCGCCTACGGCAGAACACCGATAAGCAAAGTGGGGGGTGCTATCCCTCCCCGGTTTCGGTGCAACCGGAAACTCCTATCGGGCGCATCATGATGTACGAACCACGCGTTCCCGTCCCACGTTGAGGAAGACATGGTCAACAAGATCGAACAAGACCATCAGCGTTTCCGGCAGATCATCCGCGGGAAGATCCGGAAGGACCTGCGCAGGTTCCTCTCCCGCGGCGAACTCATCGGCAAAGAGGGCAAACGCTTCGTCTCCATCCCCGTCCACGACATCGACATCCCCACCTTTCGCTACGGCGACAACTCCGGCGGCGTCGGCATGGGCGACGGCGACGAAGGACAGGGCGTCGGGCAGCCCGGCCAGGGCAACGATGGGCAAGGCGGCGAGAACGAGGGGCAACACCTCCTCGAAGTCGACGTCACCATGGAGGAACTCGCCGACATTCTCGCGGAAGAGTTGCGTCTCCCTCGGATCAAACCTCGTGGCCAGCACCGCATCACCACCGTCAAGGACAAGTACACCGGCATCCGCCCCGTCGGCCCCGCGAGCCTTCGCCACTTCAAACGCACCTTCCGCGAGGCCCTCAAACGCCAACTGATGACCGGGCAATACGACGCCGAGAACCCAGTCATCGTTCCCATCAAACGCGACCTTCGTTTCCGAACATGGAACGAAGTCAAGAAGCCGCAGAGCAACGCCCTCATCGTCTACATGATGGACGTTTCGGGTTCTATGGGCGACGAGCAGAAAGAACTCGTCCGCCTCGAGGCCTTCTGGATCGATACCTGGCTTCGCCGCAACTACGAAGGTATCGAGAGTCGCTACATCGTTCACGATGTCCGCGCCAGCGAGGTTGACAAGAAGACCTTTTTCAGCGTCAAGGAAGACGGCGGAACACGCATCTCCTCCGCCTTCCAATGCTGCAAGGACCTGCTCAAGGATCACTACGACCCCGCCGACTGGAACATCTACCTCTTCCATTTCAGCGATGGCGACAACTCCTCCGATGCCGACAACCGCCTTTGCGCCAAAATCCTCGACGAAGACCTCCTCCCCATCTGCAACATGTTCGGTTACTGCCAAGTCACCAGTGCCTACGGCAGCGGCAGTTTTCTCAGCGTGCTCAACGAGGCCTTCCCCGGTGGACGTGCCGACGACCAAGGACCCAGGCTCATCACCTGCAAGGTCAATGGACGCGACGACATCTACGAATCGCTCCGTACCTTTTTCAAGGCCGGGCGATAGACCCAGCCTCGCGGCACGTCACCTCGTCGGATCGCCCTGCCCAGCGCCCGTGGCGCCGTGCGGCTTCGACTCCTTCGGCGCCCTCTCGCCCACATCGAGTTTCCAGATCGATCGAACGGCGGCGAGCAACCTCGCCACCGACATCTCGTCAAGTCCTCGCCGCTCCAAGACACGACGGGCCAAGGCTAGTCCGGCCTCGCCTTCTTCATACACGACCCAGTTTGCCCCGGCCTTCAGCAGGGGCTCCCGCTCCGCCAGATAACGAGCCCGGACGGTGATCTCGACCTCCGGGTTCATCTCGCGGGCCGTCATCACCACCGCCGTTCGTCCTTCCGAGTGCGGGAGTGTCACCACGAGGTGCGACGCCTTGCGCAAGCCCGCGTGCTCCAGCACTTCTCGTCTCGTCGCGTCCCCATAGATCGCCGGTCGCCCACCAGAGGCTAGTGTCTGCACCGTGTCGATGTTCATGTCGATGATCGCGGTTTGCATCCCCGCGTCCCTCAGCATGGCGTCCACCAGCCGTCCGACCGGGCCATGCCCAACGATCACCGCCAACGGCCGGCCATCCGCACGCACCTTCTCGGCGCCGGTGTCGTTCAGATGCTTCGTCCGTCGCGTGTGCCTGGCGTTCAGCACTCGATGGAGCCAGCCGATCCGCTCCACCCCGCGTTCAATCGCGTTGATCGACCGGAAGAGCATGGGGTTGATTGTGATCGAGATCATCGCCGACGCGACGAGCGCGTGCATCCCCTCCTCGGGAAGCAGGCCGTGGTCACGCGCGACCTGCGCCAGGATGAACGAAAACTCCCCGATCTGGGAGAGTCCGATCGCAACCGTCAACCCCGTCCGCACGGGATACCCGCAAACCGCGACGATCACCAGCGCCGCCAGCGGCTTGAACACCAGAATCACCACCAATCCCGCGGCGACCATCCACGGCTGCGTCACCAGAAACGAAGGGTCAAAGAGCATCCCGACCGACACGAAGAAGAGCACCGCGAACGCGTCTCGCATCGGGAGCGCGTCCGCCGCAGCCTGATGGCTCACCGGCGATTGGGCGACCACGATCCCCGCCAGGAACGCGCCCAACGCGACCGACGCGCCGAAGATCGTCGCCGATCCAACCGCGATGGTCACCGACAGCACGAGCACCGTTAGCGTAAACAGTTCTTGCGATCGCAACTTTGCCACTTGCGTCAGGATCCATGGCACAACCTTCGAGCCGCCCACCAGCACCACGACCACCATCGCCACCAGTTTCAGGATCGCCATTCCCACCGACGCCAGTGCCGTGCTCCCGCCCGGCGTGCCCGACACCGTCCCTGACCCAAAGATCGGGACCAGCACCAGCAGCAACACCGTCAAGATGTCTTCGACGATGAGCCACCCGACCGCCACGTGCCCATGGCTCGTGCTGAGCATCCCACGATCCATCAGCACACGCAGCAGCACCACCGTGCTCGCGACCGCCATCGCCATCCCCAGCACCAACCCCGACTTCAACTCCCACCCCAGCGCGGCGAACACCACCGCCGCCGCAAGCGTCGCGACCAGACTCTGTCCCAACGCCCCAGGTATCGCGACCGCACGCACCGCCCACAAGTCCTTCAAGTGAAAGTGCAGCCCAACCCCGAACATCAACAAGATGACGCCCACCTCGGCCAGTTGCTGCGCCAACGCGACGTCACCCGTGAATCCGGGCGTGTACGGCCCGATCGCCACGCCCGCGAGGAGATACCCCACGATCGGGGAAAGCCCGACTTTCTGCGTGATCAGCCCCAGCACCCACGCCGCCGCAAAGCCCGCGGCGATCGTCGTCAGCAGGGGCAGGTTCTGCGCCGAAGCGGCCAGTGTCCATGGTGCGAGCGCGTGATCCATACGGGTTCGATCTCCTCTCTCAGGCGTGCAGCCGATTCCCTTTGGCAACGACAGACACCAACGCCTCGCCCGGCCGTCGATGCACCTCGCACTTCCCGGTGTTCCGCGACGATCCCATCTCGAAAGTTGTGATTCGTGCTATTGAAGCAGCCTGCTCATCGAAGTGAAGCATCCCGATCCATATCTTTGATCCACCAATGGGCCGCTCCTGCCGGCTCCGCAATACGCACCGCGATCGTCCGATGCCGTCCGCTCATGCCGGGCTCGAATCCAGCCCCCCAAACCGACGACTCCGCTTTGCGAATGCTCGGATCGCACGATGCATCTCGCTGGCGTCAAAGTCAGGCCAGTACGTGTTGGTGACGTAGATCTCCGAGTAACTGATCTGCCACAACAAGTAGTTGCTGATGCGAAACTCTCCCGCCGTTCGGATGAGCAGGTCCGGATCCGGAAGTCCCGCAGTGCCCAGGCGCTTCCCCAGCGCGTCCTCGTCGATCATGCTCGCGTCGATCTTCCCCGCCAACGCATCCAACGCCAGCGACCTCGCCGCATCCGTGATCTCCGCTCGCGATCCATAGTTGATCGCGATGCACAACGTCATCGCGCGGCAATCGCTCGTCGCGCCCGTGATCCGGTCGATCGCGTCGAGCACGCCTCTTGGCAATCCCTCTCGCCGCCCGATCGTCCGAACCCGGACACCCTCGCGCCTCAGATGCTCCGTCTCGCCGTCCAGGTACATCACGCAGAGGTCCATCAACGCCTGCACCTCATCCGCCGGTCTCTTCCAGTTCTCCAGCGAGAACGAGTACACCGTCAGCACCTCCACCCCAAGCCGCAGGCAGGTCTCGATCGCCGTGCGAACCGCGGCCGCACCATTGCGGTGTCCAAAGATGCGTGGGAAGCCACGCTCCTGCGCCCAGCGGCCGTTGCCGTCCATGATGATCGCGATGTGACGCGGGATCCTCTCTCGCGGCACGTCGGGCAGGTGCAGGTGCGGCTCGGCGCGGGGGTTGTGCGTGTTCATGACAGAATCGTCTGCGCCCGATCCGGGCCAACGCTCACGATACGAATGGGCACGCCCACGCGTTCGCTGACAAAATCAATGTACGAGCGAGCATGCCGAGGGAGGTCCGCCAGCGATCGCGCGACGGATATCTCATCCGAAAACCCCGGAAGCGTCGTCCACACGGGCTTCGAGGCCCCCAACTCATCCGCGTCGGGGGGGAACCACTCCGTGCGCTCACCGTGAACGTCGTAGGCCGTGCACACCTTCAACTCGTCAAATCCCGCCAGCACATCCAGAAGGGTCATCGCGATGTCCGTGACCCCGTTGATCTGCACCGCATATCGAACGGCCACCAGGTCCAGCCAACCCACCCGACGCGGACGTCCGGTCGTCGTCCCAAACTCTCGACCTCGTGTCCGGATGCGATCGCCCGTGGCGTCGAACAACTCGGTGGGCATGGGACCCGAGCCCACCCGCGTCGAATACGCCTTCATGATCCCGATGATCCGCCCCACGCGAGTCAGCGGCACGCCCGTGCCCGCACCGATGCCCGCCGAGCCCGTGTTCGATGACGTCACAAACGGGAACGTCCCGTGGTCCACGTCCAGCAGCGTGCCGTTGGCTCCTTCGAACAGCAGTCGCTTGCCTTCGGCAAGCATGGAGTGCAGCAATCTCGTTGTATCCTGGATCATCGGCGACAGCCTTCGCCCCGCCGCGAGCGCCGCGTTCGACATCGCCTCCGCGTCGAAGGCCGACGCCTCCGTCCCGCTCGCCGAAAGCCCGCGAAACATCCGCTCCTTGAGTTGGCAGGTCATCGCCAATCGCTCACGGAGCGCCTCGGGCTTCAGAAGGTCACCGACGCGAACCGCCGTTGAACGTTGCAGTTTGTCCGCGTAACTGGGACCGATCCCCCGTCGCGTCGTCCCGATCTCGGAGACCGCGTCTCCGCTGGCCCGTGCCGCCTTCAGCATGTCTTCCCGCAACGCATCTTCCGCCTTGTGGTAGGGCAGCACCACGTGCGCCCGGCTTGAAATCACCAGCCCGTTCGTGTCCACCCCGCGCTTCGAGAGACCGTCGAGTTCTTCGATCAGTTTCGCGGGGTCGATCACCACGCCGTTCCCGATGATCGCGGCCTTTCCAGGATACAGAATGCCCGATGGGATCAGGTGCAGCGCAAATCGCTCCCCCTTCACGACAACCGAATGCCCGGCGTTCGCCCCGCCGTTGTATCGGACCACCGCATCATGCTCCGACGCCAGCAGGTCCACGATCTTGCCTTTCCCTTCGTCTCCCCATTGAAGCCCAACCACCGCCGTCGAGCGAGGGACTTCGGGGTGCGTTGGTTGTCTGACGCCAGCGTGTGTCATGAGTCGTCCTGCCCGGGGTTAGGGATGCGGAGAGGATAGTCGCCCCTCGACGGCCGACGTGGTCATCCCCGACCCACCGGACACCGGTTGTGCTCGCATCACGGCCGACTCGCCTTCCTGCCTTTCGAGGGCGTCGCACTCGCCGTCGCGAAGTGCCACGAGCCCGCCCCTTGTCCCCATGCCCTCACCCATCTCGGTGGACCACCGCCGTCGATATCGATGAAACTCCTTCATTTGGAGTGTTGGACGGCGAAAGCAGGAATCCATTTTGGCCGATGCTCTATCCGGAGTGCCATCTGCGCGATGTCGAAGGAACCCGAGACAGTCCGGATCATGTGTCCCAACCTTGCCTGCCGCAAGGTGCTTGCCGTGCCGTCCAAGGCTCGCGGCAAGACCGTTCGGTGCCGCAACTGCTCCACGAACATCAAAATCCCTGGCCCCGCCGTTCCGGGTTCGGACAAGTCGAGCGACGCCAAAATGGGTGGCGAGACCAAGGCCGCCTGATCCCGCACTGCCAGGCTTTCGCTTACAACTTGGGTTGATTGTCCAGATCGTCGTCGAGGAAGTCGAAGTCCGTCACGCTGCTGTCGTCGGGGTCCACGGCCTTGGCCGGTTGCTTCGCGGGCGAAGCAGCCCTTGCCGCCTTCGCGGGCTTGGCTTCCGCGGGCGCCGAGATCGGGATCGCCCCGTCCTCCAGAACTTCCATCGAATCGATGTTCGCCGGCTTTCCGTCCACACGCAGCACAAAGATGAACTTGCCGATCGCGAGCATGTCGCCCGCGGCCAGTTCAATTTGCGTGATCCGCTTCCGATTCACGTACGTCCCATTGCTCGAGCCCAAGTCCCGCAGCATGATCTTCCCGTCCGCGATCGAGATCTCGCAGTGCTGTCGCGAGACGCTCGGGTCTGGAATTCGGACCTTGCAGTCCGTGTGCCGACCGATGACCTCCGGCGAATGCTTGATCTGAATCTCCATCTGGGAGAGGTCGCTTCGAACGAGTACGAGGCTGACGCCCATGCCTTGATCCTTTCGCCGAACCGGCAACCTCTCACCGCGAGGCTGCCCACCCTCCGCACACCTTATACGCTTCAACGTTGCCGTGGTGCCACGGCATAGCCCGGCGTGCGGAACTCTCCCTTGAACCATACACAGCCTAACAAACTCCCCGTCTTGGATCAACGGGGTTGGGTCCAAGTTCAGACTATTCTTGGCCACCTCAGCCCAGCGAGGGACGGTTTCTGTCCGGTTTCTTCGCTCTACATCCATGTCCCGTTCTGCTTCCACAAGTGCCACTACTGCGACTTCTACAGCCTCGTCGACACCCGCGATCGACAATCAGCCTTCGTCGCTCGTCTCGAACGAGAACTCGCCGCCCTCGCGGCACTTTCATGCGGGACACCCCTCCAGACGATCTTCATCGGCGGGGGCACGCCCAGCCTCCTCCGAGTTGACCTCTGGAAGGACCTGCTCCGCTCGCTCCATCATCATTTCGACCTGTCGCTGATCGACTCCGCCCTCGGTGAGTTCACCGTCGAGTGCAACCCTGAGACCGTCACCCGCGAACTGATGGACACCCTCCGCGCCGGAGGGGTCAATCGCGTCAGCCTCGGAGCCCAGTCCTTCAATCCCACCCACCTCAAGACCCTCGAACGCTGGCATGAGCCCGCGAGCGTCGAGCGAGCGATCAGCCTCGCGCGTGCGGCGGGCATCCCTCGACAGTCCATCGATCTCATCTTCGCCATCCCCGGTCAGAGTCTCAGCGATTGGCAATCGGACCTCCGTGCGGCACTTTCCCTCGGGACCGAGCACGTGAGTTGCTACAACCTCACCTATGAGCCGGCGACCGCCCTGACGGCACGCCTCCATCGCGGGGAGTTCAAGCCCCTCGACGAGGACCTCGAAGTGCTCATGTACGCCGAGACCCTCCACGCCATGCGTTCGGCAGGGCTCGATCGATACGAGGTCAGCAACTACGCCAAACCCGGCGCGGAATGCCGACACAATCTTGTGTACTGGCGCCAGCACCAGTGGCTCGCCGCGGGCCCGTCTGCGTCCGGTCACGTCGCGGGCCATCGCTGGAAGAACGTGCCCAGGCTCGACGATTATCTCGATCGCGACGAGTCCGGGTTCGCCTTCGCGATCGACCACGAACCACCCGACGCGGCCAGGCTGATCCGGGAGAAGATCATGACCGGCCTGCGGTTGCGGGAGGGCCTCGAGGCCCAAGCCATCACGGACGAGGCTGAGGTCCTGACGCCGGGCTCGCGAGCCGAGTTGG
This sequence comes from uncultured Phycisphaeraceae bacterium, assembly GCA_964543905.1. Taxonomy (GTDB): domain Bacteria; phylum Planctomycetota; class Phycisphaerae; order Phycisphaerales; family UBA1924. The sequence continues at coordinate 46,477 of CAZIZO010000010.1, forward strand.
AGCGGCGTGTTGCCCAGCGAGTCGCCGCGGGGCAGTTGCGGGAGACGGGCGGACGCTGGACATTGACCGACGACGGGATGCTCTTCGCCGACGCGATCGCTGGCGAGTTGATGCGTGCCGTGCGTGGAGCGACCGCATGAACCCGACGATCGCCCGCGCGTACGAACTCATCAACGCCGCCAAGCCGGAGCAGGCCGAGGCCATGCTGCGACGCCTGGTCACGGGACGATCGCCCGATCCGCACGCCGCCTTCGCCATGTCTCGCGCCCTGCTCGCGTGCGGCAAGAATGAACAAGCGCTCCACTATGCGGGAGTGGCCCGCCGGGGCTTGCCCGAGAGCGTGGACGCCGTGCTCAACGAAGGCGGCATTGCGCTCGCGATGGGGCGCCCGCGCGACGCACAAGCCGTATATGAAGCATGGGAGAAAAGGTCTCCCGGACACCCGGAAATCCGCAACGCCCTCGTGGTCTGTGCCGCCGAGCAGGACAACTTCGAGCATGCCGAACGCCTGGTCCTCTCGGCCCTCTCGGAACACCCAAGGCACATCAACCTGCGAATCACGCACGCCAAACTTCTCGACGACATGGCCCGGAGCGCCGAGTGCGACGCCTCCTTGCGAGAGACCTGCGCGCTCTTCCCCGACCTCACAGAGATCGCCTGTCGATCGGCGTTCTCCGCCGTCGCGCAAGACCGGGTGTCGCCCCAACACCTCGCCGCCCTGCACCGCGAACTCGGTGCGAAGATCGAGCGGCAGACGCTCCCGCATCACGCGTGGCCCGGGAGGACGTTCGAACCTGACCGCCCGCTCCGCGTGGGGTTTGTCTCTCCCGATCTCCGCCAGCATTCCGTCGCGTATTTCCTCGAACCCTTGCTCGAGCATCTCGATGGCGAGGTCATTCGATCGACCTGCTATTCGCTCAGCCCGACCGTCGATGCCGTCACCGCCCGCCTCCGCGCCAACTGTGCGAACTGGCGCGACGCCGCCGCGTGGAGTGACGACCAACTCGCCAGCACGATCCAACGCGACGCGATCGACGTGCTCGTCGACCTCGCCGGGCTCAGCCAGGGCGCACGCCCCGCCCTCTTTGCGCGTCGCCCGGCGCCCCTCCAACTCACGTACCTCGGCTATCCGCACTCGACCGGCCTCTCGCGGATCGATTTTCGCCTCGTCGATTCCTCCACCGATCCCGTTGGCGACGAGTTGCTCTCCACCGAACGCCTCCTGCGCCTCGACCCATGCTTTGTGTGCTATCGCCCACCATCCAACCTCCCGCCCGTCTTGTCCCGCGAGAACAACGCGCCCGTCCGCTTTGGCTCGTTCAACGCCTTGCACAAACTCTCGGATTCGTGCCTTGCCCTCTGGGCTCGGGTGCTCGAGGCCGTCCCCGCGTCTCGACTCGTCCTCAAAGGCAGGGCATTCTCATCGACCTATGCCCGCTCGCTCTTCGTCGAGCGTCTGGTTCGATTGGGATTCGATCCCGCGCGCGTCGATCTCATTCCCCGCACGTCCGAACGCGACCACCTCCCCTCGTACCACCAGGTGGACATCGCGCTCGATCCCTTTCCCTACAACGGCACCACCACAACGTGCGAAGCCCTCGCGATGGGTGTTCCCGTCCTCACGCTCGCGGGACAACACCACCCCGCCCGCGTCGGGGTCTCGCTCCTCCGCGCGGTCGGCCTCGATCACCATATTGCCCATTCGCCCGATCACTTCGTCCGCATCGCGAGCGACTTGGCCAGCAACCTCCCGCTCCTGGCCCAACTGCGAACGACGCTGCGAGATCGGCTCGTCACGTCCGCGCTCGGCGATGCTCGGGCCTTTGCCCAAAGGTGGCAAACCGTGGTCCGATCCGCCTGGCATCATCGGTGTGCGTGGGCCGCAAGGCCCGCCGACGGCTGATCAGCCTCGCGCCCTAAAGGTCGTTTCAGGGTTCAAAATTGGGCGGGATGCATCCCGCGGTCCCGACTCCCGACGGCCTTCCAAGGCCGCTCGCAATGCCGCATCTACGTGGTCCCGCGCCGAATCATGCCGCTTTTCTTGGCAGTCGAGCGGAAGCGACGCGGCGCGAGACCTGGTAGACGCGTGTTGCGATTGGGTTGCTCGACTGCCATGACCATCTTCGGGCACATCGCCCCCCGTTGTCAAGTCGCATTTCGAATTTCCTGAGTTATCCACATTTTGCCCACATCCACGAACAGGGGTCCCCGGTTCCGGCCAAAGTCGGGGGAGCCGCTCGACGGCCTTCCGCTGCTCCTCGAGCGGCGGGTCGTAGTAGCGATGCTCCGTGCGGCCCTTGTGACGCATCAGGCGGTCCACCATCTTTTCGGGAACGCCCAACGCCGTGAGCTGGGTCGAGAAGAACTTTCGGAACGATCGCGGCGTGAACGGCCGCTGGCGGTAGTCCATGGCGGGGATCCCAGCGCGGTCGCGGTCCTGTTTGAACGTCCCCTTGAACGGGACGACGGGAAAGACCGGGTCGTCGGGCCCCGCAGGCGGCAGCCCCGCCTCGGCGAGGTGGCGGTCGACGTTGGCCAGGTGCACGCGCAGCAGGCCGGCCAGCTCGGGGGCCATCGCCAGCTCGTATTGCTTCGAGTTCTTGTTGAGGTCCTTGGTCCACCAGACGTGGGGAACGGCGTGCTCCAGGATCAGGTGTTTGCGCTTCCAGGTGCCCGGCTCCGAGCACCGGCACCCGTGCGCCGCGAGGCACAGCCAGTAGAGGGCCCGGTTGCCCTTGGCACGACGGTCGGTGCGGTCCTTAAGCCAGGCCTGGAAGATCACCGCCCGCACCTCCTCGAGCGTCGCGGCGCGGGAGCCGTCCTCGCCGTCGTCCTGGGCCGCCTCGGCCAGCTCGAGCGGGTTGTTCGCGAGTCGCCCGCTGGTCGCCAGGAAAGCCCCAAACGATCGGAAGACCGAGAGGTTCCGGTTGTACGTCACGCCCTTCCACCCGTGCTCGCCCTCGCTCTTCTCGCCGAGCCAGCGCGTGACGTTCTCAAACGTGTACTCCCGCAGCGTCGTCCAGCCGCACTCGCGCATCGCCCGCTCGACGACGGACCGGAACGCGTCGATCGATCGCGGCTTCTTCTTGCGGTCGTGCATGTACTGGAGCCAGGCCGCCACAGCCACGCCAAGTTCCGCCGGCGCGGACTCGATCCGGCCGGCGACGCTTTGGGGCGACGCGTCGAACACAGCGCCGACCTCGGGACTGCCCACCGAGGACGCTTGCATGCCCGGTAGTAGAGCAGGTTCGCCAGGAATCTCCAAGGCAATTCTGAGAAGCTCCCTCGAGGTCCCCCGTTCCCGGACAACGATCTCAAGCCCTCGGAGGCTGGGCACATACGCGAGTGCGGGCGAACGATGGCGCGCCATAGATAGAATCCCCCGCGCGGATCCATGCGCCTCCTCAGCCCCGCGTTGTGTATGACCACCCCCCCCCCCCCCAAGGTTGCCGCACGCATGAAAAAGTTGCCATAGAGGCAACACATCCGGAGACCAACGCTCGGCGGCTCGATACGAAGGAAGTGATCGACCCACTCGCAACGTGCGTACTCCGTGCTTTGGGCGAGCGTCAGATGTCCATGCGAAGGCTGGGGGCCAAGGCCGGCGTCCATCCCAGCAGCCTGAGCCGATGGCTGAGCGGCCGCCGGAGCATCAGCGTTCGCGAGGCCTGCCGGTGCCTGGAGGTGCTGGGCCTCATCGCGACGGCCCGGCCGATGCATGACGAAGACCACCACCGAACCGAACGTGGCCGCCGACCTGCGCCGCCTGCTTCGCCCCATCGACACGCTGACGCCCGACCCGGCGAACGTGAGGCTCCACCCCGAGCGGAGCCTTGACGGCATCAAGGCCTCACTCCAGAGGTTCGGCCAGCGCAAGCCGATCGTGGTCGACGAACGGGGCGTCACCATGGCGGGCGCGGGCGTGCTGATGGCGGCCAAGGCCCTGGGTTGGACCAAGGTGGCGGCCGTTCGGTGCGAGCTGCAGGGGGCGGAGCGCACGGCCTTCGCGATCGCCGACAACCGCGTGGCCGAGCTGTCGAGCTGGGACCGCGAGGCGCTCACGCGGATGCTCGAGGAGCTCCCCAAGGATCTGGTCGACGCGTCCTGGTTCACCTCCGACGAGCTGGGCGAGTTCGCGGGCACCATCACGCGCGAGGGGCTCGTCGACGAGGACGAGGTGCCGGCCCCGCCCGACGCAGCGACGACGGTGCCCGGCGACATCTGGGTGCTCGGCAACCACCGGCTGATGTGCGGCGACTCGTCGAAGCCGGAGGACCTCAATCGGCTGCTCGACGGGCAGCCGGTCCACCTGGTCAACACCGATCCGCCGTACAACGTGAAGGTCGAGCCGCGGAGCAACAACGCCATCGCGGCCGGGCTGTCTTCGTTCACGATGGCGCAGCGGAAGGACGCCAGCGCCGGCGACCAGCAGTCGGCGGACCTGCACCGCTACCCGGAGAAGTCCAAGCCGACGCACAAGAAGCTCCGGGCCAAGGACCGGCCGCTGGCCAACGACTTCGTGTCCGATCAGGAGTTCGACCGCCTGCTCGCGGCGTGGTTCGGCAACATCGCCCGCGTGCTCATCCCCGGCGGCGGGTTCTACATCTGGGGCGGCTACGCCAACTGCGCCAACTACCCGCCGGTGCTCAAGGCGATGGAGCTGTACTTCTCGCAGGCGGTGATCTGGATCAAGGAGCACCCGGTCCTGACGCGCAAGGACTTCATGGGCAACCACGAGTGGTGCTTCTACGGCTGGAAGGAGGGGGCCGCGCACCGCTTCTTCGGCCCAAACAACGTGCCCGACACGTGGAGCATCAAGAAGGTCAACCCGCAGAGCATGGTCCACCTCACGGAGAAGCCGGTGGAACTCGCACGTCGGGCCATCGAGTACTCGTCCCGGCCGGGCGAGAACGTCCTCGATCTCTTCGGCGGGAGCGGCAGCACGCTCATCGGCGCGGAGATGACGGGCCGCCACGCCTTCCTCATGGAGCTCGACGCGCTCTATTGCGACGTGATCGTGCAGCGGTGGGAGAAGTTCACGGGGCGGAAGGCGGATCGCGTGCGCTCGCCCAAGGCATGAACATGGCCAGAAGGACGAACCAGAACGCGGCGTGCGTGGTCGAGATGTGCTCGCCGCCGTGCGACCTGGACGCCACGGCCAAGAAGATCTGGGAGGCGGTCTCGCCGTGGATGACGTCGACCGGACCCATCGAACGCTGGGTGCTGGCCCGCTACTGCATCGCCACGTCGCTGTGGATGAAGGCCGTGGACGACATCGCGAAGCACGGAGCGATCTACACGGTGCGCCACGGCCAGACCGGCCGTTTGTCGGCCGTCCGCGAGATGCCCGCCGCGGCCCAGGTCCGCTCGCTCGAGGCGGTTCTGCGATCGTGCGAGGAATCTCTGCGGCCCTACATCGTTTCCGCGTCGGGGCTGTCGTCCCCGCCGCCATTGATCTCGCGGTCGAGCCGCCGCTCCAGCTCATAGGTCGCGTCGAAGACCGAGTCGAAGGCCACGCCGCCAGGCGTCATCGAAGATCGCGGATACTCCCGGGCCCGCCCACGGATCTTCCGACCACCGCGCCGGGCCGCCGGCAGCAGGAGGCCGTCCGGGCCAAACTCGAGGTGAGCACGATCGTGCGGGTCGTTCGTTTCGACCATCTCGGTTCCAGGTAAGGCGCAGGTCAGCCGCCGCCTCGCGTTCTCGCTCGCGAATCGCGTCCCCACCGGAGCCGCGGAGATGACCACCTTGCCAATCTTGAGCCTTGCCATACCGCCTCCCGGACCACCCCGCCTCCCCAAGGCCTTTCAAAGCAGCGCCAAACGCCAAGAACGCATCAAAATCGCGACGGTTCGAACCCGCGGGCAATTCCTGCCGCTAGGGGGAACCAACGGGGGGGGTAGGGGTGGGGCCCCGCTGCCGCCCCGCCAACACACTAGCCACCCACCTGCCCCGCGGGCAAGCCTCAGAGGCCACGCTGGCCTTCGCTTCCACCAGGCACCCGCAGGTCGGCCCCAGGTCGTCGCGGCCCTCCACGAGCGGCGTGCCGCACCAGGAGGCCACGTAGCCACCCTCGCTGGTGATGGTCCTGGCCGGACAGTTCTTGCACCCGCGCTGGCCATAGAGGCGCTCATCGATAACCTCGTCGTCGGCCACGTCGCCCGACGCGACAGCCCTTGCATATCGCCCCGCCCCACGCACCCCGAGCCAGACGTGCTCGCGGCGCAGCTCCCCTCGCACGGCCAGCTGCACGAGCGTCGCCGTTCCGGCGGTCACAGTCCTGGCCACGTCGATGAGCTGCACGAATCCTCTCGCAGTTTCTCTCTCGTTCAGGCAATCTTGGTCATGACGGCACTCGCTCGGCCGACGAATAGACCAGCGAACCCATGCCGCGCCATCCTACCCGCGCACCGCCCGCAACGCAATCGCCATCTCCCCCGCCGTGGCCGCCCGCACGCCCGCGTTGTCCCCGCAGCCCCCGCAGCCGCCCACGATGGCCCCCAGGCCGTCCCGACGCCCCAGGGCGGCCACGGCGGCCACGGCGGGCCGCACGGTGCCCCCGACGCCCCGCAGGTCCCCCGCGAGCCCTCCAGGACCGCCGCCCCATCCGCCCCCGCCGCCGGGCCCGCAGGGGTCGGTCCCGCAGTCCGGGTCGATCACCTCGATCGTCACGCTCGACCGCTGGACGACGCTGGCCGTGAAGGGGAGGGTGGGCAGTTGGCGGTAGGCGAAGACCTCGGCGTAGTCCTCGTTCTTGATCAGGCTCGCGCACGAGCGGGCGATGGTGCGCACGTACGAGGCCGACGCGGTCGAATCGTCCCGGATCGCGTCCCCGGCCCAGGAGCCCGAGAGGGGCCAGGTCCCCCCATCCGGGTTGGCGGTGCACTCTTCGTTCACGATCGCCGGCCCGTAGACGTCGTAGTAGTTCCCGCCCGTCGGCCGGAACCAGAACCACGAGACGTCGAACGGCGAGCCCCAGCAGGCCTGCTCGGTGAGATCGTCATCGATCGTGACCACCCTGGGCGGCACGACGAGGGTGCACCCATTGAGGGTCGTGGGGCCGCCCGGCTCCTCGCGCCGGCGCGTGCGGCGGATGAACGAGTTCCCCGCGCACTCGACGACGGGCCCGTCGCAGGTCGCGCCGTTGCGGGCCCGGTCGACGATGAACGAGCCCACGGCGTGGAAGGTGATGGCGTCGTCCACGTACATCTGCGCGTTCCCCAGGAGCCCGCCGCAGTCCGGGGCGAAGAAGAGCGTCGGGATGCTCCGGAACGTCTGCGTGACGAGCAGGTCGTAGCGCAGGCGGAATCGCCTCCCCACGTTGCAGCAGACGACGGTGTCGCAGTCCACGGGCACGTCGAGCCGCATGCAGCACTCGGGGCAGGCGGGGCAGGGGGCGACGCCGCAGGCCCCGCAGGGGTAGGGGTCGAGGGTGTCCGGGGCGTCGATCGCCTCATCGGGATAGGCCAGGGCGATCTGGGCGGCGGTGAGCGGCTCCTGGGCCGTGTCGAGGCTCCAGCACTCGAGCGTGCCCCCGGGCGAGAGCCGCTGGATCGTCGAGCACCCGCCGATCTTGGCGAGGAGCACCCAGAGCACGCGCTCGCGGTTGCAGCAGTCCGCCACGCGGGCGTAGAGCGGCCCCCCGCCGTCCTCCCCGCAGCAGCAGGGGTCGGGCGTGGGCTGGGTGCGGGCCAGGAGAACCCTGCCGCCCTTCACCTTGAACCGGCCGTCGTATCCGAGTTGCAGCTTGGGCATGGCGTGTGGAGCGCCGGGGCGACCATCCGGCGCCGGAGGCCCCAGGGGCTGGGGCACGCCGACGCCGGCACGAAAGGGCCTTCTCAGCGCTGCACGATGACCTCGCGCCCGCGCGGGCGGTTCGTCGTACTGACCGTGAGGAGCGAGTCGGTGGACACGTTCTTGATGATGGTGACCCCGGGCTCGATGTTGAGCGTGGTGATGGTGATCGGGAAGGTCAGGCCGGTCAGGTCGATCGTGCCCCCGTTGGCGTTGAGCGTGGTGATGTTCCCGCACTCGCGCAGATTGAGCGTCCCGCCCGGCTCGACGGTGACGGTCCCCGGGCTCACGCGGCTGTCGTCGATCGTGCAGACGCCGGCGTACACGTTGAGCGTGGTCACGTCGCGCCGCAGGAGCACGCTCCCGCCGCGCATGGTGGCGAGCGTGAGCGCCGTGGCGTTGTACGGGACGTCGGTCGTCCCCCCGGTCGTGTACAGGTTGGTCACGATCGCCTGGTCGCTGAAGGAGAGGAGCCCGTTGCGGTTGAGGGCGACGGTGACGGTTCCCTGGCCGACGTAGAGGGCGCCCCCGCTCACGGGGTTGTTCTCGATGGAGTAGAGCACGCCCGCGCCGCTCGCGGCCTTGATGCGGACGACCTTGCTCCCGCCCTCGTTGATGATCTTGCCCGTGCCGCCCTGGTTCACGGTCAGGATGGCGTCGGTCGTGAAGGCCCCGGTAAAGCCTCCGGTGATGCGGAAGGACAGGAGGTCGTTCGCCGACAAGTCCATGCTGTTCGCGAACTGGCTGGCAAACTTGTTGATCACGACGTCCGAGCCGGCGGCGGGCACGGCACTGCCAAGGGCGATCGTGAGGTCGGTCGAGTCGACGGCGTTGTACACATAGGCCATGGTTCAATCTCCTGCGGTGCGGGGCTGGGACAGGTGGGTGGGGGGTGTGGGGGTGTGGGGGTGGACGAAAGGGGCGACGCCGGCCGCGGATTTAGTCCAGGTCCTGCGTCACGGCGATCTCGGCGGTGGCAAATCCGGTGGTGTTCGAGCCGCTTTTCACGACGGCGATCCGGGAGACGCCGCGCATCTCCTCCTCGGAGATCTGCACGACGGCGGTGGCGGTGGTGAGCGCCTTGGCCGTGGCGAAGTCGACGTACGGCAGCGCGTCCCCGGGGTCGATCATGACCTTAAGGGAGTCCGAGGCGTGGAAGGTCCCGTGCCCGGCGACGAAGGCCACGCGGGCGGCGACCCCCTCGGCCACGTCGAAGAGTGCGGCCTTGTTGGGCTCGGTCAGGACGAAGCCCAGGGCCTGCTGTCGGGTTCGTGCGGTGCTCACGCGATGCCTCCGGATGGTGGTGGAACGGGCGCCGGCGAGATGGCGACGCCTCCCACGGCGCCCCCGCCCCGGCCCTTGATGGCGGCCAGCACGAGCTCCTCCCGCGTCGGCGCGGGCCTCGCCACCGCCGGCGGCGGGTCGGGGCAGACGGTCGTCAGGAACTTTTCCTTCAGCACGATCGCGTCGACGTCGTAGCGGCCGCCGCCGGCAAACTCGCGCACCATCCAGCAGAAGGAGCCCACGGGCGCCGGCCTCATGAGGATGCCCGGCCCTTCGAAGAGCCGATAGCCCGGGCGATGCCCGTCGAGCACCCAGTTGGGGTTGGGGATGGCGCGGATGGTGTACGTGCAGTCCGGCTCCTCGATCTCCATCGCCGCGGGCGCCGCCGTCACGCGGGCGGGGATGAGGACCATCTGGGGGTTCCGGAGGAGCTCGACGATGCCGACGGCCCCGAAGAGGCCCTTGATGCCGCGGCCGCCCCTGAGGCCGCCGCGCAGGGCGTCGACGACCGAGTTGTGGTCGGCGGCGCGGAGGTCGTCGCCCGTGCGGACGTATCGTGGGGGTGGCATGTTCGAAAGGTGGGTGGAAGGATGGTCTATTCGAACAAGCCCGTCCAATCGGCGCTGGGAACGACGCGCGATTCCATGATGGCGAGGACGTCTCCGCTCTCGTTCTTCCGCTCCCAGACGTACTTCCAGCTGAGCTCCCCGCGCGAGCGCACGGCGATCGTGTGCGTGACGACGAGGAGGTCCCCGTCCTGGGCGAGCTCGTAGCCCTTGTAGAGGCACTCCCCGGGCCCCTTCTGGCGCTGGAGCGTGGTGCGCAGGACGGGCGGGAAGGAGACGTTCCCGCGGTTGGTGTGGCAGGGGTCCCCGAGGGCGTCGTAGCGGTCCAGGTCGGGCGCTCCCCGGCGCTCGTCGTAGGCGACGCTGACGAGGTAGTCGGTGACGACGGCGGGCCGCGTCGTCCCCTCGCCGTTGTGGATCTGGGCGGCCTGCTCGTCGGGCACGTCGTCCTCGTCCACCGGGAGCGTGATGGGCTGGGTCTCGAGGCTCGTCCGCACGAGGCACCATCGATCGAGGTGCGCCTGGGGCCTTGGGGGCTCGTTGCCCCCGCCGCCGACGCTGCTCAAGCTCTGGTAGCGGACGGGAACGTAGGTGAGCCCGCCGCCGGTGCCGTCTCCGCGGTCCGTGCCGCCCACGCGTTCGGTGGGGCCGACGTCGGTGACGACGCACAGGCGGAGCTCCTCCTCCAGGCTGTAGGGGTCCCCGATCTTGGGGAGGCCGGGGGCAAAGAGGGCGACGTGCTCGAGGTCGCTGTTGACCTCGAAGTAGCGCAGGCCCTCGAAGCCGGCGCGTGAGCGCTTGAGATAGCCGGCCTTCCCGTTGACGGTGTCGCGGAACTCTTTGGCTTCGATGGGCATGGTCGCCTTGGGGTGGGTCGTGGTGCGCCGCGCTCGGCGTGCTTACTGGTACGTCGCCCGCTGGGCCTTGGCCGTGTTCTCGCGGATCGATCGCAGCTCGCCGATCATCTTGTCGAACTTCCTCTGCGCCTCCCGGCGGTCGGCTTTTTCATCGTCCTTCCCCTTGGCGAAGACCTGCAGCGGGTTCACGGAGGAGCCCAGGGCGATGCCGCGTCCCGGGCCGGCGCCGCCGCGGAAGGCGCGGAGGAGGCCGAGCTCGGCGTCCCGCTGCTCCAGGATGAGCGCCGAGGCGCGGGCGCGGTCCTCTTCCAGAAGGGCCTTGTCGGCGGCGAGGTCGCGGAGCTGCTTGTCGTAGCGGAGCTGGGCCTCGGCGACCTGGAGCTGGCGCTGGCTGGCCTCGAGGCCGAAGATCCGCATCGCGTTCCCCTCGGCGAGCTCGGCGAAGCCCTCGCGGGCGAGCTGGCGTTCTTGGGCGGCGGTCTCGATCCGCTGGCGGACGGCCTCGCGTCCGGTGATGTCGTCGACGGCCTGGCGTTCGCGCTCGGCGAGCACCGATTGCTGGGCGCTCAATCGCACCGACCTCGCGAGGCGGTCGGCCTCGTCCTTGCGTCCGGCCTTTTCGAGCTTGGTGCGCAGCTCGGCGATCTCCTCCAGGCCTCGCTTCTCCTCGAGGGCCGCGCGGGCCTGCACGGCGGCCATGCGGGCGGTGGCGCCCTGCACGCGAGAGAGGCGCTCGGCCTCCAGCTCGTCGCGCCGGCGTCGGGCCTGGAGGACCAGGTCCATCGCCTCCTGCTCCTTGCGGGCGGCGGTCTGGGCCTTGATGTCCTCGTTGGTCTGCGATTCGCCGAAGAGCCCGGACATGAGCGAGGCGGCGACGTCGACGATCTCATCGCGGACGTAGCGCAGCTTGCTCACGGCCCCGTCGAAGATCGAGGTGAGGCCCGAGATGTCGCGGCCGATGTCGTTCCAGAGCCCGCGGTTGGCGGCGTGGAATCGCTCGACCTCGGCGGCGGCGAAGGAGTTCTGCCGGGCGTAATCGGAGAGTGCCCTGGTCGCCAGGCCGATGGAGCTTCCGCCGGCGGTAAAGGCGGACTTGACGAGCTGGTCGATGCCGAGGATCCTCTGCCGAGCCTGCCCGTAGAGCGTGTCGAAGGCGTTGCCCTGCCGCTCCATCGCCTGGCCATGCCGCGTCGCCTGGGCTTCGATGCGTCGGAATCCGGCGGCGACCTCGGCGTCGTTGATGCCGTAGGTGGCCATGAAATCGGGCATGCGTGCTACCTCCCGGCGAGGAACCGCTCGCGTGCGGCTCCCTGGACGCGGTTGACGTTGGAGATCCCCTTGACGTACTTGGCGGGCGCCGCGGCCTTGATGCGGCCGCTGGCGGCCAGGTTCCCGAAGGCCCGGCTCAGGACGCGGTCGCGGGCCTCGACGAAGGCGGTGTGGGGCTCGAGGTTGAGGATCCTGGCCTGGGTGCTCGAGGCGCGGTCGACGATCGATCCGCGCCCGCCGTAGGGCCTGGGGCGAACGGTCACGAGGTGGCGGCCCGAAGACCTGAGCGGGTCGAAGGCCCACCGCAAGGGGCTCATGATGATGCCGTACGGGGCGGCGCGGAACTTCTCCAGCTCCTCGCGGGCGCGGGTCTGGAGGTTCTGCGCCTTGACGAGCTTCTGCCGCAGGGCTCGATATCCGGCGGCCCGTCCGCGGCGTGAGCCATCGGGGTATCGCTCGGCGAGGGTGGTGCGGGCCTGCTGGGCCTGCCGGGTCCAGAAGTCGTACTGCTCGGCCAGGACCTGGATCGCCCGCCCGATGTACCGGGACCGCTGGAGATCATCCAAGTATGTGTTATGGCCGATCTGCTGGAAGGCGATCTGGTAGCCGCGCAGGAATCGCCCGGTGTCGTAGGAGCGGGAGAAGTTGATCCATCGGGAGAGGTCATGCCCGATGGAGCGCAGGGCATCATGGCGGGCGGCCTTGCGGGCGGAACGCATCCGCTCCATCTTGCGTCGGAACTCCTGGTCGTCGAACTTCACGCCATCCGCTCCACGGCCGTCTCTGGTATGATCCCTCCGGCCGCCTGGGGGGCTGCCCAAGGGGACACGCATGCGCAATCTGATCTGCCCGAACGTGAACTGCGGGTACACGGGCAAGCCCGCTCGCCGGGCCCGCGGCTCGATCCTGGTCGGCCTGGTGCTGTGCTGCTTCTTCCTCGTGCCGGGCATCCTGTACTTCCTCTTCCGGGGCGGCTACCGGTACTCCTGCCCGAAGTGCGGCGTGCAGGTCGGGGTGGATGCATGAGCACCTTTACGGTTCTGGGGGTGGATGCGTCGACCCGCAGGGAGCGCGTGGTCGTGGTCGAGGCGGGCACGGAGGACGGGGCTGCCGAGCTGGCGCTGGAGCAGGGGCTGTCGCAGGTCAAGGCGGTGCGCCCCTTCGAAGAGTCGCGGCCCGCGCGCCCGGATCTCGCGGCCACTCCGTGGACGCCCACGCGGCCGCGGGATCTGGCCGACGCGGTCGCCCGCGGCGTCTTCGGCGGGATCGCCGGCATCCTGCTGACGGTGATGTGGTCCGTGCTGCTCACGCTCGTGGTCTTTCCGCCTCAAGAGGCCATCCTGCCCGCGGCGATCCTGATCACCGCCGTCGTCGTGCTCTGGTCCGTGCTCTCTCGCCTGCGGCGCTAGTCCCTCTGGCGGTCCTCCAGGTCGCTCATGACGCGATCGAAGGCCAGGAGCATGGCCTCCTCGTCGCGGGTGAGGGCGGCGAGGTAGGTCCGCCAGTCCTGGCCGAAGCGGGCCGCGGCCCGCATCAGCACGAAGGTCCGGGTGAGGGCGTAGGTTCGTGGGAGGGTGAGGACGCCGTCGGGTCGCCGGACGACGGGCCGTCCATCGCCGGCGACGATGAGTTTCCCAGGGCCTTCTCCTCGGCCTTGCCCGACAGGAGGTCCTGCAGCTTGGCGAGGCTCCCCAGCTCCTGGTCGGTGAAGGCCTGCCGCAGCTCGAGCGCGGCCTTCTTGGGGTCGATGAGGGCGCTCTTGCCGTCGGTCGTCTCCCACTCCAGGCCCACGCCCACCTCGGCGATCGAGCAGAGGGCCGACCACTCGCTGAGCTTGCGGCGGTGCTCCTCGTTGGCCTCGTCGGGCTGCGGGACGGGCATGGGCGTCGCCACGCTGCCCTTGCGGGAGAGGCTGGTCAAGGGGGCCATCGGGCGGGGGAGCATCTCCCGCACGCGGGCGCTCTCGGCGGCGCTCACGGCGCGGAGCGTGACGCTCCTGCCGCGGAGCATGATGGTGGTCGAGGCGAGAGGGTCGGAAAAGTCCAGGAGCTTGAGCGGCACAACGTTCCCTTTCGTGGAGGGGAGGGGAGGGGAGGGGTGGGGTGGGTGGGGGGGCGAGCGACGGATGGGGCTAGACGGCCGCGCAGGTGGGGCCGGTCACGCACTTGAACTTGAGCGTGAGCTTGTCGTGCTCGTTCATGGCGCCGGTCTCCCACTGCGGAGCCTCGGCGAAGAACGCGTCGGTCGTCTCGAGCTTGTCTCCAGTGGCCGAGGTCTCGTAGTCGGGCACGTAGACGGTGATGGTCCCGGTCTTGACCTTGTCGTCCGCGGCCACCTCGACCGTGGTGAAGAGTCCATAGACCCCGGCGTCCATCGAGCCGCCGTACACCTGGAACTCGATCTCGCCGTAGGTTCGGTCCCCCTTGTGGGGAACGAGGGCGGCAGAGCGGTCGTTCCGCTCGATGGGCGGGGTGAACGCCGGCTTCACCTTGAGCGAGCCGGCCACGTAGTTCTTGACGACGAGCGCGCTGCCGAAGTTCAGGGTGAGCGTGCCGCCGTGGTTGAAGCGGTGGATGACGTCGTTGATGTCGGCCATGGCTGTGGGCTCCTGTCGTGCGTGGCGGATGGATGGGGGCGGGTGGGGGTGGGGGTTGGCTAGTACGTCGTCTGGGTGCTGCCGCTCTGGCGGATGGCGTGGCCGGTGACGGTGATCACGGCCTGCTGCACCTCCTCGGACCCCTCGCCGGCCCCGCGCAGGCCGACCTCGATGGCGACGGCCTTCGCGTGGAGTTCGTGCGTGGTGGGTGCGTCGACCTTCACCCAGTTGCGGAACTGGGCGGAGAGGGCGCCGGCGACGGAGTGGACGCGGCCGACGGGGAGGCTGACGCCCCCGGAGAGTGCGTTGAAGCGCAGGCCGATCTCGTAGGTCCAGTCGATCGAGTGGACGTCCGAGTTGGAGACGCGGGGCTGCTCCTGGTGGGCGAGGGAGATCCCCATGGCGACGCCCTGCTCGGTCTTGGTCGCGGGCCGGTGCGGGGCGACGTAGGCCACGCCGGCGTTGACGGCGGTGCACGCGGCGCTGAGCTTCTCCTCAAGGGCCGCGTGGAGCCAGGCGAAGTTGAACTGGACGGCGGGCATGGCTGGGGCAGGCGGCGGGGGTGGTGGGCGGTGGTGGGCTGGGGTCGGGCTCAGTTTGTGCGGGTCTCGCACTCGATGCGGATCATGCGGCCGCTGGCGATGGGCTCGACGCGGCGGATGAAGTACGTCTCGCTCCCGTCGGTCAGGTGGTCGTCGTGGTCGGGGGTGGCGACCAGGTCGGCCGTCGCGACGGTGTAGGTGGCGACGACGATCTTGGCCCTGGTGACGGGGTCGACGGTGACGCTCTTGCGGCCTCGGACCGCGTTGACGGTGGTGGAGGAGCTGGCGACGGTCGACTCGGCCATGGTCGCAAAGTCCATGGCCCCGAGCACGCGCGGCTTGATCGTGATGGAGACGCCCACGCCGGCGTCGGGGTCGACGACGACGTCGGCCATGTCGTTGACGAGGTCCGTCCAGGCCATGATCATCGGCCTCCGTACGGACGGGCGAGCATGCCGAACGCCGACTGCGAGCCCCGGTAGACGTAGAAGGCGCGGGCGTCGGCGGTGTAGGGAACTCGCATCTTCGCGATGGTGTTGTCCCCAGGGGAGTGGAGATACAGGTCCCGCCCGCTCTCCAGTTGCAGCAGGCTGGTCCACATCGCGGTCTTCGCCCCGACGGTCAGCGTGTCGGCGTACCGGATCGTGCCCGTGAGGCCAAGCTCCGCCTTCAGGGTGTTGCTCATGGTCTTCGTGCCGAGCGTCCACGCGATCGTCTGGAAGAGCGCCTCGTAGATGCACGCGTCCAGCTCCTGGTTCGATCGGCCGGCGACCTTCTCGACGAGGCCCATCTCCGGGATGGTGACGACGTCGTTCTCGGCGCCGGATCCAAACACGACCAGGTCGAGGGCGCGGAAGCGTTGCCCCTGGCCCTTGCCGATCACGATGAGCTGCGTGTCGTCGGGAGCCGTTCCCCAGCTCCGTTCGTTCCCGCCAGGAGCGCCGGCCCCGGTGGCTGTGCTGTGCACATACGCGGCGTCGTCCGCGCGGGCGAAGGGGATGGTTGGCACGGGGGACCAGTCGGTGGACGCGGACATTCAGAGGCCCTCCAGTTCAAAGATCGAGGACGGCGTTCCCAGCTCGGCGAGCATCTTGAGACGCCAGAACTCCTGATACCCCATGGTGGAGGAGTGGATCATGTCGAGTTCGACGATCTCGCGACCGCTCGTGTGGCTGGGGGTTCCCGTGTCGTACGCCGTGGTGCCGAAGGCGCCCCGCGTGCATCCCGTCGGGTTGTTGCCGCTCTTCCCGGTCCACTTGAACGCCTCGCTGCCGATGCGCCCGACGCCGGACGTGCTGAGGCCGGCACCGGAGTTGATCGTGTCGCCAGCCGTGCTGGTGACGCCGGAGGCTGATAGCGTGGCCGTCGCGTTGATGTCGGCCCAGCGGTTGACCACCATGTCCCGCGCCGTGATGGTCTCGCGTGGGTCCACCACTTCGAACAGGGCGCTGGGGCTGTGCGATCGAACCGCCGCGATCATGTCCCGATGGCGCTGCTCGCGCTGCGGGAGCGTCGAGACCACGCCCGCCGTGCTCGCCAACTCGTCGATCACGGGCATGGACGCCTTGAGGATGCGCTTGAAGTTCGCGGACGCTCCCCCCGCGGCAACCCATCGCGCCCTAAGCCAGTCGTCCCAGAAATGGTTGTTCGCGGCAAAGCCCGTCGGGGTGTACGAGAGATAGCCCTGGTAGCACCCGAAGCCGTCGCGCGGCTGTGCGGTTGTGCCGAACGTCTCGAACGTACAGCCCGTCAGCGTGTCGGTGCTTTTGCCCGTGTACGTGATGATCTCGCCCGCGGCGGTCTTGATGTGGCCGGACGTGTCGAAGTTTGCGCCCTGGCCCGCGTCAAGCGTGACCGTGCCCGCACCAACGTCGTGAGACACGATGGTCCCGGTGGCCTCCGCCGCCCACGACTCCTCGCCGTCGGGCACGAACGAGCAGATGTTGCCCGCCGAGCCCACGTCGTTGTGCATGAAGCAATCGAGCCACAAGCATCCGATCGCAAGGTCCGCGCCGCCAAGCCCGCCCGGAGTCACGTCGCCCTGGCAACCGCCGTACGAGTTGGCGTACGTCGGGTCGTTCAGGAGCAACATGCACTTGAAGTACGTCTCGATCGAGTTGGCGTAGTTCGCGGTGCTGAGCCCCTCCGCGATGTAGTCGTACAGGGCCTTGCCGCCGTGCGAGATGTGCTTGGATGCCCACCAGCCCTTCGGCGTGTCCTTGGCCGTGAGGGCGACGTAGAGGAAGAGGGCCGGACCACCGAGCCGGAGCCCGCTGTCGCCGATACAGAATGAAGCCCCGACGCCGGTTGCCGCCGTGGCCGTGATCTGCTCGCTCTCCATGTCCGTGCGCCGCAGCGTGCCCACGGTTCCGCTCGACGTGTTGACGCGCGTGCCCGCCGCCTGCCTGGTCCCACTCTGCGACGCCGACACGTCCAGTGCCGATCCGCCCGAGATGACGGGCGTGTACCCGGTGTTGGCGTCCGTTGCGCCGCTGACCGCACGCGAGAACATCGACGCCACCACCCGCCCATGCGCGTTGATGAACGATGCGTTCGCCGTCCAGTTCCAGTTCGTGCTGCTGATCGTCGTGCCCGCCGCAGCCAAGAGGCAGTGCTGATAGCCCGCCCAGCCGCTCGGGCACACGACGCCACCCAAGCACTCGGCATCGGCAGGAGCCGTTACCGCCCCGACGGCGGTGTTCCCCTGCCGCTTGATCGCCCACAGGTAGTTCATCCCGGACGCGGAGACGTTCATCCCGCCAAGGCCGCCGATGCACGGCGCGTGGGCCTTGGCCTGCTCCAAGAACGCGCCCCACTCGCCGAACCCGTTGCCCCGGTTGAACGTGGAATCGCCACCGCCCGTGAAGACGTATCGCCGCCCGTTGGTCTTGATGTCATGGAAGACTTGTGCGAGGATCATGGGGAGTTCGCTGTGACGGGCTCGCGATCCCGCCAGCGCCCGGCCCCCGGAGTTGGGGGTTGGAGTGTCGGGGGGCCGGGGCCTGCTGGGGGTCGCGTGGTGGGACGGGGTCGCGTGAGAGGACGGACGCCTGTGGGCGGCTTAGACGCCGCCCATCAGGTAGCCGTAGCGGTTGCCGAAGAACTTCTCCTGGGTCTGCCGGCGGACCTGGAAGATGTCGGTCTCGCGGACGTCGTCGCGGACCTGCTTCACCCGGAGGCGGCCGCCCCACTTGTTCCAGGCGAAGATGCGGCCGACCTGGGGCGTCGGGTAGAGGGGGGTGTTGTCCCCGTTGGCGGTGTAGCCGAGCCAGGCGTAGCCGGTGCCCCACAGGCCCGAGAGGCTGGCCGTGAGCCCCTTGTCGGCCGTGTTGTACGTGTTGAGGCCGGCCACGAGGAGCTTGGCGACGCCAAAGTAGGCGGCGAGCGCCGGCAGGGGGATGAGCTGGCCCCGCTCGGCGACGCTGAGATACCGCTCCTTGATGCGGTCCTGGTTGCACAGGTCGAGGTAGGTCTTGAGGTGGATGACGAGCGTGTTGGGAAGGCCGCCGACCTTGTCGTGGAGGACGCGCATGCCCGTC
Organism: uncultured Phycisphaeraceae bacterium; assembly: GCA_964543905.1. Classification (GTDB taxonomy): domain Bacteria; phylum Planctomycetota; class Phycisphaerae; order Phycisphaerales; family UBA1924. The sequence goes on from CAZIZO010000010.1 coordinate 64,924, forward strand.
GCGACGTCGGCCAGGGGCGTGCCACTCGAGCTGCTCCAGGCGTTCGAGACGCTCACGCCGGTCGTACCCGACAGCGGGAAGTTGGTCGTGTTGTAGATGATCTGGGCAACGCGGTACTCCTGGCGGGCCATGAGGATGTCCGCGGTGCGCATCGCGACGACGGCCTCGCCGTCCTGGCCGGCCTGCTCCATGCGGGCCCGGTCCAGGTCGTGCAGGCGCCCGTCAAAGCCGCGGGGCTTGGTGGCGTAGCTGTCCTCCTCGAGCTCCCAGTCCTCGCTGTTGGCCCCGCCCTTGACGCTCATCGTGTCGTCGGGGAGGGCGGCGGTCGCGTTCACGCTGAGCTTCTTGAAGGTGTTCTGTTCGTCCGCGACGTCGTAGAACGGCATCACCTGTTCGGCGATGTACCCGTTGGGGTCGCGGTAGTGCTGCACGAGGAAGTCGGCCAGGTCGCCGCGGAGGGCGGCGCCAGAAGGCATCATGGGCATGGAAAACTACTCCGGGGGTGGCGGGTGGGTGGGGAAGGGCTGGGGGATGACGGGGTGGGTGGCGTCGAGCGTCGCGGGGGGTGCCCTTAGCGGTGGGCGACGACCTCGACCTGGGCGTTGGCGGCGCTGACGACCTCGAGGTTGTACGCCTTGACGGTCCCGCTGCTGGCGTCGTCGAGCTGGCCGTCGTTGGCGCTATACAGGGCGGTGTTGATCGCGGCGACGCTCGAGGCGACGCTCACGGTAAAGGTGCCGGGCGAGTTCCAGAGCTTCACGCACACTGGATCGCCGCTGGCGGCCCGGTCCTGGGTGACGCCGATCGAGGCCTCGCCGGCGTCGGCGTAGACGACCTGGCCGGGGGTGGTGTGGGGCTTGACGCAGCGGAAGGGCTCGAGGGCTTCGCCGGCGATGAAGCTCTTGAAGCCGGTCTCATTTTGCTGTCCGGTGGGCATGGGAAAACGTCTCCGTGGGTGGGGTGGAGTGGGTCAGGGGTGCGGGATGGGTGGCGGGGGCTGGGGCGGGCGTGATGGGCGCGGGAGGGGCTTACTCGGCGCTCACGGCGGTCGCCATGGGATCGGCGCTGGTCGCGGTCGTGCGATGCTTGGCGAAATCGGCCCGCAGCTTGGGAAAGCGGCGGGCGGCCTCGTGCCAGGCCGTCGCGTAGTCGCACTTCATTTCGCCGCGGACCTGCGCGACGGCGGCGTTGAAGTCGGCGGGCCCGGCGCCGCCGGTCCCGGAAGGGGCCAGGGGCGTCACGCCGGTGACGGCGGGGAGCTTCTTCCGGGTCTCAATGGTGGTCTGGGCCGTGGCCAGCTGTGCCCTGAGTTCGGCGGCGTAGGCGGCGTGCGCCTGCACGAGTGTCATCTTCCCGGCCATGGCCTTCGTGACAAAGGCCGGGTCGTCCTTGCCGAAAGCCTCGTTCAGCTCCTCGAACGTGGCGGGCGTCGGGGTCGTGGGGGTCTTGGCGGCGAGCTCGGCCTGCAGCTTGGTCGCGGCGTCGGCCTCGATCTTGGCGACGAGCTCGGGGTTGCTGGCCTTAAGGGCCTCGAGCGTGAGGGGGCGAGCTTCGGGGGTGGGCGTGGGGGCTGGGGTGCTCATGCGTGCTCCTGATGGCGTGGGGCTGGTGGGGGTCGGGTTGGCGGGTGCGGGCGTGCGGCGCGGAACGACCGAGCCGGCCCGACTGGTGGAGAGGTCGTCGAGGAAGCGGAGGGCAAAGTCGTCGAAGGTGGCGACCTCGTCGGCGAGCCCGGCCTCGACGGCGAGGGCGCCGGCGAACATGCGGGCCTCCAGGGCGAGGATGGCGTCGGGCGTCAATCCGCGGGCGGGGGCGAGCTGGGCGAGGATGGGGGTGAGGAGCTGCCTCGCGTTGGCCCGGACGACCTCGGCCTCGGCGGGGTCGATGGGGAGCCCAAAGGTCCCGAGCTGCTTGGCCTTGCCGACGGAGGTGTCGATCACGCCGACGCCGTCCTGGGCGAGTTCCTGGCTGTGGTCGTAGAGGACGCCGAAGGTGCTGCCGACGCTGCCCACCATGCCGCTGGGCGTGATGGCGAGGCGCTGGGCCAATCCGGCGACCATGTAGGCCTTGGAGGCGAGGACGTCGTGGGCGATGGCGCGGGTGGGCTTCTTGGCCACGAGCTGGGCCATGAGGGCCATGAGGTCGGAGGTCCCAAAGGCGCTCCCGCCGGGTGAGTGGCCGTCGAGCAGCACGCCCTTCACCCCGGGGCTGTCGAGGCAGAATCGCACGGCCCGGGCGAGGTCGGCGTCGGCCTGGAAGATTCCGGACATCGAGTAGGGGGCCGAGTAGTCGAGGTAGCCGTCGAGGGTGAGGACGGCCATGGAGCCCACGAGGGTGAGGCAGCGCAGATCGGGCCGGGGCTCGACGGCGATCATCCCGGCGAGCTGGGGCCTAGCGCGGTCCGGCGTGCGGTCCTGGGCGCGGGCCGGGGCGCCGTCCATGGCGGCCCGGCCGCGCGTGGTCATCAGGCGGGCCTCGGCGGTGGGTGGCTCCCACCCCAGGCCCATCGCCATGAAGTGCAGGGCCTCCGTGCTGTTCGGGGTTCGGCTCATGGCGTGGTGGTGGCGGGCGTGCCGGTGGTGGCCGCGGGGTCGGGCGTGATGGGCGTGGCCGACGTTGGAGTGGGTGGCGTGGTGCCCGGCCGGGTCGCCCCGGGCATGTCGGCGGGTGCGACGCCGGCCTCGATCTCGCGTTCGAGCTCGACCTTCCTGGCCCGGACCACCTCGATGTGGTTCTCGGCGAGGCCGATGCTCTCGATGGCGTTCTGGCGAGTTGTGAAGTTGAGGTCGACGGCCTTGCCCATCGCCTCGATCTCCATCATGAGGTCGACGACGGGGGGCCTGGGGAACATGACGTGCACCTTGTCCCAGTCGTCTCGGAACGAGATGAGGCCCAGGTTCATCCACTCGGCGACCTTGCGGCGGTAGACGCGCTTCTCGATCGCGGCCTTCTCGGCCTGGTCGAAGTCGATCCCGCGGGCGAAGGTCGAAAGAACGCCCCGCATGTTGCTGAAGCTCATCTGCTGGGCGTCGAAAAGGGCGATCGCCAGCGGCAGGCAGAAGTCCGCGCCCAGGAGCTGGATGAGCGTGAGGACGAAGTCCTTGAAGTTCGTGGTGGGGAACTCGGGCTTCATCTGCGAGACCTTGTGCCCGGGCTTGGTGATGTAGGCCCGCCCGCCCCCCAGCTCGACCTCGTAGGGGGACTGCGAGGTCTCGCGGTCGGGCTGGTCGGTGATGGCGCGGCGGAGGGTGTCGACGAGGTCCTGGGGCCGGCTGTCCTCGATGATGAGGTTCATCCACGTCGCGGTGTTGGCGGCGAAGGCCGTGTCCTCGATGTACGCGAGGAGGAGGTCCATGACCTTGAGGCCGCGCTGGAGCCGCGGCTCACCCCGCACCTGGCCGGCGCGGAGGAGCTTGGGGTTGGGGAAGTAGATGACGTTCGTCGCGGGGATCCTGCGGGATGTCATCCCCAGGGCCTGGCCCCCCATGGTCCAGTCGGTGAAGTGGTAGTGGGTGGCGAGGCCCCCGGCGGTCATCTCGAGGCCGGCGACGATCGCCGTGCCGTTCGTGATGGCCTTGACGTCGAGCCCGGAGGGGAGGCCCAGGCGCTCGGCCTCGATCATCTGGTAGCTGCCCAGGCCGTTCTCGTCGACGGTCTCGATCATGCACCCGTCGCCGCAGACGTCCCAGACGCGGGTCACCTCGCGCTGGTCCTTGATGCGGTTGGAGCGGCCGTCGATGTTGGGGCGGCCCAGGGTCTCGTAGTCCTCGCCCTGCATGAAGCGGCGGTAGAGGTCGCGGACCTCGTCGTTCCACTTCTCGTCCTGGGTCTTGGGGTTGACGATGGGGCCGTCGCCGTCGACAAAGTCGATGTGCCGCTGCACGAGGGCGCCGGCGACGAGGTTGTTGCGCTCGCAGTCCTGGCACTCGCGTCGCATGATGTCGCGCGTGTTCAGGTCCAGGACGGCCTGGGCGCTCGCCTTGGGTGGAAGGGTTCGGCTCGCGCTCGTGCGTGTGCGGCCCTTGCCGCTCTGGTAGCCCCCCAGGGAGAAGGAGGCCCCGGACACCGCGTGCGTCAGGGCGCTGGACGCCCGCAGGCGTAGGCTCGCGAGGCGGGCCTTGGCCTTGGCCTCGGCGATCGAGGCCCTGGCCTGCTCCAGGCGCGCACGCTCCTCGAGCCGCTCGACCGAGATCGGTTCTGGGGTTCGCCGGCGGGCCATGGTGTGTGTGTGTGTGGGCGAGGGTTGGTGGCGGGGGAGACGCTGGTGATCAATCCCGCGAGCGGCGGATCTTCATGAATCCGCCGCCGGCGATGCTGCCGTTGGACGATTCGCGTCGTTCGATCTCGGCCTCGAGGTCGGTGAGGCGCTGGAGGAGGCTGGCCCGGTCGACCGACTGCCCTTCGGCGGAGACGTTGGGGCCGGTCTGCAGGGTGACTTCGGCGTGGTGGAGCTTGAGCGCCGCGAGCTGCTCGGCGGCGGTGGCCTTGCGGGCCCAATCGGAGTAGGCGTAGGCCATTAGGGCGCAATTCCAAGCTTGGCGAGATCGGCCTCGACGGCGGCGCGGGCGGCCTTGGCCTTCTCGTTGGCGGCCTCCTGCTCCTGGGCGCTCTGGCGGTCTCGCTCGAGGCCGGCCAGCTCGATGCCGAGCACGCGTTGCTCTTCGGCGATCCAGCGGGCCAGTTCCTCGGCGTCGCGGTGCTGGTCCTCGAGTCGCCCGATCGTCGCGGCCATCTCGCGGAGGTAGTCCTCACGCTCCTGGCGGGCCCGGAGGAGCCGGTCATTGATCGCACGCCGCTCGGCCCAGGGGTCACCGATCTCGGCGAGGCGGTTGCGGATCACGTCCTCGCGTGAGGGCTGCGTGGCCTGGGCCGGGGCGGGGACGGGGGCCTGGGCCGGATCGGGATCGGGGGCGGGGACGGGGGCCT
>CAZIZO010000010.1:69949-116798 GCA_964543905.1 uncultured Phycisphaeraceae bacterium
ATCGGGATCGGGGGCGGGGACGGGGGCCTGGGCCGGATCGGGATCGGGGGCGGGGGCGGGGGCCGCGTCCGGCTGGGGCGTCGCGTCATTCTCGTCGCCGGCGTCCTGGCCGCCCGCAAGCTCGGGCGCAAGGGTGGCGGGCTTCAAAGCGTCTGGCGTGCGGTTCTTCTTGGCCATGGTGGGCGACGTCCTGGTGGGGGTGGTCGATCGTGTCGAGAACGCGAGGGCGTCTATTCACACAGGGGGGTCGCGCAAGATTCCTGCGCTTTTGATCGTTTATTCGGGCTCCGCACGCTCGCGGCGGTACGCGCGGGCCCGCTCCATGGCCTCGCGGAACCTCGGGTTTTCAGGCTTTTTGATCACCTCGGAGGGCCTGGGCGAAGTTTTTTTGCCAAAATCGGGAGAGTTGTGCTTTGCTTGCACGTTTGAAGGATCCGCATCGCTCCCCGACGCGGCCTGGGCCGTGCCGGGCGGGGCGCCGGCCGCGGGGCCCAGCATGGGGTCCACCTGGCCGGCGGGGGCGAGGGACCGCAGGCCCAGGCGTTCGCCGAGGGCGAGGTTCATGACGTGGCAATCGAAGTAGTGGTTCCCCTCGCGCCCGGGCTTGACCTGCCAGACGAGCCTCCGCTGGCTGGCGGTCCCGGCGTGCACGAGGTGCTCGGCGGTGATCTGGCTGAGATACCGCGTGTCCACGTCGTGCGGGAGGGCCAGCTCGCTCGTCATCCCCATCCCCTCGGCGGCGGCCCCCAGGACGTCCAGTGTTTTCTCGGCCTCGGTGGCCTCCTCGGCGGGGTCGCTCCAGGCCTTGCGGTCCCCGGTCGTGGTCGAGACGCTCGCCCCGCGCATCGCCCGCACGGCCGCGGACTTGAAGAAGAACGAGTTGAAGCGCAGGAGCTCCAGCCCGACCGGGTCGTTGGTCCCGTCGGCCCGCTTGTCGATCTTGGTGACCTCGACGGCCCGGCTCATGCTCTCGGCGCCGCCCCGCAGGCCCACGCCCTTGGCGGCGAAGGCGAGCTTGCCCTGGAGGCGCCAGCGGCGGATGAGGTCGTAGACCTCGTCCGTGCGGTCGCCCGAGTCGACGATGCGGGCGAGCACGACCTCGCTGGGCTTCTTTCCAGAGAGCGTGGGGAAGGCCTGGGCGATGGCGGCGTTGATCGCCTCGCCGGGCGAGGAAGGCGTGTAGGGCGCGACGCCCCACCAGACGACGCTGCGCTTGCGGGCAAAGGCGTGCCAGGCGACGACCTCGATGTAGGCGTGGTCGCTCTGGACGTCGACGGCGGCGGTCAGAACGAGGGCCCCGGGCGGCACGGTGCCCTTGGCGTAGGAGCCGTTCTGGCCGGCGGGGATGGCTCGCTGCTGCACCTCTCGCACCTCCACGGTCTGGGCCTTCTCGGCGTACGCGCTCCCGTGCCGACGGTTGAGCCAGTGTCGGTCCGGCCGTCCCTTGGCCGCGACGAATCCTTTCGCGACGTAGCCGTAGGGGTTGACGCCGGCCGGGATGCAGGAGAGGAGGCCGGGCAGATGGAATCCCGCGTGGGGGCCGGTCGCGGCCGGGCCGACGACGACGCCCGGACGGAAGCGCTCCCACGTCCCGCCCCAGGGCTCAATGGTCTGCCCGCGCACGATCCATCGCCCGCGCTGGAGCTGGCGGAGGTTGTGCTCGCGCCCCTGCCGCTGGCGGCAGTGGGGGCACCGGGCCCAGGCGAGCATCTCGACCATCTCGGGGTCGGCGGACTGGTCGCGGCTGGCGTCGGTGCGCGGGTCCTTCTTCGTGGCCCCGGGCCAGCGGACGAGGCCGAAGTCCCGCTCGCCGTAGCGGCGGCACGACTCGTGCGGGCAGGGGACGAGGTAGCGCCCCTGGTCGCTCCCGGCGTAGTGCTCGGCCCCGAAGTACTCGCGGTCGATCCCGACGCCGGCGTAGGTCGGGGTCGACGTGCAGATCAGGAGGAAGTCGCGGCGGGTCTTGCCGCGGCCCTCCACGATCGACAGCACGTCGGGGTGGCAACGGTCCAGCTCGTCGATCCACACCCAGCCGTAGTCGAAGGCCTCGACGTTGGCGTCGATGGTCCGATTGACGGGCGCGCTGGCGTAGGTGATCGTCATGTGCCGGAAGTGGATCGACTGCCCGGTGTAGGCGCCCTTCCCGGGCTTCAAGAGCGTGGCGATGGCGGGGGTGGATCGGAAGGTGGGGAGGAGTTTTTCCAGGTTCTGGCGCCTCGCGATCGCCTTGTTCGGGTAGACGATGAGTCCGCGGCCGGGGCGCTCGGTCACCAAGTATCCCAGGATCTTGAACGCGATCTCCGTCTTGGCCATCTGCTCGGCCGCCATGATGGTCAGGCGCCGCAGGCCGGGCCTCGCGAGGGCCTGCAGGATCCCGGCGGCGTAGGGGATCTGCGTCTCCGCGTCCCACTTGTACGCCATGGCGTCCTTGTAGTACCACGCGTGGCGCTGGGCCCAGGCATGCGCATCGGCGAAGCCCGAGCGGGCGAAGACGGTGCGGGCGACCTCGCGGAAGAGCTCGTCGGGCGAGGCGACGCGGACGCCGTGCCCGAGCGCCGGGGTGGCGGGCCTTGGGCTCATGCGTCGGCCCCCTGGCGGGCGAACGCGTCGAGCGTGGCGGCGATGGCCTCCTGCACCGCCGCGATGAGCTGGGCCTCCTGGGGCGGGGTCATGGCGATGGTCGCGCGGGCCCCCTCGAGGGCCCGGTAGGGCACCTCGCCCAGCGCGGCCTTGAGGGTCGTCAGCCCCCGCGTCCAAGCCTCCCGCGTCGCGGCGGCGGGGACGAGCTCGGCCGCCGCCCGGGCGTGCTGGAGGCGGTCCTTCGCCAGCTCGAGCTCCTCGCGCTCGATGCGGAGGTCGGCCAGCGTCTTGCCCTTGGCGCGGTCGGCCACGTCGGCCCGCGCGGTGCGTCCCTTCTTGGCCAGGACGGCCGGCTCCGCGGCGGCGTCGCGTCCGACGAACCTCCCCTGCGCCTTGCGCCAGGTCACGTACGCCGGCAGGTCGATGTGGTAGGTCCCCCCCCGCACGGTGATGCCTCGGGCGCCGTCGCGAGCGTCGTTGTAGACGGTCTGCACCGAGATCCCGATGTCGGCGGCCACGTCGGCCACGCTCTTGGGTGGCGTGGCGTCGTGCGGGGGCTTCGATGCGGACGGTCTGCGGGCCACGCGGCCACTCCTCGCGGGGTCTCTACCGATCGTTGCCGCGCCCGCCCAGGGCGCGCTCGTCGTCGTCCTCGACGGCGACCCAGTCCTCCCGGGTGAGGCCGAGCTCGGCGATGCTCATCGCGGCCTCGCGGCGGAGCAGGTTCTGGAACTCGGATTTCCACAGGCGCGCGGTCGACGGGGACACGCCGACCTCGCTCGCCAGGTGCGTGATGACCGCCTCGTCGTTCCGGGCGAGGCGCACGGCGAAGACGAATCGCCGACGATCCCCGCACGCCCACCCGAGGCAGAATCCGACGGCGGCGGCTCCCAGCCCCGCGTCGGCGCCGAAGGCCGAACGCGGACGGCTGGCCAACCTACGCTCGTCGAGGGGTTCGTTCATGCGGCGATGTCGCCGGGGGCGGCCCGGCTCCTCCGGCCGACGACGTCGGCCACTTCCCGCAGCATCAGTGCGACCGCGGGATGCGCGAGGTCCCGCCCGGGCCACCAAATCTGGGGCGTGACGCGGGAGGTCCTGAGCGTGTGCTCCAGGCACTTGGCTAGGACGCCCTGGTGGTGCAGCACGCCCGGCGTCGTCCGCGTTCCCCTGGTCGCGGGGCACCATTGGCACCACACGGGCCAGTCGGGGAGGTGGCCGCGGTCGAGGTGCGCCCGGCAGCGGTCGAACTCGTCCGTGAGCCAGAGCCCCTGGGGGTTCTCGTCGGCGGCGAAGACCTGGAAGTGGTGGGCGCTCCCGCAGTCCCACATGCCCATGTCGGCCTGACGCCGCACGGCCTCGCGCCAGCGCGTTGGGCTGGCGAAGCTCGCGTTCGCGGGGAGCATGCACATGAGGCTCGCCGCGGCGGGGACGCCGGCGAGGCGGATCTCGACGGCGCCCATGAGGTCGCGGATGTGGCCGGTCCAGGCCCGGACCTTTTCCTGGTCGGCGTCGAAGGGGTCGTGCGCGGAGTTCGTCTCGCGGTCCACGACGAAGATCGCGGGGTTGATGTCGCCCTGGCGGGTGAGGCGGTCGAGGTAGCGGTGCAGGCCCGTGACGCTTGGGTCTCCTCCATCCCCGAGCATGTCCGGCTCGTGGGCGTACTCGACGGCGCGGGCGCCGGGGCAGATCGCCCGCATCTGTTCGGCGAAGGCGTCGCGGATCTCGGGGGTGACGTAGAAGTCGATCATGGTCTAGCCCTTCTGGCTGCGGCAGATCTCCTGCTGCCGCTCGATCGCCTTGGTGTTCTCGTGGATGCTGTTCCGGTGGTCGGCCAGGATGCGCGCCCACTCGTCGCGTTCCTGCCGATGCTCGTCCCGGATGATCTTGAGCTCCGCCTTGAACTCCGTCCGCTGCTCCGCGATCGCCGTGAGGTACAGGTCCTGCGCCCTCGCGAGCCGCTCCTCGGCCGCGGGCTGGCCCCTGAAGACCCACCAGAGCACGAGCACGGCGAGCAGCGCGAAGGCGCCGCCATTGACGACGATCTGGAGGATGGCCGGTTCGACGAAGGCGAGTGTTGGTGTCATGGTGGCTCGTGGATGTTGGTGGTGGAGCGACAGCCGAACGCCCTCCGGCGGGCCTCTCGGCCGGCCTGGGCGGTGTGAGTCACTGCGGTTGGTCGTCCGCGGGTTGGGGGGCCGGCGTCGCGGCGGCGGGGAGCGGCGTGGATGGCGGGGCCGGGGGCCTCCCCGCGATGGCACTCCCGGCCTGGAGGCCGGCAAGAAACATGCGCTCGATGGCGCCCGCGGTGGTGGCGTTCACCTCCGTGGGGTCGCCGGTCCCACGCTGGAGCTTCACCACCCGCTTGTACGACCCGTCCGGCTTGCGTTCCTCAATGAACTCGAACCCTCGGATGTCGACGTCCTTCTGGCTGAAGTACTCGAAGGCGCGGGCGCTCGGCAGGGCGCTCGGCGAGGACGCGCCGATGTTGATCGCCGGCGACGCCGCGGGCGTGGGCGGCGCCGGCGGGGTTTCCTCGAGGCGCACCCGCGTCGCGGCGCAGCCGCCGAGCGCGAGCGCACAGGTCATCGCGAGCAGGAAGGACGACGTGAGTCGATGCATGCGAAAGCCTCCGAAGTGTGGGATGGAGCAACGCCTGGCATACTACCGCTCGGCGGACGCGGGTCAACGTCGTCGTGGGCGTCGTCGGGGGCCTGTGTTCTCGCGATGGCGACGTCGTCGGGCACGAGGAACGTCGCCTGGAGCCGACGCCGACCCGGCTTGCGATCGACCACGATGCGGAGGACTCGCCCATCGGGCACGGTCATGGTGATGGTCTGTCCCGGCTTGAGGGAGAGGACAAGGGGCATGGCAAGGATCTCCTGGGGGGACCTGGACGTTTCATGGTGCGTTCAAACTCGAGGACGCCGGAGCGGACGGAGGTGGTGCCAAAGCCGCACGCCGCGCCGATGGCGGCGTACGAGAGCCGGCGCGTCGTGAAGAGCGCGTGCCAGGCGGCCCACCGCGCGGCGACGACGCGCTCGTGGCGAGTGGAGGGGTCCATCATCTCGGCCCGCGTGACGCCGTACTCCATGGCCTTCGCGTCGAGCTCGGCCTGCACGTCGGCGGGGGCGTCGACGTTCCCCGAGGCGACGGCGGCGGCGATGCGGTTGATCTTGAGGCGGTCGGGAAGGTCGCTCCGCAGGAGGCGCAGGACCTCGTCCAGCACCGCCCGGTCGATCTCGCGGGGCGGAACGGTTGCGCTCATGGCCTTGCCTCCATGCGGCGAGCGAGCTCGACGGGATCGCCCAGGTGGATCGCCGTCACGCGCACGCCAGGGCCGTACCCCTTGCTGGCGTACCACTTGGTCACCGGCCCGCAGCAGACGCGGCTGTCCTCGGTGAAGACGCCGACGGCGGCCATGGGGTCGGTGACGGCCTTCTCGACGTTGTCACGGTCGGGGCGGGTCGTGCACAGGATCGGCCCCTCGGGGCTGCTCTTCTTCTGCAGGGCCTTGGTCCGCTTCTTGAAGACCTCGATCGCGACGTACACCGCGCCGTCCCAGGGGGACGCGGGCACCTTGCCGCGCATCGCCGCGTGCATGGCGGCCTCCCAGGCGTTGGCCTTGATCCACGCGCGGTCGGCGCGCTTGGTGCTGTGCGGGTTGATCTTCTTGGGGTGGTAGGCGATGGCGGTCCATTTGCCCTTGACCTTGCGGGCGGCCGATCGCGGGCGGGGCCGCCCGTGGGGATCGCCGGCGACGTCGAACTCGAGCACGTCCAAGGCGTGCTCCAGGGCCCAGGCGAGTGTTATCTCCATGGCCGCCTCCGCTCGGAGCGCAGCACGCACTCGCCCAAAAGGACCACGAGGACCAGGCCAAGCATGGGGAGGATGGTGAGGACGATGGCTTGCCCGTCGGTCATACCTGCACGCCCTCCCGGAGGTAGCCGAGCCGCTGCAACTCGAGGAGCGCGACGCCGATGGTCTCCCGCGTGGCGTGCCGCCAGGCCTCGCGGACCTCCGGGTGCATCCCCTCCCAGGTCTGCAACGTCGGCGGAGCGGTGCCCGCGAACGACGCCCGGATGTGGTCCCACAGCACGCCGTGGGCGATGGTCGCGGCGCTCTCGATAAACACGTTCGTCAGCTTGACGTTCTCGCTCATGTCGACTCCTTCTTCCCGCGCCGATAGCCGCACTCAAAGGCCCGCACGATGGCGCGGCGGACGTCGCCGTTGGTGTCCATGAGGCCGCGGCTCAGCCCCGGCCCGGTGAGCCCGGCCCGTCGGGCGATCGCCCAGGCCGATCGGATCGCCCGAACGCGGAGCGACCGTTGAACCTTCGACATGCGTGTGCTGATCATCCTTCACTCCTCCCATCCCAGTGCTTTGGACTGCGTGTCGGCGGCGGCGGGGGCGGCGACCCCCGCGGTGGTTGCGCCTGCGGAGGCGTCCTCCCGCGTGCGGCCCGCGCCGCGTTCCTCTGGCGGCTCCGCTCGTGCTGGTCGTCCAGGGCGTGGATGGCGAAGGTCGCGATGGCGGCGGGAATGGCGTAGGCGGCGACGGCGAAGGCCAGGGGCAGGCCGTCGAGCATCGCGGCCATGCCCAGCTGCACGAAGACGACGCGCAGCACGCACGTCATGAAGGTCCAGAAGGCCGAGCGAAGCGGCCCGGGCTCCACCGCGCTCTTGCAGCGCAGGAGGATCACGGCGGCCTCGGCCGTGCCCAGGAGGGCGAGCTGCGTGAGCGCGGTCAGGGGCGGAGTCCTCCCGCGACCTTCATCGCCTCGATCGCCGCGAAGATCGCATCCTCGGCGCACTTGATCGCCCGGTCCGCGTCGTCCAATGCCTTGGATGACGCACGTGGCGTGGCCGCCAGCCGGGCGAAGGCGCACTTGGCCGCGTGGAACTCGGAGAGGGCCTGGGCCAGGGCGGGCGTGACGCGGTCAAAGTTGATCACGGTCATTGCAGGTCCTCCATCTCCAGGTCGGGGTCCTCGCTCACGCCGCTCCGCATCTGGCGGGCGATCTCGCCGTCGTCGGCGTTCGAGGGCGGCGCTGCCTTCTCGGCTCGCGATCGCTTGCCCGCAGCGGGCTCGCCCGTGGGCGTCGCGTGCTCAAGGCCATCGTCGGCGATCTTCACGACGACGCAGTCCTCGCCGGGCTTCGAACCCTCGGCGGTGTACGCGAACGCCCCAGGCACCTTGGCCAGGGCCACCGCCCGCCCGGCGTTCTTGCGATACTGGTTGAACTCGCGGGTGCCGGCCTCGCCGACGTGCACGATGCCCCACTCCCCGGGCTTCATCCGGCGGATGGCCTCGACGAGCGGCCTGAGCTTCCCGGTCTTCTTCGCCAGCGCCTTGACCTTGGGCGCCGGCCCCTTGTGGATCGTGAACATGCATCAACTCCTAGAAAAGACGTGAACGACGAGCCGAGCCATCAGGACGGCGCCGCCCCCGACGAACGCCGCGAAGCATAGTGGGATGACCACGATCAGGCCGATCGCCCACGCCACGCGGTGCCAGACGAACCTCGACAGGCGGCGCAGGTGCCGGCGAGCGATGGCGTTACGTTTCTCCATGCTGAGGTTGGAAATGAAACCACGACGCCAGGCCAACGCCACAAGATCGTGCCGGGCCCTGACCCTTCGTCGCAGGGTCTCGACGCGATCAAGGAACGAACGCTGCTTGCGAGCCCCCCGCCTGGCGATCGTCGTGGACCACCGGCGTTGGGATGCCTCCCGATAGCCCTTGGCGACGCCCAGCAGGCAGATCGGCCAAAGGAGGACTCCCCCGACGGCCGTCACGAAGCCGACCTCACATGCGAGCGCCTCGGGCCGTCCCTGCCGCTGGCCGCGTCGCACGACCGAGAGCACGAGCAGTTGCAGCACGCACCCGACGGCCAGGTAGCCAGAAACGACGTTCGGAATCGTGATCCAGGTCATGCCTCCTCCTCTCGCCCGCTGGGCGGCGATGGGGGCGTGCCCGGCGCCGGCGTCGGCGTGCCGGGACGGGCGGAGGTCAGCAGCCGCTTCGCCAGGATCTCCTTCGCCATGGTGATCCCGCCCATGATCGCGATCTCGGCCCCGCACGGGCGCGTCTTGGCGGTGCACGCCTTCTCGTGCGCGACGAGATCTCGCGTCAGCTGTGCCAAGTGATCCAAGATCCATGGCACGCACGCGCCGTTGTACGTGGCCTCGAGCACCGCACGCTCGACAGTCGCGTGGCCCGCCAGCATCCTCCCGAGCTCTAGGGGGTCGACGTCGACCCGATCGTCCTTCTCGTTGCTCGTCACGTCCGACTCCTTTCACGCAGCGACCCCACAAAGGCCTCCCGCTTCTCCGGCGGGATCACGTTGCACTTGATGTGCGCGAAGCACTGATCCTCGGTCTCGACGGGGATCACCTTCCCCCAGCGGTCCACCAAATGGCCCTCGACGCTCGCCGGGCGGTCGCCCCCGATGTCGTGGGCCTTCTTCCAGCGAGCGAGAAACCACTCGCCGAACTCACCGGGGCCCGTCCGCATGAGCAGCATCCAGCCACGGTTGGCCGGCGTGTGGCGGTAGAACTCGACGGCGACGGTCGTCGTCGGGTTCTCGAAGGTCACGGTGTAGCTCGCCGACTTGAAGAAGGGCTTGTGCCCCTTCTGCGGCACGAGGAAGGCCGTGCTGGGGCTGAACATGCAGTCGCCCTTGATGACCTGGGCGTCGATGAGGTCGAAGATCGCGTCGCGCGGGCTCGCGGCCGGGGCGGTCGGGACCAAGAACTCGATGTCACCCACGTCCGGCTTCCCGCGGCGGATGGAGCCGACGATGCCCGTGAGGCTGGTCGGTGGGATCCCAACCCGCGCGACGATCTCGCGAGCTCGAGCCTGCGCGTAACCCAAGGGCATCCGCGTGGCGGTGGCGCTCATTCGTCGTCCTCCACCCCGGTGATCTCTGGATCGTCTTCGTCGATCCCGTCATCCTCCTCCGGCTCTTCGCTCGGCTTGGACGATCCGCCTTTGCCACCAGCGGTCGAGCTTGCCTTGCGGGCCTTCGCCCTGGACGTGCCAGCGGAGGACTTTGAACCGCCCCCCGCCTTGGGCTTTGGGAGGAAGTCCTCCAAGGTCGGTGCAGGGCCGAGGTCAATCTCGAACGCCTTGGCGATCGCATCGGCAGCGCCGCTCTTGCCGTCGTACCAGGGGTTCAGTAGATCGAACTGCCGGCCGCACTCCTTCTCGATCGCCAGCAGACCTTCCCAGCTCGGCTTCTTCACCGCCTTGAGGATCGCGGCGAAGCCAGGCGACGACAGAACCGCCGCCGCGTTCTTCGCGTTGCTCTGCGTCTTCTCAAACAGCTTGGTCTCAAGGAACAGGCGATAGAGCGCCCAGGTGCCGGGGACCTTCGCCATTTCCTTTGCCAGCAGCGGCTCGAGCTTCTTGACCCGGTCCCGCATCGCGTTCCCGAACTTGATTTCAGCCTCGTGGCGCTCCGCCGCCTCCTTCTGCTTGGCCTTCTCCGCCGGCGACGGCTCGGCGTACCCGCTGCCGATGGCGCGCTTCCCCGCGGCCCTCACGCTCTCGCGGCGATCGCGGACCTTGCGGTCGAGGGCCTTCACGTCGACGAACGCCGGCACCTTCGCCTCAGCCTTGCTCTTCTCGCCATCGACGATGCGCTTCGCCGCGTTGGCGATCGCGTTCTTGCTCTCGCGGAGCTTCGTCTGGTAGCACGATGGAAGGGTGCAGACCCCGGCCTCCAGCACCTTCTCGTGCGTCGCGCTCGCGAGGTCGAAGGTCCCCCGCCCGGCGACCATCCTCGTCGAGACGGCCCCCCCGTGCTCAAAGAGGCCGGGCGTGTTGGAGGAGTTGTGCGGGCATTCGACGCACGCGGGCTTGCCGGCGAAGGGCACGTCGCGGTCCCAGGGTACTACGTGCAGACTGAAGACGCAGCGGCGGACTTCGTCCTTGAGGTCGTCCAGGCTCCCGGCCTCGGCGTCGCTGAGGGATTCCGAGCCACCGGCCGCGTAGTCGATCGCCAGGGCCTCCCGCATCTGGGCGTCGGCCATCTTCGCGATCTCGCGGGCGTGCGCCAGGGGAAGCTTCCCATCCCGCACGAGCGCCCTGGCCTTGCCCGAGAGCCGCCCGATGTACATGCGGTCCCGCACCCAGCTCGCGGGCTTCCCGAGCATCGCGGCGACGAGCTCGACGGCGATCGCCCGCACGCGGTGATCGTTGAGGAGGTCGTGCGAGTTGGCCGCGCGAAGATCGCCCGTGATGTCCTCGTCGAGGTCCTTGGTGATGAACTTGCCCGCGAGTCCGCCGCACGTGGGCCCGACGGGCTTGCCCAGCTGCCGCGCCGCGGCGAAGGCCTGCAGGTGCAGCAGGTCATCGACGGCCAGCGTCTCCTCGGCCGGCGAGAGGTCCAGTCGCTGCACGTTCTCCACCGCGACGATCGTGCGTCGCGCGTCGGGCGAGAGGGGCGGCGTGACGACGGCGAGCACGCTCGCCCACCCCAGGAGCCTGGCCGCGGCGAGGCGTCGGCGGCCAAAGACGCGGACGAGCCGGCCGTCCTCCAATCGCTCGACCAGGATCGGCTGGAGCTGGCCGCACTCGCGCAGGCTCTCGGCGAGCTGGCGGGTGGCCTCCTGGTCCCCCGGCCGCTCCTGGCGGTCGGGCGTTCCCGGCGGCTCCAGGATCGAGTCGACGGGCACGTGCTGGAGCTCGCCCCGGACGTCCACGCCCAGGATGGGCGTCCGCGGCGGGAGTGTTTCCGGCTGCGACGGCGGTGCGGGCTTGGCCTTCTTCGCGGGCTTGGCCTTCTTCGCCGATCCATTGCGGGGCTTGTTCTGCGTGGTCGCTGCAAACGTCATGGTGACGCTCCTTTCGTGAATCCCCCCGACGCCCTTTCGAGCGACGGAGACTCGTTCAAGCCTTGGCTCGAACCTCAAACGTGCCGGCCAGGGTCCGCCTGTTGGCCCATCCCCCTCGCCACTCGATGTGGCCGCGTTTGTGCAGCTCGCGGAGGTCCTGCTTGAACTCATGCGATCCAAGCCCGGGCACATCCTCGCGGATGCGGTGCATCGTCGTCCATCCCGCGTGCTCTCCTGGCTTGGCCCGCTCGAGCACTTCCGCCAGATACATGCGGATCGCTTCCTGCCGTTGGGTCAGCGGCGTGCTCATCGCGATGCCTTCCGGGGCTTGGCACCCTTGCCGTGCTTGGCGCGGTCATCCGGCGCCGGCGAGTCCCCACCTCGCTCAACATCCATCTCTGCGCGAGTGTGCTTCTTCAGGTACTTCTCGACCGAGGCTCGCAGCTGCCGGGCAGCCGAGCCGTCGATGTTGAGCTTGGTGGACAGGTTCGTGGCCTCGGAGGTGTCCGTCTTGATGACTTCGAAAACCGCGCCGATCGTGCCCAGGCCGGCGTCGATGCACGCGGTCTTGAGATCCTCTCGCATGTCGAGTTCGATCACCCTCGCCAGGAGATGCTGGTTCTCGCCAACGGCGACGGCCGGTTCGGTCTCCTTTGCGGGGCGCCCCACAGGTCGACCGACGGGGGGAGCATCCTTGCTCACGCCCTCGCCGATCTTCATCTGCTTGGGATCCTCCGCGGGCGGAGGCTTGGGCGGTTCGAACTCCAGCTCGTGTTGCGGGTTATCCGCCTCCTCGACGACCTCCTTCAACTGGCCGCGGTGCCAAGCAATCTGGTCATCCAGCTCGTCGATGGCGATGACCGCATCGGAGTGACGGCGGCTTGCCTCCGCATACTCCTTGCTGTCCTTGTTCTTGAGGCCGCGCTTGTCGGCCAACGCGGCGTCGCGGTCCTCGAAGGCGTTCTTCCGCTTGGAGGCGAGCGAGGCCAGCTCTCCAATGTGGTGACGAATGCCGTCGCAAACATCAATGGAGAACGGCGTGCCCTTGGCGTGCTTGGACTTCTTGCTCATGCGGACTCTCCGGAGGCCCGTGGCGGCGGCGACGATGCCCCGATGCGGGCCTGGGGGGTTGGGTTGGTCAGAAGGGCGGCTCGGGCGTCGTCGATGCGACGGGCCGCGGCGTCGGCCGCGGCCATGATCCGGGCCGAGTCGAAGACGCGGCGTTCGGCGGCGTCCCACTTGTTCACAATGGGCTGCTCGTGCAGGCGGTGCTCGAAGGGTTTTCCCCCGCGGTGGGCGCCCAAGACTCCGATCACGAAGGCGATCGGGTTGCCGACCGGTCCTTCGTCGGGGTCGGCGTGCTCGGTGTCGCACCAGATAACCGCGATCTCGCAGGCCGCAGGCGTCGCCTGGGGGTAGGCAGAGATCTTCATCGCCTCGTTGCGAGGCTTTGGAAGCGGCATCCCAGGCTTGCGGGGCTGGATCCGCTTCTCGTCCAGCCAACGGGCGATCGCACGCTCGAGGATCGTCGTCGCCTGGGCGCGGCGGTATTCGCTCAGGCGGGCCTGGGCGGCGGCCTCGAGACCGTCGTGGATCGCGCCGGCGATCTCGGACCGCGTGGGCATCTCTCCGGAGGTTCCTGCGCTGGAGCGCAGAGAATTCGAATTTGAATCTCTGCGCTGCAGCGCCGCGGGCGCGTGCGAGGCGCGCACGGACCCCGCTGGAGGCGTCGAAATCGGCGTTTCGATGGCCTGGCTATGGGGTGGCCATGGCCTGGCTATGGGGTGGCCATGGCCACCCTTCACCTCAGGCCTGTCGGTTGTGGATGGGGTGGCAAGCGGCCGCGTGCCGCCTGTTCCGCTCCACAACTTCGCTGCTCCGCGCTTGCCGGCATCGCTCAGTAGCCGGCGGCGGGCCTCATCTTCGCCGAGAACGCGATCCACCCGCGCGCACCGCAGGCGTCCGTCCACGCTTGTGAACTCGGCGAGCACCCTCGAGCTCAAGCTGACCGAACCAGCCCAACGCGACAGCACCGCGACATCGGTCGGCAGGGCGTGGTCGGGTTGGGACAGCAGGCGAAGCATGAGACGCGTGTACTGGCCGAGTTCGTCGTTCGAGAGCGCGTCGGCGAGCTCATCCGGGAGCACCCGACGCAGATCGATCTGTGTGCCGTCCTTTGGCATGGTCGAGAAATGCGTTCGGCGAGCTACGCACTCGCCGAACGCCGCCTTGGAGTGCGCCCGGCCCTGTGGGGGAACGAGCCGGGAAACCTGGTCGCGACCGCTGAGCCAGCGACCAGGGTGGTGGGGAAGGAGATCAGAATGGGATGTCGTCGTCCTCGACGTGGCCGGTCGCGGTGTTCTCAACCTGCTTGCGAGGTCCGTCAGACGCCGGCTTGGGCGGTTCCCAGGACGCCTTGAGCTTGGCCACTTCGGCCTCGATGTCGGCGACTTCGGCGACAATTGGCAAATCGCTCTTGTACACGTTGAACGCTCCGACGACCGCAAGACCAGCGTCGGCGGGCATGCGGCCTTCGATGAAGTGCCCGAGCGCGTTCATCTTGCAGTGGCCGATAAAATCATCCCAGGTCTTTCCTCGCCGACGAAGCACAACGATCATGCGGGCGGCCTTGTCGGCGCCGAGCACGGCGTTCGCGTTCACCGCGGGGGCCGCCGGCGACGCGGCCTGGTTGGCGCTCGCGCCGTTGAAAGGCGGGCGTCGGGCTGGGAGCGACGGACCTCCGGCGGGGGGCGCTACTTCAAACTGCAGGCCCGTGATGTCCGTGTTCGGATGAAGCGTGGGCGCTTTTGTCGGGGCCATCAGGTCGCAGTTGATGACGCAGATGGGCACCTTGCGACCGCTGCCGTCGAGCGCCGGCACCATGATCTTCGCGGGCGTGATAGCAATGACGCGGCCCAACCACGCCTCGGTGTCGTCCGAGCCCAAGCATGCGGCGATCTGGTCGGCGAAAGTCTTGCTGAGCTTGGTGGGCTTGGCGAGCTCACGGAACTTGATGTAGTACGCGATCTCGGCGTCGCCAGGGTTGCGGGCCTCGAGCGTCTTGTAGTCGACCTTTTCAATGGTGACGGGGAGGAACCGCTCATCGCCCACAAGGGCGGCAAGGTCGGCGGGGTCGAGCGTTTTGCGGGGCCACATCTGCGTGAGCTTCATGGTCGTCCTTTCGTCGAGCGAATCCGCGGGGCCGGCTACGAGCCGGTCCCCGCGACCGGGGGTGACAGCTAGTGGCGTCGGCGTTGGCCGGCGCGGTGCGTGCGGGTGTGGATCAGGTTGCGGGTGAAGTCGCCTTGCCCCAGCGAGACCAGGGCGAGGCGATCTCCGCTTGTCGCGGCCATCGCTGCGGTGGCGAGCTCGTTGTGGCCGGCGTCGGGGTTGAAGCGGTTGACCCGGGCGGCTTGCCAGACGAGGCCCCCGACGAGGCGTTCGAGGATGGGCGTTCTCATGCCGTCACCGCCTTCGGTTGGCGTGCGGCGTTGCAGACGTAGCACTGGCAGAGGGGATAAGGCCCGCCGCCGAGCTGCACGCATTCGAGGTCCGAGGCCTTGGCGATGGCGCGGGCAAGCCACATTTCGACCGCCCGCACGTTCATCGCGGCGTTGCGTTTGCCGTTCCGCTCTTCCTCGGCGGCGACGCCGTCGAGCAGCTGCATGGCCGCTCGGCAGGCCGCGAGGAGGTCCGGGGCCGCTAAGAGCAGCCGAACGTTGGCGTCCTGGGTGTCGCAGGGATCGGCGTGCCGATCCAGGGCGAGGGGCGTGCCGACCCTCGCGACCTCGCATCCACGGGCATCGAGGATTTCGATCTCGCAGGCGCGTGAGGCTCCGGCCTCGAAGGGCCCCGGCGAATGCCGTGCGTTGGGGACGGGGAACGCCCGATCAGCCTGCTTTGTGGGGTGTGGATTCGCCTCGACCGTCATGGCCAACTCCGTTCCGGAGCAGCCTGGAAAGCGCGTCGAGGAGGTCAGCAACCGCCTCCGTTGCATCCTCCCGCATTTTGAATCCCGAAAAGGTCGGGGTGGGATTCGAACCCACGGATATCGGATTTGCAATCCGACCCATTAGACCACTCTGGCACCCGACCCACCTCCGCGGGCGATCCCACGGGGAGAGACACTAATCCTACCCCGAATGAGGGTCAACCGCGACCCCCAGGATTCTTGCCTTCGTCCTCATTCTCTTTTCTCCTGCAGGTGCTGGCCGATCCCTCTTCTTCGCACAGCACGCGGGGCCATGCACTTGATCGACATGTCTACCATGCCCCACGCCCGCCCGAAGGAATGCTTCACCATGCACATCCCGCGCAGGTCCCCATTCAACCCGCCCCCCTTGCTCCGGGCATGCTCGCGCACGGTCGCCCTCGCAGTCGCGGCTCTGGCCCTCACCCCGGCGATCGCGCAGTCGCCCCCAGCCAAGGCCGACCAGCCCGATCGCCCGGCCCAAGACCCTTCGCTGACCAGCCCAGGCGCCGAAGACGCCATGCTCGATTCTCAAAGGCGGCCTAGCCCGCCACCCCCGATCAAACCTACTCGTGAACGCCCCGGACAGCGCACCGTTCCAGCGGTTCCCTCACCCTCGTCCACGATCCCAGGCCTCCGAGCGTTCGACTACAGCGTGCCCGGCGCCAAGGCATTCCCCGAAGGCACTTTTTTGCTGACCAAGCGGGGCGTCGTCGTCCAGTCGGACACTGGTGAATACGTCTTCGTGCCGGGGAAGGAAGCCCCGACCGACGCAAGCCCTTCCCCCGTCGTGAGCGCGCTCACCCATGCGCCTCTGGTGCTCATGCCCTCGCAGCGCGTGGCCCAACTCACCGCGCGTGTGACTTCGCCCGCCGAAGCCGTCCCTGTCAGCGTGAGCGGGCAAGTCTTCTCCTATCGCGGGCGTCACTACCTCCTGCTCAGCATGTTCAACTTCGAGACTTCTGAGCCGATTCCCTCCGCGGCTTCCTCCTCGAAGCCCAAGGCCGAGCGGTCCAGAGCCACCGCGGAGGCCAGCGCCGAAGACCTCATGGGTGATCTCGAAAAGCGCACCGGTACGACGCGTGCCCTCGCCCCAACCGAGTCCACGTCCGTGCCCATGCCGGGCGCCAACGCTCCGCCCCCCAAGTCCATCGCGGGCCTCGAGCGCCTCGCCAGCACCCTCCGGCCCGAAGGCACCGTCCTGACGGGCAAGCGTGGACGAATCGTCCGATCCGGCGGCGACCGAGCCATTTCCATCGCCATCGATAACGATCCCGACAGCCCCTCGTCCTCCCCCATGCCGCTACTCCCATGTCGCCTCCTCGAAACGCTCGAGTCCCTCGTGGGTCAGCGTGGCGATTCCCTCCTTATCCGCTTCAGCGGTCGGGTCACCGTCTTCCAGGGCCGAAACTACCTCCTCCCAACCATGTATCAGGTCATTCGTCCCGGTGACGTTGCTCCTTTGCAATAGCGACCACCTTCATCCGCGATCGAGATAGACCCGTCGAAACGCCTCCCTCCAGTCCCGCGACCACCAGTGCGACCTGTCAAACCCGCATCGCCCTCACCGTCCCGCCAACGGTCGCGTCCGCAGTCTTCGCACGCACCAGCACAACCGGACGATCGGTCGCGGCTCAACCCCTCCAAGCCGCTCGACAGCGGGCGGGGCAGATCCACACAATGTTCCGATACTGGAACGGTGGCCGACGCGTCTTGGACAGATATACTTCCGACCTTGGCGTGTCCATCCGGCACGCCTGAGCGACGTGTCCACCGCGCCAGTCGCGGCGGGCCCGATCGGGCGATTGGCGCAGTTGGCTAGCGCGCTTCCTTGACATGGAAGAGGTCACTGGTTCGAGTCCAGTATCGCCCACTTTCGTCTTCTCTCGACGAGCGACCTCTCGCTACGTCGTCCGCATCACCATCTCGGGTGTCATGCCCGCCATCGGGTAGTGCTTCACCATCGCCTCGCCGAGCAATCGCGCCTCCGAAAGCACGAACTGGCACGAGTGCCCGAGTTTCCACCCCGCGAATCGCATCGCCCGCACCAGATGCTCCTTCGTCGTGCACAGCAGCATCGAGTTCGCGTCCGCACGCAGCGGCAGCACCTTGAACTGCCACGCTTGGCGACGGTCGATCGCCGCGATGGCACTCGCGTCCGCGTCGAACGTTCTGGGGTCTACGTTCTCCGCGAGCGCCGAGAACTGCTCCGCCCACGCCCGCTCCACCGCCGCCGGGCTGACGCCGAAGAGGTCCTCCGCCAGAACGCCGAACGGCCTCCTTCGGCGTTTCTGCGCCTCCAAGATCTCATCCCGCTGCTCCACCGTCAGCACGCCTTGTTGCACCAGGAGATCGCCTAACTTCAGCGTTTGCACGTTCCGGCCCTCCACGCGCCCGACGGGTCTCGCCGGGCCCCGCTGTGGATCGGCCTCGCCCCGCCAAGGCGATAGGACCGCACCTTAATATCCGCGCGTACACGACGTGCGCACCACACACAACGTTCGTGTGCGTCGCACCGCCGGACTTCAACAAAAAAATCCGATTCGGGTTGCCAAGGCGCCAAACGTATGCCCCGCCGAGGTCCAAGGGCCCGAGAACCTTTTTTCCGCCGCGACCTCGGCCCGACGCGCCTCCCTACTCCGCCGGCTCGATCGTCACCGTCAGCCGCTTGCTCTGCAGTTGCTCTTGATACAACTCCGCCAGTTCCTTATGGGTCACCAGAACGAGCGCCACACCCGTGCTGTCGGCCTCCAGCGTCACCTCCGCCGCTCGCTGCAAGTTCAACGGCGTCAGTTCCATCAGCGAGAGAATGACGTGCTCGGCCGTGTTCACATCGTCGTTGTGGAGAAGCACCCGGAACGGCGGCAAAGGCTTTGGCGGTGTCCGGGTCGGCGATGGGCGCTCGGCCACCACGGGCCCTGCCCCTTGAGATGCCTCGTCGGTCCGATCAGGTTCGCGATTGGTTTCACTCATGGCTCAGGGTCGTACGGGCCTCTTCTTGCAGGGAACGCCACCGATTGTACCGATAGAACAGCCTCCTCGCACGCCCCTGGGAAGACTCTTCCCTCGGGTGTCAACCCTACGCCTTGCAACCCGAAAGGGCGACGTCCTTGAACGCCATCGCTGAGCAGACGCGTGTTTTGATCGTCACCGGGGCGCACCTCCGCGCCGAAGCCATGGACCGTCCCCTCGCCTACCTCGTGCGTGAGAAGGCCCTCGCGTGGCTACGCCTGCATTTCCCCTCCTTCCCCAGTGCGACACCCGTGGACCCTCGCGTCATCGTGTGTAGCGATCTCTGGTACATGAACCAGGACGTACTCCGCGCAAAGCCCACCATCAGCGTCGGCGGACCCGAAGTCAACGCGTTGACCGCCCACGTCGCTTCACGCCTCCCGAGCCTCCTCGCCGTGGAAGGAAAACTGATCGTGCAAGGGGAGCCCAACTTCGACCCGCCCGTCGTCGCCGTCTGGGGCGCCCATGCCGACCAGACGACCCGCGCGGTCGCCGCGTTTGAGCAGCGTTACCTCGAGGCTTTTCTCCGATCCTCACTTCGTGCGCCCGCGGTCCACTGAACCCCTCGGCCTACTTCCCCACGCAGAACGTCGCGAACACACGACCGATCACGTCGTCGGGCGAGATATGTCCCACCAACTCGCCCAGGGCATCCAGCGCGTGCCGAAGGTGTCCTGCCACGACCTCGGGCGCGGCGAGCGCCTCGGCCTCGGGATCGATCGACCGGCGTGCAGAATCCAGCGACTCCCGAGCCACCGCCAGCGCTCGGCGATGGCGCGGCAAGAGCGATGCCACACCTTCCGAGACAGGCCCGCCCGTCACGTCGGCCAGCGCCCGCCTCAAGGTGTCAAGGTGCCACCCATCCAATGCACACACCTCCACGTGAGCCCCGCGGCCACCTCCGGGTCGATCGCCGAACGTGCGCACCCGCAACACGGTCTTTCCTGCTCCGCCCAGGTCCGCAAGTGACCGCTCGTCGAAGTTGCCTACCGGATCGCACCAGATCAACGCGTCCGCGTTTGCCGCGGCCTCTTGCGCCGCACGCTGCGACTGCACCTCGATCACCGAGCCGAAGTGCGGATCGAGTCCCGGAAGGTCTTGCAACTCGATCTCGCTCGCGCCGGGCGCGACGCGGCTCAGGTCCAAACGTTCGGACAGCACGTCGCGAGTTGTTCCGGCGATGGGGCTCGCCACCGCGCGACGACGTCCGAGCAGCGCGTTGAACAGTGTCGATTTTCCAGCGTTCGGTCTTCCGACGATCGCCACCCGTGGCCGCCCATCCCTGTACTCGCGTCCGCTCTGCGAACCAACCAGCGAATCCACCCGCTGGACCAGCGAGCGCAGGTGCTCGCCGAGCACCTTGGGTGCAATCGGAACTACGTCCTCTTGATCGGTGAAATCGATCCCCGCCTCGACGAGGGCCAGCATCGCCGCGCACTCATCCGCCAGTTGCCGATACGTCTCGCCCGTCCGCCCCGCCATGAGGAATCGGGCGGCTTCGAGTTGCTCCGCCGATCTCGCCGCGATCGTCGCCGCCACCCCCTCCGCCTCATTGAGAGTCAACCGCCCTCGAAGAAACGCGCGAGCGCTGAACTCGCCCGGAGTCGCGAGGCGGGTCCCCGGGCATTTGAGGACGCGATCCAGCATCCGCTGCCCCAAACTCGGATGCCCAGGAAACTGGATCTCGAGGACGTCCTCACCCGTGTACGACGCCGGGCCTACGAATCGTGCGACCAGCACCGCGAGCGTGCACCCGCCGTCAAGTCGGAACCGCGCGGACGAACAACCGCGAGCCGTGGGGAAGCCCAGCAGCAACCGCTCGGCTACTTCCGAAACCCCGCGGCCCGACACACGCAGCATCGACCGCGTGGATCTTCCACCGGGTGTCGCCATCGCCACGATCGTGTCCGTGAGGTTCACGCCCGCGACTCCTCTAGATTGATCGCTTCCCCTTCGACGGCGGCGTCGTTGGTGCCGACGCCGACAGTGCATGCTCGCCCCGCACCGTCTCCCCCGTGATCGCATCCGTGTACGTCGCCCGAAGAACATGGGCATCCAATGTCCCTGCCCCACGCGCCATCGGACCCGGCAGCAGCAACTCCACGGCATAGTGCGTGCCCATCAGCGACGATCGATACGCCTCCCGCAGTTGCAGCGGCGTCAACGTGATCCGCGACAGGGGCTCGCCACCGGTCCCGCTCGCGGCACTCCCGCTCCAGACCTCAATCGTCAGCGTGCCCACGCCCTGCATGAACCGTCGTCGCCCATCCAGCGTCCGGACATATGCCACCACCCCCGTCGCCGCCTGCTTCACATCCGCTGGCACATACCCCGAGAACGGATCGATCTCGAGCGCCACGATCCGTGGTGTCGCCGCGGCAATCTCCGCGGCCTCCGCGCCCGACGTCCCCTCAATCGTGTGCCTCAGTTTGACGCGCAACTCATCGCGCTCCGCCCGGGCGAGCGCAAGTTGCTCACCCAAATCCTTGACTCGCGCTCGCAGCGTGTCGTTCTCCCTCTCCGGCTTCGAATATCCGCCCACACGGCACCCCGAGACGACACTCAGACACAGCAATCCTCCAACGACGGCGATGATGGGTGCAGTTGGCCGCATGCACCACTGTACGTGAGAAAACAGGCCGGAGACTCTTCTCCGGCCCGCGCCTCGTCCGCTCCATCGGCGTCCGTGCTCCTATTCGTCGTCCCGCTCACGCGCGTGCTTGGTCACCGGCATGCGGTGCAGCACCTGATCGACCAGCCCATACTCCAGCATTTCGTTCTCATCCAGCCACTTGTTCCGGTCGCAATCCCGCGCCACGCGGTCGGTGGGCTGTCCAGTCGCCTCGGCGTAGATCTGATAAATCCGATCCCGGATGCGAAGCATCTCGCGGGCCTCAATCTCGAGGTCCGTCGCCTGCCCTTCCATCACTCCCGAGAGCAGAGGCTGGTGCATCAGATTCCGCGCGTTGGCCAGCGTGAACCGCTTCTTCTTGGTCCCGCTCACCGCGATCAGCGAGCCCATGCTCGCCGCTTGCCCCATGATGTACGTGCAGACATCGGGCTGCACGAACTTCATCGTGTCGATGATCGCCAGCCCGGCGGAGACCGAGCCGCCCGGGCTGTTCACATACATGTGGATGTCGTTCTTGCTGTCCTCGTTCGCGAGGAACAAGAGTTGCGCCACGACAAGGTTCGATAGTTCGTCGGTGATCGGACCCCCGACGAAGATGATGCGGTCCTTCAGGAGGCGCGAGTAGATGTCGTATGCGCGCTCACCCTTGGCGGACTTTTCGATGACGATCGGGACGAGGTAGCCGGACATGGTCATATTTCCATTATGCATCTAGCCCAGGGGCCAAACGCGGTGTTTCTTGCTCTGTTCGAACCCGCTCTTTCTTTCGCCGCCCGACCCGGTGCCTTGCGGCGTTCGATCTTCACCGCACGCCGGGCAGCACGCCCTTTGCCTCCTTGGGCGGCTCGGTCAACACCTCATCCGCCAGTCCATACCGCACCGCCTCTTCCGCGCTGAAGTACTTGTCACGCTCGCTGTCGCGGCGAATATTCTCTTCCGCCTGCCCGGTGTGTTTCGCGATGATCCGGATCAACTCCGCCTTCGCCTTGATGATTTGCTCCGCCTGGATCTTGATGTCCTCCGCCTGCCCACCGATCCCCCCATAGGGCTGGTGGATCATCACCTTCGCGTGGGGCAACATGAACCGCTTGCCCTTTGCCCCCGCCGTCAGCAGCAGCGCCGCGCCCGAATACGCCCGCCCAAGGCAGTACGTCGAGACCGGGCTGCTCATAAAGCGCATCGTGTCGTAGAGCGCCAGCGTGTCGTCCACCGCCCCGCCCGGAGAGTTGATGTAGAAGTTGATCTCCTGTCCTCGCTTCTGATTTTCCAGGTAGAGCATCTGCATCATCACCCGCGCCGCCGAACCCTGGTTGATCTCCCCGATCAGGAAGACCACCCGATTCTCGAGCAGCAACTCGTCGATCGTCATCTCCCGGGTTCGCTGATACTGCACAGATGCGGCCGGCATGGGTATTCCTCTCTTGATGGACTCGCGTTTGGTCTTCACACGGTAGGTGGCCATTGACCGATAATCCCGCTCGACCTCGCGAGCGCCGACCATGCATCGACCGAGGACCGTCCCAGAGTCCAATGCATACGCCGATCTCTTTACCGGGCAAACCGAGTGCCGGTTCTCATCACAATTCGTGACCGAACTGAGGGGGTCATGACGCACTGTGTGGTGTCCAACGCGCCTTCGGCTGCCGACTTGGCGGTCCCGTCCCGTGCGCGACGTCGGTGTGGGCGTCGCGAATTGGGAAGTTACCCCCGTTTGCGGTTCTCGTCGATTTCTCCTAGCATCCCCATCCCGGTCCCACCTTTCTTCCAGAGGACTCACGTGCCCACCGCAGTCATCAGCGACATTCACGGCAACGCCGTTGCCCTTCGTGCCGTGCTCGCCGACATCGCCGCTCGAGGGATCAGCAACATCGTGTGCCTGGGCGACATCGTGGGCTATGGCCCCGATCCACTCGAATGCGTCGATCTCGTCCGTGCCAAGTGCCAGTGGTCCCTTATGGGCAACCACGACTATGGCGTGCTCTACGAGCCGACGAACTTCAACCCCGGGGCCGAATCCGCCGCCTTCTGGACTCGCGACCAGTTCGACAAGGAACCCGACAACGCCCTGCGAGCCCAGCGCTATGAGTTTCTAAATCGCCTCCGCGTTCGCGTTGTCGAGCACATCGGCGAGGGCGGCATCCAGTTCGCGAAGCCACCCGCCGCCGCCGTTGGGAGCGCTTCTCCCGCCGCATCCGGTTCTGGCGTGGCCACGATGGAGGCGAAGGGGCTCATCCCACTCTTGGCCGTTCACGGTTCCCCGCGTCGTCCCATCAACGAGTACATCTTTCCCGACGACGCCATGAACTCGCCGGACAAGATGGAAGCCGTCTTCGATCGCGTCCAGCGCATCGCGATCGTCGGGCATACCCACGTTCCAGGGGTGTTCACCGACGAGCCCGATTTTTATCCTCCGAGTGAACTGGGCGAGACGGGCTACACCTTCATGGACGGCGAAAAGGCGATCATCAACGTCGGTTCCGTAGGGCAGCCCCGGGATTACGACCCGCGAGCCAGTTACGTCGTGCTCCACGCCGATCGGGCCGAGTTCGTCCGCATTCCGTACGACATCGACGCCACGGCCAAAAAAATCAAGTCGATCCCACAGTTGTCGGATTGGTTGGGCGACCGCCTCTACGAGGGCCGCTGATCCGCGTCATCCCCAAGAACCGACAGTCTCCGCCATTTCAGTTGAGGCGTCTCTTCGCCGTCGCTCAACGTTCATGCCCGCTTCGCTCGCGGCGACGTTTTTGACCCGACGCACTTCGCCTTGCCTTTTTCATCCCGCTATCCTTGCCTCCAATTTCCTAAGTACCTGCGAGGATTATGCCAAAGGAAAAGAACGTCGCTCTTCGGGTCTTGGTGCCGCTCATCTTGGTCGGTGCCGGGATGGTTATTGGTGCTCGCTTCTTCATCTCGAATCCCAAGAAGACCTCCACCACGCCGCAGGCTCCCTCGGTTCAGCCTGTTTCCCCTCCCTCGGCCCCCGCATCATCCGGCGTAGCCGACCCCGCCGCTAAGCCCGAGGTTGTCCAGACCCCCGTCCCCTCGTTGGCGGCTTCCCCGTCATCGTCGCCGACCCCTCCCGCAGCGCTCCTTCCCATCAGCGGGACCAACTTCCGAGCCGAGGTCTTTGCCGGCACTCCGGCCTCCTACGGCTCCATCGGCTCTCTCGATCCTGCCAATCCCCAGGCCAACACCATCCGCATCGAGTTCAGCAGGCTGGGTGCCGGGATCAAGAGCCTCGCCCTCGCCAACCACTTCACCAGCATCAAGAACGAGGCGCACGTCGAACTCCAGGCGGCCGTCGAGGGTGACGTGGCTCTCAGCACGGGCCAAGTGGCCCGCTCGGCCATCGTCCCCTTCTCCGCGCTGGGAATCGCCGTCAACGGCACGAGCGTCTCTCTTGCGGGCACCGAGTCCGAACCCGTCTGGAGGCCCGTCGAGGGCGCCCCCCCAGGAACCTTCGAGGCCCACATCCTCGACGATACCGGACGCCGAGTCCTTCGGATTGAGCGGTCCTTCTCTCTCGAACCGGGGCACTACGACGCCACCGTCCGCCAGAAGATTGAGAACCTGACGTCCTCCTCGCTCAAGATCGCCTGGTACCAGATCGGGCCGACCGATTTCGTGCACGACACGGTCGGCTACGCCGGTGACCAGCGATACCTCCGCTTCGGCTACCTCCTCAACCAAGCCAAAGACCCGACCCAATCCATCGTGCAGGGAAGCGAGTATCGAATCCCGCACCATCAGATGCTCGGGAGCACGACGCCCTCGGGCGGTTACCTCTTTGAACTTCCCCAATGGCCCAACGAAAAGTCCCGCGAGGGTCAGCACACGCTCGTCTGGGTCGGGCTGACCAACCGATACTTCGGCCTCGCCGCCTTTCCGCAGTTCGATCCCAAGACCCCCAATGCCTCCAAGGCCTTCTCCTGGGTCGCGGGCGTCTCCAGGCTTGTGTATGCCAACGGCCCCGCGCCCCACGGCGCCAAGTCTTCCGAGTTCATCGCCCTTCGACTCGAGAGCATTCCCCTCGACCTCGCCCCCGCGTCCTCGCTCACGCTCGCCCACGGCATTTATGCCGGGCCACTTGATAAGCGCGCCATCGACAAGGACCCCATCGCTTCCGCCGCGGGCCTGGACAACCTCATCGTCTACAACATGGGGGGCATGTGCGCCTGGTGCACCTTTGCTTCGATGACGGCGCTCATCCGGGGCCTGCTCACCACCCTGCACAACTTCGTCTTCTTCGACTGGGCCCTTGCCATCATCTTCATGGTCGTCGTCGTACGGACCATCCTCCACCCCGTCACCCGCTGGTCCCAGATCAAGATGGGCCGATTCGGCAAGCAGATGCAGGCCATCGCACCCAAGAGCAAGCAGATCCAGGAGAAGTACAAGGGCGATCCCAAGAAGATCCAGGAAGAAACCGCCAAACTCTGGCGAGAAGAAGGCATCAGCCCGACCGGCATGCTCGGTTGCCTCCCCGCCTTCCTCCAGATGCCCATCTGGTTTGCTCTCTACGCCGTCATCTTCTACAGCGTCGAACTTCGCCACGAAGGCGCGTTCTACGGCTTCTTCCAGAAGATCCAGCCCAAGTCCTCGCCCTTCTGGCAGTTCCTGGGCGACCTCTCCGAGCCTGATCGCCTCATCGCCTTCGGCCGCGATATCCACATTCCCCTGATCAGCAGCATGATGGGCCCGGTCAATGGGCTCAATGTCCTCCCGCTCCTCTTGGGTGTCGTCTTCTTCATTCAGCAGAAATACCTCACCCCGCCCACCACCATGGAACTCACCCCCGAGCAGGAGTTTCAGCAGAAGATGATCAAGTGGATGTCCGTCCTCATGTTCCCACTCTTCATGTACAACGCTCCCGCCGGCCTCAGCCTCTACTTCGCCACCAACTCCACCCTCGCCATCATCGAGAGCAAGTGGATCCGCAATCACCTTGATGAACTGGACAAGAAGAACCCGCCCGGGAAGGGCCCCAAGAAATCCGGCTTCCTCCAGCGCGTCATGGAGGCCGCCGAGGCCCGCCAGCGCATGATGCAACAGCCCACGCCGCCCGGGCGTCCGCCACGCAAGCGTGTCTAGCCGAGCTTTCGTCGGTCGTTAGGCCAACGCGACCTTGCCCTCGTCCATCGTCGCTTCATCGTGCGCTGGTTCCTTCGCGTGCCGCGCCGCGATCGCCATGTACACGCTCGGCACCACGAACAGCGTGAACACCGTCCCGATCGCCATGCCCGTCACCAACACGATCCCGATCGAGTTTCTCGCCATCGCGCCCGGCCCGGTCACGAACACCAACGGCAAGTGCCCGCAGATCGTCGCCGCCGACGTCATCAGGATCGGGCGAAGACGTGTCAGCGACGCCTCTCGCACGGCCTCCACCTTGCTTTTGCCCTCTTGCTGCAGGTGGTTTGCCCACTCCACGATCAGGATCCCGTTCTTCGCCACCAGCCCCACGAGCGTGATCAGTCCCACCTGCGAGTAGATGTTGATCGTCGTGAACCCCAGGAACGTAAAGACCAATGCCCCGACAACGCCAAGGGCACCGAGCCCGCGAGCACCACCAGCGGGTCGCGGAAACTCGAAAACTGGGCCGCCAGCACCAAATAAATGATCGCCAACGCAAACCCCAGCGTCACCGCCAACTTCGCTCCCTCCGTTCGAATCTGCCTCGATTCGCCGGCATAATCGATCGAATACCCCGGCGGGAGCATCTTTCTCGTCTCCGCCTCCAACGCGTCCAACGCCTCCGCCTTCGTCACCCCGGGGATCACGCCTCCGTAGATTTTGATCGAGTTCTTCTGCTGGAATCGAGAGAGCGTCCGAGGCCCCACCTCGCGCTGCAGCGTCGCGAACGTGGAGACCGGGATCATCTCCCCCTGCCGCGCCGACACGCGCAAGTCCAGGAGTCCCTCCGGCCCGCTCCGGAACTTCGGATCGATCTGCGGGATCACCTTGTACGACCGTCCGTCGTAGTTGAACCGGTTTGTGTACGCCCCGGCAAGGTACGTCGCCACCTCGCCCCCGGCCCTGGCCAGGTCCAGCCCAAGGTCCGCGACCTTCTCGCGATCGATCATGATCCGGACTTGTGGCATGTCGATCCTCAAATCCGTGTCCGCGTACATGAACTTCCCGAACTTCGGGTCCATCGCCTTCGCCAGGATTTGGTTCGCCACCTCCGCCATCTGTTCGGGCGGATCGAACGAGGACACGATCATCTCCACGTCAAACTGTCCCGCGCCGGGCAGCGAGGCCGGCGTGATCGGAAACACCCGCAGCCCCGGAATCGCCGCCACCTTCGGGAACGCCTCGGCCTGTAACTGCATCGTGGTCTTCGTGCGCTCCTTCCAGTCCTTCGTGATCATCCCGCCGAACCCGCCCGACGGGTTCAGCAGTTGGAACACAAACTTCGTCTCCGGAAAACTGAGGAACGCGTCCGCCACCTGCTCCCCATAGCGCTCCGCATACGGCAAGGACGAGTCCGGCGCCGACTGGATCGCCGCGAAGATGAAGCCTTGATCCTCGACCGGCGCCAACTCTTTCGACGAGAACATATACAACGGGAATCCGATCAGGATCACCATCACCCCGCCCAAGATGACCGCCGGCCTGACCGACAGCGTGTAGTCCAGAAAATACGCATAGACTCCATTGATCCGATCGAACTGCCGATTCACAAAGCGAGTGAAGAAGCCCTGCTTTCCGCCCTCGCGCACCATCTTTGCCGAGAGGATCGGCGAGAGCGTCACCGCCACCACGCCCGAGATGACGACCGCCGCCGCCAGCGTGAACGCAAACTCCTTGAACAGAACGCCCGTCAACCCGCCCTGGAATCCGATCGGCGCGTACACCGCCGCCAGCGTGATCGTCATCGCGATGATCGGCGTGAGCAACTCGCGTGCACCGATCAGCGCCGCCTCCGTCCGGCTCTTCCCCTCTCGCACGTGACGCTCCACGTTCTCCACGACCACGATCGCGTCGTCGACGACCAGGCCCACCGACAGCACGATCGCCAGGATGGTCAGGAGGTTCAGCGAGAATCCAAAGGCGAGCATGAAGATCGCCGCCCCCATGATCGAGATCGGCATCGCGAGGAGGGGCACGATCGCCGTGCGGATCGAGCCGAGGAACAGGAACACCACGACGCCCACGATCAGGATCGTCTCCGTGAGCGTCTTCGTGATCTCCTTCAGCGAGTTCCGCATGTACATCGTCGCGTCGAACGCCATCGACATCGTCATCCCGGCCGGCAGGGTCGGCTCCAGGCGTGCCATCGCCGCGCTCAGGTCGTTCGCCACCTCGATCTCGTTCACGCCGGGCAGCGGCCAGATCGACACGAAGACCGCGTCGTCGTGGTCCTTCTTCGTCGTGCTGTCCGCCTCTTCCGACCCCAGTTCGATCCGCGCGATGTCCGACAACCGAACGATCGATCCTTCCCTTTCCCGCACGATCAGTTGCTCAAACTCCTGCGGCGTGCGCAGGTCCGTGTCCGCCAACAGATCGAGTTGGATCGATTCACCCTTAATCCGTCCCACCGCGGCCAGGTAGTTGTTCCGACGCATCGCGCCCGCGACTTCCTCGGGCGAGATCCCGTACGCCGCCATCATCTCCGGATTCAGCCACACGCGCATCGCCATCAGCCGTGCGCCCTCCAGCCCCGCGCGCTGAACCCCGGGCAGCGTTCCCAACTCCGGCTGCACCACGCGCGACAGATACTCGGTCAGTTGCGTTCGGTCCATCGTGCGGCTGACGAAACTGATGTAGAAACTCGCGTAGGCGCGATCCGCCCGCTGCACGTCGATCACGGGCGATTCCGCTTCTCGCGGCAGATCCGCCCTGACCTGCTCCAGCCTGGCGCTGATCTCCGCCAAGGCGTCCGTGGAGCGATGATTCAGTCGCAGGCGCACCGTCACGATGCTCACCCCGGGCAAGGACTGGGACTCCACGTAATCCACCCCGTTGATGGCGCTCGCCGCACGCTCGATCGGCGTCGTGATGAACCCGCGGATGCTCTCCGCCGAAGCCCCGATGTACGCCGTCGTAATCACGATCGACGACGACTCGATCTTCGGGTATTGCTGCACGGGCAGCGACATCGCCGCGCGCCAGCCCACCAGCACCAGGATCAGGTTGACCACGACCGCCACCACGGGCTTTTTGATAAAGAGATCAGTTATGCTGCGCATCGTTCGCCCTTGCTGTTGGAGATCGCATCAACGCGATGGTCCCCGAGGACCGTCGTTGAGTCCGTCACGTTCTGCTCGTCGTCACTTGCTCCGCACGCCTTCCTTCACGCCAGCGCCCGCCATTCCCGCCGGCGGCTCGAAGACCAACGCGCCCTCACGCAACTTGAACGCCCCATCCGCCGCCACACGCTCGCCGGCCTTCAAGCCGTCTTGGATGATGACCCGACCTCCCGTCGAGCCCGCCGCCTTGATGAATCGCTGGTGCACGCGCAACGCCTTCGCATCCTTCGGGTCCGGCTCCACCACGAACGTGTACGACCCGAACGGCGCATAGCGAACCGCCGTCGGCGGGATCGTCAAAACCTCTTCCGCCTCACCCAAGGGGATCCGCACGTCCACGAACATCCCGGGTGTCAGCCTCCCACCCATGGACGGCATGATCGCTCGCACCCGCGCGTTCCGCGTCGTCATGTCGATCCGCGGGTCCGACGCGATCACCCGCGCCGTCACTTCTCGGCCCGCCACCATCACGCTCACCGTCCCACCCACCGGGATCCCCGCCGCCTGCAACTGCGGCACCGAGAAATCCACGTACACCTCGTCGCTCGTCCCCTGCAACGTCGTGATCGTCTCTCCTTGCGCCAGGTACTGCCCGGGCTGAACGTCCCGCATCCCCAGTTTTCCCGCGAACGGTGCACGGATTTCCTTCTTCGCGATCGTCGTCTTCAACTGCTCCACCCGCGCCCGTGATTGATCCAGTTCGGCGCGCACGCGATCCACCTCTTGCTTCGAGATCGCGTTCGCGCTCACCTGCTCATACCGATCCAGCGTCGCCTGGTTCAGCCGCACCAACGCTTCCGCGGCACGCAGGTCCGCCTCCTCCGTCGAGGTGTCCAGACGCAAGATCACCGCGCCCTCCTCGATGGTCTGCCCCGACTCGTACCCCACGTGCGCCACCTTCCCCGACACCTCCGTGGCCACGGTGATGTGCCGGATCGCCTGGATCGTTCCTACCGCCTGGAACGAGCGCTGATACGGCCTGCTCTCCACCGTCGCCAGGACCACCGCCTCCGGAAACTCCGGTGGCGGGCCCGCCCGCATCGCCTTCTGGATGCCCTTCCACTTCCAGTATCCGAGCCCTCCCGCCACGCCCGCCGTCAGCACCAACGCCCCGATCATCGCCAAGAAGGTCCGCCACTTCACGCGCCCGCTCCTTTCGTATCCTTTGATTCCATGCGCCCTTCGACCCTCGTGACGCCCTCTTCCACGAGTCGTGCCAGGCTCGCGCGAATCGCCGCGGATCGCTCCGCCGAGACCTCCCGCGTTCCAAAGATCTTTGAGAACCACAATCCGTCAATCGCCGACAGCACCGCCTCGCCATACCCGGGTTTGAGCCCGTCGTTCGCGATCAGCGTCTCCAACTCGCGATACACATCCCGCAAGGGCTGCACCAACTTCGGGTTTGCCGTCAGGGCGGTCAAAAGCACCACGGTCGAGCGACGCACGCAATCCGCGAAGTCCGGGTGGTCCTCAAAGGACATGGCCAGAAACGCCCGCGCGACGCGCCCGGGCCCGTGGGGCTGCGCCTCGATTGCGTCCATGACGTCTTGCCGCCACTCCGCCACGATGCGCACCACCATCGCCTCGATCAACTTCTCCTTGCTTGGGAAATGGTGGAGCAGTCCACCTTTGCTCACCCCCGCCTCCGCCGCTACCGCGTCGAGCGTGATCGATGCGGCACCGCCCTGCAAGACCACGGTCTGGGCTGCATCGAGTAACTTGTCTACGCAAATGGTCGAACGCATGGGCTTCACGAAGAATAAAACCGTCCAGTCGGTCGGAAGTCAATAAGCCGTGTGTTCATATTTTGACAGGGTGATCTCGATAACCTCAACCAACAAGAAGATCACTCCTCAGCCCGACTCCCCGCTCTCGCATCTCCACGCTTCCCTTCCTTCCGAATACGCTCCCCCGTCCCGAGGACTTTCCATGACCAAGCGCCACCTCCTGCTGACGGCCATCTTTGTGACCCCCGTGCTCCTGCTTGCCGTGCTTTACTGGGGCATCAGCGCGTCACTCGGGCAACGGGAAGAAATGCGGCGTCACTATGCCCCCGTCGGCGCTGGCGCCAACGCGACGGGTGGGGCGAACGCCATCGGCGAACTCCTCGCCGGGCATCCGGCCAACGCCAGCGCCGCGCCAAAGCCCGCATCCAAGGCCGAGCCACACGCCGCTCCCGAACCCAAACTCGTGCGTCCCGAATCCCTCCCACAGGGGTTCGTGCTCGTCGTTCATGACAAGTCCGGGAAGGCCGGTGCCTCCTCTCCCATCTACCTCGCCGGGACGCTCAACAACTGGAACCCCAAAGACCCCAAGTACAAACTCGAAGCCCAGAGCGACATGCGCTGGCGCATCGAACTCAAGGACCTTCACAAGATCGGCGTCGAGAATCTCGCCTTCAAGTTCACGCGAGGCGACTGGAAACTCGAAGAACTCAAAGCCGACCTAACGCCCCCTCCCAATCGCACACTTGCTCCCATCGACGTGAGCACGCTCAACGAAGGGGAGATGCCCCGCATCGAACTCACCGTCGAAGCCTGGGGCGACATGAAGCCCTCGGGCGCGGACCAGAAGGCCGAGGCGACCGGCGAGACGCTGCCCAAAATCGCGGGCGGGCGTTTGACCCGCTTGCAAGTTCCCGGCGGCGCGGGTGCGGAGCGACTGAACCGCGATCTTCTTGTCTGGCTCCCGCCGGGTTATGACGACGCCAAGAACGCGGAAAAGAAATATCCCGTCCTGTACATGCACGATGGGCAGAATCTCTTTGCCAAGCATGCCGGCGTACCGGACGAGTGGGGCATGGATGAAGCGGCCACGGTGTTGATTCAGAAGGGCGAGGTTCGCCCGTTCATCGTCGTGGGCATCCCGCACTCGGGGGCGACTCGCATCAGGGAGTATCTCCACGTCCCGGCGATCCCCAACGTTGACCCGCAGGGTGATCGGCACGTGGCGTGGCTGGTGAGCACCGTCATGCCGAGGGTTGAGCGAGCCTTCCGGGTCGAGACCGGGCCGGAGCACACCGGGGTGGGCGGGTCGTCTCTCGGCGCCACGATCTCATTGCACGCGGCGACCACGCACCCGGAGAAGTTCGGACTTCTGTTGGCGGAAAGTCTGCCCCTGCGGACGGGCGATCCGGCCGTCTGGGACGCGGACTTGGCCAAGACCAAGACGTGGCCCCGCCGGGTCTACTTAGGCGTTGGCGGGGCGGAACTTGGCCGCGATCCAAAGAATGTGGAGCGAAACCGCGGGTACCTCGAAGCCGTACAACAACTGGACAAACGCCTCGAAGCGGGCGGGCTTGGGCCGTCACGTCGATTGCTGATCGTGGAGAATGACGCCACGCACACGGAGTCGGCCTGGGCCAAGCGGCTTCCGGAGGCGTTGCGATTCTTGTTCCCTCCGGCGGCGGATGGGACGAAGTGACGGGCACTCTCTCGGGAGGGCGCGGGGTGCGAGGCCGAAGCAATCACGGTCGATGGCCCGAACTCGCCGGGTATCCCGTAAAGACTCGGGAAGCGATTCTCCGTCGCGCCGTGGGGGGCGGACTGGCGGATGGAGCCGCGCGCCGCGTCGCTCTCGGCATGATGGCCTGCGTCACGTTTGCTCTTTGGTTTGGGTTTTCGATGCTGGTGTGCGGGATCGCGTTCTCGGCGTGGGTGGCAATGGAGCGATCTTCCTGGGGGTCTGCCTTCGGAGTTTTGGCGTGCCTGCTTTTGCTCGCCTGCATCGTCGGCGCGATCTACGTCCCGATGGCGGTTGTCCGCGGCATGCAGGATTCCTGGACCCGCGAGCGACTTCAGGCCTGTCTCGCGTCAGACCTGTGCGCCGGCTGCGAGTATCCCAAGCCAGTTGTCGCGGATGGACGTTCCGTGACCTGCCCCGAGTGCGGGTTGATCTACCCCGGCATCAGTTCATCGCCAGATGTGTCATTCCGCTCGGAAGGAGGACACGCCTAGATGCGCGTCTCCTTCTCCAAGGTCCACCGCGCTTTTCCCGAACTCGACGGGTTCACCGACGCGGAGTGTGCCGCCCTCATCCATGCCGTCCAGCGTGAACGAGCCGTGGGATTGCTCGCAACCTCCATGGCCGCCGTGGTCCTCTCGATCGCGTCCGGCCTGCTCGCCGCATATTTCACCTGGCGACTCCTGATCGCGATCTACGACGTCCCTGACGATCGTCCGACCAGCGACGGCCTCTTCGTCCTCTTCTTTTCCCTCATCGGCGGCGCTGGAATCCTCACGATGGCGTTGGTCGGATTTCTCATCCGAGACCTCTGGCTCCGTTGGGCCATCGGACGACGCCTCCGTCTCGCCCGCTGCACCGGGTGCAACTATTCTCTCCTGGGCCTCAGCGTCCTCGACGGTCGCGTCCGATGTCCGGAGTGCGGGCATGTCACCCGTTTATCCGATCGCGGGCTTCAACCCGCCGATATCCTCGCCGGTGCTCATCATCTCATCTTGAAGGACGGTGTTGCATGAGGCTCCCGCTGTTCAAGGTTTACCGCGCGTTTCGTGAACTCGACTACCTCCCCGACGCCGAGTGCGAGCGAGTCGTTCGCCTCGCCCGCATCAAGCGCTCCGCCTGGCTCGAAGGCGCCCCCTGGCTTCTGGCGATCCTCGCCATACTCGCCTGGCCGCTCTTCTGGCTCTACCTCGTGACCGAGTTGGGTCTCTCCACCCTCTCCCGATACGTCCCTCTTTCCTCCGATCGCGAAGTGAACCTCATCCTCCTCGCCGTCACCACCATCGTCTTTGCCGCGTTGATTCGATTCGTCGCTCGCGACCTCCTTCTCTGGCACGCCCTTCGCGCCGAGATCGACCAGGCCAAATGCCCCAAATGTGAGCAATCCCTCCTCGGCGTTCGGATCCAGTACGTCGGTCTCGATGTCGGCATGCCCGGCAAGTCCTTCGTCCGTTGCCCCGAATGTGGCCGCAATCACAATCTCCTCGATCTCGGCCTGACCCCACGCGACCTCATCCCCTACGAACTCCGAGAGATGCGGCCCGACGTCGGCCAGATCCGCTCTCCGGGCTACTCCCGCGCCTCCTGGTCCTGAGTCAAAACCCGCCCGTTGCCCCTCGTTCAACAGGCTCGCCACGCGCGGTCCTAACCTCGACCATGCTCCCTCCTCGCGCCCTCATCGGCATGGTCCACCTCCACGCCCTGCCCGCCTCCCCGCACGCCTCGAAGAGCGCCGCCGAAGTTGCCTTGGCCGCCGCTCGGGAAGCCCGCATCCTCGCCGACGCCGGCTTCGACGCGATCATCGTAGAGAACATGCATGACGCTCCCTATGTCAACGCGCCACACGCGCCCGAGACCGTTGCGGCCTTGACCCGGGCCGCCCTCGCCGTCCGCGAGGCCGTGCCCAAACTCCCCCTCGGCATCCAAGTGCTTTCGTTCGGGCACCTCGAGGCACTGGGCATCGCGCATGCCGTGGATGCCCAGTTCATCCGCGTCGAGAACTTCGTCTACGCCCACGTCGCCGATGAGGGACTCCTGCCCAACGCCGCCGCGGGCGAACTCCTCCGCCGCCGGCGTTCCCTCGGAGCCTCGCACATCAAGGTCTTTGCGGACATCAAGAAGAAGCACGCCTCGCACGCGATCACCAGCGATCTTTCCCTCTCCGATGCCGCACACGCGGCGGAGTTTTTCGGGGCGGATGGCGTGATCGTGACCGGTGCCTTCACAGGGGCGCCCACCGACCCCGACGACGTCGCCGCCGCGAAACGAGCCTCCACTCTCCCCGTCCTCGTCGGTTCCGGGGTCGAGCCCGCCCAACTTGACTCGCTCTTCCAGCACGCCGACGCACTCATCGTCGGCAGTTGGATCAAGCGAGCCGGCGTCTGGAGCAACCCCGTCGATCGCCAGCGCTGCGCCGCCCTCGTCAAGGCCGCCCGAGCGTCCGCGCGTCGTCGCTCCAAGCCCATTCGATAAGGCCCAGCCCCCTCCCCTCCACGATACACTCTTTCCCATGCCCGACGCTCCGCCTCCGCCACGCCTCTGCGTCCTCGGCTCCCTCAACATGGACCTGGTCGTTCGTTGCCCGCATCTTCCAAAGCACGGCGAGACCGTCCTTGGCAGTTCGTACAAGACGTATCCCGGCGGGAAGGGCGCCAACCAGGCCGTCGCCGCCGCTCGACTCGGCGCGCTCGTCTCCATCATCGGTCGCGTGGGCGATGATGCCCACGCCCCACGGCTCCGCGCCGTCCTCGACGCCGACCACGTCAACACGGCCCACCTCCACTCTACGCCCGATACGCCCAGCGGCCTGGGCATGATCACCGTCGAAGATTCCGGCGAGAACACCATCGTCGTTGCGTCCGGCGCCAACTCCCTGGTCTCCATCGACGATGTTCGCCTCGCCTCGTCCCTGATCGAGGATTCGGACGCGCTGGTTCTCCAACTCGAAATTCCCATGGCGACCAACGTCGAGGCCGCCCGCATCGCTCGGGCGGCCTCCAAGC
The DNA here is from genome assembly GCA_964543905.1 of uncultured Phycisphaeraceae bacterium. GTDB lineage: Bacteria > Planctomycetota > Phycisphaerae > Phycisphaerales > UBA1924. The sequence goes on from CAZIZO010000010.1 coordinate 105,701, forward strand.
CCGTCGTCCTCAACGCCGCCCCCGCCCGATCCCTTCCGCCCGATCTCCTCAAATCGGTGGATGTTCTCGTCGTCAATCGCCACGAGGCCGCCGCCCTCACGGGCCAGGACCCCCACGTCGAGCCGGGGCGCCTCGCCCTCCGCCTCCCGGATCTTGGCCCGCCGGCAGTCCTCCTCACGCTGGGCGCTCAGGGCTCGATCCTCGCCCACAAAGGGCGTGTTCGCCGAGTTCCCACCCCCCGTGTGCAGGCGGTGGATTCGGTCGGGGCGGGCGACGCCTTCGTCGCGGCCCTCGCCGTTGGCTGGGTCGCAGTACACCAGGCCGCCCGCGCCAAGTCGCACGACGAGTTCAAACTCGCCGAGGAGGCCGCGCTGAAGGCTTCGGCCGCCGGCGCCCTCGCAACGACCAAGCCCGGCGCCATCCCTTCGCTGCCCAGACGGGACGAGGTCGATGCCCTCGCCGCCACCCTCAAGATCGGCGTCTAGATCAACGTTCGACCGCACGCGCCGAACGCACCAGCAGCCGGAACAGATCAAGGCCCACACCCTCATCCGTGGTGCGTTCGGGGTGCCACTGAACCCCGAGGTAGCACGCCCGCCCTCGATCGACTACGCCCTCGATGAGGCCATCCTCCGACCTCGCCCAGACCTCCAAGAGTCCGGGATCGACCACCGCCTGCCGATGCTTGCTGTGCACAAGCCCGCCGACGGGGCGCCACCCGTCCCCGATGGGCGACGTGCTCGTCACACGCACCTGGTGCTCGCGATCCCAATGATCGTCCGCGTTCGACACGTGCTCGGGCAGGTGCTGGTCCATCGTGCCCCCCGACTCCAGCGACATCAACTGCATCCCGAGACAGATGCCGAGCACCGGCTTGCGCCGCATGTGCTCCGCCAAGTGTCTCAGCAGCCCGGTCTCATAGGCCTGGCGAACCTCGTCCATCGGTTTAGCCTTGGGGTGCGTGACGCCTCCCCATTGTTCCATCCGCGGATCGTCGCCCCCCGTGAACACAAAGGCGTGGCACATCCGCGCATGCCCCGGGATCAACTCGGGCCGCGCCGGCAGCAGCACCGCCACCCCGCCCGCCCTCGCGACGCATTCGGCATACGCCATGGCGCAGGTTGCCACGGGACGCCCCGTCTTCGGGTGCGGAACGCGATCGCACGTGATCCCGACCAGCACATGATCCATGCACGATTGTCCCTCGGTCGTGCACGAAGAAAAGCCGTAGGATTCCAAACGATGAAAACCGCGGTGATCATCTCGTTGGTGTTGGCGGTGGGGCTTGCCTTTGCGACGTTCTTCGTGCGGCATCCGTCCCCTGCGCCTCCCCCGGCGCCCGTCCCCTGGCTCGCCGCCCTCTCCGAATCGACCATCGACACCATCCGGTTCTCATGGGGGGAGAAGGCCGACGAACTTCGCATCGTCCGAACCGGGCCTTCCGAGTGGGTCATGGAGCGATCCGCGCTGGACGGCGCCGTGGTCCGTTGGCCCGTGCAATCGGCGCAGGTTCGGGGCGGGCTGCGCCTGCTCACCGACCTGGCGAACGCCAAGCACACCGATCAGGCGGTGATGGCGGGAGTTCGGACGACGCTCATCGCGTTTTCGCTGCAGGGGCGGGAGATCGGTTCGATGCGATTGGCGACGAAGGGGTTGGGGGGACAGGTCTCCGCAATCATCGACGCCGCCCCGCCTCGCTTCATCTTCGTCGAGGAGGCGCTCGCGCGGGCTTTTCTTCGGGACGGCGTCCTGCAATGGCGCACGCCTCTGGCGTTGCCGGGCGTCGCGTCGGGCGCGAATCGAATCATCATCGCGAATCCGAAGTCCAAGGTCGACCTCGTCAAACCTCAGGGGCGATGGCTGGTCTATGAGCCGATCCGCGCGACGACCTCGGACCCCGCGATGAAGCAGTTGCTCCAGACGCTCGGATCGCTTCCCATCAGCCGCTTCGCCGACGATGTGGAGATGCAAAACGACAGTCTCGGGCTTTCGTCTCCGATCGCGTCGATCCAGGTGGAGTCACCCCTGGACTCGGGTGCGGCCGGCAGGCGTGTTCGCATCGAGCGCCTCGAAGTCGGGGGGCCGGCGGACGTGGCGCGCACGACGATGTTCGTTCGCGCGAGCGCGAGCATTCAAAGCGACGGCGTGCAGGTCGATCCCGCGTGGGGCCCACTTGTCGTTGTGATTGATCGGGCGAGGTTGGACGCCATCTCGGGCGACGCGAGCGTGTACGCGTCCAAGGCGGTTTTGCGAGCCGCAGCCGCGGACGTGACTTCGATCCGCGTGGTAGACGCTCGAGGCGGTCGGGCCGCCTATCTGCGCACGATCGACGGCTGGTTTGTCGCCGATGGCGAAGGCCGACCGGGCGTGAAGGTGGAGGGCGAACGTACCAAGGTCGTGCGTGAGTTCGTCGAACTGCTCTGCGGCGAGCGTGCGGCCGAGGTACGCCCCGACGACGCGGAGAAGTTTGAGGTGGTATGGACGATCGACACGCGGGTTTCAGAAGGACCGCTGCCGGCGGTCGACCTCGTGCGATGCTTGATCCAGGGTCAACCGCGGGTGGGGCTTCGCGTCAAGGGTGTGCTTCGGTTGTATGACGTGGACGCGGAACGCCAGATCGAGGCGTGGTTGCGAATGCTCGTCAGCCCGTGACGGCATCGCTTAGTGCCCACCGCCGTGACCGGCATCCTTCTTCGGCTCTTTCTTCTTCGCGGCCGAGCGGGTGGGCGGCTTTGGTGCCTTTCGCTTTTCGACCTTCTTGGCTTCGGCGCCGCCGTGACCGCCGCCGTGCCCCGCGCCTGGCTTGGGCTCACCAGGACCGCCGGGGGCACCATGGGCGTCGGGTTGGGCACCCTCGGCGTGCGCGCCGGGAGAGTTCGGCACTTCCGGCAACTCGTCGTGAGCCAAATCGAACGAGGCGTGTGCGGTGTCGGGCTCGCGAGGGCGGAGCAGCACCACACCCCAGAAGATAACGGCAACCAGGGTGGTCCATCCCGAGATGACTTTCGCGGCTTGGCGCTGCTCGGGCGGACGCGACGCCAGTGGGCCCGCGAGGATCGACGCGACCTTGTTCGACGCGGGCGCGAGCAGGGCCGCGATGCGGGCCGAGGCCGGCGTTCGAGCCTCGATGATCGGCGCCGACGGCGCGACGCTCGGCTCGGGCGCGGCCGGGGGCGCGGCAACCGGCTTTGGAGCGGCGGATACGGGAGAGGGGTCGGGTGGGGGCTGCTTGGAAGCCGCGGCGGCGGCAGCAGGGGGTGTTGGAGATGGCGGCGGAGGCTCTGGAGGTGGAAGAGTTGGTGCCGTCCCCGTCGCGTCCGCGAGCAGGTCGTCGGTCAACTTTGCAAGTTGCTCGTCGAGGGATTCGATCGACTCGCCCGTCGCGGGTGTCGAGGTTGGGGTCGTGCCGGTCGGCACGGTCCTGGCATCCGCCTCCGGTGCGGGCAACGACGTTGTCGAGGTCGGGGCGCTGGGTGACTCGTCGGCCTTGATCGGGGGTGTCGGCGGCTCCTCGCGGGTCGCCTCGGTCGTTGGCTCCTTGCTGGTCGTGGGAGTGAAATCAATCGAGGACTCGGGCGAGGTCGGTCCGGCTTCCGCGGGAGAAGGCTCCTCCGACACAAGACTCGGTGCCGACGTTTGTGGCGGGGGCTGCGTCGCGGCGGCGACCACGTTGTCCGCCGCCGCCTGTATGCCGTCGAGCAACGTGTCCAGACTGGCGCCAAGGTCCTGCGGTTGCTCCGCCGGAGTCATGGAGTCCGCGGGGGATGGGGCGGCCCCGTTCGGCTCGATCTCGTCGGTCTGCGTTTCGGGCGTCGTGGCGGTCGAGAGGGGACTCGCGCCGGGTGTTGGCGCGGGCGACGGGGGCGCCGCAACGTCGTTCGTTGGAGGTTCCTCCGCCGGTTCGTCCGTGTCCACGGTCTCACTCAGTTGTGTGGTCGTCTGCTCGATGCGCGCGAGCAGATCGTCCACGATGGACGAGAGGTCCACCGGCTCCTCGGGCGGTGTGGCGGGCGGCGAGGGGTTGTTGACCTTCGGGGGCGACATGCGAATGGTTTGGAGTCAGAGGAACATCGACCGAGAACGGGGGCGGCTGAATGGACGCTTGCATGGTCTCTCGGCTTGCATGGCGTGAAGCATTTGGGCCGGGAAAGTCTGGGGGCGGCGAAAGGGCGCGAGTGCGTCGAAAAGGCCGCGGCATCCCCTGCTTCGTTCCCCCGGAAGGGCGATATGCATCGGGTCTACATCGAGCGAGTGCGGACTTTGGGTCATCGCGCCGAAGTTGCGCGGGGCGTGGCGGGTGCATTGGACGTCGGTAGGGTGTTGCGCGTTTCGGGCGAGGAGGCCAAGCACGCGATCCGAGTGAAGCGTCTCGATGTGGGAGATCGCGTGGAGGTGTGCGACGGAGCAGGGCTCGTGGCGCGATGTGCGATTGCTCAGACGGGGAAGGAGTCCAGGACGGGAGAATGGTGGTTCGAGGCAAACGTCGAGGACTCGCGCCGCGAGGAACCGGTGCGGCCCAGCGTGGAGGTCTGGTCGGCCGTGCCGAAAGGGGACAAGGTGGTGCAGATGATCGATGGGCTTAGCCAAGTCGGTGCGGCGAGGTGGCGAGCGTTGTCCTCGGCGCGGAGCGTTGTCGAGCCGCGAGAAGGCAAGATGGGGAGGCTCGAACGGCACGCGGTCGAGGCAATGAAGCAGTGCGGACGAGCCTGGGTGCTCGAGATCGGGGATGCGGTGTCGTTCGAGGAGGCTCTTCGCGGAGACGACGTGGACGTGGTCGTCGCCGACGCGTCGGGCGATCGCTACGAGGCAAGCGGAGGGAGAGAGATTCGAGTCCTCGTCGGGCCCGAAGGGGGATGGACGACGGAGGAGTTGGCGAGCGCCCGCGCCAGCGGAGCACGCGTGTGCTCGTTTGGCCGCCACGTGATGCGGATTGAGGTGGCCGCGGTGGTGGCGGCTGCTGTGGTGACGGTGCGGAAGTGATGGCGTGCGCCAAAAGAATGGCTTGCGTCGGTGAAATGGGACGATACCATCAAGGAAGACCGGGGCCGCGAATGGGCCTGGAAGGATCGATCGCGAAGCGGCGCCGGAGAACGGGAGGCCAGCATGACGCGTGAGAACAGCCCGGTACGTAGCCCCGATGCCGTGAACGCGACGGGGGTGGGTTCATCGATGAGCCCGTCGATTCGTCCACTGGGATCATCCCCACAGGCCGCTCCCAAGGCGAGCGATCCGGTGCCGGCAGAGCCGTCCAAGCCCAAGATCCAGGCGTTCCAGCAGGCGCTGGGTGCGAAGCGGCATGAGGATCAGTGGAAGCGTTCGCCCAATCTGACCGGGACGGGGGCGATCCATTGCAAGAGTTTCCACTGCAAACTGAGCGACGACGCGCTGGCGTTCCTGGATGAGCAGGTTAACCAGTGGCTGGATGCGCACCCGCAGTATGAGGTGAAGTTCGTGAACACCTGCGTGGGTGAGTTCGCCGGGAAACTCGGCAAAGAGCCGCACCTCATGATGCAGGTCTGGGTGTAAAGACGGCCGGACTTACTTGCCGGACGCGCGGTCAGCGGCGATTCGCGTGCGTGTGCCGATCCCAATGATGGGCATAGATGTCCCATGCGAGTGTGAAGGTCCATCCGTCGATGCCGCCCGGGTACGGCGGGACATCATCGCCCAGCGCAGTGGGGGGATGGAGCGACGAGCGAGAACATTCGATCGCGTCGTACAGGCGACACGAAACGTCGATGTTGCGTGTGGACGTGCGGACCACCAGCCCGATCCCTTCCCACCGCGTCCGCGCTTTCGCTGGCGGCATCCAAGGTGAAGGCGGTCGCGATGACGACCAAAGAGGTGCATCGGTGCTGGGATTCATACAATCCGATGCCACCACCCCGCCAGGTTCCCGTGTGAAGTTCGGTTGTGTTCGGCCTCCAGATGAGCGAGAATCCACCCAACACCTTCGGCCATCGCCGATACCAGAAGCAAATGCGATTGCCCGAGTTGGGCGAAGAAGGCCAACGAGCGTTGGCGGACTCGCATGCGGTCGTGGTCGGCGTGGGGGCGTTGGGGTGCGCTGTGGCCGACCATCTTGCTCGTGCGGGCGTGGGGCGGCTGACGCTCCTCGACCGGGACGTGGTGGAATGGTCAAACTTGCAGCGGCAAACGCTGTACACGGAGCACGATGCACGCGAGGGGTTGGCCAAGGCGGAGGCGGCACGACGTAGATTGACCGAGGTCAACTCGTCCTTGGAGATCGAGGGGATCGTCGCCGATGTGACGTCACGGAACGCCGAGCGGCTGCTGCTGGCGCCCCGAGCGCGGGCCCGATTCGTGCTCGTCGACGGCACGGACAACTTCGACGTTCGATACCTCCTCAATGATGTCGCGGTGAAGCACGGCGTGACGCTGGCCTACGCGGGCGTGGTCGGCATGGTCGGCACGTCCATGCTCGTCAGGCCCGGATATACCGCCTGCTTGCGATGCGTGGGCGAACAACCCCCGGCGGGAAGCGTGGAAACCTGCGAGACGTCGGGCGTGTTCGGGCCGGCGGTCGCGGCAATCGCCGCCCTGCAAGCGGCAGAGGTGATCCGTTTCCTGACGCACGGCTCACCGCAGATGTCGGCAACGATCGCGAGCCTCGATGTGTGGAGGCGTTCGATGCGGATGATCGACGCCTCGGGCCTCGGGCCGCGTCCGGATTGCGTGTGCTGCGGCCGACGCCGGTTCGAGTATTTAAGTTCGAAGCGGAGCGACGACGAGATCGCACTCTGCGGGCAGGATGCGGTTCAGGTCACCGTCGGCGAGGACCGACGGGTCGACCTCGTCGAGTTGGCGGGACGCTGGCGTGGGCTGGGTGTGGTGGTGAGCAGCACGGCGCTCGCTCGCTTGACGTTTGCGGGTGAGGAGCGGGCGAGAGAGATCACGGTGTTTGCAGACGGACGCGCGATCGTGAAGGGCACGATACGCCCGGAGGTGGCCCGCGCGATCTACGCGCGCTATGTTGGAATCTGACCTCGGACATGGGAGTAGACGATGGGTGCGTTTTCGGACACGCTGGCGGACTTGACGATCTTTTCCTGTGGCTACGCCGAACTGCTGCTGAAGGGCGTCGACGCGAAGATCGCGGCACGCAAGCCAAGGCTGGGTGAGCGGGTGATCGACACGAACCATCCCACGTTCGTGTTTGGGCATCTCGCGATCTATCCGGCGCGGATACTCGCGGTGACGGGGGCGGATGCGAAGGCGGTGGAAGTGCCGACGTCGTGGACGGACCTCTTCAAGGCTGGGGTCCCGTGCCAGGATGACCCGGAGGGCCGCATCTATCCAAGCCTGGATGCCGTGGCGTCGCACTTCATGCAGGGCTACAAGGCCGCCGCGGCGCACCTGCGGAACGTGCCCGATGCGCTCTTGGCGTCGCCCAATCCGAACGAGCAGCAGCGCGGGCGTTTCCCCACGATCGGCACTTTGCTGAGTTTCTACTCGCTTGGACACGTGATGATGCACCTGGGGCAGGTCAGCGCCTGGCGACGCTGCTACGGGCTTCCGAGCGCGATGTGACGGCATGCGATCGGGGCCCGCGTGGGCCCTCCAAGGTCATTCGATAGAAAATTTCTTGGCCCACCCGCAATAGGCCGCACGCGGGCGTACATCTCGTGGCACACTGCCAGCGTGGTGGTGGAACTCGGATAAAGACGTGGCCCCGAATGCACGCGGAGAGCGCCTTGCTTGACGGGGTCATCTTGTTCCCACAGGAGATTCGAATGAACAACAACCGTACAGCCGTGATCTTGATCCTTGCTGGTGTCTCGATGTTTGGGGTGTCCGCAGTTGCCGCGCCGGTGGTGTTCTCGGCAGCCGGGGCGGACGCCTCGGGGATTCAAACCACCGTCGACGCGTATCGCGCCGCCCTTGGCGGGCCCGTCAATGCCCCGAACACCGGCCCCTTCCGCACGGGTCGGCGAGAGATCAACTGGGACGCGGTGCCGGACGCTTTTGCCTCGCCCAACCTCCTCCCGGCCAACTTCTTCAACAACAACTCCAAGCGAGGGTGCCTGCTTTCGAGCCCGAACGCCGATCGCTTCTTGGTGAGCCAGCGGGACACGCTCGCGGGCTTTGTGCCGAACTTCGGGGAGATCGATCCGTCCTATGCCACGAGTTTCCGAACCTTCTCCCCGCAGCGCTTGTTCGTGGCGGAGGGAGTGGCGGACTATGACGTGACCTTCACGGTGCCGGTCTCGCCCGGACAATCGGCGACGGTGTCGGGGTTCGGTGTGGTGTTCACCGACGTCGATCTTCCACGAACGTCGGGAATGATCTGCTTCGACGCCCAGGGCAGCGTGATCTACCAGGGATATGCAGCGCCCTCGAACAACGGGCTGAGTTTCCTCGGGGTGAAGTTTGACGCGTGCGAGAAGATCGCGCGGGTGCGAGTCATCGCGGGCAATGCGGCGCTGGGGGCGGGGATCACGGACAATGCCGAGCGCGATGTCGTCGCGATCGATGATTTCTTCTACTCGGAGCCGCAAGGCCCGGGATGCGTCGCGGACATCGACGACGGGACGGGGACGGGCCTGCCCGACGGCGGCGTGACGATCGACGACCTGCTGTACTTCCTCGATCTCTACGCCAGCGGCGGCGGGTGCGCGGACATCGACGACGGGACGGGGAGCGGGATCCCGGATTACGGGGTGACGATCGACGACCTGCTGTTCTTCCTGGATCACTTCGCGGCCGGGTGCTGAACAGAACGAAGAGGACGGAAGGAGAAGAGCGCGGCGGCGTCGCGAAGGCGAGGCCGCCGTGTTTGTTGGTGAGCGAGTGGAGAGATCAGACCGGCTCGGGAGAACGTCATAGCGCATCGAAGGTCCGAAGAAATCGATCCACACCAAGATGGGGGCACGAACTCGCGAGCGCGGGGCGGGATTCTGCGTCGGAATCCGGTGGCGCCCAACGGTTCGATCGGGATCCATCGAGGATCTCTGGTACACTTCCACCGCCTTGGCGATTGGAGCGAGAGGGGCAGATCCGGGGTGTGAGGAGCATCGGGCATGGGAGGTATGGAACAGACCCATCACGTGACGCAGTTGCTACAGGCGGCGAGCGCGGGGGACGGGAAGGCCGCCGCCGAGTTGCTCCCTCTTTTGTACGAGGAACTGCGGAAGTTGGCGGCGTCGCACATGGCCCGCGAGGTCTCGACCCAGACGCTGCAACCCACGGCTCTGGTGCACGAAGCGTACTTGCGCCTGGTTGGAGGCGCGGACGTGAAGTGGGATGGGCGAGGGCATTTCTTTGGTGCCGCCGCCCGGGCAATGCGTCGAATCCTGGTCGAGCGGGCTCGTGCCCGCGGGGCGATCAAGCGGGGCGGCGACCGGGATCGGGTGCAACTGACCGACGATGCGTTTGTGAGCGAGCCGGAGGCGTCGAGCCTGATTCCGCTCGATGAAGCGCTGGACAAGTTGGAGAAGTTGGACACCCGAAAGGCGGAGGTCGTGATGATGCGATACTTTGCGGGGCTCTCGATCGAGGAGACGGCGTCGGCGCTCGGGGTCTCGCTGGCGACGGTGAAGAATGACTGGGCCTTCGCGCGCGCGTGGCTGCACCGCGAGTTGGCGGGAGCGCTGCAGACGCCGCTTCCGTAACACACACGCATGACGCCCGATCGACTCAAACTCGTGGAAGAACTGTTCCTGGCGGCGATGACGTTGCCCGACAGCCAGCGCGCCACGCTGCTGGACGCACGTTGCAACGGTGATCACGAGTTGCGCGCGGAGGTGGAGGCGCTGCTGGGGCACCATCACGTGACGGGCGGGGTGCTCGACGCGCCGGACACGCCCGGCCAGACCCTGCGCCGTGGGCTCGGGCAGGTCGATGTCCCGGAGGAGGTCGTCCTCCCCCGCCAGCGGCGGATCGGCGCGTACACCATCTCGCGGCTGCTCGGGACGGGCGGCATGGGCGTTGTCTACATCGCCGAGCAGGAGCGCCCGCGCCGCACGGTGGCGCTCAAACTGATCCGCCGCGGGCTGGCGTCGCCGAAACTGATCCGGAGGTTCGAGCACGAAGCCGAGGTGCTCGGGCGTTTGCACCATCCCGGGATCGCGCAGATCTTCGAGGCGGGAACCGTGCCGATGGATGTGAACTCGCCCTTTTCGGGACAGCCCTTCATCGCGATGGAGTACGTGGACGGAATGGCGCTGACGAAGCACGTGGCCGAGCAGAATCTGGACGTCCGAGCGTCGTTGGAACTGATGGTCCGGGTGTGTGACGCGATGGAGCACGCGCACCAGCGGGGCGTGATCCATCGCGACTTGAAGCCCGGCAACATCTTGGTGACGAAGGCTGGCGAGCCGAAGGTTCTCGACTTCGGGATCGCACGCGCCATGGACCACGATCAGGGCGTGACCACGGTCCAGACCGACATCGGTCAACTCATCGGGACGTTGCCCTACATGAGCCCGGAGCAGGTCGGTTCGAACATGGCGGAGGTCGACACACGCAGCGACATCTACGCGCTGGGGGTCATCCTGTACGAGGTGCTGGCGGGGAAGTTGCCGCACGATCTCAAGAGCCGGTCGATCCCGGACGCGGCGCGGGTGATCCGCGAGGAAGAACCGGAACGCCTGAGCGCGATCAGCCGGGTGTTCCGAGGTGACATCGACACCATCGTCCTTAAGGCGATGGAGAAGGAGAAGAGCCGGCGCTACCAGTCGGCTTCGGAGTTGGCGGCGGACATTCGTCGGTATCTGGCGGGCGAGCCGATCGCCGGACGCCGCGACTCATCGATGTACCTGCTGAGCAAGCAACTCAAGCGGTACAAGTGGGCGATGATCGCGGCGGCCGTGTTCATCGTGGGCGCCGCGGCGTTCGCGGTGTACGCGAGCGTGCAGGCGCAGCGGCAGTGGCGTTTGGCGAGGGATGAGAGCCTGGCGCGCCGCGAGGCCGACGCCGCCCGAGATCTCGCCAGCAGCAAGAACGAGGCGTTACGCCGGAGCGCGTACGTCAGCGCCATCGGCTTTGCGCAAGCCGCGCTCGCCGCCAAGGACGTGGAGCGGGTGGGGCGCGTGCTCGATGCGTGCCCCCCGGACCTACGCGGATGGGAGTGGGGATA
>CAZIZO010000011.1:0-112675 GCA_964543905.1 uncultured Phycisphaeraceae bacterium
CCGTCGCGTTGCTGGGCGCCAAGGTCACCGCGCCCGTCCCGATCGACGCCGCCCCCGCCCCGTTCCCCGCGATCCCATCCCCCGCACGCAGCGTGATGATCGGCGACGAAATCACCGCCGACGGATCAAACTCCAAATCCCCGCTCCCGCTCGTCCCCGACCACAGCGTCAGGTTCGTCGTCGCCCCCGCGTTCGCGCCCATTGCCAGCCGCCCGCCCGAGAGCGCCGTCAAACTCCCGTTCAGCGCTCGCACCTGCGTCGCGGCATACATCTCCCCGCCCACGTTCAGGCTCACCGAACCCGCCACCACGCCCACGCTCGACCCCACCGTCCCGATCGTCAGCCCGTCCACATCCCGGTACGTGAAACCCCCGTCCACGTTCGCCGCCAGGACTTGCGCGTCGTTTGAGGTTCCATTCAGCAGCACGTTGCCCGTGCCGCGGATCAGGAGCGTCTGCGTCGTGATCGCGCTGCTCCCACCCTGCGACATCCCGCCGTCCGCCCGCAGTTCCACGCTCCCGCCCACCGCGCGCACGTTCCCCGACAGCGCCAGCGCCCCGCCCGCCACGATCTCCACGCCCGGCGTCGCCCCCGTCACGTTCACGCCCGTCACGCTCACCGCCAGGTCATCCGCATCCGCCATCCGCACCGACCCCGACACCGCTGCCGCGAGCGCGTTCACGTCGTTCGTCGACTCCAGAAGGTCAAACGCGCCCACGCCCGTGAGCGTCAGCGTGTCGCCCACGATCGCCGCGCCCGCGTTCTGCACGACGCCATCCGTCGCCACCAGCGACACCGCGCCCGTGCCCGCATCAATCCCGTTGTCCAGCGTGATCCGATCGCCCGACGCGAGCGAGACACCCGCGTTGTCGCTCGTGATCCCCGCCGTGGCACCGACCGTGCCCACGCTGAACGCCGCGCCGTTCGTGAACGTCACCGGGCCCATCACGTTCGCCGCGAAGGTGTCCACCGCGTTCTGCGTGTTCGTCATCACGAACGCGCCCGAGCCCAGGAGCAGCAACTCCGCCGCGCTCACGCGCCCGCTCGTCACCGTCACGCCGCCCGTCGCCGCGTTCAGCGTCGTCCGTCCGGCGCCCGAGTCCGCGTGCGCCGTCAGCGTGATCGAATCGCCCGCGATCCCGATCGCCCCGCCCGCGCTCGTCAGGTTGCCCGCCACCAGCACCGTCCCGGTGTGCGCGAGCGAGATCGTCCCGCCCGTCGTCGTGATCGCTCCCCCGGTGCCGTCAAACGTGATCCCCGTGCTGCTGAACGCGCCCGACAGGTTCACCCCGCCCAGCACGTTCACGTTCCCCGCCGTGTTCGCGATCGCGAAGTTCCCCGCCGTCACGCCCCGGAACGTTGCCGCACCCGGCGCGAAGGGCGCTCCCGTCGTCGGGTCCACCGTCGCCGTCAGCGCCCCGGTCCCCGTGTCCAGCACCACGCCGTTCGCGATCGTGATCGCGCCCGCGCCCGCGTCGCGATCGGCGCCCTGCGCGCCCGATCCCGCCGCGTTCGCCACCAGGGTCAACGCGCCGTTGTCCGTCGTGATGTTCGCGTTCACCAGGATCGACCGCCCCGCCTCCAGCGTGAGGTCCCCGCCGTCCCCGCCCGCGTTGTTCGTCGTGATCGCGCTGTTCACCGTGATGTCGTTGTTCGCCTGGAGCGTCACGCTCGTGCCCGTGTCCGTGATCGCCGTGATCGCCGTCGGGTCGATCGTCACGTCGCTCGCCGGGTTCGACGCGAACGTTTGCCCCGTCGCCGGGTCGCCCCCGCCCGTCTGCACCGTGATGTTCTTGGGGTCCAGCAGCAGCCGCCCGCCCTTGCCTTGATCCGCGCCCGCGTTGACGTGCCCGCGGAAGGCCAGCGTTTCCTTGCCCGAAACTTCCACCATCCCACCGTGCCCCGCGTCCTTCCCGCCGCGTGCCGTGATCGTGCCCGCATATTCCGTCCGGTCGTTCGACCACAGCACGACCGTCCCGCCGTCGCCGCGCTCCGTCGCGTCCGCGTGGATCGTCGTCGAACTCGAAACACGCAGCCGCTCGGCATTCCGCTCGCTGCCCCGCCCCTGGAAGTTCCCCCCGACCAGCACCTCCCCCCCGCCCGTCGCACCCCGGGCATCGATCGTCGCCCCATCCAGCGTCACGCGCTCGCCCAGCACGCGCACGTCGCCGCCCCGCCCGGTCGCGTGGCTCGCGTCGATCGTTCCCGAGACCTTCACCTCGCCCTTCCCCTGCCCCTCAAGCCGCGTGCTCCGCGCCCGGATCGCCCCCGCGTTGAAGAGCGCCGCACCATACACGTCGCCCACGCCCACACGGACCTTGCCCGCCTCGATCGTCCCCGTGTTCTCCACCGCCGCCGCCGTGCCGGGCGAACGCTCCGCCTCGCCTCGCACGCGCACGTACACGTTCCCGCCGCCCTCCCCGATCAGCACGTCATCCCCCGCGCCCATCACCACCGCCCCCTGCGGCGCCACGATCGACCCACGGTTGATGACGCTCTTCCCCACCAGCCCCACGAAGTCGCCGATGATCGTCCCCTCGTTGATGACGCTCCCGCTCGCGTTCGTGAACTCGTTCATGTTCCGAAGAAACGCCTGGTTCGTGATCTGGGCCGCGCCGGCATACAGCCCCGCCACGTTCACCACCGCCCCCGGCCCAAAGTACACGCCCGCCGGATTCACGAAATACACCCGCCCATTCGCCGTCAGCGACCCCTCGATCCGCGTTGGATTCGCCGATTCGATCCGATTCAGCACCCGCGACGTCGCGCCGGGCTGCACAAACCGCACGCTCTCGTCGCGTCCGATGTCGAACGATCGATAGTTGATGATCGAGTTGTTCGACGCCTGGATCACCGTCTGGTGACCGTTCCGCGTGATCCGCACGTCGCCGTTCACGATCTGCGCCCCCTCCGGCCCCGCCAGCGCCGGGATCCCGAACGCCAGCGCCATCGCCCCGCCCATGAACCACTCCGCCCGACGCACCAGCGCCGTCGCCGAGCGAAGAGAAGTGCCGCCAACTCGTCCGTCCATGCGAATCCTCTGCCGCATAATCATCCTCACAATCGCCAAGCCTCGTGCCCGAATCCCGATCCTCTCCTCGCGGTCCTCACCCCTCGCTCAATACAGCAGCGTGAACACCACGTGCAACCGGCTATCCCCCGCGCTCGCCCGATCCGTCCCCGACTCCTTCACGTCGCTCAGCGCCAACCCCCAGTCCAGACGCAGGCTCAGGTTCCGCTTGAACTGCAACTCCGCCCCCACGCCCACCCCGATCAGGGTGTTGTTGTCCTCGCCCACCAACTTGTTGTTGTTCCTCACTCGGGCCGCATCCACAAACCCCTTGAAGATCAGGTCCCAGTCCGCCTGCCCATAAGGCGTCTGCGGCGCATACCGGAAATCGCTCCCAAACCAGGTCATCGCCTTCTCGTTCAGGTGCCCCGGATCGCTCACCCCAAACGTCCTCGGATAGTGGAATCGATACTCCATCGTCCCGATCACCACCGTGTCCCCCGCCGTCGTCGATTCCTCATACCCACGTACCGTGTACAACCCGCCCGCCACGTCCTGCTCGTTCGGCACCAGGCGGTAGTTGAACGAATACTGCCCGCGAACCCCCACGTACACCTCATGCGCCAGCGTCTGCCACGAGCCGCTTCCCCCGCGGCTTCCCCATGCCGCCGAGTTCAGCCAAGGCTCCAGGTAAAACGAGTGCGACGCGTCAAACTTCAGCGCCATCCAACTCTCGTCCGCGTTCCGCCGTCCCAGCAGGTCCACCCCCCTCGCGCTCGTCCCCGCCACATCCCCCCAGTTCCCTTCCAGTTGCACGCTCCCGAACGTCGTGCTCGCCTCCGTGCTCCGCTCCGCACGCAACCCCACGTACGGAATCACGAACAACTCGTCCCCCTGGATCGTCGGCACCGAGAGGCTGTCCTCCACGATCACGTTCTGCACCCGCGCCCCGCCGATCGCATCCACGAACCACTCCCGGTGCTGATAAAAGTTCCACGCCACTTCTCCCCCGCCCGCGATCGTCTCACCCTCGAAACTCTGCCCCGCCAGCCCCACGTCCGACGCGTTGTACTGGCTGTACGACGCAAACACCTTCCCCCGTACGTCCGGACCCCAGATCGGCCTCTCATACGAGCCCGTGATCGCGTTCGCGCTGTCAAACCCCGCCGTGATGTAGTCCACCCGCAGAATGTCGTCGTTGTCGCTCAACTGGTTGTGCACGAACCCCACCCGCTCCCGCCACTCGTTCGTGCTCTTCGTCCCCGTGTTCGACACCTGCAGGTACACCGACCAGGGCCTCATCTCCGAGACCAGGTAATCAACCTGCACATCTTCCGGATTCTCAGGCCCGCCCGCCGGCGCCAGCGCCACATCCACACGCCGACCCGGGTGCCGATTCAACTTCGCGAGGTAATCATCCAGCGTGATCTTGTCCACCAATCCGCCCACCTGCAAAGGCGACCGCTCGCGCACCCGCCGCTGCACCGGCTCCGGACTGTTGATCCGCCCGCCCTCGCCCGGCGGCGTCTTCTCGTGCCGCTCCCCGCTCGCGATCGTCCGCACCGATTGAATCTTCCCCGTCCACAACACCATCCGAAGGTCGCCCCGCGTCCCCCCCCGCAGGTCCTTCCACGCCTGGTCAATCCCCATCGACTCATCCAGGTCATCCGGATCGATCTGCACGAACACCCCGATCAACCCGTACGAGTTCAACGCCCGCACGATGTCCCGCCGCACCGCGTTGATCGCCGACTGGTAGAACAGCGTCGGCGCTCCCTCCGCCACGTCGCCGATCCGGATCACCACACTCGGAATCCCGGGCCTGGGCGCGACATACCCGTCGCTCACGACGCCCAGCCGCACCGGCGCATCCAGCACGTCCGCCAACTCCGGGTGCCCCTCGTGCTCGTTCTGGTATCGCAGCACAAACCGTGACACGCGAAACGCCTGGCCGTCCTCCGCCGTCGCCGTCCCCGGCGGCAGGTTGGCCTCCTCCGCCGTCGGCGCGGGCGTCGCCGGCGTCACCTCGGGCGTCACCGACGCCGGCTGATCGGTCGGCTTCTTCGGCGCCTCCGGCTTGGGCGACTGGATTGGGCGGATCGCGTTCACGTCCAAGGGCTGCCGCGCCGGCACGCCCTGCCCCATCGCCGCCATCGGCATCCCGATCATCGCCGCCGCGTGCAGCATCCACGCCGCTCGCATCCTCGTCGTCCGCCTCACCTTGCCTCTGGTGTTCACGTGGGGTGTGTTGAAAGCGAAGCGCTCGTGCTGCTGCATTCCCGATTCCTTCATCTACCTTCTCTGCCTTGACGTGGGGCGGACATCTCTTGCCCGCTTGCCGCATTTCTGCCTTTGCCTTGATCTGGGGCGGGTCTCCCACCCGCCATGCCCTTCTGGTGCCCAACATCCTCAGCCCCGCCAAGGTGATCGGACCACCGCAAAGTACAGACACGAGCCTAGGGCGTCAAGTCGCCGTTTGGTGCCCAAACCCCAAACTTCCTGATCGTCGCTTTCGGGGCACTGCCCGTCAGGGGTGGCACGCCCGCACCGTCCACGTCCCCCCTGCCACCCGCGCCCTATTCCCTACGCCCCGACCCACCGGTTCGGTTGCACTCGAATCGACTCGGCCGACCTCGATCGTCCACGCTCCTCTGCCGATGCCCCAGTGCCGAACCGTCGGCCTTCGCATCACTCCCCCTCCCACCGGGAGGGGGCTGGGGGGAGGGTTACGCCTTGACTTTCGCTTTCCGCTCCGTCCGCAGGAACCACCCGCACACCCTCGCCGCCCTCACCCTGGCCGTGCTCGCCACCTCCGGCTGCGCCGGCTCCGCCAACTCCGCCCCCATGGCCTACTCCCGCGACCTTCGCCAAGGCGACGCCCTCGGCATGTACATCGGGCACGCCATCACCCAGCGCACCCTCGCCATGCGACAGCACCAAGCCCACCCCAGCCAGCCCGTCGTCGCGAGTGGGCAAGAGCCCAAGAGCGAATAGGGCTCGCCGTCCTCACCCCCCCAGCCCGCTCGACTGGCTCTGCGAACCCACGCCACTGACCCCAAACCCGCCCTTGGCTCCATAGGGACGGAGCGTGAACCCGAAACTCGTCTCCCCCGAGATGTCGTTGTAGCCGATGTTGAATCCGAACGTGATGTTCTCCATCTTGCGCTGGAAATCGACGTTGAACCCCTGGAACCCGTTGGCCGACGCGTCGTACGCCGCCCCGAACCCCACGTCGTACTTGCTCGTGAGTTGGTACGAACTCCCGAAGGCGATGATCGTTCGATCCAGCGCGTTCACGAAGTGCGAATCGACATACGAGCGCCATCGCGGTGAGTGCTGGAACATCACGCCGACATCGCTCGTCGCCGGTTGGTTGAGGTCAAAGTCGAACACCGTGCCGCCGGTCAGCGCCGTCACGTCGCTGATCCGCCACAGCCCATCGACCACCAGATAGTTGCCCGGGTTGGAATACTCCGGGCGATAGTCGTAGAAGCGTCCGATCGGGCTGCGCGGGTCCGCGTCGCCCGACGCGACGACGACATCGGTGTTCAACTTGAAGACGTCCACCGAGTGCCAGCGCCCCGGGCCGCCGCGCTGGGTTTGCCAGGTCTGCGCGACCCCGAAGCGGTAGAGGTTGCCCTCCGCGAGCGATTCCACGTCGTAGTCATAGATGGGGAGGTCCACGCGATCGATGTTGGTCCCCGCGAACATCATCGTGGCGCTGGGCTCGACGATGTGGCGGAGGCGGTGCAGGTCGAAGAAACGCGAATCGACGCCGTTGTCCACGCGCTGGATCGTGGTGGCGAAGCGGACGCCCGCCGCGCCCCACACGCGGGTGTTGTCGTTCTCGCGGGGCGAGAAGTTGTCGAAGTCATTGTCGTACGCGGTGAGGCGTCCGAGGATGAACGGCTGGATGTTGACGGGCCCTTCACGCATCTGCACACTGATCTCGTGGCGGGTGTCGGCACGCGTGATCGCGCTCTCGAAATACCCCTCGCGCCGCAGACGCTCCGCGAGCGTCTCGTTGAAGTTCGTCCCGAGCACCCGCCGCGAGTTCACCTGTCCCAGGCCGTGGTCGATCCCCTGCACCTCGTCGAAGTTCATCGACAAGCGTCCGACGCGATACTCGGAGAAGTAGGTCATGTAGCCGGGGCGGATGCCCGGGGCGAGGTCGTCGGCCTGACGCACGTACGCCACCTCGGGCAACTTGCTCACCGAATACCCGCGGCTTTGCAGAAGATACTCGTTCGAGATGAAATCGTTGAAGGTGGTCTTCGCCTCGATCGTCGTGGCCGTGTTGTCCTCCAGGCGACGGGCGTAGACGCGGTTGGTGAACTCGCGGCGCTCCTCGCCAAGTTTGCGGAAGAAGGCGTCGACGACGCCCTCGTCGGAGATATAGGTGCCCTCCGTGAACAACGTCCAAGAGTCGCTGAACTTCCAGCGGTTCTCGCCCGCGACGATGCCGCGGAAGTCGCCGTCGCGATCCTTCTTGAACCCGGTCTTGAAGACGTCCTTGCCGGTGTCGCTCGGGAGCATGTATCCGGTGATCTCCCCGCGCGAGGCGGGGCGATCCCAGCCCAGGCCCGCGCCCAGGCCCAGCCCGCGATTGAAGTAGTAGTCCGTCTGGAGGTCCGCGCGGAGGTCGGTGGGTCGGGTGAGCCCCAGAAGGGAGTAGGCGTTCCAGCGCGCCTTGATCGCGGCGCCGTTCGACGAACTGTTCTCCACGCGAAGGTCACGCAGCGGCAGTTGGCTCGGATCGCCGCTGTAGATGGGCCAATAAAAGAACGGCACGTCGTACGCCCGCAGCGTGATGTTGCGGGCGTCCACGAGCGTCTGCATCGTCGGGTCGCCCGGGTGGCGCTCCTCGGCGGGGATCTTCCGACGACTGACCGTCACGCTCGTCGCGCCCACGCAGAACTCGGGCTCGAAGAACGCCGAGTTGGCGAAGATCGCCTGCTCCGCCTTGAACTGATCGGCCGACTCCTGCCTGATCGATTTGGCGCGAACATACAGCGGAAGGCGCCGCTGCTCGTCGTAGGTCCAGAAGACGGCGTCGAGCACGATCGCCCGGTTGGCGTTGAGGTCGTAGAACATCTTGGGTCCGCGGAGCGTGTAGCGACCGTCGGTGGCGCTCACATCGCCCTCCATGTAGATGCCGCGAACATCCTCCTTGGAGAGGCGGGTGATCTCGTTGACCTTCCCGGGGTTGAGAAAGACGACCGCTCGCTGCCCCGTGATCTGAAGAGCGCGACCGGCCTTGAGGTCGTTGTACTGGACGACCACGCCCCCGGTCGCCATGACGGCGTTCTCGTCCGTCCCGGACACGAGCGTCAGTTCGCCCGCCGACAGCGTGATGAGGCCCTCCTTCGCGAAGATAGGCTGCGTGGCCTCGGCGACCGGGACGCGCTGGAGCAGTTCGTCCATCGTGATCGCCGGCTCCAGCGCCCGGCTGGGCTCGGCCGGACGCCCAAGGCCCGGCTCCGCACGGGTGGGTTCACGCGTCGCCTCTCTCGGCGTGGGCGCGGAAGGCGCCTCCGCGATCGCGGGGGGCTCTTCCGGGAACGGCAGGTTCGGACGGCGCACGACCGGCTTGGGAACCTCCGGCTCCACATAGCCCGGGATCAACCTTCGGAGCGAGCGGGCGAAGGCGGTCTCGGCGTCGAAGAGCAGCGCGACCTCGTCGCTCTCCTTGCGGGGTGAACCTTGCTCCAGGGCGTCGGCGCGGAGTCTGACGCCCTCCGGGCATTCGATGACGCCTCGGACGGGCAAGCGATCGCCCGAAACCTGGATGGACGTGTTGCTGGCGGCGTCGGTGGATGTGCCCGCGCGGTCAAAGTAGACGAAGACCTGATAGCGCGGCGTGGCGCCCTCGGGGGAGATCCGCTCGACAAAGGCCACGGCACGGGCCGCGGAGAACTGGTGACCACCTAGCGTCACGCGGACATCGCCCGAGAGGAAGAGGCGACGCGTGGTGCCCTCACTCCAGGCGTGGACACGCCGTGCGCCGAGGATGACCTGGCCTTGGACGGGCGCCTGGGTGTAGCGCAGGCCCGCGAAGTTGGTGCCGGTGATGGAGGCAGGGGCGGGAAAGGACGCGTCGGCGAGGGGAGTCGAGTTGGGAGCGTCCACCTGGGCGAGGGAGATGGGCGTGCCGGCATGGAGCGCGAGCGAGAACGAAACGGTCGCGAGCGAGAGGAGCCCTCCCCCCGGTCCCTTCCCGCGGGGAAGGGGAGACGCGGACCGGCGATGGGGGGCGGTGCTCATGGTGAACATGCTACGGGCACGTGGGCGGAGCGGCGTGGTGGGGATTACTTCTTCTCACCCATCTCGGCCATGAGTTCGTCGTGGATGCCGGCGAGGGTGATGGGGCGGATCCAAGGGACGTTGTAGGTGTGGTAGGGTTCGGGGTTGGACTCGACGATTTCCTTGCGGGTCTTGCCGGCCTTGATCTGCGTGGCGACCCAGTCGCGCATCTTGTCGAAGTACTCGATCTGGTCGGCAAGGGCTTGCTTGGAGCAGAGGTCGCCGTGGCCTGGGACGATTTTGGTCTTGTCGTCGCAGAGGGCGAGGACCTTGGTGAGGGTTTCTTGCCACGACTTGGTGTTGCCGCCGCCGTCGGGATCGACGTAGGGGTAGACCTTGTGGAAGAGGAGGTCGCCGGTGTGGAGGATGTTGAGGTCGGGGAGGTGGACGACGGCGTCGTTGTCCGTGTGCCCCTTGCCGAGGTGCTTGAGAACGACCTTGACGCCGCCGACGTCGAGGGAGCGGTCGGTGGAGAAGGTGGCGGTGGGGACGAAGAGGGCGGGCTTGACGTCGGTCATGTGCCCGACGAACTGCTTGAGGTCGTCCTTGACCTTTTCGGCGGGCTTGGGCTTAGCCTCGGCGAGTTCCTTGACACCCTCTTTCATCTGGGAGAGGTAGCGGTTGGTTTGTTGGCGGATGCGGGGTGAAGCGTTGTCGTGGGCGATGACCTCGATGTCCTTGGTGAAGGCGTGGTTGCCGCCGGTATGGTCGGCATGGTGGTGGGTGTTGACGAGGGCGAGGATCTGTCCACCGGCGGCCTCGGATTCGCGGCGGAGTTGGTGGCCGAAGGGCGCGTTCTTGGCATCGACGAGGAGGCAGGCGCCCTTCCCCATGACGAGCATGGCGTTGCCGCCGAAGCCGAAGGCGGCCTTGACCTTGTCGTGGACGGGCTTCCATTCGAAGAGGAGGTCGTCGTCGGCGCGAGCGAGGGCGCGGCGTGCCGGGAGCGCGAGACCGGCGGCGGCGAGAGCGGACGAGGCGAGGAACGATCGGCGCGTGATGAGCATGGGGCCTCCTGTGGCGTGAAGCATAGAGGGGGCTTGGGGCGGGGCGATGGGGTGCGGGGTTGTCATGTCCGAAGGGTGTGGCGACGGCGAGGCCGATCAAGTGTGGAGGTGGAAAGCGTGCGATGGAGCGCGCACAAACGAAGTCACTAGTGAAGAAACTGGGGAAAGGACTTGTGTGGCATAACACGGCGGGGCGTGGGTGTGCGGAGGCGAGTTGGGGCGAGATCGACGCCCCGGTCGAACCTTGGCGCAACGGATCGCCTGTCGGTTGCGGCGCGAATGTGGAACTTCGGGATAGATTACGTGGCTCGTGGCGCTTGGACGTTGACTGAGGATGCATGAAACAGGGAGGTGCACATGGCTGGTGTACGCCGTGCGGTTGTGCTTGGTGTGGTGTGGTGGTCGGCGGTGGCGTTCGCGCAGGAGTATTCGATCCTGACGGAGAGCACGATCATCGGGCGAAACTATGGGTATCCGACGGGGACGCCCGATCCGGACCGCAAGGATGATCCGACAGGACGGACGGCGGTGAAGAAGTTGGAGGTGGTGACGGAGGTCGCGCTCTTCGCGAAGAACCTGGAGATCTCGGGCTTCAACAACGTGAAGGGGGAGACGTTCATCGGGTTTCTGGCGCCGGTGCGGTTTCGATATCGGGCGGCGGAGGAGGTGACGATCGAGGCGGGGGCGGTGGTGGGGCATCGGTGGGGAGATCGGGAGGAGTCGCTGGACTTGACGGAGCCGCTGGTGCGCGTGGCGTATGAGGCGTGGGAGGACATCTACATCATCGGAGGGACGATCATCCCGACGCACGCGATCCACGATGCCTTGCTGGATGATGTGCAACGGTTTCGAGAGAGCGCGGAGCAGGGGTTCCAGTTTCGAGCGGACACGGAGCACTGGAAGCAGGACACGTGGATCAACTGGCGCGTGCGCGAGGACACGATGCGGGCGGAAGAGTTTGAGGTGGGGAGCCTCACGCAGTTCCGGTTCTGGGATGGGGTGCGCGTGGATGGGCAGATGCTGTGGGGGCACGTGGGCGGGCAGTTGAACAGCGCGAATCGGGTGGAGAACAACCCGGTGTTCATGGGCGGGGCGTCGTATGGGATTCCGGGGACGCGCGTGAGCGAGAGCCTCACGTGGATCGAGGACGCGAGGGTGGGGGCGAGCGCGTTCTGGAGCCGAGATGACACGCTGGCGGCGCGGACGGGGACGAGCGACAAGACGGGGACGGCGTGGGAGGTGGCGGCGAACGTGGACACACGCCCGAGCGAGAAGGTGCTGCTGCGGTTCTTCGGCGGGTACTTTGACGGGGACAACTTCAGCGCCCTGCGGGGCGACCCGTTGTATGGGCTGGACCATTACGGGCAGATCGGGAGCACGGCGGTGTTTGCGTTGCCGGGCGGTCTGCACGCGGAGGCGATGGTGGTGCTGCAGAAGAATGAAGACCGGACGAACTATTCGTTCGCGGTCAACCTGACGTGGGGGAAGGGGTGGGGGATTCCGGTGGGGGACTGACGTCGGGCGTGCCCGGAGTCATTTGGACCGCGCGGCGTTGCGAGAGCGCGCGGCGAGCCATTGGTGGATGGTCTCCACGTCGGGGATGGGGAGGAGGTCGAGGGTGATGCGGTGCATGCCTTCGGCTTCGTACTCGCATTCCGTGACTCGGCCCATGAGGGGGACGGGCTCGTCGTCGATGAGGTGGATGGCGATAAGGACGACGCGGCCGACGTGGGTCATTCGGCGCGCCCCGAGGACGAGGTGGGAACGGCTGAGTTCTCGGGAGCGGGCGGTCCAGGTCGGACCTGGGCGGTAGCGCTCGTTGAGTTCGGTGGCGTCGAGTTCGGCGTTGAAGGGACGTCCGACGATTTTGGACCGCGGGGGCGGGGGCGGAGAGGCGGACTCTCCCCAGGACGAAGTGGTCTTGTCGCGGCTGGCGTCGAACACGGCGGGAGCGTCTCCGAGATGGTGGGCGAGCGGAAGGATCGGCCGGAAGGATGAGGAAGTTTGTCGGGAGGAGCCTACGGTGGCGCGATGCTACCGACTGTGCCGAGTGCGATTGGGGAGATGCTTCGCGAGGTGTGCGCGCCGGTGTTGGCGGGGACGCCCGTGTGGGGGGGGCGAGCGTTTTCGGAACGGGAGCGGGCGGAGTACGTCGCGGGTTTTTCGGACGAGCGTGGGCATCGCAGGGCGATCGACCCCGTGCTGCTGGAGTGGATGATGCGGAGCGAGGGCGAGGACCGGGGGTCGATGTTGGCGCGGTGGCTGGAGGTGGTGCGAGGCGATGGGG
The DNA here is from genome assembly GCA_964543905.1 of uncultured Phycisphaeraceae bacterium. Taxonomy (GTDB): domain Bacteria; phylum Planctomycetota; class Phycisphaerae; order Phycisphaerales; family UBA1924. The sequence continues at coordinate 12,608 of CAZIZO010000011.1, forward strand.
GCGGGGTCGAGTTGGCGGATGGGGACGGAGGGCTGGTGCCCTGGCTCTTCGAGCGGGGGGTTGAGATCTGGACGGAGGGGGAGTTGTGTGCGCTGCATGCGCTGGGGCACCTGGCGCGAGTGGATTCACGGCAGGCGTCGCGGTTGGAGCGGGCGACGGCGTGGGCGATGCGGGAGTTGCAGCCGGACAACGGGACGAATCACCCGTGGGCGTTTCATGTGTTCGCGCGGCGGTGGTGCGAGCGCGGGGAGCACGAGGCGAGGATGTATGCGGAGCAGTTGGTGCACAACTGCGTGGTGCAGACGGGGAGGCCCGATCGATTTTCGGCGTGCGTGCTGTGGGATTCGGCGCGGGCGCTGCTCGGGTGAGGCGTCAGGCTTTTCGGGCGACGATGACGCGGTTGAGGCCCTCGTGGTCTTTGAGGATCTCGCAGGCGTGGAGGCCTTGGGCTTGCTGGGCAAGGGCGAGGGCGAGCGGCGCGCGGGCGTGGGCGACCTCGATGAGGAGGAGGCCGGCGGGCTTGAGGAGGCGAGGCCCGGCGGCGAGGAGGGGTCGGACGAAGTCGAGGCCGTCGGCGCCGCCGCGGAGGGCGAGGTGGGGCTCGTGGTCTTTGACGTTGGGTTCGACGGCGGGCCATTCGTCGTCGGGGATGTAGGGGGGGTTGCTGATGAGGTAGTTGAGGGCGGCGTCGCCTCGGGCGATCGGGTGGTTGAGGAGAGGCTGGAGGAGGTCCCCGTGGAGGAGTTCGAGGCGGTCGGCGACGGCGTGGCGGAGGGCGTTGTCGTGGGCCACGGCGAGGGCGTCGGTGGAGAGGTCGGTGGCGATGACGCGAGCGCCGGGCAGGTTTTTGAGGAGGGCGATGGCGATGCAGCCGGAGCCGGTGCAGACGTCGGCGAGGAGGAGTCCTTCGCCTTTGGGGCCGCCGCTGCCGGGCTGGACGCGAGCGTGTTGGAGGACGTGCTCGACGATGGTTTCGGTGGCTGGGCGCGGGACGAGGACGCGTTTGTCGACCTTGAAGGGGAGGCCGAAGAACCAGGCTTCGGCGACGAGGTATTGGACGGGCTCGTGTTTGAGGGCGCGGGCGACGAGGTTGCGGAGGGTCTCGCGTTCGAGGTCGTTGGCGGGGCGGTCGGGGTCGGTGTAGAGTTTGAGGCGGTCGCACCCGATGACGTGGGCCATGAGCATTTCGGCCATGAGGCGAGGGGAGTCGAGCCCCTTTTTGGAGAAGGCGTCGCCCATCCAGGCGAGGAGGCGGCGCGTGGTCCAGGTGTCGGAAGGGGCGTGGGTGGTCAAGGCGATCTCCGGCGTCGCGTGCGGTGGCGCGTGACGATCGGAACGGTACGCCCGCGGCGGGGCGTTCAGGCGTCGGGAGCGTCGTCGTGCGAGGTGCGATCCTGCACGGCATCGGCGAGGTTGAGGTCGGGGATGCTTCGGAAGGCGATGCCGCCGACGGCGGCGTTTCGGGCGTGGTGCATGGAGGCGATGTAGACGGCGTGGCGGCCGAACTTGCGGGAGAGGAGGTCCATGGCCTGGGCGAGTTTGGCGCGTTGCTGCTGCCCGGGGAAGAGGGGCAGGGTGACGGAGTCGTTGTGGATGAGGTCGGAGAGGGTGACGTTCACAAAGTTGGGGATGGCGGGGGGGCGTGAGGCCCAGAGGGATCGGAGGGCGGTGGCGAGGGTGAGCGTGTCCTGGCAGCCGCCTGGGAAGTGGTGGGAGGCGTGCCACGTATGGCGAGAGCCACCGCCCCAGACGGGCGATTCGCGTGTGTCGTGGGTGGCGAGGGCGATGGGGGAGGATGAAGGTGGAGAGAGTCCCACGGAGAGGCTGAGGCACTGGGACCAGTAGCCGAGATGGCGCATGCGTTCGGCGGCCTTGTGGAGGAGGCGGAGGGCGATGGCCCAGGCGTCGGGATCGTTGCGGCGTTTGGGAGGGAGGACGTGCTGGTGTCCGACGCTGCGTTTGACGGTTGGACGTTCCCAGGCGTCCTGGCCGCGGAGCCAGAGGAACCAGTAGCGACCGAGGACGCTTTCCCAGGCGTCGAGCATCTGGGCTTCGGAGAGCGAGCAGAGGTGCTCGACGGAGCGGATGCCCTTGGCGTGGAGGCGGGCGAGCATCCTTTGGCCGATGCCTGGGAGATCGATGAGGTTGAGTGTGAAGAGTTTGTGGGGGAGGTCGGCGTCGTTGATGAGGACCAGGCCGTCGGGCTTCATCATGTCGGTGGCGACCTTGCCGAGGAAGCGGTTGGGGGCGAGGCCTATGGAGCATCGGAGGCACTCGCCCACGCGAAGGCGGATGGCGCGGCGGACCTTCTCGGCGATCGCGCGGGCGTTGGGTTCGAGTTGCTCGTCGCCGAGGAGACGGCAGGACATCTCGTCGATGGAGTGGACGGCTTCGACGGGGAGGACGGATTCGACGGCGGCGATGATCTGATGGTGAAACTCGATGTACTTGGAGGGGCGCGAGAGGGCGGCGATGAGGTCCGGACAGAGGGCGCGGGCCTCGCTCAGACGCATGCCCGTTTTGATCCCGAGGCGTTTGGCTTCGATGCTCGCGGCGATGCAACACCCGGAAGGCGTGTCGGTGGCGACGACGGCGAGGGGCTTGCCGCGGGCGCTGGGGGTCAGTTGCTGTTCGCAGGAGGCGAAGTAACTGTTGAGGTCGAGGAAGAGGTGGGAGAGGGGCATGGGACAGGCTCGGCAATCCGAACCAAATCCTAACATGCTAGAAAGTTGAATCAAGAGGGGGGATGTGGAGAGGGTTTAGCAGCCGTCGGCGAAACGTTCGAGGAAGAAGAGGAGGTCGTCGATGGTGACGCCGCCGTCGGGGGTGTTGGTGAAGGTTCCGTCGTCGAGGTCGGCACGGGCGTCGCCGTTGTAGAAGAGTTGGAGGAAGAAGAGGAGGTCGTCGATGGTGACGCCGCCGTCGGGGGTTCCGGTGGCGGTGCCGTCATCGAAGTCGGCGGGGCAGAGGAGGGCGACGTAGCGTGAGGCGTCGTCGAGGTTGATCCAACCGATGTTCTCACCCCAGGCGAAGCCGCGGAAGCGAGCGGCGGCGGGGTCGATGCGAGCGGGGCGAGGAGGGGAGGCGAGGGCGCCGCCGGAGAAGTTGATCCAGCCGACGTTTTCTCCCCAGGCGAGTCCGGAGAGTTCGTTGGTGAGTGGGTCTCGATTGACGCCGAAATCGGCGCCGGTGGTGTTGGCGTAGGCGAGGCCGTTGGCGGGGGAGGCGTCGCCGAAGTTGATGTAGCCGATGTTTTCGGCCCAGGCGAAACCGGAGAGGAAGGAGGAGTGGAGGCGGACGCGTTGGGCGCTGGGCGGATCGCCGGGGTTGAACCAGTTGGTCCAGCCGCAGTTTTCGCTCCAAGCCCATTTGTCGGTGGGAGAGATGTTGGGCTGGGCGTGGGCGGTCGGGCAAGCGGCGAGGCCGGCGCCAGCGAGAAGGACGAGCGTGGGGGAGAAGGTTGGAGGGCGGTTCATGTGGAATCTCGGTGGGGGGAGTAGACGAGCACGGAGAAGGCACCAACGGGTGCGGCGAGGATGGCAAGAGGAGGGATGGATGAGGGACACCCCGCTCCCAGCCCCCTCCGGCTGGGAGGTGGTGCTCAGTAGGAGATATTGACGAAGGGGTTGGAGCCGGTGACGGCGGAGGGAGCGCTGACGAGGGGGGCGATGGTGTGGGCGGAGCCGGCGGTGCGGAGGGTGCTCCCGCGGAAGGTGTTGGCGAAGATGAGGGTGGAGGTGGAGAAGTTGAAGAGTTCGATGCCGGCGCCCTGGTTGAGGGAGATGAAGTTCCCCTGGACGAGGTTGCCGTTGCCGGTGATAAAGATGCCGGCGTCGGAGGAGGCGTCGCCGTTTTCGGCGATGCGGTTGTTGAGGATCTGGCAGTTGTCGGCGACGCGGACGCCGAAGTCGGCGTTTCGGGTGATGGTGTTGTCGCGGATGGTGTGAGCGCCCTGGGCGAAGGAGACGATGCCGACGGGGGTGTTGGAGGAGACGTTGCAGTGTTCGATGAGGGAGCCGACGCCGCCGAGGAGGACGTCCATGAACACGCCGCTGTTTCGATTGGAGGAGATGGTGGAGCCGGCGAGGCGGCAGAAGGCGGAGAGGCGGACACCGGCGTTGGAGTTATTGGAGAAGGTGGAGTCGGTGATGGTGCATTCGTTGTCGAACTTGGCGCCGAAGCCGGCGTTGGAACGGGAGGTGAGGCCGCGAGCGGTGGAACCGGGGCCGATGACGAAGCCGTCACCGCCTCCGATGTTGTTGTCGGTTCCAACGGCAACGCAGTCGGTGATGGTGGACCCGCCCGCAATGGAGAAGGCGGCGTTGCGAGCGAACTCGACGGTGGAGGCGGAGACGCGGGACGAGAAGCCGGCGCGGATGCCGATGGTGGTGCCGCGGACGTAGCAGTTTTCGATGATGCTGCCGCGGCCGGCGTTGATGCCGATGTCGGTGGCGCCGAAGACCTTGACGTTGCGGATGGTGATGCCGGAGGGATCGTCGTCGAAGTCGCCGGCGAAGATCCCGGAGCCGGAGGTGGAGGCGATGTTGCCGTTGAGGATGGTGACGTTGTAGGCCTGGGGGAGGGCGTACTGGACGTAGACGCCGGTGCGGCCGCCGGAGATGGTGAAGCCGTTGAGGTCGAGGGTCACGTTGGGGGCGGCGATGTAGATGCCATCGCTGGCGCCGGATTGCACGATGTTGCGGGTGAGGTAGTAGGAGCCTGGGGAGACGATGATGACGGGCGACGAGATGGGGATGCGAGGTTCGACCTGGTCAAGGGTCTTGTAGGTGGACGAGACGGGCCCGGCGGGGGGGGTGAGGGGTCCGGCGAGGGCGGAGAGGTGGACGAACGCGGAGAGGAGCACGGTGGAGAGGGCGGAGGTCAGACGAGGCATGGAGGGAACTCCTTGGGAGCAAGCCCGAGCGAGGCCGATCGACGAAGCGCGAGGCGTGCTTGGACCGGGAAGAAGCGGGAAGGGAATGGAGCGACTGTCAAGAAACTGGGATAACAGGAACGAAGGTGAGGAGAGGGGGGGATGTTTCTGGGACGTATGGGATGGATTTCGGTGGATGTGACGGGACGGGCGCGTGAGGGATGAGCACGGCGCACGATAAAGTTGGGCGAACGAGGCGTGGAGGCGGATGGATGGTCGACGGGGGGATGAGGGCGCGGCATGGAGGCGAACACGAAACCACTGGACGAGTTGATGCGTTCGGAGGCGTCGGCGGGGTCGCTGAGCACGAGCGTGCTGCTGCCGTTGATTTATGATGAACTTCGGCAGTTGGCGCATCGAGCGCTGGCGGGGGAGGCGAATGGGATCACGCTGCACACGACGGCGTTGGTGCATGAGGCGTATGTTCGGCTGGGGGCGGACCCGTCGGCGAAGTGGGAGAACAAGAAGCACTACTTCTTTGCGGCGGCGACGGCGATGAGGCGGATTCTGGTGGACCATGCGCGGGCGCGAAAGGCGGCGAAGCGTGGTGGCGGGTTCGGACGGATTCCGCTTGAGGATGTAGAGATCGAGGCGGGGAAGACCCCGATGGACTGGCTGGCGCTGGATTCGGCGTTGGAGGCGCTCGAGGCACAGGACGCGGACCTGGCGAGGCTCGTGGGGCTGAGGTATTTCGCGGGGCTTTCGGTGGAGCAGGCGGCGGCGGCGCTGGGGAGTTCGGCGAGCACGCTGGCGCGGGAGTGGCGTGTGGCGAGGGCCTTTTTGGAGCGGCACATTCGTGAGGCGGCGGCGCGAGAGGAGGAGGGAGGAGGGACGAGATGACGATGACGCCGCAGCAATGGAACCGGGTGAAGACGATCGTGATGGAGGCGATGGACCTCAAGCCGATGGATCGGGCGGGGTATGTGGCGCGAGCGTGCGAGGGGGATACGAAGGTTTGGCGAGAAGCGGATTCGCTGCTGAGGGCGGATGAGGGGAGCGTGCTCCCGCCGCCGGAGGATGGGGGGGGTGTGGCGACGTTGCCTGAGGCGGGCGGGTCGATGCTGGTGGGGCGTCGGGTGGGTCGGTATCGGATCACGCGGCTGATCGGGATGGGTGGGATGGGGGCGGTGTATGAGGCGACGCGGGAGGATCTGGCGCGTCCGGTGGCGCTGAAGGTGATGCGAGCGGGGCTGGTGTCGTCGGCGGCGACGGCGCGGTTTCAGCGCGAGGCGAAGATGCTGTCGCGGCTGGAGCACCCCGGGATTGCGAGGATCTATGACTCCGGGATGCACGAGTCGGAACTGGGACCGATTCCATACTTTGCGATGGAGTTGATCCCGGAGGGGGTGCCGCTGACGGAATATGCGAGAGCGCAGGGGCTGTCGATCCGGGAGCGTGTGGCGATGTTCGTGGGGGTGTGCGACGCGGTGCATCATGGACACCAGCGTGGGGTGATCCATCGGGACCTGAAGCCATCGAACATCTTGGTGTCGGGGTCGGCACGGGTGGGCGCGACTCGTGGCGTGGGCGAGGGAGGAGACTCGACGACGACGCTGCTGACGGAGGTGGTGGCGAAGGTGATCGACTTTGGGATCGCAAGATCGACGGACGCGGACATGACGCTGGCGAGTTTTGAATCGTCGCCGAGCGCGATGGCGGGGACGCTGGCGTACATGTCGCCCGAGCAGTGCGCGTTCGATCCGGCGGACCTGGACACGATGTCGGACGTGTATGGGCTGGGGGTGGTGCTGTATGAGTTGTTGGTGGGGCGGCTGCCGTACGAGGTGGGGGGCTTGACGTTGCCGAGGGCGATCGAGGTGATCCAGGGGACGGCGGCGGCGAGGCCGAGCCAGATCGAGCCGAGGCTGGGGGGCGACTTGAGCGTGATCCTGCTGAAGTGCCTGGCGAAGGAGCGGGAGCAGCGGTACACCTCGGCGTCGGAACTGGGGGCGGACCTGAGGCGCTGGCTGGCGGACCTGCCGATCGCGGCGAGGCCGGCGAGCCGGATGTATGCGGTGCGGCTGTTCGCCAAGCGAAACCGACCGCTGGTGGTGGCCTCGGGGGTGGCGGTGGTGGCGGTGATGATGGGCCTCGTGGGAACGAGCGTGGCGCTGTATCGGGCGGTGCGTGAACGGGACCGGGCGCAGCGGGTGGCGGGGTTTCTGCAAGAGGTTCTGCGATCGACGTCGGCACCGATGGTGGGGTCGCGCTACCGGGATGCGGAGATCAGCCCGATCACGGCGAGGAGCACGACGATCGCGTCGAGGCCCGCGGCGTGGAGCCGGGCGGACAGCGTTCGGGACGTGGTGGAGCGAGCGAGGGCGAGCCTGCGCGGTGGGGCGCTTGGGGATGCGCGACTCGCGAGCGAACTGCGCATGCTGACGCTCCAACTGTTGATCACGCAGTTGGGGACGAGCGAGCAGAACCGAGAGTTGATGGAGAACGGGCCGAGGGAGGTTCGAGAGGCGGCGGGGGTGATTGGGGCGACGCACCCGAGCGTGCTGGGGACGACGCTGATGCTGAGCAGCATGATGGCGGGGACGGAGGAGGCGTCGTCGCTGGTGCGAGAGGCGTACGCCTCGGCGAAGCGGGAGTTGGGGACGGGGGACGCGCGAACGCTGGAGGTCGGGCGGCAACTCATCTCGCTGCTGCGGCGCGACGAGGACGCGGCGGAACGGCGCCGGGTGGCCGAGGAGTTGGTGCGGCACGCGCGGGAGGCGCATGGGGAGCGATCACGAGTGACGCAGGCGTGCCGATTGCAGGCGGCGGGGGCGACGATCGCGGATGGGGGTGTGGAGTCGGCGGCGGGTGTCGGGCGGGCGGTGATGATGGAGTTAGGACCGGGCGTGGACGAGACGGATGACCTGATGCGGACGGCGATGGAGTTGAGCCTGGTGGACGTGCCGCGAGTTCCGGCGACGAGGGAGAACCTGTCGCACATCGCGGAGGTGCAGGAGAAGATCCTGCGCGGGGTGCGTGTGCGATCGGGGGGGGATGCGAGGGCGACGTTCGATGCGGCGACGGCGCTGGTGAGGACGTTGGTGCAGATGGGCGAGTTTGATCGCGCGGCGGGGGTGATGCGCGACGTGGCGGAGGAGTCGCGGCGCGGCTTTGGAGCGACCTTCCATGTGACGTCGAAGAGCGAGAGCCGCGTGGCGCGGTTGCTGGTGTGGGGGCGTGGGGACCTGGATGAGGCGCTGCGCTGGGCGGAGACGGCCTCGACGAACAGCGTGGCGGGGTCGGGTTCGCCCGGTGGAGATTACGAGGTCTTCGACCGGGCGACGGTGTATGACGTTCGGCGTGCGCGTGGCGAAGCGGCGGCGGCGCTGGAGGGGATCGATCGGCTGATTCGTGAGTATCAAGCCTCGTCGGGCGGGCATCTCTCGTGGTTCGGCGGGTATCTGCATGGAATCGCCGCGGAGTGTTTGGAGGCGTTGGGGCGCACGGACGCCGCGCGGGAGCGGTGGGCGACGGCGCTGCGGGAGGCGGAGGAGGAGTGGGCGCCGGGCGATGTGCTCCGGATCGTGGTGGAGCGGGGTGCGGCGTTGTTCTTGGAGAAACACGGGCCTGAAGAGAGAGCGCGGGACGTATCGGCGAGCCTGTCGCGGCAGTACCTTGGACCTCGGTGAGCGAGGGCGCGGGCTCAGGCCTGTCGAGCGACGATGCAGGCGATCCAGTTGAGGGGTAACTCGCGCGGCGAGGCGAGGGGCTGGGGCGACTGGTTGGGCGCGAGGGCGATCGTGGTGTGGAGGCGGATCTCGCCGAAGCCGGCGTGCTGGAGTGCGGCGTGGAGTTCGTCGAAGGTCCACAGTCGCCAGCGATAGACGAAGGCGCGATCGAAGCGGGTTTGGCCCGCGTCGTCGTGGATGACAAAGGAGATGGAGTTCTGGACCATGCGTGAGGCGGGGTCGGCGTGCTCGTGACGCCAGGTGTAGTCGATGCGGGCGCCGGAGCGGGCGGTGTGGGTGCGGTGGAGGATGGTGGGCTCGAAGGCTTCGGGCCCGCCGTAGAGGTCGAAGACGAGGACACCACCGCCGAAGCCGAGATTCCCGAGGGCGAGGCGTCGGTGGCAGTGGGAGAAATAGAGGGAGAGGTCGGCGGGGTGGTGGATTTCGCCGATGGAAAAGTTACCGATATAAATGACGTCGGCGTCCTCGGTGAGGTCGGGCTGGGCGCGGATGCAATCGGTGTGGAGGAACTGGATGCCGTCGGCGGCGCCTTCGGCGGCGGCGAGTTGGCGGGCCTTCTCGAGGGTGGGTTGGTCGAGGTCGGCGGCGAGGGATCGCCAGAGTTCGCCGCGTCGGAGGCCTTCGGTGACCCAGCGACGGGAGACGGCGGCGGTGCCACAGAAATCCTCGCGGAGGACGGTGGGACGTTGGGCGTGGACCTTTTCGAGGAACGTGACGATGGTTCGAGGAGATTGGACGCAGAGTTCGTAGAGGTCGTGGCGGTCCATGATCGCGGGCAGGAAGGGGGATCAGGAGGTGAACTGGGCAAGGCAGCGATCGATGCGGGCAAGGGTGGTCCCGTGCCCGAGGACGGCGAGGGTCTCGCCGAGGGGCGGGCTGACGGCGGAGCCGGTGATGGCGACGCGGATGGGCTGGGCAACGTTGCCCATGCCGGCGTAGTGCTGCGCGGCGTGTTCGAGGACGGCGTGGATGTGCTCGGGATCAAAGGTGTCGAGCGCGGCGAGGCGGGCGCGGATGTCGCGGAGAACGTTCAGGCCGGCGTGGCTGTTGGAGGTAAGGTATTTCGCGACGGCGGCGGGGTCGAAGGGGTAGTTGGGGTCGAGGGTGAGGAAGGCACAAGCGCGAACGGCATCACGGAAGGTTTTGGCGCGCGGCTTGACGGCGCGGGCGAGCCAGAGCCAACGGTGGGCTGTCGCCGACCCCGAGGGCTTGTCGGTGGGTGCATGGGGTTCGAGGGCGGCGGCGAACGCAGGCTCAACGTCGTGGCACCAGGCTCGCCAGCGGGTGACGAACTGGTCTTCGGGCATGGCGGCGATGGTGTCGGCGTTGAAGGAGAGCAGTTTGGTGCGATCGAACTTGGCGTTGGTGCGGCCGATGCGTTCGATGGAGAAGTGCTGGGAGAGGAAAGCCTTGTCGAACTTTTCGAGGTCTTTGCCGTCGGGCGTCTTCAGGCCCGGATTCCAGCCGAGGAGGGAGAGGAAGTTGCAGATGGCCTCGGGGGTGTAGCCGGCTTCGCGGAAGTCGGAGACCTGGATTTCGGGGAGGGGAATTTTGAAATGGCGAGCGATGGCGGCGGCGAGGTCGAGGCTGTCGTTCTCGGCGGCGAGGAACGCCGCGAGTTCGTTGGCGTTCACGCGGAGTTGATCCGCGAGGCTCACCGGCGGGACGCCGGTGGCACCATGCTTACTCAGGAAGTCCTTGAGCGCTTTGCGGGCGGCCTTGGCCTTGTCGCGTTTGCCCATCTTGGTGCCGTCCATGTTGAAGATGAGGGGCATGTGCCCGAACTGGGGCGGGGTGTAGCCGAAGGCGCGGTAGAGGGCGATCTGGCGTGGGGTGTTGCTGAGGTGTTCCTGGGCGCGGAGGACGTGGGTGATGCCCATGGCGTGGTCGTCGACGACGACGGCGAAGTTGTACATGGGGAAGCCGTCGCGGCGTCGAATGATGAAGTCGTCGATCTCGCCCGGGGCGATCTTGACGTCGCCCAAGACTTGGTCGGTGAAGGCGATCTCTTCGGGGAGGGAGAAGAAGCGGATGACGTGGGGCTCGCCGGCCTCGATGAGGCGGAGGCGGTCCTTGATGTCCTTGACCTTTTCGTAACTCGCGCGGCTGTAGCGGTAGTTGGCCTTGGCGTCCTTGGCGCGTTGCTTTTCGGCGGCGAGTTCGTCTTCGGTCTCGAAGGCGGGGTAGGCACGTCCCTGCTCGACGAGGCGCATGATGTGCTCGTGGTAGATGGTGAGGCGTTGGGCCTGGAAGAAGGGGCCGACGCCGCGGGGGTCGCCCCCGAGGGTGCGTGAGCCCGAAGGCCGCTCGGGCCCCTCGTCCCACTCGATGCCGAGCCAGGCGAGGTCTTCCATGATGCCGCGGGCGGATTCGTCGCTGGAGCGAGCGGCGTCGGTGTCCTCGATGCGGAGGAGGAAGTGCCCGCCCATGCGCTTGGCGAAGGCCCAGCAGAAGAGGGCGGTGCGGGCGCCGCCGATGTGGAGGTGGCCTGTGGGGCTAGGGGCGAAGCGGGTGATGACGGGGGGAGTGGAGGGCATGAGGGACAACGGTAGCGGGGCGGTTCGCGGGTGGGAGAGGGGCGGTTCGTGTAACTTGGTCTTGTGGGCGGCGAAGAAGACGATCACGAGCAAAGGGCATGGACATGACCGAGGACGCGCAACGTGGGGGAGAGGTCTTGGTCGAGCGGTTACCCGTCAGCGAGCACGAGCGGGTCGGCGCGGTGGACGTGCTGCGTGGCGTCGCGGTCCTCGGCATCCTGATGATGAACATCACGGCCTTTGGGCTGCCCAGCGCGGCGTATGTCAACCCGATGATGGAGGCGCTCGAGCCCTACGTGGGTGCGTTTGAGGGCGTGACCAAGGGCGTGTGGATGGGCATCCATCTGCTGTTCGATCTGAAGATGATGACGATCTTCTCGATGCTCTTTGGCGCCGGACTGGTCTTGCAGGGGGAGCGGTTTGAGGCGAGCGGTCGTCGTGGGTTTGCCGGCGTGTACTATCGACGCCTCGCGTGGCTGTTCGTCATCGGCATGCTCCACGCGTACTTCGTCTGGTACGGCGACATCCTGGTCGGGTATGCGATCTGCGGGTTGCTGCTGTATCCCATTCGGAAGTTGCGTGCGGGGTGGCTCATCGCCCTGGGCGTCGTGGTGACGCTTGCGGCGCTCCCGATCTGGACGGGCTTGGGCTTTGCGTTGCAGTTCCTCAAGGAGGCGGCGGCGGAGGCCCAGGCGATCCTGGACAAGGGAGGGACGTTGAGTGCCGAGCAACAGGGAATGCTCGACGGATGGCGCGAGGCCCAGGCGGACATGAACCCCACGGGCGAGAAACTGTCGCAGGAGATTGCGACGATGCGGGGCTCGTGGGTGGAGTCGTTTCGACAGAATGCCAAGCAATCGTTGTTCATGCAGACGTTCCTGTTCGGGCTGATCACGTTGTGGCGAGGGCTGGGCGCGATGCTCATCGGGATGGGGCTGATGAAGTTGGGGGTATTTGCAGCGGCGAGGTCGAAGCGGTTTTATGGAGTGCTCGCGGCGTTGGGATATGGGATTGGGCTTCCGATCGTGTGGCACGGTGGAACCCAACTGATCGCAAACGGGTTCGACATGGTGTATATCTACAAGGTGGGCTGGCACTTCAACTATGTCGGCAGCCTGCTCGTGGCGCTGGGACATGTTGGAGCGGTGATGCTGATCGTGAAGTCCGGGAGGCTGGCGTGGGTGGCGTCACGGCTGGCCGCTGTGGGGCGCATGCCCCTGACGAACTACCTCGCGCAGTCGGTGCTGTGCACGTTCATCTTCTGGGGATGGGGGCTGGGGCTGTACGCGAAGGTGCCGTTGCCGATGATGGTGCTGGTGGTGCTGGGTGTGTGGGTGATGCAACTGCTGTGGAGCCCGTGGTGGATGGCACGCCACCGATTTGGCCCCGCGGAGTGGGTGTGGCGAAGTCTGACCTATTGGAAGCGGCAGCCGATGGCGCGTGGGGCGTAGGATTAGGCGTGCCCCTGTAGCTCAGTTGGATAGAGCGGCGCTTTCCTAAAGCGCAGGTCGCGCGTTCGAATCGCGCCGGGGGTGCTTGGACTAGGGCGCGCGGAGGGCGAGGGGCGGGTCCATGACTTCGCGGAGGACGAGGGCGCGGCGGAGGTCGCCGCGGGTGAGCGCGTGCAGCCCCAGGGGATCGGCGCGAGTGGGTGAAGGCGTCTCGGGCGCGGGTGTGCTTGCGGGTGGTGCTTCGGTGAGGATGCTTCGACGCGGCGGCTCGGGCGCTTCCTGAACGGGGGTGACGACCTTGGTGGGGCGAGGTCGCTCGACAGGGATGGGGGCCGCGTGATCCTGCGTCTGCCTGCGTCGATCGCGTGGCGGCTTGGGGGAAGATCGCTGGGCGGGGATGGAAGGCTTCGGCTGCGGCGAGCGCTGGCGGTGGGTGGGGGCGGGCTTGGGAGACGATTGCGTGGGAATGCCGAGGATGGTGGCGAGCACCTGCTCGGGTGTGGTGGGCTGAGGAGGGGGCGGCGAAGACGACCCACCAGCGGCGGCGCGGCGGCGTTGGAGTTCGTCGATGGCCGCGCGACGCTTGGCGGCGAGGGCTTCGAGTTGTTCGCGGGCGGAGGCTTGGCTTGGGGGCGCGGTCGGCGAGGAAGGTTGGCTGAGGACGGGCGAAGGGCCTCGCAGGGAGTGCGGGGAGGAGAGTTCCGTCGGGCGGCCTGTGCGGAGGGCCTCCAACTCGCGGCGTTCACGCTCGAGTTTGATCTGGCGTTCCTTGGCCTTCTTTTCGAGGGACTTGAGGACGGCGCGGAGGAGGCTGAATCCGATCGCGATGGCGAAGATCCAGAACTTGCCGTTCTGAAGGAGTTGTTGGAGCCAACCAGGCATGTCAGATTCTATCGGGTCGTGGGAGCCAGAGGGTTGACGCGGACGCCGGGTCGGGCAAGGCGACGAAATCGAGGCGAAAGGCGGTGTGGAGAGTGTCGGGGGCAAGGACTTGGGCGATGGGTCCGGCGCGAACAACGCGCCCATCGTCGCTGAGGAGGATGGCGGAGTCGCAGAAACGTGCGGCGAGGGTGAGGTCGTGGAGCACGATCGCGACGGCGATGTTGTCGGCACGAAGTCCGCGGAGGATCCGCATCGCATGGAGGGCGTGGCGCGGGTCCATGGCGGAAACAGGTTCGTCGGCGAGCAGGAGTCGCGCGGAAGAGGCTGGGGCATCGAGTTGGGCGAGGGCCCTGGCGATCGCGACGCGCTGCTGCTGCCCCGCCGAGAGGGTGGCGAAGGGATCGTGAGCGCGATCGGCGATCTCCATGCGGTCGAGGGCGGATCGCACGCGGGCGGGGGTGGCGCCGCGGTCTTGGAGGTATCGACCCATCGCGACGACGGCGGCGACGGAGAAGTCGAACGCGACTTCGGGGCGCTGTGGGACGTAGGCGACTCTGGACGCGAGGGCGTGGCGGGAGAAGTCGCGGAGTGGGCGTTCGTCGAGGTAGATCTGGCCGGAGGACGGCGTGAGCAGGTTGAGCGCGAGGCGGAGGAGGGTGGACTTGCCGGCCCCGTTGGGACCGAGGATGGCGGTCATGGTGCCCGGCGCGAGGGCGAAGGAGACATCGCGGAGGACGGGGCGATCCGGCACGTAGGCAAAGGCGAGATGGTCGGCCCGGAGCGTCATGGGCGGATGATAGAGAAGGGGGAGGGCGTACCTCGGGATGGCCTCGGGGGTTCGGGGGGACAATGATCGTGGGGTTGGATCGTGGTGAACAAGGCTGCGTGGTCTCACGGAGGATTCGGATGCCCATTCGGAACGTGGCGGTGACGGGAGCGTCGGGGTTCGTTGGTCGGCACGTGGTGCGAGAGTTGCTCGCACGCGGGTACGGCGTGCGGGCGCTCGTCCGTGATCGCGCGAAGGCGAAGGGGGTGCTTCCGGGTGGAGCGTCGCTCGTGTTTGGCGACGTGAACGATGCGGCCGCGATGGATGACCTTGCCCGCGGAGCGGAGGCGATGATCCATCTGGTGGGGATCATCCGCGAGGCGCCGGGTGGGCAGACGTTCCGGAAGATGCACGTGGACGCGACGAGGTCGGCGTTGCGTGCGTGCGCGTCGGCGGGGATCACACGCTATGTGCACATGTCCGCGATCGGGGTGAGCGAGTTGGGCGAGGCGGAGTATCAGCGAACCAAGTTTGAGGGCGAGCGGCTGGTGCGGGAGAGCGATCTGGACTGGACGATTTTTCGCCCGGGGCTGATCCACGGGCCGGGCTCGGCGTTTGTGGAGATGATGCAGGAGATGGGGTCGGGCTTGGTGGCGCCGTGGGTGTTCATGCCGTATTTCACGCGAGGGGTGGAGGACAAGCGCGTGCCGCTGGGGGCGGAGAACGCGGTGGACCCGGTGACGCAGCCGGTGTGGGTGGAGGACGTGGCGAAGGCGTTTGCGACGGCGCTGGAGCGTCCGGAGACGATCGGAGAGATCTACAACCTGGTGGGGAGCGAGGTGCTCTCGATGCCCGAACTGTTGGAAAAGATCAAGGAGGGCACGCACGGCAATCCGCACGTGCACCCGTTCGGGGTGCCCGCGAAGGCGGGGGTGGTGGGCGCGATGGTGGCGGGTCGGCTGGGGCTGGGGCGGTTGCTGCCGTTCGATGCCGGAATGGCGAAGATGGGCTCACAGGACACGACGGCGGAGCGGGAGAAGGTTCGTCGGCATCTCGGGATCGCGACGCGCGGGTTTACGGAGACGTTCGCGAAGTATGCCGGGGCGCTGTGATCCGGCGGACATGATCGCGTCGCGTCCCTACGCTCGTCCATGCCCCTACGTTACAAGCGTCGCCTGATCGAGCACATGAAGCACGACGACTACACGCCGCGGCGGGTGGTGGATGTGGCGAGCGATCTGGGGATCGAGGGGGCGGAGGTCGAGGAGTTTGCGGCGGCGGTGGCGGAACTGACCGAGCAGGGGCTGCTGCACGTGGATCAGCAGGGCTTTGTGATGTTGCCGAACCTGGCGAAGGTGGCGGCACGGAACGGTGGATTCGTGGTGGGGACGTTTCGAAAGAACGTGCGTGGGTTTGGGTTTGTGGAGCCCGAGACGGCGGTGCGGGAGCAGAGCGTCTTTATTCCCGCGGAGGGAACGGCGGACGCGTTGACGGGCGACACGGTGAAGATCCGATTGGAGCGGGACGAGCGAGGTCGTGGCGCGGCGGGTCCCGGATGGATTGGCGAGATCGTGGAGGTCGTGAAGCGGAAGCGGAACAGTTTTACGGGTGAACTGGTGCGTCGCGGGGGGCAGTGGGTGGTGTATCCGGACGGGCGCGAACTGACGAAGCCGATCGTCGTGCAGGATGCGGAGAGCAAGAACGCGAAGGAAGGCGACAAGGTGGTGGTGGAGATCGTGGCGTACCCGGAGGGGGATTACCTGGCCGAGGGCGTGGTGACGCGGGTGCTGGGGGACGCGGGCAAGCCGGACGTGGAGACGCAGGCGGTGATCGCGGCGTTCGACTTGCCCGGGGAGTTTCCGGACGAGTGCGTGGACCAGGCGCGAGCGGCGAGCGCGGAGTTTGAGCGGCAGATCGCGGCGTGGAAGGAGAAGGGGAGCGTCGCGCTGCACAACCGCCTGGACCTGACGGGCGAGTTCATCATCACGATCGACCCTCCGGACGCGAAGGACTACGACGACGCGATCAGCATCAAGCGCACGGCGGAGGGGTGGGAGTTGGGCGTGCACATCGCGGACGTGGCGCACTTCATCGAGCCGAACTCGGCGTTGGACGTGGAGGCGAGGGATCGGGCGAACTCGTGCTACCTGCCGCGGAAGGTGATCCCGATGCTTCCGGAGGTGTTGTCGAACGGAATCTGCTCGCTGCAGGAGGGCGTGCCGAGGTTTTGCAAATCGGCGTTTATCACGTACGACACGCAGGGGAACGTGAAGGGAGAGGGGTGTGCGAACACGCTCATCAAGAGCGCCAAGCGGCTGACGTATCTGGAGGCGCAGGCGCTGATCGATGGCGACTTCAACGAGGCTCGCAAGCACGCGAAGACGCCGCCTAAGTACACGGACGAGTTGCTGGCGGCCCTCAAGGAGATGGACGCGTTGGCGAAGGCGATCCAGGGGCGTCGGCATCGGCAGGGGATGATCGTGCTGGACCTGCCCGAGGTGGAGTTGATCTTTGACGCGAACGGGCACGTGGTGGACGCGGAGCGGGAGGACGATGCGTTCACGCACAAGTTGATCGAGATGTTCATGGTGGAAGCGAACGAGGTGCTGGCGCGGCTGTTTGAGAACCTGCACGTGCCGTTGCTGCGTCGCATCCATCCCGAGCCGATCCCGGGGGACGTGGACGACATGCGGGACGTGGCGCGGGTGGCGGGGTTTCGCATACCGAAGAACCCGACGCGCGAGGAGTTGCAGGGGTTGCTGAACGCCACACGGGGCACGCCCGCGGCGCGGGCGGTGCACATCGCGGTGTTGCGGACGCTGACGAAGGCGGAGTATTCTCCCGCGCTCATCGGGCACTTCGCGCTGGCGAGCGAGGCGTACGCGCACTTCACGAGCCCGATCCGGCGATATGCCGACCTGACGGTGCACCGGGCGCTGGCGGAGTACCTGCGTCGGACCGAGAACGGTCGGCACCGTCCGCGGAACGACGCGGATCGCAAACGCCTGGGGCAGGACCTCCGGCGGACGGAGGCGTGCCCGCCGGAGGAGGACCTCGTCGAGATCGGTCGGCACGCGACGATGCGGGAGGAGAACGCGGAGAGCGCCGAACGCGAACTGCGGAACTTCCTGGTGCTGCAACTGCTGTCGGGGCACATCGGCGAGAGTTACGGCGGGGTCATCACGAACGTGAACAACCGGGGCGTGTTCGTGCAGATCGACAAGTACCTGTGCGATGGATTCGTGAAGGCCGAGGACCTGCCGGGCGACGTGACGCGGGGCAACCAACTCCCGTTGTGGAAGATCGACGCGAAGACCGGGGCGCTGGTCGACACGCGATCGGGTCGGAGTTTCAACTTCGGAGACCTGGTCAAGGTCAAAATCGCACAGGTGGATCTGGCGAAGCGGCAACTGGAGTTGGTGATCGACGATCCGGGCTCCCGCGCGGTGGGCAAGATCAAGGAGGCGTACACGCGGAAGGAGTTGTCGAGCGGGGGCATGGGCAAGGCCGGCGGCGCCGGGTTCGGCGACCTGAGCAAGTTCAACAAGATGACGGGTGGTCAACGTCGAAGCCAGAAGAGCAAGTCACGCGACAAGCGGAAGGGCAATCGATTCCGAGACTCGTAAACGCGGCGTGGTGGGCGATGCTCTCGCTCGAGACCTATCATCCTGATGATGTCGCAGGTTCCTTCGAAGAGTCTTCCGAGCGAAGCGCCGACGCGGGAGCGTGTGGAGCAGGTGCTGAACCTGATTCGGCCCGCGGTGCAATCGGATGGGGGCGATGTGGAGTTGGTGGACGTGACGGCGGACGGGATCGTGCAGATCCGGCTGCTTGGCGCGTGTGTGGGTTGCCCGTCGAGCACGATGACGTTGCAGGTCGGAATCGAGCGAAACTTGCGCAATCACGTGCCCGGGGTGCGAGGGGTGCAGGCGATCACCTGAAAAAGAGCGTGAACATGGGCTGGATTGAGCGGTTATGGGCCGTAGGGCACTGAATCCGGTGATGGAGTTTGGCCGATAAGAGGAGCCGGGTCGGGGGGGGTATTGTGGAACCCCCAAATGATGTCCACGGTTCATGCACAGTGGGAATTGTGCTTCCGCGCTGGACCTGACTGTGGTATATCTACACCGAGCAAGATGCCGAGGGGCGAACCGAGGACCAAGGACGGAGTGTTTGCGATGCTGGTGATCACACGACGAGAAGGCGAGGAAGTGGTCATCGGCGATCCGAGGAATCCGATCGGAGTGGTCCGGATCGCGTCGGTGAAGGGGGATCGCGTGCGGATCGCCTTTGAGTTCCCGCGAGAAGTGGAGATCCACCGTCGCGAGATCGCGGACCAGATCTTGCAGCAGACGGATTCGGTTTTGGCGACGATCAAGCCATCCGTCACGGCGTGATCCGGCCCGGTTCTCCGCGTCATGGACCAGCAACATGGAGATCAAGAAAAAGCCCCGTTCAACACGGGGCTTTGTTGTGCGGGATGTTGGAGGGCGATCAGCGCCGGCGACGCCCAGCGGCGAGGAGGCCCATCGCGAGAACGGAGACTGCGCCGGGGGCGGGGATCAGTTCGGCGGTGAAGAGCCAATCGGAATCGGCGATGTGATTCTGTTGGGGGAAGTGGTGGATGAGCCAACCCCAGCCGGAGATCCCCGCGAAGCCGCGGTGGCCGAGGTCGTTGTTCTCATCGCCGAAGCGGAAGGAGTATCCGCCGGAGTCCTTGTCGGTCAGGGTGATGGGCGCGGAGCCGACGACGATGGGCGCGGTGATGGTGCCGAAGTTCCGCATGGCGGGGGGTACGACGGCGAGATCGTCATCGCCCCCGAAGTTGGGGGTGACGCCGAGGGTGTAGGTGAAGTCGATGCCGTAGACACCGCGGTAGATGTCGTTGGCGTATCCGGAGCCCGTGTCGCGACCGCCCCAGGACTGGCCGTAGATGCGGATGGTGGACCCGTTGTAGTCCAATCGCATGTTGGACTGGGCGTGATCGAAGTCAAAGGTGAAGATGTCGTGGTTGCCCGTGGCGTTGAAGAGTTCGTCGAGGCGCAGGCCGTACTGCGGCGGACGAGCGTTGCCGTCGGGGTGGTTATGAAGTTGATACGTCCCGGTGGAGATCACGGCGGCGGAAGCCGAGCCGACGAATCCCAAAAGGGCCACGATTCCGCTGCAAGCGCAGCGGGGCGCGAGGCGCGTGTTCATATTGTCTGTCCTCCTGTCCTCGAACTCAATCCGAAGTGCTGCGCCGTGCTCGAACGTGAGCATGGGGAAACCGCAGAGAACCTCGAAGGTGTATTCTCCTAAGATGACTTTCACTTGTCAAGCGGAAAAGGCCCTAAGCGGTCGAGAAATGAAAAAATAATGAGGTTCGACCCAATCATAACCCAACCATGGCGTGGAGATTACGCCGGGTCTGCCTTGGGCTCGATGCTGCCGTGTTCAAGGGGGAGGGGATCGGCGACGCGGCCCTCGCTCCAGGCGCGGAAACGAGGCCAGACGACCTCGCGGAGGAGGATTTTGACGCAGGCGAAGAAGGGGATGGCGATGAGGAGTCCGTAGACCCCGGCGAGAGCCCCGCCGGCGATGGAGGCGAAGACGATGGTGGGGGTATCCATGCCGGTGGCATGGCCCTGGATTTTGGGAGTGAGCACGTAGTCGTCGAGGAGTTGGGAGGCGGTGAGGACGAGGAGGGGAGCGAGGATGGTCCACCACCAGGAGTTTTGCCAGGCAGGGCCGCTGGTGTCGAGGGCCATGAGGAGCATGGCGACGGGAGCGAAGACACCTGCGGCGTAGGGGACGAGGGTGAGGATGCCGACGATGGGACCAACAATGAGCCAGGCGGGGACCCCGACGAAGAGGTAGCCGAGGGTGTAGATGAGGATCATGATGCCGCAGATCACGAGTCGTCCGCGGACGAACCCGGCGATGACCCGGTCCATTTGGGAAAGGAGATCGATGACTCGTCCACGACGCTTTTCGGGGATGAGACCTTCCCAGAACTCGAGGACCTTGCCCCACCCGGTGCAGAAGAAGAAGAAGAAGAAGGCGGTGAGGAAGGCGGCGAAGGCGAAGTTGCCGACGGTGGCAACGATGGAGTTGATGGTGGTGGCGGCGAAGCCGACGGCGGCGGAACCGCCGGCGATGGCGCGTTTCTGAAGGGCGTCCTGGTTCTCCTCGAACCAGCGGATGCCCCACTCGATGACTCGCATGGCCTCGGAAGCGAGGCTGCTGACTTTGGTGCGATGTTCGGCCAGGGGAGGAGTTGTCCGGACAATCTCGGAAGGGTGGACGAGAGCAAAGGTCTGTAGGGTTGTGGGGTGAGGGGGTTCGCCGGCGTTTGTGGATGAATCGTCGGGGGGCGTTGAAGGAGGCTTGGGCGCGTGCTGGACCTCGCGAGCGACCTCGAACTCGCCTCGGAGGGAGGCGGAGGCGGATTCGATGACGGGCGGGAGGGACCATCCCTGGGATTCGGCATCGGCGCGAGTGAGAAACCGCACGAGGCGAGTTTCGGGGGAATGGGCGAGGAGGGCGTCTCTTGCCTCGGGAGAGAGCAGGCCCTCGTACAGGCGCCAGGCGCGTTCCTCGACCATGGAGTCGCGTGCTTTTCGCCAGAGGCCATCGGGGACACGTTCGCGTTTAGCGGGATCGTTCCAGTGGGTGACGCTGTCCCAGAGTCGTTGGGCGTTGGCGCTGGTGTTCTGGACGAGCCGGATGGCTTGGCCTCCGGCGAAGAGCCCACCAAGCACGACGGGCAAGACGACAACGACGGCGCCAAGGGCGATGATGGCGACGGCGGCGCCTTCACGGCTGACGTGACCTTTGCGGGTGAGGAACCGGACGAGGGGCTCGAAGAGGTAGGAGAAGAGGAGCGCGAGGAGCATGGGGACCGTGACGACGCTGAGGCGATCGCCGAGCCAGACGACGGCGACGATGGAGACCAGGAGGAGCGCGTCGCGGAGGGGCTGGATGTGCCAGAGGTGGAGACGACGCCAGTCGTTGGTGGGGTTGACCTCGACACGGACTTGTGGCGTGCCCGGCGCGATCTTGGCGGGGGAGGGCTCGGAACCGGAGTTGCCGGGGCGAGGTGGGGTGGGCATCGGGAAAGGCTACGCCGGGTTCGGATCGCGTGGGACGCTCGCGATGATTGGGAAATCGGAGGGCGCGATTCCCGGCATGGGCTAGCGAGTGGGCGAGTGGTATCCCATGGCGTGGAGGATGGCGTCGAGATCGTCCGCGACCTTGATGGGCGGGTTGCTGAAACGGCCGGTGGGTTTGGCGGCGCCGAGGTCCACGCCGGCGGCCTTCATGTTGAGCCCGGTGTGGTAGGCGACGGTGACATCGGGGTCTTTGAGGAGGTGTCCGGTGAGGATGCAGACGACGGTTTCGTCTTTTTTGATGATGCCCTGATCGAGGAGCAACTTGGCGCCAGCGACGGAGGCGCCGGAGGCGGGTTCGCACCCGAAGCCGAAGCGACCGACGAGGGATTTGTGCTCGACGATCTCGTGATCGCTGACGGAGCGGACGACGCCGTTCATGGCGTGGAGCGCGCGGAGGGCTTTGGGGAGGTTGACGGGACGGTTGATCTCGATGGCGGTGGCAACGGTGTGGGCACGCTCGTGTTCACGGTCCATGCGGGCGTACTCGTGGTCGATGGCGGCTTGGTCCCACGTGCCGGAGAGGACGTCGGCGTGCGGGGCGGGGTGTGGGGCGTTCCAGCGGAGGGCGAGGTCGTTGTAGACGCGATCGAGGGTGCGGGCCCCTTGGGCCTGGATGACGGCGAGGCGTGGGATCTTGGAGACGAGGCCGAGTTGCTTGAGTTCAAGGAAGGCCTTGGCGAAGGCGGAGCAGTTGCCGAGGTTGCCACCCGGGACGACGATCCAATCGGGGACGTTCCAGTCGAGCCCTTCGAGGACGCGGAACATGATGGACTTCTGCCCTTCGAGGCGGAAGGGATTGACGGAGTTCATGAGGTAGACGCCGACTTCGGGCATCTTCTCGGCGATGTGACGAACGCGAGCAAGGCAGGCGTCGAAGTCACCGGCGACCTGGAGGGTGATGGCGCCGTATTCGAGGGCCTGGCTGAGTTTGCCGTAGGCGATCTTGCCGTCGCCGATGAAGACAAAGCACTTCATGTCGGTGAGGGAGGCGTAGACGGCGAGGGCGGCGGAGGTGTTTCCGGTGGAGGCACAGGCGACGCGTTGGGCGTTGACGATGCGGGCGTGGGTGAAGCCGGCGGCCATGCCGTTGTCCTTGAAACTGCCGCTCGGGTTGAAGCCTTCGTATTGGAGGTAGAGGCCGGCGTGGTCGGGGGAGAAGCCGAGGACTTTGGCGAGTTGGTCGGCGCGTTGCAGGTTGGTTCGGCCTTCGCCGAGGGTGACGATCTGGGACTCGTGTTCGTAGAAGGGGAGGAGGTTTCGGAATCGCCAGACGCCGGAGAAATCGAGGGAGGAGGGGGAGGCGGGGGTGCCGGCGGCACGGCGAGCGCCTCGGGTGGCGCTGCGTGCTTCGAAGACGCGCCAATCCCGCGGCGCGTCGGCGCCCCAGTCGTAGGCGACATCGAGGAGCGAACCGCACTCGGGGCAGGAGACGAGGACTTGGTTGATGGGCCGTTCGCATCGACAGGCGGCGTTCATGCACCGCTGGATGGCGCGAGTGTTCGGGGGGATGGTGGAAGGGCTGTGTCGCGTTGCGGATGCGGAGGTCATGAAGGATGGTACGAAGGGAGCGGGGCGTGGGGATCAGGCGAACTCGAGGAGTTCAGGAGGGAGGCTCCTGATGCCACGTCGCTTGGCTTTGGCGACGGCGTACTTGAGGGAACGGCGCACGCGATCGTGGACGGCGTCGGTGATGTTGAGGTCGTGCTCCTTCATGGCGGTGAGGGCGAACATCCAGGCGTGATACTCCTCGAGGCAGCGTGGCTTGTACACATCGAGTCCGATGGCGTGGTGCCCGATCTCGTGCAAGAAGATGGCGGCGGAGAGTGGGCCACGCGGGCGTGGGGATTCGATGAGATTGGCGACGGTGCCGTCGCGGTAGATGACCTGCCAGGCGCAGCCCGAACTGGACGATCGCCACTTCCGAACGCGGACGTTGTATCGGGCGAGCATGACCTGGACCATGCGGTCGTAGCGGTCGAGCATGGAGGCGGGCTTGGAGCGCGACGTGCGGGAGGCGGCCTTGGGCGTTCGGCATCGTGCGGGCGTCGGGGGCTTGACGCGAGCCCGTACGGGTGCGGCACGATCACGTCGCAGGGGTAAAGAGGGTGGCGCGACCTTGACGCGGAATCGCTTGGCGATGGGCTCGATGAGGTCCCAGAGTGTCAGCACGCGGGAGGTCCTCCGACCAGTGATTCTTGGGATTGGACGTGTCGTCCGTTCGCAAAGTCGCGCCAGGGCATGGGACGCTTGCCGGGGGGTTGGACTTCCAGGAGTTGAAGGGCGGAGTTGTGCCCGCAGCGGACGAGTCCGAGGGCGGCGTCGAGGATGGTGCCCGGGGTGGGGTCTCCCTGTGCGTCGGAGAGCGCCCGAACGCGGAGGAGTTTGAGGGGCTCGTTGCGAAAGGAAACGGCGATGCCGGGCCAAGGGGTAAGGCCGTGGACCGTGCAGCGGCACTGGTCGGCGGATCGAGCGAAATCGAGGACGGCGTCGGCCTTGCTGAGTTTCTTGGCGAGGGTGACGCGGGAATCGTCTTGGGGAACGGGATTGAGGGAGTTGGAAGCAAAGTCGGCGAGGACGCGACGGACGAGCGCGGGGCCGTCCTGGGCGAGGAGGTCATGGAGTTCGCCGGCGGTCTGGAGCGGATCGATGGGGCGATGGGACTGGGCGAGGATCAGGCCCGCATCCATCTTGTCGGCGAGGGTGATGACGCTGTTCCCGGTGGAGGAGTCTCCGGCGAGGATGGCGGCGTTGATGGGTGCGGCTCCTCGCCATCGTGGGAGGAGGGAGGCGTGGAGGTTGATGGCGAATCGGTCGTGGAGGAGCGCGGGCTTGAGTTTCTGGCCGAAGGCAATGACGACCCAGGCGTCGGCGTGGAACGCACGAATCTGAGTTGTGATGTCGGGGTTGTTGACGTTGGCGGGCTTGAAGAGCGGGACGTGAGGGAGATTGGCGGTGGCCCAGTCGGCGATGGGGGTGGGGGAGAGTTTGCCACCGCGGCCGGCGGGCTTATCGGGTTGGGAGACGATGGCGAGGAGGGCGTGCTCGCGGTCGAGCATCTGGAGGGTGGGAAGGCCGAAGGCACCGGAGCCGAAGAAGACGAGTTTCATGGGACGTGGGGATTAGCGGGCGGCGCGACGTTCGAGATCGCGGATGGCGAACTTGTTTTTGAGGCGGCTGAGTTGGGTGAACTTGTCGATGATGAGGGTGCCTTCGAGGTGGTCGAACTCGTGCTGCCAGCAGCGGGCGAGGAGGCCGCCGGCGGTGTGGGTGAAGGGCTGGCCCTCAAGGTCGAGGGCGGTGATGGAGATGACGGGCGGGCGGAGGACTTCGCCGCGGATGTCGGGGAGGCTGAGGCAGCCTTCTTCGAAGGCTTCGAGGTTGCCGACGGGGTGGGAGAGGACGGGGTTGATATAGACGACGGGCCCGCGGGTGGCGGTGGGAGGTGTGGCGGACGCGGAGCGTTTGTCGTCTTCAGGAACCTCGGCGACGAAGAGCCGCCAGGAGAGAGCGACCTGGGGCGCGGCGAGGCCGACGCCCTCGGCTTCGCGCATGAGGTCGATCATGCGTCGCGCGACGGCGCGCACTTCGTCGGTGACCTTCTCGATCTTGGCGGCTTTGACGCGAAGGGCGGGGTGGGGGTAGTCGACGATTCGCAGTTTGGTGGCGTCCACGGGCACGATGAATGGTAGATGCGTGCTCAGGCGTTCGGCGCGGCGAAGCCGACGACGACGGTGCTGAAGTGGAGGGGAAGAGTGCCGCGAGGCGTCTGGAACTCAACGCGAGCGCCGACGGACAGGCCTGGCGGAAGGGCGTAGGCGAAGTTGGCGGCGAAAGCGGCGTAGCCGACGACCGCGATGGAGACGGGCGTTGGGTTGAGGGCGAGACGGAGCCCCCTGCGGCGGGTGTTGAGGACGAGGGTGGCGGATTGGAGGGCTGGGGAGATGGGGCGCCCGTCGAGGGATTGGACGGAAAAGGAGGCGTACGTCGCGTTGGCGATGCCTTGGCCTTCGAAGAGGATGCCCGGGACGTAGGTGGTGATGGAGAGGGTGGCGCGATAGACGCGGCCTTCGTGGCGGAAGAAGGCTTCGAGTGGTGCGGGCAGGGTGAGGTCGGTTCCTTGGGCGTGGGCGCGTGGGCACACGGCTTGGGGCGCCAGGAGGAGCGAGGCGACGAGGAGGGCCACGAGGAATCGACGCATGAGATCGTCCTTTGCATTGGGGATGGGGAGGTGGGACGGCGGAAGTTCTTCGCACGTCGCCGGGTGTGGGAGGAGATACGCGGCTGTCGAGAACGAGTTCCCGAGGAATCGTCAGGCCGTTACGATCGGGAGTTGGGGTTGGGATCGTGGCACATCGTGAGCCGCATCAAGTTAGGCTGAGGCGAACATGGGGGTCTCCAATGAACGGCAGGCGCTGGGTGGAGGTTCGAGAGAGCGGCATCTCGGGGAAGGGGCTCTTTGCCGCGTGCGAGATCCCGGCGGGCGAGGCGGTTCTGGCGATGAGCGGGATTCTCCTGGCATATCACGAGGTGGACTGGGCGCGTCATTGGTCGATGCAGGTGGACCATGACCTGTGGCTGTGTAATGACGACACCACGACCGAGGTGGATCACTACTTGAACCACAGTTGTGAACCGAATCTTGGCTTTGGAACGGGCGGGCCGAGGGAGGCTCCCGTGTTGCATGCGATGCGGGAGATTGCCGCGGGCGAGGAACTGACGTGGGACTACGCGATGTCGATGGGGGAGTCGGGGTGGTGCGTTGCATGTCGATGTGGCGCGGCGACCTGCCGGGGAGTCATCCGGGGTTTTCCGGCGCTCTCGGCGAGTGAGCAAGACCGCCTTCGTCCATGGTGCCTTGACTATCTCAGAGCGCCTCGGACGCGAGACGCGGTCACGGGCGGCGGGAGCGCGGCGCCGGCTTTGATCCACGGCGATCCTCGTCCTTCTTCATGATGAAGAGGTAGTTGAAGCCGCGGAGGAAGAAGTTGCCCTCTTCGGCGGCCTTGTGCCAGTTGCCGCGGGCGAGTTTCTGGTTATGTCGGACGACGGCGATGATGTCGATGGGGACGAAGTGTCGGCGGAGGATGGAGAAGAGTTCGAAGCCGATGGGAGCGAAGCGACCGCCCTTCTCGCCTTTGATTTTCCTGAACGAGTCGCTGACGTACAGGGCCATGTAGCGACGATCGCGGAGGACGCGGTGGAGTTCGGCGATGGCTTTGGACATCGCGGCGTAATAGGCCTCGCCGGCGTCGTCGGCGAGGGCGTCGAGTTTGCCGATGCAGCGGGGGTCGTCGGAGTAGTCGACGTGGGTGGAGTACGGCGGGTCGACGAAGGCGAAGTCCACGGACTCGCCCCGGAGCGGGAGGGAGCGTGCGTCGGCGTGGCGAATGTCGGGGCGGGAGGGGACGAGGTCGAAGGCGATGGGGAGGCGACGGAGGTCCTTGGCGACATCAAGGGTGGTGCCGCTGCCGCACATGGGATCGAGGATGGTGTCGCCTTCCCGTGTGTAGCGTTGGAGGAGTTGCCAGATCACCCAACTGGGGGTAGCGCCGACGTAGGCCCTGTCGCCCTGCATGGGGCCGGAGTCCGAGTCGTAGTGTTGGCTTGGATACTCCCACAGCGTAGTGGTTTGGATGCGGAGCGGGGGCTTCTTTGGGGGGCGGCGAGGGGGCATAGCGGTGAGAGGGAATGGGGCGTTGAACGCAAGGCCGAAGATGTGAGCATCAGGCTCGATGAACTTGCTTTCGAAGCACGGCGAGGACGGCGGACTTGGTTTCATCGAGGGGGCGATCGAGACGCGCGCCGGCGGCGCGGACGTGTCCGCCGCCGCCGAGTTCCTTGGCGGCGGCGTTGACGTCGATGGCGAATCCGCCGGGCGTGGATTCGGGCTTGCTGCGCATGCTGACCTTGGTGAGGGTCTTGGTGCCGGTGCTGTTCGTGCTGCTGACGTCGGTGAGGAGGACGGTGACCTGGACGGAGGGGATGGCTTGTCCGAAGTCGACGAAGCCCCCGGATTCGCCGGGCTCGGCACCGGCGTCGGCAAAGTCGCGATTGGAGAGGGACATGACGGCGATGTGCTGGCCGTTGTGGTCGAGGGGCACAAGTTCGAGGGAGGCGAGGGCGCGGGCGAGGAGGCGGAGGCGGCCCGGGGATTCTCGCTGCTCGACGATCTGATAGAGGCGGACGTTTTCGGCGCCGGCGTCGAGGAGTTCGCCGGCGGTGGTCATCACGCCTTTGGTCACGTTGCTGTGGCGAAACCAGCCCGTGTCGGTGGCGAGGCCCAGATAGAGGGGCGTCGCGATCCCGGGCGGGAGTTTGGCGAGCGATGGGAGGCCCAGGATGTGTCGGCAGAGTTCGGCGACGGGTTGGCAGGCGGCGGCGGCCGTGGTGTCGATGACGCGGAGTTGGGCGACGTCGGCGTCGCCTTGGACGTGGTGATCGACGATCGCGGTGGCGTCGAGGCGCTTGCGGATCCAGTCGGCGAAGGGTTCGAGTTGCGTCCACGAGCCCGTGTCGAGGATCATGACGGCCTCGGGATCGATGTGGTCGGGCGGAGTTGCCTTGTCATCCAGACGCATCACGGGTGTGTGACCACGCACATCATCGAGCCAGGGCGGGAAGGGGCCGGCGTACCAGGCTTCGGCGCGGGGCGTGGGGCCGAACGGACTGCAGAGGTTGAGGGCGCGGACGAGGGCGAGGGTGGAGCCGACGGCATCGCCGTCGGGCTTCTGGTGCGTGAGCACGACGATGCGTCGGCAATCTCGGAGCCAGTGGGCGAGTTCGAGGAGCGAGGTGGTTGAACGCCAGGTGTGCATCGGGAGTTCCATTACACGCATTGGGAAACTCGGTGCGGGATTCCGGGCCGGGGCAGGGTGAGGAAGTCGCGGACGCGGTCGCAATCGCGGGCGATCTGCTCGCCGAGGGCGTCGATCGAGTGGTAGCGGACCTGCTCGCGGAGCCACGCGACGAGTTCGATGGTGAGGGACCATCCGTACTCGCTTGGAAGAACCGACGGATCGAAATCAAGAAGGTGGGCTTCGATGCGGCGGTCGAGCCCGTCGAAGGTGGGGCGAGTGCCGATGCTGAGGGCGGCTGGGAAGCGACGGCCATCGGCGAGGCTTCCCCAAGCGGCATAGACGCCGTCGGCGGGGGGCATGCACTCTGTTTTGAGGTTGGCGGTTGGGCAGTGGATCGTTCGGCCCTTCTGGTCGCCGCGGATCACGGTGCCGGTCATCTGGTAGTTGCGTCCGAGGACGAGTGCGGCGTCGGCGACGCGGCCGTGGGAGAGGAGCCAGCGGACGAGGGAACTGGAGGCTCGGGCGATCTGGTGGTCGGTGAGGGCGATCTCGACGGGGGGCACGATTTCGACGGCGAAGCGGAACGATTGCCCGAGTTGGCGCAGCGTGCGGATGTCGCCGGAGCGGCCTTTGCCGAAGCGGAAGTCGTCTCCTTCGACGATGAAGGAGGGGGCGTGGTCCTGGACGAGTTGGGCCACAAAGGCGTGTGGAGATCGCTGCAGGAGATCTGGTGTTGGGGCGAGGCGCACGACATCGTGGGCGCCGGCGTCGAGGAGTGCGGCACGGCGCTGCTCGAAGGTCGTCAGTCGTGGCGGGGCCGCATCGGGTCGGAGGACAGCGGCTGGGTGCGGATCAAAGGCGAGCGCCACGACGCGTGGGGCGAGGGTGCGGGCGCGGGCGATGAGCGCACGGTGTCCGAGGTGGACGCCGTCGAAGTTGCCGATGGTGACCGCGGTGGTCGGCATGGGAGAGAGCGTAGGGAGGGAGAGAGAATCACCCATCGCCGTGTCCGCCATGGCGATCGGGACGCGGTTCGTGCGTGCGTGGTCGAGAAGAACGTGCGCGAGCGATCGAGGGAATGAACGGTGCCGACGGAGGCGATGGAAGACACCTTCTCCCCTCCGTTGGATGGATGCGTTAGCCCAACAGCTCGTGCGTTCGGAGGGTGTGCTCGATCTGGGGGGCGGTGTCGCGGGTGTGATCGACGAGCGCGGTGCGCCAGCCGAAGCAGGCGGCGGTGGCGATGTTGTCGGGGAGGTCGTCGAAGAAGAGGATTTCGGCGCCGGCGAAGCCGGTGGCTTCTTCGAAGGCGGAGTAGATCTCGGAGGCGGGCTTGGCAAGGCGGAGGAGGTGGCTGGCGTGGCGGTGGTGGAGCGTGTGGGCGGTGGGGAAGTCGGCGCGCGTGGTGGCGGTGGGGATGTGGCGGGACCAGTGACGCTCGTTGGTGTTGCTGAGGAGGGCGGTCGTGATCGACGAGTTCTTGTGCAGGCGGTCGATGACGCGATCGACGCCGGGGTATTCGTCCAGGAGCCAGGCGTCGTGGATGCGATGGAGTTCGTCGATGGTGTACAGTCGATCGACGGCGTCGTGGAGTTTTTCGAAGAACTCTTGGCTCGTGAGCAGGCCGATCTGGAAGGCTTGGCCGAGGGGTTTGCGTCGGGCCTGGCACTCGGGTGAATCGGTGTTCCCGCGGAGGTCGAGCCCGGCGGCTTTCACGCCTTCGGCCCAGGATCGGCAGTGGCGGAGGATGACGCCGCCCCAGTCGAAGCAGACGAGGCGGATGGGGGTATCACTCACGGTCTTGCTCCTGCTCGTCGGTTGGTGTCGCGGGCTCGTGGGCGGCGGGAAGTTTCATGATCTCAGGGAGGACGGCGGTGGCAAAGCATCCGCGGGGCAACTCGAAGGCGACACGAACGTAGGCGCCGTGCTCGTCCACGCCGCCCTCGACTTCGGGGGCGATAAGGGGCACGCGGAGCGGGCGGCGTGAACCCTCGATCAGTTGTGGAGCCTTCTTCGTGAAATCTTCAATCTGGGCGAGCGTGATGCCAAGGCGTTCGAGGGCGCGGCGTTCGGCGGCGTCGCGCTCGCCGGAGGCTCGCATCATTCGGCCTTGCCACATGGGGCCCGTGGGACTGATCTCGAGTCTCGCGGCACGTTCGTGCGTGGTCGGGTCGGCGAAAGCGGCGTCATCGACGGCAAAGATGGAGCCGTTCTCGTGCTTGAAGGCGAGGTCGCCCGGGAGGATCGTGTTGAACGTACTGTCGGCGAGTCGCTCGTCGAGGACGGCGTTGAAGACGGCGGACTGGAAGGCGGAGATCATGAAGCGACCGACGGTGGGGTCGATCGCGTAGACGATCTTGGAGGGCTTTTCGCCTCGGGCGAGCATGCGGAGGGCGAAGGTCTCGGTGCGCGCGGTGCGTGGGTAGAGCGACATCGCCTCGGCGTACTTTCCTTGGGCATAAAGGGCGCGGGCGTCGGAGTTCTGCGATGGGAAGGCGGCGTTGGGCCCGAGCAGTTCGTCGAGGACGCGGGGAAAATCGCGCGCGATCATCGCGCGGCCGATGAGGTGGTTGTTCTGGAGGAGTCCGAAGCGTTGGGGCCCGACGCGGTTGGGGACGCCGGTGCGTTCGAGGCGATCGAGGACGCGCTTGGCCTGGAGGACGTCGGGGAGTCTGACGTTGCGGATGCGGATGGAGAAGCGGTTGCCCTTGAGGTGGCCCGGGCGGAGTTTGTTGTTGTGATAGTCGGACCAGAGCACGCGGATGCGATCATCCTGGATCATGGGGAAATCTTCGATCTTCTTCCCCGTGGCGCGGATGGAGATGACCTGGCGGGTGATCGCGTGCTTGTCCTTGAGGCCGGCATATCCCACGTCGCTCGTTGGCACGCCAAAGTGGGTGGCCAGGATGCGGACGAGTTCGAGGGTGGAGAGGTTGCGCTTCTGGACGAGGAGGTAGAAGTGCTCGCCCTGGCCGCAGGGCTCGTAGGCGGGGATTTCATCGACGAGGAAGTCCTCGGGGCGCTGCTTGATCGCGCCCCCGATGGGGGGAATGTCGTGGGTGACGTACGTGCGCGGCGTGGCGTGGGTTCCGGGTGGGTCGGCGTCGAGGATCGGGCGGGTGGGAGTGGGAGCGGGCTCGGGGGGCATTCGAGAGAGGGTAGAAGACGTGTGGAGGCACGAGGGTGAACGCGAGGCGGGAGTTCTTCCGCGTGGTTCCGGAGTTTTGCACGTATTTCTCCCACTCCGGCGCGCGGTTGCGGAGGCGGTCCGTCAGCTCTTCACGGGGTGCTTTGGAGTTGACCCGCCCGAGCGGGGGACGGCGACCGAACCCACCCCCCAGCCCCCACCCCCACCCACCGGGAGGGGGGGTCAAGGTTCGTCGGCCGTCGCCGAATCGAGGACGTGCTCGGCCACATAAATGGGGACGTCGTTGGCGATGCCGAGGGCGATCGCGTCGCTGGGGCGGGAGTCGATGTGGACCATCTCGCCGTCGCTGTTCTTGACGTCGAGGGTGGCGAAGAAGGTGTGCTCGGCGAGGTCGGTGATGGTGATGGACTGGAGTTTGCCGCCGAGCGAGGTGATGACGCTGGCGAGGAGGTCGTGGGTCTGCGGGCGTTTGACGGAGATGCCCTTCAAGCGGCGTTCGATGGCCTGCGCCTCGGGGAGGCCGATGACGATCGGAAAGGTGCGGACGTTCGGGCTCTCCTCGGAGGAGTCGGGCGCGTCGGCGACCTCACGCAACTCGATGATCTGGAGATCGGTGAGTTCGCGGATGAGGATGCGGGAAAGTTCCATGCGGATGGGCATGCGTGGGCGGTCCTCCGGGGGATGCTAGCCGGGGTGGAGTGTGCGCGGAGGGGCGTGGGTCGATCAGGAACCGGGCTTTCGGCGCCGTCGCGGCGGCGGGGGCGGGCGCATGTGCCCGCGG
Organism: uncultured Phycisphaeraceae bacterium; assembly: GCA_964543905.1. Classification (GTDB taxonomy): domain Bacteria; phylum Planctomycetota; class Phycisphaerae; order Phycisphaerales; family UBA1924. Next base: position 44,743 of record CAZIZO010000011.1, read on the forward strand.
AGTTCGGCGAGGCGGCGGCCCGTGCCTAGCGGCGGGAGTCGCTTGCCCAGGCGTTCGACGAGGACGCGCGGGGCGCCGATGTCGGCGACGACGACCTCGCCCACGAGCGCCTGCCCCTCGATCGAAAAGAAGCAGGGCTTGAGGCCGCAGAACGTGACGGTGAGGTCGGCGTGCACCGCCGCGCCCAACACCTTGCCCGAGTCGGCGTCGAGGCCGGAGGGGAGGTCCACGGCAAGGACAAGGGCGCCGGCGCTTCGAGCGGCGTTGATGGCGTGGATCATCTCGGCCAGGGCCGCCTGCACGGGGCGATCCAGGCCCGTGCCGAGAAGGGCGTCGATGATAAGGTGCGAGCCCGAGAAGACATCCGGGGAGGCGGCGCCGGGCGCGATCTCGCGGATCGGAAGGCCCATGCGGCGCACGATGCTGAGGTGCACCGCCGCGTCGCCCGCGAGGCGAGCGGGGTCCGCGGCGAGCGCGATCGTGACGCGGACGCCCGCGTTCGAGAGGTGTCGAGCGGCGGCGAGCCCGTCGCCCCCGTTGTGACCCGGCCCGCAGACGATGGTGATGGACGGATCGTCCACGTCTTCGAGTGCATCGAGCGCGACGTCGGCGACGTGGCGCGAGGCGTTCTCCATGAGGACAATCGAAGGAAGGCCGAACTCGTCATGGGCAAGGCGGTCGAGCGCGCGCGAGGCCTCGCGATTGAGGAGGAAGAGCGGGCCGTGGTCCTCGGGCTTTCGGCGGACCTTGGCGGCGCTGGCGGCGCGGGAGTGCTGCGTGGAACGTGGGCGTCGCTTCACGAGAGGAGCATAGGGGCAAGAGCGCACGCCGGAGCCCGGGGAGATGAGGCCCGGGCCGGCACGCGAGAAGCATGAATCCGAGTCCCGAACGGGAGCGAGTTGGCCTCGCCCGAGTTTGGCGGGGCATGGTTCAGCAGGCGAGTGGATCGAACTTTGGAGCCGGTGGAGCGGGAGGCGAGGGAGGGGCGGACGGCGGCGAGGGCACGGGCGCCATGACGGGGAGGTCGGCGGGCGAGTCGAGGATGACCTCGGGCGCTATGGGGGCTTCCATGGAGTGGTGGGTGGTGGTCCCCGGGGCGTCGAGTTCGGCCTTCATTTTGGCTTGGAGCCGGGCCAGCATCGCGTCGAGTTCGCGGATCTGTTCTTCCAGTTGGCGTCCGCGGACGGTCAGGCTGTCGGCTTCGGCCTGGAGAGCGGCCGAGCGTGACTGGAGCGCGTCGGCGGCCTGGAGGAGGGCCTCCCGCGAGGCGGGATCGGTCGTGCCCTCGGCCTGGGCCACGAGTTGGTGCGCAAGCCCCCGGACGCGTCCGCTCCCTTCCCTGGCCCGGAGCGCGTCGCCGTGGAGTTTCGTCACCTGCTGACCAAACTCGAGCCGGCTTCGTTCGAGGCGCCACGCTCCTTCACGCATCATCTGGAGTCGATCGAGTGGAGACGGGGGGATGATCGCGACGGTGGAGCGAGGGGAGAGGGCGCGGGGCGAGGTGGACGCGGCATCCGCGGAGGGATGGATCATCTTCACGAACGCCTCAAAGACTCGATGCTGCTCGGGCGTGGCGTGGACGACGATGTGGTCATTTTGAATCTCGACCCAGATCGGCACGTCTTGCCGAGCCATGAGCGCGGAGATGGCTTCGAGTTTGCCGGCGGGGAGGTCGTAGGGCCGCGGCGTAGTGCCCGAAGAGGGGCCGCTTATGGTGGTGGTTTGCGCATCCGGCGGCGCGGACGCTGGATCACTCCCCAGGACGGTCATCGCTCGCGGCGTGGTCGCGGTCGTCAAGCCCGACCGATTGGGCATCGCCTCGGCCGATCGGGATGTCTGCTCGCGTGTGGCGGACTTGATGGATCGATCGGCGGCGGCCTCGTGGTCCAACGTCGGAGACGCGGGCGCGGAGGGGGCGGTCGGGGCGGCGACGGCCATGGAGGAGGCGGGGTTGACGTCGTCGGTGGGGCACGCCAACCCGGGCATGACGAACGCGCTCATGCCCAGAAGGGCAAGGGCGGAGAGCGTGCCGAGCGCGGAGGGTGTGGGTGCCTGATGCTGCGTCATCACCATCGTGATTCTCCTGGAAAGGACCTTGGTGCGATCGTTCAGAATACAGAGGGACAGCCCCGAGGCGAGGCGCGGGGATCGGACGAAGGACTTGGTGGCGAGCAAGGCTTCCGCGTAGCGGCGGCGATCCGCGGGCAGCAGGGCCGTGACCCATGCATCGCAACTGGCATCGGCCTCGTCACGCACCTTGCGACGAACCCACCAGACCACGGGATGCCACCAATACAGCGCTCCAAGCACGATCTCGATCCAGCAGAGCAGGTGATCTCTACGAGCAAGGTGGGCGAGTTCGTGGACGAGCACGCCCCGACGAGCGCGGTCGTCGAGGGATTCCCAAAGATCGCGTGGCAGCAGGAGGCGAGGACGCCGCCCGCACCAGATCATCGGGGAGATGCGGGCGTGGACGAAGGCGGTCTCGGGCGCCCGGGCGAGGCCCAGACGCGGCGAGAGCGATTGGACCATCGCGAGCAGGGACGCGTCGGCGGGCGAGGAGGTTCGCAGGGCGCAGCGCCCCGAGAAGATTCGCCCCGCCTGGATCGCGAGGAGGACGAGCGCGCCCCCGAGCCAGAGGGCGGGTAGGAAGGGCGGCATGCCGGTGAGCGTGTCGCGGAGGAACAACACGCGTTCGAGGGTGGCGGAGAGAATGGCAGATGCCACGGAAGTGAGTCTTGTCGTGAGGATGTGGTCCCCATGGGTTGCCTCTGGCGTGGGGCACGCCGGCGCGGGAGACGTGGTGGCCGTCTCGCCGGTGGAAGCGTCGCAGGCTACGGTCTCAGCCCACAAAGGGACGAAAGCAAGCGGTGCGCCGGACGACTCGTCCGGCGGCGAGCATTCCCACATCGGGATGTCGGGGGGAAGGATCAGCGAAGAAGCGGCAGCGGACCTCGGGTCGCATGCGTCGATCTGGGCGGTCGTTGGTTCGAGGGGGAGAAGTCGGGGACCTTGCGCGAGTCCCAGATGCTCGAGCGCGATCGCCTTCACGCGTGCCGAGGGCACTTTGGGCGCTTCCCAGACGATTGCCCCGGCGAGGGGCATCACGAGCGAGAGAAGCGTTGCGAACCACAGGGCGTGACGCGAGGCCGGTCGTGGATGGAAAGACCCGCAGACGAGGGCGACGACGCCCGCGAGCGGAACGGCGATCAGGCTGCCGAGCCAGAGCAAATCGAGCGTGCGTGCGACGATTTCCATGGACATGCTCCCCTGCGTGCGGTCCATGCCGTGGAACCGCCGTCCAAACGTGGCTACTTCTTCCGATCCAACTCGTCGATCAACTTGCGGAGTTTGGCGAGGTCGTCGTCCGAGAGGGGCTGGCTCTCGACAAGATGGAGGACCGCGGGGCCCGCGGCGCCGTCAAAGAGAGCATCGAGCATGGCTTGAACCCTGGTGTCGGTGACCCGTTCCCGCGAGACCTTGGCGCGGTAGACATACGCGAGGCCTTCCTTGTCCGACGAAACCACGCCCTTGTGTTCGAGGCGAGTGAGGAACGTGAGCACCGTGGTGTAGGCGACCTTGCGTCCGCGATCGTGAAGATGCTGCATGACGTCGCGCACGGTTTGTGGTCCAAAGTCCCACAGGACCCGCAGCACGGCAAGTTCAGCGTCCCCGAGTTCGATGTCACGTTTGCCCATGTCTACTACTCGTGTCGTAGGAAGTCTACTACAAATGTCGTAGACCGTCAAGCACCCTCATCAGAATTCCACCGATGATTTTTGTGATCACCCGGTTTTCATCTCATGGTGGTGGGGCTCTACGCTACGAGGGTCATGTCGAGCGACCGTGCGAATATGCCCCCTCGCGAAGAGCATCCTTCCCTCATGTCGTGGCTCTCCCATGATCTGGGTGAGATCTGGGGAAAGACCTCGCGAAGCAGCGAGGAACGGCGATTTCTCGAAGGACCCCGGACCCGGCGGGCCGAGTTTGCCCGTGCCGTTCGGATCTTCATGGAGTGCATCAAGGGATTCCGCTCGCTGCACTTCGTCGGACCTTGCGTGACGGTGTTCGGGTCGGCACGATTCAAGGAGGGGACGTGGTCGTACGACACGGCCCGGGAGGTCAGCCGCCAAGTGTCGAAGTTGGGATTCACCATCATGACCGGCGGGGGCCCGGGAGTGATGGAGGCGGCCAACCGCGGCGCTCGGGACGCCGGCGGACGTTCGGTGGGGTGCAACATCGAGTTACCGATGGAACAGAAGCCCAACCCGTACCTGGACCAGTTCGTCGAGTTTCGGTACTTCTTCGTTCGCAAGGTGATGCTGGTGAAGTATTCCTACGCGTTCATCGTCTTGCCGGGGGGCTTTGGCACGATGGACGAACTGAGCGAGGCGGCCACGCTGATCCAAACGGGAAAGATCAGCAACTTCCCGATCGTGATCATGGGGAAAGATTACTGGGGCCCGCTTGTGGATTTCGTGCGGACGCGCATGCTCGCGTCGGGAGCGATCAGCGAGGAGGACCTGAAGTTGTTCGTCCTGACGGACTCGCCCGAGGAGGCGACGGAGGTGATCCGCAAGAACGCGCTGGAGAATGCTCAACTGGCGGCGACGATGGGGCCGAAGCGATGGCGTGTGCTGCTCGAATCTTCGCCGCGGAAGGCGGGCGCCAAGCCCGAGCCGGCGTGAGGATCACGCCGGGAGCAAGTCGGCCTGGCGTGGGGTGGCCGCGAGCGCGTCGGAGAGTGCGCGCGAGAGTCGGCGGATGTCCTCCGGGGTATGCGCGGCGTTGACGACCACGCGGAAGTATCGCTCGGCGGGCCCGCCCGGGTAGGAGATGAGCGGGGCAAGAATCCCCTGCGCGTGCACGTGATCGTGGACGCGCTGCATGATGGACTCGGACGAGAACGCGAAGGTGAAGATCGGGATTCCCGGGGGAGGGAGTGGGATCCCGAGCGAGGCGAGTTCCGTGCGCATCAGGTCGATGTTGCGACGCAGGGTGGGGACCAGCGAGGACTCGCGGCGAATCACGGCCAGGGCGGCCCGGCAGGACTCGGCGAGCGCGGGCGGGATGGGCGTGGAACTTCGATACACCGCCGCCACTTCGCGGACGCGGGAGATCAGGGCTCGCCGACCAAGCACGGCCCCGCCGTAGCACCCAAGCCCCTTGGCGAGCGTGGTGGTCAGGAGGACGCGGGGGTCGTCGAGGGCGAAATGGTTGACCGCACCACGACCGCCCTCGCCGAGGACGCAGAATCCGTGGCAGTCATCGACGAGCAAGGCCGAACGAGACTTGGGCAGGAGGCGCAGGAGATCGGGAAGTGGAGCGACGGCGCCGTCGGCGGCGAAGACGCTGTCGGTCATGATCGCGACGCCCGCGTCGTGGTGTTGTCGGATGAGCCACGCCGCCGACTCGGGGTTGAGGTGCTCGTACTCAAACACCTGCATGCCGGCGGAGACGGCGGCATTGCGGATGCTGCGGTGGGCGTGGGCGTCGAGGAGCGCGACGCCGATGACATCCGCCAGACCTTGGCAGGCCGCAAAGTTGGCGGTGTAGCCCTCGGCGGTGAGGATGCACGCTTCTTGCGCGATATAGGACGCGAGTTCGAACTCGAGCAGTTCGTGCGATGTCGTGTTCCCAGTGGTCTCGCGCGAGGCCGTCGTGCTGAGCCCGAAGGTCTGAAGACCCCGGAAGGTGGCCGCGAGAACGTCCGGGTGGTTGGCGAGCCCGAGGTAGTTGCAACCGCCGAAGGCGAGGAAGTCGCGTCCGTTCATGGTGACGCGGGTAGCGGCGGCGGCGGCGATGGGCAGTCGGGGCATGAAGAAGAATATCGGCGCGAGGGAGGATCGCCGACGACCGTGTAACTGAAGGGTGCACAGAGAACCCTACAGGACCGACCCGTGAACTTCGATGGACGGCACGATGAGCCTGCGTGCCGAGTTACTTCTTGGGTTGGGCGGGGGTTCCGCCAGGACCAGGCTCGGCCGGTGGGCGGCCGCTACCGCCGCCGCCGCCCGCGGGCACGCCGCTCGCGACACCCGTGATGGGCTGGTTTTCAAAGCCGCGGAGTTTGGCGACCGCGGCATCCACGCCGAGGGAAACGTATCGGCGACCGCCCGTGGTCGCGACTTTGGTCGCGCTCGCGGGCCAATAGGGATAGCCGTCTAACCCGCGATGCACGTAGTCCGGGGCGTTGACAATAAACGAGCCTTGGAAGTACTGGATCGTGGCCGATTCGCCCCCGTTGTCGGTCCACTGCTCGGGCTCGACGAGGCTGGTCAGGATGCGGCGAAGTTCGTCGGCACGCTCGGCGAAGGGGCGCCGATCTTGCTGCTGCTGCTGGTTGTCGCGGAAAGGGCTTTGCCCGCCACCGCCACCGCCCTGCCCGCTGTTCTGGAGCACACTTTGGAGGTCAAACTCGGGCGCGTTCGTGTAGTTCGGAATGTCGAGGATAAGGTCGGTGATGGAGTGAACGACGACTCGGCGATAGGCGTTGAGCCGGGGCTTGGGGCCCACTTGCATCGCGCCGGACTCGGTCATCTGCCAGGTGTGCCCGTTGGCGCCGGTTTCGGGTTGAGTTTTTTCAAGGACTTTTTCGAGGAGTTGCAGGGCCGTGCCGCGGAGAAACTTGAGAGAAACGAGTTGTTCCTTGTCGAGACCGTCGGTGTTGGAGTCGCCCGCCCACATGATCTCGAGGTCCGCCCCCGTCAGCGTCGCGATGAACTTCATCACATCCTCGAGGCGCTGGTCGGCAAACTCGACGTTGTTGACCGGTCTCATCATCCGCAGGAGCGTGTCGCGCTGCGGGATGCCCGAGGAGCGGACGGCCGGAGTGGCCGCGGTGGTCCCGATGTTGGCGTTGGCGGTCGAGGAACCGGCGCCCTGGGCGAACGCGGCGGTGGCGAGGCCACAGCAAAGCACGGTGGAGACAAGCACGATCCCTCGCATCGACTGGTTCATCTGGCCGCTCCTTGATCCGTCGGGCGTGACCCTTCGAGGGCTGAACCCGAGCCGCTTCCGTGTGTTCGCGATGGACTCCCACCGCTGCGGGTGAGGGGGGAAACCTCATCCACCATCCAACTGAAGTCGTTTGACACCGAGACGACAACTAAGTTCCGGGGTTTGTGAGGTATAGTGTAGATTCTTCGACCCTTAGAAGAACGAAGATACCCAAAATCGAGCCTCGCCGAGTGGGAAATTCACGAGGGATGGGGCCGGCCTCGGTCTTCGCCGTACTCGCCTGGAACATCTTCGCAATGGTGGTCTGGGCCCGAAACGACGGCCAAGCACCCGGTATCCATGCAACAACCAAAGCGCGGGGCGTCAAAAGAGCCACCTCCGGGATTTGAACCCGGGACCTATGCTTTACGAAAGCATCGCTCTACCGCTGAGCTAAGGTGGCGAAAAGCCTTGTTTTCTCGGACGAAACCCACCTTTTCGAGGGAGGCGTCCAAGATCGATCTCACACCCCTTCGGACACCCAACAGGTGTCACGATGGAGGGCCTTGGGCGGCAAGGAGAGAAGGATATGGCCCTCAGAGCCTCCAAATCCACGCTACTACGTTCGATGATCAAAATCAGGGCCTGTCAACCTCCGCTCCACCAGATTCAACGAGTTCTGATGGCCGAAGCCGCGCTCCAGACTCGGCCCTTCCGGCGTTGAGGTCCGAGTTGGTTTGGAGGGGGCGAGGTCTGTTGGGTGTTCATTCCAGATGCAGTCGTTCGGCTAACGTTCTTAGACTTATGGCGCGCAACAGAAACATCAGAGGGGTCTCATCGCCGGCCCGTTTCGGCGCAGCCGCCGTTGCTGTCGCTTGTCTCTCGCTCCTCGTGGTCGCGTCACGTCTGCACCCCGCTCCGGCCGGATACGACACGCACACCCAACTGGGAATGCCCCCCTGTGGCTGGGCGGTCTACTTCGGAAAGCCCTGCGCGACCTGCGGTATGACGACCGCCTTTGCGCACGCCGCCCACTTTGAACTGTGGTCCAGTTTCAAGGCCCAACCGATGGGCGCACTCCTCGCCCTCGCGACGGCGGTGGGATTCTGGGCGGCGCTCCATGTCGCCATCAACGGCTCTTCCCTGGGCATCTTCCTGGCGAGGCTTCTAACACCCCGCCTTCTCTGGTGCGTCGCCGCGCTTACCCTAGTGGCGTGGGTGTACAAGTTCGTGACTTGGACGCCGTAGGTTTGCTGTCCTTGGGAGAGCACATCGAGGCGAGGATTGGATTCGCGTGCGAGCGAGCACCCCTGACCTGTGACGTCATGGACCGCGGTGAACCGTCCACTTCGCCGCAACCCCAGCCACCAGCGTGCGAACCGGCATAAACCCCAGAATACTCGCCATGAACATCACCCGTCCATACTCACTGGTCCTCAAGACTGCCCTTGCTCTACTCCTCGCCAACCTTGTCGGATGCGGCATGGTGGGGGTGATGGCTGAGAACTACAAGCGCACGAGCACGCACTCGGTCGATGCGGAGTACACGGGCCTCGCCGGGCACTCGTTCGCCGTGGTCGTTCAGGTTGGTCAGTCCATCGAAGGGCAGTATCCGGGCCTCCGCGACGTGCTCCTCGGGAAGATCACGGAGCAACTGGCGGCCCATGCGGGAGCGTCGGGAGTGGTGCCCGCGGCGCAAGTAGCGAAGTACCTGTACAACCACCCCGGATGGTCGGCACGCCCGATGACGGACCTCGCGAAGGATCTCGGCGGAGTCGATCGCATTGTCTGGGTCGAGATCTACGAGTTTCGTCTCAACGACATCGGGAATCAATACGAATGGGACGGGCTCGCGGGCGGCACCTTCGCCGTCCTCGAACTGGACTCCGTGCTCCCCGAAGCCCGTGCCTTTGAGCGCCGTGTGCAGGTCAAGTTCCCCGACAAGAAGGGCTTTGGCCCGAACGACTACTCGGCAAGCATCGTCCAAACCGCTCTCCTCAAGCGCTTCGTCGATCGCGCGACGTGGCTCTGCTACAAGCACGATGAACCGTATTACCCCGATTACTAGTCGATGCGGCATGCTTCACCCGGTGCGAGCATGGCGCCCGGCTCGTTCGGTTTGTCCGTCTCTCTCTTACCCTCCTCCGCGACCTTCGAGCACCGACCACCATGAACCGTCCACTCCAAGTCTTGATCCTTCCCGTCCTCATGTTTTCCCTGATGGCGCTAGCCGCCTGCAACGTCGTCGGGCCAGCGGCGCTCCTGATTGAGGGTCCACCGAAGATCGATGCCGTCTACGAACTCGATCCCAAGCGACCGACGGTTGTCTTTGTGGATGATCGGAACAACGTCTTGAAGAGAGTCGCGCTGCGACAAGCCATTGCGCAGGCCGCGCAGCAGGAACTCCTGGACCAGGGCACGCTCAAGCAGGTGATCGACTGCAAGGCGGCGTACCAGGTGACCGCACGCGACAAGAGCAACAACGTGCTGAGCATCGTCGAGGTGGGGAAGGCCGTCCAGGCCGAGATCGTGATCTACGTCACCGTCGATTCGTTCGGCCTCTCCCCGGATGGGTCGTCCTACGCACCGGCCGCGTCGATGCGTGTCAAAGTGCTCGACGTCACCAAGGACGAACCACGCCTGTGGCCCAAGGAACGCGAGGGGCATGCTTTCATGGCCTCGTATCGTCAGATGGCGAGCAAGATGCCCGAAACACTCTCCGAGGTCGCGCAGGCCGAGGACCTCCTTGCCAAGCAGTGCGGTCGCGCGATCCAGCAGTTGTTCGACTCGCACGAGGCCCGTGGGGCCGCGAGTCGTGGGCGCTAATCCCATCACGACGAGGCACCGGGCGTACGCTCTGATCGATGTATCCCACAACCCGCGACTTCGTCCGCGCCCTCGACGCCGCCGGCGAACTCCGCCGCGTGCGAACGGCGGTTTCTCCCATCCTCGAAGTTGCTCAGATCACCGACAGGGTCAGCAAATCGAACGCGCCCGTCCGTCCCTCGTCCTCGGCCCAACAGACGGACCCGCATCATCATCACCTCGGCGGGCATGCCCTCCTCTTCGAGAACGTCGAAGGTTCCGACTTCCCCTTGCTCATCAACGCGTGGGGTTCCTACTCGCGCATGGAACGAGCGCTCGGCTGCATGGGGCGGGGATTCGAGTTGATCGCGGCTGAGATCGCCGCCTTGACGAAGCCGGAGCCCCCGCGATCCCTGATGGAGGCGCTCGAGAAGGCTCGGCAGTTCCTCCCGCTGCTGCGGACCCCGCCCAGGCGACTCCGAGGCTCGGGGCTGTGCCAGGAGGTCGTCGTCCCCGAGCATCGGATCGACCTGACCCGACTCCCCATCATCCGCTGCTGGCCACACGACGGCCACTTCGCCGCACTTGGCTATCCCGAGGACGTGAATGACGGCATCCCGGGCCTGTCCGTCGGCCAGGATTGGAACACGCACTTTCGTGGACGATACATCACGCTTGCGGGGATCCACACCATCCACGCCGATGACCTCGACAATCCAAACCCACCCTCGCACAACATCGGGATGTATCGAGTGCAACTCCTCGGGAAGCGTCTGCTGGCCATGCACTGGCACATGCACCACGACGGCGCTCGTCACTGGCGGAGTTGGAAGGCGCGGGGCAAGCCCATGCCCGTCGCCATCGCCCTCGGGGGGGAATCGGTCACGCCCTATGCGGCGACGGCGCCCCTTCCCCCGGGCATCAGCGAACTCCTGCTCGCCGGCTTCCTCAATCGCGCCGGGATCCCCATGGTGCGTGCGAAGACCGTGCCCATGTGGGTTCCCGCCCATGCCGAGATCGTCATTGAAGGCTGGGTCAGCGAGGAGGCGGGCGGCCCGGACTGGGACCCTCGAACTCCGCACGCGGGGCCCTTGGGACCCGGCGCCGTCTTCGAGGGCCCCTTCGGCGACCACACGGGCTTCTATTCACTGCCCGATCGGTACCCCCTGCTCCACGTCTCCGCCATCACCCATCGCCGTGATCCCATCTATCCAACCACAATTGTGGGGCTTCCACCGCAGGAAGACTATTACCTTGGCAAGGCCACGGAGCGGATCTTCCTTCCACTCCTGAAGACCATCCTCCCCGACATCGAGGACTACGACCTGCCCATGTTCGGCGCCTTCCATAACTGCGCCGCGGTGCGGATCAAGAAGCACTATCCCTTCCACGCCCGGCGTGTGATGCATGGCATCTGGGGCGCGGGGCAGATGTCCTGGACCAAGTCCATCATCGTCGTGGATCACGACGTGGACGTCCACGACACGCCCGCGGTGCTGCGGGCCGTGGGCGAGCACTGTCTCCCCGCGCGCGACTGCGAACTCGTCCAAGGCCCGCTCGACATCCTCGACCATGCGGCCCCGTTCCTCGGCGCTGGGGGCAAACTCGGACTCGACGCGACCCGAAAATCAGCCCCCGCGGAACTGCACCGCAGCCTCGACCCGCTCGCCACACAACGGTGTGCCACGGGACCGATCCCCGCCGTCACCGGCGATGCGGCCCGCGCCTTCGAAGCCCGCGTCCGTCGCCTCCGCGGGGTCGTCGACGCGCATATCCCGGACGATCTCGGGGGCTACTGGCTCCTCGTCTTCATCAACAAGAACGAGGCGGGTCAGGGACGAGCGACCATCAAGGACCTGGGCGCTCTCGCCGACAACAACCAACTTCCCCGGTGGACTCTGGTCCTTGGGCATGAGGCCCTCGGCACGGATCAACCGGGGGAGGGGGGCACAGGCAACCCCTCCCAACTCAACCTCGACACCGCCTTGTTTCATTGGCTTGCCCACGCCGCCCCCGACCGGGATCGACACCTGAGCACCTGCGGACGGCGCATCGCCTTTGATGCGACACCCAAACTGCCGGGTGACGAGCACTTGGGCCTGCCCGTGCGACCCTGGCCGCCACTTCTCCGCATGTCCGATGACATCCGCGCCAAGGTTGATCGTCGTTGGGCGGAGTACTTTGGTGAGATCGGGGCTTGAGCGCGGGGTGATGCGGACGAGCGGCATGGATGCGAACTCGGCACATCGAAGCGCGAGAGACCGGACGTCGACCCGCGGAGCACCGATCGATCTGCAAAGACCGAGCCAAGTTCGGGTGAACAGACGCCAAAGCCTCCATGGACTCCGAACGTGAAGGACGGGGAGAACTATCCGAACCGACCCGTGATGTACTCTTCGGTGAGCCGCTCCTTGGGGTTCTGGAAGATCTGGTTGGTGGGGCTGTGCTCGATGAGTTTGCCGAGGTACATGAACGCGGTGGAATCGGAGACTCGGGCGGCCTGCTGCATGTTGTGGGTGACGATGATGATGGTGACGCGCTCCTTGATCTGGAGCATGAGTTCTTCGATTTTGCCAGTGGCGATCGGGTCGAGAGCGCTGGTCGGCTCATCAAAGAGGATGATCTCGGGGTGGCTGGCCAGAGAGCGGGCGATGCAGAGGCGTTGCTGCTGACCACCCGAGAGGCGGTAGGCGCCGTCATGCAGGCGGTCTTTGGTCTCGTCCCAGATCGCGGCACCGCGGAGGGCTTTTTCGACTTCGTCGGCGAGTTGCTTGCGGTTGGAGACGCCACGCAGGCGCAGGCCGAAGGCGACGTTTTCGAAGATGGACTTCGGGAAGGGATTGGGCTTCTGGAAGACCATGCTGATCCGCATGCGGACGGCGATGGGGTTGACGCCCGGGCCGACGAGGTTCATGTTGTCGGGGTGGAGGATGATCTCGCCCTGGTAGCGGTTGTGGGCGTAGAGGTCGTGCATGCGGTTGAAGCAACGGAGGAAGGTGCTCTTGCCGCACCCCGACGGACCGATCAGGGCGGTGATCTGATTCTTGGCGACCTTGAGGTTGACGTCTTTCAGGGCATGGAAGGCGCCGTAGTGGAAGTTGAGGTTCTTGGCCTCGGCCTTGACCTCCGGGGGGGCGGGTGGCCGTGCGTCATCGGTGGGGATGGATTGGAACTTGGTATCCTCGAACGCCGCGGGGACGACGAGTCCCATCGCCTCGGGTCGTTCCAAGGGCTCGACGGCCACGGGCTTGGGTGTTTGCTTCGACATCGTTCGCATGGCCGGGAGCATCCCAAGAGGTTCACCACTGGATACGCCGGCGGAGCCTGTAGCGTAGCCAGATGGCAAGGGCGTTCATGGTGAGGGTGATGGCGAGGAGGACAAGCCCGGCCGCGGCGGCATTCATCTGGAAGCGTGAATCGGGACGGGAGACCCAGTTGAACATCTGGATCGGGAGGACGGTGTATTCGGACGAGAGCCACGCGAATGGGCCGTGGATTCCGCCGTCGGGCTTCGCGGAAAATGGAGCGGGGGGGAGGAAGGCGATGAAGGTGAGGGCGCCGATGGTGATGAGGGGAGCGGTTTCGCCGATGGCGCGAGAGAGGGCGATGATCGAGCCGGTGAGGATGCCGGAGAGGGAATAGGGGAGGATGTGGTGGTGGACGGTTTGGAGGCGAGAGGCGCCGCAGGCGTAGGAGGCCTCGCGGATGGCCTGCGGGATCGCGCGGATGGACTCGCGTGTCGCGACGATGACGATGGGCAGGACGAGCAAGCCCAGCGTGAGGCCCGCGGTGAGGATGTTGCGTCCCATGCCGAGTTGATACACGAGAAGTCCAAGAGCCATCAGGCCCCAGATGATGGAGGGGACGCCCGCGAGGTTGGCGGTGTTGATCTCGATGATCGAGGTGAGCCAGTTCTTCTTCGCGTACTCCTCGAGGTAGATGCCGGCGGCGATCCCGAGCGGGATCGCCGTGACGGCGGTGACGAGCATGACGAGGCAGGTTCCGACGATGGGGGAGAGGATCCCGGCGGCATCGGGCTTTCGGGAGGGGTAGGAGGAGAGGAAGGTCCACCCGAGGCGCGGGCCGCCATCGTGGATGAGTTTGATAATGAGGGCGGCGAGGACGCCGAGAGCGAGGGTGACCAGGATCGCACCTGCGATGGCGAAGGCGAGGTCGACGCGCTGGCGTTTGCGAATGTTGGCGTCGAGGTCAAACACCTAGTAGGCCTCCCGGTACTTGCGACGGAGGATGTAGCCGGCAATGTTGAAACCGAGGGTGATCAGGACGAGGGTGAGGCCGGCGGCGAAGATGGATTGGTAGCCGAGCGTCCCGTGGGGCTGGTCGCCGCTGCTGGCTTGAACGATGAAGGCGGTGATGGTGGCAGCCTGGTTGCGTGGATCAACGGTAAAGGTGGGCTGCATTCCCGCCGCGATGGCGACGACCATGGTCTCGCCGAGGGCGCGGGATATCCCGAGGATATACGCGGCGGTGATGCCGGAAAGCGCGGCAGGAAAGATGACCTTCCAGGCCGTCTGGACTCGAGTCGCCCCCATCGCGTACGCGCCTTCGCGGAGCATTTGAGGGACGGCACGCATCGCGTCCTCGCTGAGTGAAGCGATATAGGGGACGATCATGATGCCCATGACGAGGCCCGCACCGAGCATGTTGAAGCCCGGAAGGTCGGTCAAGATCTTCTGGAGGAGAGGCGTGACGAAGAGGAGGGCGAAGTAGCCGTAAACCACCGTCGGGACGGCGCTCAGGAGTTCGAGCGCGGGCTTGACAAACTCACGAAGGCGGTGAGGACAATACTCGCTGAGCCAGACGGCGACGACGGTCCCGACAGGGATCGCAACGCAAAGGGCGACGACGGTGGTGGTCATCGTGCCGGCGATCAGTGGGAGGATGCCATGGCTGGGGGGAGTGAAGAGGGGCGTCCACTCGAGCGAGGTGAGGAACTCGACGATGGAGACGTGCTTGAAGAAGCCGGCCGACTCGTAGATGAGGGTTCCGACGATGCCGAGGGTGATGACGACGGAAGAGGCGGCCGCGAGGAAGAGTCCGATCTCGATGATGGTGGGGAAGAAGCCCTGGCGGCGCGACGAGAGGGGGCGAGCCTTGACGCCCGGGAGGGAGGGAGATTGGTGGGCAAGGCTGGCCATGCGAGAGGCTTGGAAAAAACCGGGGACGGATCGCGAGACCCGTCCCGAGGAGTGTACCAAAGTCAGAGAGTTGAAGGAGTCGTACGGAAGTGGCGGATATCCGTGAAGAAGCAAGCGAAACCGTGCGAAAGAGGTGGGAAGGTGCTTGAAACTCCGCTTGAGTCGGGAGTTTGCCGTTCGATATCCCCCCGCCCGCTCCCTCTGGGACGGTGAGTTTGGATTACTTCTTCTCGTCCTTCTTAGTGTCATCCTTCTTGATGACGGTGCTCACGAGGGGTCGCTTGAAGAGTTCGTCGATGTGGAGGCCGGTTTCGGAGTGGCCGCCGAAGGCGGTGCCCGTCTGCTGCGTGTTCAGGCGCTCCATGCCCTTGACGTAGGCGTCGCTGGGGAGGGGGATGTACTTGACTTCCTTCGCCATCTCGGCGCCGTGGGTCAGGAAGAACTGGACGAAACGCTTGACCTCAGGGCGTTCGAGGCTCTTCTTGTTGACGTAGATGAAAATGGGACGGGCGAGGGGGTTGTACGAGCCGTCCTTCACGCTGGCGTCACCTGGCATGACGGCCTTGCCTTCGGCATTGACAATGGGAACGGCCTTGAGTTTGGCCTGATTCTCGGCGTAGTAGGCGTAGCCGAAGTAGCCGAGGGCGTTCTTGTCTCCCGCGATGCCCTGGACAAGGGTGTTATCGTCTTCGCTGGCGGTGTAGTCTGGGCGGGAGGCCTTGGACTTCCCGTTGATCGCCTCGGTGAAGTAGTCGAAGGTTCCGGAGTCGGAGCCGGCGCCGTAGAGTTTGAGCGGCTCGGCGGGCCATGCGGGGTTGACATCGCTCCACTTCATGATCTTGCCCTTCGCGTCGGGCTCCCAGATCTTCTTGAGTTCGGCGACGGTGAACTGCTTGATGAAGTCGTTCTTGGGATTCACCATCACGGTGAGCGCGTCGAACGCGATCGGGAGTTCGATGTACTCAATCTTGTTGGCGATGGCTTCTTCCATCTCTTTGGCAAGGATGGGGCGAGAGGCGTTGGAGATGTCGATCTCACCGCGGACGAACTTCTTGAAGCCGCCGCCCGTGCCGGAGATGCCGACGGTCACTTTCGTGTTTGCGCCAGACTTCTTCTCGGCGTTCTGAAACTCCTCCGCAACGGCCTCGGTAATCGGGAAGACGGTGCTCGAACCGTCGATCTTGATGGTGGACTGAGCGAGGGCGAGGCGACCGAAAGAGGCCACCAGACCGAACGCCACGATCATGCCGCCCGCGAGTTTGCTCGATCCGATACGCATTCCAGGAGTCTCCCTGAGTGGGCACCCCGGGCCAACCCCAGCACCCATGCGGGGGAATGGACCGAGGTATGCAAGGATTATCGCGGGGCGTCTTCACACTTCATCCCACCCAGCGCTAAGAGTTCGTCAAGAGTTCGCGTGGGTGCGGAATGACATTCCCAGTCTGTGGGGTAAGGAGGTCTTTCGTGCGTGCGGAGTCTGAGGGAAGGATGGGCGATGGCCTAGGATTGATCCGATATCCCGCATGCGCATAGGAAGGAGTCCTATCGCCGTTTGTTCGGTCTCAGCGAGGCCAAAGGTATCTATGACGACCCCCTCACCCAGCGAAGGCCCGAAGGCCGTGTCCCCATCAGTAAACGGTTGGAACGCCGAGTACTTGGACGAACAGTACACGCGATTCCGGGAAGACCCCTCCTCGGTGTCTTCGGACGTCCGAGCGTTCTTTCTCGGGTTCGAACTGGCTTCGGACGGACGCAAGCCGGCGGTGGGAGCGGTGCATGTCTCCCCCATCGATGCGAAGGTGGACGAACTGCTCTTTGCGTATCGCGAGCACGGGCACGTGTGCGCGAAGACGGACCCCTTTGATCGTGCACGCGCACGGCCTGAGGTGCTGACACTGGCGCATCACGGGCTTTCGGATGATGACCTGTCGCAGACGGTGGCGTATCCCGCGGAGTTCGGGCGGACGTCGGGCACGCTGCGGGAGTTGGTCGCCCTGCTCGAGCAGCGGTATTGCGGGACGATCGCGTACGAGTTCATGCACATCCCCGAAGAGCGCGAGCGAGAGTGGTTCCGCACGCGGATCGAGTCGGACCGGGTCATTCCGAAGTTCACCCCCGCCCAGAAGGCGAGGATTCTGGAACACCTGACGTCGGCCGAGGTCTTTGACCGCTTCTGCGGCAAGCGTTACCAGGGCAAGAAGCGGTTTAGTTTGGAGGGCGGAGAGGGTTTGATTCCGCTGCTCAAGTGGGCGACGGATCGCGCGGGCGAGTTGGGGGTGGCGGAGATCGTGGCGGCGATGCCGCACCGGGGACGATTGAGCGTGCTTCGGAACTGGGTGGGCAAGGACAACCACCGCCTGTTCACGGAGTTTGAGGACAGTTGGACGGACGCAGGGAATCAGGGGGGCGGGGACGTCAAATACCACCGCGGATACTCGGGGGACCACAGTTTGCCGGACGGACGGCGGGTGATCATTTCGATGATGAACAACCCGAGCCATCTGGAGAGTGTGAACGCGGTGGCGATGGGCAAGTGCCGGGCGAACCAGGACTTTTTCAACGATCACGAGCGTCGGAAGATCATCTGCCTCATCATGCACGGCGACGGCGCGGTCGCGGGGCAGGGGGTGGTGGCCGAATGTCTCAACATGAGCCGCCTGGAGGGGTACACGGTCGGCGGGACGATCCACGTGGTGATCAACAACCTGGTCGCGTTCACGACGGACCCGGAGGACGATCGCTCGACGATGTACTGCACGGACATCGGAAAGATGATCAACACGCCGGTGATCCATGTGAATGGGCACGACCCGGAGGCCATCGTGGCGGCGGCGATGCTGGCGGTGGAGTATCGGCACGAGTTCCGGAAGGACGTGTTCGTCGAGTTGGTGTGCTATCGCAAGTACGGTCACAACGAGCAGGACGAGCCGGGATACACGCAGCCGGAGTTGTACAGGCTGGTGCGTGAGCATCCGGGACCGGCGGAGGTCTATCGACGACGCCTGATCGCGGAAGGCTCGATCACGGCCGAGGCCGCGCAGGCGCAGGTCGATCGTGAACTGAAGGAGTTGGAGCGGGGACAGACGGCGGCACAGGCGCAGCCTGTGAACCCCGTGCCGCCTCCGGGCGGGGGCGAATGGGCGGGCTATCAAGGGGTGTACTCGTTTGAATCGCCTAAGACAGCGGTGGATGCCTCGGTGATCGCGGAAGTCTGCGCGGCGATGGGAAGAACGCCCGAGGGTTTCCATGTCCATCCGAAGTTGAAAAGCCTCCTGCAGTCGCGTGCGGGCTTGCCGAGCACGAAGAAGTTATCGCACGCGGACGCGGAGCAGATCGCGGTCGGGACGTTGCTCCTGGACGGCGTGCCGGTGCGGTTCAGCGGGCAGGATTCTCGGCGAGGGACGTTTACCTCGCGGCACGCGGTGCTGCGGGACGAACAGAGCGGGGCGAAGTACACGCCGCTGAATCACGTGCGACCCGGGAAGCAGGCGACCTATTCGTGTTGGGACAGTCCGCTGTCGGAGTACAGCGTGATGGGCTTTGACTACGGATATAGCCGGGGCATGCCACGAGCGTTGGTGGCGTGGGAGGGGCAGTTCGGCGACTTTGCGAACACGGCCCAGGTGATCATCGATCAGTATTTGGCGGGATCGGAGGTGAAGTGGCACCGCTGGGGCGGGCTGGTGCTGCTCTTGCCGCACGGTTATGAGGGACAAGGCCCCGAGCACTCGTCGGCCAAGTTGGAGAGGTTCCTGTCGCTGTGCGCGGACGACAACATGGAGGTGGTGTATCCGTCCACGGGAGCCCAAACGTTCCACATGCTTCGCCGACAGGCGCTGCGCAACTTCCGCAAGCCGTTGATCGTGATGACACCCAAGAAGTACCTGAGGTATGAGAGCGCCTCGATCGAGGAACTCTCGACCGGGCAGTTCCAGCACTTGATCGATGACCCCAAGATGGCGAACCCGTCGGCCTGCAAGGGCGTGACTCGGGTGATCTACTGCACGGGCAAGATCTACCACGAGTTGAACGATCGTCGCGAGCAGAGCGGGCGAACGGATGTGGCGATCGTGCGGATCGAGCAGTTGTACCCGTTCCACGCGGAGATGGCGTCGAAGATCGACGCACGGTATCCGGACAAGGCCGAGCGGGTGTGGGTGCAGGAGGAGCCTCGCAACGCCGGGGCATACATGTACATCGCGGATGTTTATCGCGTGAACTTCGGCTTGGAACTCAAGTACATCGGGCGTCTGGCCAGCGCGTCGCCCGCGACCGGCTCGGAGCATGCGCACAAAGATCAGCAGGAGCGGCTGCTCAGCGAGGCGATCGCGCCGCTCGGCGCAACGCCGGGGAAAGGGAGCGCGAAGGACGGGAAGGCGGTGCACGCGGCACCGAAGCACGGGAAGCACTAGCACGAGCGAGAACGACGATATCCAGGCACGGACACTTCAATAGGCTTGCACAGACCTTCGGAGAGAACCATGGCGATCGATATTGTGATGCCCCAGGCCGGCGAGAGCGTGACCAGCGGCGTGGTGTCGCGCTGGCTGAAGAACAACGGCGAACGTGTCCAGCGCGACGAGGGCGTTGTCGAGATCGAAACGGACAAGGTGACGCTTGAGGTGCCCGCTCCGGCGGCGGGCGTGGTCTCGCAGAAGGTCAAGCCGGGCGAGACGGTGCAGATCGGGCAGGTCCTCGGAGGGATTGACGAGGCTGGCGTCTCGGGCGCGGCATCGCCCAGCGCGACCCAAGCGGCGGCGACCGTGGGATCGACGCCCTCCGCGACGTCGGCGGCCGCGGTGGCGGGCGTGCACGATGACGACGTTCGAGCCACGCCATTGGCTCGGAAGGTGGCGGACGAGTTGCACGTGGACCTGTCCAAGGTCGTCGGAACCGGCGCCGGGGGGCGGATCCGCGAGCAAGACGTGATCGCCTTCTCGCAAGCCAAAGGCTCGAATGGCTCAGCAACCACCACGCCCGCGGCGAAGAAGGATGCGGCCGTGTCGACGCCAGCCCCCGTGGCCAGTGCGGGCGAGGGCGGCACCCGTCGCGTCTCGCGCGAACGGATGTCCACGCTGCGACAGCGAGTTGCCTCGCGGTTGGTTCAGGCGCAGCACACGGCGGCGATGCTCACGACCTTCAACGAGTGCGACATGACGGCCGTCATGGCCCTCCGCAAGCAGTACAAGGACGAGTTCGAAAAGAAGCATGCGATCGGGCTCGGGTTCATGTCGTTCTTTGTCAAGGCGGCGGTGGGGGCGCTTCGGGCCTTCCCGCTGGTCAACGCGAGCATTGTGGATGACGGCGGGCAGCCGAGCGTCGAGAAGCACGACTACCAGGACATTGCGGTCGCGGTGGCGAGCCCGAAGGGGCTTGTGGTGCCGGTGATCCGCAATGCCGAGACGTTGTCGATGGCGAAGATCGAGTTGGCGATCAAGGAACTCGCGACAAAGGCAAAGGACGGCAAACTGACGATCGAGGAGATGCAGGGGGGCACGTTCACGATCACGAACGGGGGCATCTTTGGCAGTTTGATGTCGACCCCGATCCTGAATCCGCCGCAGAGTGCGATTTTGGGGATGCACGCGATCAAGAACCGCGCGGTGGAGGACCCGACGAACCCGGGGCAGGTCGCGATCCGACCCATGATGTACTTGGCGCTGAGTTACGACCATCGGATCATCGATGGAGCGGAGGCGGTGCAGTTCCTCGTCTTCATCAAGAAGGCGATCGAGGACCCGCAGCGGCTCTTGCTGGAAGTGTGATCCGGGGACCCGTTCCGACGCGGGCGTACGCTGCTGCTCTTCCCAGGAGGCCTTATGCTCCCGTCGAACCGTAACGCGATTTCTCGTCGTGATGCCCTGCACCGGGCCGGCGCCACGGCGGCCGCGGCCTTCTTTGCCCCATTCGTTCGTGGGAGCGGGAAATCGGGGCTGGAGCCGACCGTTCTCGGCACCGGCGAGCACCGCTTCGAGGTGCGGCACGACTGGGGGACGCTCCCGGGCGATCTCGCGTGGGGGAACACGCACGGCGTGTGCGAGGATTCGCAGGGCAACATCTACATCAAGCACACGGTGCATGCGACGAGCGCGAAGGCGGATGCGGTCGTGGTCTTCGATCCGGACTGCACGTTCGTGCGTTCATGGGGTGCGGAGTACAAGGGCGGGGCCCACGGCATGCACGTGTCGCGAGAGCCGGACGGCGAGTTCCTCTATCTGTGCGATCAGGCCCGTGGAGTGGTGGACAAGACAACGCTCAAGGGCGAGAAACTGTGGAGCAAGGCATGCCCGATGGAGAGCGGGCTGTACAACGCGGCAGGGGAGTATCACCCCACGAACGTGGCGGTCGTGCCGAGCGGTGCGCGAGCGGGCGAGTTGTACATCGCGGATGGATACGGAAAGAGTTGGATTCATCACTACAACGCGAAGGGCGAGTATGTCAAGTCGTTCGGCGGCCCGGGCAACGAGCGCGGTCAGGTCTCGTGCCCCCACGGGCTGATGGTGGACACACGCGACCCGTCGAACCCGATGCTCGTGGTGGCCGATCGCTCGAACAGCCGATTGCAGTTCTTCACGCTCGATGGTCGGCATGTCAAGTTCGTGAAGGACGAGATGCGGATGCCCTGCCACTTTGATCAGCGTGGGGGTGTGCTGCTGGTGCCGGACTTGAAGGCGCGGGTGACGTTGCTGGACAAGGACAACACGCTGATCACGCATCTGGGGGATGATGGGGACTTCCGGTTGCGAGAGTTGGCGAGGGAGAAGTTCGTCGCGGGGAAGTTCATCGCGCCCCACTCGGCCATCTTCGATCATGCCGGCAACATCTTCGTGGTGGAGTGGGTCGAGGTTGGTCGAGTGACGAAACTGCGGAAGGTCGATTGAGTTGCGGGCCGCCGCGTCGACGCGCGGGCGGCGTCGAGGTGGAGGCGATGAAACGTCCGTGTCGGAATGGAGAATAAGGCTCGTGGACGCGGCGTGAGCCGCGACCACGCACATAGGAGCAGAAGACGATGCCGGCCGACCAGATTGATTATCAGATTCTCGGCGAGGACTTGCAGGCGGTGGTCATCACGCTCGATCCGGGCGAGTCCGTCGTGGCCGAGGCTGGGGCGATGATGTACATGCACGAGATGATCGAGATGGCGACGCAACTCTCGATGAAGGAGGGGAAAGGGCTGTTCGGGCGGCTGTTCGAGGCCGGGAAGCGTGTGATGACCGGAGACTCGTTCTTCATCACGTTCTTCTCGAACAACGGTGGAACGCGCGCCGACGTGGCCTTTTCGGCGCCCTATCCGGGTCGGGTGATCCCGGTCGAGTTGGCGGAGTTCGGCGGCACGCTGTTGTGCCAGAAGGATTGCTTCCTGTGTGGAGCCCGGGGCGTGAGCGTCGACATCGCGTTCACGAAGCGGATCGGCGCGGGGCTGTTCGGCGGAGAGGGGTTCATCTTGCAAAAGATCTCGGCACCGGAGGGTCGCGGGCAGGCGTTCCTGCACGCGGGCGGGACGGTGATCCAGATGAACCTGTCGCCCGGACAGACGTTGAAAGTGGATACGGGGTGCCTCGTGGCCTTCCAACCGAGCGTGGACTATGACATCCAGATGGTGCCGGGGATCAGGAACAAGATCTTCGGGGGAGAAGGCCTGTTCTTCGTGCATCTGCGCGGGCCGGGGTCGGTCTGGTTGCAGACGCTGCCGTTCAGCCGCCTGGCGGATCGGATCATCGCGGCGGCGCCGTCGCACGGTGGAAAGAGCACGGAGGAGGGATCGATCCTCGGCGGCTTAGGCCGAATGCTGGATGGCAACTGAGCCCCCGGCACGCGTGTGCGGAGTGTGGGGGCGTGTCGATCGGGTTCGATCCGCGGCACGCTAGGCCATGGGCCCGTCGTAGGCATGGTTGACCGGGTCGATCCTGCGCATGGGCCTTTCTCGTGTCTGCTCTTCCGTGACGTGGGCGACAAGCCCCGGGGTTCGGGCGATCATGAAGATGCCGTTGAAGACCTTGGGATCGAGCCCGAGGTCGGCGAGGATGGCGCCGATGGCGCCGTCGACGTTGATGGGGAGTGGCTTCCCGATGGCGGCGAAGGCTCGTTCGATGGCATGCGCGGCGCCGATGTGCGTGGTGGGCGAGTCGAGGAGTCCGGCGTTCGAGGCCAGTTCGAAGAGGCGCGTGGTGCGTGGGTCCTTCGTGTGGATGCGGTGCCCGAAGCCGCTGATGCGATCGCCCGAAGATTTGATCCTGGCGACCTCTTCGGTGGCGATGGCGTCGATCGAGGTGTTCTTGGCTCTCGAGAGGAGACCCGCGAGGTACCGCGCACAATCTTCAATCGCGCCACCGTGGTGCTTGTTGATGGACATGATCCCGGCGGCGACGCTTTGCGAAAGACTCGCCCCGGTGCTGGCGACCGTGCGGGCGGCAAGGCAACTGGGTGGAGTCGCGCCGTGGTCGATGCTGCTGACGAGGATCGCGTCCATGAGTTGCCCGACCCGTTCATCGGGGAGTTTGCCCGTGAGGATGAGGTAGACGGCTGCGCCGAAACTGACCTTGCCCATCAGGCTGGCAATGTCATGCCCGCGGACGGCGACCTTGTTGGGCTCGATCTTGGTGATCGCGGTGGTCCAGACGGCCTTACGCTCGGCGTCGGACATGAGGCTCTTGCTGGCGCGAGCGCGGAGCATCGCGGCGACAACTTCGGGAAGTTCGCCGAAGGCGTCGGCGACCATCGCACCAGCGTCGCGGAGCGCCTTCACCTTGCCGGCGTGGGTGCCTTTGTGGCCCTCGATGATGGCGCCGGCGTGCGAGAAGCGTGTTCCGGCTTTGGCGGCTTTTCCGCCGATGTAGGCGGCGACGGGCTTGGTGATCTTCTTCGAGGCGATCATCTCGGCGAGTTCCTCCTCCTGGGTGCCGCCGATCTCGCCGAAGACGACGATGGCGTCGGTCGCCGGATCGTCCTCAAACATTTGTGCGACTTCGGGGATGCGCAGGCCGAGCACGGCATCGCCCCCGATGTGGACGATGCTGCTGATGCGAACACCGGCTTGCCCGAGGTAGTACGCGGTCGAAGAGGACATGCCTCCCGAGCGGGAGATGATGCCGACGCCCGTGCCGCCGGGCAGTGGAGGCTTGAACCACTCGCGGGCCGATTCGGCCCGACCACCGATCATCCCGACGACGGCCTTGCCGGGCGAGGCGATGCCGAGTGTATTTGGCCCGACGAATTTGGCGTTCTTGGCTTTGGCAGCAGCAGCGATTTCCATGGCGTCCCAGACGGGGACGCGATCGGCGACGAGGACGACGAGTCGGACGCCCGAGTTGATCGCGTCGAGCGCGGCGTCCTTGATGCCCGCCGCGGGGACAAAGAGGACGGAGATATCGATGGGGCCCAATACCGCAACGGCCTCGGCGCACGAGTTGAAAACGGGCAGGCCAAAGACCGCGCTGCCCCCTTTGCCCGGAGTCACCCCCCCGACGACGTTGGTCCCATAGTCGAGCATGAGGCGAGTTCGGGCCTGCCCTTCGCGGCCGGTGATGCCTTGGACGATGACTCGTTTGTGTTCGTCGATAAGGATGGACATGGGAGGCTCAGTGGAACGCCACAAGGTGGTGAGGATGCGTCAGGCGTCGGGTATCTGATGAGGAGGGCCGGGTGCGGAGGAATCAAGCGAGCGAAAAACATCGAGTTTTATTGACGCACCGCCGGAGTTCGGCGCGGAAGTCGGGATGGGCGATCGAGATGAGGGACTCGGCACGCTCGCGGAGGGTCTTGCCATGCAGGTCGACCGCACCATACTCGGTGACGATCCAATGCACGTGCCCTCGGGTCGTGACGACACCCGCGCCGGGGGCAAGTTCGGAGGTGATGCGAGAAAGGCTGCCCCCGGCGGCGGTGGAGGGAAGGGCGATGATCGCCTTACCGCCGCGGGAGAGGGCGGCGCCGCGGATGAAGTCCATCTGTCCACCGATGCCCGAGTAGATGGTGTGCCCAAGGCTGTCCGCACAGACCTGGCCCGTGAGATCGACCTGGAGCGCGGAGTTGATGGCGATCGCCTTGTCGTTCTTGCGGATAAGGGCCGTGTCGTTGGTGCGGTCGGCAGGGTGGAACTCGACGAGAGGATTGTCGTTCACAAAGTCGAAGAGCCTCTTGGTCCCGATGACGAAACTGGTCACACTTCGGCCGGGATGGACGGACTTGGTCCTGTTGGTGATGACGCCCCCCTCGACGAGTTCGACGATGCGGTCGGAGAACATCTCCGTGTGGATCCCGAGGTCGTGCTTATTGGCAAGCCGGGCGAGGACGGCATCGGGCACGGCTCCGATGCCGAGTTGGAGCGTGGAGCCGTGGTCCACCAGGTCGGCGATGAGTTCGCCGATGCGCTCGGTAGCCGGCGTCTGCGATTCGACGCCGTGCTCGATGAGCGGACGATCAGTCTCAACCCAGGCGGCGAGTTTCTTGAGGGGGACTACGGTGTTGCCATGGGTCCGAGGCATTTGCCGATTCACCTCGGCGATGATGATGGACGCGGTATCGACGGCCGCGCGAGCCACATCCACCGAGGTCCCGAGCGTGCACAGATCATGGCGATCGGGCGGCGAAATGTGAATGATCGCGGCATCGAGTTTGATGCGCCCCGTACGGAAGAGCCCCGCGATGTCGGAAAGGAACACAGGGATGTACTCCGCGCGTCCCTCACGAACGGCCTCGCGAAGGTTGGCCCCCACGAAGAGCGAGCACGAGGTCACACCCCCGCTGTACGAGCGGTCGGCGATCGGCGCATGCCCGGCGAGATGCAGGTGGTAGATTCGTACGCCGTGAAGATCGCGACGACGGGCGAGCGCGTCGAGCATGGGCGTGGGCGTGGCGCACCCCCCATGCACGAAGATGTTCATGCCGGGCTTGATGAGCGAGATGGCGTCGTCGAACGAACCGACCTTTCCCATGTGTCTCTTCTCCGGTGGATGCGAGTGGTGTGGCGAGTGTGTGCAGGGATCACGAACGGCGTGCGGATATCGACGATGGTCCGATTGGAGACGCGCACGGGTGGGGCCCGTCCGCGCCGTGTTCGACGTGCGTTCACGACGGCATATCGAGTTCCACGAAGAGGCCCTCGATGCCGTCACGCCGACATTCGACCTCGCAGGCGATGAACTCGGAGTCCTTCATGAGGAGCGCCTCGAGGGGAATCGTGGGCGTGGGCTGCCCCGCGTCATTCTTGAGGAGTCCGTTGGAGCGAGCGATGATCGCGGGCGCGTTCGTTGTCCAGGCCGAGGTGTCCACCCAGACGCGTCCACCCTTGACGGGAAACTGCACGGCCGAGGGCGAGGCGACAAACCGTGGACGACGCGGGGCGCGAGGTTCCCACGCTTTCCCGCCGTGGGCAACATGATCCGCGACCAGGGACGCGAACCGAGAGGCGATCTTGGCGGGCGTATCGGTCTTTCGGTAGCCCTCCACGGTCGCCCGCAGCCCCGCGGCTTTGCAGGAGGACTGAAGTATGTCGACGGCGCGGTCCTCGGCGTTTCCGCCGAGACGAATCACGGCGGGAATGTCGAGGTCGAGTTCCCAGAAGGCCTTCGCGAGCCCATAGGCCGACCAGTACTGCTCCTGGTTGGCGACGCCGGAACCGGAGCCGAAATAGCCGAGGAGTCCCGGCTGGGAAAGGATGATGCGAGCGGCTCGATAGACCTTGGCGGGAGAAGGGTTGCCGCTGGTATCGCAGAAGTTGGCGATGGTGAAGCCCTCGTTGGTGATGGCGTCCATCGACATCATCGAGCCGCCGCCACCCGCGCCGTGGAAGGCGATCAGCCCCTTGCTCGAGGGCGAGGCCGCGGTGTTCATCTGCGCAAAGAAGAATGTGCCGCGGTGGTCCTCTTGCTCGATCTGATACGCGGCGCGTTCCAGCGGGGTTGGCGGATGATCGAGTTCGCGGGCGATCTCGATGTTGAGGTCCGGGTGGCGAAAGACGGCGTAGTCGTCGATCGTGGCTCGCGCGTCGAGCGCGACGACGCGGGCGTCGGCAAGGACCGCCAGTGGATTGATCTCGACCGAGCGTGCCTCGTGCGTCCGAGCCGCCGTGAAGACACGGGCGAGCACGGACTCGATCTGCTGTTGGACGGCCGGGGGCAGATCGAGCCTCGCGGCAAACTCACGGAGCGCCGCCGGGTCGGGCCCCTTGGCGACATCGCATGGAACTCGGGTCACTTGATGGGCACGGTCTTCGATGCCGGTGCCTCCCGAGTCCGCGAGCAAAAGGATCGGACAACGCTCGCGATCGTCGATCGCGAAAGAGACGAAGAGTTCACGCGTGATCGGGAGTTTTTCTTCGATCAGGACGTGCGTGACCGGGAACTGCCCAACGCGGAGGGTGAGCATGCGCTGGGCCTCGCGGGCCGCCTCGTCTGGAGTGTCGGCGAACGAAACGCCTCCCATGGCCTTGCGTCCGGTGGTGGCGGCCTGCACCTTGACGACCACTGGTCCGGCGAGTTGTTCGGCGGCCTGGCGGGCCTCGTCCGGAGTCGTGGCGACGATGCCGCGGGGTGTCTGAAGACCGACCGATCGAAGG
This sequence comes from uncultured Phycisphaeraceae bacterium, assembly GCA_964543905.1. GTDB lineage: Bacteria > Planctomycetota > Phycisphaerae > Phycisphaerales > UBA1924. The sequence continues at coordinate 72,202 of CAZIZO010000011.1, forward strand.
AGTGATTTGGCTTGGTACTCCAACAGGCGAGCCATGCGGAGAGTGTCCTTTCTCAACGAGACGGGGACGACGGCTTCTGGGTGGAGATTATTGCACTACTCGATCCGGAAGTTGGGATTATCAGCGCAGATCGAAAAGAAGGACCTGCGCGACATGGTCACCCCCCACGATGGAGAGCATGGCCGGGCCTTCGATGGCGATGGCGTCTCCCGCGCCGAGTTTGGTCCCGTTGACGATGGCGCTGCCCGTGGCGACGTGGACCCAGGCGCCGCGAGCGGGGAGGAGGGTGTGCGCGACGCCCTTTCCGGGGTCGATCGTGGCAAGATAGAGGTTGGCGTCTTGATTGATCTTCAGGGCGCCGTCGCGTTCGATGCCATCGCGTCCGGCGACGCGCTGGAGGGCGTTGACGCGAGCGCCGGCATCGAACCTCTTCTGGGCGTAGGCGGGCGGAAGGCCCTTGGCTTCGGGCAGAATCCAGACCTGGAGGAGATGGACTCGGGCCTCGTCGGATGGGTTGAACTCGCTATGGCGGATGCCCCGGCCTGCGGTCATGACCTGAACTTCGCCCGGACTCAGAACCTCGCCGCTCCCGAGGCTGTCTTTGTGCTCCAGTTGTCCTTCGAGGACGATGGAGATGATCTCCATGTCCTTGTGGGGGTGTGTGCCAAATCCCATCCCCGGCTTGATGACGTCGTCGTTGATGACACGGAGGGAGCGATAACCCATAAACGCCGGGTCGTGATGGTCGCCGAAGGAGAAGGTGTGCCGGCTGTGGAGCCAACCGAGGTCGGTCAGGAAGCGTTCGTCGGCGCGGCGAATGTTCGGCATGAACAAGCGTAGGGAATCGTGATCGGTTTCGCCCGCTTACCCTTGGGCGTGCAACGCTCGGGTGCTCATGTCCTCAAGGTCGGTTCCTACGTGGTCGAGCGAGAACTCGGGCGCGGCGGCATGGGGATTGTGTACCTCGCCACGGACCAGCGCCTGGGACGACGGGTGGCGCTCAAGGCGCTGCCCGCGGCGATGTCCGCGGACGGGGCGAGGAAGGCGAGGCTGGAGCGCGAGGCCAGGGTGTTGGCTTCGGTCAAGCACCCGAACGTGGCCACGATCCACGGCGTGGAAGAACAAGACGGGACGCTCTACCTGGTTTTGGAGTACATCGAGGGTGAGACGCTCTCGGAGAGGATATCGCGGGGGGCGATCCCGGTCGCGGAAGCGGTCAACATCGGAACACAGATCGCGGCAGGACTGGAAGCGGCGCACGAGGCCGGGGTGGTGCACCGGGACCTCAAGCCCGCGAATGTGCGCATCACGCCGGATGGGCTCGTGAAGGTTTTGGACTTCGGTTTGGCGAAGGGCGAGGGAGGTTCGCAGCAGATCGACTTGTCGCAATCGCCGACGATGGATTTTCCGTCGACGAGCCGTGAACTTCTGGTCACGCAGAGCGGCGTGATCATGGGGACCGCGGGCTACATGAGCCCGGAACAGGCCCGCGGGCGGGCGGTCGACAAACGAACGGACATCTGGTCCTTCGGGTGCGTGCTCTTTGAGTGTGTGGCGGGCAAGCCACCCTTTGGCGGAGAGACGATGGGGGACCTGATCGTCTCGGTGCTGGAGCGAGAGCCAAACCTCGACGCGCTTCCAGCCAGCGTCAGCGTTCGTCTGCGGGAGTTGCTGCGACGATGCTTGGAAAAGGACTCGCGCAAGCGACTGCGGGATATCGGGGACGCGAGGATCGAGTTGGAGGCCATGGCCGCGACGCGGGAGTGGGGGACGCCCTCGCAAATCGCCGCGCACCCGATGATGTACTCGAGCACCACGGCGTCGGGGCTTGTGATGCCCCGGGCTGGGCGTGGAACATGGGCCATGGTGGGGATGGCGGTCGCCGGACTGGCGGTTGGAGCGGGAGGCGTTCTCGCGTACTTCCTGAGTCGGCCCACGCCGGAGTTGACGGCGAAGGACGCGCGGGTGGTGACGCCGCAACTCACGCGCCGGTTGACCGTGGAGTTGTCGCGCGAGCCGCTGTTCAAGGGAGATGTGCTGCTGCTGACCAACGACGGAAAGACGCTCGTCTATGGCACGTCGTCGGACTCCGCGGATGGCGAGGTAAAGCGACAACTGTGGGCGCGGGACATGGACCGGTTCGAGCCCCGCGCGATCGCGGGGACCGAGGGATACCTTGCCGCGACGCTCTCCCCCGATGGCGCATCCGTGCTCTTCATCGCTCGTGAGGGAGCGACGAATGTGCGGTACCTGCTCAAGAAAGTCGCGATCGGGGGCGGGGCGCCGGTGATGTTGGTCGAAACGGACGCGAGACTGAATGGGGTTTCGTGGACCAGAGGGGACCAGATCCTGCTCACGGCTTCGGAGGGTGCCGGGATCGCGGAGGACGAGGCGAACGTGCTCTTTGCCGTCTCGTCACGCGGCGGCGAGTTGAGACGCGTCTTCTCATGCGACGACGCCCGTCAGCGAATCGTGCGTCCCGATCCGCTGCCGGGCGGTCAGCACGCCTTGCTCACGGTCTTGACGCGAGATGAGCGAGGTCGGGTGACCAACTCGATGGAGTTGGTGGACCTCTCGACCGGGGCCCGGAAGATGCTCGTGCCCAACGCGGCCGAGGGCCGCTACGTGGAAGGGGGGCACGTGGTCTTCGCACGCGGCTCGAGTTTGCTCTCGATCCCCTTCGATCCCGCGACGCGCGAACCCACGGGCGAGGCCTCGGCGGTGGTGGGGGGGCTCGACGTCGTCTCGGGGTACGCGTCGCGGCTGTTCGACGTCTCGGCCTCGGGGGACCTGGCGTATGTGCCCGGCACGCGGGCGGTCTATCGTCGTCAACTCATTCTGGTGGAGCGAGAGACCGGCGCGGTGCAGACGCTCCCGTGCGGGAAAGGGTTCTTCATCGGCGGGCTCGCGCTCTCGCCCGATGGCACGCGGATCGCCGCCATGAAGCGCGAGGAGAATGGGGACAAGCAGTTGTGGGTGTATGACCTGAAGCGGGGCACGCCGACTCGATTGGCGGCCAAGTTGGCGAACGCGAGTTCGCCGGTCTGGCTCCCCGATGGGTCGCGGGTGGTCTTCACCATCTCGAACGGAACGGAGCAGGACGGGGTCTACGTGCAGCGTGCGAACGGGGGCGCCGAGCCGGAGCGATGGCATTCGTCCGGGAATGGGGATCGGGTCCTCTGGCCGATGTCCGCCACCATCGATGGAAAATGGATTCTTGCGGATCGCTGGAATAGTGACCGGAATCAGAGCGAGGTGGTCGCCTTGGAAACGCGCGCGGGGGGGGAACTCCGGTCGATCATCGTGGACCCGGGCGGGGCGAGCCACGCCAAGGTGAGCCCGGATGGCAAATGGGTGGCCTATGAATCGACCTCCGATCAGCGTCCGGAGGTGGTGGTGAGGGCGATCTTGACCAGCGACGAGGGAATGATCGGGGTGGGCACCGATCGGTATCCCGTGCACCGCGGGCTGGCGATGGCGCCCGCGTGGGCTGGGGATTCGAAGCGACTCTTCTTCCAAGGCGAGAAGCGGCGGATGTACGAAGTCGTCATGAACGGAGACGCAAGCCCCACCTTCAGCCCCGCTGAGTTCTGCTTCGACAAGTGGTCCGTGCGGACGGGTGCGAACGAGTATCCGTGGCACGACGCGACAAGCGACGGGAGGAAGTTTGCGCTCGTGCAGCGTGATGCCGACGAAGAGGGCGTGACGGGGGTCAACGTCGTCTTGGGGTGGGCGAAAGAAGGAAAGTAGATCTCACGGCCGTGCCAGGATCGAGAGCGCGGGCCGTGAGTCCCGGATGGCGGTCACGCGACATCGAGCCTGCTACGAAGCCTTGCGTCCGCGTTGGAGGAGAACGGCGGCGATGATGATGGCGCCTTTGATCAGCCCTTCGAGATGATTGACGTCGAGGGTCTCGAGGTTGAACTTGGTCTGAAGCCAAGGGGTGATGACCATCGACATGAGGTTGTTCACGAAGCCAAGGATCAGGACGCCGACGACGGTGGCGAAGATTCGCCCCGAGCCGCCCGCCATGCTGGTGCCGCCCACAACCACGGCGGCAATGGCGTCGAGTTCGAACATCAGCCCGGTCTGCGAACTGCTGATGGACTCGTGTCGTGAGGCAACGAGGAAGGCGGAGATGCCGCAGATGAGGCCAACGATCATGTAGGTGAGAACTCGGACGCGATCGATGTGCACGGCGGAGTATTCCGCGGCCTTCTCGTTGTTGCCGATGGCGTGGATGAAGAGGCCCAGGCGGGTTCGCTTGAGGATGACGTGCGCTCCGACGGCGACTACGAGAAAGATCAGAACGGGATAGTCGAGCGTGAGAGGGCGATCGTCGGCAAGTTTGAAGAAGGGGATCGGGATGCCCTCCGCGCCGAGGTAGCCGAACGCCGGCACGGAGGAGGTGACTTGTCCGCCGTGCGCGAGCGTGATGGCGATCGACCGGAACGCGGCCATCGTGCCGAGCGTGGCGATGAAGGCGGTGATGCGTCCTTTCGCGATGAGCAGGCCGTTGAAGAGCCCGAGGAGTGCGCCGGCGATGAGCATCACGGCGGCGGCGGTGATGACGGCGGAGATGGGGCCTTGCGAGGCTCGCTCATTCAGGACCCAGATGCCGATGCCGCCGATCAGGGCGACCATCGACCCAACCGACAGGTCGATCCCGCCCAGGATGATGACAAAGGTCATCGCCACCGCGATGATGCCGACAAAGGAGGACTGGCGAAAGACATTCAGGAAGTTCTGCGCCTGACGGAAGTCGGCGCTCGCGTAGCAGCCCACCGCCACCAGCAGGATGAGAGCAAGAAGCGAGCCGTAGGTCTCGGCCAAGCGAGCGAGGTCGAAGGTGCCTCGGCGAGCGGTGGGGGCGTTGCGAGCGGGGGAGTCCATGCGCTCGGATGGTACCCGCGAGCACCGCCCAGCACTAAAGGAGCGCGCCGGTCAGTTGAGAAAGGCTCGTGCAGTTCTGGGCGTGCACCCACTTCTCGAGCCCGCGGAGCACACGGAGTGGGGCGCGGGGGTCGGCGAACAGCGCCGTGCCCATCTGAATGGCGGTAGCGCCCGCCAGAATAAACTCGGCGGCGTGCTCCCATCGCAGGACGCCGCCGATCCCGATGATGGGAGTATTGGTGGACTTCGCGATCTTGCTGTGCAGGTCGTGGACGAGGCGGACGGCGACGGGGTGTAGTGCGGGGCCCGAGAGCCCGCCGGTGCGATTCGCGAGCAGGGGCTTGCGGGTGTGGACGTCGATCGCCATCGCGGGGATGGTGTTCGAGATGCAAAGCGCGTCCGCACCCGGGCGCACGTTGGGGCCGGTGGGCAAGGAGTTGGGCGGTTCGATAGCGGCCCGAGCCACATCGACCAGGGTGACCCGCCCGATCGCGATGGGGCTGAGTTTGACGAACAATCGCTTGCGAGGCAGGACGCGCCGGACTTCACGGATCAGATCGGCCAGCATCGCGGGGTCGGCGCCGAACTCCGTACCGTGGTGGACATTTGGACAGGAGACGTTCAGTTCGACCGCGGCCAGAGCGTTGATGGAATCAAAGGCGCCGGTCACACGGACGTAATCGTCGATCGAAAACCCAGCGACGGATCCAACGACGGCGGTGGGCACGGATCCGATGCGAGGAGCGACGCCGCTCATGAAGGCGTCGACGCCCACGTTGGCCAGACCAACGGCGTTGAGCATGCCGACCTCGCTTGGAAGGATGCGCCACGTCTCGTTGCCCTCACGCGGGAGGGCGGTGATCGACTTGGTGACGAGCCCACCCAGGCGGGAAAGATCGAGGACGTCCGCCATCTCGTCGAGCGTCCCGGCGGTGCCCGCCGCGAGGAGCACTGGGTTGCGGAGTTGAAGTCCGGCGAGGTTGGTCGCGAGAGAGTTGGACACGTCGGGACAAGGTAGGGGGGGACTGCACCGTTCGCGCTAGAGCGAGCCCGGGGTCCAGTCAAGGAACTGGGCCCATCCCTCTCGCTCCACGGGAATCTCTTGTCGCTGTCGCTCTTCCAGCAACTTCTCGACCTGTTCCTTGGTGCCTCGATCCAGTTCGTACTTCTGCTTGCGGAGGATCAGGAGGGGATGCCCCTGGGGTAAGTGCGTCCGTCCGTCGAAGCCATCGGGAGCGTCCTTGGCGACCTTTCCGAGCGATTTGGCGAGCGTCGTCGGCATCCAAGTCAACTCGTCCTCTTGCTCGGCCTTGGCGAGTCGCTGGACCAAGGCCCATCGCTCACGCTCGTAGCGATCCAGAATCGGGGCGATCGCCTCGGATTGTTCAGGAGACAGGGAGCCCAACTTGGCGGCGGCTCGGATATAGGATTCACTCTTGGATGGCTTGAGCGCACGCTCGTGGCTGATCTCAAAGACCTTGCGGGTCAGTTCCTCCCCTTCTTGGCCACCAAGCGCAGTCGCCAAGAGTCGGACGTAGCGGTCGTTCACGTCGCGGACAGCGAGGCGAAGACGCTGGGCCTCGTTCCAGATCTCTACGCCCCGGGCTGGGTTTTCGGTCGTCGCCTTGAAGAACTCGTCGGATCGAGACCGCGTGAACTCATCTCGCGCAACGATGGCGCGATCCATCTCCTCGCAGTACCTTTCCAGCAGATCTTGGATTTCCGGGTGATCGGCGGCATGGGGCAGCATCTCCTCGAGCACGCGTGTCAAGTCGACACGTTCACCCGCCAGGCGGCCGTCGCTCAGTCGCTTCACTCGGCGGAGTTCCCGCTCGACAATAGGCCAACGCTGCTCCTGTTCCCGGGTGAGCAGCGATTTGAGATCATCGAGGAACTGGCTCTTCATCTGCTCGGCTTGCCGTTGCCATTCGCCGATCCTGGCGTGGGCCGGGGCCATCTCGGTGCGGTCTTGCATCACCTCGGCACGCTCGAGGGCCGCGTCAACATCGCGCTTGATCTCCATCGAACGAGACTTGAGACCATCCACGTACCCGGCGTACAGGGCTTGGAGCGCGGCCTTTTCGTCCGGCTTCAGCCCCAGAACACGCTCGAAGATTCGGATGTCTCGTGGCGAGAACTCGGGACGAAAAGTAGTCTCGGCGTTCATCAGGCTGATGCCGATCGATCCTCCCTGAGCCAGAGTACGTGCTGGGCTTGCCGCGATCGCCAGTATGGTCAACATGGCCGCGAGCAGTCCGGGTAGATTGTGGCGTTTCATGCCTTGAAGGTACCCACATCGAGCGTGCGTGCATGATTTGCGATGGGAGGGGCATCGTGTGCAGCATCATGCTTTACATAATATGTATTATAGGACGTTTTAGGCGCTCCCAGGATTGTCGGGGAGGATTGATCTGAACGGCTCGCCGCACCGCGCTCATCGCTTCCGATTCGAGCCGCCAAGGGCTGCGTCCAGACGGAGTTCCATGAACACGGTGTGCGGGTCCGGGTCGTTGTTGTACCGCGACCTGTGGGCAAATCCGAGCGACGTGTACAACGAGAGTGCCGCCGCGAAGCCGGGCTCAGAATCAAGCACCATGCGTTCGTGTCCGGCCGACGTGGCAAACTGAATAAGAGCCTCGGCAAGGCGTCGCCCCAGGCCCATCCCGCGGGCGGAGGGCCGGACGTACATGCGCTTCATCTCGCAGACGCCCGGGCCAACGTCCGGTACAGGACGCAGCGCAGCACAACCAACGGCATGAACTCCGGACCACGCGAGAAGCATGCAGCCCTGGGGCGGGGCATATCGACCTGGAAGCGTGCGCATCTCGTCCTCGAAGTTCTGGAAGCAGAGGCTAAAGGGGAGAGATGCGGCATACTCCTCGCACAGCGCGCGGAACGTGGCGACGTCGTGCGGAGAGTTGACCAGCGTCACACGGGCCTCGGCGCTCATGGATGGATGATACGGGACTCCGGCCCAGAGCCGGAATGGGACATGACACCCGGGACGTGGATCACCACGACCTGACGCGTCCGAGTATGGCATGACGCCTTACCCGTTGATGGCGGCGAGGCAGCGTGCCACCACCGCGTCCATGGGGACGACTTCGCCCTTGCCCGCGTCGCTGCGGAGTTTGAACTCGATGCCGCCGGCTTCGAGGGCCTTGTCGCCGACGGTGAGTCGGATGGGAATGCCGACCAGGTCGGCATCCTTGAACTTGACGCCGGGACGCTCGTCACGATCGTCGAGCAGGACGTCAAGCCCCGCGCCGACGAGTTGGCACGCGAGTCGGCCAGCGACATCTTTGTGCTTCGGGTCGTCGTGCTTCATCAGGACCAAGAGAACGTGATAGGGCGCGATGGCGGCGGGCCATTTGATGCCGTTCTCGTCGTGGCTCATTTCGACGCACGCGGCCATGGTGCGGGAGACGCCGATGCCGTAGCAGCCCATGATCACCGAGTGCTTCTTCTGCTGAGCGTCGAGGATCTGGAGGCCCATCGCGTCGGAGTATTTCGTACCCAGTTTGAAGATGTGCCCGACCTCGATGCCCTTCTGGGCTTCCAGTCTGGCGGAAGATCGTGGGGACGGATCCCCCACGAGCGCGTTCCGCACGTCGCCCACCATGAGGGAGGCGTCGCCGCCTCGCAGGCCCCCGGCGTTGGATCCTTGAGGCGTGGCGTTCAGGGGATCCTTCCCGAGGTCACGCTGCCAGTTGAAGTGCTTGACGTGATAGTCTTTCTTGTCCCCACCCGTGACCCAGAACTTGGGCTTGCCGGAGGTGTCGTCAACCCCAACGGCCGCATCTCGATCGACGAGCAGCAGAACTCCCTTGCGACCAACGACCGCACGCGGGCTCACGAAGCCGATGGCAAATCCATTCGTCATCGCGTCGATCGGATCGGCGAGCGCGATGTTCGTGCAGCCCGAGAGGGCCTTGACCTTGCCCTCGTTGACATCGTGGTCGCCGCGCACCACGGCGAGGATGTACTCGACGCCGACCTTGGCGAACGGCTCCGGCGTGCTCTGGACCTTGAAGAGCACGCTTTTGAGGAGGTGATAGGGTTTGACCTTCAGGAACGCGCAGACGTCTTCGATCCCCGGGCAGCCCGGGGTGTGGACATCCTCGAGCGCCCCGCTCGGATCGCCCACAAAGTAGCCCTTCGCCGGCGCCGGGCGGATACCCAACTCGCACTTCTCCACATTGGCCGCGTAGCCCGCGGTCCGATCGATGAGGATGGTGTCCTCGCCGCTGGAGCAGTTGACCATGAACTCGTGGCTGGCGCTGCCGCCGATCGGCCCGGACTCCGCCTCGACGGCGGTGTAATCGAGCCCGCAGCGAGCGAAGATGTTGCTGTACGCGCGATACATCGCGTCGTACGTCTCATTGAGCCCCCCCACCCCTTCGACGTGCGTGTGAAAGGAGTAGGCGTCCTTCATGATGAACTCGCGACACCGGAGCAGGCCCGCACGCGGGCGTGCCTCGTCGCGGAACTTCGTCTGGATCTGGTACAGGTTGAGGGGGAGCGCGCGATAACTCGTCACGCATTGGCGCATGAGTTCGGTGATGACCTCCTCGTGCGTGGGCGCCAGCGCGTGGGTTGGCTCGGGAGCCTTGCCGCCGTGCGTCGCACCTCGTCCACGTCGGTCGGTGAGGCGGAAGAGGTTGTCGCCGTAGTCCACGTCGCGTTTGGTGCCCGCGAACAGTTCAAAGGGTTCGAGGGCGGGCATGAGCATCTCGCTCGCACCGGCCGCGTCCATTTCTTCTCGGACGATGTCACTCACCTTGCGAAGCGTTCTCCAGGCGAGCGGCAAGTAGTCGTAAATGCCCGCGCCGACCTGACGAATAAAACCTGCGCGGTGCAGCAGAACGTGGCTCGGAGTCTCCGCATCGTTGGGGGCCTCGCGGGTCGTGGGAATCAGCGTTTGCGACCAGCGATGGCAAACGCCTGCACGAGTGTTCGAGACAACAGGGCGCCGGGACTCGGATGCAGATGTCGACATAGGTCCAACCGTAGGAATGGCGAGATGCCCACGCTACGCCCGGCCCGAGTTTGCCGTTGTACGACGTGGCGTTGGCGCGTCATGCCCCGGCTTCGCTCGCCCTCACGCCCCGTTGATACGTCGTGTACACGTAGACCGGGACTTTGAGCCCTCCCAGATGCTGACGGATGAGGGGATAGACGTCGGACCAGGCCATCCCCCCCACTCCCGTCGCCAGTTTGGGAACCGCGAGGCTCTGAATCTTCTCATGCTCGGCCCAGGCGCGCAGTTCCTTGAGCGCGTGATGAAGGTTGTTCACATTGGCCGCTCCGGGCCTGGCCCCGTGCTCATAGCCGCCTTCCTGCGTGAGGAGTGCGACGATCCGGATTGGTCCATTGGGCGAGGTGCCGCTCCAACTCCAGATGCCGCCGGGCTTGGGGTGGTTCGTTTGACAATAGTGGCGGAAGTCCTTGTACATGGCCGGCCATTTCTCACGCAGCGCGAGAGCAAGGCCGCTGTGGAAGGGGTCATTGGGAGCGACGCCGTGGGCAATCACCTGCGCCGAGGAGAGGAGGATGTCGCCTTGAACTTCGTGGATGTTGGAGGACGGCATGGGAAACTCCTGAAGGGGGAAACACCAGAGTATATGAGTACATGTCCATGTAGTCGTGTATTTGGTGCGCCGATTCGCCTTCGGCAGGGGCGCCGCGGAGGACGGGCCGTCGAGAGCCGTCGGCGATGATCGATCAGGCAGAAAGGCTATCTGGCGTGCGTCCGTCGAAGGCCTGCTGAAGGCCAAGACGCGTGCCGTCAGCGACTTGCCGAACTTGCGATCCACAGTTCCATCGCACGCAGCGTTTCATCGCTGACGTGGTGCTCGATCCCCTCGGCGTCGTGCTTCGCCGCGGGTTCGCTCACGCCGAGCGTAAGAAGGAACTGGATGACGACCTCGTGGCGACGCCTGGACTTCTCGGCCAATCGCTCGCCCTTGGGCGTGAGAAAGATGGCGCGATAGGGGCGAGACACGACGAATCCATCGCGTTGCAGCCTCGCGATCGTGCGATTCACGGTGACGTGCGTCACGCCGAACAGGCGAGCAAGATCGACCGCCCGCGCCTCGCCCTGCTCGCGGAGGAGGTCGGCGATGGATTCGACGTAGTCCTCGGCGGTCTCGAACGCGTGGGCGCGGCGTGTCTGCGCGTGGCAACTGGCGGTCGAGGTGGGACGCCGTGTCTTCGCACGGGCGCCCGTGGTGCGTGGTGACGAAGGATCGCGTCGGGGTAAGGGCATGCCATAGTGTAGCACTCGCTTCAAATGTTGACCTCGTATTCGTGGTTGACTATGGTCCATAGTGTGTACCCATGAGTACATTCGTCGATCCTCAAGAGAGCGAATCGCTCGCGTCTGCGTTCTTGGTCAGAGGGGTCTTCGGAGCACGGGAATGAATAGGTTGGCCTCGCTGCCGTTGGTCCTCGCATCGCGCTGGCTCTCCCCCCTTGTCACCTTGCTCATGGGCATCCTTCTCGTCAACGCGACGGCCCGTGCGCAGGCGGCACCGAGCGCCAAGCCCATCTCGGTCGTCACGACCACCTCGATGATCGCCGATCTGGCCCGAAACATCGGCGGCGAGCGGCTGCGAGTCACCGCATTGATGGGCGAGGGTGTGGACCCTCATACCTACAAGGCTTCCGCGTCCGACATGCGAACCCTCGCCGACGCCGATCTCATTCTCTACAACGGCTTGCACCTCGAAGGGCGGATGGCGGACGCCCTCGTTCGACTCGCGGCAAGGACGAGCGTCGTCCAGGTCACCGACGCGATCCCGGAAGACCGGCTGCGTGAGCCGCCCGAGTTCGAGGGCAACTATGACCCGCACGTCTGGTTCGACGTCCAACTCTGGTGCATGGTCGCCGAAAGGGTGCGCGACGCGCTGATCGCGAGAGACCCGGCGGGGAAGGATCACTACACGGCCAAGGCGCGATCGTATCTCGCCACGCTCCACGACCTCGATGCGTACGTGAAGGAGCAGATCGCGCGACTGCCCAAAGAGTCTCGTCTGCTGGTGACGGCACACGACGCGTTCGGCTACTTCGGACGCGCGTATGGCATCGAGGTCCGGGCGATCCAGGGCATCAGCACCGACAGCGAGGCGAGCCTCCGCGATATACGCGCCTTGGTTGACATGCTCGTGGAGCGCAAGGTGCCCGCGGTCTTCGTGGAGAGCAGCGTGCCACGAAAGACGATCGAGGCGCTGGTCGAGGGATGCAAGGCTCGCGGCCACCATGTTCGCATCGGGGGCGAACTCTTCAGCGACTCGATGGGAAAGGCCGGGACGCCGCAGGGGACGTATGTGGGCATGGTTCGGCACAACGTCGAGACGATCTCACGAGCGCTTTCTCCGCCCGAATCGGTTCCGGACTCGAAGAAGGAGGGACGATGAAGGCGTCCCCGCCGTCCATGCAAAGCGCCACCGCGTCGTCGCGATCCACAGCCGAGGCGACGCCCGACGCGCTGACGCATGTTGTCGACGTCCATGACGTGACCGTCGCGTACCAGCGCAAGCCCGTGCTCTGGGACGTGGACGTGCAGATTCCTCGGGGACGCCTGGTGGCGGTGCTCGGCCCAAACGGTGCGGGGAAGTCGACGTTGCTCAAGGCCATCCTTGGACTCGTGCCGCTCGCGAGTGGGAGCGTGCAGGTCTTTGGGAGCACGCTCGCCCGCGCACGGCGGCGCGTGGCCTATGTCCCGCAGCGCGAGAGCGTCGACTGGGATTTTCCCATCGACGCGCTCGGCGTGGCACTCATGGGCCGGTACGGGCATCTCGGTTGGTTCCGCCGACCCGGAGCGAAGGATCGCGCGATTGCGATGGAGATGCTCTCCAAGGTTGGGATGGCCGAGTTCGCCACTCGCCAGATCAGCCAGTTGTCCGGCGGGCAACAGCAACGCGTCTTCCTCGCTCGAGCCTTGGCGCAGCACGCCGACTTGTACCTCATGGACGAGCCGTTCGCCGGCGTGGATGCCGCGACGGAACGCACGGTGGTCGAGGTCCTGAGATCACTTCGCGGCGAAGGCAAAACGGTGGTCGCGGTGCATCACGACTTGCAGACGGTGCGAGAGTACTTCGACGAGGTCATCATGCTGAACACGCGGCTCGTCGCCGCGGGCTCGATCGAGCACGCGTTCACGAAGGACAACCTGCACACAACGTACGGCGGACGCCTAACGCTTCTCGACGCGGCGGGTGAGGCGATGAGGCGAGATCGGTCGATCTAGGACGAGCCGATGGGGGACGCACTTCTCACACTCCTGCGAGACTCCAACACTCGGACCGTGCTGGTCGGGGCCTCCCTGCTGGGCGTCTCGTGCGGCGCGGTGGGCGCGATCGCGATGTTTCGCAAGCGAGCCTTGTTGGGCGATGCGATCGCCCACGCGTCGCTGCCGGGGGTCGCTTTGGCATATATGGTCGTCGGGGAGCGAAGCCTGGCGGTCCTGCTGCTCGGGGCCGTCGTCATGGGCCTGCTCGCCTCGGCGTTCATCGCCGTGGTTCGCGCGATCAGCCGCGTCAAGGAGGACGCCGCGATGGCGATCGTCATCGGGTGCTTCTTCGGTCTTGGAATCGTGCTCACGCAGATCGTTCAGCGCCAGCCGGGCGGGAGCAAGGCGGGGCTTGATACGTTCATCTTCGGCAAGGCGGCGAGCATGGTGCAACGTGATGCCGTCACGATCACGGTGGTCGCGGCGGTGGCGCTGGGCGCGGTGGTCCTCCTTGCGAAAGAGTTCAAGACGCTCTGCTTCGACGCCGGGTATGCCGCTTCGCTCGGGTGGCACACCCTGACGCTCGACCTGGCCCTCGTCACGCTGGTGTGCCTGTGCACGGTCTCGGGGCTACCAGCCGTTGGCGTCGTGCTGGTGGTGGCGCTCCTTGTCATTCCACCCGCGGCGGCCCGTTTCTGGTCGGATCGCTTCGGCGTCGTGGTTGCCCTGTCCGGAGGGATCGGGCTCCTCGCGAGCGCCGCGGGCACCATCGCGAGCGCGACGCTTCCCGTTCCCAGCGGAACACTGAGCCGTGGATGGCCAACCGGCCCGCTTATTGCGCTGTCCGCCGGCGCCTGCTTCCTCGTTTCGCTGCTCGCCTCTCCGCGCCGAGGCCTTGTCGCCGATGTCGTGCGACGCGTCCGAATGCGAGCCTGGAGTGCGCGCGATTCCGCGGGGGGGGCGACGTGATCGAGCAGGTCCCCTGGCTTCCCGTGCTTGCGGCCGACACCCTCTTCCACGTCGGAGCCTACGACGTCCGTGCGGACGATCTGTGGGTGGTTGGCACGGCCATCCTGTGCGGGCTGGCGTCTTCGATCCTTGGATGCTTCCTGGTGCTGCGTCGGATGTCGCTCCTGGGCGACGCGATCTCGCACGCGATCTTGCCGGGCCTCGCGATCGCGTTCATCGTCACCAAAGGGCGAGATCCTCTCCCCATGCTCATCGGGGCGATGCTCGTTGGCGTGCTCACCGCGTTCCTTTCGTCCTCGCTCCGACGATGGGGACGCGTCGAAGAGGGCACGGCCATGGGCGTGGTCTTCACGACGCTCTTTGCCATCGGCGTCCTCCTCATCTCGTGGGTCGCCCAGGATGTCGACCTTGATCCCGGGTGCGTGCTCTACGGCGTGATCGAGATGACGCCCTTTGATCGCGTTGTTCTTCCGCTGGATGGAGCCTTCTCGCCTGTTGAAGTCCCACGCGCCTTTGTGGGACTCGCGATCGCGTTCGTCGTCAGTCTCGCCTTCGTCCTTGCCTGCTGGAAAGAACTCAAGATCGTCGCATTCGATCCCGCCCTCGCGAAGGCACTCGGCTTCAGCGTGCCGCTCGTGCATTACGCGCTCATGACCCTCGTCGCGGGAACGACGGTGCTCTCGTTCGAGGCCGTTGGTTCGATCCTGGTGATCGCGCTGCTGGTGGCGCCCGCCGCCACGGCCCAACTCTTGACCGACCGACTCGGTCGGCTCGTGCTCTTGGCCGCGTGCGATGCCGTGCTCTCGTCGATCCTGGGCTACGTCCTCGCCGTGGTGTTCAACGCCCCGGTGGCGGGCATGATCGCGACGGTCGCCGGGGTCTTGTTCGTGCTCGCGCTCGCACTCGCGCCTCGGCAAGGCCTGGCAAGCCGATGGACCTCGCGGGTCTCCCTCAAGTTCCGCATCGCGAGTGAGGATGTTCTTGGATCGCTCTATCGTAAGAGCGAGAAGAGCAGCGTCGCCGTGACGGCGCCGCGTTCCCGCGGAGTCCTCGAATGGCTTGCCCTCCGCGCTCTCCTCGTTCGCGGTGACGTCCGGCGGGAGCGAGGCGGTGCCCTCGCGCTCTCGCCTCAAGGACATGCCCGGGCGCAGCGCCTAGTCCGGGCGCACCGCCTTTGGGAGACGTATCTCTCCCACAACGTGCCCCTCCCGGTCGATCATCTGCACGAACCCGCGGAGCGCGTGGAGCACTTCATCGGCAGTCGGCTCGACCAGGCGCTTCACGAAGAAACTCGAGGTGCAACGCAGGACCCGATGGGCAAGCGGATCCCGCCGGCGCACGGGCCGGAGCGATGACAACTAGTGGGCCACATCATCATGGTCGCTCGGTTTCGATGAGGTCGAGGATGACGCCGATGGATCGCCCGACCCAACCTCCTCGGCAGCCGGCGCCAGCAACTGCCCTTCCCAGCCACCCCCGAGTGATTTGTAGAGCGCGATCAGCCCGGTCGTCACCGCCACCTCGCTCTGCACCAGTTGGTCTTGCGTGTCATAGAGCGCCCGCTGGCTGTCCAGCACGTTCAGGAAATCACGTATGCCCGCGCGGTTGAGATCGGTCGCCAAGTCAACGGCACGCTGGTTGGCCGCCACCGCATCACGCAATGAGTTCCATCGCGCTTGCTCCTGCGTGAACGCGACGAGCCGGTTCTCCACCTCTTCAAAGGCGGACAGGATCGTCTTGTCGTACATCGCGAGTGCCTGCTGCGCCCGAGCGTCCGCGGCTTCGATGTTGTTGCGGATGCGACCCGCGTCAAACGCGTTCCAACGCACCCCCGGTCCGATCGACCAGGAATGACTCGCCAGGCTGCCCCAGGTGTTGAAGGCGTCCGCCTGCATGCCCAGCGTCCCGGTCAGCGTGAACTTCGGGTACAGGTCGGCGGTCGTGACGCCGATCCTTGCCGTCGCCGATGCGAGTTCGCGCTCGGCCCTTCGAATGTCGGGGCGTCGTTGCAGGAGATCCGTCGGCAATCCGACGGGCACCCTGGGCGGCGTCGGGGGAATCGCCCCCTTCGCCGCGAGTTCTTCTCGGAGGCTCGTGGGCATCCCGCCCAGCAAGACGCCGAGCCGATGGAGCGATTGCTGCATCTGAGTCGCCACGAGCGGGACCTGCGATCGGCGAGACTCCAACTGCGCCGTCGCCTGGGCATAGTCCAACTCGGGCACGATCCCTGCATCGAGCCGGACCTTGGCCACCTGCTGCGTCTCGGCCTGGACTCGCACCGCTTCCTCCAGCACGTGCATGCGCTTCTGGTACCCGCGATACTCCACATAGTTTCGCGCAATCTCGGACGTCAACGTCACCAGCACGTCGCGTCGCGACCACTCGCTCGCCTCCAAGTCCGCATCCGCCGCTTCGATGCCGCGGCGGACTCCGCCGAAGACGTCGATTTCCCATCCGGCGTCCAGGCCGGCCGTGAAGAGATTCGTGACTCGCCCGGGCGCTCCTCCCGGACCAAAGGCGTTCTCACTCCCACGAGACCGCGTGTAGCCGCCCACGGCATCGAGCACCGGGTATGCGAGCGACTCGGAGACCCCACGCTGGGCCCGCGCCTCACGCAGCCTCGCCAGCGCCAATCGCACGTCGGGGCTCTGCGACACGCCACGCGCGATCAGGCTATCGAGCGTCGGGTCCCCCAGCGACTTCCACCATTCGCGGAGGTCCGCAGGGTCGGTCGAAATCACCGAGGCCAGGCTTCCGTTTGTTGGGGTCGAGGTATTCTCGAACCCGGTGGATGCGCGGTCTTCCGGCTTGCGGTAGTTCGGTCCCACCGTGCACCCCGCGAGGAGCACCAGGCTCGACGCGAGGAGCGTATTCGTAACGGTCGTGTTCTTTGGCATAGTCATCCATTTCCTCGTGCGTGCTGTTGCTATGTTCCCACCGCCGCAGCCCGCGGCCATACTCTTCCCTTCGAGACTCTCCTCGATCGCGCCGACGCGGCCCATCATCCCTTCGTCGTCGCGCGCACGTCGGCCTCGCTCGCCCTCGGCGTCATGGGCTCACCCTCGATGTAGACGTCCATCTGCTGCCCCACATAAATCGGCAAGTCCTTGGGGTCAAAGGCATAGATCACTTGCAACACGCGCGTATCCACGCGCTCCGTGCTCTCACCCGTGAGTGATCGCTTGGGGACGACATACGGCTCAAACCGCACAAAGGACAGCGGGGCCGAGATGTCCTTGTTCCCCCGCACGAACGCGACCGCCTTGGCCCCAGCCTTCACCCGCCACGCGTCGTTCTCGTCGACATCCACCCGGACGTGCAAGGGTGAGATTGCGCCGAGCACCATGAGCGGGGTCGTCAATGGACCAGCCTGCGCAAACTCACCGACGCGGAGATTCACCTGAAGGAGTTTGCCATCGATCGGCGCGCGGATCGTCCGACGCTCCAGTTCCGTCTTGATCGTCTCCAGGTTGGCTTTCGCCGCCGCGATCTGCCCATCCACGATCGCGAGGTTGGCCCGCGCCGTCGCGAGTTGCGATTCCGACACCAAGAGGTCCGCCGACCACGTGCCCGCACGCAGCAGCGCGAGGTCCGCCTTCGCTTGATCCAATCTCGCCTGCGCCGTGGCGACGGCGAATCGCCTGCGGCTGAGTTCGTCCGCCGCGACCGCTCGCTTGTCGGTCACACTCTCCCACATCGTGAGTTGGCTCTTCAGATCGTCGAGCGACGCCTGCGCTTCCGCGACCCTCGCCTCGGCCGTCGGCAGCAGTTCCGGACGGGTTCCCAGCCTCAGTCGATCCAACTGGGCCTGCGCCACGCGAACGTCGGCCTCCCGGGCCACACGCTGCATCTCGGCGACGCGGACGTCGGCCTCACGCGCCGCTCGTTGCGCCTCCAACTCGCGAGCGTCCAGGCGGAACAACGCGTCCCCTTTCTTTACCATCCCTCCCGCCCCATTCGGAGCCTCGATGCACACGCCCGCGACCGGCGTGCCGATCGCGATGTTCTGCGAACTCGCTTCCACGAGACCGCTCCCCGCGACGAACGTCGTGAACGGCGCCCTTGGTGGCTCGACCACCGGAGGTTGCGGCATCGGCGGTTTGCTCCCCTGCACCACCGTCCACACCGCCAGGATCACGCCCGCGACGGCCAACAACGGGATCAGATATGTCCGAATCATGTTGCTATCTCCACAACGAGTCCCTGCTGTCCTTCTCCGCGACTGGTCTTCTTCGGCCCGCGTCCTGCTCCCGGCCTCACTCGATCCTGACGTCCGTCCTCGATACCGGATGCTCCGCGAGCACGTGCCCTTGTCCCGTCCCGATCTTGATGATGCGCCCGTCGTCCATCTCCGCGATGCGGTCCGCAAACTCGAAGATGCGCTGGTCGTGCGTCACCACCACAAGCGAAAGGTCGTTGCTGCTCGCGATGCTCCGCAGCAGTTCCATCACCTTCTGCCCCGTCACGTGGTCGAGCGCGCTCGTCGGCTCGTCGCACACGATGATCTTCGGCCGGTGCACCAGGGCCCTCGCGATGGCCACGCGCTGCTGTTGCCCACCGGACAGTTTCGTCGGCACGTTGTTTACGCGAGTCCCCAGCCCCACCAACTCCAGCATCTCACCCGCCATCTTCACCGCCTTGGCGCGGGGCACGTTATTGATGAGCAGTGGCACCGCGACATTCTCGGCAATCGTCAGCGTGGGGATCAGATTGAACGATTGGAAGACAAATCCGATGTTCTTGGCTCGAAACGCCGTCCGGCGACTTGGTCCAATCGCGTCCAGGTCTTCACCCAACACGGTGCACTCGCCGCCGTCGCGATCGAGCACGCCCGCCATCACCGAGATCAGCGTGGTCTTGCCACAGCCCGAAGGCCCAACCAGCATGAGCAACTCCCCCTGGAGCACGTCGATGTCGACGCCACGCAGCGCTCGCACCGCCGCGTCGCCCTTGCCATAGGTCTTGGTGAGGTTTCGGCAACGGATCGCCGCCGTGGACGACCGCGCGAGGCGGGCCGCCGACTCGGTCATCGGACCGCCGGACACGTCCATCCCGTTCTTTCCAGTTGCTTCAACCATGCGGTCGTTCCTTGTCCTCATTCACGCATCCATCGCACCCCACCCGGGCCTGCATCATTATCCTTTGAACACCACCGCCGGCTCCAGACGCATGACGCGCTGGATGCTCAGCATCGCCGAGAGCACGCAGATGACACACACCGCCGCACCCGAGACCAGCAGCAACTGCCAAGGCGTATAGAAGGCAAGCGGGGTTCCGCTCATCCGCATCCCGAACACCGTGGTCAGGCCGACGCCAAGCCCGTACCCAATGGTGCCCACAATCCCGGCTTGCAGCATGATCATGAGGAGCAGCCGACCATCGCTCGCGCCCATCGCCTTGAGCGTTCCAAAGTACTTCAAGTTGTCGATGGTAAACGAGTAGAACATGAACCCGGTGATGACCGTCCCGACCAGGAACCCCAGCCCGACCGCGATGCCGAAGTTGATCGGGATGCCGGTATTCTTGACGAAGTACATGACGGTGAGCCACTTGAACTGCGCCCCCGTGTAGGCCGCCAGCCCGGTGCGATCGGTGATGCGCTTGCACACCACTTCGGCATCCTGCCCGGGGAGCGCCTTGACGAGGATGAAACTCAGGAGTTTACGCTCGCGAGGTGCGAACTTCGTGGCTCTCGAATACGTCGTGTAGATGTTGGGCTGCGACTGGAAGTTGCGGGACATGTCGGCGATCCCCACGATCACCGCACGGTGATCGTTGATCTCGAGCGTCTCGCCCACGCGAACGGGCTCGGGCCTGCCTCCGGGCACCCGACTCGGCGTCGCGAGCCGCCCGTTGGCGCCGTTCGCGTCCACGATCACCGAATCGGCCTGGCGCAGGTCCATGAGTTTTCCGTCGAGCATCCGCATCGGGCCGCCGATGAGCGTCGAGTCGTCGATGCCGTACAAGTTGCAGTTCACGAACTGCCCGTTGTCCAGGCGAACGCGGATCAGCCCCTTGTACAGCGGCGTCGCCCACGCCACGCCCTCCACGCCCCGAACCCGATACAACTCCGTATCCTGCAGCGGCTTCACGTCATCGATGTACTGCACCTTGGGGTCCATCACCCAGATGTCCGGCTGCGCAATGTCCGTGATGGTCGCGAACGTCCGGGTCATGATGCCCGAAAAGATCGAACCCTGCTGCGTGATCACCATGCTCGCCAAGGTCACGCCCATCACGATGCCAAAGTACTTGGCCTTGTCCCCGAACAGCATCTTGAGTGCAACCGCGAACATGATCGTGCCTGGCTCCCTTGGACACTCCGAGCAACCTCTGTATTACCCCTTGAACACCGCGGCCGGTTCGAGTCGGAGGACCCTCCGCACACTGAACAACGCCGACAGCACGCACACCAACCCCACCGCGACGCCGCCGAAGATCAGCAGCGGCCAGGGCATCACGAACGCTAGGGTCGTTCCCTTGATCAACACGCCGAAGAGGGCCGCCCCCCCGACGCCGATCCCAAACCCCACCGCGCCAGCGAACAAGGATTGCGCAATGACCATCGACACCAATCTTGCGTTGCTCGCGCCCATCGCCTTGAAAGTCCCAAAGTGCTTCAGATTGTCCATCGTGAAGTTGTAGAACGTCTGCCCCGTAATCACCACCCCGACCACAAAGCCCAGCAGCACCGCAAGCCCAAAGTTGACGGCGATCCCCGTCTTGTCGATGATGTACTTCGCCGTCAGCCAACGAAACTCGTTCGCGGTCAGCGCCTTGAGCCCGATCGTTTCGCGAATCTTCCGCGAAACCTCCCCCGCGTCCGCGCCGTCCTGCAACTTGACCATGATGAAGTTCATGACCCGTCGCGTGGGCGGCAGAAACCGCGCCGCCCGAGAGTACGTGGTGTAGATGATCGGATCCCAGAAAAACGACGGCTGCCCCTTGTACGTCCCCACCACGATCGCCCGCTTGTCGTTCAGTTCCAGCGTATCCCCGACCCGCAGCGGTCGATCCACCTCCCCCGTCTCGGGATTCTTCATGGCAAACTTGCTCGCCAGGTCGCCCTCATCCACGAAGATCGCGTCGTTCTTCCGGAGGTCCTCGATCGAACCCCGGACGAGGTGCGAGGGTGCCCCGACAAAGGTGCCATCATCCACCCCGATCACCACGCACAACGACAACTGCCCGCTCGGAAGCCGGATGGGCGTCCACTGCTTGATCATCGGCATCGCCCACGCAACGCCCTCCACGCCCCGCACACGCTGCAGCGCCGTCTCCTGCAGCGGCTTGTTGTCCGCGTGCATCTGCACCTCCGGGTCCATCACCCACAGGTCGGGCGTCGGCGTGTCGTCGATGAAGGAGTACGTCCGCGTCATCAGACCCAGAAAGATCGCGGGCTGCTGTGTGAGCAGGAGCGACGTAAAACTCAGCCCCACCAGCACGCCGATGTACTTTGCCTTGTCGCCCAGGAGCATGCGCAGCGCAACATGGATCATGCGCCACCCGCCTTTGCGTTCTTCGCGCGGGCGTCCGGGCGACCCTGCCGGGGCCCTCGCAGGCCGACTCGTGGCGGATCCTTCCGCCGCGTGCACCTCGCCCGCAGATCGCGGATCGACGCGAGCGAAAAGTTCGCAATGTGCTCGCTGAGCCTCATGATCTGCTCGTGCGAATAGCCTCGCGCGGGAAAGAGCCGTTCGATCACCGGTCGGCAATGGCAAAAGAGCAGGCACTGCCCCATCACGCTCGCGGCACAATCCCTCACCATCGGCGCCTCCGGCCCTTGCGACAGCAACTCCCCCACCACGCGCGTGAGATGGTTCCACGTCGGTCGGATCGTGCTGGAGACGATCTCGTCGAGCGCGGTCGTCGGCTCCACCATCTCCCGCGCCATCAACTTCCCGTGCCACGCGGGCCGCCCCTGGTCCAGGATCTTCATCATGAACGTCCGGACGAAGCGTCGGAGCGACTCCTCGCTCGATTCCTCGGGAGCCCGCTCGAGCGGGTACCGCTCCCTCGCCACCGCGTGCGTATACCGCAGCACTTCGGTATACAACCCCGCCTTGTCGCCGAAGTAGTAGTTGACGGCCGCGATGTTCACGCCGGCCCGCGTGCAGATGTCGCGCACCGTCGCCGCCCGAAACCCCATCTCGGCAAAGACCTCGCCCGCGGCGTTGATCAACCGTTCCCGCGCGGCCTCCGCCAGAACGGGCGTCGCCCGCGCGGGGACGTTCGCGCGGACGCGGGACGGGGATGGGGCGGACCTGCTCATGTTTCAAACATCTGTTTCAAACTACTGTTTGCCTCCGGCCCGTGCAAGTCAAGCGTCGCGTGCCCGCCCCGTCACCGCTCCGTAGTTCGTGCGTCCCGGCTGTTGGATTCAGCCGTCAGCCGTGCGCCGTCGTCCACCAACGGACCCGCGAGGCCGAAACACGCCCGACGCAACCCGACTCGTCTCGAACGAGATCAGGGAAGTTTCCCACTGGCACCTCCTCCACGCCTTCGGTAGCGTCTTGGCGCTCGATTCACCCCACAAGCGTGATCGAGATGAAAGGAGCATGAATCATGCACCCAGCAAACTCCATACTCGTCGCCGCGTGCGCGCTCATCACCATCGCGTCGAATGCGGCCGCCCAGAAGGCTACGTACACCTTCGAGGAACTCCCCCTCAACACCGCCGTCACGACGCAGTACTACGGCGTGACCTTCTCCGTCCTCCCCCAAACCTGCGGGAACAGCCCGACGCTCTACATGCGCATCCGCACGCCCACGGGAGGCACCTCGTCGCACACGCACGCCCTCGGCATCGACACCGGATGCCCCGACTTCAGCGCCGACTACTTGCGCATGGTCTTTGATCTCCCACAGACCGAGGTGAGTTTCACCGTCGGCGACTATGCCGCCACGTATCAAGTACGAACCTACGAAGCCGCCTCCGGCGGAACCCCGCTGAGCACCCAGAACATCGTCGCCGCCGGCTCGGGCTTCGTCGGCGTCCATCGCTTTGTCCGCGTCGCGAACACGACCCCGTTCCGCCGCATCGAGGTCGAGGCCTTCACCTCAGGCCTCTTCGAGTGGATCGACGACCTCACCTTCGAGATCGATCGAACCCCCCCCGTCGCGTCCTTCTCCTCCCCCGCACCCCTCGATTGCTTCTGCTCCGGCCGCGGGATCTTCGGCAGCGCCTACGACCCCGACGGCCCCTTCCTCAACTGGCGCCTCGATCGCGCGCCCGTCGGGACCGACACCTGGACGCTCATCAACACCTCCACCACACCTCTGCCCAGCGGGTTGCTCTCCAACTGGTTCCCGTCTTCCGCCGCTGACGAGGGCGTCTACACGCTCCGCCTCACCGCCACCAACGCCGCGGGCCTCTCCACCACCGCTACCACCGTCGTCTGGCTCAGCCGAACCTTCGACACCGTGGACTTTGTCGTCCCCACCATCGCCGGTGGCACCGTCTGCCCCGACGGCACCGTCTTCGACAACTACTGCGGCACCGACACCTACACCGTCGAATACGCCCCGGTCGGCTCCTCACGCTTCGCACCCGTCGATCCCGCCAATCCAACCTACTCCGGCAGCCGGGTCAACCAGCAACTCGCCAGTTGGAACACCCGCGGCATCGTCGACGGGAACTACCAGATCCGTGCCACAGGAGCCAATGTCTGTGCCCACACCTTGACCACCACTCGCCCCCTCACCATCGACAACACCTCACCCATCGCCCTCATCTCGTCACCCGCCAACTGCCAGACCATTCGCCCGGGCACGCTCCGCATCACCGGAACTGCCACCGACGCCAACTTCGGCGCCTGGACCCTCCAATACACCGGCGGCGACGCCCACGGCTGGGTCACGATCGCCAGCGGTGTTGGCCCCATCGTCGGGGGCACGCTCGCGAACTGGAACACCACGGGATTACGTCTCTGTGACTACACCATCCGCCTCGTCGCCACCGACACCGCGACCGTTGACTGCTGGGGTGGGTCGCACAACCGCGGCGAATACACCGTCTCCATTCGCCTCGGCTGCCCCGCGGACGTCGACGACGGCTCCGGTTCGGGCTCGCCCGACGGTGGCGTGACGATCGATGACTTGCTCTACTTCCTCGAGCGCTTTGCCGCCGGCTGCTAATCCCCCCAACACCTCCACTCGTCCGGAACCCCGGCCTTCGAACTATGGACCCACGCACCAAGGACCCCCGCTTGTCGCGGGGGTTCTTTGTTCGAGCCATCACCGGGCTTTCCCCGGATCGACAGGCTTCCGAACTCGCTCGCCCCCCGACCAAAGTCCACGAGCCTCGGATTTGACCGTCGCTCGCCCCGGACGTTTGGGGTGCCTATTGTTTTGGCCCCGCACGTAGATGATGAGCGGGCCATTCTCGATTCTTTAGACCTGGAGGTCGGCTTTGGTTCGGATTCGCATGCAACGCTTGGGCCGGAAGAACCGCGCGTTCTTCCGCATCAATGCCATCGATCAGCGCACCCGCCGCAATGGCTCGGTCATTGAGGCCTTGGGCTGGTACGACCCGATCGCGAAGGATCCCGGCAAGCAGTTGCAGATCAATGAGGAGCGCATCAAGTACTGGCTCAGCGTCGGCGCTCAGCCGTCCGACACCGTCCGGGACTTCCTCGCAAAGCGTGGCCTGGGCGACCTGAAACTCTGGGAAGCGGATCGCGCCGCCGAACGCAAGCACGTCGAAGCCAAAAAGGCCAAGGCCGCCGTCGAAGGCGAGAAGAAGGACGAGAAGAAGGACTAAGCCGCCTCACCCCACAGCCCGACGAATGCGATCAACCCGAGCGCGACGCTCGGGTTTTGCTTTGTCGCGTCGTCAAGGAATGCTCCGCCCGTGGCTCGATCGTCGGGCGTGTATATGGCATCGACGAGCACGCCGCGACTTCCCCGACCTGCCTTCCCCTCGTGTCGCCTGCTCCCGCACGGCTTCGACCCCCTGGACTCCGTACCCTAGTCGAATGCGTGTGGACGTTCTGACGACCTTTCCCGAGATGTTCGCGAGCGACCCGCCCGCAGCCCTTGGCGTGAGCATTCCCGGACGCGCGATCAAGAGCGGCAAACTCGAACTCGTCGCCACGGACATCCGGACATACAGCGACCACAAACACCGAAAAACAGACGATCGCCCCTTTGGGGGCGGGCCTGGCATGGTCATGATGTGCCAGCCGTTGTGGGACGCGGTGCAAGCCGTCGAGGCGAGCGACGCGAGGCCCGCCTTGCGAATCCTGATGACGCCCCAGGGCGTGCCCCTCACCCAGCGGATCGTGGAAGACCTCGCTCAGAAGCCGCGACTTCTCATCATCGCAGGGCACTACGAAGGGGTGGACGAGCGCGTGATCGAGAAACTCGCGCCGATGGAGATCAGCATCGGCGACTACGTGCTCAGCGGCGGAGAACTCGGCGCGATGGTGCTCATCGACGCGATCGCTCGCCTGCTCCCCGGAGTCCTGGGGGATGAAGAGTCCAATCGGGGCGACAGTTTTTCGCCCGTCGGGCCCCTAGGCCGTCGGCTTCTCGATTGTCCCCACTTCACGCGCCCCGCCGAATGGATGGGCATGCGCGTGCCCGACGTGCTCATCTCGGGCGATCACGGCAAGGTCGCGGCGTGGCGGCTGGAACAGATGCTCGAACGGACTCGCCGACGTCGCCCGGACTTGCTCGATCCGGAATCGGTCGATTAGCCACCGTTGGCTCGCACGAGTTCCCGAATGGCGCTCGTGGCCCGTCGCGTGCACTCGTGCTCCTTCTCGTCACCCCGCGCCAGACGCAGCGCCCGCTCGCACTTCTCGATCGCGTCGGCCCGCTTCTGGGAGACCTTTTCCGCCGGTTGGGTGTGCACGTCGCAGAGGTTGTCGTACACGTCGGCGAGTTTGACCAGCCGGGCACGCCAATCCGCCTTCGCCAGGCGGGCGTCATACTCCCGCTCTCGCTCCGCCTCGGGACGGGCCATGTTCTTGGTCAGCACGGCGACCAGGTCCGCCACCGCCGGTCCAAATCGCTCGGCCAAGTCGTCGTAGTCCGTCGTCGTGTCCTCGATCGTGTCGTGCAGCAGCGCGGCACAAAGCGTCACCTCGTCCGTGCAGCCAAAGACGTGCACCACCGTCATCATCACTCGCACGGGATGCGCGAAATACGGCGTGTGCCCGTCGCGACGCACCTGGTGCCTGTGCGCCCGTGCCGAAAAAGAAACCGCGGCCTGCCACAGATGGGGCGGCAGCACGGGCGAGTCCGCTCGCTTGGGCCTCGATCGCGTGGTGGACTTGCGGATCATGGACCTCAATCCTCCGAAAAACGCCCCTCGGTCACGCCGCGCACGTCAGGCTCGCAGCACCGCGCGGGGGCTGTCGTGGTACGCGATCCGAACCTTGGCGGGATTGCCCCCGTGCTCGTCGAACAGCACCAGTTCGTTCTCCCGCCCGTGGTGCAGCATCGGGTCGGGCAGCAGGTATCGATCTTGCGGCGGGAGCGACTTCCCGTCCGACGTGGCCACAAAGTAGCGCGACACGTGGTGCCCGTTCAGATACAACTGCCCCTTGAACATGCCCGCCAGATCGACAAACAGCGGCGAACGCGAGGTGCCGACCTTGAACGTCGTCTTCCACCACGCCGGCCCGACCAACTTGCCGTTGCTTCCCTTCGCCATCGGCGTGAACATCGTGTTCCCCGGACGCTCCCACTTCGCGAACGCGAACTCCGCCTTGGGTGCAAAGGGCTCACTCGCCTCCGAGAACGTAATCGCGCCCGAGACTTCCTCGAGCGTGAGCGGTCCGGAATGCTCGGTCGCGTGCTCGCCGAAGGGCGCGATCTGGATGGTCGCCGTCCCCTTCCCGAGTTGATCCGGGGACAGCAGGATCGACGATGGGCCAGATCGATCCACGACGGCGATCGGCTGGTCGTTCAAGATCAGGAGCGCCCGCCCCGGGAACTGATGGAACCACACGATCACCGACGCCTTCTTGTGGTGCGGGATACTCCACGTCACGCGTTCCGGGAGCGTGCTGTCGCCGTCGCGCACCTCCCACAGCGGCGTGCGATACCCGAGAAGGTCGATGGGCTGTCCGCGGACCAGTTTGGGTTTTCCGACCTTGAGGGGTTGATGCTCCCAGATCGGCCCAAAGAGGCCCTTCCGCTCACCCAGATGCAACCCGCCGCTGAACCGCCCAAGGTTCTCGGCAAGCACCACCAGCATCTCGGAGGTCTTCTTGATGTTCAAAACCGCCTCGCTGCCCGCGCCAGGACCATGCCCGACCAGGCCCACGGGTTCCCCGTCCAAGAACAGGTGAAGGCGATCCGCGGCCTCCGGGAACGCCAGGTGCACCTTCCCGGCTGCCATGCCCGAAAGACTCAGGCGATACCACCCGTACCCGAAGGGGCACCCCAGTGCCGTGAGGTCGGCGGGGCCCTTGATCGACGCATAGCGAGGGCTGGTGCCGTCCTGATACTCAGAGGCGGGCGCGACAGACCACGTGCCCAGCGAGATTTTCTCGGGGGCGTGGGCTTTCGGCGCCTCCGCCGAGATCTTCTTCAGTTTGCCCGCCGCGTCGATGCGAACAAATGAGCCACCCTCGGCATGGGGAATAGGCTCCCCGGCGGCGGTGACCCCCGACACTCCGACAAAGACCGCCGTGTCCGTCACGTACGTCGAATCGATGTGCTCCTCGTTCACGATCACGATCGTGAGCCCTTCGTGCTCGATGACCAACGGTGCCGCGCCCCCCGGGACAGCGACCTCGATCGGCGAGCCGTTCACCGACATTTTCGCCGGCGCCCCGCCAGGACCGAATGCGATGAACACCTGCCCCACCACCGCGAACGCGTTCACGTTGCAATAGTCGATCACCGAGCGCGGCGTGGCGTTCACCCCGAAGATGCTCCACCCCACCGACTGCTGCCCCAAAGTCACCGGCATGCTCGACCCATCGGGCATCAGCAGGTTCGTCTGCCGTGTCGGCGCCCGCTCGGCCTGCGCGACCGAATCGTCATCGAACACAAACGCGATGGACCCCTGCACGCCCTGCGCGAAGACCACGCTGAGCCCCCCCGTGCTGACCGGGCGATCCTTCCGCTTCCCATGTCCCCCCTCCGAGCGAGGCGAGGGATCGATCGTCACCGGGCGAAACTCGGGGTCGAGGTTCGCGAACACGCGTCCAAACTTTGAGGCAAAGTGGAGCACGCGCCTGGCCGGGTTGAACAACGAAGTCGGCACGCCGGCCTCGTCCACGCACGCATTGGGGTCCGAGGCCGGACAGACAAAACCAGTCTGTCCTCCCGCGACTCGACCGCCCAGGAACCCCGGATACACCCCCGCCGCGAACGGGTTGAGATTCACCTGCCCCCCGCCCGCGAGCGCTTCCGCCAGTTTGCGCTGGAGTTGCCAGGCGTTCATCATCGCATCGTCCGCCTGCCCCCACGTCCGCACGGTTTGAACGCCGAAATCGATCACCAGGCGAGGCTGTCCGGGGCGCACCACGGCAAGTTGGCGCATCGTCGCCAGCATCTCGTCGGTGCCCGCCCACACGTCGATCTCCCCTTCGTGCGACTGCCACAGGTTGTTCGCGTTCACCACCGGCACGGTCAACCCCGCCTCACGCAGGTAGCGGTTGAGTTCGCCCAGATACTCAAGCGCCAACTCCTCGTCCCCGCAGGTCCACTGTGATTCCGATTGCACGAGAACGATCGGTCCCCCCTTGCCCGCGCTGGTCACCTGCAGATCACGGACCTGCTCCGACAGCGTCGTGATGAACCGAGAGCACGCTTCCAGGTACGAGTTGCTGCTCGTACGCAACTGCATGTCCTTCAGTTCCGTCAGCCAGGGCGGCAATCCGCCCATGTCCCACGCGCCCCCGATAAACGGCCCAACGCGAAGGATGCAGTACAACCCCGCCTCGGCGACGAGTTCCACGAACGTGCGAATGTCATTCTCGCCCTTGAAGTCAAACTTCCCGGGTCGAGGCTCGTGGCGGCTCCAGATCACCGCGGTTTCGATCGCATTGACTCCCGCCACCTTTGCGGCATGGATACGGTCTCTCCACTCGTCGCGGCATACTCGGGCATAGGGCACCGATCCGCTCACGAGCCAGATCCGCCGTCCGTCAATCATGAAACTCCGCGCGTCGTGTGTAACTGAGGGCATTTCGAGGTCTTTACCGCAAAAAAACCAAACCAGCCCGTGGGCGTCGCCGCCCCATCCCGGGCTCAGTTGGACCCTTCCGTCACGGAGCAATCATCACGATCCGGGTCGGACGCGCGACGAACGGGAGAACCATCTGTACACTGCTCGCGCGATTCGTCAAGCGATTCGACGGACTCTGACTCCAAAAGCATCTTGTCGCCAACCTTCCGAAGAACTGATCTTTCCATGAAAAGTCGCACAAATTACTGTCAATCATGGCTTTACGTAGCATTGGCGGCATCCGTCGCGGTACCAGTTGTTTTCACTGGGTGTGAACGCCCATTGACCATCGACGAGCGCGTGAAACGCCTTGTTTCTGCTACCCAGACCCAAACACATACTAACGAATACTTACCTAATATTCACCGTACTGAAGATCCAAACGCCACTTCCAGAGCGCGGCAGGTTCAGCCGCGACCAGACACGGTGAACCTCGCCGCCTCCGCCATTCCCTATGAACCCGCCGCCGAGGATCGAGACGTGCGGGCCCGTCTCGATCGCTATGCCGATCAAGCGGGAGTCCGGTCGCCCAGACCTGGCGAGTCCGCCGGGCAAGCCTCTTCCGCTTCGAGTCTGCCGGTCAATCTCAGCACCGCCCTCCGACAGTCCCAACTCTCAGGCCGAGAGTTCATCTCGGCCGAGGAAGAACTGATGCTCGCGGCCATCCGCGTGCTGACCGAGCGTCACCTGTGGGGCCCGAGGCTCTTCAACGACACCACGCTGGGCATCAGCGGCTCGGGCAACAACGGACAATCCAACTCGGCGCTCAACGTCGTGAACCAACTCCGAGCGACGCAGCGATTGCCCTATGGCGGCTCGGTCGAGGCGGCGTGGGTCTGGAACGCGACCGAACAACTCCGTGAGCGAGCCACGGGCCGCTACGAGCAATCCTCGCGACTCGCATTCTCCGGGACTGTGCCACTCCTGCGGGGTGCGGGGCTCGTCGCCCGAGAAGACATCATCCAAGCCGAGCGCGACCTGATCTACCGCACACGAACCTTCGAACGCTTCCGTCGCCAGTACCTTGTCAGTATCTGCAACGACTTCTTTGCCCTTGTGCAAGCCAAGCAACAGATCGCCAACACCGAGCGGCAGATCGAGAGTTTCCGCACGCTGGAAAAGTCCACGGCCGCCCGTGTCGCCGCCGGGCGACTGGAGGCGTTCGAAACGAACCTCACGCGCAACCAGACGCTGTCGGCCGAGGCATCGCTGGCGGGGCAACGCGAGAGTTACATCCTGCAAGTGGAGCGGTTCAAGATTCGCCTTGGTCTCCCGCTCGATGCACGCCTGGACGTGCGAGAGATCGACCTCGACCTCCCGGACCCCGAGATCGATGTGGACGAGGCCGTCCGACGCGCGCTCGAGTTTCGCCTTGACCTCCAGAACACACGGGATCAGTTGGACGATGCGCGGCGTGCCGTCTACAACGCGCGCGATCGCCTCCTCCCCGATCTCGACCTCAACGGCTCCATCGGCGTGCCCACCGACCCCGCCAAGCAGAACGGCGGGTTGGGCTTCAGCACCAGCGACCTGGACTACACCGCCAGCGCCACGCTCTCCCTTCCTCTCGACCGTGAAGTCGAGCGGCTGAACCTGCGATCGCAGATCATCGCGCTGCAACGTCGGCAGCGAGAATATGAAGAAGACCGCGACAACATCGTCGTGCGAGTCCGCAGTTCGCTCCGCAACGTGGACCTCGCTCGATTCCAACTGCAACTCGCCGAGCAGCAGGTGGAGATCAACCGGCGTCGCCTCGAAGGGCAGAAACTCAAGCAGGACACCGTCACCCCCCAGGCCCTCGTCGATTCGCTGAACGAACTGCTGTCCGCGGAGAACAGCCGTGATCGGGCGCAAACCGAACTCCGGAACGCGATCTTGAACTACTTGCTCGAATCGGATCAGTTGCGCGTGTCCCGTGAAGGAACCTTCGAAGCCTTGCAGGGCATGCGAGACCCCAATCCGCCGGCGCCCACCACGCCAACGCCCTGATTCGCTCGATCACTCCCCTCGAATATCTCGAATGAGCGACATCCGTGCATCGGAAACGATCGTGGACGGCACGGGGGCCACCTCGCGGGCCCACACCTCGTGACGTCGCCACTCCCCGTCGATGCGGTGCGACAGATATTCGCCGCCGCGCAGGGTCATGCCCGCGGCTTGCGCGAGGCGGCGTCCGGGCGTGTTGGCCACCGACACCGCGGCTTCGACCACGTGCAGCCCCAACCCCTCGGGCAACTCGGCCAGCGCGTAATCGAGCGTTGCACGCGCGATCTCGGTGCCGAATCCTCGCCCTCGGGCGTCGACGGCCACCCACCACGCGACATGTCCACGGAACTCCAGACCACGCGAGAGAATGAGCGATACCATGCCGACGATCCGCCCGCCCCGACGCCGATCGTGAAGCACGGCCGCACGCCGCCACTCCTTGCCCGTGCGGTCCCCTCGCTCGATGTGCGCCTTGATCCGCTCGAAGGCGGCCGTGTCGGATTCACCCGTGGCACGCAGCGGAACAAGTTTGCTTGTGTGCGGCTCGCTCTCGCGGATCACGGCGGTCAACTCGTCGCGATCGTGATCGAGCAGCGGGCGCAGCGTCAATCGTGGCGTCCGTAACCAGCCCTTCGGAAGCACTCGCGTGGGCCCGCTCGGCAGCAGGTGCGACAGCCTTCGGCTGAACCCGCCGCATCCCTCGTGCGAGTTCTCCCGCTCCGCGTGTTGTGTCGGCGCCTCGCTCACGTTGAGATTGTGTATCGGACGGTGTGTCCGTCGTGTTTATTTCGTGTGCGAACGTTGTGAGGTCTGCGTGCACATCCTTCCCTCAGAAAGGTGGGCCACCTTCTGTCTATATTCAACCGTACGGGGCGCCGGCAAACCACCCGCCACGTCTTGGGGGGAACGTGCGCCGATCGGTGCGGCGTGGGCGTCGGTGCGCGATGATCGGTGTCGCCGCACGCCGCGCGTACTGGCACGGGGCGTTGCCGAGCGCTAATCGCCTTGATCCAGCACCGCCATGAAGGCCTCCTGGGGAATCGTGACATTCCCCACGTTCTTCATGCGTTTTTTGCCTTCCTTCTGCTTTTCGAGGAGTTTGCGCTTGCGGCTCACGTCGCCGCCGTAGCACTTCGCAAGGACGTCCTTGCGATACGCCTTGATGGTCTCTCGGGCGATGATCTTTCCGCCGATCGCGCTCTGGAGCGGGATCTCGAACTGATGCCGTGGGATCTGGTCCTTCAACTTCACGAGCAAGTTCCGCCCGCGATTCACGGCCTTGTCGCGGTGGACGATGACGGCGAGCGCCTCGACCGGATCGCCGTTGATGAGCGTGTCCATCTTGACAAGTTCGTCCGCGCGATACTCGATCACCTCGTAGTCCATGGTGCCATAGCCGCTCGTCATCCCCTTCATTTTGTCGAAGAAGTCATAGATGATCTCGGCGAGGGGCAACTCGAACGTCAGGATCTCGCGGCTGGACGACACGAACGACTGGGTCTTGTACACCCCGCGGCGGTCGAGGCACAACTTCATGATGTCGCCGATGTACTCCTTCGGGGTCATGATCTCCACACGACAGATCGGCTCCCGGATCTGCTCGATGTGCCCCATGTTCGGCAGGTCCGCGGGGTTGTGCACTTCGAGCAACTGAAAGTTCGGCGGAACGTCCTTGTAGTAGGGTGAGGTCTTCTCCACGCTCTTGAGCGCCTGCCCGTTGCTCCCCGTCACCGTGTCCGTGCCGCGGACAAGCACATGGTACGACACCGTCGGCGCGGTCTGGACGATCTTGACACCGCCCTCGCGCTCGAGCCGCTCCTGGATGATGTCCATGTGCAGCAGCCCGAGAAACCCACAACGAAATCCAAAGCCCAGGGCCTCGCTGTGCACCGGCGCGAAGGTGAACGACGAGTCATTGAGGGACAACTTCTCGACCGCGTCGCGCAACTCTTCAAAGTCGCTCCCGCCGCCGTCTTCCTCCGTCGCGGGGTAGAAATCGCAGAAGACCACCTGCCGTGGCGGCTGGTAGCCCGGGAGCGGCTCTTCCGCGGGATTGTTCTCGAGCGTCACCGTGTCGCCGATCCGCACATCCTTGAGGGATCGAATGGCGGCCACGACATACGCCGTCTCGCCCGGCCCGATCTCGCCACCGGGGAGGCGATAGGGCTTGGGGTTCATCTTCCCGATCTCGGTCACCTGGAACTTCTGCTGCGTGCCCATCATCCGGATCTTGTCGCCCACCTTCAGGCGGCCGTCGAAGACGCGGACGTACACGATGACGCCCCGGTAGTCGTCGTACACGGCATCGAAGATCAGTGCGCGGAGTTTGTCCGTCACCGGCTTGCGCGGCGGCGGGAACTTCTCACAAATCGCCGCGAGAAGTTCGGGAATCCCAATGCCCGACTTCGCCGAGACGAGCAGACAATCCTCGGCCGGGAAGCCCAACGTCTGCTCGATCTCTTCCGCCACGTCCGTCGGTCGAGCGCCGGGCAGGTCGATCTTGTTGATGACGGGGACGATGGTGAGATTCTCGTTGACCGCAAGGTACGCGTTGACCAGGGTTTGCGCCTGCACCCCCTGCGTCGAGTCCACGACGAGGATCGCTCCCTCGCAGGCCTTGAGCGCCCGGCTCACTTCGTAGTTGAAATCAACGTGCCCCGGCGTGTCGATGAAGTTGAGCATGTAGAGATCGCCGTGCGCCTCGGCACTCTCGCCCTTCTTCGTTTTGTGCTGGGGTGTGCTCGTCGAGTCATCGACCGGCGCTTCGTACTCCGCCTCCATTTCGTCGGCCTTCGCGCCGGCCTTATGGCGATGGAAGACGGTAACCGCGGACGCCTTGATCGTGATCCCCCGCTCGCGCTCGATGTCCATCGAGTCAAGGATCTGCTCGCGTGCCTCGCGTGCGGAAACGGCGTTGGTCGCCTGCAGAAGCCGATCGGCGAGCGTGCTCTTGCCGTGGTCGATGTGGGCAATGATGCTGAAGTTTCGGATGTGGTTCGGTACAGGTTCGGACATGTGGAGTGATTGTAGGAATGGTGTACAAACCACACGAGCAGGGGCGCTCGAAGCCTACCTCACGCCCGAGAAATGTACATCTCCAAACTCTCCACCGTCGCGGCGAGTTGATCGCTGTGGAGGGCGTTGAGATCGCCGATGGAGACTAGGCCGCAAAGCCCCTGATCGTCCAGGACCGGCACGTGTCGGATGCGTCTGTCGCGCATGACCTCGCGTACGTCCTCCAGGGGTGTCTCGGGACTCGCCGTGAAGACCTCGCGCGTCATCACGTCGCGGCAAGGCGTGCCGCGCGGATCGCGTGTGGCGGCAACGATGCGGGTCAGGATGTCGCGCTCGGTGAGGATCCCTGCGACTCGCTTCCCATCGGGTGTGAGTACGACGACCGAGCCGATGTGATGGTCATTCATGATGTTGGCGGCATACAGCGCCGAGTCGGTCTCGCGGATCGTGACGACGCGAGTTCCCTTGCGAGCCAGGATGTCTCGAACCGTGTTCATGCGATACTCCTTTCACGAAGTGAACGCGCGGGCACATGCCGCGCGATCGCTTCCTTGCGTATCTCAACGGGACAGGTGTAGAGACGAGGGCCACGCGGGCGTGCGAGCCCTTGGACGCACGCTCCAAAGATCACCGGGCGACGGAAGGTCGCTCCGAGCATGGGCTCATGCTATCAGATCTGGTCATGCGACGCAAGTATCCTATAAAATCGTTTTTCACCTGCACTTACGACAATGAAATCGGATTCACGCCCCCTTGGGGGGGACGGGAGCGGGCTTCAAACTCAGGACGCCCAGGAGGCCCGCGATGAACATGAGCCCGCCAAGAGCCGTCCCGGGAAGCGTCCATCCCGCGGCTTGGATGCCCGTATCGGTGAAGCGATAGGTCGGGCCATCCTTGGGCATCAGTTGCAGAGCGGCTTGATACTGCCACGTGTTCTCGCGGAGTTCACCCTCCTTCGGCTTCTGCCCGAAGCGCGTGGTGGGATAGCGCAGCCGCTCGTGTGCAAAGCCTCCTTCGGGCTTGAACTCGTAGAAATCAAACGTCCAGTACTTCTTCCAGACCGTGCCCCACGTGGACGGATCGGTGCCGGGGCGTGGCGTGCGTGTGGCAATCAGCAGGCGATCCTGCAGTTTACCCGCCTTGAGATCGGCCATCGTCTGGCGAAAGTCTTTGCCCGAACCATCCACGAACCGCATAAGCCGCATCCAATCCTGGTGCTTGACCAGACCGGGCAGGTCGTACTGGCCCGGGATGGTCACGGGAAGGCGAAGTTTCTCTTCCCCGTAGTACACGTCGAGGTAGGGCACTCCGTCCACGGTCTCGTCGAGCAGTCGAACAGCCTTGCCGGCATAGGTGCACTCGCGCACGTCGAGCGGATAAAACACGAACAAGGCACGCTTGTGCTCCTGGTAATAGGCCCCAACGCGACGGAGCATGAGCACGCCGCTCGTCACCATGAGCACGAGGCCCAAGATGAGGAGGAGCAGAGTGAGTTGGCGACTGGACATGACGGCTTCCTTCCCGCGCTTCGTCAGCGCCGCGACGACGGATTCACGCGCGGGAGCGAGGTCTCAGTGCCCGCTCTTGGGGGCGCCGTGCCCACCTTCAACCGCGGGCGGCGGCGTGGTATCCAGCGCGTCGGTATACCCCGACTTGTTGCGTGATCGGCTGGAGGAGGTCGCGTCGGTCGGCGTGGAGCCGTGGTGCTTGTGCGCCATGATCACGCCTTGGATCCGGTTGAACTCCTCCGGGCCCCACTTCGCGATGGCGTTCTCTTTCGCCGTCTCGGCGATGGGCTTGTTCCCCGTCCACATCCCGCCCGAAATAATCTGCGGTTGCTTGTCGGCATAGACCGTCCCGCGATTGAACAGGTCCAGGCCCGTGAACAGGAAGAAGAGGCCCAGCGCGAAGAAGCAAAAGAGCATGATGATCGTGTTCATCGGATTGTCATAGCGGAGTTGCATGAAGTAGGCCATCACGAGCAGGCCCTTGATCGTCGCGATCACCAGCACCACCGATGCGTTCACCCATAGCGGAAACTTGATCTGCAACAGGTCCTGCAAGTACAACTCCAACTGCGCCTGCCCCACCGTCAGCACCGTGAACACGAGCAGGATCGCGAGCACCACGCGGAGCGTGAGCGGCCCCACGCTCACGTGCGACGAGTGCTGCCCGTGCTGGCTCGCGCCGTGCGGATCGAGTTCATTGAAGGCCTCGGGCGTGTTGGCGTGTGCGGTCGGATGGCTCATGGGTACGGTCCTGGGCTTGCAAGGCAGTGTTGGGTCGATCAACCGGCTGTGTGCAACATCGATGGGCGAGAAGACATCGGGAGCGTGACGCGAACGCGGGGCGAGGGCCTCTCTGTCTTAGTGGATGAGGTACAACAACGGGAAAAGGAAGATCCAGATCAGGTCCACCAGGTGCCAATACAGCCCGGCGATCTCGACACCCGTGTAGTACTTGGGACCATACGTACCCGAGAGCGACTTGATGTACACCCGCGCGATCAACGCAACCCCAACGAGGACGTGGAGGGCGTGCAGGGCGGTGCCGCTGTAATACACCGACCACCACATGGGAATATGTGGATCAGTGGCAAACGGATGCGAGAAGAGCATCCCCGGCCGCTTGCCGCCGTAGCCCGCCACCTCGATGAACAGGCCCCCGAGCGCCTTTTTGCCGGTGAGAATCGCCTCGTAGTGATGGAGCGAGGGATCGAGGAAGAAGAAGTATCCAGACCACTTGGGCGTGTACTCAAAGATGAACTTGATGGCGACGAACAAGAGTCCAGCAATGATCGTGAAGAGCAGGTTCATCCTCATGCGCCGATACTGCCCCGTCTGGCACGCGTAGATGCCCGCGGCCATCGTGTAACTCGAGACCAGCAGCAGGATCGTGTTGGCCCCGCCCCAGCGCCAGTCGAGGTTGGCCGAGCCCTCGGCCCACGCGGCCGGGTACCACGCGCGGAAGATCAGGTACGCACAGAAGATCCCGCCGAACAACAGGATTTCCGTCGTCAGGAAGAGCCAGAAGCCGAGTTTGACGGCATCGAACTCCTCCGCCTGCGTGCGGAAGTGGTGGGCGTGCTGATACTGGTCGCCGGGCTCGACGCCGCTCAACCCGCCATGCTTGACATCCATCGTGCTCATCGATCACTCACCTTTGTGTTGCGAACTCTGCCTGGGTGCGGGTTGAACATCAGTGCTGGGAGCCGGGCGACTTCGGCTCGAGCGGCCAGTCCTTCGCGTCCCAGTGGGGCGGAACCGCCTCGTCGAAGGCGTACGGGCCGTGCTTCACGATCGGCTCGTGGTGGAAGTTGTGCGCGATGGGTGGGCTTGCCGCCTCCCACTCCAGCGTCATGCCACCCCAGGGGTTGGCCGGCGCGGGACGCCCCTTGACCAGCGACTCGATGAACACCGCGAGGTGCACCAGGAAGCCAAGGAGGATGATGAACGACCCGACCGTCGAGATTTGGTGCCAGATCTGGAACTCGTCGACGTACGACGCATATCGGCGCGGCATCCCCCGGGCGCCCAGGAAGAACTGGGTGAAGAAGGTGAGGTTGAATCCGATGAAAACCAGGACCGCGCCGACCATGCCCCAGAACTCGTTGTACATCCGCCCGAACATCTTGGGCCACCAGTGGTGCAGACCCGCCATCATCGCCATGATCGTGCCGCCCATCATGACGTAATGGAAGTGCGCGACGACGAAATAGGTGTCGTGCAGATGGATGTCCGTCGCGAGTGTGCCCAGCGGGAGACCCGTGAGCCCGCCGATCGAGAAGAGGAAGAGGAAGATGAACACGTACAGCATGGGTGTGTTCATGTGGATCGAACTCTTGTACAGAGTGGCAATCCAGTTGAAGACCTTGACGGCGGTCGGAATCGCGACCAAGAACGTCAACGCCGAGAAGACCATCGACGCGAGTTCACCCATCGAGGTGAACATGTGGTGCCCCCACACGATGAACGAGACGGCGGCCACGCCAAGAGATGCAAACGCGACGGCGCGATACCCAAAGATTTTCTTACGTCCCTGCACGGCGAGCACGTCCGAAATGACGCCGAAGGCGGGGAGGATCATGACGTAGACGACGGGGTGGGAGTAGAACCAGAAGAAGTGCTGGTAGAGCACGGGATCGCCGCCCAGGGCCGGATCGAAGATCCCAATGCGAGTGATCCGCTCCAGGAACAGCAGCAGCAGCGTGATACCGATGACCGGGGTCGCCAGAACCTGGATCAAGGCCGTTGAATACACCGCCCAGACAAAGAGCGGCATGTCAAACCAGCCCATGCCCGGCGCCCGCAACTTGTGCACCGTCACCGTGAAGTTGATCCCCGTGAGGATCGAACTGAAGCCCAGGATGAACACGCCCATGACCATGGTCGCGACACGCCAGTGGTCCGCGTCGGTTGTGGTTGAATAGGGCGTATAGAAGGTCCAGCCCGTGTCCACGCCGCCGGCGATCACCGCCGTCACGGCGAAGATGGAGCCAAAGACGTACAGATACCAACTGAGGAGGTTCAGTTTGGGGAAAGCCACGTCCTTCGCCCCGATCATGAGCGGGAGAAGGAAGTTGCCCAGGGATGCCGGGATGCTCGGCACGATCACCATGAACACCATGATCGCGCCGTGCAGCGTGAACACGCGATTGTAGAAGTTGTTGCCCTTCGCCACGCTGCTCTTCTCAGCCTGCCCGAACAACTCGGCCAGTTCCTGCCCCGTCACGACCGACTGACCGTTGACGATCGTCGTGCGGACGGGGTTCCACAGTTCCGCACGCACCGCGAGCGCCATCACCCCTCCGACAAAGAAGAGGGCGAGGATGGCAAAGAGGTACATCACGCCGATCTTCTTGTGATCGACGGTGGTGCACCAGTCCCACACGTTGGCCCACATCGAGCCCTTCGAGGCGTAATACGGCGCGTCGTGGTCGTCGTGGGCGTGCCCCGCGTGACTCCCGGCATGTGTGTGATCGATCGTGGACATATCTGCGTTCCCTTCCAACCTGGCTCGTTTCGCGGCTCGCGCTCGCTTGTTTCTACTCGTTTTCCCGTCGTTTCCCCGTCATCGTGCATTACTTCTTCGTGTCCGCGGGCGGAACGGTCCCCGCCGCGTCCCCCTTCGGGGCGTGCGTGCTGATCGTCTTCATGTACTCGATGAGATAGTCCACCTGCTTGTCCGAAAGCACGTCCGCCGGCCAAGGGGTCATCTGGTTCGGATACCCCGCGTGGATCTTCGCCGCCGGGTTGCGGATCGACTCACGGATGTAGTTGTCATCCCCCTTCACCGTCGCCCCGCCCTCCATCGGCAAGGCCGGGTTGTTGTACAGGTCCTTCCAGGTCGGGCCCGTGTTCTTGCTTCCATCGATGGAATGGCACGACGCGCACTTCGTCTTGTAGATCCGCTGCCCGATCTCCGCTGGCGGCTTGCCATCGCCACTCATGATCGACTCGAGCCAGGCCTTGTACACCTCGCTCGGCACGATCCGGATGATCGCCCACATTTCCGAGTGCTCATCTCCGCAGTACTCGGCGCAGAAGAGCCAGTGGTCGGTGTACAACTTGCCCCGCTTCCATTCCGCCGGATCGTCCGCGGCAAACTTCTTCGTCTGCGGATGCCCTTCCACCGGGCCCGCAGCCTCGAACCATGCGTACGTGTACCGGTTCGGCAACGCATCGACCTTGATCCGGAAGTCCGGGACGTACAACGCGTGCATCACGTCCTTGCTGTCGATCCGGAACCGGACGGGCGTGTTCGCCGGGAAATAGAAGACGGGGATCTCCTTCGCCCCGATCATCGTCGTCTCGGGCGTCTCCCCACCGTTCGGATACGTCACCGCCCAGTACCACTTGCCCGCGACCATGTTCACGTCGATCGAATCCCCCGGCGCGACGAACTTCTTGATGTACCCGCGATACCCCGCGAAGAACATCCAGATCAGGAACAGCGTCGGAATAATCGTCCAGGCGATCTCCAGCGGCGTGTTGTGCTCGCTGCTGCGCGGCGCGGGCCCGGCCGATTGACGGCGATACTTCAAGCCGAAGTACACCATCAGCGCCATCAGGAAGACGAACCACCCCACGCAGATCCACCACAGCGCCATCGCGACGTAGTCGGTATCTTGACCGGCCGCCGTCGCCGCCGCATCGCGGAACCACAACTTCTGCCAGAACCCCGCCTCC
>CAZIZO010000012.1:0-104840 GCA_964543905.1 uncultured Phycisphaeraceae bacterium
CCCTCTCCCGAGGACCTCATCCCCATGGAGAACGACGAAACCCTCGCCCGTTTCTAGCAGCCCTGGCCGCTCGCGTGATCCGAGGGGGACGGAGCGATCCGTCTCCCCATTTCTTTCACAACTCGAACGACGCTTGATCGGTTCGCGGCAAACTCGATGAGGACCACAATACTGTGGTGATCTTGTGATATCCGTCGAGTGGAGGCGTCAGGCACCAGCGCGAACGCATCGGTGACGAAGCATGCGGAACTCCATCCCCGAGAACGTCCTGATGGACGTGCGGCCCACCCCGGTCACTCGGGCCGCTCGTCACGCCGACTTCGGCGCCTTGTAAAACGGCAACGGGGTCACCTGCGCCTCGAGCATCCCCTTCCCACTGTCCACCTGCAGCGCGGTCCCCGTCGCCATCAGGCTCGGCTCCACGAACGCCATCGCGATGCACCGCCCCAGCGTCGGGCTCGGGCACCCGCTCGTCACCACGCCCACCTCCCGCCCATCCTTCATGATCTTCATGCCCTGCCGCGCCGAGCGCTTGCCCTCGATGAACAACCCGGCCAGTTTGTGCTTGGGGCCCCCGTGCTCGATGGTCCGCTTGAGCGCGTCCATCCCGATGAACTTCTCGCCTCGCTCGCCCTGGTCCTTGTCCATGCTGATCGCGAAGTCCACCCCGCACGAGAGCGCATTGATCCCCTCTCCCAACTCATGCCCATACAGCGGCATGCCCGCCTCCATCCGCAGCGTATCCCGCGCGCCCAGCCCGATCGGCTTCACCATCGCGTCCGCCGCCTTCTGATCGATCCCCGACAGCAGCATCTTCATCGCCATGTACACCATGCTGCTCGGCAGGATCGCCTCCACGCCGTCCTCACCCGTGTACCCCGTCCGGCTCACGATCACCTTGAACGCGATCATGTTCTTCACCGCAAACCGATACCGCTTCAACTCTGGGATCTCGCGGCTGATCTTTGAGATCAACCCGATCACCTTGGGCCCCTGCAACGCCACCATCGCCGTCGACATCGTCTGGTCCTCGATCTTGACGGCGAAGTCGTTCGCCGTCCGCACCTGCTCGAAGTGCTCCAGCAACTTCTCGCGGTTGCTCGCGTTGACGACGACCAGGAACTCATCATCGTCCAGGCGGTACACGATCACGTCGTCCCGCACTCCGCCCTGCTCGTTGCACACGAGCGAGTATCGGCATTGACCGGGCTGCATGTCGCTGATCTTGCGGGTGCAGAGCCGCTCGAGGAACTTCCGCGCATGCCGCCCCGACATCTTCACCCGCCCCATGTGCGACACGTCAAACATCCCCCCGCTCGTCCGAACCTGCTTGTGCTCGTCCTGGATCGACGAGTACAGGATGGGCATCTCCCATCCGGCAAAGTCGACCATGTTGGCCTTGTGCTCGACGTGGTAGGAATACAGGGCGGTGCGGTGCATGAGATCAAACTCCTGAGGGGAAAGAGAGTTTACGCACGCCACCCCGGGGCCACCGATCCGCGGAGATCGTTCCCCCCTTCCCCCGCGACGCCTCCGCCCCACTCGGCATTGTCAATCAATCGCACCGTCCCCACCCGCGCCGCAATCAGCGCCCGCCCCGCGCGCCCAGGCCGCCACGCCTCCAGCGTCTCCGCATCACGCACGACGGCATAGTCCGCGTCCACGCGCTCCTTCGCCAGTTCCGCACGCATGCACGCCTCCGCCGCCGCCACACTCCGCTCCGCGCTCGCCGCCCGCAGAGCCCGCGACAGCGAAAGCCCCCGCGCGCGATCCTCGTCAGAGAGAAATCGATTCCGGCTCGACATCGCCAGCCCATCCGCCTCGCGGATCGTCTCACGCCCGACAATCTCGATCCCGAGCCCCTGCTCGCGCGCCATCGCCTTCACCACCTGCAACTGCTGCCAGTCCTTCTCACCAAAGATCGCCGCCGCGGGCCTCACCATCTGGAACAATCGCCGCACCACTTGGCACACGCCCGCGAAGTGCCCCGGGCGGAGTCGATCCTCCAACCCGGGCCGCGTCGCCTGCGAAGGCAACGGCGGCACCGCCACCTCCACGCCCTTCGGATACACCTCCCACGCTTCCGGCGCAAAGACCACCGAAGCGCCCGCCGCCTCGCACATCGCCGAGTCCGCCTCCAGCGTGCGAGGGTACCGTGCGAAATCGCTCGGCTCATTGAACTGCGTCGGGTTCACGAACACCGTCACCACACATCCACCCATCAGCCCACGCTCACGCGCCAGCGCCACCCCCGCGCGGATCAAACTCGCATGCCCCTCGTGCAGCGCGCCCATCGTCGGCACGACCACACTCGTCTGCGGACGAACCTCTCGCTCCAGGTCTCGCTGAGTCTGTAGGCGCTTCACGCCAGAGCGTACGGCCTCTCCATCACCCGCGTTCCCTTCGTCCGGATTCAGCCCTCCACACGCCGTCGCGGGCCTGGACGCCTCCTTCGCCGTTCCGCGCCGAATCCTCACAGTCGCCACGCCGAGCCGTCTTCGATCTCCGCCAGCGCCCGCTCCGCACGAGCCACCTCGACTTCGCCGACCATCTCACCCCCGAACCAGTGTCGATAGCACGTGGCCACGATCAGCGTCGCACGCTCACCGAGCGCGCGATCCTCGGCGACCAGCGACTCCGCGTGCGCGAGCGGCGATTGCCATTTCGGCCTCGCATGTCCGTGCCTGAACAAGGCCTGCTCCAGATCGCGGTACAGCGTGCCCATCGGCCCCACAAGCGTCCGAGACCGAAGATCGCTCGCCCGGGCCAGCCTCGCCCGCCGCCACGCCCGCCACGCCCATGCCGCACCGATCAGCGTCGCCGCCGTCCCCACCGTCACGAGCAACGGATCGTCGACGCCGGGCAAGCCCAGTTTCCGCCACGCCACACGCCGTCCGACGTCCGGCCGCACGCGATCAATCCAGCGATCCTGGTTCCCCAAAAGCGAGTCCCGAGACTGCTCATCAAAGTTGACGACGTTCGACGACCAGAGGTCTTCCACGCGATCGAGCAGCCTCCCGATCGAGGCGAACAGCCCCGTCTTCGTCTGCGTGATCGCCGCCAGGTTCGACGGTGGAGTCGCGTCGTACACCTGCCAGCGCTGCGGCCCCACCCGCACCTCGACCCACGCGTGCGCGTTCGACTGACGGACGGTGTACTTGCCCGTTCTCTCCTCATCCTCCGCCGCAAAGTACCCCGCCACCACACGAGCCTCGATCCCGACCGTCCGGCACATCGCCGCCAGCGCCGACGCAAAGTACTCGCAGTTCCCCTTTCGATGCTCGAACACAAACCACTCGATCGGCTCACGCCCGGGCGTGGGCGCGACGATGTCGAGCGTGTACGTGCACGAGTCCCGCAGATACGACTCGTACAGCCTCGCCAACCGCGCGTCGTCCTCCACCGGGCGTCGCGACGGGTCCGGCTCCATGCCCGAGTTGCGCGCCAGGCGCTCCGCCAGCGACTGCAACGCCGGTGAATCAAACTCGGCGAGACCCCGCGTCCACGTCGTCTCGCTCGAAAACGCCGGAAGCACGCACGCCAGTTGATACGCGATCTCCGACCGCGGGCCCTCCCGAAACACCTCCCGCGTGCGCTCGTAATACAGCAACCGTCCCGACCCATCTTGCATCGTGACCGACTGCGGCCGCAAGGCCGTGAAGATCGGCGTCCGCTGCTGGTCGCTCGCCGTCCCCCGATACTGCACGTGCAACAGCACCTCTTCGCCCGGCGCCGGAGTGCCCAGATGGATCGTCACCCCCGGGGCCCCGTCCGAATGCACCGTCGGCGCTCGCGCCGAGCGCTGCCACATGCCCTTGTCGTACGAATCCAGGACCGCCCCGCGCAGATACAGATTTCGATTCGGGAACGCGCGCTCATACACCCCGGCAAGGGCATCGACCTGCACGTTCATCACGACCGACTCCGACTCCGAAATCAGCCCCGACGTTCCCAACTGCACGTGATCCGTAAACCCGTTCACCCGCCCCACGGCGGGCCTCGCAAAGTTGCCGAACGCGTCCCGCCCAACGTCACGCGGCAAAATGATGAACACCACAATGCTCATC
Organism: uncultured Phycisphaeraceae bacterium; assembly: GCA_964543905.1. Lineage (GTDB taxonomy): Bacteria > Planctomycetota > Phycisphaerae > Phycisphaerales > UBA1924. Next base: position 4,068 of record CAZIZO010000012.1, read on the forward strand.
GCCAATCCCAGCACCAGCGAGACGCCCGTCACCCAGGCCAACTGCGATCGGGATGACCGCGGGACCACCAGCGGCGGAGTTCCGCCCACCGCGCCCCCCGCCACGCGCACATGCCCCGCGTAGATCTGCATCAGCATCACGGCATACACGAACGCGGGCACGCTCAGCACCAGCAGCAATCCGACCACAAACGTGTTGCTGTTGAGGATCGACCCGATGTTCAGAAAGAGCGAGATCGAGAGGATCTGCGCATAGTCCCGCAGTTGACGCTGCTCCCACAGTTTCACCACGATGATCGACGCGAGAAACAGCGAGAAGGGAGAGATCGAAAACTCGCCCGTCAACGCCTCGGCCGCCGTCCGCGCCACGATCAGCACGAGCACGATCCCCACAACCCAGCGGGGAAGCCCTCGCCCCGCCTTGGACTCCGTCACCCACCACCCAGCCGCCGCCACCAGCGCCAGCACAAACGAAAGCGCCAATCGCTCTTCCGCCAGGCCGTACGTCACAATCGCCAGCACCGCCAGCGCCAGCACGATTCGACGAAGTCGCGTCGCCACGTTCATCCGAGCCTCCCCAGCACCCGCGCCACGCGTGCCCAGACCCCACCCCGCTCCGAGGGACGCGCCTCCACCCCCGACGCGCGAGGCGCACGCAACCACTCCTCCTTGCCCACGAACGCGTCATCCTTGATCGAGACGGCCAGCCCGTTCCCGCTCGCCGCGTGCATCGCTCCACCCTCGTGCACAACCACCCGAACGGTTCGATCACTCGAGTTCAACACGGGCATGGACCGCCCGGAGCCGGGCTGACCCCGAGCCAGCGCATCGAGCACGCGCTGGCAGGCCCCCGCGTTCGCGCTCGCCGGGACCACCACCCCCGCCTCCGCCCATTCCACACCCACCTCCAGCCCCTCCGCGCTCGCCCGAGACGCGATCGACGCCGCCAGCGACACCACACGCTCACGCGCCTCCGGACTCGACGCGGGTCCAATCGCCACGGCCACACGCACCGGCGTCCGTTGCGCCGTCTCTCGCACGATCAGCCGCCCGTGCCGGGCCGTGGGCTTCCACGCCACCATCCGCGTGCTCTCACCCGCACGATACTCGCGCAATCCATACGTCTCTTCTCCCACGCCCCGCCGCTGCACCGCCTGACCCGCGTCCCCGCCCGCCGACAGCAAGCGTCGCAACGCTCCCGCCATCAGTGTCGGGCGCCACGGACGAATCACGACCTCCTGCGCTTGCGTGAAGACCACCGACTTGAACGTCAACCCAAACGGAAACGTCGTCGAGACGCGCAGCGCCTCGAACGTCGCCACGCCCCGAGCCCACGGCGTCACCGTCGCGTCCACCACCAGGACACCCCGCGGCGTCAGGTGCGGAACGAACGCCACAGGCCGGGCCATCATCCCGGGCCAACTCGCCGTCGGTCTTCGCTTTGCCTTCGGACCTTCCAACTCCTCGATCGTGAGCGCAAACCCAGGCATCCATCGGTTCTTGTTCCGGATCGTGTACCGGATCAGCAGCGGGCTCCCCGCCTCGGTGGGATAGAGCGTCTCCCGCCGCACCTGCACGCCCATCAGCACCGCGCCGCTCAGAAAGCCCGAGACCAGCATCCCCGCGACCGCGAGCCCAAACGCCCAGAACAGCAGGTTGTTCTGCCCATTGATCGCCCCCAGCACGATCAGCACCGAGATCACCGTGTACACAATGCCCGGCGCGTGGAGGTGGTATCGCCTCGCCACCACCGTCGCGTACGCGCCCGCCTCGCCCGGCCTTTCATCGCCCTTGGGGCTTGTTGCCGCCCTTGTCCACAGGTGCACTCGCGCCCTCCGCCTCCCCCGTGACCGATTTCAGGATCACCAGCAACACGCGATCCACACCGGGTGCGTACACGTCCGCCCGCGCCGGCAACATCCCTTCCTTCGACGCCGACAACTTCAACTGCTGCGTCACCGCCCGAGGGGCCACGGGCGGCAGCGTGAAGTCGCCGTTCACATCCGATATCGCCGTCCCCACGATCTTCTCGCCCGCTCGGTCCTTGAGCCTCAACTCCACCTTTGCCCCCTCCACTCCCTTCTCCTTCAGGCGCGAATCCCCAGCGTCCGCGTGCATCACGAGGCTGCTCGCCCCCGCGATCACCTTCCCACGGTACATCTCCGGCCCGCTCTCGCATCCCACGAGGCCCAGCCCGATCACCACCACCGCCATCACCTTCCGCACGCCACAGCACGTCGATTCCATTCGCATGGGCAACTCCTGAAGTTTCGCCTCCCTCATCCAGGGGAGACTGTTCGCCCTCCTCCTCCCAGACACCTCATCGTGCCGATCGTGCTCTCACATGGAAATCTTCAACTCCGCCGGCGCCGGCAAGTCCTTGATGGATGCCAGCCCGAAATGATCCAAGAACTGCTTCGTCGTTCCGTACAGCAGCGGCCTCCCCAACTCCTCCGCCCGCCCCTTGATCGTCACCAACCGCCGATCCAGCAGGTTCTTGAGCACCTCCCCACACGCCACCCCGCGGATCGCCTCCAACTCCGCCCGCGTCACCGGCTGCCGATACGCGATGATCGCCAGCGTCTCCACCGCCGCACGGCTCAACTTCCCCGTCGCCTTCAAGCGCCTGAACGCCGCCAGCACCGGCGCGTGCTGCGCCAGCGTCATTAACCGATACCCACCCGCCACGCTCTCGATCCGGAACGAGCGCCCCGTCTGCGCATACGCGTTGTTCAACTCCGCCACCGCCGTGTCGATCTTCGCAATCTCGTCCACCGTCGCCGCCGCCTCGTCCCTCTCGTCCTCGTCCTCTTCCGACTCCGACATCGCCTTCACCAGCGACTGCGGCCTCAAAATCGCCTGCGCCAATCGCTCCGCCGGGATCGGGCGATCCACGCTCAAGAGCACGGCCTCCACCGACGCCGACACGCTCTCGCACATCACTTCAACCGCCACGGGCTTGGGTTCCATCTGCGTCATTTCGCCTCTCGTTTCTCAGAGAAAAAGCGTAGGTCACCCCCCACGCGCACGCCGTCGCCCTGCAAGACCCGAGGCGGCCTCACCGGCCCGCACCCTCCCTCAACCCGCTCCGAACCAGAGTCCCACGTCCCCCTATCCATACCCTCATCCATGCCCATCGACACCAAGAGCGTGACCGACCGCCGCCCCCTCCGCTTCAACTCCCTCGCCGACCTCCGCGCCGACCTCTCCACCCTCGAGGCCGCTCACCGCGCCGGCACCCTCCGAACCTCCGGCAACTGGACCCCAGGACAAAGCCTCGCCCACCTCGCCAACTGGATCTCATACCCCTACGACGGCTACCCCCAAGGGCTCCGCAAGCCACCCCCACTCATCACCTTCTTTCTCAGGTTCATGAAGATCAAGTACCTCTACGGCAAACTCCCCGTCGGCGTCAAAATTCCAAACATCCCCGGCGGCACCACCGGCGCCGACCTCCTCCCCTTCGACCAAGCCCTCACACGCTTCCGCCAGCAACTCGATCGCCTCGACCACGCCCCACCCTCCATCCCCAACCCCATCTTCGGACACCTCTCCCACGACGAGTGGCGATCCTTGCACTGCCGACACGCCGAACTCCACCTCAGTTTCCTCCATCCCAAGTAGTCCCGCCCTCCACCTCATTTCTTGACAGGCCTTCGCCTCGGCGCCCTCTTCGCCTGCCCTTCTGATGCTCCCGGACGGCGGTGCATCACAACGATCAACCAACGCGAACCCACACCCCGAAACTTCGCAAAAACTCACCCCACACCTCCCGCGAACTCCGGGTGCACGCCGCCCGTCGGCGCGTGCGTCGCTCGCGTGGTGTTTCCACGCCCCTTTGGAGGGGGTTGACCACGAGCGATCCACCCATCGTCCCTCGGCGATCCTCGCCGACGGCTGTCCCATTACCAGGAGCAAAGATGAAGTTCGCACAGACCTCCCTCGCCGCCGTCCTCACCCTCGCCGCGCTCGCCCCGCTCGCACATGCCGAGCGCGTCGTCGCACTCACCCGCACCCAGCAACTCGTCCAGTTCGATTCCTCCGCCCCGGGCATGATCCTCGGCACCTCCCCGAGCATCTCCGGCCTCGCCATGGGCGATCGCATCGTCGATATCGACTTCTACCCCGTCAACAACCTGCTCCACGGCATCGGCGCCAGCGGCAACCTCTACCGCATCAACCCCTCCACCGGCGTCGCCTCCCTCGATGTCGCCCCTCAAGGCAGCCTCGGCACCCCCAAGGCCATGGACTTCAACCCCGTCGTTGATCGCCTCCGCGTCCTCTCTCAAAACAATCAAAACTTCAGGCTCACCCCCAGCGTCAACTCCACCGGCTCCACCGGCGCCAACGCCGGCCTTGTCTCCGTGGACGGCACCTTCTCCTACGCCTCCGGTGGTCGGACTCCCAACCTCGTTGCCGCCGCCTACACCAACAACTTCGACGGTGCCCCCTCCACCTCCCTCTACAGCATCGACGCCGACGCCGACGCTCTTGTCATCCACAGCGTCGGGCCCCAGTTCTCCACCCTCTCCATGATCGGCCCGCTCGGCGTCGACGTCGGCGATCTCGTCGGGTTCGACATCTCCGGCGCCACCTCCATCGCCTACGTCTCCAACGGAAACGCCCTCTTCTCCGCCAACCTCATGACCGGCGCCCTCGCCTCCCTCGGCACCATCGGCGGCCCCCTCGACGTCGAATCCATCGCCGTCGTTCCAAGCCCGGGCGTTCTTGCCCTCTGCGGCGCCGCCGGCCTCCTCTCCCTCCGCCGACGTCGATGATCCCGTCCACCCGCACACACGCCCCGAGCCGTGCCCCTTCCCTGGCACGGCCGCCACGCCCCCGACCCTCGATCGGGGGCGTGGTCTTGCGCTCACGCTCCCCCTCCCTTACTTCTTCCCGCGCTCTCGATCCTTTCCCGCGATCCGCTCCGCCTCTTCTCGCTTCTTTTCCTCCATCTTCCGCGCCCAGTACGGCCTGAACTCCTTGCCGTACCACTCGCGCCATGCCGGCAAGTCCCACCCCAGCCCCTTCGTCGATTGCCCATACAACCGGCTCGAGAGGTCGATCAACTCCCGGTTGATGTCGATGTGGTACGTCACCACCACCGCGTCGATCACCCGAAGCAACGTCCCCTCATTCACCACGCTCAACTGCGGATCAAACGCCACCGCGCTCGGCCCCACCACCGGCGTCAGGTCGCTCACAAACGCCACCTGCCGCGCCACCATGATCCACGCCAGTTGGCTGTTCGCCCCGCTGTCCCCCGCCTGCGCCACCTGCCCGCCCGCCTGCGTGTTGATCAGCCACGGAATCGCCTCGGCAATGTTCAGCACATTCCCCGCTCGCGCCGCCGCCACCATCTCCGTGTCGCTCCCCTTCGTCAGGCCCGAATAGATCACGATCTTCACCGCGTCCGTGACCTTCCCGTCGTTCTCGCGCGAGTTGCTCATCAGCCGCTCTCGGGCCGAACCCCGCATCGCCTCGTCCTTGTCATACACCGCGATCCACGCGAGCGCCGCATCGCCCGCGTCGTTCTTCTGCGCCGCCAGATGGTCCAGCACCGCCTGCCGAACATCCATCCCCTCCGTGCGGAAGATCTCGATCATCGCCGGGAAGATCATCGGGTCGGTGTACGCCTTGATCTTCTCGATCCCCTCCGCCCGCGCCGCCTCGCTCCGCGGTGTGCGAAAATAGTCGTACCGCAGTTTCTTCAGGTCCCGTTCCATCTCCGCGCGACGCTGGCTCGTCGTCTTCATCTGGTCGGCGATCAACTTCTTCTTCGCGGGCTGCAACCCATCCACCCATGCGGGCGCCGGCGGCTCATCGCCCGCCCACGCCGCCGCCCCGGGCATCGCGCTCGCCAACACCGCCGCCTGCATGAGCACCGCCATACGCCACGCGCGATTCGATCGCATACGCCGTCTCCTTGCTGATTCTCCAGGTCCTCATCGGCCTCGACGTGGTCCCGCCACGACTCCGGCGACCGAACATTCTATGAACGATCGCGCCGACTCAGTTCCTCGCCACTTGGACGCCACGACCCCACACGGGTTCCTCGTGTTGCGGAGATGTCCGTACAAACCACAGTCCGGGTTGCCGAATTCCGTACGCGCCCACACCCGACGCCGTCCTACCACGTATACCGCACCGTGTACCGCACCACCGCTTCGCCGTCCTTCTCGATCTTCACCGGAAACTGGATCGTGCTCGCGTCCAACTTCTTGAAGTCCTTGGTGGGCTTCACAATCTCCCAGTTCGTCCAGCGATACAACCGCTCCTGCACCACCACCTCCACCGCCTCCGTCTTGCGATTCCGAACCTTCACCTCGATCGTCTCGCTCATCGTCTTGCGATTCATGTCGATCGAAAAGTCCACCTGCGTGCGCTCGCCCACCACATCAAACGCCTTGCCCAGACGCACCAGCACCTCCTCCTCGCGCGGCGTGTGCTTGATCGTGTCCTCGCCGATGAACTCCAAACTTCCATCCGCCGGGTCGAGTTTGCTCACGCGAATCCGCCCCGCGGGCAGCGGCATGCCCATCCCCTTCTTCTCGCTGTTGTCAAAGCGCAGGTAGATGTCCACGTCCTTCTTGCTCTGCACGCCGTAGTTCTGGTCGTGGACAGGCTCGCCCCCATACCACATCCCCATCTCCGAAAGCCCGTTGTACACAAGCACCTTCTCGCACGCGATCCCGCGCGCGGTGGGGAAGAGTTCGAGTTGCTTCGTCGTGTTGTCGGGGATCGTCGCCGGTCGCCCCAGCGTGTACAGGTGATACTCGAAAAACGACTTCTCCTGGAAGCCCGCATCGTCGCTCTTGGCCATCATCTCCGCCGCCGGATAGCCCCGCGCCCGCCCAAGATACTGCGGCGGCGGCGCCCGATGCACCTCGCCCGCGATCAACTTCAGCGTCGCGTCGTTGTACGTCCCCCCCGACTGGTTCAGGATGCTCACCCACGCCGACACATCGAGTTTCCCTTCGTTCGCCCTCTTGCCTTCCTCGAACACGAGGTTGTAATCCGCCCACCACGTGATCCCCTCGGTCTGATACGACACCCGCACGTCCTGCGTCCCGCCCTTCTCCGAACTCACCTTCCACGCGAGGGTGGGCTTGGTCATCAGCCCGCCCGGCAGCGTGGGGAACGAGATCGCCTGCGTGCCGTTGAGCACCTCCACGCCGCCATCCTTGCGCTGCAGCACGACGCCGCCGAACGCTCCGCTCAAGAGTGTGCCACGGAGTACCTCGGCCTTGTCCCCCCGCGACACCGTCGCGCTCACCTCTTGCCCCAGGAACCGCTGGATCAACTTCTCTTGGCTCACCAGGTCAAACTTGAAATCCTGCTCCAAGACCTTCGTCCCCGGGTCGCTCATCGACACAAACTGCACCGTCGTCGGCTCGATCAACGCCGCCACGTCCGTCAGCCTCACCTCGCTCACCCCCTGCGCGATCTCCAGGCTCAGGTTCTGACGCACCATCGCGTACCCCGGAATCTGCCTGTAGAAGTTCCCGGCATACTGCGCCCCCCCCGCCACCGGGCGATACATCTCCGCCGGGATCGCCCCAGGCTGCGCCGACGAATAGATCGTGATGGACGTCGAATCCTTCCCCAGGACACCGCTCGTCAACGCGGCGGCTAGAAGGGCCGAGACGGTCGAAATCGTGTTCAACATGCTGCATTCCTTGCGTACGAGGCTCCGTGCAAACGAATGCTACGTCCGACGGCCTCCCCACGATCCGGTTCCGCCGCCGCACGCCCCTCGTGACATTCCCGTGACAATCAAGCCCCCCCGTCCCCGCGTCCCCTCCACGCTCCCACTGAGTATGCGCCCAGCGTCCGGCGTGCGCCACGCGCCCGGGACCGCCGATCCCCACTCAAGATGTCCGGTCCACCACCGCATCCGCCATGAGCAGGAGCACGTTCTTCGCGGGCGACGCCGCCAGCACCTCGAGCAACGCCTTCGCTTCCCGCACCAATCGCGTCGCCGTCTCGCTCGCGTATCGGATCGATCCCGTCGCCTCCAGCGCCGTGCGCAACGGCGTTCCCGCACCCGCCGCTCCCCCCCCTCCCGCCGACTCGATCAGCGCCAGCGTCCGCCCACGCGTCATCGCATCCGCGTTCGCCAGATGGTGCACCATCGGCAGCGTCATCTTCCCCTTCTCCAGATCCTTCCCGACCGACTTCCCCACGCTCGCCTCCGTCCCCGTCAGGTCGAGCAGATCGTCCTGGATCTGGAACGCGACGCCCAACGCACGCCCAAACTCGCTCATCCTGGCGCACATCGCCTCGTCCGCCCCCGAGTGAAACGCCCCAAGGTCGCACGCCGTCGCGATCAGTTCCGCCGTCTTGCGATCCACGATCTCGAAGTACGTTCGTTCGTCCAGCGAGTAGTTGTCGCGATGGTGCAGTTGCAGGAGTTCGCCCGCGCACAAGACCATCGACGCACGCCCGACCGCCAGCGCCGAGCGCTGACCCCCGTGCCGAATCTGCGAGCACAAGTGATACGCCGAGGCGATCAGATAATCCCCCAGAATCACCGCCGCCTCGTTCCCCCGCAGGCGATTCACGGTCTCCCCTCGTCGCCGCGTGTCCGCCTCGTCCAGCACGTCGTCGTGCACCAGCGTCGCCATGTGCACCATCTCACACACCGCCGCCGCCTTCTCATGATCCTCCCCGATCGACCGCTCCGCCTCTTGACTCCCCGCCCGCGCGTGCGCCGCCAATCCGCACAACAGCACCAGCGTCGGCCTCAGCATCTTGCCCCGATACCGCTCCACGTGCGCGCACAACTGATTCACCGGCGGCAAGTCCGACGCCAACTGCGCCTCAAACCGCCTCGTCACCCCCGCCATCTTCTCGCCCACAAACTCCGACACGGGTATCAAGTCCGCCGGCATCTGCATCACGTCTCGCATGCAGGAGACTAGGCGCCCGCCAAAACAACCGCGGCCCCCCGATCGCCGAGGGGCCGCCTTGCATGCACGTCGGCGTGCGCTCAGTTCACGTCGTTCGACCACTTCCGCATCTCGTCGCCCGTGTTGGGTGCCTGATCCGCCCCCCAACGCAACTGCTGGATCGTCTGCATCTCCACGTGCCCGTCAAAGTGCGACGTCGACACCTTCCGATCATGCCGCGCGTCCATGTTGCCCCAGCGGCTCGGCGGCATCCGCGTGTTGAAGATGTTGTCCGTCGTCGTCGACGTCCATCCCCCTCCCATGCCCGTCGGCGCCTTGATCAGGAAATACCCCGGTCGAATCGTCCCCGAATCCGGGTTCTCCGCGCCATAACTCCACCACGCCGTCCCCGTCACGTCCCCGCCTCGCGACGATGCAAAGATGATCAGGTCCGAGGGCTTCTTGATCTGGTGCGCCTGGCGCACGTAAAACTCCCGTTGCGTCGCCGGCTGCGTCCCATCGATCCCGCCCTGGAACGCACCGTATCGATAATGCCCACCCACATAGATCCCGTTGTACCCGAACGACGGGTGCACATCGAACGCGGCCTCCCACGAGCCATCCCCGGGCGTGATGATCCGACCCCCGCTGAACGTCTTCGCTCTCGAGTTGAAGACCTCGAAGGTGGGCTTATCCAGCATGATCTGGTTGATCGGATAATCCATCGTCGAGAAGAAATGCCATGTCCAGAACTTCGACACCGATCCCTCAAGCACCGAATCCCGATAGATCGGGTGCGGCGGCGTCATCCCGTAATACTGGCTGCTCCCCCCGTGCGCCCAATCCCACCTCGGGCCTCCGGGCAACAACCGATCCTTGAACTGATTCGTGTACACGTTGTACGCCTGCTGCTGCTCCTTGAGCGCCGCCATCTCCTTCACCATCAGCCCCAACTTCTTCGCTCGCCCCAGCCCGGGCAACAAAATGCTGATCAACAGCGCGATGATCGCAATCACCACCAACACCTCGATCAGCGTGAACCCACCGCGGCGACGACCCACGACCGTGTCCTTCATGGCGAATTCCTTTGCCAAAAACCTCGTTGTGAACACCACGTGACGGCGACGAATGTCTCCGCTTTTTCCCACGCCCGATCTCCGCAGCCTAACCAATCTCCCTCAGCACCGCAACCGCTTTCTCGGACAACACGAAAAACCAAGTGTTTCCACCAGCCTACTTCTCAGCCACTACATACGACACGAATGACGCGCACGACTCCCCCCTCGCCGCCGGACGAAACACCCCGTTCCCGCCACCTTTCCCGTCGTCTCCCTCCCAATACACCGTCACCCGTCTGAACCCCGCGTCCTCCAACGCATCGCGAACCTCCGGCACCGAGTACAACCGCCACGTGTACGTGAACGCCCGCCTCAGCGCCGGCCCCCTCGCAAACTCAAAGTGGATGTGCGCCGTCTGCATCCCGCTGATCGGGTCGTACTTCGCCTGGTCCCACACATACTTGAATCCCTTCTCCCGCCTCTTTTCCACCTGCTCCTTCGTCGCCTCGTACCCGCCGTAGATGTCCATGAAGAACACCCCGTCGTCCACCAACGACTCCCGCACGCTCTTGAAATACGCCACCAGCGCCCGCCGATCCGTCATGTAAAACCAACTGAAGTTCATCGCCAGGACGGCATCCACGCCCCGCCCCTCGCGCCCCACCTTCATCACATCTCGATGCAGCAGCGTGATCCGACTCCGCTGCTCCTCCGTCAAATGGCTCAGGTTGTGCCGCTCGCCCCAACGCAGCGTCGGCAAGTGCAGATCAACCCCGATCGCCCGGTTCGTCTTCCGCCGTCGCACCCACTCGCACGACGAATACGCCGTTCCACAAAAATCCTCCCGGATCACGCTCGCCCTTCGTCCTCGCAGCCGCCGGAATGTGCGGTCCACGAAATCGATCTCCGACTCCGGGTTCTGCACGGCCATCTGATACAGCACGTGCTTGTCCGCGTTCCTCCTCGTCAGCACAGGCTTTTTTTTCTTCTCTCGGCGCGAACCTGTTTGGGGCATGGGCGAAGTATCGCCCTCCGACCTCAAAAGTAAACTCGGCCGTCCTTTCTCTTCGCCCCCTTCCCCGCCCGATCCTTCTTCACGCCACGTTCACTTCCGTCCGATCTACCTGAAACCATCCGCCTCGCCCTATACTCGCCCCCCCGAAAAGGGCATGTTTCACCGTTGAAAATCCCGCCCCACACCACGGGCGGCCCTGATGGAGTCTCCTCGATGCGTCTCACCATGGTCGGTACCGGCTACGTCGGCCTCGTCACGGGCGTCTGCTTCTCCAACACCGGAAACCAGGTCACCTGCCTCGACGTCGACGCCCGCAAGATCGAGAAACTCAAGCAGGGCATCTGCCCCATCTACGAGCCGGGCCTCACCGAACTCATGGAACGCAACGCCGAGGCCGGTCGTCTCCACTACACCCTCGACAAGAACGAAGCCTACCGCGACGCCGACATGATCTTCATCTGCGTCGGCACGCCCACCGGCGAGCACGGCCAGACCGACCTCAAATACGTCCACGCCGCCGCCGACGACATCGCCGACGTCTTGAAGGCCCTCGGCCCCAACCAGAAGCCCAAGGTCATCGTCATGAAGTCCACCGTGCCCGTCGGCACCACCATGGCCACCCGAGATCGCATCCGCGCTCGCGTCGGACCCTCCATCCCCTTCAAGGTCGCCGACAACCCCGAGTTCCTCAAGGAAGGCGACGCCATCAACGACTTCAACAAGCCCGACCGCGTCGTCGTCGGCATCGAGGATGAATCCGTCGGCCAAGCCTTCAAGGAACTCTACGACCCCTTCGTCCGCAACGGACACCCCATCTACCTCATGGACATCCCCTCCGCCGAGATGGTCAAGTACTGCGCCAACAACTTCCTCGCCACCAAAATCTCCTTCATCAACGAGATGGCCAACCTCTGCGAGGCCTACGGCGCCGACATCAACCGCGTCCGCGAGGGCATGTGCTCCGACAAACGCATCGGCTCCGCCTTCCTCTACCCAGGCCTCGGCTACGGCGGCTCCTGCTTCCCCAAGGACACCATCGCCTGCATCATGATGGGGGACAAAGCCGGCATCGAGGCCAAACTCTCCAAGGCCGTCCACGATGTCAACCAAAAACAACGCGACCGCTTCTTCGACAAAATCACCGCCCACTTCGGCGGCAAGACCGGCGTCGGCGGCGGCGTCGCGGGCCTCCAGGGCAAAAAAATCGCCTTCTGGGGCATCGCCTTCAAGCCCCGCACCGACGACATCCGCGAAGCCCCCGCCCTCACCCTCATCCGCAAGGCCAACGGCTACGGAGCGACCTGCGTCGGCTTCGACCCCGTCGCCAACGACAACGCCCGTGCCGAACTCGGCCCCATCGCCACCATCGTCGACGACATGTACGAATGCCTCAAGGGCGCCGACGCCCTCGTCATCTCCACCGACTGGGACGAGTTCAAAAGCCCCGACTGGGACAAGGTCAAATCCCTCCTCAAGGGCAAGGTCATCTTCGACGGCCGAAACCTCTACCGCCTCGACACCATGAAGCAACAAGGCTTCACCTACTACAGCGTCGGTCGCGCGATCGTCAAGGCGGGATAGCAGAGCTCCGGATGTCCGCGTTCATTTGTTCGAGATTTGGTGCAACTGTCTACTTCGCACGCTGGTAGGCAGGTTACGCATCACAGCGGAGAACTCGAAATGGATCGCAAGACCCCGCTTTTTTCCGCCATTTTCGCCCTCCTCAGCCTCTTGCCAACCTTCTTCCCGCCGCGTGTGTCGGCCGACGAGCCTTGCTTGATTCTCGAGGCTTTCCCGAATGTTCGACACGCGTACGTGTCGATCGAAATGACGCGGACTGAGTTCGATGTACTCTTGGCCACATCGCCACATAGCTTCGAATCATCACTTCGCGCCCTGATTCAGACTCGTGGCACACCAATCTTGTTCGCCAAGTATCAAGAGATCATCAAGAGTAGCGGATCAACTCCAGGCATCGCACCTCCGGTGGCTCCCGATGGATCTCCCCTTCCACCGCCGATTGACCTACCACCGAAACCCGACGGCTCTCCCATCCCCTGGGTGCCCGTTCCAGGCACGGGCGAGCGCCCAATCAAATGGAAGCCTGAGTTCCCCGTACCGAATCCCGAGGGCGGGCAGCCCTCATCAAGTTGGGATCCCCACGGACACTATGACGTCGACACCGGACGCGGCGAGCGTATCCGCCTCAAACCAGATGGCACTCCCGTCAACCACGACGGCGATCCCATTTGCCCCCCACCACCGCCTCCCGCGCCCTTCCCTCGATACAACCCCACGCCGTGGAAAGAGATCGTGATCACCGGCGTGGTCGTCATCACCACGGTCATTATCATCTTGACCTTTCCTGAGTCGGCGCCCCTTGTGCCCGTACTCTTGGCATAAGCACTGGGAACCTCGGCTTGAATCTCCTCTGCGTTGCCGACAGCACCTCGTGGATCGCGAATGCTCGCCTCGCCCGCTCGCGAGTTCCCGTGCGGCCGTTGCGGGTTTCCTCCCATCGCACGAGCTCGTTCGATCCCGCCTCGCCTCGCCCCTACGCCTATCTGTCCAGGATGCTCATACGTTGGCTGCGGGGAAACGACGCCGGCAACGTTCGCGAAGAACGTCCCCACCAAGCCGATTGGCTCGTCAATACCAAAGACACCGCCATTCTCGTTGCCGTAACTGAGGACGATATCTGGAGCAGTGCATCCAACGACCGGGTTCTCTTCCGCCGATGGCTCCAGGGCGTCACGGGCTCACCTCACGATCCGCTCCCCCACTTACCCTGGGTGCTTCAGTTTCCGCCCGACGAATCGGCGGATGCCGCGTCCCTGCTGCTCCTGGCACAAGTCATGCAATGGGATTGGTTCGCCGCCGATGCTTCTCTCGATCGAAGCGTGGGTGGGGATCACGACGATCGGTATTTCGCCTATTCGAACCATGGCGATGTCGATTGGCTGACCAAGACCTTGCCGTTTGATCCGTTCCACCCGAAGCCGCCGTCCCCGGTCACGTGAGCATGATCGCAATGGGGTCCCGTGCGACACCGTGGCCATCGACAACTTCCGAGTCGCGACACGCTCTGGAAATCGATGCCCTCTACTCAACCCCCCCGGATCCGCGGCGACCGCGCCCAGTGCATCTTCCCCATCAACCGCCCCCAATACTCCGTCGCCGGGTTCCGCACAAACCCAATGCTCTGCCCATACGTCGTCACCACGATCCGATCATTCAAGTGCAGCGGCATCTGCACCTGTCCATCCAAGACCAGCGTCGTCCCCTGCCCCGTCGCTTTCCCTTTCCCGTCCGCGTCGTTCACCCGCAGCAGCGTGATCTCGATGATGCTGCTCGCCCCCACCACCACCGGGCGGAACGACAGCGACTGCGCGCAGATCGGCGTGATCGCCAACGCCTCAACCGTCGGCGATAGAATCGGCCCACCCGCCGACAGGTTGTACGCCGTCGAGCCCATCGGCGTCGACACGATGATCCCGTCCCCATGAAACGTCGGACCCGGCGTCCCATCAAAGTTCAGCGAGAGCGTGATCAACCGATACGGCGGCCCCGCCGTGATCACGCAGTCATTCAGCGCCCGACCGGAATACTTCAGCGAGCCTTCCCCATTCCCCGACGCCGTCGCCGTTCGATCACCATACACCTCCACGTCGATCAGCCCAGCCCGTCGCAGCGCCAGCGGCCCATCCCCAAACAGGCTCTCCGCCTGCAACCGCAACGACGCCAGATCGAACTCCGCCATGAACCCCACCTTCCCGAGGTTCACCCCCAGCATCGGGACGTCCAAATCCACAAACCGCCGCGCCTGCGCCAGAAGCGTCCCATCGCCCCCCAACACCACCACCAGATCGGGCTTCGTCATCCCCGCCGCCATCGGCGCATCATCCGCCGGCAACTGCGCCACGATCCGCCCCGACCGCTCGATCAACGCCCGAACCTCCACCGCCGCCGCCGCCGCTTCCGGCTTCGATGGATTCACAAGGAGTAAGACGTTGCGGCCGTTCATGCGATTTTCTGATTTCCCCCTGTGCGTGGGGTTGGGGTAGGTTCGCTTCGTCTCCAAACATCATCGTGAACGTGACCGCCGATCCGCGGGATCGATCATCATACGAATCGGCTATCCCCCACGCATCTCCTCCATCACGCCCGGCAACATCCCCGCGAGTTCCATCGCCAGCATCCCCCCCGAGGCGTGGTGCTCCCGCGCCCACGCTTCCCCAGCCCGTGCGTGCGCCTCCACCGCCAGCCGCGCCGCATCAAACAACGACAGACCCCCCGCCTTCGCCATCCGCGGGTGCGCCGCCACCCGAACGTGCTGCGCCACGATCGCCCCGATCAGCCCCGCCAGCACGTCCCCCGTCCCCCCCGTCGCCAGGCACGGATGTCCCCGCTCACACACCCACGTCTGCTGACCATCGCTGACCACCGTCCCCGCCCCCTTCAACACCACGATCGCGCCCAACTTCCGCGCCATCGCCTCCGCCGCGCCAGGCCGCGACCTGGCATCCACCGGGTCCGCCGTGATCCGCAGCGACGACGCCATCCGCCGATACTCCCCCGGGTGGGGCGTCAAGACCGCCGGCGCCCGAAAATCCAGGTGCAACTCCACCACCTGCGCCAACGCGTTCAGCCCATCCGCATCCACCACAATCGGCGTCCTCTCGCACTGCACGCATCGCAGCGCCAACGCCCGCGCCCCATCACCCTCCCCCAGCCCAGGCCCCACCACCACGCACGCGCTCGACTCCAGGTGCGGGTCCAGCGTCTCCACAACTTTGTGTGGCACCAACTCCCCCCGCCCATCCACCTCCAGGGGCACCCCCGTCGCCGACGGCGCCAACACCAGGATCGCATCCACGATCCCCGCCGGCGCCAGCACGCGCGTCAGCCCGGCGCCCCCGCGGATCGAGCCCATCGCCGCCAACGCCGGTGCGCCGAGCATCCGTCGCCCCCCGCCCGTGCAGCCCCCCACGATCGCGACCGTGCCGAACGTGCCCTTGTGCCCCGCCGGTTCCCGCCTCGGCAACGTTGGTAGTGGGTTGGTCATGCCTCGCGTCGCCTCACTCCGCCTTTTCGATCTTGATCTGCAACCGCCCCAGCAGCGGCGCCATCCCCGCCAGTTGCACCGCCGTCTGCCCATCCGCCATGTCCGACGTGACCAGCGTCACGTGCGTCGCGTCGTACGGCGTCGCCGCCGGCAACGTCGCGTCCAGGTCCACCCACCGCTTCGCGCCGTCCACCTCCAGCAACGCCTGCGCCCACATGTGATACCCAAAGATGTGATCCGAGCCCGCGAACGAGTCGGCATAGATCAACCCCGACGCCACTCGGCTCGGGATCCCCTCCGCCCGCAGCAGCGTCGCCAGCAGCACCCCATGCTCGCTGCAATCGCCCTCCGCACTCCTCGCCGTCTCCGACGCCGACGCATACCCGACCCCAAGGCTCTTCTTCTTGATGAACGTGTACACGAACTTCCGCATCGCCTCCGCTCGTTCGCCCGCGCTCCCGCCCGCGCCACGCACCGCCTTCGCGTGCAACTCCTTGATCTTCTCGTCGCTCAGATCGCCCATCGAGGTCGAGGCCAGATACCTCGCCTCCCCCGCGTCCCCCTCCGGCGCCGTGTTCGGAAACCTCGTGTCGATCGTCAGCCGGCTCGACCTCGCGTCCACCTTCGCCACGCTCTGCGAGCCCGTCTCCGGCAGCGACACCATCTCCCCGTCCGGCACGCTCAGCAGCAGCGTCGACCTCTTCGTTCGTCGCGCGTCCTCAAACCGACCCTCCGGCTTCACGAACGTGCTCAGCATCATCTCCGGCGCATCCGTCTCTCCCTTCGCCTCCCCCTCCGTCGAGAGCATCATCGTCATCCGGATCCCGCCCAGCGACGTCTCCTGCTTCACCATCACGTCCTGCTCGTCGCTCCATTCATACATCTTCGTGCCCGGCATCATGCTCATCTCGATCGTCGACTTCGTCAACTCCATCTCCCGACCCAGCGCCCTCACCTTCTCCCTCACAAACTCGCTCCGCTTCACGCTCACCGGCTCCGGCCCCGCCGATGGATCAATCACCCGCAGCGCGATCTCCTTCGGCTTCGCCTTCATCCGCTCCTTGATGTACCGCTCCGCCGCTCCGGGCGTCAACCACTCCCCCTTGGGCTTCTCGATCATCGCCGTCGTCGTCTTTCCCCCCTGCTTCGTCGTCCGCTCCAGCCCGTCCTCCCGAAACACATACTCCTGCTCGATCGGCACCGAGCCCAGTTCCTGGACGCTCTTCATCGAGATCGCCTTCCCCTCCACCGTCTCCACAAACTCCGTCCCCATCCGCACCTTCATCTCCAGTGGCCCACGCTTGATCACCAGTTGCGTCTCCGACGTCGTCGTGATCCGGTCCTTCGTCCTCTCCTCCCGAGACCGCATCCACCCCGACTTCTGCCCCATCATCTCCACGACATACCACCGCTCCGTCGTCTCCGCCCGCTCGTCCGCCCCCGCCCTCGCCACGCTCGCCGACGGCGCCGCCTTGCCCTCCTGCGCGATCGCCGTCGGCATCCACGCCAACGTCCACCCGCCGCCCGCCACCAGCACCCATCCAACTCGATTCCAGCGCCGCGTCATGTCGATCTCCTTGGAGGAAGCCCGGATAGTAAGTCGATGCGCCATCAGGCAATCTCCGCCGCCACGCTTCCCACGATCCGATTTTCCCCTACCCTCCCACGTGATCGACTCCCACTGCCACCTCACCTTCCCCGATTTCCAGCCCCCCCGCTTCCCCTCCGGTGTCGCCGGCGTCCTCGACCTCGCCCAGCAGCACGGCGTCACCGCCTGCATCACCATCTCCACCACCACCTCCGACGCCCTCGACGCGCTCGCCCTCGCCCAAGCCCACCACAACGTCTGGTGCACCTCGGGCGTCCACCCCCTCCACGCCGACGATGGACCCCACCTTTGGGCAAACCTCAAAACCGTGGCTCGTGACCCCCGTTGCGTCGCCTGGGGTGAACTCGGTCTCGACAACCACTACGACCGCCCGCCCCGCTCCATCCAGCACCGCGTGCTCGCCGAGCAACTCGCCTTCATCCAAGCCTGCACGAACGAAGGACTCGCCAAGCCCATCGTCCTCCACTGCCGAGAAGCCTTCGACGACCTCCTCCCCATCCTCCGAACAACCCCCTTCGATCCCACCCGCTTCGTCTTCCACTGCTTCACCGGCTCCCCCGCCGACATGCGAAAAATCCTCGACTTCGGCGCGTTCGTCTCCTTCACGGGCGTCCTCACCTACCGCAACGCCGCCGACGTTCATGAAGCCGCCAAACTCGTCCCCCTCGATCGCCTCATGGTCGAAACCGACGCCCCATACCTCTCCCCCGACCCCCACCGCGGCACCCGCCCCTGCCAGCCCTGGATGGTCACCCTCACCGCCCAACGACTCGCCGACCTCCGAGGCCTCTCCTTCCACGCCCTCCACGAACTACTCAACCACAACACCCAACGCTTCTTCAACCTCCCGTCCTAGATTCCCGCGTCCCCCGGCCGTCCTCCCGTGCCCCGGCTCTTCCCCATGACCCTCGCCGCCTATTTCCACGACCTCTCCCCCTTCATCTTCCGGATCTCGGGCGACCTCGGCCTGCGCTGGTACGGCTTCGCCTACGCCGCCGCCTTCATCCTCTCCTACTTCATCCTCGTTCGCATGGGAAAGTCCGCCCTCTCCCTCCTCAAGCCCCACCGCGTCATGGACGCCATGATGTACCTCGTCGTCGGCGTCGTCCTCGGTGGCCGCCTCGGCTACCTCCTCTTCTACGACGACAACTTCCACGCCCTCCGCTCGTTCGGAGGCTCCTTCCCCTGGTGGGGCGCCCTCCGCCTCAACGAGGGTGGCATGTCCAGCCACGGCGGCATGATCGGCGTCATCCTCGCCTCCTTCCTCATCTCCCGCGGCTTCAAAGACCAAGACGGCCTCCGCCGCGACCCCGTCCCCATGCTCCACCTCCTCGACGTCCTCGCCGCCGTTACCCCCCTCGGCCTCTTCTTCGGCCGCCTCGCCAACTTCATCAACGGCGAACTCCTCGGTCGCATCGTCGCCGAACCTGGACAACCCGCGCCCTGGTGGAGCGTCAAGTTCCCTCAAGAACTCACCGAGTTCGCCTACGTCCGCATCTCCGGTTCCCGCGCCGCACCCTCCTATTCCCCCCAGCAGCAAGCCCAGATCAACGACCTCCTCCATCACTACGCCCCCAACGCCGAGGATCGCTATTTCGCCGCCAAAGCCGTCCTCGACCTCCTCCACTCCGCCTCCGCCTCCACTCGCGCCGATCTCGCCGCCAAACTCGAGCCCCTCGTCTCCGCCCGAATCCCCTCCCAACTCCTCCAAGCCGCCGCCGAAGGCCCCATCCTCGCCCTCGTCCTCTGGCTCATCTGGCGTTCCCCCCGCGCCCCGGGCGTCATCGGATGCTGGTTCATGATCACCTACGGCATCCTCCGCATCCTCACCGAGTTCTGGCGCCTCCCCGATGCCCACCTCCTCTCCCCACGAATCCTCGGCCTCAGCCGAGGGCAATGGCTCAGCGCCGCCATGGTCGCCGTCGGCGCCATCGCCCTCTCCATCATCCTCGCCCGCGCCAAACGCCTCAACATCTCCCCCATCGCCGGCTGGGCCAGGAAATCCTGACCTCGACCCGCTCTCCCGATATCGCGCGTCCCTTCCCTCCAATGTCCTCCCCCCGTCGCCCAGCCCCACCCTCTTTCCTACCCTCCGCCCATGAACGTCCTCGTCACCGGCGGCGCCGGCTACATCGGGTCCCACGCCGTCCAACTCCTCCTGAAGCGGGGTCACAACGTCCTCGCCGTTGACAACCTCTTCCGCGGGCACGCCAAGGCCCTCGACCTCCTCCGTCCACTCGCCCCCGATCGCCTCACCTTCGTCCAGGCCGACATCGCCGACACACGCGTCGTGTCCGCCCTCATGCTCGCCCATCGCACCGACGCCGTCATGCACTTCGCCGCACTCGCCTACGTCGGCGAATCCGTCGATCAACCCCTCGACTACTTCCACAATAATGTGGAGGGTACCACCAGCGTCCTTCGCGCCTGCGAATCCGCCAACGTCCCTCGACTCGTCTTCTCCTCCAGTTGCTCAACCTACGGCCAGCCCCCGGAGAACATGATCCCCGTCCCCGAGTCCTGCCCCCAGGCCCCCATCAGCCCCTACGGCCGCTCCAAGTGGTGGTGCGAGCACGTCATCAACGACTTCGCCGAATCCCGCGCCCGCGCGAACAAGCCCTTCGCCTTCGCCCTCCTCCGCTACTTCAACGTCTGCGGCAGCGACCGCTCGGGCCTCCTCGGCGAAGACCACTCCCCCGAGTCCCACATCATCCCCGTCGTCATCCAGGCCGCCCTCGGGCGTCGCCCCGATGTCTCCCTCTTCGGCACCGACTACCCAACCCCCGACGGCACCTGCGTCCGCGACTACATCCACGTCGAAGACCTCGTCGACGCCCACGCCAAGGTCATGGACGCCCTCATGCCCGGCGACCGCCGTGCCTACAACCTCGGCATCGGCAAGGGCTACTCCGTCCGCGAGATCATCCAGGCCGTTCGAGAAGTCTCCGCCAAAGACTTCAAGGTCGTCGAACACCCGCGCCGCGCCGGCGACCCGCCCCGCCTCTTCGCCGACGCCTCCAAAATCCAACGCGAACTCGGGTGGAAAGCCCAGATCACCAACCTCCACGACATCATCCGCTCCGCCTACCGCTGGTTCGAGAACCACCCCAGGGGCTACCAATCATGAATCCCGCGCGACATACGCCCCTCCCCGATGCGTGGGCCGGAGCGCCCGCTCGTCCACGCTCGCTCCACGGCGACAGAGCCATCGCCACGCTCGTCCTCCTTTTCTTGCACACACTGGTGTGCGTTCTCGCCGCCCACGCTCAGCCACCCGCCGACGACCAACCCGCCCAGTCCCCTTCGCCTCCGCCCTTCACCCTCCCCAACCCCGCCGACCCCTTCCTTCCCTTCCACAACGCCTGGCCCACCGACCGGATCAACCCTCGCCACGAGCCCGCGCCAGGAATCCTCATCCCCATCACCGGAAAAGAAGGCTGGTTCGGCATACGCACCGGCCGCGGCGGCCTCTTCCCACTCCCCGACGATCACGCCGCACTCAACGCCTGGAAAACCTGGGCCAGCCTCGACCCCCTCCCGGCCCTCGAACTCGAAGGCCCCAACGCCTTCGTCCCTTGTTTCAGCGATCCCAAAGACCCCACCAAGCCTCGCGAACGCGAACTCCTCCTCTTCATCTCCGGCCAAACCTCGCCCCGCACCGGCGACTCCATCCTCCTCCAACGCGCCGCCTTCCTCATCCAAGACCCCCTCAACCGTGACCCCGCCGATTCCCGAGGCCTCTGCCTCTTCATGCCCGGCCTCTTCGGCACCCCCGAGCCCATCGTCGAATCCACCACCTCCGCCCTCCGCAAGTCCGGCTGGACCGTCCTCCGAATGCTCGCCCAGCCCTCTCGCTTCACGGAGCGCGTGGATTTCTCGATCTCCCACTCCAAAATAGTTGGGGCAGGGGATAGCACGCCTTCTTCTCCATCGTCTCCGTCACCCCCCCCGGACGACGCCTCCATCGACGCCGCCCTCGATTCCACCGCCCAAGACATCGCCCGCGTCCTCACCGGCCGCGCCGCCGAGTGCGCCTTCGCCGCCCAGGCCGCCTGCCTCCACGCCGAGTCCTCTCGCCCATACCTCAAATCCAGGCCCCGCATCGCCGTCGGCTTCAGCGCCGGCGCCATGACCCTCCCCACCGTCGTCGCCCGCGAGCCCGATCGCTACCACGCCGCCGTCCTCGTCGGCGCCGGCTGCCACTTCTGGCTCCTCAACTCCAAGAGCAACTACGCCACCATGGTCGGCGCCCTCACCCTCACCTGGTCCGACATCGAACGCTCCCCCGAACGCGAATCCCAACTCGCCGAACGCTACCTCGCCCACGCCCCCCTCGATTCCTTCCACACCGCCGCCGCGCTGCACAATAAGCCCGTCCTCATGATCCTGGGGCAGCACGACCGCGCCGTCCCCACCGCCCTCGGCGAGACCCTCTGGGAACGCCTCCAAAGACCCGAAAAATGGATGCGACCCTTCGGGCACGAGTTCCTCTTCATCAACCTCCACAAAGACTACAACGCCATCATCGACTGGCTCAACTCCAAACTCCCCGAACCCGCCCCCGTGCCACATAAGTAAGCGTGTCCTCTCCTCCACGTGAGGTCTCCTCGCCCAAGGCCTCATTCCTCACTCCATCCGCCACGCTCCAGTCCCACTCCGCGCCTTCATAGAATCGCCCGATGCGCATCGCCCTCAGCCCCTACCACCTCACCTCGCGCGAACCGCCCGCCATGGCCGCGCTCCTCCTCGCCCACCAGGTCGTCACCCTGCTCCCCGCCCCGTTCGACGCCCCCGACTCCGCCGGCGCCCAGCGCGCCGCCCGCCGCTCCCCTCGATACTCCGACTTCATGAAGTCCTGGTCCTGGTCCGTCCCCCTCTGGCAACGAGGCGTCCTCGTCTCCCAACTCCAAGGCGACGACGCCACCCACGACATGCGCGAACTCGCCCAGCGCATCTCCTCCGACGAGCGCTTCCTGCCCCTTCGCCCCCTCATGAAGCACCACCTCTTCGACTCCGAGCACGACTACCTCGACGCCATCGGCGCCGACCTCTTGAAAGGGGGCCCAGACCCCGGCATCACCGTCCCCCTCGCCGCCGCCCTCGACCGCTTCGCCGCTCGACACCAGATCTTCGTCGCCCGCGCCGCCCCCACCTCCGTCGCCCAGAAAGCCGAATCCAAACTCGCCCGAAACGTCTTTGCCATCGCCGTCCCCGTCCTCCTTCAGGCCTCCGCCGATCGCCTCCTCTTCGCCCGCGACCTCCTCGAACCCGAACTCGTCGCCCTGCGCCACGCCATCTGCGCCGTCGCCCACGCCTCCGCCCACCAGATGCAGGACGCCAGCGAGTCGCTCTCCCTCGCCGTGGCCGCCTACGCCCACGCCTTCGATCGCGAAGAATCTCAACTCACCGAGCCCGACGAGGACGAAGTCCGCGTCATCGTCGGCCCCGCCGTCCTCTCCGCCGTCGCGATGCCCAGCGATGCCGTCCTGCGCTCCAGCCTCGACGCCGTCGCCATCATGGCCCGCTCCAAACGCTCCACGTCGCTCGGACAACCCGCCTCCCTCCCCGTCCGCTCCGACGAGGGCGACCACGCCCCCGTCGTCTCCCTCATCGTCCGTGCCATGGGCGCCCCATCCACCTCGCCCCGCTCTCGCCTCGTCGGTTGGGAGTAACACCCCGCCCGCTCCGGCCCCGCCACCGTCCCGCAGTGACGTCCGTTGTGCGCACATCCATGCACGTCCCCCCACCGTTATCCCAAAATTCCGCGCACGCCTTCGGCCTCAACATTTCTCGATGTTCCCCGGCCTAGTCGCCGCGTACAGACACCCGGCGCGCGCACAAACAACGCCCTCCCCAGGAATCTACGGAGGACCACAACACCCCGCCGATCGTGTACCCTCTCCCCCGCCTTCCTCCAGGAGTACCCACCTTGATCATCCCCCGTTCGCTCACTCCTCTGCTCGCCTGCTCCATCGCCTCGTTCTCCTTTGCACAACAGCCGCCCGTGGACCTCCCGGGCTTGTCCTACGACACGCCCTTCTTCCCCGGCGCCACCTACAACCCGAACGTCCCCACGCCCGACCAGGTGCTTGGATTCCCCGCCGGGCAGAAGCCCGCCACGCACGCGCAGATCGAAGCCGTCATCAAGGCCATCGCCAACAACAACCCACGCTGCAAACTCGTCGAGTACGGCAAGACCCACGAAGGCCGCGCCCTCTCCTACCTCGTCATCGCCGCGCCTCGACACATCGAACGCCTCGACGCCATCAAGGCCGACCTCGCGAAACTCGCCGACCCGCGCTCCGTCAGCGCCGCCGAGGCCGATCGGATCGCCGACTCCATCCCCGCCGTCGCGTGGATGGCCTACGTGATCCACGGCGACGAAATGTCCAGTTCCGACGCCGCCCTCGCCGTCGCCCATCACCTCGCCGCCGGCACCGACGCAAGCGTCACGCGCATGCTCGACGATCTCATCGTCATCATCGACCCCCTGATGAACCCCGACGGCCGCGATCGCTGGCTCAACTTCATGCAAGCCAGCCGCACCCGTCAGCCCCAAGTGGACGACCAAGCCATCATCCACGCCGGCGCCTGGCCCAGCGGACGCATGAACCACTACCTCTTCGACATGAATCGCGACTGGATCTTCGCCACCCAGCCCGAGACGCGAGGACGCATCCAGGCCATCGCCGAGTGGAACCCCCACTACCTCGTCGAAGGGCACGAGATGGGCTCGCAAGACACGTTCCTCTTCCAGCCCGCGCGCGAGCCCCACAACCCCAACGCCGATCCGCACGCCAAGAAGTGGGCCGACGAGTTTGCCAAGGACCAAGGCGCGGCCTTCGACCACTTCGGCTGGCGCTACTACACCGGCGAGTGGAACGAAGAGTGGTACCCGGGTTACACGGGCTCCTGGGCCGGCCTCCGCGGCATCGCCAACAACCTCTACGAGCAGGCGAACATCCAGGTCGATGCCGTGCGTCGCCCCGAGGGCACGCTCGAAACCTACCGCGAGAGCGTCCACAAACAACTCGTCGCGACGATGGCGAACCTCGCCACGCTCCAGAAGAACCGCAAGGCGATCGTGAAGAGCATGCTGGAGGAGCGCCGCAAGAACGTCAGCGCGGACGGTCCCTACGCCGCACGCTGCTTCGCGGTGGTGCCAGGCGCAAACGCCAGCCGCTGGCGGCAGTTCGTCGACCTGTTG
Organism: uncultured Phycisphaeraceae bacterium; assembly: GCA_964543905.1. Classification (GTDB taxonomy): domain Bacteria; phylum Planctomycetota; class Phycisphaerae; order Phycisphaerales; family UBA1924. The sequence goes on from CAZIZO010000012.1 coordinate 28,912, forward strand.
CAGGTTCAGGGCTTCGAGGCGTACACGCTGGATCGCGAGTTCGCCGCCGACGGGAAGGATCGACTCGGGCGCGAGTTCAAGGGACGGCGTTTTCCCAAGGGCACGCTCTACATCCCGACGCGCCAGCCGCTCGCTCGCCTGGTCGCCGCCATGTTGGAGTTCGATCCTCGGATGAGCGAGAAGTTCCTCGCGGACGAGCGGCGTGAGTTGCTGCGCTTCGGCAACTCGAAGTTATACGACATCACGGGATGGAACATCCCCATGCTCTTTGATGTCGAGGCGTCGGAGTTGATGATCGGGCTGCCCGACGGCGCGCAGCGCGTCTCCGCCCCGCCCGCGGGAGTGGGCGGCGGAGTGTCGAATCCCGACGCGAAGGTCGCGTTCGTGATCGACGGCGCGGACGATGCTTCGGTCGCCGCCGCCGCCCGCCTCATGGAGCACGGGGTTTGGTGCCGAGTCGCTACCAAACCATTCAAGTTGGACGGCAAGGAGTTCCCTCGCGGCAGCGTGGTCGTCACACGCAAGGACAACACGAACTTCAAGGGCAATCTGGCGCCGACGATCGACGAGGTCGTGAAGCCGCTCCGGCTCGCCGCGGTCGGCATTGAGCACGGACTGGGCGAGGGCGACTTGCCCGACTTGGGCGGCGGATATTTCCAGTTGTTGCAACCGCCTCGGATCGCCGTGGTGGGGCGCGAGCCCTTCAGCGCGTACGGCTACGGCACGGTCTGGTACACGCTGGATCACGTGCTGGGCGTGCGCGCGTCGTACATCGACGTCAACATCCTGGGCGGCGGGGACCTGCGCCGCTACAACGTGATCGTCCTCCCCGACACCTGGGGCGAGTTCCCCAAGGACAAGATCGACACGCTCCGCGCCTGGGCCCAGGCGGGCGGCACGATCATCGCGATCGGAGGTTCCGCCCGCGCGCTCGCGAAGGAAAAAGACGGCATCGGCTCGACGCGCCTCGTCTCCGACATCCTGGGCAAGATGGACGATTATCGCCAGGGCATCATCCGTGAATGGGAGGGGCTCCATGCCTCACCCAAATCCGAGGAGGTCTGGTCGTACGTGCCGCCGAAGGAAGTCGTCTATCCGTGGCGTCTGGACGAGGGGGAGAAGCCGAGCGAGGAGGAGGCGAAACGGCGCGACGCGTGGCGGGCGATGTTCATGCCGCAGGGCGCGGTGCTGGCGGCTCGGGTGGACGATCGCAGTTGGCTGACGGCGGGCTGCGGCGAGTACTTGCCCGTGCTGTACGGCGGGGGGACGGTGCTGCACACGCCGGCGGGATTGCCCGCGCCAGTCCGGTTCGGGGTGTTCCACCCGGCGCCGCCCGAGGTCAAAAAGGAAGAAGAGCCGAGTACCAACGCGAAGGAAGACAAAAAGGACGAGAAGAAGCCCGCGCCGGGGTGGGCGATCGCGCCGCCCGGGCAGGAGTTGCGGCTGCGCATGGCGGGGCTCTTGTGGCCCGAGGCGTCGGAGCGGATCGCCAACTCGGCGTTCGTGACGCGGGAGGGGATCGGCAGCGGGCAGGTGATCCTGTTCGCCACCGACCCGAACTTTCGCGCGGCGACGCTGGGGATGTCACGGGTCTTCGCGAACGCGGCGGTGTATGGGCCCGGGCTTGGCGCGAGCCAGCCCATCAAGCCCTAGGGCAGACGCGCCCAGCACCACGAGCCCGTCGCTACGGCTGCCGTTGCAGGTCCTGGTAGATCCGATCCGCCTCACCTTCGAGGTGCACGCGGGAACCGAGCCGGGCCAGGGCCTCGTCGCGCCGACCGGCTCGGGCCAGGATGATGGCGACCAGCGCATCGTGGTTGGGATAGCGCTGCCAGTAGGGCTCGTTCTGCCAGCGCGTGCCGCCGGCGAGCATGAGGGTGGCGGCCTCGGGCTCACGCCCGGCCTGGAAGGCCTCCTCGGCGGCGGCATAAGCGAGACGCCCGACCTTCATCCAGAAGATCTCGTACTCGGGGCCTTGCTGGAGCGAGGCTTGGGCGGATTGGATGGCATCGAGGACGGCACCGGCGTAGGCGGTCGCCTGCATACTCATCTTCGTGTCACCCGTCGCGCCGGCCTGCTCGATCAGAGCGGCGGCATGATCGATGGCGTCGCCCGGAAGCATCGTGCCCTTGGGAGGAAACTCGGCGACGAGAATGGCGGCGGCGGCGGCGCGGCCGACGGGGGCGGCGGCCTGGGCTCTCGCTTTGGCGAGGGTGTCGGCGGTGCGGTCGCACGCGGGGAGGACGACCAGGAGCAAGGCGAGGAGAACGAGGCGGGGAAGCATGCGCGAGTGTACCGATTGAGAGTTGGAAAGGTGCGGGGGAGACGGCGGGTGAGACACCCACCCCGCGAGAGTCAGGTCAAAAGGGAATGCGGAGGGATGGTCAGTCTTCGGGCTTCTCGCCTTCGGGGGCCATCTTGACGATTCTGGGGTCGAATCTGGCGGCGATGTCGACGAGGTCGCGCTGGAGGGACATGACGGTTTCGATGTCCTTGTAGGCTCCGGGGGCCTCGTCGGCGCCGGCGGAGAGGAGGGTGATGCCCTGGGCCTTGAGGGTGCCGCGGATGGAGGCGAAGCGGAACTGCTCGCGCGCCTTGGTGCGGGAGAGTTGTCGGCCGGCGCCGTGGCTGGAGGAGTTGAGGGAGGCGGGCTCGCCCTTCCCGACGACGACGTACCCTGGGGAGGCCATGGTGCCTGGGATCACGGCGAGGAGACCTTTGGCCGCCGGCGTGGCCCCCTTTCGATGGACGACGACGTCCTCAAGTCGGCCCTCGATGAGGTGTTGTTCTTTCCAGGCGAAGTTGTGGTGGTTTTCGACGACGGCGAGGGCCTGCGCGCCGAGGCGTTTGAGAATCTCGCGATGGATGCAGGCGTGGTTGGCGGCGGCGTAGTGACCCATGAGATTCATGGCGGCCCAGTATTCGGCGCCGGCATGAGCATCGAGATCGAGCCAGGCGAGGTTGGCGAGATGCTTGGGGAGGCCGGGGCGGAGGTTGCGAGCGAGGGTGGAGTAGTGGTTGCAGATGGCCGCGCCGGCGCCGCGGCTGCCCGAGTGGGAGAGGAGGGCGAGGTAGGTTCCCGGCGCGAGGTTCCAGTTCCAGCCGGAGCCGGTGGTGGGATCGCCGCTGTGGGGGTGTGCGGGTTTGGCGGCTTTGTGGGGGACGGTGAGGAGGCCGAACTCGACGAAGTGGTTTCCGCTCCCGCTGGTGCCGAGTTGGTTCCAGGCCTTGTCTTTGAGGTCTTTGGTGAGGAAGCAGAAGTTCCAATCGAGGTCGAGGACGGGGTGATGACGGCGGTCGCGGCCGCGGAACTCAGCGCCGACGCCGAAGCGGGTTTCGCGCTCGATGGCGTCGATGAGTCGGTCGCGGTGGTGGGTGGAGTCGAGTGCTTCGGGGGGGAGATCGAGGACGGAGAGTCGCATGCGGCAGGCGATATCGACGCCGACGGCGTAGGGAACGACGGAGTTGCGGGTGGCGAGGACGCCGCCGATGGGGAGGCCGTAGCCCACGTGGGCGTCGGGCATGAGGGCGGCGGCGGCGGCGACGGGGAGGGCGCAGGCGTGGTGGAACTGGTCGAGGGAGGCTCGGTCGAAGTGCACGTCGGGCGTCCCCCAGAGACGAAAGGGGGCGGACATGTCAGTGATCTCCGACGGGGGTGCTGGGGGGAGGAGATTCGATCTGAGGGTGCTTCTTGGCGTAGAGGAGGGAAGCGACGACGCCGGCGGCGAGGGCGAGGACGATGACGGAGAGGGAGATCCAGGATTTGACGTGGATGTTGATGACGGGCATTTCCATGAGCATCTTGATGCCGACGAAACCAAGGACGACGGCGAGGCTGTACTTGAGGAAGTGGAACTTGCCCATCATGGCGGCGAGGGCGAAGTAGAGGGATCGAAGACCGAGGATGGCGAAGACGTTGGAGGTGAAGACGAGGAAGGGGTCGCGGGTGATGCCGATGATGGCGGGGATGGAATCGACGGCGAAGACCACGTCGGTGGCTTCGACGATGAGGAGGACGAGGAACATGGGGGTCATGGCGCGGCGGCCGTCGGGGAGGCGCGTGAAGAATCGGTCGGCGTCGTAGGAGGGCGAGATGGGGAGGACTTTGCGGGCGAGACGGACGAGGAGGGAGTTTTCGAAGTCGTGGGCATCGTCGCCGCCGCCGCGGGCGATTTTGAAGGCGGTGTAGATGAGGAAGGCGCCGAAGATGTAGAGGACCCACTCGAAGGCTTTGACGAGTTCGACCCCGGCCCCGATCATGATGCCGCGGAGGATGAGGGCGCCCAGGATGCCCCAGAAGAGGACACGGTGCTGGTATTTGGGTTGGACGGCGAAGTGGGCGAAGATGAGGGCGATGACGAAGATGTTGTCCACGCTGAGGGAGTATTCGGTGAGCCAGCCGGTGAGGAACTGGATGGCGGCGGTGCGTCCCGGAGCGGAGGCGGCTTCGGCGGCGGGGTTGCCCTTGGGCGCGGTCCAGGCGGCGAGTTGGTCGGCGGGGACTTTGAGTTTGGCGGCCTGTTCGAGGCGGATCTGCTCGACGAAGTTCTGGCCGAAGCCGAGCCAGTTGTTCTGGTAGATGAAGTACACCGCGACGTTGAACATCGCGCCCATGGCGACGAAGATGCAGACCCAGCGGAGGGCCTCTTTGGTGGTGATGGCGTGGGGTGTTTTGTTGAAGACGCCCAGGTCGAGCGCCAGCATCAACAGAACGAACGCGAGGAAACCGACCCAGAGCCAGATCATGAGGTCCTTTCGAGCGAATCGGGAGCGAGGGGGAGGTTATGCGAGGTGGGTGGAAGCGATGGGTGGGAGAGGGTGGAAAAGAGCGCGAGGCGGGCCTGCGGCCCGCCTCGCGGAGTCATCACGAGATCGAAGATGGGGAAGTCAACCGTGGTTGGGGGTCAACTCGCTCTTGGGGGCGGTCATGATGGAGGCGACGACGGCGAGGGCGAGGGTGGCGAGGACGGCGACGAGGGAGACGGTGATGTTGATCTTGATGGGGGGTCGCTCTTGGAGAGCGAGGCCGAACCACTTGCCCATGTCGTCGAGGTAGGGCGGGACGCTGAGGAGGAGGAGTTTGACGCCGACGAACGCGAGGATGAGGATGAGGGCGGGCTTGAGGTAGCGGAACTTGGCGATCATGGCGGCGAGGCAGAAGTAGAGGGCGCGGAGGCCGAGGATCGCGAAGATATTGGAGGTGAAGACGATGAAGGGGTCCGGGGTGAGGGCGAAGATGGCGGGGATGGAATCGACGGCGAAGACGAGGTCGGTGATCTCGACCATGATGAGGGCGAGGAAGAGGGGCGTGATGGCCCAGGTGGCGCGGAGGGAACCGGCGGGGGGCGGGTCTTGGACCTCCTTGCCCGTGGTCGGGTCGATGGAGTAGGTGGGCTTGAGGGTGCGCTTGGTGAAGAACTTCTGACCGTCGAAGAAGTCGGTGACGGGGTAGAGACGCTTGACGAGGCGGACGACGGGGTTGTTGCCGGGGTCGCTCTCGGACTGGATGAAGGCCATTTTGACGGCGGTGGCGACGAGGAGGAGGCCGAAGAAGATGAGGATCCACTGGAAGCGCATGATGAGTTCGCCGCCGATGAAGATCATGCCGCCGCGCATGAGGAGGGCGCCGATGATTCCCCAGAAGAGGACGCGGTGCTGGTACTTGGCGGGAATGGCGAAGTAGGCGAAGATAAGGGCGATGACGAAGATGTTGTCCATCGCGAGGGATTTTTCGACGACGTAGCCGGTGAGGTATTGCTTGGCGGCTTCGAGGCCGCGGACTTCGCCGGAGATGATGAGGGGCTCGCCGACGGCGGCGGCGGGGTTGTATTTAGGGGTGTTGAGGCCGAGATCGAGCCAGTGGTTCTCATAGGCGAAATAGACGAATGCGGAGAAGAGGAGCCCGCAGGTGAGCCAAACGATGGACCAGGAGATGGCCTCTTTCATGGAGACTTCGTGGGCGTCGCGATGGAAGACGCCGAGGTCGAGGGCGAGGAACGCGAGGACGAGGGCGATGAAGGCGGCGTAGGCCCACAACTTCATGTCGCTCGCCGGCGAGGCGGCATCGGCGAGGGTGGAAAGGGAGGGCGAGAGGAGGGAGAGGGAGGATAAGAGGTCGACCATACGCGACTCCATGCCGATCGCGAGGGGGGCTCGCGAACGGGGGGTGCGTTGGTCTTGCGTGCGAGGCTCGGCGGCGTGCCGAATCGCTCACTGGGCCGGGAAATCACCGAGAAGGGCGATGCCGTGCTGACGACCCGAGTGCCCGCCAAACGATGGGCGGGAGCTACTCCCCAACGGAGGGCGGAAGAATAGGAGGCTCGCCAAGGTGTGGCGAGCCTCGCGAAGAAATCGGCGGAGCGGTCGCGGGACTTTGCGTCGTGCGAGGTGGGAAGGCAGGGGATCAACCTCACGCGCGTCGCGGGCGATGCAGGCTGGCGTGGAAGGCCCTAACACCCAGCCTCAAAGCGGATCAGGAAGTAAAGAAGGTCGTCGATGGTGACGCCGTCGTCGGGGGTTCCGGTGGCGGAGCCGTCGTCGACGTCGGCGAGGGGCTGGCCGAGGGTGAAGGCGCTGAGGAAGTCGAGGAGGTCGTCGATGGTGACGGCGTCGTCTTGGTTGATGTCGGCGGGGCAATGGGGTTGGTACTCGTAGCAGCCGAGGTCGATGCGGGCAGGTCGTGACGGGTCGGCGGCGACCACCCGGGGCTGGCGATCGAGGTCGGTCCATTCGGCAGGAGGAAGCCACGCGGAAGCGTCGATGGCGGGCGAGTTCTGCTTGAGGCGGTAGTCATTATCCCGCCAGGAGGAGGGCAGCATGTCGGCGCCGGCGGGATTGACGAATCGCGGACGGGCGTCGGCTTGGAGCATGTCGAAGTACGTTGGAACGTTGAAGGGTGAGTAGATCGACGCCTGGCTGGTATCGATCATGGTGAACTGGAGAACGAACTCCGCGTTGGGTCGCAACGGACCGACCGCGATGTTGGGCCCATGCTCGCTGGCGTGGTTTCGGGCGAGGATGCACCATCCGACGCGGTGGGTGTCGGACACGGCGCTGATGCCGCCGCCGACGCGGGCTTGATTGTCGACGATCGTGGAGGTGAAGATGGAAGCGGAGTCTCCGGCGATGCCGCCGCCGATGTCGGCGCGATTGGCGACAACGAGCGAGTTTGAGAGTTGGAGGGTGCCCTTGGCGCCGCCGCCGAGGGGTGCTTGGTTGTCCGCAAGTATGCAACGATCGAGCGTCACGGGATGGGATGAGGCCACCCCCCCACCCTCGACTTCGGCGACGTTGGACTCGAAGGTGCAATCGAAGAGATCGGTTGGTCGGGAGAAGTAGGCGCCGCCGCCGATCTGCGCGCGGTTGGCACGGAAGAGGCATCGGCGGACGACGAATGGAGAGGGCCCCCCGCCGAGCCACACGTTCAGGCCCCCACCAGCCACACCCAGATTGTCCTCGATGAGGCAATCCTGGATGAGGTTCCCGCGTGCCGAACTCGGGAGTTCGATCTCGATCCCTCCGGCGGAGGATGCCGAGCGTCCGCCGCGGACACGCAGCGCACGAAGGTCCACCACGGCGCGGGTCGAGGAGGGCTTGTAGAGCACCGGGCCGCGATTGTCGTCGCGATTCTGGAACTCGGGCAAGTCGTCGGCGAGCAGATCGCCCGAGAGCGTCGTCGGGGTGGCGACAAAGTCCTGGAGGTCAGGGTCGGGCCCGCGCAGACCCGCGAAGGAACCCAAGAGGGAGAACGAGAACCCACTGGCGACCCTGCTGGACGCGGAAAGTTCGAACGCGGGTTCCGATGGGTTTCCCATCGATGGGCGGTAGATTCCCTGCGCGACGCGGACTTCGACGGCGTTCTCGAGTTGGACCGATCGAATCGCGGCGAGCGCGACGTCCAACTCGCGGAAGGCACGTTGCCAACTCGATCCATCACCACCCGCGGGCGCGATCTGGTCCACATACACCACCCGAGTCTGGGCATGGAGGGCGGAGGCGGCGGTGAGGGCGGCGAGGGAGGCGGCGAGCGCTGGGGTTGTCATGCGTCGCTGATCGGCGCGGGGCGGACGTGCGTCGTAGAAGGGGTGGGTTCATGCGGAGTTGGGCCGATGCGGCGGGTGGGCGAGTTCTCGGGCACCTTGGATGGGCGGGCTGGCGCGGCGGAGCAGGTGGCGAGGGCCTGGGGGCGTCGGGGATCATGAAGGGGGCGCGTTCGCCGGGCATAGGGTGCACATCGACGTGCGAGGGCGGAGCGCTCGCGAGGGCTGGTGGGAGGATAACGACGACGGTGAGGCACGCACCGAGGAAGAGCGTCCGCAGAAACCTCGGGGCCGTGTAACCGAATGGGAGCGGAGCGCGCATGAAAAAGCCCCTGGCGAATGCCGGGGCTTGCGAGGCATGAGAAGGAATGGAAGGGCTTACCAGCCGCCGCGGCCGCCGCCGCCACCGCCGTAGCCACCGCGGCCACCGCCGCCGCGACCACCGCCGAACCCGCCACGGCCACCGCCGCCTTCACGGGGCTTGGCTTCGTTGACGGTGAGGTTGCGTCCGTCGACCATGCTGCCGTTGAGTTTGGACATGGCGGCGTTGGCCTCGGCGTCGTTGTTCATTTCGACGAAGCCGAACCCGCGTGGGCGACCGGTGTCGCGGTCCATGACGAGCGAGGCGGACTGGACCGTGCCGAAGGCGGCGAAGAGTTCTTGCAACTGGCTTTCGGTGGTATTGAACGAAAGGTTTCCAACGTACATTTTCATGACACTTCGATCCAAAGCCCGGGACAGAGATTGAAACCGGTGCTTGAACTTGGGCGAGCAGAAGCGTCGGTACCCTTCGTGCTCATCCTGTCCATGTCTCTGGAGAGGCGTCGCGGAGAGGCGGGATGATAGGCAGGCCGGGACCGTCGGCCCGAGGGCGGGAACCGTAGACTCCCGGATGCAAACTCGAACGCGTGCGTTGGTGCTTGGTGGCGGGATGGTGGGCTCGGTGATGGCGGCGGACCTGGCCTCGGACCCGGCGTTTCGGGTGACGGTGGCGGACAAGAGGCCCGAGGCGCTCGAGATGGCGAAGACGCGGGCGGCGCGGGTGGGCGGTCACGCGATCGAGACGGTGGCGGCCGACCTGGGGGACTCGGCGAGCGTGAGGCGGCTGGCGTCGGGGTACGACATCGTGCTGGGGGCGCTGTCGAGCAAGATCGGCATGCAGACACTGCGCGCGGTGATCGAGGCGGGGAAGAACTACTGCGATATTTCGTTCATGGCGGAGGATGCGCTGTCGCTGAGCGACCTGGCGAAGGAACGAGGGGTGACGGCGGTGGTGGACATGGGGGTGGCGCCGGGCATGAGCAACCTGCTCGCGGGGTACGCGGCACGGACGCTCTCGCCTTGCGAGAACATTGAGATTTATGTCGGGGGATTGCCGAAGGAGCGGCGCTGGCCGTTCCAGTACAAGGCGGGTTTTTCGCCGGCGGACGTGATCGAGGAGTACACGAGGCCGAGCCGCATCGTGGAGCATGGGATGGTGGTGGTGAAGCCCGCGTTGAGCGAGCCGGAGTTGGTGGATTTTGCGGGCGTCGGCACGCTGGAGGCGTTCAACACGGACGGGCTGCGGAGCCTCGCGACGACGCTGAAGGTGCCCAGCATGAAAGAGAAGACGATGCGTTATCCCGGGCACATCGAACTGATGCGGGCGTTCCGCGAGACGGGTCTGTTCAGTCAAGAGGCGATCGAGGTGCCGTGCGCGACGGGGAACGGCATGACGCAGGTCCGCCCGCTCGATGTCATCAGCACACTGATGTTCCCGATGTGGACGTATGAGGAGGGCGAGGTGGACCTGACGGTGATGCGGGTGCTGGCGGAAGGCGTGCGGGACGGGAAGCGTGTGCGGCTGGTGTGGGATGTGCTGGATGAACTCGACCCCAAGACGAAGTTCACGAGCATGGCGCGGACGACGGCGTTTCCGTGCACGATCGTGGCGAGGCTGATCGCGGCGGGGAAGATCGGGACGAAGGGTGTGCTGGCCCCGGAGTTGATCGCGGAGGAGTGGCTGGTGAAGCACCTCTTCGTGGAGTTGGAAAAGCGAGGCGTGAGGTATCGCGAGTCACATGTCGAGCGATAGGCGGGGAGCGCGGAAGGGCGAGAGAGAGGCGAGGGGCACGACGCGGGGGGCAGGTTCGGTTACACTGCGGAGATGGAAACCGATCCGCATGCGCTGGTGCCCATGACGACGGCTCGGACCGACTTTGAGGCCGAGACGATTGCGGAGGCGCTTCGGGCGCAGGGGATACGCGCGGAAGTCTTCGCGGCGGCGGCGAGCGTGATGCCGAACGCGGCGATCCCGGTGCAGGTGTTGGTGCAAGAGATGGACTTGGAGGCGGCGAAGAACGCGCTGCGGGCCATCAAGGCCGAGTCGGTGGACATCGATTGGAGCGAGGTGGACACGGGGGATCGCGCACCAGTGATGTGTCCGCGGTGCAACAAGGATGGGGCGAGCGGCGAGGGTGGTACGGCATGTCCGGTGTGCGGGGTGCCGTTGCCGCGGGTGGAGGTGGAGACGCGGCGTTCCTCAACGCTGACGGCGAGCGAGTGGAGGTGGGTTCTGGTGATCGGGGGGATGGTGGTGGCGCTGATCGTGGGCTTGGTGGTGGCGGGGGCGATGCGGCGATGAATCGTCGCGACGCCGGCGTGCAGCGCCCAATCGCCTCCGGCGCACGCCACGATCAGAGGACGTCTACACGTTCAACCAATCGCCGCGGGACCAGAATCGCAGTCCTTCCTGCACGCGGCCCTTGATGGTCTGACCGTCGGCTCGGGCGTAGACCTCAAGCCCTGGCACGGCGTGCTCGCTCTTGACCATCGCGAAACACGCGGGCTGGGCGCCTCGCATCGGGCTGACGGCGGAACTGGTGATCGCCCCCACCGCTTCGCCACCCTCGGCGGGCGTGGTGTGCACGGGCGCGCCGGTGACGGGTTGGAAGGTGTAGCCATTCGCGTCGCGTTGGCTCTCGAAGAGAATGGCGACGAGTTTCTGCTTGACTTGCCCGCGGGCGTGCATGCGTGCGACGACCTCCTGACCGAGGTAGCAGCCCTTCTTGAAACTGACGCGATCGTCGAGGACGCCGGTCTCGGCGGGGAGGGAGTCAGGGCCGAAGTCGAGGTTGTAGAGGGGGGTGCCGGCCTCGATGCGGGCGATGTTGAAGGCGTGCCAGCCGCCGGGACGGAGGCGGACCTTCGCGCTGAGGCTGCTGGGCTTGGCGCCGGAGTGATCGTGCTCGGCGCCGAGTTCGATGAACTGTTCGTACAGCGCTGCGGCCGCGTCGGTGGGAACCACAAACTCCAACCCGCAATCGCCGGTGGTGTCGTCGCGGAAGACGATGCATTCGGCGTCGGCGAGTTTGATGACGCAGGCGTAGTCGGGGCGGAGATCGTCGAACGCGGGGCCCGAGGCGAGGGCGCCGCCCGCGAACTGGGCGAGCGGGCGGACGAGGAGCGTGCCCGTCGTGCCGTGGAGCGCGAGGCGATGGTACTTGTCGGTCGCGTCGATGAGTTTGACGTCTTCCATGACGACGAAGGAGGAGAGGCCTTCGAGGGCACGGGCGACGCTGAAGGTGTCCATCTCGAGGATGGTTCGATCGGGGAGGTCGATGATGCGGAGGTCGGCGTCGATGCGGCCTTTCCGATTGAGCCAGAAACTGCGGCGCACGCGGAAGGGGGGGAGGCCCTTGAGTTCTTGCGTCACCATGCGATTGAGGAAGTCGAGGCGATCGCGGCCGGTAACCTCGATCATGCCGCGATGGGGCTGGTCCATGAGCATGACGCTCTTGCGGATGGCGGCGTACTCGAGTTCGAGTTCGCCGTAGGTCTCGACGACCTCGACCTTGGTCGAGGCGTCGTCGCCCGGGCCATAGAGGGCGACGGAGGCTTCGGCTTGCTGGTGGAGTTTGCGGAGGGGACTGAGACGGGCCATGGGGCATGGTAGGGGGAGCGGGTCGGAACTCGATTTCCCACTCGCCCCGACGCCCCCACCGCTTTACAATCCGCCCCTATGGCACACGGCACGACGACCGGCAATCCGAACGATTTCATCCTCCCCGACCTTGGCGAAGGCGTCCACGAGGCCGAGTTGATCAAGTGGCGGGTGAAGGTGGGCGACGCGGTGAAGGAGCACGACATCCTCGCCGAGATGGAAACGGATAAGGCGCTGGTGGAAGTGCCCAGCCCGCGCAGCGGCGTGATCGCGGCGTTGCACGGGAACGAGGGCGAGACGCTGCACGTGGGCAACCCGCTCGTGACGTATGTCGGGGTCGATGGAGCGGCGAGCGCGACTCGTCACGAGGCGAAGCCCGCGAAGGCCGCCGAGGCGAAGCCCGACAATGGCAAGCACGCCGCACACTCTTCGCCTGTGCCCGCGAAGGCCGCCGAGCCCGCCGCCGAGCGTGAAGACGCGGGCACGGTTGTCGGCTCGATGGGCGGGGCCCTCGGCGGCGTGACCGCCGCGCCGGGCAAGGCTCTCGCCACGCCCGCCGTTCGCCGGCTTGCTCGCGATCTCGGCGTGAACATCGACAACGTGTGCGGGACGGGGATCGGCGGGCGCGTGCTGGAGAAGGATGTCCGCGATGCGGTCGGCGGCGGTGGTCGGTCTCCCGCGGCGTGTGACATGGGCGAGCCTTCGATCCCGCCGGTGCAGATCCGCGCGACGATGCCGGCGGCTCGGCCCGCGCCCGCACCCGCGACGCCTGCGGCACCCAAGACGGACATCCTGCGTGCGGCCTCTTCGGTCTCGACGGCCGCGCCGGACGAAACGACGCGCATCCCCTTCCGCGGCGTGCGGCGGACGATCGCGAACCGTTTGCGCGAGAGCATCAACCAGGCCGTGCACTTCACGGTGATGGACGAGGCGGATGTGTCGGCGCTCGATTCGCTGCGGCGCAAACTCGCGGGCGCGAGCGGGGAGAAGGTGAGTTTCCTGCCGTTCGTCGCGAGCGCGGTGGCGCGCGTGCTGGGCAAGCAGGAGTTCCGGGCGCTGAACGCGACGGTGGAGGAGAAGGCGGGCGACGCGAGTGCCGACGCGACGATCGTGCAGCACCGCAGCGTCCACCTGGGCATCGCGACGGACACGGATTCGGGGCTGATGGTGCCGGTCATCCGCGACGCGGATCGCCTGGGCGTGTTGCAGATCAGCCGCGCGATCGCCCAGATCGCCGACTCGGCCCGCACGCGGAGCATCCCGCGCGACCAACTGATGGGGAGCACGTTCACGATCAGCAACGTGGGGAGCCACGCGGGGCGGTTTGCGACGCCGGTCATCAACTATCCCGAGGTGGGCATCCTCGCCGTTGGGCGCGCCCGCGAGGGGATGGTCGTCAACAAGGGCTCGTTCCGCGTGGGGCTGCTGCTGCCGTTGAGCCTGGCGTGCGACCACCGAGTGGTGGACGGCGCGACGGCGGCGCTGGCGCTGGCGGAGATCGTGGCGCTGTTGCAATCGCCGGAAGGACTGCTCACGCCGTCGCGGGACTAAGCCTCACCCGACAACCTCGATGACCCCCGGATCGCCGCAGAGCCCGGCCTCGAATCCTCTCTTCAACAGCGTCCGCACGGCGACGAGGCCCGCGTCGCGCATGTCGAGGGTCCATTCGTTGACGTACATGCTGACGTAGCGGTCGACGCGGTCGAGGGTGGGCGGCTCGCCGGAGGCTTGGCCGCTGCGGGTCGCGTTGGCGAGGGCGAAGGGCATGGTGTATTCGAGCGATTCCTTGCGGTTGGACATCGCGTGCAGGATGGAACGGCTGAGGGTGCTCGCGACCTCGTCGAGCGTGCCCTTGCCATAGCGCGTGTCGAGGTCGCGGCGGATGGCGTTCGCGCCCAGGGGAGTGGGCAGGCCCGTGGACTTGTGCCACCATTGCCCGACGTCGATGACCAGGCGCAGGCCGGCTTGCTCGAAGAGGAGTTGGCCCTCGTGGATGACCAGACCCGCAACAACTTCGCCGCGTGCGATGGCGGGGATGATCTTGTCGAAGGGCATTTCGACGAACTTGTCCTTGACGTTCAGCGCCTTCGTACCGCCGGCCTCTTGCAGGATGAGCCCGAAGAGGAGGAAGGCGGTCGTGCGCTGGCCCGGGATCGCGATGCGGACCTTGGGGTCGGCGAAGGCGGCGACGTCGCCCGCGCGCTCGGCCTTGCACACCAGTTTGGGGCCGTAGCCCAGGCCAAAGGATGAGCCGCAGGCGGTCAGCACATAGCGGTCCTTGATGTCGCAGTAGTTCCTGAAGGAGATGGCCGTGATGTCGAGATCGCCCTGCTCGGCGGCGCGGCGATTGAGCACCTCGATATCGGCGGGGAGGGCGCGGTAGAGGAAGCGGCCGGTGTCGAGGACGGGCGGGGAGAGTGGCGTGCCGTCGGGCGCGACCTTGCCCGTGATCGGCCACCACATGAAGGCGTCGTCGGGGTCGGGGGAGTGGGCGAGGGTGAGCGTGGGTCCGGGGGTGGGACGATCGAACATGGGGCATGGTACACTGGGCCGCGCGTGGGCGGGCCGGGGGCGTGGGGTGGAGCGGGGCGCGGGTTGCGCGGCGGGCTACTTGGCGGGGACGTACCAAAGCCCTGCGCCGGGCCCGAGGGGCCAGCCCATCTGCATCCAGAGGAGGAGGAGGGCGATCCAGGCAATGGCGAAGGCGATGGAGAAGGGGACCATCATGGAGATGAGGGTGCCCATGCCGGCGTTTTTGGCGTATCGGTTCATGACGGCGAGGAGGATGACGAGGTAGGCGTTCATGGGGGTGATGGTGTTGGTGACGGAATCGCCGACGCGGTAGGCGGCCTGGGTGAGTTCGGGGCTGAGGCCGAGCATCATGAACATGGGGACGAAGATGGGGGCCATGATGAGGAACTTGGCGGACATGGAGGCGATGAGGAGGTTGATGAGCATGGTGAGGAGGATGAAGAGGATGATGATGAGTGCGGGGGGCAGATCGGCGGAGGCGAGCACTTCGCCGCCGGTGATGGCGAGCATCTGCCCGAGGTTGGAGACCTTGAAATACTCGATGAACTGGGCGGCGAAGAAGGCCATGGCGATGACGGGGGCCATGGAGCGCATGGAATCGACGAAGGCGTTGACGACATCTTTCTGGGAACGGAACTTGCCGATGGAGAGGCCGTAGGCCAGGCCCGGGATCAGGAAGAGGAAGAGGACGAGGGGGATGATGGAGGCGACCCAGCGTGATTCGACGCGTTTGGTGACGGGGTGGGGCCCTTCGCCGTGGAGGGGCCAGCCGGGGATGAGGATCAAGGCAAGGACGATGGCGAGGGTGAGGACGAAGGCGACTCCTGAGCGGGCCAGGGCCTTGGATTCGGCGGGAGCAAGATGGTTCTTGGCGGCGCCGAGTTGCGCGGGTGGGCCGCCCTCTTCCTCGGGGCGAGTGGCGAATCTCGGTTCGACGATCTTGGCGGAGACGAACCAACCGATGAGGGTGAGGATGGGGACGGAGGCGGCCATGAAGTACCAGTTGCAGGTGGGCTGGACGCGGTAGTTGGGATCAAGGATGCGGCTGTTGATGTCGGTGATGCCGGAGACGAGCGCGTCGGTGCCGCTGACCATGAGGTTGGCGGAGAAGCCGCCGCCGATGCCGGCGAAGACGGCGGCGATGCCCGCGAGGGGCGAGCGACCCGCGGCGAGGAAGAGGACGGCGATGAGCGGGGGGAGGACGACGTAGCCCGAGTCGGCGGCCATGTGGGACACAAAGCCGAGGAAGACGGCGGTGGGCGTCAGGAGTTTCGCGGGGACGAGCATCGCGAGCCACTTGATGAGGGAATCGAAGAGCCCGGTGCGTTCGGCGACGCCCACGCCGAACATCGCGACGAGGACGATGCCCAAGGGGGGGAAGGAGGTGAAGTTGTTGACCATCGTGGAGAGGCACCAGTAGAGGCCTTCGCTGGTGAGGAGGCTCTTGGGCTTGATGGGGTCGCCGGATTTTACGAGTTCGGTCTTGGGGCGGCCTGTGCGCTCGTCGCGGATGGGCTCGAGTTTGGGCTGGCCTTGATCATCGAGGAGAGGCCTGCCGGCGGCGTCGGTGATTACGCGGGTGACTTCCTTGATCTGGACGGGCTGGACGGACCAGCCCAAGCGGAAGCCGACGTGGGAGAGGACCATGACGAGGACGCAGCCACAGACGAAGAGGATGGCGGGGTCGGGGAGGGCGTTGCCGAGGCGTTCGATGAAGGCAAGGGGGTCGAATCGCTTGGGGCTGGGGATTGACATGGGGCGGAGTGTACAGGAAAGTGGACTTGATTGCCGCGTTGGATCAGATGGATGAGGAAGGACGGCGCGCACGAAAAACCCGACTGGGAAGTCGGGTTGAGCGTTGACAGAGATGGAACGAGACGGGCGAGAGACCCGCGGTCGGGGCGCTTGATCGGCTTAGCAGCCGGCTTCGAAGCGGAAGAGGTAGTAGAGGAGGTCGTCGATGGTGACGCCGCCGTCGGGGGTGCCGGTGCCGGAACCATCGTCAACGTCGGCGTTGGCGGTGCCGGCCTCGAAGATCTGGAGGTAGTAGAGGAGGTCGTCGATGGTGACGCCGCCGTCGGGGGTGCCGGTGCCGGTGCCGTCGTCCACGTCGGCGATGCAGGTGGGCGTCAAGGGGAGTTGTTCGAAGGACATGTCATCGAAGTAGACGGTGCCGCTGGCGGGGGTGCCGTCGCCGATGAAGCGTCCGATGGTGATCTTGACGTGGTTGGGAACGGCGGAGGTGGGCACGCAGACGCAGCCGCAGTTGGGGCGGATGCCCTGATTGCACTCGAGTTGGCGGACGATCTCGTCCTTTCGGAAGGTGACGGTGAACTGACGCCACTGCCCGTCGGTGTGGCCCTGGATGGAGCCGCAGGTCGGGGAGTCGGTGCAGAAGCCGTCGAGGGTGGCGACGTCCTGGTTGAGGTACTTGACGTTGAGTTTGAAGTAGGCGGAGTCGCCGACGATGGGATCGCTGGCGGGGATCATGTAGTAGCCGCTGACGACGACGTCGCCGAGGTTGTGGTCGTAGAAGGGGTCGTAGAAGGGGAAGGTGGGCAGGGAGAAGTTGATGGTGTCGGTGGTAAAGCCGGCAAAGCCACCTCCGGCGGAGCCGGAGAGTTGGATCATGGCGTTGCCGGTGCGGGGCGTGAGGGCGTTGGGCGTGCCGACGGGGAAGACCTGAGGCGAGAGCCCGTCGCCGACGGCGCGGCGTTTGGCGCGGATGGGATTGGAGATGTCGTGCCAGCCGAGGGGCTGGTGGGGCGTGCGGCCGTCGAAGAGGTTTTCGTCCTCAAAGGAAGGATTCGAGAGGGGAAGCGGGGTTTGCGCGAGAGCGGCGGCGCTGACCAGGGAGCCCGCGAGGCAGGCGAGGATGCTGAGGTTTCGACGCGACATACGGGGACACTCCTTCGATGGGCGAGCGGCACGGCGGCGGCTCGTGGGATCGGGCAGATGATTCGCGGCCCCGGGGCATCAGTCCCCAGTTTCCCAGCCACGAAATCGTTTACATTTTGAGCATACTTCGGCCCGCGCGTCAAGAGAAATCTGGCAAAATCGTTTCCGGGCCTCGAACGCGGGGCGCCGCGTCCAGATAACTCCATCACTCCTTGACCCCCCCCGCGGTGATGCCCTCGACGAGGCTGCGTTGCGCGACCACGAACAGGAGGAAGATGGGGAGCACGACGAGGGTGCTGGCCGCCATCAGCAAGTTCCAAGGCGTGTTGCCCGCCTTGCTCTGGTACAACTGCAAGCCCAGCGCGAGGGTGAACTGGTCACGATGGGTAAGGAAGACCGTCGGCGCGAGGAAGTCGTTCCAGACGTAAATAAAGTGGAAGAGCGCCACGACCGCGAGCGCGGGCTTCGACAGGGGAAGGATGATCCGCCAGAAGATGCCCCAGTGGGAACACCCGTCGATCTTCGCCGCCTCGTCCAACTCCTTCGGGATGCCGAGATAGAACTGGCGGAGGAGGAAAATGTTGAACGCCCCGCCGAACCACGCGGGAATCCAGAGCGGCTTGAGCGAACCGATCCAGCCGAACTTGGAGAAGAGAATAAAGAGCGGGCCCATGATGACCGGGAACGGGATCATCATGGTGGCGAGCATGAGGGTGAACATGGCGCCCCGCCCGCGCCACCGGAGTCGGGCAAAGCCGTAGGCGACGACGGCACTCGAGAGCACCATCCCCGCGACCGAGAGGATCGCGACGATGAGCGTGTTGCGGAGGTAGAGGGGGAAGTTGATGGAGGGGTCGTTCCAGACGGCGGAGTAGTTGTCCTTTGCCGTGGGGAGGGCGAGGCTAGGGGGATCGGGGAGGAGCGAGACGGTCCCCGAGGCGGCCTGGGATTCGGGCTTGAGGGAGGTGGCGACCATCCAGACCAGGGGCGCGAGGAAGACCACCGCGAGCAGGATGAGCACGGCATAGACCGTGGCGGCCTTGATCGGGTTGGGGGAGGACGTGCGCACTCGGGCAAGCGTACGACGGACGAAGTCGCGGCGTACGCTGATCGCTCGAAAGAGCCACCATGCCCAGCACCCACACACCTTCCTCGCGCCGCCTTGGAGTCTGCTCGTGGTCGCTTCGATCCAAGTCGGCGGCGGACTTGGCGAGCGCGGTCCAGGCGTGCGGCGTGGGGGGTGTCCAACTGCACCTCGATCCCCTTCGTGAGGGCGACTGGAGCCTTGCCACGACCCGTGAGGTACTCGCCCGCGCGGGCATCTCCATTCTGTCCGGGATGATGAGCATGCAGGGAGAGGATTACTCGACGTTGGAGTCCATCGCGCGGACGGGCGGCGTCCGCCCGGATTCGACGTGGCACGCGAACTTCAAGGCGGCGGAGCGGAACGCGACCATCGCGAAGGAACTTGGGCAGTCGCTGGTGACGTTCCACGCCGGGTTCCTCCCCCATGGTGGAACGCACGAAGAGCGGGCAGAGCGGGGCAAGATGATCGAGCGCCTCCGCCAGTTGGCCGAGGTCTTTGGCTCGCGCGGGGTGCGTGTCGCGCTCGAGACGGGACAGGAACAGGCGGACACACTTCTGGGTGTGCTCCGGGACGTGAACGCCGGGCTGGGCGACGCGCGACGCGTGGGCGTGAACTTTGATCCGGCGAACATGATCCTGTACGGGATGGGCGATCCGATCGCGGCGTTGCGGGCGCTGCGGGCGCACGTCGTGCAAGTGCACATCAAGGATGCCGTCGCGACCAGGACGCCCGGGACCTGGGGGGACGAAGTGCCCGTGGGCACGGGGCAGGTCGATTGGAAGGCTTTTTTCGGCGTGCTGGGCGAGGGCGCGGCGTGCGACTGCGTCATCGAGCGCGAAGCGGGGGAGGCTCGCGTGGACGATGTGCGAACGGCACGCGACCTGGTGGTGGGCCTCATGGGGCGCGGCGTCTGAGCCTGCGTCCTCGGTGAAGGCGACGTTCGGGCCCCGAAGGGCGGTCGTTGGTGGGAGATTGGGATGCGTGAACTACGCGTGGGCATCATCGGGCTTGGGTTCATGGGCAAGACGCACCTGAGGGCGTATGCCGCGACCACGGGATGCGTGGTGGGTGGGGTCGCGGACCTGGCGATCGATGCGGCGTTGAGTGCGAGCGGGGGAAACCTGCACACCGGTGGGGCGGGCGTGGAGTTGGCGAGCCTGCGGCGGCATCCCACCCCGCGGGAGTTGATCGAGGACTCGACGATCGATGCCGTGAGCATCTGCACGCCGACGGATACGCACGTGGAGTTGGCGCTCGCGGCGCTGAGGGCGGGGAAGCACGTTCTTGTGGAAAAGCCGGTCGCGCTGCGTGCGCATGATCTTGTTCGCGTGGCGGAAGCGGCACGGGCGGCGGACCGCGTGTGCATGCCGGCGATGGTGATGCGATTCTGGCCGGGGTGGGCGTGGCTGGCGGAGCGGGTGCGCGAGGGAACGTATGGGGCGATGGAAGCGCTGACGATGCAGCGACTGGGCGCGGGGCCGACGTGGAACGCGGAGTTTTATCGC
Organism: uncultured Phycisphaeraceae bacterium; assembly: GCA_964543905.1. GTDB lineage: Bacteria > Planctomycetota > Phycisphaerae > Phycisphaerales > UBA1924. The sequence continues at coordinate 48,895 of CAZIZO010000012.1, forward strand.
AACCCCGCGCGGAGCGGCGGAGCGCTGGCGGACCTGCATATCCATGACGCCGACTTTGCGTGCTGGCTGTTCGGGAGGCCGACCTCGGTCGATTCGGCGGGAACGATCGATCGCGTGACGACGATGTACCGCTTTGGGCGTGTTGCGGGCGGGACGACGCCGAGGCGCGTGGTCGCCGAGGGGGGGTGGCATCATCCCGGATTCGCGTTCGTGATGCGATACGTGGCGGTGTTTGAGCGTGCGACGGCGGTGTTTGATCTCGCGGGGGGCGAGAAGCCCGTGACGGTCTATGCGGAAGGAAAGGCGGAGCAGCCGACGCTCCCCACGATGAGCGGATACGAGGCGGAAGTTCGGCACTTCGTGGAGGCGGCGCGAGTGAAGAACTCGGGCGGCGTGCCGACGCTGCGAGCGACCTTGGACGATGCGGTGCTGGTGGCGGACGTGTTGGAGGCGGAGCGGCGGAGTTTGGAGATCGGGCGGGAGGTCGTGGTCGACGCGAGAATGTGAGTCGGCGATGGCAAGGGGCGAAACGCGAACCCAAGCCTGCCACCAACCTCCATGAGGGGGGAGTGGGTCATGGGGTCACGGGCGATTCGCCCGCGATGATGCGGTCGCGCTTGCCGAGGCGTGTGATGTCGGCGACGAAGGCCTCGTACTCGGCACTGAGCAGTTCGAGATTTCTTGTGACGTAGACCAGCACGAGGTCGGGCCCGCGGCGTTGCGTGACATACACGCCCGCGGCCCGGCTTCCGCGCGAACTCTGGACGCGAGGCACGAGTTGCCCGTTGGCGGCGTCCTGGAGGATCTCGCGGAGCGACTCGCGGTATTTCCCGCCCGAGCCCTCGTTCAGGAAGTGGACGAAGGCCCACGCCTGCGCGTAATACGTGAGCGCGCCCTCGACGTTGTCCTTCATGAAGTCTTGCGGCGCGTAGCGGAAGAGCGCGTCGAGCGGCTGGAGACGATTCTCGCGGTAGGCGCGGGCGAGGGCATCAAATCGCTCCGCGTTCTTCCACGCATTGAACGTGGGCGTGCCGCTGCCCTCGCGATTCCAGCCGAACCCCTCCATGTAGCAGGCTAGACCTTCTTCGAGCCAGACGGGGAGCGGATTCTGGAACGTGGTCTGCGTGTACTGGTGCCACCCTTCGTGGGCGGCGATCGCGAGCGTGTCGGCGCGTCCGATGAAGTAGAGGATGGAGCGGCCGTTGGCCGTGAACCCGCCGCGGGGAATGCGGAGATAGACCTCGGCCTCGTCGCGCATCAGGCGTTGCGTGACGCGGGACCACTGCGGGCGATTGGCCATCACGTAGGTTTCCAGTCGCTGCGCGGGGGGCGGGAGTTTCGTGATCGAGGTGATGTAGTGGTCGATCGCGCGTTCCATCAAGATGGGGTAGCGGCGGGTCATGTAGTCGGGGGACGCCCAGGAGTTCTTGCTCGTGACCGTGGTGAGAAGACGAAAGTTGGGCGTGGTGATGATCTGCCCTTCCTGATCCTCGAAGGTCCAGGGCTCGATCACGGGCTCGAAGGTGCGCGCGGGCGGGGGAACGGGCGTGAGCGTCGTCGCCGAGGCGTCGGGCGTGCGAACGGGCGAGGTCTGGCCGCAGGTGGAGAGGAACAGAAAACCGCAGAGGCACAGGCACATCGAGAACATCCTGTTCGGATTCTCACTCTGTGTCTCGGTGTCTCTGCGGTCCATCGTCTGCATTGGAATGCTCTCCCCTAGCCGATCGCATTCAACTGAGCCTCCGCCGCCGCCAGGTCGCCTTCTTTCTTCGCGAGGAGTTGCCTGGTTTCCTCGACCATATGCGGCGGGGCCTTGGCGGTGTACCCCGGATTCGCGAGTCGGCCTTGCAAGGTTGCAACTTCCTTCTGCAAACCGACGATGAGTTTCTTCATCCGTTCCACTTCGGCGGCCTTCGCATCGCCCGCGTCCCCCGAGGCCGCCGCGGCGGCGGGGTCCACGAGTTTGCTCACGCGGTGCTCGGCGCCTTCGAACATGAACGTCGCAACCGGACCGGCGTCGGCGGCCGGCGCGTGCGTGGTGATCGCCTCGACGTTGGCAAGCGTCTGGATGAGCACGACCGCTTCGTCCGTCGCGATCCCAGCGCCGAACTCGCCGCCGAGGGGCTTGTCCTTGCCCGCGGGCAGATGCAGCACCACCTTGTGCTTGGGTGTGACCTTGCGCTCCGCACGCACCTCGCGGACCTTGTCGATGAGTTCGCGGAGGCGGTTGAAGTTTGCTTCGGCGTCGGGATCGCCCAGCGTCTCGCTCATGATCGGCCAGCCGGCCGTGGCGAGCAGCCCACCTTTCGTCGGCGGCGAGAGCGTCACGCCTTCCACGGGCGTCAGCGGGATCAGGCTCAACTTCTCGTAGATCGCCTCGGTGACGAACGGCATCACCGGGTGCAGCAGCCGCACGATCGCCTCGATCGCCGTCCGCAGCACGGCCCGCTGGCTCGCGTTGGTGGCCACCGTCGGCTTGATCGCCTCCAAATACCAATCGCAGAAGTCTCGCCACAGCAGGTCGTACACGATCTGCGCGTAGTTGGAGAACTGGTACTGCGCGAGCGCGTCGTCGCACGCGGCGACGGCGGTCGAGAGTCGCGACAAGAGCCAGCGATCGGCGAGCGTCGTCGCCTTCGCGGGCGTCGGTGTGCCCGCGTCGGTCCCGAGGATGCCCATCGCGAACCGTGCCGCGTTCCACAACTTATTCGCGAAGTTGCGGCCGAGGTCGAACTTCTCGCTCGTGTTGCGCCCCTGGGCGTCCTTCTTGACGGGGAGGCGCACGTCCTGGGTCTGCGTCGCCATCTGGCAGAGGGTGAAGCGCATGGCGTCGCTGCCGTGGGTGGCGATGATGTCGAGCGGATCGACGCCGTTGCCCAGGCTCTTGCTCATCTTCCGCCCCTCGCCATCCTGCACGACGGCGTGGATGTAGACGTGGCGGAAGGGGACGGGGCCTGGCCCGCGATCGTTGCCGAGGAGGTAGCGATTGAACATCACCATCCGGCTCACCCAGAGCGTGATGATCTCGCGGGCGGTGCAGAGGGTGCTGGTCGGGTTGAAGGCGGGGAGGAGGCTCGGCATGTCGGCGAGGCCGGTCTCCTTCGCCGCCTGCGCGGCGTCGGGCCAGCCCATCGTGGAGAGGGGCCAGAGGGCACTGGAGAACCAGGTGTCGAGGACGTCGGGGTCTTGGGTGAACCCGTTGGAAGCAAGTTTCTGTTCAATATGTTCTTGCCCGGGCTGCACACAGACATGCCAATATTGCACCGCGGCAGAGTCGTCGGCACTCGGCTGGATGTAGATCTTCTCGTTCTCTTTGTCGTCGAGAAACCCCAGTTGACGAACCATCCCCGCATGTGAATCCGACTTGATGTACGAAGCTCCTTCCGTCAACGTGTCGTTGGACTTCACCTTGCTCCACACCGGAATCCGGTGCCCCCACCACAACTGGCGGCTGATGCACCAGTCGCGGATGTTGTCGTGCCACTGCTCGTAGGTCTTGGCGTAGCGGGCGGGGTAGAAGCGGAGGGCGCCGTCGCCGACATGGCTCACAGGCGAGACGCCTGTGCCACCATCTGGGACACCACTTGTGCCCGTGCACGGGCCCATGTCATTTGACTCGGTGGCACAGGCGTCCCGCCTGTGCGGCCGACCGCGCACACGATCCACGAACTCATAGCGGGCTTCATGGGCGAAAGGACTCACCCAAGTAAATGGATAGGCACTCCACTGCTCCGCCAGGCCAGCCATGACGGGATTCTTCTGAATGTACGCAAGTTTCTCTTGGAACTCATCCGCGTCGCGCACGATGCGATCGAACGACTCGTCGAGCCAGACCTGGCCCATCGTGCCGCGGATCTTTCCGATCTGGTGCGACGTGAACGACTTGATGCTGTGCATCAGTTCACTGAGCGAATGCCATCGCCCGTCTTCAGCCTCGAAGGGCGAGAGCAAGAGGTGCACATGATCGGGCATCACAGTGGCGGCACGCAGTTCCATTTTCACACCATGCCAGTGCTTGCACGCATCGAGAACAATCCTGCGCTCCTCGGCGGAGAGTGTGCCGGAGGCCACCCGGAAGGTGATGAAATAGGTGCTCCCTCCAATCTGGAAGTGGGGCAGGTTGCGGGCGTGGACGTTGAGATTGTCTGAGACGGAGGCGAGTCGGCGATATGGGTCGGAGGTCTGTCGTGCTCCGCTCACAGGCGAGACGCCTGTGCCACCACTCAGAGATTCCAGGTTGGTTCGACTGGTTCGTTGCTCCGGCGTGAGCGCCGCGTTCGCGCACGCCGCGAGCCTTCGGTCGGTCACCCTCACGTACCACTGATCGGATAAATAAGGCTCCACGATCGCCTTGCTGCGGTCGCTGTGCTTGACGGAGTGGCGGTGCGGCGTCGATCCCTCGAACAAGGGCTCGTTCCCCACCGTCCGCGCCTTGAACTCCTGGATCACCAGTTTGCGCGCGTCCTCACGCTTCTTGCCCACGAAGATGTGGGCGCCGTTCACGTCGGTCCAACCATGCTTGTCGGAGATGCTGCCGTCGGGGGCCATCACGTTGATGAGGACGGGGTTGCCGAGCGCCTCGATGGTCGCCGTGTGGCGTTGGCCGAGTTCGTAGTCGTTCTGGTCGTGGGCGGGCGTGACCTTGAGGAAGCCCGTCGCCATCTTGGCCTTGGGGTCGTTCTTCTCTTCGTCGCTGCGCGCGTAGCGCTCCGGAAGCACGACGTAGTCGTCTTCCAGGATCGGGATCACGCGCCCCACGATCGGCAACTCGCACATCAAGCCCCGCAGCGCCTTCGCGCGCGGATCGTGCGGGTTGATCGCGACCGCGACGTCGCCCAGGTACGTCTCGGGGCGGGTCGTCGCCACCGTGATCCACGCGGGCGCGTCGGCGGGGTGCTGCGAGGCGCCGGGGTAGCCGCGGGAGGACAACTCGTCCCACGTCACCGGCTCAACCTCGGGCTGGCCTTCGCCCATCGGCCCGGGCCCGCTCCCCAACGCTTTCTTCCGCACGAGCGGATACCGCAGGTAGTAGAACGCGCCGTCGATCTCCTCGTCGTAGCACTCGTCGTCGGCGACCGCGGTCTGGAGCGCGGGGTCCCAGTTCACGAGCCTTTTGCCGCGGTAGATGAGGCCCTCCTTGAACAAACGGAAAAAGGCTTCCCGCACCGCCCGCGCGCACGTCTCGTCCATCGTGAAGCGCTGGCGGTCCCAGTCGCACGAGCACCCCATCGCCTTGAGTTGCCCCGTGATCGTGCCCTCGTATTCATCCTTGAAGGCCTGCACGTGGGCGACGAACTCCTCACGCTGCATCGAGGTGCGGAGAGCGCCCTTGAGTTGGCCCTCCTTGCGCAGGCGCTTTTCGACGACGGCCTGCGTGGCGATGCCGGCGTGGTCGGTCCCGGGCATCCACATGGTCTCGAAGCCGCGCATGCGATGGACGCGGGCGAGGATGTCCTGGAGGGTGTTGTTGAGCGCGTGCCCGAGGTGGAGCGCGGCGGTCACGTTGGGGGGCGGAATCAGGATCGAGTACGGCTTCGCCTCGCCACGGACGACGCGCGTCGGGTCGGCGTGGAACGCCTTGGCGGCGATCCACCGATCCCAGACCCGCTTCTCGTGCTCGCTGGGGCGGTATTGTTTACTAAGTTCACCGGGTTCGATGGGGGATGTAGGGAGATTGGTGGACATCGGCGGAAGTGTACGCGAAGGCATGCCGCAACCGATGGAGAACAAACGAACGAAAGGCGGACACGCGAGCATGAACGCGAGCGACAGCAACCCGACCAGAGCCGGTCCCTCGACGAACGCCTCCCCCGACAAGGGAGGCGCCGGGTCCATGATCTCGACGATCGCGATCGGGGGGCTTTTGGTGCTCCTCGTGGTCGGGGTGGTGCTCGCGATTCGCGGGGCGCTCGGCCCCCGCGGCGCGACCGGCTCGGGGGCGACCGACCCCCACGCGCCCCCGGCCACGCTCGACTCCCTCGACGCCGTGCTCAACGCGGCGAAGACCTACACGCAGCAGGATGAACTCGGGAAGGCGGAGGCCGTGCTGCGCCAGGGGATCCTCCAATGGCCCGAGGAGCCGAGGCTCTACGTCTCGCTGGGCGAACTGCTCGTGAGCCGAAAGAACCCGGCGGACGCGTACGTGCAGTACGAGAAGGCCCTGTCGCTGGGCCAGCGCGACCCCGAGGTCGAGTTCGCCGCGGGCACGGTGGCAAACATGGCGGGCCTGCCCGAGCGGGCCTTGGAGCACTACGCGGCGGTGCAGGCGGCGAACCCGACGGACAAGCGCGTCGCGCTCTACATGTCGCAGGTGCAACTCAAACTGAACCAGGTGACGGAAGCGAAGGCGAACCTGCTGATCGCGGGCAACCTCGACCCGGACAACCCGATGGTCTGGGGCACGCTGGCGGAGGTCGCGTTGCGGGAGAACAAACTCGACCTGGCCCTCTCGCACGTCGCGAAGGCGAGGCAGGCCGAGCCGGACAATCTGATGTGGCGGCTTGTGGAGGGGCGTGCCAAGGCGCGACAGGGCAAGCCGGAGGACGCGCTGCAGTTGTTCGTGGGCTTGTCGGACCTGGATAAACGAGACCCCGCGGTCCTCGCGATCATGAGCGAGTGCTACGGCATGCTCAAGCGACCGGGGGACGCGGCGGCGCTCTACGCGAAGGCGGCGGACGCGGAACCGACCTTGGGCGAACTCGCGATGCAGGCCGCGCTCTGGCACCAGCGGGCGGGCGTCATGGATCAGGCGATCGTGTACGCAAAGCGGGCGAAGATGCTCGACGTGCGCGGGGCCGATGCGGTGCTGGAGATGCTGGAGAAGAAGGGCGCGGGAGGGGCCGGGGAAAAGAAGAAGTAGGCCCCAGTGGCCAACCGTCCCAATCCGGCCGCTCCTCGACCTCGAGACTCCGTGACTTCCGCACCGCCTAACGTTGCCGGAATGCCCGAGCCCGTGATTCCCGATCTTGATCTCTCCGTCGTCGCCCCGGCGCACAACGAAGAAGCCAATGTCGATGACCTCGTGCGCCAGGTGGGCGAGGCCCTCACCGGCTCGGGGCTCTCGTTCGAGTTCATCGTCGTGGACGACGGCAGCACCGACTCGACGCGAGCGAAGGTCGTGACCTTGATGCCGTCCAGGCCTTGGCTTCGCTGCGTCGCGATGACCACAACGCCGCCCGGGAAGGGCAACGGGCAGTCGGCGGCGTTCCATGCCGGCTTTCGCGCGACGCGGGGCAGGCTCGTCGCCGTGCTCGATGCCGATCTCCAGAATGACCCCGCGGAGATCCCCGCGATGGTGCGCCTGCTGCGCGAGCGCGGGGCCGATCTGGTGCAGGGTGATCGCTCCCACGCGAGGAAGGACAATGTCGTGCGTCGGGTCGGCTCGATCGTCGGGCGTCTTTTCCGTCGCTGGCTCCTGGGCGACACGATCCGAGACACGGGCTGCTCCCTCCGTGTCATGAAACGCGACGTCGCCCTCGCACTCCCCCTCGAGTTCCGCGGCATCCACCGCTTCATCCCAATCACCGCGATCCACCTGGGCTACAAGGTGGTCGAGATGCCCGTCCAGCACCGTCCGCGCGTTGCGGGAGAGACGAAATACGGCTTGGGCATCGTGCAGCGCGCGTTGCCCGGGCTCCGCGACCTCTTTGCCGTGCGTTGGATGAGGGCACGTCGCCGCCCAACCTCGTCGATGGAAGTCGTGCCCGCGCCGCGCACGACGACGCCCGCGCACGCGCCCAAAGAAACCGCGGAGTCGGCGGCATGAAGAAGCGCGTGAAGTGGGAGCCGTGGGCGCTCATGATCCTCATGCTCGGCCTGGGGCTCTGGCTCGTCTGGTCCCCCATCTCCGGGCTCAAGGCGCCCAAGGCCCGCGAGGGGGCTCGCACCGTCGAGTTACGCGTCGGCAACTCACGCGGAATCGTCGAAGTGTTCACGCCCCAGGGGCAGGCGGAGCCCTCGTTCCGCATGCTGCTGCGCGACGGCCATGTCTCGAACGAGATGTCGGGAACGGACTTCAAAGCCCTCTTTGGAGAGCAGGCCTACACCACCGCCGGCGCCCAACAGCCATCCCACCTCTTCCGCGTGCTCAACATCACCTCATGGGGAGGGCTCCTCTGGGTCAGCATCGGCTTCTTCGGGCAGATCGCCTTCACGGGTCGAACCTTGGTGCAATGGCTGGTCAGTGAAAAGCGTCGCGAAAGCGTTGTGCCCGAACTGTTCTGGTGGCTGAGTTTGGCCGGCGGCGCGATGCTGTTCACGTACTTCGTCTGGCGTCAGGATTTCGTCGGAGTGTTAGGGCAATCGTCGGGTATCGTGATTTACGCGCGAAACCTGCGCCTCATTTACAAAGCGCGCCGACGCGCGGCCGACGCCTCACATGAGAATCTTGCAACTTCTGTCAGATAACCCTCTCAGTTTCCTTGCATCTTGACCGTTTTTGATGCACACTGGAGCGTGCGGGTCTTCTTGGACGGAGAACTCCAGAACAACACCCAACCGGGTTTGGGCGATGCCCTCCGAGACGCGGCGTCACGCGCCGAGGCGGCAGGTCGGATGATCGTGGAGGCCGTTGCGGATGGGAAGCCCCTCGACGACGCGGCGCTCGCCGACCCGGACAGATACCCGCGTCCGATCCTCGAGTTGCGTTTGACCTCGATCGAGCCGAAGGAGTTGGTGCGCTCCACCCTCCTTGGCGCCGAAGACGCGCTGGAGCAGGCGAAGGCGGACCAGTCCACGGCGGCCGAGATGATCCAGTCGGGCCAACTCGACGAGGCACGCGATCCGCTCGCGTCCATGCTCGAAACGTGGCAGGCGGTTCGCGAGGTGGTGACCCGGGGGTCGCAGGTGCTCCGTGTGGACCTGGACCGGGTGGATCTGGCTAAGGCGTCGGGGGGCCGCCTGGGCGGGCGCGTCGCCGATCGATCCAATGAACTCTTCGCGACGCTGGATGAACTCAAGTCGGCGCTCGCACGGGAAGACTGGTCGGCGGTGGGCGACTCGCTCGCGTACGACTTTGATGAACTGGTGAACTCGTGGCAGGTCATGCTGCGCTCACTCGCGGACCATGTGGCGGGCATGCCGGTGCGCAAGGCGCCGGGGGGTGAGGAATGAGCCCGGCCCTTGGCGAGATGCGCGTGGTGGACGACCTCATGGAGCGTGCGAGCCGCGCGCTCCTTGCGACCGAGTACTTCGAAGCGGAACACCTATGCCTGGCGGCGTTGGAAAAGGCGTTCCAGGGCAGCGACTTTGAGCGCATGTCCCGCATCATCATGCCGCTGCAGGAATCAAGGCGTCAGCGGCGCCAGCAGGCGGCGGATACGGGCCGCGTGGTGGTGGTGAGCAAAGCGTTGCCAAGAGCCTCCGAGATCGAGTCGGGCATGTACCTTGTTGAACCCCCGCTGATCGGGCGACAAGCCAGGACGCTGCGGGAATCGGCCGAGCGACGGCGTGTGCCGGTGATCGTGGTCGCCCGCGAACCGCTGACGCGCCTGGGCAAGTGGCCCATCGTGGCCGTGGGCGACGGGCCCCGGATGCCCACGTCGATCCGCACGTACGTCGATCCGCCCAAGATGCCGCCGACCGCGGACTGGTTCTTGCGCACGAACGAACTGCTGGGCGATGCGGCGATCTCGAAAGTGAAAGCCGGCCCGGCGGCGTGGCGCGTGGACGAGTTGATGCACTTCCTCGACGCCCACCCGGATCACGAGAAACTCCACCAGGCCCTCGAGGCGGAATGTCGCAAGGCGATGGGGCAGCCCTTGCCGGCGCGGGCTCGCCCGGGGCCGATGGACGATCCGAGTTCGTTCTGAAGTTCTCCGGCTGGCGTTCGTGTCGTGGAGAGGAATGGACCTGCTCACGGCATCGGATTCGGCATGGTGGACACTTCCGCGGACAACAATCGTGCATGCCCGCACCCGATCTCCCTCCCCCGCCCGCGCAGGACGTCCGCGAGCGCCCTCTTTCGGTTCACCTGCACGCGAAACTCGTGACGCCCGCGGAGTTGAGGGGCGGGGTGGTGATCGTGATCGACGCGCTGCGGGCGAGCGTGACGATGGCGGCGGCGTTGTTCCACGGCGCGCCGTTCGTGGTGCCGACCCTGACCGTGGAGGACGCCCGCGACGCGGCGCGAGCGTTCTTGCCCGAGCGGGCGCTCTTGGGAGGCGAGCGGGGCGGGGTTCTGGTCCCAGGCTTCGATCTGGATAACTCACCTTTGAGTTATACCCGGGAGCGGATTGGGGGGAAGCCGATCGTGTTCACGACGACGAACGGGACGGCGGCGCTGCTGCGAGCCAAGGAGGCCGCGTTGGCATTGGTCGGCTCGCTGGCCAACCTGACCGCGGTCTGCGAGGCGACGGCGCATGATCCGAGGCCGGTCCACATCGTGTGCTGCGGCACGCGCGACGAGATCAGCATGGACGATTGCCTGCCCGCGGGGGCGATGGTGCAACGGCTGACCGCCGCCGGGCGAAGGCTTGTGACGGATGATTCGGGCCGGCTCGCGCTGCTCGCGTACCGCGCGACGACGTTTGAGCAGGACGGATTGGTCGCGGCGATGCGGGCGAGCCGCGGGGGACGCAACCTCGCGAACCTCGGGCTGGGGAGCGACGTGGATTTCTGTTCGACGCTGGACACGCTGCCCTTGGTGCCCAGGTTTGATCCGGGGACGGGCCGGGTGGTTCGGCATGACGCCTGAGGCGCGTGGAAGACACACAGGCCGGATGCTCGTGGCACATGCCCGGCGGCTCAGCCCGCCAGCCCGCGCGAGTCTTTGACGCCGAGGTTGGCGTAGATCTCACGGGTGGCGGTGCTCTTGTTGAGCGTGTAGAAATGGACCCCGGCGACATCGTGGTCGAGCAAGTCGCGGCATTGCTCGGTCGCCCAGTGGATGCCGACGCGCCGGACGGATTCCTCGTCTCCCCCGGTGCGGTTGATGGAGCGGATCAGCGGCGCCGGGAACCGGGCGCCGAGGGCAAGGTCGGCCATGCGCTTCATGCCGGCGAGGCTGCCGATGGGCATAATCCCGGCGATGATGGGAACCCGGATGCCCGCCATCTCGCAGCGCGAACGGAAGTCGTAGAAGTCGCGATTGTCGAAGAAGAGTTGGGTGACGATCACGTCGGCGCCCTCATCGACCTTGGCCTTGAGCCGCTCGATCTCGAGCAGGCGATTCGGCGTTTCGGGATGCCCCTCGGGAAAGCCGGCCACGGCGATCCCGAAGCCGCGACGATCCGGGTGGATGCCCTTCTCGTTGAACTTTTTGATAAAGCGAACGAGTTGAGAAGCATACTTGAACGTCCGCCACGGCTCGACTCCCGAGGGCAGGTCGCGAGGCGTGTCGCCCCGGAGCGCCATGATGTTGCTGATGCCCGCCTGGGCGTAGCGGGTGAGGATCGCCTCCATGTCGCGATCATCGTGGCAGACGCAGGTCAGGTGCGGCACGGGGTCGAGGGAGGTCGTCGTCTTGAGTTTGACGACAAGATCGTGGGTGACGTCGCGGGTTGAGCCGCCCGCGCCGTAGGTCACCGAGACAAAGGTCGGCCGAAGCGATTCGAGTTCCTGGATGGAGGAAAACAGGTCCGTCGCCCCCGGCGCGCTCTTGGGCGGGAAGAACTCGAAGGAGAAGGTGGCCGAGTGTTGTGCGAAGATGTCACGGATGTGCATGCGGGCTTCCGGCGGCCGGGTGGGGCACGTTCTGGGACTGCATCGACCGTTTCGCTCCCGATGTACAGCCGGGAGCGGCGTTCTGAGCGACCACCGACTATATCCATTCTGCCGGATGCATGGATACAAAATAGCGAAAGGTTGAAAACGTCTTATAACTATGTTCGTACTGTGGCTTCCGAGACCAGATAGAAGCGCGAGATGCGAACCTCGACCCGGGCTAGCGGGTCGTCCTTTGGCGAGGCTTGCATCTCATACCAGCCTTCCATGGTGCCCCACGGCGTGGGCAGTTCGCAGCCACTCGAATAGTCGTACGACTCGCCGGGGGCGAGGGTGGGTTGTTCGCCCACCACGCCCAGGCCCTGCACGACCTTGCGATCGCCGTCGGCGTCGATGATCTCCCAACGGCGGGTGAGCAGTTTCAACGTGCGGTCGCACTCGTTGGAGATCCGGATTCGATAGGCAAAGACCCACCGCCCTGCATCCGGGTCGGAGTGCTCCGCCAGAAACTCGGGAACAACGCGCACACGAACCCCACCCTGGAACGCCGGGGTGACGGCCTCGGAGCCCCAGCGCGGCGGCACGGGCGCTCGGCTTGGCTTGGGATGTGGGGCCGCCTGAGTCATGGGTCGTTCCGAATCGCTCAATCTTAGGCCAACCCATCCGCGACCCATGCGTTCCGCGTATGCTGTCCGATCTGGGCGTTCGACCGAGTGCCGCGGACGCCGCGAGGAGGAGCAAGCATGCGGCGATCGATCTACATCGCGGGCGCGACGATGGCCGCGAGCGCGTGGGGGCAGAATCTGATCGTAAATGGCGGCTTCGAGCAGGGCAACTACATCGGAGGTCCGTTCGTGATGCTCGGGCCCAACTCAACGACCTTGCCGGGCTGGCAGGTGGGAAGCGAGGGCGGCGTGCGATGGTGTGACTCCTCGATGGTGAGTCCGGCGGAAGAGCGCCGCTCCCTGGAACTGAACGAGCAATCGCCGTCGTCCATCGCGCAGAGCGTTGCGACGACGATCGGAGCCTCGTATCGCCTTCGCTTTGCGTTCGCGGGGGACCCGTACGGGCTCGCGCCGATCCGGACGATGAGCGTCTTCGTTGGCGCGACGCGCCGCGACTTTGAGTTCAACATCCTCGGGTTCTCGTTCTCGAACATGGGCTGGCGTGAGGAGACGATCGACTTTGTCGCCGTGGGTTCGAGCACGCTGATTCGCTTTCAGAGCACCTCCCCGTCGTTTGCCGGGCCGTTCATCGACCAGATCATCCTGGAGCCCACGACGCCCGAGTGTGTCGCGGACGTGGACGACGGGACGGGCACGGGCACGCCCGACGGGGGCGTCACGGTGGACGATCTGCTGTACTACCTCGTCGTCTTCGAAGGCGGCGCATCGGACGCGGACGTGGACGACGGCAGCGGCGTGGGCATGCCCGACGGAGGCGTCACGATCGACGACCTGCTCTACTACCTCCTTCGATTCGAGCAGGGGTGCTGACCCGCGAACGGCCCCGCCCCGAGCGAGCGCGGCTCGGCTATTCTCCGGCGCATGAGCAAGGCACGCTGGTCTCCGCTCCGCGGGCTGCCCAACCAGGGGCAGTTGTGGTCGTGGATTTCCTTTGACGTCGCGAACCAGTCGTTCACGCTCCTCATCAACACGCTGCTCTTCCCGTTGTTTTTTACGCAGGTCGTCGCGCAGGGAAGCGATCGCGGGTCCACCATGTGGTCGCTCGTGTACGCGTCGAGCATGCTGCTCACGGTCGCCGCGTCGCCCATCGCGGGCGCGATCGCCGACGAGCGATCCTGGAAGAAGGAGGCGCTCGTCGTCACGGGGCTCACCTGCGCGGTGCTGACGTGCCTCCTGGCCTTGATCGAGCCCGGGCAACTCTGGCTCGCGGCACTCCTGTACATCCCGGCGAACTTCATGTTCTCCATCGGCGAGAACTTCCTTGCGTCCTTCCTTCCCGAACTGACGCGCCGGGAGGAGTTCGGGCGCGTCTCCGGATTTTCGTGGGCGTGCGCATACGCCGCGGCGCTGGTGTTGCTCGCGCTCACCGCGGGGGCGATGCTGTCGTTCGGGCTGGAGCGTGCCGAGACCTGGAGGCCCTTCTTTGTCTTCGCGGGCGTGTGGTTCGTGGTGTTCGCGATCCCCACCATGCTCGTGCTTCGAGAGCAGCAGCGCCCACGCACGCACGCGGGGCGCAACGTCTGGATCGTCGGCTTCCAGCGTTTGGGCGAGAGCCTGCGGAAGACCCGGGAGTTTCGCGACCTGGCCACGTTGCTCTTCGCGTCGGTGCTCTACGGCGCGGGCATGAGCGTCATCATCTTCTTTGCCTCGATCCTCGCCGCCGAGTTCGGCTTTCGCGACACCCAACTCGTGATCTTCGTCGCGGTCATCACGATCTCAGGGGTGGTGGGCACGCTGGGGCCGACGTTCCTGCAAGATCGCCTGGGGCACCGCCGCACGACGATCGTGCTGCTCGTGCTGTGGCTCGTGACGGCGCTGCTCTTTGCGCTCTTCGCGTTCCTGCGGAGCCGATCACCGGATCCGGCGAACTTCCCGACGTGGCCCTTGTGGGTCTTGGGGAACATCATCGGGTTTGGCCTGGGCTCGCTCGGGTCGGCGAATCGCGCGTTCGTGGGCTACCTCACGCCGCAGAACCGCACCGCCGAGGTGTTTGGGGTGTGGGGCATGGTCTTCAAGTTGGCGGCCGTGCTCACGATCCCGTTCGCCTATGTGAAAGACACGCTCGGGGTCACGTCCTCCCTCCTGCTCCTCGCGGGCTTTATCCTGGGAGGATTGCTGGTGACGCTCTTGGTCGATGAGCAGAGGGGCGCCGCCGCCGCTCGGGCGGCGGACGAGGCGAGCGGGGTGGTCTCTCCGACGCCCAGCGTCTGAAGGCTTGGCGCATACGCTCTCGCCATGCCTCCCACGCCCTTGCCTCCCGCCAAGCCCAGACCGCCCAAGACATCGGAAGTGCCCGACGCGGCGGGACGTTTCGGCGCGTATGGCGGGCGGTACGTGCCGGAGACGCTGATGTCGGCGCTGGAGGAGTTGGAGGCGATGTACCTCCGCGTGCAGCGCGACGACCATTTCTGGGACCAACTCCGAGAACTCCATCGCACGTTCGTGGGAAGACCCACGCCCCTGGCGCCCGCGATCGGGCTGACTCGTCTGGCGCGGTCGAAGGCCCGCGAAGGGCATGGCGCCGCCATCTGGCTCAAGCGCGAGGACCTGGCCCACACGGGCGCCCACAAGATCAATAACACCCTGGGTCAGGCGCTCCTCACGGTCAAGATGGGCAAGAAGCGCGTGATCGCGGAGACGGGGGCGGGCCAGCACGGGGTCGCCACGGCGTCGGCGGCGGCCAAGTTCGGACTCCAATGCGACGTCTACATGGGGGCCGAGGATGCGCGCCGTCAGCGGCTCAACGTGACGCGCATGCGCCTGCTGGGCGCCAAGGTCATCGAGGTCGAGTCCGGATCCCGCACGCTCAAGGACGCGACCAACGAGGCGATGCGCGACTGGATGAGTTCGGTGGAGCACACGCACTACATCCTCGGCTCGGTCGTCGGTCCCCACCCCTTCCCCACCATCGTCCGAGATTTCCAATCGGTCATCGGCACCGAAACCAAGGCGCAGAGCCTGCGTCAGTTCGGAAAGTTGCCCGATGCCATCGTCGCGTGCGTGGGCGGGGGATCGAATGCCGCCGGCATCTTCTTCCCCTTCATCGACGACGACAAGGTGCAGTTGATCGGCGTCGAGGCGGGCGGGCGTTCGGGCCAACCCGGGGAGCACGCGGCCCCGCTGTCGCACGGCACGCCGGGCATCCTGCATGGCTCGCTGAGTTATGTGCTGCAAGACGAGTTCGGGCAGACGGCGGAGGCTCACTCCTGCTCGGCAGGGCTGGACTACCCGGGCGTCGGGCCTGAGCATGCCTATTGGAAGGACAAGAAGAGAGTCCGATACACGTCGGCCTCGGACGCGCAGGCGCTCGAGGCGTTCGCCACACTATCTCGCGTCGAGGGCATCTTGCCCGCGCTCGAATCGGCGCACGCGGTCGCCGAGGCGATCGAACTCGCGAGAAGCATGAAGCAAGACCAGAATCTGGTCATCAACCTTTCGGGCCGGGGCGACAAGGACGTGGACGAGGCGTCGCGGCTGCTGGGCGAGCGTGCGGCGGGGTCCTGAGCGAGCCGACCGTCGCCACGCCGAAGGGGGCGCGCCGATTTCGTGCGATTGTCGATGTCCTCGGGGATGACTCTCAAGCGCGACGCCGGTAGTATCCGAAGATTCACGTGCACGTGCGCGGGTGGGCGGCGGGCGTGGGAGGGCTTCGACCGGTGGTTCGTGCGACGCAACAAGGCTCGCGGGCGTGGTTGGCCATCGGCGTGATGTCGATGGGCGTGCCCGCGTGGAGCATGGGCCTCGCGTTCGATCGGGCCTTGGGGACCGAGCATCCGACTGAAGAAACCGCCCCGGCGCGGAGCGCGTGGGATCGCGTGTGTGACGGCACGCTCACCGACGAAGAACGCCAGCGGGCCGCGGATGAGGTCATCGCGCAGACCGACCTTCCCATGGACAAGATCGCGACGGAACTCCGCTTTCCCTTCGCCGGTCGGAGCGGGGCGGCCTATCTGGTGCGGGCGATCGAGCGTGCACGCCAGCCCTCGCCCGCACTCTTTGGCATGATCCGCGCGCGATTCGACATCGCCGACCGCGACGAACTGCCGGCCCTGCTGGGCGCGGTGGGCGCGTTCGCCACGAGGGAGGCCGCGGCCCTCGCGATCACGTACCTGTCCGAAGAGGGGCCCGTCGGGCTCGCGGCTCAGGCGGCGGTCGTGCGCGCGACGGGACGGGACGACCTGGGCAGCGATCGTCGAGCCTGGGGAGAGTGGATGGAGCGTGTCCGCGGCTTGAGCGACGCGCAATGGACCGCGGAACTGGCGCAACGGCGTGGCGAACGCCTGCAGCGCATGACCCAGCACGAGCGGGCGGTCGTCGCCCGCCTCATCGAGTCGCTCCGCAAGGCGCACATCGACACCCCCGAAGGCGAGCGTGCCGCGCTCCTCGCGACGTACATCCGGGACAACCTGCCCGAAATCCGCGACCTGGGGTTCTCGCTCATCAACCGCGAACTGGGAGCCGGCGCCACGCTCAACGGCGAGGTCCGCGCCGCCGCGCTGGACCTCCTGAGCCACGAGGACGCCCGCACGCGCGCGTCGGCCGCGCTCTTGGTCAACCAGTTGTCCCCCGCGGGGGCCGAGCCGCGCGTGCTCGAGGCCTTGGAGCGTGAGCGCGAGCCGGTCGCGGCCGCGGCGATGCTCGACGCCGCATCCCGCTGGGCCTCGCCCGGGCTTTCGCCCCTGGTGCTCACCTGGCTGACGACGGCCGACGAACCCTCGTGGCGATCCGCGACGAACGCGCTCTGGGCGCTCGCGCGCGCGGGCGTCCTCACCGATTCGCAGCGAGAAGAGGCGCTGGGCCTGGTGCGTCGGGTCCGAGACGCGGAACTCACCTCCTCCGCGTGCCGCTTCCTGGGCGCTGCGGGGACCGACGCCGACCGCGTGCGACTGACGGAGCTCCTCGAAGGCGAGTCGCCGGCGCGACGCCTGGCGGCGGCCTCGGCCCTGGCCCCTTTCCCCGAGCATGCCGACGCCATCGTGCACGCTGCGGCACTCGATGAAGAACTCTTCCCCATCGCGGCCCGAGCCACGCTCCTGCATCGCCCGACCGTCGAGGGCTACCGCCAACTCCGGGAGGTCGCCCCCACCGAGGGTGGCGTTCGCCGCGAGGGCCTGTTGCTCGTGGCCCACGCGCTCACGGCGACGGACCTCTACTCCATCGCCACCAACTCCGTCCACAACGACGAACGTGCCGACCTGCTCGAAGACCTGACGAGCGAGACGCGGCTGCTCTCGGAGCGCGAGTTGCCGGAAAACCTCGACGCGATGACGCAGGGCGCGCTGGAGTTGGCCCATCTGCGCCTGGAACAGGGACAGGCCGAGCCCGCGCTCGTCGTGCTCGATCGGTTCGCCGACTCGGCGAGCGGGGAGACGCGGAGCGAGGTCCTCGAGATGCAGGTCGCCGCGCTCCTCCTCCTCGATCGCACGGAACTGGCGGAGGTCTTGGACGCGCCGGCGTCGGCGTGGCTGCGGGGGCTCCGGCTCTCCGCAACCCGGCGGCACGGGGGCAAGGTCGCCGAGGCCCTCGAAGCACGATTCGGCGGTTCGCTCACGCCCCTCGAACGCGACGAACTCAACGCGCTCAAGCAGATCATCGCGGACCAGAACGCAAGCGAGTCCAGCCGCGCTCGGCTGGACTCGACGACGATTCCTCCCCGCTGACACGGTTCAGATCAGGTCTTCAGCCCCCGCCGGGGCCACCCGGGGGCCTCATCCCACCCATGATCTTCTGCTGCAGCGCCATCTGGGCGGCCTGCATGTCCGTGATCTTGCCCGCGGTGATGTCGGCCGCGACCTCTTCCAGCGCCCGGGTCATCATCGGGGCCATCTGCGCGATCATCGGGTTATCCACCTCGGGCATGTGGATGAGCCACTGGTCGCCGACCTTCTTGAGTTTCATGGGCGTGGGGATCGCGTCGTTGGACGCGGAGGCCGATTCACCCTCGACCGTCACGGTCATGTCCTTCGACGTGAGCGACTTGATCTTCTCCAGGTCCATCCCGGCGCCGGGGCCGGCCATCGCCGCCATGGCCGCAAAGCCCGTGCCGAACTTCGCCTTGGCGGCGGCTTCCAACTTCGAAAAGGCGCTCATCATCCCCATGGCGGCCTTGATGTTCTCCTTGGACTGTGGGGACGTCGCATGCACGAGCGCCAGCGTGTCATCCCACTTCTCCGCCTTGATCGCAGCGAAGTAGGCATCCAGCGTCGCAAGGATCTTGGGATCCACCGAGCCCGAGGGCGCCGTGGGCGTCTCACCCGCGGGCGTCGCCGCGGCGGCATCCGCCTGGACCTGGGCCTGGGCCTGAGCCGCGGCGGCGGCATCCGCGGCCTGCTCCTCGGCCGACTTCGACATCGCCTGGAGTTTCGCCCCCAGCGCCTGCAACCGCTGCTTCACCTCGCCCGTCACCTGGACCCCGTTGAACGCCGAGCCGGCCTCGCCGTACGCCGCCCGCGCCGCCTGGATCGCTTCGTCCGCGGCGGCCTTTGCCGCCTGGGCCTTCGTCGCATAGTTGCCCGCGTCGGGCAACTTCGGCTCGGCCTTCGCGAGGTCCGCGAGCAACGCGGCATACGCCTGGTGCCCCCGCGCACGCGTCGCCTGCACGTCGCCCACCTTCTGCTTTGCGGTGCCCAGCGCGAGTTTCGATGCGCCCGGCACTTCCGTCCCCGCCGCCTGGGCGGCCTTGACCGCCTGGCTCAACGTGCTCAGCGCCGATTCGCCCGCGCTCTGCACCTCGCCCGAACGGAGCGCGTCGAGTTCTCCCACGAGTTTCCGGATCTCATCCTTGGCCTTGCTCGCTTCCTCGCGTGCCGTCGCCGCCAAGCGAACGCTGCTGGCCTTCTTCGCGTTCAGTTCCGCGGCACGATCGTCGAGGCTCTTGGCCTGATTCACCGACTGCTCCACGAGCAGCCTCAACTCGTGCGCCAGCGGTGTCGTCACGTCGAGTTGCGCCTCGACCTTGCCGGCCTCCAGTTTCAGCGCGTCCGCTTCACGCTTGGCCTTGTTCGCCGCCTGCACGATCGGCAACGCCTCCGTCGCCTTCATCGACGTCGTCCGCGCCATCGACTCGTTGAACTCCAGCATCTTCGCGTCGGCGGCGTCGTTCTTCGCCTTGACCGCCGCACGCAACTCCGCGATCTGCGTCTCGATCACCGCGAGGCGCGCCCGCGCATCCTCCGCCGATTTCTCTCGCTCCGCCTTCGCCTTCGAAGCATCCGAAAGATCCCCCGACGGGTCATAGGACTCCGCAACGGCGGCGACGGAACTCGCGCCCGCGTACACCGCAAGGGCGGCCTGGACTTCGTTCAACTTCGCCATCGCCGCGTTCTCTTGTTCTTCCAGCGCCGCGATCTGCTCGTCCGCGAGCCCGGTGTGCGCACTCG
Organism: uncultured Phycisphaeraceae bacterium; assembly: GCA_964543905.1. Lineage (GTDB taxonomy): Bacteria > Planctomycetota > Phycisphaerae > Phycisphaerales > UBA1924. Next base: position 68,621 of record CAZIZO010000012.1, read on the forward strand.
AGACGAGCGTCATGGCCGCGGCCCCGACCTTGCCGTCCCCGAGGCCGGCGAGTTTCGTGGTCGTCTCCTTGAACGTGTTCGCCTGCGCCTTGGCCGGGCCCGCGGAGCCCCCCGTCCCGAGCACTTCCAGTTTGTCGCTCTGCTCTCGCAGCGCCCGGGCGGACTGCGGCTCGCGATCGCAGGCGACGAGGGATCCGGCGACGAGCGTCAACGCGATCGAGCGCCGAAGCGTGGGGAACAAGGCGGGACGAACGGTGCGGGACATGGAGTGTGCCATGGCGATTCGAAAACTCCTCATGCGAACCCGCCGCGCACTCTACGCCGCGGTGGCGAGTTTGCGCGTCGAAGGGGTCACTTTAGCACACCGACGCTCGACTCGGGCGTGGGTGAGACTGTTCGGTTCGAATTTGGTGGGCAAACAGTTCCACGCGGACCGCTTCAACACAGCCAAGGACATCCGAACAAAACTGAAACCTCGAGATGACGCGGCTTAGCGCGACCCGGATTCGCCTTCCGGTGCTTCCATCTCACCCTCGGGCGTCGGCCTCGCGACGGGTGGCGTGTACTCGATCGGATACTCCGGGCGCGGCTTGAACATCGACTTGATCCAATCGACGGCGGCCGCGAACTTCGCATCCTCCTGCGAGCGAAAGATCGCTCGCCAACGCTGTCGGCTTGGGCCCGCCTCGACCTCGGGATGCGGGAAGAGCGACGACTCCCGTGGGAGCGCCATGTGAAGCAGCGGCGATCGCCCCGGCTCGGCATAGTCAATGAGCGGCTGACCCGTCTTCAACCGGAATCGCTCCAAGATCAAAAAGTTCGTATACACCAGCCGATCGCCCACGTTGTTGCGGCTCGCGAGGTACAGGCGTCCGGCCTCGGGCCCGCCGTGGCACGCCGCGGACGCGCACGAGTTCATCAGCCACTGCCGATGGATGTCGTCGCGGAATCGGCGCATCGATTCCGGATTGTCATGGACCTTGATCTCGGGATACAACTCCCTCGCCCGGAGGCGAAACATGATCGCCACGATGTCCGCCGCGGGCTTGCGATAAAACGCGTCCCGCCCCTCACGCGTCACGGGGATCTCGGGCTGGCCCGCGTACTTCTCCAGCAGTTTGGAGATGGTCGCACGCGAAATCGTGATCTGCGGCGGATTGGCAAGGTCCAGTTCGTACACCCGGATCAGGTTGAGTTGCTCGTCGCTGAGCAAGGGAAACTTGGCCCGTGGTTCGCCGCGCGGGCGGGGCGTCCTGGGGTTTCCGTCCTTCCCCGTGCCCGCGCGCCTGGCGAGTTGGTCCTGCTGCTCGATCAGCGTCTTGAGTTCCTGCGCCTCGAGGTTCCCGGGCTCGATCGCCAGGACCCCACCCACTTCGGCGAGGGCGAGGTCGTACTTCCTTCTCGCGAGGAGCCATTCGGAGAGTTTGAGCCGCCCGGGCAGGTCGCGCTGGTCCACGCTCAACCGCAGCGCACGATACTGCTGCTCGAACGATGGACGAACATGGACCCGCTCGATGTCGCCGCGTGCGATCGGGGTCTCGATCCCCTCGATCCGCAGCACCACGTCGCGCGGGCCTTCCGACACAAGGACGCCCGCGAGGCGACGGCCATCCTTGAACAGGACTTCCGCCTCCGTCGGCTCGGGAGGCTCGCTTTGGACCGTCGATTCGACTTTCGGCGTGGGCTCCGCGGGCGCGTCCGCCGGCGAGGTCTGCGCGTGGCACATCCCCCCCGCGCACCACGCGAGCGCCAGCGTCAGACTTGGAACAGAACCCAAACTTCGCACTCAAAAGCCCCAATCACGGGCCACCGCACTCTGTTCGTGCGGCGTGGCCGTCTGATCCACTCGACCTCCAACTCGAGAGACGTTATGCCGCCTTGGGCGCGGCCGGGCGCAGGCACAGGCCGAGGTTGCGAGCCTCGTACTCCAGGTCGATAAACCGTGGGTCGGCGCGGACCCGGGCGATCTTGGAGAGCGGTTGCTTCTCGTTGATGCTCGTGTCGAGGCAGTAGGGCCCGCCGTGCTCATCGAGGGCGATGCGGAGCGGGCCGGGAACGGCGGTGACAAACTCGACGCAGTAGCCCCCGATCCAGACCCGAACTCCGGGATGCAGCACGCCATGCACCATCAGTTCAGCGCGCGAGAACTTGGCCATCTGATCGGCAATCGTGCGCATGCCTCGCTCCAGTTGACGGAGCGTGCCCTCATCCCGTGCGCAGTCGAACTGGAGTTCCGTGAGTTCCTCCGCTTGCTTGGGTGTCAACCGACCGGAAGCCCGCTGCAACGTGGCGAGCGCCTCCCGTGAGCGCTCGTGCTGCTCGAGGACTTCGGGCGCGAGATGGAGCGCTTGCCTCGCCGCCTGCTCGAGGGCCTCAAACTTCCCGAGGATGATCGTCGTGGGCACGTGGGCGTCGGTGCCGACGTGCGCCAACTCGCAGGTTCGCCCGACCCACACCTCGCCTCGCATCAGCGTGCACGAAGGGCCGCGGAGGTGGCGTCCCACCCGAAGATCGCAGTTCGAGATGTCCTTCCCGAGGTGCGCATCCCGGACGACGACGGCCTTGACGTCCGACACGTACGTCGCGCGGAGGTCGCGCCCGGCGCGGAGCACGCCCTGCCCCCGGCCCGACATCCCCATCTCCAAAAGAAGATCTCGCCCGGACTGCAGGTCGCACGCCTGCGCCAAGTCGCCCACCTGTAGCATCCCACCCGCCCGAACCACCCGTCCATCATGCACACCGCCCGACACGACCACGTGGCGTGGAAAATCCACGTCGCCCCGTGCGGCGTCCACCGAGCCCTCGATCCGGAGCGTCTCCGAGATCCGAAGGCGCCGACCTGTAACCTCCACCAGCCCGGGAGTCTTGGCCACGAGTGTGCCGTCCGACTCGATCTCGATGGTCTTCTCGATCGCGATCGGAGAGGGGCGTGCCGCCCTCGCCTTGACGACGCGACCAAAGACGTCCATGCCGTCAGCGCCGGGGGTTGATGGATGCAAGTGCCCGATGACGTCGCCCACGTCGACGACGAGCGGTTCGCCCATCCCGGATTCATCCGCGGTGTCCGGATCTCCCGAGGGCGAGGAGCCGGTCTCGCCGACCGGGTGGCATTCCTCGGACCCTCGCCGAGTGCGCAGTTCCAGGCGGGTCCCCAGGGCGTGGACGGGCTCGACGCCGAACGCGATCGGGACGCGATGCGTTTCCCCCGGGTTGAGGGCGTACTGCTCCAAGGCTCGGCGGATCGTGGCCGACCGCTCGCGCGTCAGCGGAACCTCGTGCGAGGTGAGCAACGACTCGGCAAAGGGCGCGTCCAGCGGTCCGGGCTGCCCGCCCGACTCGAGCACCAGGGACGCGGACATGTGGTCGTCCGCGACCTCGATCCGCATCAACTCGGTGAGCGCGCGCGTCATGCCCGAGTCCTTTCCGGAGGCACGTCATCTCATGCGGACGTGGGCGCGGGTTGAGACGCGGCGAACTTCGCCATCGTCTCGGAGATCCGCTGGCTCAGCATGTCCGGGGTGAACGGCTTGACCACGTAGTTGTTCACCCCCGCCTTGATCGCCTCGATCACCCGGCTCTTTTCGGCCTCGGTCGTCACCATGATGATCGGCGTCGTCTTGCTCACCTGCGCGCGATACGTCTTCACGAACGTCAGCCCGTCGATCACGGGCATGTTCCAGTCCACCAGCATCAGTTCGGGCTTGAACGCCACCGCCTTGCTCAGCGCGTCCTGCCCGTCGCACGCCTCTTGCAGGTCGGTGTGCCCGAGTTGCGTGAGGACGGCCTTCTGGATGTTTCGCATGGTCTTGGAGTCGTCGACGAGCAGGATGCGCATGGGTCGGTCCTTGTGAGCGTGCAGGTGGAAGTTCAGGCGTTCGCACGAGCGGGGGTGGCGGCCTTGGCAACGGGTTGATCCTCGCCCACCTTGAGGGCGATCTCGATCGTCAACGGGCCGCAATCCGTGGTACACGGGATCACGATGCAGGGGATGTCCGACTGCCGCGCCAGCGTGTGGTTCTGTCCGATCACCACACTCGGGCAACTGATCGACGCTTTGGCGTTGCCGGGAAAGAGCGCCTTGGCTCCGCCGCTGATCATGTTGACCAGTTCACCGACGGCATCGGCAAAGTCCGCCGTCCCGACCTGCAGGGATTGCCCGGCAAAGATCGCGACCACACGCTCCGCCGTCTGCGTCGGAAAACTCAGCACCACCGACCCGCGGACGGCCCCGCTGAGCCCGATGATGCCCGAGATGTCGTTCTCGGCCCCTCGGTCCGTCTTGAGGCGCGGTTCGCCCGTGGTCACGGGCATCTGGAGCATCGTGGCAAAGACGTTCTGGATGCTCGCGATGAAGGGCTTGATGTATGCCGGATCCATGGGGTCTCCCGTGTTGCCCGCGACAGCGCATCGCGGCGTGCTGTTATTCGGCCGACGACGCCGACGACTTCACGTCTTCTACGCTTCGCAAGAGCGATGCCACGTCCACGATGAGGCTGACGCCCCCGTCATCGCGCACCGTGGCCCCCGAGACGGGGTTCCGCTCGGGCGGGCCTTCGCGACGCACCCCATCCAGGGGCTTGATCACGATGTCATGCTGTCCGATGAGCGAGCCCACGCGTAGGCCCGCACGCCGTTGGTTCATGTCCAGGATGACCGCGAAGGGCAGTTCGTCGCTCTCATCGTGCGGGAGTCCGAACGCCTCCACCGCGCTCACCAGCGGCAGCACCGCGTCGCGCAGGCGAAGCACCGGGGTGTTCCCGATGGTCGAGACCTGCTCCGGGCTGGGCTTGACGATCTCCACCACATGGTCGAGCGGGATGGCATAGACCTCGCCCTTGACCTCGACCATCATCGCCGGCAGGATCGCCAGCGTCAGCGGGATCGTGATCGACACCGTCGTCCCCCGTCCGGGCGTGCTCGACAGATCGATCGCTCCCTTGATGCGCGCGATGTTCGTCCGCACCACATCCATCCCCACCCCGCGCCCCGAAAGGTCGCTCACCTTCTCCGCGGTCGAGAAGCCGGGCTCGAAGATGAAGGGATAGACCGCGCGATCGTCCATCGTCGCCGCCACCTCCGCGCTCACCAGCCCGCGCTCCACCGCCTTGGCCACGATGCGCTCGCGTGAGAGCCCGCGCCCATCATCCGCCAGTTCGATCTTGACGTGGCTGCCCTGGTGCGAGGCGCGGAGCATGATCGTCCCCGTCTCGCTCTTCCCGCTCTGGCGGCGCTCGTCGGGCAGTTCCAGCCCGTGGTCGGCGGCATTGCGCAGCAGATGCACCAACGGATCGCCCAGTTCCTCGATCACCGAGCGATCCACTTCCGTCTCGCCCCCCTCGATGACCAGTTCGATCTTCTTGCCCGTTTTTCCCGCCAGGTCTCGGATCAGGCGCGGATACTTTCCAAACAACTTGTCGAGCGGCTGAAGCCGCGTCCGCATCACCGCCGTCTGGATATCGGCGGCGATCCGATCGAGCCCTCCCGCGGCGAGCGCCGCCTGCTCGCTCAACTCGTGGTGCGTTGAACCGATCGCGTGCGACAACTTCCGCGAGATCGCCCCGATCCGGTTCTTCTCCAGCACCAGTTCGCCCACCAGGTTCATCAGCGCCTCCAAGCGCCCAACCTCCACCCGGATCGTGCTGTCCGACGTGGGCTTCTTGGGCGGGGTCGCCTCATCCTTCCCGGCCGCCCCGCCCACCTCCGTCGACGGGACGTTCACCAAGGTCGGCGGCGTCGCCTCCGCGACCGTCTCCACCTCGCCCGCGCGGCCAGCGGACACCGCCCGCACGCCATCCGCGCGAAGCGCCGTTTCCGCATCCGCATCCGCCGGAAGCACGCCCTTCGCTGGCAACTGGCCCCCACTCGCGGCGTCACGCAACCTCTCGAGGAGCACGCCCGTCGCCTGCCGACGCAACGTTCCTTGACGCAGCGCTTCCAACTGTTCCGCCAGCAGCGCGGCCACCCCTTGCATCCGGGGGATCACTTGGCTCGCGCGCGGCGGGGTGAGTTCGCCCACGCATTCCCCCGCGGCACGGAGCGCGTTCGCCAGCGCCGCGATCGGCTCAAACTCGAAGAACTCCACCGAGGCCCGGATCGCGTCGGCCGTCTCCACGATCGCCGCACCCACCTCGCGCCCTCGGCCGTCGTGCACCATCGACGCCAGTTGGCGCTCGAGCCGATCGAGCGCCTCCTCCAGGTCGCGCACCAGATACGGGAGCAGATCGCCCTTCGATTCATCCAGCACAATGGGGATCAGCCCATCGTCCGCAGACTCCGCAGGTCCCGTCTCGTCCCGCGCTTCCGCGGCCGGTGACGAGGGCATGGCCCCCGACGCCGCCGGGGCCTTCCCCTCGCTCAGGAGCGTCAGCCGTTCGACCAGGTCCGGGGGAGGCTCGGAGAGGTCCGTGCCCTCCCCGAGTTGACGCATCTGGGTGCGAAGCACGTCGATCGTTCGAAGCAGCAGGTCCATCGCCCCGCGATCCACCACGATCACTCCCGATCGCGCGGCATTCAGCGCGCCCTCGGCGGCGTGCGCGATCCGCACCAGGTTCGTGAGCGCAAGGAACGACGCGCTCCCCTTGATCGTGTGCAACGCCCGAAACGCCTTGTTCAGCATCTCCGGGTCGCGGGGGGAGCGCTCGAGTTCGACCAGGTCCGCCTCGAGTTGGTCGAGCAGTTCACCCGATTCGGTCAAAAAATCCTGGACGATCTGTGGATCAAACGTGTGCATGGAACCTCGTGTCTCGTGGACGATCTCGCGTCAAGGCCCGGGCCGCGGCGCTCGCGCCTTGCGGTAGCAGAACCCATGGGGAATCGGGAGCGGCTCGAACGGCGCCTCGGCGGCGCGGATCGTCTCCGAATGTCCGATGAACAGCGTGCCGTCGGGCGCGAGTTGCTCCGCGAACGTCCGCAGCACCTGCGATTTCATCGCGTCGTCAAAGTAGATCATCACGTTGCGGCAGAAGATGATGTCCCACGTCCCGAATCGCTTCGCCGCCACGCGGTCCTTCAGGTTGTGCAGATCGAAACTCACCATCGACTTCACCGTCGGATCGAGCAGCGAGTACGGGCCGTCTTGCCTGAAATACCGCTGGCGAACGATCGGGGAGAGGCTGCGGAGGGAATACTCCGTGTACCGCGCCGCCTGCGCCGCCTCCAGCGCCCGTTCGCTGATGTCCGTCCCCAGGATCTCGATCCGCCAGTCGCTCAGCCTCACCCCAAGCGTGCGATGCACCATGATCGCCAGCGTGTACGGCTCGTCGCCCGTGGAGCACGCCGCCGACCACAGCCGCAATCGCTTCACCCCCTTCCTCGCCTCCAGCAGTTCAGGAAGCACGCGCCGCTCAAAGACCTCCAACTGCGGCTCGTTCCGGAAGAACGACGTCTCGTTGATCGTGATCCGGTTGAACATCTCCTGGAACTCCTCACCCTGGTACGGTCCCATCGTGAGGAACGAGATGTACTGCCCGAAGTCCTCCATCTCCAGTTCGTCCAACCGCTGCGCCAGCCGCGATTCGAGAACATACTTCTTCGTCGGCGGGAAGTGGATCCCCGCCCGGTCGTAGATCACCTTGGACAACTCCACGAACTCACGATCCGTCATGTGGAGCGTCTTCGCGACCGGGGCGGAACTGCGTGAAGCAGGGGTGGCCATACGTGTACTCTCTCCGTTGGTCAATCTCGGTTTGAACGATCACGCGGCATGGGCAACGGGGTTCGACGCGTCGCTCGGCTCGCTCGCGAACAGGCGGTCCAGGTCCAGCAGGATCAACAGCCGATCCTCAAGTTTGCCGACCCCTTGGATGAAATCCGACCGGATCGTGCTCGACATCGTCGGCGCCGGGTCCACGATGCTCTTGGGGATGCGCAGGACCTCGTTCACGCGATCCACCACGAATCCCAGCACCCGCCCGCGGACCTCGACCACCACGATCCGGTTGTGCCCGTCTCGATCCCCCTTCGCCATCCCGAACCTCTGGCGAAGATCGAGCACCGGGATGATCTTCCCACGCAGATTGATCACCCCTTCCACGTCCGCCGGGCTCTGCGGCACACGCGTCAGCGGCATCATGCGGTTGATCTCCTGCACCGCGAGGATGTCCACCGCGAACTCCTCCGCTCCCACCACGAACGAGACCAGTTGCAGTTGATCCGTGCCCACACTGCCCTCCGCGCCGCCAAGGGCCCCGTTCGGGGCGGTGGCTTGCGGTTCCATCGTCGTCGCGGTGCTCATACATGCCTCCAACTCGGTGTTCGATCTGGACCGGCCGATCCTCCGCGGGAGTATCGTCCCCACCCCTCAACGCCTTCACGTTTCGACCTCCACGCTCCTCCACGCAAAGCGGGGATCACGCCGCATGCACGCTCCTCCCCGAGGCGGGAGACGCGACCGACCGCAGCGACTGCACGAGTCCGAGCGGCGACAGCGACGCCGCCGCTACTCCCGCCTGCGCCACCGCCCGGGGCATCCCGTACACCACGCACGATGCCGCGTCCTGCGCCAGCACCACGCCCCCCGCTCGTTGGATCTCCTTCGCGCCCAGCGTCCCGTCGTCCCCCATCCCCGTGAGCACCACCCCAAGGGTCCGTGCCCCCATCGCGCGCGCGGCGGACGCAAAGAGTTCGTTCACGCTCGGCTTGTACAACGCCGACGCGGGCTCGTCGGACACCTCCACGCGACACACACCACCGCGCCCTCCTCGCTCCGCGCGCACACGCATGTGCCGCCCGCCCGGCGCGATCATCACGCACCCCGGACGCAGCACCTCGCCATCCGCCGCATGCACCACCTGGACCTTGCAGCGCGAGGCGAATCGCTCGGCCATGCTCTGCGTAAAGATGAGCGGCATGTGCTGGGCCACCAGCACCGGGAGCGGGTAGTCTCCCGGGAGCGAGGTCAGGATCGTCTCCAGCACGGGCGGGCCGCCCGTGCTCGAACCGATCACCACCAGCCCAAGATCGCGCTTGCCCAGATGCACGGGCGAACCCAGACTTGGACCCAGGGGCGAGGTCGGCGCCGTGGGTTCGCCCGTCGAGCGTCGAACGACGCGCTCGCCGATCGCCTTGAGTTTCGCGATCAACTCGCGCTGAAACTCCTCGGCGCCGAGCACCGTCGCCGCGACGTCCTTGGTGATGAAATCCGCCGCGCCGAGTTTCATGGCCTCCAGCGTCAATCCGCACCCGGCCACCGTCTTTGTGGAGCACATCAAGACCGCGGGCCGGTGGACTCGACACTCCGCCAGGACCCGGGCCAGCGTCGCCATGCCGTCCATCACCGGCATCTCGACGTCCAACGTGATCACGTCCGGACGCAGCGCCTTGGCCTTCTCCAGACCTTCCTGCCCATTCCGGGCGACGCCCACGACCTCAAAAGCCGGGTCGGCCCCGATGAACTGCGAGAGCGCCTTGCGGATAAAGGCCGAGTCGTCGATGATCAGAACACGCACGCGGGCTCCCTTCTCGATGGGGCGAGGTCGCCAGATCGCACCCACCCCCGCTATCGGAAGCCGCGCGTGCTCGGTTTCGCCGGGGGCTCCGTTCTCGCCCCACTCGTTCTCGGGGGAACCCCGTACACCCCCGCGCAACGAAAAACCCCGCGGTCTTCGCGGGGTTTCGCCAATGCCCAGGAGAGGACTTGAACCTCCATGCCCTTGCGGGCGCTACCACCTCAAGGTAGTGCGTCTGCCAATTTCGCCACCTGGGCTGCTCCACCGGCTCGCGCCGGCTTCAAGATGGGGTCAAATATAGGCCCCCTTCCGACGCCGTCGAGCCAACGTCCAAAACGATGTCGAACTTCGCTCAACGGGCCTATTATCGGCACCGATCCCGACACGGATTACGAACGCCCCTCCGTTCTCCGCGGAGCCAGTGTTTGTGTCACGTTTGGTTGTTGACCCACCATGCCTGCCGACGCTCCCACCCTCACACACCTCCTCAAGCACGTCGCCGATCGTGCGGCCGGCGCGGGCGTCTTTGCCAACGTCGCCACGTCCAGCACCCGCGTCGAGTGTGCCGCCCGGGGCTCTTCCGCACCCGCCTGGTTCCGCCTCGATGCCAGGGGGAACGACCTCTGGGTGAGCCTCGTGACGCCCGACCGCTATCTCAGCCAATCCATCGAACTCGACCTCGTGCACACGGGCGACAAACTCGAAGACCTCCTCGAAGAGGAACTCGTGGACCTGGGCTTTGAAGCCATGGGTTGCGGCGCCCCCACCCTCCGGTTCGAACACTTCCGATCCGAAGACAAACTCTTCACCTTCCGATCCAAACTCCCCGTTGACCCCGCGTCCCCCAAGGCCGGCGAAGTGGCGGCCATCTGCCTCCTCGCCTACGAGGCCTGCTTCCGCCGCCTGGGCGACATGGCCGCGGGCGACGATGATGCGTAACTCCCCCGCCCCCGACGTACTCTGAGACACAGCCACAACCCCGCGAGCAAAGCCGGGTGGAGCACACGATGCGGATCCTCATGCTTGGTTGGGAGTTTCCCCCCTTCATCGCCGGCGGCCTCGGGACCGCCTGCTATGGCTTGACCAAAGCGCTCGACCAGGCGGGCCACCACGTCCTCTTCGTCCTGCCTCGCCCGATTCATGGGCAAGAGCCCTCGCACCTGCGCATGCTCACCGTCGCAACCCCGGGGCGAGGTGTCGCGCGCCGTGAAAACCCCCTGCCGCCCCCGCCCCGACCCACCCAAGGCCCCCTCGCGCCGGGCACCTCTGCACTCCCCACGTCACGCCCCCTCTACGGCTTTGAGCACACGACGTTCATCGGCGTCGACGCCACGTTCTCCCACCCCTATCCCTCCTTCGACTCCACGCGACCGCTGACGCGCGAAACCGACTCGTCCTCACCCCGGACGGCGTCGGTGCTTCCACGCCCCGGTCAACCCGCCTCCGCAGGCGTCGGCGCTCCGCCCCCACTCAGCACCTACGGCCTCGACCTCGTCAATGACGCCGAACGCTACGCACGCCTCGTCGTCGCCCTCACGCGCCGGGAAGTGTTCGACATCATCCACGCCCACGACTGGCTGACCTTCCCCGCGGGCCTCGCGGTCTCCAAGGTCTCCGGCAAGCCGCTGGTCGTGCACGTCCACTCGACCGAGTTCGATCGCGCGGGCGCCAACGTCAATCAACGCGTCTACGAGATCGAGCGGAGCGGCATGCACGCCGCCGACCGCGTGCTCGCCGTCAGCGAGTTCACCAAGTCCATCTGCGTAAAGCGATACGGCGTCGCTCCCGACAAGATCGACGTGGCGTACAACGGGATCGACCGCGAGGCCGTGCAGCCCAAGCCCGAGGACCGCATCGAATCCCGCGATCACATCGTGCTGTTCCTGGGGCGGATCACCATGCAGAAGGGCCCGGAGTATTTCATCGCCGCCGCCAAGCGCGTGCTCGAGAAGATGAGCAACGTCAAGTTCGTGCTCGCGGGTTCGGGCGACATGGCGATTCGGATGATCGAACTCGCCGCCGGCGCGGGCATCGGGCACAAGGTCCTCTTCACGGGCTTCCTCCGCGGACCCGACGTCGATCGCATCTTCCAGATGGCCGACTGCTACGTCATGCCCAGCGTGAGCGAGCCCTTCGGCATCGCGGCACTCGAAGCCATCAAGCACGATGTGCCCGTGATCCTCTCCAAGACCAGCGGCGCCAGCGAGGTCCTCAAGCACGTCCTCAAGGTCGATTTCTGGGACATCGACGACATGGCGAACAAGATCATCGCCGTGCTGCGCCACCCTCCGCTCGCCCGCACCCTCCGCGAGCACGGCGCCATCGAACTCCAGCGCCTCACGTGGTCCGGCGCCGCCGAACGCTGCCTCGAGAGTTATTCTCGCGCGATCGCCGACCGTGCCAAAGAAACCGCCGCGACCTGAAGGCCGCGGCGGTGGGTTCGTCGTCGAAGCGACGCCGTGCTTACGAACTGCCCTTGGGCTTCTTCGGGTTGTTCAAATCGGCCTGCCGAGCGGCCTCGGCCTTCTTTGCTTCCTCCTGCTGCGCCGGAGGCAGGTCCGTGATCTGCGGGGCCGCATTGCCCTGCGGCTTGCTCCCGCTGGGGATCAGGTCGTAGTAATACGCCAGACCGATCCCCGCACCCACGATCGCGATCAACGCCACGACTCCGATCATCATCTTCTTCTGCTGTTCGCTGCCTGCCATGTTGAACTCCTTGGCCCGAGGAAAGGCCCATTGGACGTCGTCGAGTCGATCCTCCCCCGAGAACGGGCGAGAACCTCCAATCTGAATACTACGCCGATGACTCCCGCGAGATCACGCCCTTGTTACCACGACGCGACGCCCGCCACGGGCACGCCGGGCGTCGCCTTCACCAACCGCGCGCCGCACGCCCGAACCACCTCTTCCACCTCGATCCGTCGCATGATCGCGCCCGCACGCTCCACATCCCGATGCCGGACGCCCGCGTCCTCCGGACGCCATCCGCTGAGGACATCCTCGGATCGCCCGTACGGCCCGCTCGTCTCCGCCCTCGTCGGACCCAGCAGCGCCACGAGCGGTCGCCCGAACGCCACCGCCAGGTGCATCGCCGCCGAGTCGTTGCAGACCACCAGCGCCGCGCGCTCCAGCACCGCCATCAACCGACCGATCGACGTCGAGCCCACGAGGTCCACGACACGCCCGTCCGACTCCGACAGCGAGGTGATCGGCGCGCAATAGACCTTCTCGTTTCCAAGTCCCACCACGACCACCCGATCGACCCCCCACGCTCCGGACCTGTCCAACAGGTCCTTCGTGAGCGCCGCGTACCGCTCGATCGGCCACGCTCGCCCGAGCCCGCGCGTGGCCGGGGAGAGCACGACATATCGACCCCCGAATCGCGCATCGCCCGCGACCGCCGCTCGATCGGCGGCGGGTGGATAGAGCCGCAGGTCGGGCACCGGCTCGATCCCCATCGCCCGCAGCACATGCAGATAGCGATCGACGTGGTGCAGTCCCTCGGGCAGGCGCACGCGCTCGTTGAGCCCGAGCCAGCCCAGTTCGCGCGCGTCCGCAAAGCCGACTCGCCGCGGCGCCCGAGTGAGCCACGCCATGATCCCGCTGCGGGCGAGCCCCTGGACATCGAGCACCAGGTCGTACCGGGCCTCGCGCAGGTTGGCCTTCGCCCACGCCCGCAGGTCGGCGATCTTGAGGCGCCTCACCTGCTCCCCCACGCGCTCGCGCGGGAATGGAATCGCACGCGACAAGTCGGGATGGTGCTCCACGGCGGGCAGGAACCGATCGTTCACCAGCCAGTCGATCCGGGCCTTCGGATACGCCCGCCTCAGCGAGACCAGCACCGGGACCGTGCGCACCACATCCCCCAGCGAACTCGGCCGGATGATCAGAATCCGCTCTGGAATCGGGCGTGCCACGAACGCGAAGCGTACCCCGCACCTCGCTCGCAAGACGCTCGCACGACGGACGTGCCCATCGCGGGGCGTCGGCCCGTGCCGCTCATCGCGCCGATCTCCCGCAGCCTCTATCCTTATGCTCACCTCGGCATGCCCCCCGCCTCCGCCACCAAGCCCAGCCCCCGCGCCGCCAACTTCACGTACGTGGCGCTCAATACGAACGGCGAGCGCGTCCGCGGCACCATCGCCGGCGCGAGCGAGCACGCCGTCATGACCGAACTCGAGTCGCGATCGCTCGTCCCGGTCGAGATCGCGCCCGCCAAGGCCGAGCGTGTGTCCGACAAACGCCCGCCCGCTCGAAAACTCGGCGAGGCCTACGGGCAACTCGCCGACCTGCTCCACGCGGGTGTTCCCCTGCTCCGCGGGCTGCGCCTCCTGGGGCAGAGCAAGTCCAACGCGGCGATCGCCGCGACGTTCCGCGAACTCGCCGACGAGGTGGCCGACGGCGCCGAACTCGCCCAGTGCATGTCCCAGCGTCCCCACGCCTTTCCGCAGGTGCACACCGCCATGATCCGCGCGGGCGAAAAGGGCGGCTTCCTCGAGCAGGTCTTCACCCGACTCTCCCACCTTGTCATTGCCCAGGCCGAACTCCGCGCCAAGGTCATCGGGAACCTGATCTACCCCGCCATCCTCATCACGCTCGGCTCGGGTGTCTGCTTCATCATCTTCGGGTTCTTCGTCCCCAAGATGCGCCCCATGTTTGAAAAGATGGACGGCGGGTTGCCCTGGGTCACCCAGGCCGTCTTCGCGGCCAGCGATCTCATTGGAAAATACGGCCCCTTCACCGCCCTCGCGCTCGGCGCGTCCGCGCTGTCGATCTGGCAACTCCAGAAGCGCCCCCACGTTCGCGTCTGGCTCTCGCGGCGTCTCTCCAGCCTCCCCGTCCTCGGGCCACTCCGTCGAGCGCTCGCCACCGTGCGCTTCTGTCAACTCCTCGGCACCATGCTCGACAACGGTGTGCCCATGCTCGCGGCCCTCGCGATCACACGCAACGGGGTGGCCGATCCTCTCCTCGAAGACGCGGTCGACCAAGCCAGCCAAGCCGTCCAGAGCGGACAACCCCTCGCCAAGCCCCTGGGCGAATCCGGATACTTCGAGCCCGACGTCATCGAGATGATCGCCGTCGGTGAGTCGGCGAACAACCTCGATGATGTCCTGCTGAAGATCGCCCGCAACCTCGAATCCCGCATCGACCGCATGCTCACCCTCGCCGTTCGACTCATCGAGCCTCTCCTCCTCGTCCTCATCGCGCTCGTCGTCGTCGCCGTGGCGATGGCGATCATCCTGCCCATGACGCAGATGGCCTCAAACCTCGGTTGATTCCGCGCGTTTTCCTATCGGACGTAACGTTGATGTGACGGCTCATCCCCGCCGAGCGCGTATAATCCTGCGGTGGACAACCGGGCATGAACTGAAAGGAGTCAGTCGATGCGGAATCGAGTCTCGCGGGCGGCGACACGGGCCTTCACACTGATCGAAGTCATGATCGCGATCCTCATCGTGGTCGCGATCGGCGGCCTCGCGGCTTATAACCTCATGGGTACCAAGAAAAAGGCCGACACGGGCTTGGCCACCATCGAGTTCCAGACCCTCCAGAAGGGCCTCAAACAGTTCTACTACACCCACAATCGGTACCCCTCGGATGAGGAGGGGGTCAAGGTCCTCTGGGACAAGACGGCCATGACCGACGAAGAAGAAGCCAAGAAATGGGAGCAGATCCTCGAAAAACCCCTCCCCACCGACAAGTGGGGAAACCCTTGGAAGTACGCCCAAAAGAGCGAGCATGGCAACGAAGATATGTACGACCTTTCGTCCGCCGGACCCGATAAACAAGAAGGCACCGACGACGACCTGACGTCCTGGCCCAAAGACGGCGAGGCGACCAGCGGCGAATCCACTCCCAGCACCTCCGGCTCCTCATCCAAGTCCGGTGGATGACCCATCAGGAAGACACGCACTCGTGGCACGATTTCGTTTCATCCCGCGGACCAAGGGCTTCTCGATCGTCGAGGTGCTGATCGCGCTCTCGATCGTGGTCGCGATCGGCGCGCTCGCCATGCCCAACCTCGTGGGCATGAGCAAGACCGTCCGCATGAAGGAAGCCGGGCGGATCGTGGAGGATGCGGTCGCCGAGGCCCGCACCGAGGCGCAACGTCGCGGCGTCGCCATCCGTTTGCACGCCGAGACCACGCCGGACGGTCGGACGGTGCTGGTCGGGAAGGCGGCCTCGGTGCACGACGTCGTCAACCAGCGTTTGCAGGGCGAGGGCGAAGCGAGCGAGACCGGGCACGCCGCGCCGGGCGCCTCTCGCTTTGGGCAAGCCCTCGTCTGGGCTCAACTGCCCGAGGGGTGTTCGCTCGATACGGAAACGACCGACGGCACCGAAGACGCCAACACTCCACCCAACGACGCGTGGGAGCCAACGGACGAGCAGCGGGCCAACCTCCCCAAGTGGCTCTGGGTGGTGCTGCCCGACGGCGCGGTGTCTTCGGAGCGTGCCTCGACGCTCAAGGGCCCGGGCGAACGCCGGGCGTCGGTCGTCGTCAATCGTTGGACGGGCTCGGTTCGCGTGCGTGAACTCGCCGCCAACAGCACGACTCCCACGCCCTCCGCGAGCAGCACGACCAAGACCGAGCCCACGACCACCACCGACGCCCAGCCCGCTGAGATCGACGAGGAGACGGGCGGATGACGCGGCGGGCGGGCGGGTGCGGCGCGGATCGACGCGGCGCTCTGCTCTTGGAGTGCCTGCTGGCGGCGGCGGTGCTCGCCGCCTTCGGCATCGCGATCCTGGGCATCGTCGGGCGATCCCAAGACGCCGCGCAGCGGTCCCATTGGGAAGCCATCGCCGCCGACCTGGCGCGATCCGCGATGGCCAAGATCGAAAGCGGCGCGGCCCGCGCGGAATCGCTCCAAGGACCCGCCTCTCAAACCCTCGACCGTTCGGATGATCGGGGAGGAACTCAGGGTCTCGGCGACTCGTCGCTCTGGGAGTTGGACATCCAGACCGAGGTCAGCGAGTTTGAGCACCTCACGCACGTCGCGGTCCGCGCCTATCGCAAAGGAGGCGAAGGCTCGAAGGATGCGGTCGTGTCGTACACCCTGCACCAGTTGGTGCGGCTGGATCAGGCTCCGCCGACCGAACGCGGAGGTGAGCCATGAAGCACCTCGCGTGTCCGTCGGCGCTCACCCGCCCGGTGCGACCCCTCGCGCGTGGTCGGGGCTTCACGCTGGTCGAGACTTTGCTCGCGCTGGCGATCGTGACGGCGCTCCTGGGCTCGATGTTCGCGTTTCTCTCGAGCGTGCTCGCCCGTGCGGACGCGACCCGGAGCGCGATCGCGAAGCAGCGCGGCGTGGACGTGTTCTTCGCGGACGTCGAGCGCTCCCTCGCCACCACGTTCGTGGGCGCTCGCGGGGATCGCGCGGGCCTGCAGGGGACGGGAACGTCGCTGCTGATCCGCGGGCGCGGCACGATCGCGGAGGCCGGGCAGTTGCTCGACCTTCGAGGCTCGGAGTATCGATACCGAGGGGGCATGATCGAGGGACGGCGCTGGGGTGGTCCGCAGCCGAAGGGCGGGACGGAAGAAGAGTGGTCACCGATCGCGATGGGCGTCGAAGGGATGCGCCTGCGATATTTCGACGGACGATCGTGGACGAGCACCTTTGCGAGTTACGACGCGGGCAAGTTGCCCTGGGCCATCGAGGTGGCGGTGTGGATGGGCACGCCCGACGACGCCGACGAGGGCGAGGCGGCCCCGAGCGCGTCCGAGCCCGAATCGCCCCGGCGCGTGCCCGATCGCGTCACCACCTTTGCCGTGCCCGACGCGGGAGGTGGCGCATGAGCCGGCGCCGGGCGCACCGACGCGGAACGCTCCTGCTCGGGGTCATGCTCATCGTCATGATCGCGGCGATGGTCGGGCTCTCGATGTTGTCGGCGGCGAGCATCCACCAGGGCGAGGCCAAGGGGACGCTTCGACGTTCACAATCCCGCGCGCTCGCCTGGTCGGGGGTGCTCGCCGCCGTCTCCCAGATGGAATCGCAGCGATCGGAGATCCTCTCAGGCCGCGAGCCCATCCTCAAGACGGCGTGGTCGCTGGGCGAGGGCAGCGTCATCCGCCTCGTTCCTCCCACCGCGTCGACGGCACTGATCGTGAGCGAATCCGCGAAACTGGACGCCAACCTGGGCTCCGCGGAGATGCTGGCAAAACTCGATGGGCTCGCGTCCGGGCTTGAGGCCCGCGTCGTGCAAGCGCGAACCGAGCGGACGTTCGAATCGGCCGAAGAACTCGCCCGCGTGGACGGACTCACCCCACGAGCGTTGTACGGCGAACCCGATCGCCGCACCCCCGAGGCGAACGACTCGACCGCGGCACCGACCTCGACACGCGAGACCCCGCTCCTCGGGCAACTGACCGTCTTCTCAACCGACGCCACGTTCCGAATGGTCACCGACTCGAACGACACCCAGCCGGCACGAATCGCGTGCGCGAAGCCCTGGACCCCCGACGACGCGACGCGGGCGTCCGCGATCCTGGGCGAAGAGTTGGCGAAGGCGATCGAGGCCGCACTCAAGAGCGCGAACGGATGGACCAGCGAACAGCAGATCGTGCAGGCTCTTCGACGGCTCCGCATCGACCCCAAGGAATGGGGCAAGGTGCTCGACGCGTTGACTCCCTGGACCGGCGAGGTCTCCGTGGGCAAGATCGACCTCAACCGAGCCTCGCCCGAAGTTCTCGCGACCATCCCGGGCCTCGGCCCGGAGCACGCGCCCGCGATCGCGGACGCGCGGGAATCGCTCTCGCCCAACTTGCGATCGAACGTGGCGTGGCCCCTCGAACAGGGCATCCTCAGCCAGGACGAGTTCGAACGGGCGATTCCCTGGTTGACCACCCGGAGCACCATGTGGCGAATCCGCGTCGAGGCCGGATTTCGGCGCCACGATGAATCGAGCGAGACGGCGCTGGAGGACGCCGAGATCGGCGATCGCTCGGCGCTGGAGGCGGTCATCGACCTGACGGGCGAACGGGTCCGTGTCGCCTACTTGCGGGACGTGACGTATCTGGAAGCGGACCTCGCGTTGGAAGAGACGGGACGGGTGATCGCCGATGCCGACGAGACCGACGCACGCCCCGAGGCGACGCCCGCCGCGCCGTCGAATCCGATCGCCAGCCCGGCACCGCCGCCGGTTTCGGGTCGGCTTTCGATGGATCGCCTGGAATCCACACGGCGCCCGACGCGGTCGATCCCGCCCGCCAAGTCCGACGGCGGTCGCTCGTCGCCGGGCGCGGACGCGGCACGAGCCGCGCGACTCGGCCGATGGACGCGGAGCACCAGCGGCGATCCTTCCTCGGCGGCGTCGCCGGGAGATTGAATCGATCGTTTTTCACGCCCGAATGGGCACGCCCACGACTCGAAGGCTTACGCTTGAAGACCTCGAGTGAGGACCTCTCGGCACGCTCACTCGAATACGACCCAACGGAGACCCGGACCGCATGAAGCCGCTGCTGGGCGAGATCGTGGTGATCGGACTGGACGGGGCGCACATCCTCGCGGTGGCCGCTCGCGTCGCGCGGAGCACGCTGGAGATCCTGGGCTGCGTCAGCGCCCAGCGCCCCGCGGACGTGCCCGTGGACGACGCGACGGCGGTCGGGCGATGGCTGGGTGAGGAACTCCGCCGGGGCGGGCTCACGGGTCGTCGAGCGATCCTGGCGATGGGGCGTTCGGAGGTCGTGCTCAAGACGCTGCAACTCCCCGGGGCGGGCAAGGCGGAAGAGCATGACCTGCTGGGCATGGTCCGCCTGCAACTCGCACGCCAACTATCCATGTCGCTCGACGGGGCGGCGATTGATTTCCTGGTCCAGGATCGAGGAGTCAACGGCGACGCCACGATCCTCGCCGGCGCCATGCCCAAGGAGCGGCTGGACTGGTGCAAATCGCTGGCGGCGAGCGCCCACCTCAAACTCGAACGCATCGCGCTCCGGGCCTTCGGCACGGCGTCCATCATGGGCCTGACCTCCAAGCGCCAGCACGGCGCGCTGGTCGGCGTCGCCTGCGGCGAAGAGGCGACCGAGATCATCGTGCTCGAGCAAGGGCAGTTCGCGTTCGCACGGTCGATCGACCTCGGCGCCGCCGCCGCGTTGAACGATCTGGACCTCGCGAGCGATCGCATCGCGGCCGAGGTGCGACGTTCCTGGATGAGCCATCGCGCGGGCAAGCCGGGGGGTGAGCCCGAGGCCGTCCTCGCGCTCGGGGACGGACCGCTCGCGTCGAGTATCGCGATCCGGTGCGGAAGCGTGCTGGGGTGCCCGGGCGAGGTGGCGGGGATGCCCAGTGGCGTCACGGGCGAGGGATTTGCCCGTGGTGTGCCCGACGGCGTGCTGCCGCTCGTCGGGCTTATGCTCGAGCACGCGCAGTCGCGGGTCACGCTCAACTTTGCCGGAGTGCGCAAGGCCACCGACGCGCACGCGCGCAAGCGCCAACTGGCGATGGCGGGCGTTCTCGCCGGAATCGTGCTCGTCGGTGGCGGGCTCAGCCTGGGCAAGTCCGCCTTGGGCGATCTTGAGGACGAACTCGCGACGCTGCAAGGGAAGATCGACGAGCAGAGCAAGCAGCGCGACAAGTTCGCCGCGGAGCACGCGAGGATTTCGCACATCGAGAACTGGAACGCCGCCCGAGTGGATTGGCTCGCGCACGTACGCCGCTTGAGCGACGAGATGCCCAGCCCCAAGGATGCGCTGCTGGACGGGATGTCGGGCGAGTTGAGCGTCGGCGAAGGGAGATATCGCCCCAAGGATTCGACCGTCGCCTATCCGAACGGCACCTGGGAACCGCGTCGCTTGGCCCAGATCTCCCTTTCCGGCAAGACGGCTCGCCGCGACGTGGCCACGGAACTGCGCGGACGCCTCGTCTCCGGCGCGTTGGGCGCGATCTACGAAGTGAACACCCGCGGGGCCGATCTGCCCGATCGATTTAGCCTCGACCTCTCGACGACGCTCGCCTCGCCCGAGGCCACGATCGCCAAGCCCGCGAGCGCGACCGCCAAGAGCACTCCCCCCGCCGCGGGGAAGCCCGGTGCGGCACCCGATTCTCCCGCAAAGAAGGAGGGTGGCAAGTGAATCCAACCCTGCTTCGATCGGCGGGCTTGGCCGCGGCTTCACTCGCCGTCCTGGGCGGCTTGTGGTGGACCTACACCACGCAGTACGCCTCGCCCCGAAGCGAGTTGGAGGCTCAGATCAGCCGAGCGCGAGAGCGCCTGAGTGAACTCGACGCCGCGCTCGAGGATGAACTGCTGGTCCGAAAGAAACTCCGCGACGCCGCGAAGGGCACCCTGGGACGAAAGACCGACGTCGTCGAGCACAAGTTCCTCGCGGGCCTGACGGCCTTGGGCGAGCGGGGAGGGCTCTCCGGCGTGGTCGCGAGCGCGGGGCAACCCAAGGGCGTGCTCAGCCCGCTCACGGCCTCGAACGTGCGCGGTGTGCCGACGGCACTGAAGCGAGCGCTCCGCGCGCGACCGGACTTTGAGGTCGTCCACGGGCAACTCAAGGGCAAAGGCACGCTCGAGCAGTCTCTCCGGACGCTCGCCTCGCTCCAAGCCCAGGCCTGGGTGCATCGCGTGGATGGCTTTTCGTTGCGCCCCATCGGGAAGGAAGACCAGTTCGACCTGAGCGTGAGCGTGGTCACGATGCTCCTGCCCGACCTCGCGAGCGACGACGAAAATCCGGCGCCCATCGGCGAGGTCTCGCCCGCCGCGGAAGAACTCTGGCGGGCGATCGCAAGCAAGAACGTGTTTCGCGAGCCCAAACCTCCCGCCCAGCCCAAGAGCGAGGTCGTCGTCGCCAAGGCGGGCGATCCCGCGCCGCCGCTCGCCAGACCGCCCTCGTATGACGATTGGAAACTCACGGGCGTCGTGCAGGGGCGCGGGGGGGTCGAGGCGTTTTTGGTCAACATGAAGAGTGGGGAAAAACTGACGCTTCAGGTCGGCGGTCGGGTGTTGGAGGCGGTGCTCACCGGGTCTGGAGCCCGCGGCGAATCCGCGGTCTTCGAGATCGCAGGCCAACGATTTGAAGTGTCGAATGGGCAACTTCTTTCGGCAAGAAGGCCCGTCGGCTAATACACTCTCGGACTCACGGCTTGCCGATCGTCGGCGAGCATGGACATGACGTTTTCACTTCGCTCGCGATTCGTGGACGCGAGCGCGGAGGCCTACCGATGGCACGAGCCAGGACCACTTCGCTCATCGCCGGCACGCTTGCCACCTGCGCCGGCTTGGCCCTCTCGGTCCACGCGCAGCAGGAGCCCGCGAGCACGCCCCCCTCGTCCCCCGTTCCTGCCAATGAGGCCCCGCCCGCCACCGCGCCTCCGGCGCCCGCGTCGAGCCCTGCGGCGACCGCTCCCGCCGCCGTCGCGGCGCCCGCGCCCTCGCTTCCGCCGGGCAGCCTCCGCTTCAACTTCAAGGACGCCCCCGTCGATCAGGTGCTCGACTACCTCGCACGAGAGAGCGGGCTGCCGGTCATCTACGAAGCCGAGATACCCAAAGGGGAAATCACCTTCGTCGGGGCTTCTCCCTATCCCTTCGATGATGCGCTGAGCATCGTCAATCTCAATCTTCGCCGCTTCGGCGTGCACCTGCGCAAGCAAGACCAGTTCCTTTATCTCGCCTCGCTCGCCGATTCGGCCAAGAAGCCGACCCAGGTCAATCAGGGGAGCGTGCCCGACGGCACCAAGCCCGATCAGTTCGTCACGCTCACCATTCCACTCGATAACGCCCGCGCGGACATCGTCGCCGAGCAGATCAAGCCGCTCGTCAGCGCGTTCGGCGGCCTGGTGACGGTGCCCGCGCAGAACATGCTCGTCGTGGTCGAGTCCGCGGCGCAGGTCCAGCGCATCAAGCAGATCGTCACCGCCATCGACGCCGTCCGCCCCGTCGATTCCGCCTTCCGCATCTTTCCGATGAAAAACGCCAGCGCGGAGACCGTGCTCGTCGCGCTGCGCACCCTCATGGGCGAGCGCACCAAGACCTTTGTCGTGGAGAAGGACGGCTCCAAGCGCGAAGTCCAGGATCAGCAACTCGTGGGCGTCAACCTGACCGCCGACGCGCGGACCAACTCGATCCTCGCGGTCGGACCGGCCTCCAAGATCCAGTCCGTCGAACAACTGGTCACGCTCCTCGACGTGCCCGAGAGCGCGGGCGGCGACAGCAAGATGACCACGTTCACCCTCGCGAGCGTCGCCCCCGACGCCGCGGCCCAGCGCTTGAACGCGCTCTTCGCGTCCCTCGACGCCAAACTCAAGCCCGTCATCATCCCGCTCCCCGAAGCCAAGAAAGTCTCCATCGTCGGGAAGGGCTCGCAGATCAAGCAGGCCCAGGACCTCATCGCCCAACTCGACCCCGCCGCCGTCGAGGGGGAGGGCGGTCGCCTGCAACTCAAGACCGCCACCATCGCCCTCAAGCACATCAAGCCCAACGCCATCGAACAGATCGCGGGCAAACTCCTCTCCCCCTCGCAGCAGCAATCGATCCGCTTCGCGCCGACGCCCGACCACGCGGGGATCATCGTGAGCGGCCCGGCGGACGACGTGGGCGTTTTCGAGCAACTCGTGGCCGGGCTCGACGTGCAGGGGCAAGGGCAGAAGGACGTGCGCCAACTGCGCATCGCCGCGGGCGACCCCGCCGCGATCGTCGCCAAGGCCGAACAGTTGTACGCCGCCACCGGCGCCAGCCAGCGAGAACCGGTCTCCCTCGCGCTCGACAAGCCCACGCGCACGCTCACGATCATCGGCAGCCCCAGCGCGGTCGCCGCGTTCGACCGCCTGGTGCGCTCCTCGCAAGAGGCCCGCGCCATCGACCAGGAAGTCCGGAAGTTCGACGTGCAGCGAGGTCGAGCCACCGACATCGCCGCTCGAACCTCGCGCCTCGCCCGCGCCTTGCTCACCCCGACCGACGGCACGCCGTACGAAGAGCCCACGATCGAGGGCTTCGACGACGCCAAGGCGATCGTGGTGCGTGCCAAGGGCGATCAGATGCAGACCCTCGCGTCGCTCATCGAGCGGAACGACGTGGCGGGCGAACGCGGCTACCGGATCATCCCGGTGACGAGCGAGCCCGCCAGCGCCCTGCGAGACCGGGCGATGGCGATCTACGAAAAGCAGTACGCGAACGTGCCGAACGTCTCACCGATCGACGTGAGCGTCGACCCTGAGGCGAACGCACTCCACGTCTCGGCGGATGCCGACGGCATGCGCCGCTTCACGGGCGTGCTCGACGAGTTGCAGCGATTGTCGGGCGGCGCCCGCGAAGTGCGCCTCGTCCCCGTCCGTCGGGCCGAGCCGGCGAAGATCGTCGAAGCCATGCGCGACCTGACGACCGCGGGCGACGTGCTCCGCCCGTGGCTCGGGAAGGGCGCCGCCCCCGCCTTTGAGCCCGTGGAATCCGTCAAGGCGGTCCTCGTCGCGGCGCCCGTGGCGCAGTTGCCGCTCATCGAGCAGGCCATCCGCGAGTTCGACCAGACGGCGGAACGAACCAACGTGCAGGTGCAGGTCTTCCGCATCGTGCGGGGCGACGCGAACTCGATCGCGAACGCCATCCGCACGGCGATCGCGCCGCTCGCCCGCCCCGGCGACACCCCACCCAGCGTGACGCCCGAGGCCGGCAGCAACTCGATCGTGGTCGCCGCCGGCGCGGACGCGATGGCCAAGGCGCGCGAACTCGTCGATTCGATGGACGAGATGGGCAAGCCCGACCGCGTGGGCGTGCGCTCGATGTACCTCAAGTTCGTGCGGGCCGAAACGATCGCGCCCGTGCTCGAGAACCTGCTCACGCGCGAGAGCGTGGTCGATCAACTCTCGCCCCGCGATCGGGCGGCCTTCCTCCGCCAGAACGCCCAGCAGGGCCCGTCCAACCGGGTGCGCGTCGCCGCCGAGCGACGCACGAACGCGATCATCGTCAGCGGTCCGCAACTGCTGATCGAGGCCGCCGAGCAACTCATCAAGGAGATCGACGTCGATCCCGCGCAGCACGGCGCCGTGAGACGCAGCGTGCGCATCCTCACCCTG
The DNA here is from genome assembly GCA_964543905.1 of uncultured Phycisphaeraceae bacterium. GTDB lineage: Bacteria > Planctomycetota > Phycisphaerae > Phycisphaerales > UBA1924. The sequence continues at coordinate 93,075 of CAZIZO010000012.1, forward strand.
CAGAACGCCGACGCGAACCAGATGGCGGCGAACATCCAGGCCGTCTTCGCCGAGGAAGCCGGCGGCGAGCCCGCCCCCACCGTGCGCGTCGACCCCGCCAGCAACTCGCTGATCCTGCACGGCACGGACAAGCAACTCGCCACCGTCGAGCAACTCGCCAGCAAGTTGGACGCCGCCGCCGTCGCCAGCAGCCGCCAGATGCGCCTCGTGCCCGTCGATCGCTCCCGGGTCAGCGCCGAGGTGCTCGCGGCCACGCTCAAAGGCCTGCTCGAACGCCAGGGCGGACTCAAGGTTGAGGTCGTCTCGACCGACGAACTGCTGAAGCGACGCGAGGACGCGGGGAAGAACGACGCGGTGAAGGGCGAGGAGAAGAAATCGGGCGCACTCGATCTCCCGCCCGCCGGCGTTTCCACGATGATCGCGAGCCTCGGAGACGTCGTGCTGTGGTCAGCCATCGCGGTGTACGAGCCCGACCCCGCCAAGCCCGACCCCGCCAAGCCAGACGCGGACGAGCCCCCGCTGACGATCGCCGTCGACCCCGCGACCAACACGCTGCTCCTCGTGGGCTCGTCGCGGCTCACCGACCGCGCGACCCAACTCGCGGCCCAACTCGAGCAGCAACTCCCGCCCAAGCCCGCGGGCGTCCATGTCGTGACGATGCCCGGCGGCGTCGATGTCCGCGCGCTCGCCGAGATCGTGCAGCAGACGATCGCCCAACTCCAAGGTGCGGGAGGTCGGGGCGGCGCCGTGAGCAGCCAGGTCCGCCTCATGCCCGATCCATCGGGCACCGCGCTCATCGTCGTCGCCAACGACGAGGATTTCGCCACCGTGGGCGGGCTCATCGCCTCGCTCACGCAGGCCGAGAAGGCGACCCAAGTCTCCATCAAGGTCTATCCGCTCCAATCCATCACCGCCCAGCGAGCGACGAACGCCATCCGCGACCTCTTCCTCGCCGATCCCCGCGGCTGGCAGGCGCGGCGCATCCGAACCCTGGAGATGAAGATCGGCGACGCTCCCGCGGCCCGGATCGACGCCACTCAAATCCGTGTGACGGCCAACCCGGGGGGCTCCTCGATCATCGTCGCCGCACCGCCCGAGGCCCTGCCCGCGATCGACTCGCTCATCCAGACGCTCGACCAGAGCGTGGTGAAGGACCTTCCCGCGATCAAGCGCTACGACCTCAAGCACGCGCAAGCGACGGACCTGGCGCGGACGATGCAGCAACTCTTCGACGCGCAACGCCAGGGCGGCGCCGCATGGGACGTGCCGGGAACACGGTTCATCGCCGACGAGCGGACCAACTCGCTGCTCGTCACCGCCTCCGAATCGCAGCACGCCGACGTGCAACGCCTCCTCGAAGCCGCCGACGCCAGCGCCGACGAGAAGGACCTCGAACTGGCCATGATCGCCGTGCGCCAGGCGAACCCGACGGCCGTGCAACGCCTGATCGAGGACGTGCTCGTCGGCAAAGACCCCGGCCGCAAGGGCAGACTCCGCATCTCCGCCCAGGACGGCTCGAGCCTGCTGATCGTGCGAGCCACCAGGGACGAGATCGAGCACGTCCGCGCCATCGTCGCGCAGATCGATTCCGCCGAGACGGCGACGCTCCCGATCCGCTCCCTCAAACTCGACCGCGCCGACGCGCAGACCACCGCCGCCGCGCTCACCAAGTTCTTCGCCGATCGCGCGCGACTGCTCGCTCGCCCGGGGCAGAACGCGCAGCCCAAGGTCGCCATCGCGGGCGATCGACGCAGCGGCACGCTCATCGTCGCCGCCGGGGACGACGACTTCGAGCAGGTCAAGAGCCTCGTCGCCACCTTCGACGCGCCCGCCCCGGCCCAGGACATGCAGTTCAAGGTCATCCCCCTCAAGAACGCCCGCGTCGGCGACGTCGGCGAGACGATCCAGAGCATCGTCAGCGAACTGCAATGGGAACGAACCTGGGGTCGCTGGCGCGGCAACCAGGACGACAAGCCCGAGGATCGCCTCCTCGTCGAGACCAACGAACGCACGAACAGTGTCGTCGTCTTCGGTCAGGGCGAACTGATGAGCACCGTCGAACGCGTGATCGGCGCGCTCGATCAACCTCAATCCGACGCCACGGCCCTCGCCGTCCGCTCCATCGCGCTCAAGAATGCCGACCTCGCCGCCGTCAAGGGAGTCCTCGAACGCGCCATGGCGACTCCCGGCTGGCGTTCCTGGCGCGGGCCCGACCCCGACGGTGTGCAGGTCGAGATCGATCGTCGCGGACGCTCGCTCGTGCTCGTCGGAAAGGGCGATCGCGTCCAGCAGGCGATCAAGTACGCCACCGAGTTGGACTCGTCCTCCGCCCGCGGCGACCAGCAAACCGAGACCATCACCCTCCAGCACGCCAAGGCCGAGACCGCGGCCCAATCGCTGCGACAGTTCTTCGTCGAGCGTTCCAGGGCGCAGGGTGTCAACGAGTCGGCCATCACGATCATCGGCTCGGCCAACGGGAACGCCCTCATCGTCGCGGGCGATGCCGAAAGCCTCAAAACCCTGCGCGATCTCGTCGGGCAGATCGACCAGCCCGAGTTGGGCAAGGACCGCCGCATCGAGGTCTACGTCGTCCAGAACGCCAACGCGACCGAGATCGCACCGACGCTCCGCGGCATGTTCGCCCGGGGCTCCCGTGCCGAGGACCAAGTCATCATCACCCCCATGGCGAGCACCAACTCGCTCGTCATCTCCGCGCCTACCACCGCCTTCGCGCAGGTCGAGGGCTTGCTCAAGCAACTCGACGCGCCCCCGAGCGCCGAGCAGGCGAACATCGCGACCGTCACGCTCTCCTCGGCCCGAGCACAGGACGTCGCGTCGGCCCTCAAGGCGGCCATGCCGAGCAACGTGAAGGTCACGATCACCCCCGTTGCCCGCACCAACTCGCTCCTCGTCACGGGCTCGAAGGAAACCATCCAGTTGGTCATGGACAAGATCAAGCAGATCGACCAGGAGCCCGTCAAGAGCCTCACCGAGTTCCGCCGATTCACGCTCAAGAACGCCGACGCGTCCGACCTCTCGTGGACGATCTCGCAGATGCTCTCCGCACGACGCCAGGCCGACGGCGATCTCCGCGCCAGCATCGACTATTCACGCGCCGACAACACCCTGATCGTCTCGGCCACGCCCGACCAGATCATCGAGATCGAGAAGATGCTGATCGAACTCGACAAGCCCGCCGCCACGACGCGCAAGACCGAGTTCGTCAAACTCGAGTTCGCGAACGCGGAACAGACGTCGAACGCGCTCAAGGTGTTCTATGGGCGCTACGCGCCCGAGGCCGCCACGCCCGGCGCCCGCGCGGTCACGATCGTCGCCGATCCCGCCTCCAACTCGCTGGTCATCAGCGCCGACGAGAAGGAATGGGCGGGCATCACCGCGCTGCTCGCCAAGTTGGACACGAAGGACTACGACACAACCCGGCAGTTGGCCGTCCTCCCGCTCGTGCACGCCGACGCGAGCAGCATCGCCCGCGCGCTCAACGAGGGCTTCCGCGCTCCGCTCGAAGACCGCCTGCGCGCGGATCGCGCCCGGGCGAACCAGCCGCGGGGCAACTCCGGGCGTCCCGAGGAAGTCTCGCCGCCCGCGATCCTCGTCGATGCGGCCGGCATGCCCATCGTCACCGCCGAGGTGCAGACCAACTCCCTCATCGTCTTTGCGGGACGCCGCGAACTCGACCGCATCGAGCAGATCGTCAAGCAACTCGACGTCTCGGGCTTCGATTCGATGCCGCAGGCCCGCATCATCCCGCTGAAGACCGGAAAGCCCTCGCAGGTCGCGTCCATGATCCGGGAGTTGTTCCTCAATCAGAAGGACCGCGTGGGCGGGCCTCGCTCCGTGCTCATCCTGGGCGACGACCAGGCCGGCGCGCTCATCGTGCGCGCCGCGGACGATCAGTTCGCGCAGATCAAGACGCTGGCGGACACGCTCCAGGAGCAGGGCGACATCGGGCGTGCCGCGCCGCACGTCATCCGACTCAAGCATGTGGCTGCCGGCCGCCTCCGGACGACGCTGCTGGCAACCTTCACCGAGATCGCCCGCTCCCAGGGCGAGACGCTCGCGATCGAGGCCGACCGCACGAGCAACGCGATCGTCATCGCGTGCTCGCCCCGCATCCTCGAGCAGATCAAGCCCGTGATCGAGGAACTCGACCGGGGCGAGGCCCACGCCGACCCACAGTCGGGAACCCCCGCGCTGGGGCAGGTGGTGGTGATCGCGGACGTGAAGAACAACTCCCCAGAACAGATCCGCCAGCAGTTGGAAGCGATGGGCCTGACGCGCCCGCAGCCGCAGGATCGCCCGGGGCTCGTGAGCGAACCCATCACGATCAGCGTGATGAGCAGCCGCACGGCACTCGCGATCCTCGCCGCCCCGGGCGACGGCGACGCGGTGCGCGCGCTCGTCCGGGCGCTCGACGCGGAACCGATCGAAGCGGGACAGCAGGTCGGCATCGTCGCGCTCAAGCAGGCGAGCGCGACGCCGCTCGTGAACACGCTCAACGCGATGCTCCGCCCCGCGGACGCGGGCAACGCCGCGACAGGCCAGGCGAGGGCCCTCGCCGAGCACATCCGCCGCCTTTCCCTCCAGCGCACGGGCGTGGACCAGAGCGAACTCTCCCTCGACATCAGCAAGCCGATCCGCATCGTGCCCGACGTGGACGCCAACTCCGTGGTGCTCATCTCCACGCCCGCCAACGTGCTCGCGCTGCGCGAGATTGTCGCCACGCTCGACACGCTGCCCGTCGGCGATGCCGTCGTCATCCGCATCTTCACACTCGAAAACGCCTCGGCTATCCGCGCGCAGCAGGTCATCGACCGCCTTTTCGCCGAGGGCGAAGCGCTCCGCCGATTGCCCGGCACCCAGCGCCGCGGACTCCCGACCACCTCCACCGGCCGCGCCCTCGCGGGCGAGGTCGCCCTCACCGTTGACGAGCGCACCAACGCGCTCATCGTCGCGGGACGCGAAGAGGCCGTCGCCCTCGTCGAAGTCTTGATGAAAGACCTCGACCAGGAACGCGCCGGCAAATGGATCGAGCCCTCAATTATCCGCCTCCAGCACGCCGACGCCGCCGACCTCGCCCGCAAACTGCGCGAGATCCTTGTCCTCGGCATGGCGACCACCCCCGAGGCCGCCGGCCTCCAACGCCAGTACGGCCGCCTGCGCATGCTGCAAGACAACAAGACCCCTGACGCGCCCGACGCCCGCGTCCAGGCCGATCTCTTCGCCCCCGTCTCGGGGCTCGTCGTCACGGCCGAAGAAAACCTCAACGCGATCATCGTCGTGGGCACACCCGGCAACACCGCCGTCATCAAGGAACTCGTCAAGCAACTCGACGTCGAGGCCGCCGCCGCGTCGAACTCCGTCCGCTTCTTCCCCCTCCGGCACGCGTCCGCCGACCGCGTCGCGGGCCTGGTCCGCGACATCTTCCGCCAGCGTCAGGCCGCGGGCACGGGCCGCCCCGAGGACGCGATCGTCATCTCCGCCGACATGCGGACCAACAGCCTTATCGCCTCCACGAGCGCCAAGAGTTTCTCCATCCTCGAAGGACTGCTCAAGAACATCGACACCCCCGAGACCAACTACGCCGTCGGCCTGCACGTCCTGCCCGTCGAGGGCGCCGACGCCCGCCTCCTCGCGCCCAAGATCGACCGCCTCATGCGGGAACGCATCCAGGCTTCCGCCTCGCAGGGCGGCGTCCGCAACGCGCTCGACGCCTTCAGCATCGACGCCGAGCCCGCCAACAACCTGCTCATCGTCGCCTGCAGCGACGAGAACCTTCAGGTCGTCAAGGACCTCATCGACGCGCTCACGAAAGACGCCGCACGCATCTCCGGCGCCGAACGCACCGAGATCATCCAACTGAGCAAGAGCCGCGCCCCCGAAGTCGCGACCTCGCTCGATCAGTTGTACGTCAAGAAAGAAGCCGAGCGCCGCGGGCCGGGCGCCGTCAGCGTCCTCCCCAACGAGCGCCTCAACGCCCTCATCGTCAGCGGCTCCGAGCGCGACATCACCGAGATCCGCGCCCTCGCCGCCCGTCTCGACGGCGCCCAGGTCCAGGCCGTGCGTCAGGTCAAGCCCATCGAACTCAAGAGCGCCAACGCCCTCGAGGTCACTCGCCTCATCGAGAGCGTGCTCGCCGGCACCCCCGTCGGGGGTGGTCGCGGCGTCGGCGCGCGTCAGGCCACCCGCCTCCAGTTCATCCGACGCGAACTCGCGACCGCCCTCGAAGGCCAGACCGGCACCGCCCCCACCGAGGCCGACCTCGACGGCGCCATCAAAGATCAGGTCACCATCACCCCCGACATCCGCACCAACACCGTCTGGATCACCGCCCCCGCTCCCGTCCTCACCCTCATCAGCGAGATGGTCGAAGAGCAGGAGCGCACCAGCGCCGGCAGCCGACGCATCGAGTACTTCACGCTCAAAAACTCCGACGCCCGCCAGATGGCCGACGTCCTTCGCGACACCTTCAACCTCCGCCAGCAGGGCAACGCGCTCGTCCTCGTCCCGAATCGTCCGCTCTCCTCCGAGCCCGCGCCCGACGCCGATTCGCCCTTGCCCGACTCCACCTCCGCTCCCGCCGTCAACGGCACCACCCTCACCGCCGTCCCCGACGAGCGACAGCAACTCTCCATCGCCATCGACGCTCGCACCAACACCCTCATCGTCTCCGGCAGCCAGGACTACCTCGACCTCGTCTCCAAACTCGTCCGTGAACTCGACGGCATCGAGGCCACCGAGCGCGAGGCACGCGTCTACCACCTCCGCAACTCCAAGGCCAAGGAGATCGAAAAAACCCTCGCCGACTACTTCCGAGGCGAGAACACCCTTGAACGCACCACCCTCGGCCCGCGACTCTCCGGCTCGCTCATGCGTCAACTCGAGCAGGAAGTCACCGTCGTCGGCGACGAGAAGTCCAACAAACTCGTTATCTCCACCTCGCCCCGCTACATGGAGACCGTCCTCACCATCGTCCGTGAACTCGACCGCCCGCCCCCACAGGTCATGATCGAGGTCCTCCTCGCCGAGGTTACCCTCGACACCGCCCGCTCCTGGGGAATGGACGCCAAGATCGGGCCCATCGGCGGCGACATGACCATGGTCGGCTATACCGCCGTCGGTGCGGGCGTCACCTCCGCCATCGGCGTCCCCAACTTCGCCGTCTCTTCCGCTGAGTTCCAACTCCTCGTCCGTGCCCTCGAATCCCAGGGCAAACTCGAAGTCCTCTCCAACCCCCAAGTCATGGCCAAGGACAACGAAGAGGCCCAGATCCAGGTCGGCGAGAACGTTCCCATCGTCAACGGCGTCGAACGCTTCGCCCAGGGCAACTCGCAGGCCACCATCGAACGAAAGGACGTCGGCATCATCCTCAAGGTCACCCCAAGCATCTCCCCCGACGGCTTCGTCCAGATGAAGATCAACCCCGAGATCTCCACCCTCACCACCCGGACCGTCCAGGTCGGGAGCGACGTCTCCGCTCCCATCATCAGCAAGCGAACCGTCGACACCCGCGTCACCGTCAAGGACGGCCAGAGCGTCATCATCGGCGGCCTCATCCAGACCAGCGAAGAACGCCGCCGATCCAAGGTCCCCATCCTCGGCGACATCCCCATCCTCGGCTACCCCTTCCGCACCTACAACGACACCAGCGTCAAGACCGAACTCATCGTCATCCTCACGCCCCGCGTCATCGAAGGCAACTCCGACCTCGGCGCCCAGCAGGCCGACGACATCCGCGACCGCATGCTCGAACGCATGGAAGACCCCACCAAGATCCAGGACTACCTCGACCGCCGTCAACAGGAAGAAACCATCAAGCCCCCCAGCCCGCAGACCTACACCCCCGACGCCGTCCCCGTCCCCGCGCCCGTCGACGCTTCCCCCGCCGCGAATCGCCCCATGCAGTTGCCCAAGTAACTCCGCACATCCTGGTGTCGCAGGCGCCCACTCCCCAACCCGCCAAAGTCGATCTCATGCCCCACCATTCCCCGACATCTCGACGCGCCCTCGCCCTCCTCGCCCTCGCCCTCCCGCTTCTTGCCCTTCCGGCCTGCGTCACCGAAAACCCGCGTCACCGCGACATCCCCGCCCCGCCCCAGGCCGCGCGCCCCTCCCGCCTCGTCCTCTCCGTCGGCCGCTTCCTCGAAGATTCCGATTCCAACGGCTACGGCGACCTCATGACCGTCTCCGTCTACCTCTTCGACGAACGATACCCGCACGCCCCGGTCACCACCCCAGGCTCCATCGAGTTCGTCCTCCGCTCCCCCGCCGGTAAAGACCTCCGCACCTGGACCTTCTCCGACACGCAAACCAGGGCCGCGCTGACCAACCTCCCCGCCGGACCCGGCTACACCTTCCGCCTCAGCCTCCGCGACCACGGCAGCGACCAACTCCCAGGCATGACCGCCGAACTCTTCGCCATCTTCAAAGCGCCCGCCGGCGAGAACGTCCAATCCAACGTTCCCGTCCGCGTCGGCAAATCCATGTGAACCCCGCGGCAACACGCGGTGTCCTCTCACCCGTCCCGCGCCGACCACCACGCCAGCGCCCGCCGCTCCGCCGCTCGAACCCACGCCGATTTCGCCTCCGAATACGCGTGCGAATCCTCCGGGTGCAAGTCCCGACATCGCCGCTTCTCCGCCTCATACGCCCGCGCCTCGTCCACATGCGCCCGCATGTAGTCCCGAAACGCCAGGTGCCGTTCGATGTGCGGGTCCCCCGCCGCGAACACGTGCGCCTGCACCTCGCGCCGTCCGTGCAAAGCGCTGTTGATCGTGCAATACCGCCGCCGATCGATCCCGCGCTCTCCCCACACCCGATACCCCAACCCTTCCACCGCACCTTGCTTTCGATCAAACTCCGCAAGCCCCACCACCACCGGCATCAAGTCCACGATCGGCTTCGCCTCAATCCCCGGGATCGCCGTTGACCCGATGTGATGCACCTCCACCAGCACCGCCCCAAGCACGCCGCGCAACCGTTCGCCCTCCGCCCGCGCCCGCACCGCCCAACTCGGATCATGTGGAACCAGCCGCACCTCAAACGCACGCGGTTCAAGCATGTCGAGACTCTATCCCCACACCCGCCTCGTTCCTCAGGCCACGCCACGCCCGATCCAACCTCACCCCGCCCCAAGGTTTCCACCCCGGCGCGAAGGCTCCTCCTTCGATCCCGGGGTACCCTCCTCCATGCCCTTGCCCAAGGCTCAAACCACCACCTCACCCAAACGAGCCCTCAAGACGCTCCGGAACTCCATCCTCCTCGCCGACGCCCTTGACGCTCTTCCCACTCTCCCCGAAGCCTCCATCGACCTCACCGTCTTCAGCCCTCCGTACGACGGCATCCGCGACTACGGTGCTCTGCCCCCCGAAACATGATCCAGAGCCTATGAGAGTCCCGAGGGCCGCCGGTTGCGGCCAGGAGACTCTTGAAGATGAAACGGACGAGACATTCGGTGGAACAGATCGTGACCAATCTGCGTGAGGCGGAGGCGATGCTGGCGGCGGGTCGGACCGTCGCGCAGGTGGTGCAGGCCCTGGGCGTCAGCGAGCCGACGTTCAACCATTGGCGGAACCAGTACGGCGGCATCAAGGTGGGAGGACAGCGTGAGTCAATCGCTTCTGAACTCGTCTTCTGTCCTCACGGGACCTTGGCATCGCACGCTTGAGTCCATCGTATCGTCGGCAAAGTCACGACTGACCCTATGTGCTCCATATATCTCCGAACACGGGGCCAATGTGGTACGCAACGCACGACGCACTGCACCCAAGACCAACTGTGCCGTGCTTCTGCTCACAGACCTTTCGCCTCTGGCGGTGTGCGCAGGCGCGACCGACCCGTGCGCGATCGCGTCGCTGAGCCAAGCCTTGCCCAATGTCCGAATGGTCCATCTCCCCCGTCTGCACGCCAAGGTGTACGCGGCGGACGGCACAATCGCCGTGGTTACATCGGGCAATCTGACCGAAGGCGGGCTGCATGTGAATCACGAGTGCGGACTGCTGGTTGACAACCAAGACATGGTGCGCACGATCGAAGCGGAGATTGCCGCATACGCCTCGCTTGGAGGCGTCGTCGACAGTCATACGCTCGATCGCGTATGCGAGCTCGCCGCCGATGCACGAGCAGCTTATCAAGCCCAAACCGCTTCGGCCTCGCGAGAATCAACTCGGCGGCTTCGTGCGGTGCTTCAAGCATCGTCGGACACACTCGTCCGCGCACGACTGTCGGAAGGGCCGATCCATACTGTGTTCGCGAGGACGATCGAGTATCTGTTGCGTCGGCATGGGTCGCTCACGACCGAGCAGATGCACCCGATCATCCACCACCTCCACCCCGACCTCTGCGATGACACCATCGACCGCGTCATCGACGGCAAGCGCTTCGGCAAGAAATGGAAGCACGCCGTTCGCACCGCCCAGCAGCAGTTGAAGAAGCGCGGCACCATCGCGCTCGTCAACGGCGCATGGACGCTGGTTACGGAACCGACGCCAATCACCCTCGCCGTGCGCCAGTCTCGTCCTCCCCATCCCTCACCCCGCGGAGCGGGTCCCACACCCACCGCTCCTCGATGACATCCCATCCCCTCAGGCTCGCGCAAACGCTGGAGTCCGCGATTCGCTCCGCCTCAGCAGCAATCCGACCCTGGCAACTTCACCGCCTGCCGCACCCCACTCGCGAGGAGTTCTTCATCGAACAACGCGGCTCCCTTCCTCATCGTCGACTGGTTCGTCGGCTCAGTCATGTGGACGGTACGGACGCCCTTCGTCATCGACCCGATCGGCGGCATGGACATGAGCGATGTCCCCGCATCGATCGCGACCTTGATAGACCTTGTCATGCAATGCATGCTCAGGGACCAACCCACACGCTCACCCTCCGGGCCCGCCAAGCCGTAGCACGGCGAGATTGACCGCACGGCCTTGCGCACGCCGGATGGATCGCGCAGCGGGCATGTGATCATCTCACCCAAGCGACGCCTGATCTCTCGTCTCCAACCCGGCCCGCCGCCCGACATCGCGGCAATGTCCGCACGCAAGGACCCCTCGCCGACCTCCTTGGAGAAGTGCGGATTTCCGCCCGAATGCCGCCGAACAGGCGATGTGCCGCTCGCTCTCGGGCGAGATGCCGACGCACTCGCTGGGCCTTGCACGCCCCCCACCTTCGGCGTGCGTTGGCGCGCCTGGTCGCCGCCCCTTGCTCCGGGCTGCATCGCTCGTTGGCACGTTGGCTTACCCATGGCGTTCCTGCGCTAATCGAGATGGGACCGCCAGAGGGCCGAGGACCGCCGAGAGGCCAAAGTCGACCGCACGACGACGCTCCTCACGAGTGGCGGGACGTGGGGTGTGCCATGCCGATGGCGGATGCAAAAACACAACCGGCCTCCGTTTCGGGAGGCCGGCATGCTCGATGAATCGAGATATACAAGAAAACAGTTGGGACCGCACCGGATCGGATTGCTCCGAACCGACTCGCCGGGATGGGCGAACGACAATGTGTTGACAACCGACTGCGGATTGCTCCGCGGAGTGCGTCTGACGACGACTCGCATCGGTCTAAGGAAATCCCTTAGAAAGGAGGTGATCCAGCCGCAGGTTCTCCTACGGCTACCTTGTTACGACTTCGTCCCAGTCACCTGTCTTGCCGTAGACACCACTGAACTATGGCGGCTTCGGGCACTCCAGGCTCCCATGACGTGACGGGCGGTGTGTACAAGGCTCAGGAACACATTCACCGCGGCGTAGCTGATCC
>CAZIZO010000013.1:0-83229 GCA_964543905.1 uncultured Phycisphaeraceae bacterium
GTGGCGGTGAAGATGCCGCCTACCCGCAGCAAGACGGAAAGACCCCGTGGACCTTCACTATAGGCTCGTATTGGCCACGAGCATGAACTGCGTAGCATAGGTGGGAGCCTTTGACGTCCGGATTCCGGTCCGGAAAGAGGCACAGGTGAAATACCACCCTGTTTAAGTTTGTGGCCTAACCTCGATTCCCATGAATCTGGGCGAGGGACAGTGCGTGTCGGGTAGTTTGACTGGGGCGGTCTCCTCCAAAAAGGTAACGGAGGAGTACAAAGTTCGGCTCAGCGCGGATGGAAACCGCGTGTCGAGTGCAAGAGCATAAGCCGGATTTACTGCGAGTCTGACGAGACGAGCAGTTACGAAAGTAGGTTCTAGTGATCCTGCGATCCCGTGTGGAAGGGTCGTAGCTCAACGGATAAAAGGTACCCCGGGGATAACAGGCTGATCGCTCCCGAGCGTCCATAGCGGCGGAGCGGTTTGGCACCTCGATGTCGGCTCATCACATCCTGGGGCTGAAGGCGGTCCCAAGGGTTCGGCTGTTCGCCGATTAAAGTGGTACGCGAGCTGGGTTCAGACCGGCGTGAGCCAGGTCGGTCCCTATCTGTTGTGGGCGTCGCATGTTTGAGTGGCTTCAACTTTAGTACGAGAGGATTGAGTTGGACGAACCCCTGGTGATCCAGTTGCAACGCTCGTTGCACCGCTGGGTAGCTACGTTCGGCAGGGATAAACGCTGAAAGCATCTAAGCGTGAAGCCCCCCACGAGACTAGACATGCTTGTCGCAAGACGAGAGACCCCTGGAAGACCACCAGGTTGATAGGCCGCACATGCACGGGCTGAAAGGCCCTTAGTGGAGCGGTACTAACGGTCGAACGGTCATACCAACCAGCTGTCGAGGACGTTCCCGTCCCGACCAGCGCTGTATGGCCAAAACTTCTGCAGCAATCTTCTACCGATATTCCGAGTATTGCCCATCGGGCGGCTCGGCGTATCGCAAGGCTTATCCCGGCACGTGCCACGAACGTGGGGCGTGCCGCGGATCACGATCGATCGATTCCGGTCTCTTGACCGGAGCGCTGAAAAGCGTTCCGGTCATTTGTCGGTGACCAAAGGCATTAGGAAACACCTGTTCCCATCCCGAACACAGCAGTTAAGCTGATGCCGCCGATGATACTGCATTGCGGGAAAGTAGGTCATCGCCGACTTTGGGCTCCCTCGAGGTAAACCTCAGGGAGCCTTTTTTTATTTTGTCCCTCGTCCACCTCGCGGCCCTGCGACCCCGACAAACGACAGCCCATCGAGCGATCCCGGCCTTTGCGCGATCGGCTCGATACCCTCGTGGGCGTGCGTCCACTCCGTGTCGGCGTCGTGGGGTGTGGGATCGCCGGGCCTGCGGTGGCGATCCTGCTCGCGCGTGCGGGGCACGGGGTGACGGTCTTGGAGCGAGCGCCCGTGGTGCATCCGGTCGGGGCCGGATTGCTCGTGCAGCCCACGGGCCTCTCGGTGCTTGATCGCCTGGGGTTGCTGCCAAGGTTGCTTTCGCTCGGTTCGCGCATCGATCGGTTGGACGGGCGGACGCGAACGGGTCGTCGAGTTCTCGACCTGGCGTATGCCGAACTCGCGCCAAGGCACTTTGGTCTCGGATTGTGTCGCGGTGCGCTCTTCGGCGCGCTGCTGGGCGGCGCGATGCACGCGGGCGCGGAGATACGGGTCGATTGCGAAGTCGAGAAGGTGACGCGGAGCGGCGGTGGCGTAATCCTGATCGACGCATCTTGGCGTTCGCATGGCCCCTTTGATCTCGTGGTGGTGGCGGATGGCGCGCGTTCAAGTCTGCGCCACCTCGTGCCGTGGCATCGCGTGAGTCGATATCCGTGGGCGGCGTTGTGGTTCGTGGCGGAGCGGCGAGACGCGACGTTTGATGGCACGCTCTCGCAGGTGTACGACGGCACGCGTCGGATGATCGGGTTCCTGCCGTCGGGACGTGCGAGCGAGGGGCGTTCGGCTACGGTGAGCGTGTTCTGGAGCCTGCCGCATGATGCGCACGAGAGCGTGCGGAGCGCGGGGCTTGCGGCGTGGAAGCGTGAAGCGATCGGGCTCGCACCGCAGGCCGAGGGGCTTGTGTCGCAGATTCGCTCATTCGATGAATGCACGTTCGCGGCGTACTACGACTCGTCGATGACGCCGTGCTTTCATCGAGAGTTGCCGGTCGTGTTTCTGGGGGATGCGGCGCACGCGATGAGCCCGCAACTCGGACAGGGTGCCAATCTCGCGTTGGTGGATGCGGCGGAACTCGCCGATTGCTTGGCGGTGGAGTCTTCGATCACGGCGGCGTTGCGTGCGTACGACGCACGACGAGTAGGGCACGTCCGGTACTACTCGCGAGCGTCGCGTTGGCTGACGCCGTGGTTTCAGTCGAACGCCACATTCCTGTCCTGGCCGCGAGACGTTCTGATGCATCGCCTGAGCCGTGTGGAGTGGGTCCGGCGGCAGATGTTGTTGAGTCTGGCGGGGGTGAAGGATGGGCTGATGTCGTCACGCGGTGTTTTCGGCTCGTCTGGAGTGTGGAGCGAGGCGATGCAGGCCGACGGATCATGAGGCATCGTGGGCGGACGGGCCTGATCGAACGGTGGAAAAGAAAAAGGGAGTAGGCGTGAACCAAGGCGGGTTTGGGCCGGTCTAACAGGCTGTTGAAAAACGCCGCAGAGGGCGCTTCCCGGGTGATCTTCTGGCGTTCGGACCCGGGTCTGAGGGCCAGAAGTTCGTCTGGAATGCCTCGGCATGGGACCGCTCAAACGTTTTTCAACATCCTGCTAGATCGTCCGCGGCCTCCTTCGTATCCGTCCGAGCCGTTCCAATACGCCGATCACCGCCGCACTCCCTATCGACTGCCCGACTTCCATGTGCCGACGCGGACGCTTTGCCCGCATCGACAGCCCCTCCTCCCAATAGAGCCGGTACACATTCTTCGCGTTCACGGCCCACCCTTCACGCGTCAGCAGCACAATACCCGAGTGCTTCTTCTTCCACCGCTAGAAGGTCGGCTCCGACCCCCCCCATCTCCCGGCAGATCGCCGCCACCGGTGTCGCGCTCTCCGTTTGCGTGATCGCAAACGCGATCTGCTCCACACTGAACCGCTTTCGCTTCAACTTCTGCCTCCCGAACAGAGGCCGGAATCATCTTCGAAACTCTCACTCATGCTGGACCAGGTTTCGGGGGCAAGACCACCATCGCGACCTTAAAGCGTCATTCTGAAAGGTGCACTAAGAAAACAAACTTGAAGAAACATGTTGCAGAATCCGAGAACATGGCGCATATTGCATTGAGATGTCATCACCATCGGGTTTTCGCTCAGGAGCGAAGACATGGCAAGATCTCTCACCTGCGGTCTCTCTCTCTCGTTGTTGGTGGTTTCACCTGCGCGTGCTCAACATGTTCGTGATCCCTACTCGGACAACACCCTCTTCGTGCACCTTGATCCCGAGTTTCGACCCGACGATCCCATCGTCGAGGTCATGTCTCGAATGAGCGGAGCCCGTGCGGTCTACTGGTTTGATCTTGTGCCCGGACTTGCGGTTTGGGAAGTCGAGCCCGCGGAGATTGCGCGTGCCCAAGAAGTCCTCTCGGCCTTTTCAGGGGTGCGGCGAGTCGAGAGGGATCGTGTTGGATGGACCCTTCAGTCACAACCAAATGATCCTTGGTATGGCGAAGAGTGGTGGTCGGACAACACGGGTCAGACCGTCAATGGAGTAACCGGCACGATCGGCGCTGACATCCACGCACTATCTGCTTGGGCCACTACGACCAACGGCAGCGGAGTCATTGTTGCCGTCATCGACACTGGTGTGAACTACCTGCACGCTGATCTCGCTTCCAATATCTGGACGAATCCCGGCGAGATTCCTGGCGATGGGATCGACAACGATGGGAATGGTTGGGTCGATGATATTCACGGGATCGCGGTGGACTACATGCCTCCAAGTTCCGATCTTTGTTTGGACCCGTATGCCTGTGGAACCGAGCTCTTCTGCAACAATCAACAGGTCTGGTGGGGTGCCATTGCCACACTCCCTTATGACGTTCAGGGACCGAGCCCGCGATCAATGTCGTCAACCGATCCGGGCGGGCACGGCACCGCCGTGGCATCCACAATCGGCGCGAAAGGCAACAACGGTCAGTACCTCGCGGGCGTTGCGTGGACGGCGCGGGTCATGCCCATTCGAGCGATCAACAACTGCCGGTGCTCGACCGAGACAGGTTGGGCCAAGGCGTTTGACCACGCGTGGAAGATGGGGGCAAAGATAGTCAACTGCAGTTTCGGTGGACCGGACGCGTTTTCACAATCGTTGTTCAGCATCTTCCAGGCGGCAAACAACAATGGCATGCTGATCGTCGTCTCGGCCGGAAACGTCGGTCGGAACATCGAACTCCCTGGACAGGGCTTCTGGCCGCCATTGTTCAATCTCTCGAACCATATCAACGTTGCGGCGACAACGCAGACCGATGGTCTGGCTGCTTTTTCCAACTGGGGTCCGACGGTCGTTCATCTGGGAGCACCCGGCGTCAATATCGTTGGCTTAAGCCCGATCCACAATCAGAATGATTGTTACTGGCGGTACTGGGATGGTACGTCCTTTGCCGCACCACAAGTATCCGGCGCGGCAGCGCTGATATGGACGCAGCATCCCACGTGGACCGCGGCACAGGTCAAGCAACAACTATTGTGCTCGGTTCGTCCAGTCACGACCCTACAAGGAAAGTGCGTGACCGGGGGAGTACTGGATTTGAAGAAGGCCGTCCAACCGAGTTGCCCGTAGCGAAAGGAGATGGGATGCATCTCGATAGTCAGAGTCATGTACTCCAACGAAATGTGCAGAATATCGCATCTATTATGGTCTTGCTAGGCATGGTCTGTGCGTGCTGCGCTCAGGTCGGCACGGCGACCTTCACCTGGGAACTCTCGGTCGATGGGGGGACGACTTGGAACTCCGGCCTTACAACGGTTTCGGCTCATCAGCGTGAAGTGCAAGGCCGTGTGCGAGTCGCATGGAGCCCTGATGCCGGTGCAGTGCTCGGCACCGTCCGATTTGACGGAGTCATTCACGGGCTAGCGGGTGTTGGCGGCGCGGACGTTGTTACGCGTACGGGCTTTGGAGATATGTTCTCGCAGAACTGGTACCCGCTCCAGGCGATGCGGATGGGTAATCTTATCAAGTTCGATGATCCCCAAGATACCTTGGCACCTGGAGCGGGTCCTCTGTGGTGCCGTCCGAGCCAGAGTTATTGGTTCGGCAACGGGATGAATCCTATCAACGTGTTGGATTTCACGCTTCGTCTTGATGGCTCACGAGGAACTCGTGAGTTCTCGAGCATCTTTGGCCCCATACCCCAGTATGAGGGGCGAGGCTCGCTCCTCGTGCATCGCGTGATTCCAATCTCGCCCTTCGTGGAACCAAACTTCCCACAGACCACGCTCGTACCCGCCATGCTCGAGGTGGTCCCTTCGCCAGGGGTCTTGGCTACTCTCGCTTTAGTTGGAGCCATTTCTTTCGGCAGAACCCGGACGGGTGGCCGCGATCGTGTTCGGTGACCTTCGTGCGAGGCCGAGCGGGAGGACGGGCGGGTGGGGGTGGCCTCGCGTGTGCTGACGGTGGGCCTTGCCTTCGAATCCGCGGCTCGGAGCGAGTTGCGCCGGTTCGCGAGCGGAACGGTGGATGGGGCGCGACGGACGACGGGAAGGGCGTGGTGGGTGGGGGCGCCGGTACGGCGGTGGGGCAAGAGGGCCGATCACCGCGTGCGTGGAGTGTCGCGGCTCGCCACGTGATTCGCAAGGCGACGATCGAGTTGAAGAGTCCGGAGGTGCGGGGGACTTTTGCGAAGGTGGGGCTCTTGGTTTCGGAGGGGGAGGGTGAGTATGTGGAGGCTTCGACGCTGTCGGGGGCTGGGGCGAGTTCGATAGGGCAACTGACGCTGCGGGTGTCGGCGGCACGGATGTCACTGGTGTTGAACGAGTTGCGAGGGCTGGGGATGGTGACGAGTGAGAGCGCCGGGGGCGAGGACGTGACGGACAAGGTGGTGGACCTGGAGGCCCGGATCCGGAACGAGCAGCGGGTGGAGGGGGAGTTGCTCGAACTGCTGAAGAAGCAGAGCGACGCGACGTTGAAGGATGTGCTGGAACTTCGGGGCGAGATCGATCGTGTCCGCGAGCGCATCGAACAACTTGTGGGTCAGCGAGAGAAGTTGGGTCGGCTGACGGCGCTGGCGACGGTGCTCGTGCTGGTCCGGGCCGAGGATGCACCACCCGCGGTCACGCAAGGGGCTCTGGGTGAGTTCGTTGCGAAGGCGGTGGGGGACTCGTGGAAGCGAGGCGTGGAGACGCTGATCGGGACGGTGGCGTTCCTCGTGCGGCTCATCGTGGGCGGGTTGGTGTGGTGGTTGCTGCTCGTTGGACTGGTCACCGCGGCTGTGGTGCTTCGTCGTCGCGAGGTTCGACGTCGGGCGAGCGAGCCGGCGCCGGTGGTGTAGGGGGTGTTCGCGATGGAGTTCGGGTCCGATCGAGAGGGCCGAGTTGAGCGGGTCGAGGAGAAAGTCATCGGGATTGGCGCAAGGACAAACCCCCGGAGAAGGCAAGGGGAACGCCTTCCGGGGGTTTGTGCGCGGGCGGGCGTTGGACTAGCAGCCCTGTTCGAAGCGGACGAGGTAATAGAGGAGGTCGTCGATGGTGACGCCGCCGTCGGCGACGCCGCTGCCGAAGCCGTTGTCGACGTCGGCGGTCAGGCTCCCGGCCTCGAACTGGGTGAGGTAGTAGAGGAGGTCGTCGATGGTGACGCCGCCGTCGGCGACGCCGAACCCGGAGCCGTCGTCAACGTCGGCGAGGCAGAAGCGGTTGATGATGGCCCAGCGATGGGACTCGATGGCGTTGGCGCGTTTGAAGGCGCCGCCGACGTGGAGTTTGTTCCGGAAGGCGGCGAGGGCAAGGATCGAGTGATCGGTCGTTCCGGCGACTTGCGACCAGGCGGAGCCGGTCCATCGGTAGATGCGACCGACGATGGAGTTGAAGGCGACGGTTTCGTTGGTGGCGAGGTAGAGTTCGCTGTTGTAGACGGCGAGGGCGGAGGCGACTTCGTTGGGGTTGGTGAGCCCGGTGCTGAAGTTGGACCAGGAGGTGCCGTTCCAGGCGGCGACGTTGTTGACGGCGAGGCCGCCGGCGGAATCGAATCGTCCGGCGACGATGAGGGACCCACCGAAGACGGCGAGGGCGTTGCCCGTACCCTTGGCGGCGGCGAGACGGAGGCCCGTGGCATGGGTGGACCAGGAGGTGCCGTTGTACGAGGCGAAACTGTTGGCGACGAGCCCGTCGGCGGTGTCGAAGAAGCCCGTGGCGTAGAGGCGGCCACCAAAGGAGGCGAGGGCGTTGACGGCTTCGGGGCCTGAGGCACTCGCGACCCCTGCGCCGAGGGCGACCCACACGCCGCCTGAGCGTCGGGCGATGTTTCGGACGGCGGTAGAGGCCGAGTGGGTGAAGGAGCCTGCGGCGTAGACGGTGGGGCTGTTGATGGTGCCTCCGAAGGTGGCGAAGGCTCGGACGACGGGCGTGCCGACGGTGCTCGAAAAGCCCGAGGCGACGGGGTCCCAGTTGTCGTTGGGCCCACCTGGGCCGAGGAGGCCCGAGTAGGTGGCGACGTTGTTCATTCCGGAGAAAAAGCCGGCCTGATCGAAGGTTCCGCCGGTGTAGAGCGAGCCGAGGGTGGCGAGCCCGCTGACGCCGCGGAGGGCGTACACGGGCCCGCGGACGGTGCCGTAGGAAGCGAAGAGATCGGCATGTGCGAAGCCCACGACGTTGGCGACGCTGGTGTAGTCTTCGAGGGATTGCTCGAAATCACCGCCGGCGATGAGGTTTCCTCCGAAGGGCGTGAAGGTGTGGATGGGCCCATTCCACCGCGGGGCGATGGGGTCGATGAGGGAGGGCGCAAACTCGTTGACTCGGGCGATGTTGTTGAGGGTGAGGCTGCCCTGGAAGAGGTTGAAATCGCCGCCGACCCAGACCTGATCCTCGTGGCGGGAGAGGGTGAAGATGGTGTCGATCTGTCCACCGACGGCGTTCTGGACGAGGGTCCAGGATGTGCCGTTGAAGCGATAGAGGATGCTGCGATTGGGGGCGATCTCGGTGCCGACGTAGATGTCGGTAGGTGAGACGACTTCACCGAGGATGGCGTGAACGTTGCCGCCGGGGAAGTTGAGGGCGGAGATCCAGATGCCGGGAGATCCGGTGACGAGGATGGCGAACTTTGGGGAGGAGATGGTGTTGTTGCGGACGCGGGTGAAGTTTCCACCGACGAGGAGTCGGCTGCTGGATTCGCCCAGGGCGAGGACGGCGCCGTCGGTGCCGCCGTTGACGTCTTCCCAACTGAAGGAGGAACTCCAGGAGGCGAGGTTACGGACGGGGAGCCCGGTGGTGCCGGCGGTGGAGAAGACGCCGCCGACGTAGAGTTTGGTGCCGAGGCTTTTCATGGCGAGGATGGTGCCGTTGACGCCACCGCCGGGCATGGCTTGCCAGGCCCCGGCGTTGAGTCTCCCGATGCGGCTCATGGGCACGGAGCCAGAGGCATTGGCGGTGAACGCACCGGCGGCGACGAGGAAGCCATTCTGCTCCGCGAGCGCGAGCACGATGTCGTTGAATCCACCGGCGACGGGGCCCCAGAGGCCCGTCGAGGTGTTGAACTTGGCGATGCGCAGGCACGCGGTGGAGCCCGAGGCGGTGAAGTTGCCCCCCGCGTAGAGTTCGCCGTTGAAGACGAGAAGGGTTTGGACGGCGCTGTTGAAGCCCAATCCGAGCGGCTTCCAGTTGCTGCCGTCCCAGAGGGCGACATTGGCGACGGAGGCGGCGCCGGCGCGGGAGAAACTACCGCCGATGACGAGTTTGGGTTTTTGGTAGCCGGAGGCTCCGTCGGGGTCCCACGAGGTGGAGGTGAAGACGACGCCGTCGGTTCCGCGCTGGGCGATGGGTGGGAAGGCGACCTGCGGCCCGCGTTCCCAGGTGGGGACGGGCGGCTGGGCGCTGGTGGCGGCGACGCAGGAAACAATGGCGACGAGCCCCAGACGGAGCATGCGAGCAAACAAGCGAGCGGTGGACACGATCATTCCCCTTTCAGCAGTGGCTTACTCCCCAAGCGGAACCCTGACGAGCCGTGGTGCGGGTCCGACATGGAGAGCGACGAATGGAGGCGAAGCACGCATGAGCACGTGGACTGAGGCTCAAGGGAAGTTGCGGGTCCAGGGTGGGGGATGGGACGAGAGATGTCCAAGCAAACAAGCCCCACCGCGAGGGTGAGGCTTGGTGACGACGACGTGGATTGACGCGAGACGGAACGTGGAGGAGGCAGGTCGAGGCGATCAGTAGGGGTATGGGCCGCCGATCGGGACGCAGCCCGTGGCGCGGGCGCAGTTCGCGAAGCACTGGTTGGAGTAGGTTCGTCCGTTGTCGCATTGGACCGGGGCGTAGATCATGGGGCAGATGCAGCGCGGGGCGGCGTGGGCGACGGTGGCCGTCACACCGACCACGATGGCGGCGGCGGACGCGACGATCATCAATCCCCTGCCGACGTTCATGATCTTGTTCATGAGCAGACTCCCGAGAGAAGCAATCGCCCATCGCGAGGGCGGACGCACGATCGGGACACCCCGAGCCGTAGGCAACGTTGTACCGCGCGCCGAGGAGGGACGCAAGGGGTGATTCCCGTGAATAACGCCTCATGGGGTGGGGTTGGAAAGCGGCGCGCAAAGAAAAGCCCCACGCGGAGCGTGGGGCCAGGGTGGGGCAAGTGATTTCGATGGCGGGCGGCGACAGGGGTCACCGACCGAGATCGAGGGTTACTGGAAGCGAATCTTGTCGGAACCCATGGCGTCGTGCTCGTCCATGCCACCGCGGGTGGGCAGGTCGCGTTTTTTGCCGCCGCCGGAACCGGCACCGTCCTCGACGCCGCCGCCCGGGGCACCGCTCGTGTCGCCCCACTGGGCGCGTTTGAGGGAGAGCCCGATCTTACGGTCGGCCTTGTCGACGCGGAGGATCTTGACGTCCACTTCGTCGCCGGCCTTGACGACGTCCTGCGGGTTCTCGACCTTGTGGTCGGCGAGTTCGGAGATGTGGAGGAGGCCTTCGAGGTCGTTTTCGAGTTCGACGAAGACACCGAAGTTGGTGATCTTGGTGACCTTGCCGCGGACGACCATGCCGGGCTTGTAGTTATCGGGGATGGCGCTGACCCACGGGTCTTCGGTGAGTTGCTTGACGCCGAGGCTGACGCGCTGCTTGTCGCGGTCGACCTCGAGGACGACGCACTTGACGCTGTCGCCCTTCTTGATGAGTTCGTTGGGGTGGGTGACCTTTTTGGTCCAGGACATGTCGGAGATGTGGAGGAGCCCGTCGATGCCGGGCTCGATCTCGACGAAGGCGCCGTAGTTGGCGAGGTTTCGGACCTTGCCCTCGATGATGGTGCCCGGGGGATACTTCTCGCTGACGAGTTCCCAGGGATTGACCTCGGTCTGCTTCATGCCGAGGGAGATTTCCTGCTTGTCCTTGTTGATTTCGAGGACGACGACGTCGACCTCTTGGTTGGGCTGGACCATCTCGGAGGGGTGGTTGACGCGGCGCGTCCAGGACATTTCGGAGATGTGGACGAGGCCCTCGATGCCGTCTTCGAGGCGAACGAAGGCGCCGTAGGACATGATGTTGACGACCGTGCCGCGGACGCGGGACTGGACGGGGTACTTCTTCTCGATTTCTTCCCAAGGGGAGGCCTCTCGCTGCTTGATGCCGAGGGCGATCTTTTCCTTTTCGCGGTCGATGTTGAGGACTTTGACTTCGACCTTCTGCCCGAGTTTGAGCATTTCGCTGGGGTGGTTGATCCGGCCCCAGGACATGTCGGTGATGTGGAGGAGGCCGTCGATGCCGCCGAGGTCGACGAAGGCGCCGAAGTCGGCGATGTTCTTGACCTCGCCGGTGACGATGTCGCCTTCTTTGAGGGTTTCGAGGAGGCGTTTTTTGGCGGAATCGCGCTCGGTCTCGATGAGTTTGCGGCGGGAGACGACGATGTTGCGGCGCTCGAGGTCGATCTTGAGGATCTCGGCGCGGACGCGTTTGCCGATGAACTCACCGATGTCGCCGGGTCGGCGGATGTCGACCTGGGAGGCGGGGAGGAAGACGGGGACACCGATGTCCATGAGGAGGCCGCCCTTGATCTTGCGGGTGACCATGCCCTCGACGACGTCGCCTTCCTTCTGGGTATCGACGATGCGCTGCCAGGCCATCATGCGGTCGGCCTTGCGCTTGCTGAGGACGATCTGCCCGCCATCACCTTCGAGTTCTTCGAGGAGGACCTCGATCTCATCGCCGGGCTTGAGGTCGGCGAGGTTGTCGAACTCTTCCTTGGGGATGAGGCCTTCGCTCTTGAGGCCGACCTCGACGACGACGTCGTCACCGGCGAACCCGATGACCTTGCCTTTGATGAGTTTGCCTGGGGTGAGGTCGGCGATCTGCTCGGTGAGCAGGCCGTCCATGTACTCGTCCCCTTGGGCCTTGGACTTGCCGTAGGCTTGGGCGAGCATGGCATCGGCCTCGGCATCGGCGAGACCAAGAGACGCGAGCAACGATTCATCGATCATGGGGATCCTTCGAGCGGGGCGCCGGGGCGCCCTGCCAACTCGTCGCGACACTCCCTGGGTGGCGTGGAGGCGAGGCGAGCATCGTCGCTGGAGAGAGTCCCAGCAACGGCCCCTGAGGGGCAACGCATGGCTGTGTATCCGCCCCCCGCGAACGCGAGGGCACGACGGGCCGGACCACCCAGTACCGGCGGATCAAGTATAGGAGCCTGTTCGCGGCGGGGCGGCGGAGAGGGGTGGTGTCCGCGCGAGGTTCCCAGCAAGATTCGATGGGCGTAGGGCCCCGCGTGCGCGCGTGGTTTGAGTGATGCGATCAACTCTTCATTGTTCCAAAGTGCGGCGTTCCCGACCTCGGTGCCCTGGGGGAAGGGGAACGGGAATACGGCGTTCGCGCGGCATGACGGGTCATCAGGTCCTTGGTGAGGGGATGGCGGCGGTGAGCGGCGGTGGAACTCTTCCAAGGGTCGCGGGCAGGCTCAAGACTCCGGCAGGCGCGCGAGCGAGTTGATCGAGGTTGTCTTCCATGCCAACGTCGATGGTTCGGACACGACCACGGGCAACGAAGACCTGGCATCGTGGGGGATATTGGCGACGCTCTTGCCCAAACCTCCACCCACGTGCGCGTGTTCCGGCGCTTGCCCGGCCGACATGGACGACGGCTCGGGGCTGGGCGTCCCCGACGGGGGCGTGACGATCGACGAACGGCTGATCTTCCTGGTGCGCTTGGAGAGCGGCGGCGGATTCGGCGACCGCTCGGGAAGGCCATGGAGCAGGGGTTAGGCGAGCGTCGACATGTCGATGACGAATCGATACTTCACGTCGCTCTTGAGCATGCGCTCGTAGGCGTCGTTGATCTTGCTCATGGGGATGAGTTCGATATCGCAGGCGACGTTGTTTTTGCCGCAGAAATCGAGCATTTCCTGCGTTTCGGCGATCCCGCCGATCAGCGAGCCGGCGAGGTTTCGACGGGGCATGATGAGGCTGAACGCCGCCACGGGCTGCGGTTTGGGCGGGACGCCCACGAGGACGAGGCTGCCATCCACCTTGAGCAGGGAGAGGTAGGCATTGAGATCGTGGTCGGCCGAGACGGTATCGACGATGAGGTCGAAACTCCCAGCGTGCTTGCCCATCGCGTCGGTGTTCTTGGAGATGATGACGTCGTCCGCGCCGAGTTTCTTGCCGTCGGGCACTTTGCTCTCGGAGGTTGTGAACAGGACGGTGTGGGCGCCAAAGGCGTGCGAGAACTTGACGCCCATGTGCCCGAGGCCCCCGAGCCCCACGATGCCGACCTTCTTTCCCTTGGTCGCGCCCCACTTGCGCAGCGGCGAATAGGTGGTGATGCCCGCGCAGAGGAGTGGGGCGGCGCGCGCCGGGTCGAGGTTTGTCGGCACTTTCAGCGTGAACGCCTCGTCAACCACGATCTGCTTGGAATACCCGCCATAGGTGAACGGCGCCGTGCCGTGCTTGTCCGGGCCGTTGTAGGTGAAGATGCAACCGTTCGGGGTTGTGCAGAACTGCTCCAGCCCCTGCTTGCAGCAGGAGCACGTTCGGCAGGAATCCACCATGCATCCCACGGCCGCCAGGTCGCCCACCTTGAACTTCGTGACGCCGCTCCCCACGCGGGAGACGCGTCCAAGGATTTCATGCCCCGGCACCAACGGGTACGCGCTGAATCCCCATTCGTTGCGGGCGAAGTGCAGGTCGGAGTGGCACACCCCGCAGTACATGATGTCGATCTGCACATCGAGCGCGCCGGGCGTTCGCCGCTCGATCTTGAAGGGCGCGAGTGGGCTGGTGGCGGATTGTGCGGCATATGCGGAGACGGTGGGCATGGCATTCTCCTGGGTCGAACGTGCGTGAGATTAGGTCGCGCGAACGCCCGCAAGGGAATCGGCTCCGCTATTGTCCGATCACGATCAACCCCAGCAGCGTGGGCTTTCCGAGGGCGTCCGTCGTTTCGATCTGCGCCTGCACCAGCGTTTCCGGCTCGCGCGTCGCAAAGAAACCGCCGGCGCGGAACGCCTCGCCGAACTCGTCCTGGAACTCGTCGAGAGCCAGTTCGAAGGACTGGCCGACCGCGATGGCCGGCATCGCGCGGCTGAATCGGCGATTCAGCCACATCGTACCGGCGGGAATCGAGCGGGCGGTCGTGTTCGTGAACTCGATGCGAGTTTCATGGCGGAAGACCTGGATGTCGAGGACTTCGGTCTGGCGGAGTTCGTGCGGGAAGGCTCGGCCCTGGGTGATGGGCAGGGGGCCGGAGGAGCACGAAGCCAGAGCCAAGAGCGAAACGTGGAACGCGAACGAGACGAGGAGCAGGCACGGCAGCCATCTGGCCCGCTCGCTCCGGGAGGGGCAGGCGAGTCGCGAGTCACGGGTCACGAGTCGCGGTCGGTCGGGCGGCGTCATAGTGCTGATATCATCTGCCGCCCGGGGCATGTTCGCAAGCCGAGGCACGCATGAGTTGCAAAGACAACAACGCCACGCCGCCCGGGCCTGCCATCGCTCCGGGGGCGGAAATCCTCGACCCGCGTCGCATCGCGGAGGAACTGGGCGCACGCGCGGAAGGCCCCATCGACCCTCGCATTCCCGCCCTTGTCCCGGGCTTTGACGCCCCCTTCTTCCAAGCCGGGCTCGCGGGCTACTCCGACGCGGCGATGCGGCTCATCGCGCGTCGGCACGGCTGCCCGTTCTGCGTTACCGAGGCGCTCCTCGACCGAACGCTGCTCGCGGGCGGACGCGGCTTCGTCAAGGCCGACCTGGGCGAACTGCACGACAACATTCCCGGG
The DNA here is from genome assembly GCA_964543905.1 of uncultured Phycisphaeraceae bacterium. Taxonomy (GTDB): domain Bacteria; phylum Planctomycetota; class Phycisphaerae; order Phycisphaerales; family UBA1924. The sequence continues at coordinate 14,438 of CAZIZO010000013.1, forward strand.
GGTATGGAAGACCATCCGCTCGCCGGGCAGATCATGGGGAGCGAGCCCAGAGAGATGGCCGCCGCCGCGCTCAAGATGGTGGAGCAGCGGGCGAGGAGTGAACGGGCGTATCGGCGGATGGCGTACGACGGGGCGCTGGGGCCGGGGGGAGAGGGTGGGAGCGACAAGGCAACGCCGCGACGAAGGGGCGAGACCAGCACGTCCGGGACTCGCGAGCCACCGCATGTCGTGCCGCGCGAGCGGCTGCGATTGCCCGGCGGGGAGCAGATCGAATGGGTCCAGTGTGGCGAGGCGAGCGAAGAAGGCGAGGGTCTCGAACCCTTCGGGCATCGAGGTCACGAGGCGGACGCGACTTCTGTGCTCGCCTCGGGCGAACGAGCAGGCGTGCCACCGTCCCTTTCCTTCGAGGTGATCGACGTCAATCTCGCCTGCCCGGTGAAGAAGATCGAAAAGAAAGCGCGAGGCGGGCACTGGCTCACCGAGCCGCGCGGCGCGATCGAGATCCTTGAAGCCGTGCGCGAAGCCCTGCCCAAGCACATCGTCTGCACGGTGAAACTGCGGCGGAGTTTCGACGACACGCCGCAGATGGTCGAGAACTTCCACACGATCTTCAACGCCGCGTACGAGATGGGCTACGCCTGGACCACCGTGCACGCCCGGACTGTCGAGCAGAAGTACGTCGGGCCGAGCCGATGGGATTTTCTCCGCGACCTCGTCCGCGCGCACCCGGACAAGATCATCTTCGGCTCGGGCGACGTGTGGGGTGTGGGCGACATCTTCCGCATGATCGCGTATACGGGCGTGCAGGCCGTCAGCGTTGCTCGCGGCTGCATCGGGAATCCGTGGATCTTTCGCCAGGCTCGCCAGTTGCTCGCGGGTCAACCCTCAACCCCGCCCACGATCGACGAGCAGCGGAGAGTGTTGCAAGACCACTACGCGTTGCTCCTCAAGGTCTGTCGGGGCATGCGCGAGGGCGAGGAAGCGGCCAGCAAGATGATCCGCAAGTTCGGCATTCGCTTTTCGGAGCACCATCCACGGCGCGAGGAAGTCCGCCAGCGGATGATCGGCGTGAGTTGCGTGGCGGATTGGGAGCGCATCTTGGGGGAGTGCTATCCCGCGGGGGGCGAGGGCACGGCGCTCACCTGAGCCCCTTCATGTCACCCATTCGCCGCGCACGTTCGTATCGGGTGAGGCAGTCCTCAATCACGGCGTGGGCCGCCTCGACGGGGAGAATTTCATCAACTTCCACTTCCTTTCCTTCGAGCGTCTTGTAGTCTTCGAAGAAGTTTCGGAGCATTTTGAAGATGTGCTTGGGGAAGTCGCTGGCCTTTTCGAACTCGCTGTAGATGGGGTCGGCGGAGAGGACGGCGATGATCTTGTGGTCGGGGTCGCCGTGGTCGATCATCGTCATCAGCCCGACCGCCCGTGCCTCGCAGAGGCACATGGGGGGGATGTCTTCGACGCAATAGACGAGCACGTCGAGCGGGTCGTCGTCCTCGGCGAGGGTCTGTGGAATGAAGCCGTAGTTCGCGGGGTAGTAGACGGCCGAGGAGAGGACCCGGTCGAGGCGGAGCAGGCCGCTGCTCTTATCGAGTTCGTACTTGTTGGAGGATCCCTTGGGGATTTCGATGACGGCGCGGAAATGCTTGGGGAGGGGCTTCCCTTCGACGCCGGGGGTGACTTCGTGCCAGGGGTGGATCATGCCGAAGCGTACGGCACGAAGGGCGAAGGGCGAAGGGCGAAGGGCACGGAGGCGCCATGGGTGGAAGAAGCGATGAGGCTGGATTTGCCCGCGTGGCGGTGTGCCGGGGTGCGTTCGTGCCTTATTCTCTGTCATGCTCAGACTCGACTACACGAACTGCCTTTCGGACAAGGTCGGCTCGCACGGCGTGGACGAAGCCCTGCTTGCCCCCGGCGGGCTGGCTGACGAGGCCATCCGCGTGCACACGCGCAAACTCGCCCAGACGCGTGGCAAGGGGTGGGAGCGGTGGCGGGAGTTGCCCTTTGATCCGATGAGGAGCGAGCACCTCGCGGGCGTCAAGAACGTCGTGGAGTCCTGCCGGGGCAAGTTCGACAACCTCGTGGTGCTGGGCATTGGTGGGTCGGCGTTGGGAAACATCGCGTTGCACTCGGCGCTCAACCCGGCGACGTACAACCTGATGCAAGGGGTTGAGCGAGCGGGCGAGCACGCGAGCAAGGGCCGAGAGCATCCCCGCCTATTCGTCATCGACAATGTGGACCCCGTGTACTTCGCGAGCACGCTCGACTATTGTGCGTACTCGCCCGGCGGGTTGACGCGGACGCTGTTCAACGTCATATCCAAATCGGGCGAGACGGCCGAGACGGCGGCGCAGTTCATGATCATCCGCGACATGTTGAGGAAGGCCCTGGGCCCCGGCTACGCGAGCAACATCGTCGCGATCACCGACCCGGCGAAGGGGACGATGCGGAAGATCTGCGATGCCGAGAAGTTTGTCACGCTGCCCGTGCCCGACGGCGTGGGCGGGCGCTTCAGCGTGCTCTCGCCCGTGGGCCTCTTCTCGGCGGCGATGTGCGGCATCAACATCGACGCGCTGCTCGCGGGCGCTGGCGAGATGGACAAGCGATGCTCGCACGAAAACGTGCGCGAGAACCCCGCCGCGATGCTCGCGTTCCTGCTCGTGGAACTAGGCACGGCGTTGGGGAAACCCAACCACGTGATGATGCCGTACTGCAACGCGCTCTACCTGCTTGCCGACTGGTATCGGCAGTTGTGGGCCGAGAGCCTGGGCAAGCAGAAGGACCTCCAGGGCGAGATGATCTATGCGGGCTTCACGCCGATCAAGGCCCTCGGCACCACCGATCAGCACTCGCAAGTCCAACTCTATCGCGAAGGCCCGAACGACAAGGTCCTGGGCATGGTCGAGGTCGAGAAGTTTGACCGGGACGTGACGATCCCGAGTGGACTGGGCGTGGAGGCGCTCACGTACCTCGAAGGCAAGACGATGGCTGAACTTCTCAACGCCGAGAAGCGGGCGACCGAGTACGCCTTCCTCGAAAGCCAGAGGCCGAACTACACGATCACGTTCCCGCGCGTCGATGCGCACCACGTCGGGCAGTTCATCTCGCTCTGGCAGATCGCGACGGCGTACGCCGGGCTGCTGCTGAACGTCGACGCGTATGACCAGCCGGCCGTGGAACTTGGGAAGCAGGCCACGTTCGGGCTCATGGGCCGCAAGGGGTATGAGCAGCACCGCACGGCGGTGAGCGGGGCGCTGGGGGGCATGCGCAGCGTGGTGTGACGAGCCCAAGGCGCGGGCGAGGGCACGTACTCGGTTACTTTCCCATCTCAATCGCCCCACACACCTCCCGATCCAGCACACGCTTCCCCGTCTCGCCCTCGGCGAGCGCGAAGCCGCCCATGTAGTCCCACATGGCCCGCCCGATTTTGAACTCGTTGAGAGCGGCGGTCACGTCGCGGAGCCACGCCAGCCGTGCCGATCGCGGCGCGAACTTGGCGTAGACGCCGAACTCGCCGCAGTAGACGGGCACGTTGTGCGTGCGGGCCCAATCGGCGGCCTGTTTGATGCGCTCGCGGACGCGCTGCGAGTTCCAAGGCTCCTTCGCGCTCCACCGCAGCGCGTCGCGGGCCGCCTTGTCCTCGATCGTGCTCGCGATGGGTTCGATGTTCTCCCTCGTCATGGGCCACGGCACGCCCTTCATGTGCCGCCACGGCTCAAAGCCCCACGTCGCGCCCTGGTGCGTGAAGTTGTGCGGGTCGTAGAAGTGGAAAGAGTAGATGATGTTGTTGTCTCGGACGGGTTCGAGGCGGAGCAGGCCGTCGATGCTGCCCCATTCGTCGCCCGTGGCGATGATCGTGTGGTTTGGGAATCGCTCGCGGAGGATGGTCACGAGGTGGGCCTGCGCGCCAGCCCAGACTGTCGCGTCCTTGAAATCGTGTGGTTCGTTGAGAACTTCCAAAAAGACTCGCTCAGCATCGAGCGAGGGCGCGCTGCCCTTGCTGGACTCCGCGAACCGCGTCCAGAACGCCTCCAGCATCTTGGCGTGGCCATCCTCTTGCGAAACCGTCATCCACTCGGCCTTCTGCGGGTGGCAATCGACGACGATGCACAGCCCTGCTTCGAGCACCTTGTCGATCGCATCGCGGATTGCCTCGTAGCCGTCCTTCAGGAACGAGCCATCATGCCCTCCGTGCCAATAGTCCGCGGGCTCGATGGGGAGCCGAACGTGCGTCGCCCCAACGCCGGCGAGGCGCTTGAGTTCGTCGAGGGAGATGAGGCCATCGCGCTGGAACCACTTCTCGCCGCGCTGCGGCAGCCAGTGCCAGTGCGAGAGGTTGACGCCGAAGCGCAACCGCGTTGCACGTTCGAACGGGGAGTGAGGCGATGGAGCAGCCCGTCCTGGCACGCTCCGTGCGGCGATTGTGCCCACGCAAGCCGCCACGCCCGAAAGAAAGGTCCGTCGGTCCATGCGGGCAGTCTAGCCGAAACGTGTGTCCCGAACCGACCGATCGTCGGTGATCGCACACCCGCAATCGAGCGGGCAGGCTCGCGGACCGTGCAAAGAACAAGCCTGATGCATCGGCGAATGACCGTGCGATCAGGCTCTGTCCTTCAAGTGGAGCGGAGGAGAGTCGAACTCCCGACCTCATCATTGCGAACGATGCGCTCTACCAACTGAGCTACCGCCCCTTGTCGCCCGCTCGGCATGCCCGTGGGGCCGCCGGCTTGGGGGACAAGCATATGCCGCGAGACCCAGGAAGAAAACCCGCCCCCGTTCGGGCGGTCCATCCCTGCGGAGCGGAGCCTTACCCGACCGATTCGACTCCCGAAGGAGCCCCGGCCACGGCCCTGGGCTCCGCCTGGAGTACCTATGCCCCCTCGATCCGCGTCTGTCGATTCTGGAACAGTTTCACTATCCACCGCAGCCCGTTCCCCGGGCGACCCGGGGACCTCGGACGCTCGGTGCCGCCACTCGGCGTCGGCACCGCTCAAGCCCGGGCGAGACGGGTCACCGCACTCGCGCTGGCTCAAGCCCGGACCCTACTCCACCGAGACGACCTACACCGATCGTGCGAGCAAGACCCGATACATCGCGGAGAAGTACGCACCGCTCTTCGCCGAGGGGCGTCGCGTCCTCGACGTGGGCTGCGATCGCAAGCAACTTCAGGCGATGCTGACATGCCCGGAGGAGTATGTTGGGATCGATCTGAACCCGCACGCCGATCGGATCGTGGACCTTGACCGTCCGCCGTTGCCGTTCGCCGATGATTCGTTTGAGACGGTCGTGTGTTGTGATGTGCTGGAGCACCTGGCGCGATGCCACGAGGTCTTTGACGAGTTGTGCCGCGTGTCGCGCGATCGCGTGATCGTGTCGCTTCCCAACGCGGTGCAGGACGTGGTGGCGAGTTTGCTGTCGGGGCAGGGCGGACGAGTGAAGCACTACGGACTGAGCGTGGAGCCGCCGAGCGATCGCCATCGGTGGTTTTTCGGCTTTGAAGATGCCGCCGAGTTCCTGACGCGCCGCGCGGAGCGTTGCGGCTTCGAGGTGGAGCAACTCGACGCCGGCGGGCTCAGCCGAGCGTATTGGCACGTCGGCCAGCCGCCCCGGGACGTGCTCGACCATCCCAATATTCGACTGGGGACGTGCTGGTGCGTGATTCGCAAATCGGCCTAGCAAGGTCGCCGACGCCACGCCCGCCCACCCGGCACCAACCTTGTTTCATCGCGTCGCTCTCGGACCGGAGGAACGCGGCCCGCTCGTACGCGTAGTCCAAGACCAGCACGAACGGGCGGATCAACTCCGCTCCGATTTGGCCGTCGATCACTTCGTTGCCGAACGAATCTTGCCGGTTGGCTCGATCGGCGAGTTCGTGTGACTCGTTGAGGAGAAGCGACATGGGAGTGGAGCGCTGATGCCGCACACCCGATCCGACGAGTGGGGCGAAGAGCGGTTACGAACCAGCAGTTTACAGCGTGTCCAGTCCATCGTGCCGCTCAGGTGCGGAGTGTTCGACGTGGGGGTGGGTCCGGTCGGAATGTGACGGGAGCACCGAGGGAGAGTTCTCCCTCGACGGTTCGATGCAGAAATCGCACCAGGGGCGGAACGCGAACGAAGCCGCGGGGCGATCGCCCCGCGGCTCCCTCAAGAGGGGTGTGGTCAAGATGATGTCCAGATCAAGCCCCGCGCCGCCGACGGCATGCGAGCAGGCTACCAAGTCCGGCGAGCACCGCGGCTCCAGGCCCGGGGACGACAACCGCGAAGGTTCCCAGCGAGGTGATCCCGTCGAGGGTGAACTTGCTCTGGAACGGATTCCAAGAGGCGTTGGTGTTGACCCAACCGTTCGTGGGGTCGTGGCGGAAGAGCCGCAGCCCGCCCAGCAGGGCCGCCGCCGCCGCATCGTCGCTCTCCATCTCGAGCATCAGGCTTGCCCCGTTGAAGGTGATCCCGCCGCTGTTGGTCAGGTTGAACGTGTAATAGTCCACGAATCGGAGGTCATTGGACGGGAGCGCCCCGAGCGAGGCGATCGGGCGAAGGTCGCGGTCCGCCTGGATGAACCCCGCCGATGCGTTGGTGAGCGTCATCATGATCGGGATCGGGCCCGAGATCGGCACGTCCGACCCTGCGCGATTGTGCTCGCTGAGGCGGAAGTCCAGCGTTGTGTTCCCGGCCCGCACGTTGACGCGACCATCAACCCCTTCTCCAAAGGTGAGCGCGGGATAGAACTGCACGTGGCGGTACAAGTTGTGCTCCGGGTTCGCTCGGCCGTCCGATGCGGTGCTCGCGACGTGCATCACCGCGTTGTTCCCTGTGCCAAAGCCGTAATCGGGCGTCCAGGCCGTCCCGTCATTCGCGATGTTCCGCTGGGCCGCCGTTTCGTACACGCTCCATGCGCTGCGAGCCCCCATGCCTTCGAGAGTCCCCGAGGTCCGCGTCGCACCACCGCCGTAGCCGTACATCTCGCGCATGAATCGGTTCCCGCTTTCATCCAGAAGCCCATACGTACACTCGTCGTATCGACCGGCGGTCATCACCGTCACGTCGCTCAATGCGGGGAAATACTTCCGGCGATTCTCTTTCGAAGGCAGCACCTGCGTGAGTTCATAGATTTGCCCACCCGAGAAGCAGGGCTCCAGCATGAAGGTCATCGTCCGCACGCAAGACGTGCTGCTCCCGTTGCTGCTGAACTCCGTATGCCCCGATCGCAAGTTGTCGCGGATCATGTTCCGAAAGTCAACGCTCGATCGCGCACCGCCATCCGCGCCTTCTCCAAACATCATCTGCGAGCCCAACCTGCTCGCGCCCGATCCATCATCACCACCCAGACCGTGGCTGCTGTGCACGTAGACAAAGTTCTGTTCCCGGGCTGGCTTGGTCCACATCTGCTGTGCCGCGGTCGTCAGCGCGGCCTGAAGATTCGCCACGCTCGCCTTGCTCGCTCCGGCGCCCCCGTATGTCAGCGTTTGCACGTTCGCGGCTCCGTACTGCCAGCGGTTCGCGTTTGACGTGAGCACCCCCGCAATGTTGTTGACGTCATTCGTGAATCGCGCCTCGATTGAGCCGCTCACCAGCACCGCCTGCGCCTTGTCCGGAAACGGCGCGGGGCGAGTGTCCGGGCGTGCCGCCGCTTTTCCCGCCATGCTCACCAACGCGCACACCGCCACCACCGAGATCATGCGATTCGTCGTCATCGTCGTTCTCCAGATTTGCAACGTGATTGCTTGGCTCGGCCTCGCACGGCGCTTGGCCGACCGGAAACGTCTCATAGACTACAACGAGGCTCCCCTAGGGAATCTCACGCACTTTCTGGAATTTCGTCTCCCGACGCAACGTTCCATCCTGGCGTCAATATGTGTTCCGCATGCCGAACGCCCGCCACGCGTCGTCCTGCGTGATCGCCTCCCCCGGCCCGATCGCCTCGCCTTCCGACATCCCAACTCGTCGCCTCCGACTCGCCGCCTGGATCGAATCTTCCGGCTCGGGACGCACGATCGGCACGTCCGACCCGAAGAGCAGCGTCTCCCCGGGGACCATGCCCGACGCGATCAACTCCCGCAGCGGCATCACGCGGTGCAGGCGGTTCGGGAGTTGGCGACGCAGCACCTCGATGTCGTACAAAAGATGGCACGGCTGTACGCTCGCCACCACGCCCAACGCCGCAAATCGCGCCACGTCTCGCTCGTCGATGATCTCGCAGTGCTCGATCCGCAACCCTCCCGTCCGCGCGGCGGACCATGCCGTCTGCACCTGCCCGCGAGCACGCCCGTGCACCCGTTCCCAAGCATCCAGGCACGCGCGGACGGCCCCATCTCCAATTGCATGCACCGCCAGTTCGACGCCGAGCGAGCGGCATCTGGAGGCCGCGGCCGCGATCGTCTCGACCGTCTGCAGGGGCTTGCCGCAGTCCATGCCCGCCATCGGGTGGCGATAGGGGTGGAGCATCCACGCCGTCGTGCTGTTGAGCGTTCCGTCGGCGAAGAGTTTCCCCCCGCCCAGGCGAACACGATCGCGGGTCCAGGCCTTCGCGCTCGCGTGGGCGACTTCCAGGTCCTCCATCGGGACGTACAACACGACGCGCTGCGAGAGTTCGCCCGCGTCGGCCAACTCGGCAAGGATCGGTCCCAGCCATGCTGGCGAGAGCAAGTCGTGGACCTCAACATACCCGAGTTGGCTCAACGCACCAAGGGCGAGGCGCACGTCGCTTGTCCGCTGTTCGCGCGTCGGCTCCGGGGCCGCCTGCCACACGCACTTTGCCGCCGATTCCAAGAGCAAGCCCGTCGCCTCGCCCGTGCGATCCCGGACGATCACGCCCCCCGCGGGATCGGGAGAGTGGGGTGTGACGCCCGCCAACGCCATCGCCGCCGTGTTCGCGACCGCGGCGTGGTAGTCGAAGGACATGATCACGCACGGACGATCTCCGAAGATCTCGTCCAACTCCCGACGCGTGGGATAGCGTGCATCGTCCCAGGCTTCCACGCGGAGCGCTTGGGCCAGGAACCACCCCGCGTCGCGTCGCTCGCCGTGTTGTCGCAACGACTCCAGGCACGCCGAGCGCGACGTGCATGCCGAATAGTTGGGCATCGCCAACGATCGTCCATATTCCGCGAGGTGCGCGTGCGCCTCGCGCAGGCGCCGAGGAGTGTTCGTCGGGACGCTCGCCGTCGCGCTGGGGCCGTGGGGTGCGGACGGGCTCATGCCAGCAACTCCGCGATCATCCGTTCCGCCGATTCCACATTTGGCGCGGTGTGCGGGAACTCCAGCCGCACGATGCCCCGCTTCGTCCGCACGTCGAGCCCATCTTGGTCCACGCCGACGACCGTCGGAGCCTCCTCGATGACCTCGGCCAGTCGAAGGATCGCCGCCCGCACGCGGGCTTTGTCCGCGTTCAGCCTCTTGCACAAGGCGGGCTCGTGGTCGGCCAGCGCATTGCCCGCCGCGCATTCACCGAAGACCACGCCCAGCATTTTCGCGCTCTGGATGTCGAGGCGTGCCCAGCGGGTGGACGTGCCCTTGCCGTGGTAGATCAGGTATCGATCACAGGCCGCGTCGGTGTGCGGGTCCAGTTCTTTCGGCTCGACGAGCAGTTGGAGCGCATCCTCCCGATCCTCCGGCACATGCAACGTGCACGCCTCGGCCTCCAGCACGTCATGCGACACGCACACCACCGGGCTTCCCCGAGTCGGGTCAAGGACGTAGAGGCTCGGTCGAAAGTCGCCATCCACCTCGATCACGCCGAGCGAATACCGGCGCAGTTCGCGAGATGGGTCGGTCACCAAGGGGCGCTTCGGAGGCATGGCACCCTCAACATAGCGCGCCATCTCCACGACGATCCCGCGCCTGCGTCCCCCATCGCGTCGGCGTGCCCTCGGGATGTGGTGATCCAACGCATTACCCTTCCAAAAGCAAAACAGACACGGGGTCGGATGACTCCGACCCCGTGTCTTACCCATATGGGAAGTTCTTGCATCACGCTGCACCACATGCGAAGCGTGGATCGGCCCTCCTTCGCACCTTCGAGAGAGTAATCTCGATCGAGGGGGGGCCTGTTCTCCCGGGCGGTACGCTGATGCTCAGCGTGCCAGCCGGGTCATGCGAGCCAGGGCTCGCACGACTTACTTCTTCTTGCTGGCCTTCTTCTTGGCCTTCTTCTTCGCAGCTTTCTTTGCCATCGGTCGATCTCCTGACACAGGCGCGCTTCTCTCGGCTCGCGTCACGCTGACACGCGCCGCAAAGCGCAATCATGACATCCACATTATCGGAAACGAACCGACAAAATCTTCAACAATCAGGTTATCCACCGAATTGTTTTTGACATCGAGGCGGCCTATGTGCCCCATCGACGCGCACGATCGCGCGGCGCATCGCGGCGTCCACGCTCATCGCTAGACTTCTCTCGATCATCATCTCATCCTCTCGCGGAGCACGCACCTCGATGTCCACGCTCACGTCCACCACGCTCGACTGCGGCATGCCGCTCATCGTCGAATGCATGCCCAATGTGCGGAGTGCCGCGATCTCCTGGTTGATCCCCGCCGGCACGGCGACCGAACCGCCCCACCTCGAAGGCCTCTCCGCCATGTGGGCCGAACTGCTGCTGCGTGGGGCGGGCGAACTCAACTCGCGACAACACGCCGACGCCGTCGACCGTCTTGGCGCCTCGCGGCACGCGAACCCGGGCACGTTCACGATGGGCGTGTCCTCCACGATGCTTGGTGATCGTGTGCTGGAGGTGCTCCCCCTGATGGTGGACGTGGTGCGCCGCCCTCGGATGGACGAGGAGGCCATCGAGCCCAGCCGCGACCTTTGCCTGCAATCGCTCGCCTCGCTTCAGGACGACCCGCAGGAGCGTGCGATGCTCGCCGCTCGCGCCCGTCATTATCCGTCGCCCCTGAACCGCACGGGATTGGGCACGGAGGAGGGGCTTCGCGCGATGACCCGCGACGATCTGCTGCGGGAATGGCATGCCCGCGCGAAGCCCGGGCGGTCCATCTTCGCGGCCGCCGGCGCGATCGATGCCGCCGCGCTTGCCGACGCCCTCAACCGCCTCCTCCAGGGATGGAACGGGATGACGACCGAGCCCGTGATCACCGGCATCGCGCCGCGCGGGTACGGACACGAAGATGACGAGACGAATCAAGTCCAGATCATTCTCGTGCACGATGCCCCCGCCGATCCGCACCCCGACAGCATTTTGGAGAAGATCGTTGTTCAGGTCTTGTCCGGTGGAATGGCCGGTCGCCTCTTCACCGAAGTGAGAGAGAAGCGTGGCCTGTGCTACGCCGTCTCCGCCGGGTATCGAGGCGAGCGGGACTTCGGCACCGTGACCTCCTATGTCGGCACCACCCCCGAACGCGCCGAGGAATCCCTCAAGGTTCTTCGCGCTGAACTCGAGCGGATCAACTCTCCCGAGGGGAAAATCACCCAGGACGAGTTCAATCGCGCGGTCGTCGGCATGAAGAGCGCGCTCATCTTCAGCGGCGAGTCCACGGGCGCTCGCGCCGCCGCCCTTGCCGCCGACCAGCGCCGCCTTGGTCATCCCCGCACGCTTGAAGAGAACGCCAGGCAGATCGACGACGTCACGCTGGACCGCGTCAACGCGTACCTCGCGAGGCGAGGGCTCGGTCGCGTGACGATTCAGACGCTTGGACCGAAGGCGCTCACGGCCTGATCGCTCCCCCCGAACACGGCGCTCGTTCTGGGGGACGCCCGATCCTCGGCCGGTTCCACTCTTCGGGGATCCTCTTTCGCGTGGATTGGGTCGGCCTCACCTGGCGCCCTGCGCCGGCGCGTCTGGGCGTGGGCCTTGGTGGCGATCTCCACCCTCCGCAGTTTATTCTCCCGCGGCGTGATTCGCTTCCTTGCGAAACGCGCGAGTTCCTGATCGCGCGGCGCGAGCCGCACCGCTTCCGCCGCCTTGACGGCGGCATCTCCCGCGCGTTACCGACACCAGCATGGCGCGGCGTTGTGCGGGATCGTTGAACGGGCCTGGGCGAGATCCCCATGAGGATCACGTGTTGGAGATCACGTGGACGTGCTCACCTTGGAGCCGCGCTCAGGGCATGGTCGGGATTGATCCGAACGTCACGAGCGCGTGATGGTGAGGGGTGCGGGTCGTCGTCGTGGCATGGTGGATCGAGCAACAAGGCGAAGTGAAGAATGGGGGCGTGTGCACACGCAATTCGCGGAGGGCAGGACGTCGCACGGGCTGGAATCCCGTGCCACTGGATGACGAGGTGCACGTACGCTTGGGCGCGGAGGATTCATGGCGGATGTGATGGTGGATCATTTGGTGTTGACGGCGGCGAATGAGGCGCAAGCGTGTGCGTATCGGGCGCAACTCGCGGCGCGAGACATGTCGCGCGTGGGGCGGTGGCATGTGCTGCCGGACCCGGGCGGGAAGCGCGTGGGGTCGGGCGCGGCGACGATCTCGGCGCTGCGGCATGTGGAGAAGGTGGAGGGGAAGCGAGGGCTGCGCGGCGTGAGCGTGCTGATCCTGCACTCGGGGGGAGATAGCCGAAGGTTGCCGGCGTATGCGGCGCAGGGGAAGGTGTTTGTGCCGATGGGGCGGCGCGATGAACGTGGGCGCGAGTTGGCGTTGTTTGATCTGGTGTTGGAGGACATGCTGGAGTTTCAGCATGGTCTCGAACGAGCGATACCCGAGTGGCCGCGGAGTGTGGTGATCGCGGCGGGCGATGTCTACTTGGGAGCGGCGGACGAGTGCCCGGATTGGACTGGGCGTGAGATCGTCGGTGTCGGCTTTCGGGCTTCACGGCAAGTTGCACATCGTCACGGCGTGTACGTGCTGGATGCAGATGGCGAGGTGCGGGAGTTTGTGCAGAAGCCCGATGACGCCGCGCTGCGGAAGGCTGGGGCGCTGGACTGGCGGGGCGAGGCGATCGTGGATAGTGGGATCGTCGTGCTGCCGACGCGGGCGGCGGCGCGGCTGGCGAGCGTACCTGAGCGGGCGGGGGCGTTGTGGCGAGGGGTGTTGGCGGGTGAGCGGCGTGGGCTTGATGTGTACGAGCATTTGTTGATGGGATGGGCGACGCGTGGGCGTGAGCAATATGCGGCGAAAGTGGGTGCGTCGGACGATGAGCAGCGGCGCGAGTATGTCGCGCTGCACGGGTGTTTGTACGACGGCGGGATGCGCGGGCATGTGATGCGGGAGTGCCCCTTTGAGCACCTGGGGACGACGCGGGAGTACATCGAGCGCGTCGGAGCGGGTGCGAGAGATTGTGCGTTCTCGCGGCGTGTGCGCCTGATGGGGGAGAATCTGGTGACGAACTGGACGGGGGAGATTGTGCCGCCGCGGGTGATGCGGAGGGGGTTGGGGGCGACGTGCCTGCCGATCGGGGAGCGGGAGTGGGCGGTGGTGGCGTTTGATGTGCGGGATGACTTCAAGTCGGCGGTCGAGCATGGGGGAACGGTGTGCGGGCGGCGGCTTTCCGAGGTTGCCGAATCGGTTGGTGAAATGGAAGTGTGGGGCGTCGGGGCGCAAGCGGGGATGTCCCCCCGTTGGCGATCGAAGGCTCGCGTGGCACCTCCCCTGCTCGGGCCGGGGGAGGAGCGCAGCGCGTGGAACGCTCGGCTTTGGCCGGTGACACGGTCACGAACGGCGTGGGGGATGGTCGAGTGGATGACGAGGGAAGGAGGGCGACCTTCGCGGGCGTGGCGGGCGGCGACGCGGATGAGTTTGGCGGAGTTGGTGGTCGCGGTGAATCATGAGCGGTTGCTGCGGCACCAAGAGGAATGTCGGACGAAGGAGCGATTGGGACGGCTTGGCGACGTGGCCAGATCGGCGTGGAGCATGGCCGCACGGGATGTGGTCGATGATCTTGAGCGAGTCGCTCCGTCGGAGCGGAATGGGCTGGCGCGATCGGCGGCGGGTTCGCTGTGGTCGGCGTATGGAGCAGAGAAGAGCGCGGGCGAGCGGGCGCGGCTCGCGATGCTGATGGTGAGGATGTGCGAAGCAACGGGATGCCCGCCGCCGGTGGGATCGGGCGGACTTGTCGCGTTGCGATCGGCGGTGTGGCGGCATGTGCGGGAGTCGGTGGCGCGGGAGGCACGCATCTCGCGGCGATTGCCGAGGGCGGGTGTGCGTGTGGGGGAGGTCGTGTGTTCGACCGCGCCGGTTCGGATTGATTTGGCGGGCGGGTGGACCGATACGCCGCCGATATGCTCGGACATGGGCGGGCGTGTGGTGAACGTGGCGATCACGCTGGATGGGGAACACCCGATCCGGGCGGCGTGCAAGCGTGTGGCGGAACGCGGCATTCGCGTGACGAGTGTGGACCTGGGCAAGTCGGTGGTGTTTCGAGAGGCGAAGGAGTTGTGGGCGTTCGATGATCCGGGTGATTGGGCGGCGTTGCCGAAGGCGGCGCTGGCGATGTCGGGGCTTGTGCCGGCGGAAGGGCAAGGGACGCTGGAGCGTTGGCTGAAGCATGTGGGTGGGGTGGAGTTGACGGTGTCATCGCGCGTGCCGAAGGGCTCGGGGTTGGGGACGAGTTCGATCATGGGCGCGGCGGTGTTGTCGTCACTCGCGCGGTTGGTCGGGGCGAGGCTGTCGCGCGGGGCGTTGATCGAGCGGACGAGCCTCGTGGAGCAAATGATGTCGACGGGCGGGGGATGGCAGGATCAGGCGGGCGGGATCGTTCCGGGGGTGAAGTTGCTCTCGACGCGAATGGGCGTGCGGCAGGTACCGAGCGTGGTGGGGATGACGGATGTGCTCTCGAGTGCCGAGATGCGTGGGCGGCTGCTGCTGTATTCGACGGGGATACAGCGGTTGGCGAAGGACATTCTGAAGCAGGTGGTGACGCGGTACTTGGAGCGCGATCCGGGAACGATGGCGACGCTATCGCGGCTGGGACTGTTGGCCAGTCGGGCGGTGTTGCACGAGAGGGCGCAGGGGAAGTTCGATCTCGTGGCGACGATGAATGAGTATTGGAGGTTGAAGAAGGCGATGGATCCCGGTGCGACGACGCCGGCGATTGAGAAGATGCTGGACCCGATCCGGCATGAACTCTCGGCGCACATGCTGCCGGGGGCGGGCGGGGGCGGGTTTGTGTTCATGATCGCGACGAGCGCGGCGGCGGCGCGGCGGGTGCGGGCGCGGCTGGAGGCAAGGCCGCCGAATGCGCTGGCGCGGTTCTACGAGTTTGCGGTGGATCGGGAGGGGTTGAGGACGACGGTGTGTTGAACGTGCGTCTCATTGCGGAGCAGCGAACTCCTCCGCCGCGACGCGGTACAACTCGACGGCGAGTTCGCTGAGGTAGTAGCGCCCCTTGCGCTTGGCGAGCGAATACCACGGGTTCATAAGGACGGAGCGGAGGAGGAAGACGCCCTCGCGTTGAAAGTCGGCGTGTGCGACGGCGAGGCGTGTCAGGAAGGGCGAGACCGCGTCGAGTGAATACTGCGAGGGGAGGAGCGTGGTTCGGCTGATGAAGAACGGTTGGTCGTAGATGGGGAGGCCCGCGCGGAGGGTGAGGCGGTTGTAGATGCGACGGTTGGCGGCGTTGAGTTGGGAGAGGGTGAAGCCGGGGGTTGTGGGGCGGAAGGCGTAGCAGACGATGTTGGACCCGGGCGGGCACAGGGGAACGCACTGGACGCTTGGTCCACGTGTGAGTGAGGGGAGTTGTTCGAGGAGGGCGTGGAGTTCGCAGGCGTTCCGGATGGTGTCGCGGATGAGGCGGCCGTGACCGGAGGAGTTGAGCGGGATGAGGGTGTGGCTGAGCCAGACCGCGGCGGCGGCGGCGCCGGGCTTGGAGCCTTCGAGGATGTAGGGGCCCACCTGATCGTTTCGGCGTTCGGATTCGACATCGGAGGGGGGCTCGGCGATGTAGGGTGCGGATTGGCGGGCGATGGCCTTGACGATGTTGCTCTTGAAGCAGATGGCGCCAGAGGGGTAGGGGATGTAGCCGAGTTTGTGGGGGTCGATGGTGACGGAGTCGCAGTCGGCGAGGTGTTCGAGGGCGTTGCAGGCACCGTGCTCGGGGAGGTGCAGCGCGATCTCGTGTTGCTTGTCGTCGATGGAGACTTCCGAGTGGGGCTCGCCCAGCCCGAGGCGGTCGGGAACGGTAACGGTGCGGAGGTAGCCGCCGTAGGCGCCGTCGGCGTGGAGCCAGAAGGAGGGTTTGCCGTGTTTTTCGCGGGATTGGCGGAGGAGGGAGATTTGATCGACGGGATCGACGGCGCCTTCTTCGGTGCTGCCGATGACGGCGACGACGGCGAGGGCGTGCTGGCCACGGGATTCGATATGAGTCAGGGCGTCGTCGAGGGCGTCGGGCTTCATGCGGAAGTCGGCGTCGACGGGAACCGAGAGGAGGGCGCGGCGTCCAAGGCCCAGGACGTCCATCGCCTTTTCGAAGCAGTAGTGGTGCGTTTGCGGGACCAGCACGACGGGGTCGGAGCGGATGAGGTCGAGAACGGCGTGGATGCCTCGCTCCACAACGTTGTGTGGCGAATCGAGATAGGCCTGCACGACGCGCTGGACGGTCGCGGGGGTGTTGCCGAACGTGGCTTGGGCCTCGGCGAAGACGGCGGCAAAGGCTTGGAGCGAGGTGGTTGGGCTTTGGGCGAGGGCGAGTCGGGGATCGTGGTTCCATGGCGGCGCGGGGAGCGAGAGCGCGGCTCGCATGTCGCTGATCACGAAGGGGAGGTACTTGGTGGATCGAGCGATCCAGAGGGCTTCGAGGTTGGCGATGGTGCCGCCGCCGGTGAGGTGAGCCCAGGAGGTGGTGGAATAGCCCACCATTCGGGCGATGAGTTGAGCGGCTTCGAGTTCGAGGCGAACGGTGACGGGAGCGGATTCGGAGGAGACGTTGTTGGGGTTGTAGAGCATGGCGGCGAAGTAGGCCGCGATGCTGGGAAGCGTCTGCTCGGAGAGCATGTGGGCGGCGTATCTGGGGCTGTAGAAGGGGAAGTCGGCCTTGAGGCGGGCGAGGAGTTCGAGGAGGCGGTCTTCGAAGTGGTCGTAGAAATCGGCGGCTTCGCGACGGAGGTGAGAATCGACGATCACGCCGTCCTCGGGGAAGTAGTTGCGACGCCAGGCGTGGTAGTCTTGGATGATGCGTCGGATGGTGTCGGAGAACCACTCGGAGTTCTCGCCTTTGGGCCCGGCGAACCAGGCGGAGAGGGCGTGGAAGTTGGGAGTTGGGGTGGGCATGGTGCAACTCGAAGCGTGCTCCTCCTGAGCGAGGAGCGTAGACGAGGGGCGGAGCGCGGAGTGCAGGGGAGCGAGCGGCGTGGATGGGGGCGCAGGCTGGAAAGTACAACCCCCGCCGGGTGTGCCCGGCGGGGGAGAGTCGTTCAAACCGAATGTCGATCCCAAGGGATTCGATCACGGGACTGGTGATCGAGGGGAGTCGATTACCGCCGACGGCGGGCGGCCACCATGCCACCGAGGCCGAGGAGGGCGAGGGCGCCCGGGGCGGGGACTTCGACAACGTGGATGGTGGCGGACTGGCTCTCGGTCATGGAGGCGAGGAGCGAGCCGGTGCCGGCGTCGGTGCGGTACCAGGAGCCGCGGTTGTTATGGATGGCGCCCTGGGGGATGCCCGCGACCATGTCACGGACGGTGGGGTCGTTGATGGTGATGGCGTAGCGGAAGACGACGACGTCGGTGCCTTCGCGGAAGTTGGTTCCACTGATGGAGCGGGGCGTCTGAGCGCTGTTCACGCCGTGGGCGAGGTTGTTGCTGGTCCCGCCGGGGACGGGCCCGGTGGCGTTGGCGCCGGCGAAGCGGAGGATGTCACCCGGATCGCGATGGCCGGTGAGGAGGCCGGAGGCCGAGGCGGGGCCCATGCCCGCGGAGGCGAAGGGCAGGATGCGGCCGGTGTTGGTCTGGGGGTTCTCGCTGGTGCCCGCGCCGGTTGCCTCATTGTCGAAGGCGTTGCGGACGTCGGCGGCCTTGAAGTTGGTGAGGGTGGGCTGGAAGGTGATGCCCGCGAGGCCGAGCACCGTGGTGGTGCCGGCGTTGACGAGTTGGACGCGGGTGCGGACGTAGACCGTGGCGCCGGGGGTCACGGAGACGTTGCTGCCCCAGGTGGCGCCGGCGTCATTGGACACTTCGAACACGAGTTTGGTGTTCTGGGCGTTGGCCATGGCGGCGAGGCCGGCAACAGCGAGAATGGCGATCGTCTTCTTCATTTCTTCTCCTCCAAGGGAATCGGGCCGCGGGCTGGATCGGACAGGGAACGAACGACTCGTTCTGTGTTGTTGTCGAGAAACCTCGCGGCGGACAGGAGCAATGTGCCATGGGAATGGGCGAAAATCCAGTTCGCCGGGCACGAAAGGGCGTGGATTGCGGGTCGAGAGGGCGAGTGCGCGGAAAACCTTGCGCAGACCCACATTTGAGGGTGCGATATGGGACCGGAGCGTGGGGTCTGGGCGTGAGGAGCGAGGGCGCGGAGGCGGAGGGCGACGCGGCTCAGTATTTCAGGACGCTGTGGGCGTGCGCGTGGGGCGTGATGCGGTGGCGTCCATTGAGGGCGAGGAGTTCGATGAGGACCGTCACCCCGACGATTCGGGCGCCGGAGCCTTCGACGAGTTTGCAGCAGGCTTCGAGGGTGCCCCCGGTGGCCAAGAGGTCATCGACGATGAGGACATTCTGTCCGAAAACCAGCGCGTCGGCGTGGACCTCGAGGCGGTCGGAGCCGTACTCAAGGTCGTAGGTGATCCCTCGCGTTTCACGAGGGAGTTTTTTGGCTTTGCGGATGGGGACGAATCCCGCGGCGAGGGCCTGGGCGATGGCGGTGCCGAAGATAAACCCGCGCGACTCGGCGCCGACGACGATGTCGACGCGCTTGCCGCGATAGGGGTTGGCCATGAGTTCGACGGCGAGGGCGAGTCCGGAGGGGTCGGCGAGGAGGGGCGTGAAGTCCTTGAACATGATGCCCGGCTTGGGAAAGTCGGGGACATCACGGATGAGTTTGTAGAGGGATTCGGTCACGTGCAGAGGGTAGGTCGATGGCTCGCTCTCGGTGTTTGAACGACCAGCGCGAACGGCCTCGGCGCGCGGGCTTCGAGGGCGAACGGACGGCTCCGGCTTGGAGGTACGAACCGGGCGAGTCCGCCGCCAGCCTCGAAGCGTTGGAGGACGTCGAGGTGGGTCGTGCGATGCGTCCCACACCCGGATGTGCGGAGGGGGTGCGTCGATCGGCCGTCTTGAGGAGCGGAGTTCGCGTGGGAAGGTGTCCGCGTGAGCGCCATCTCGGCCGCCCTCGCCTCCGTACCCTCACCCATGCCCGATCAGAGCGTCCACGGATCGTTGCCCGCCCTTCCGTATCGCATTGCCTGCCTGTGCGACCTGCGCGACGCGCAGGGACGGGTGCTGTTGTTGCATCGCAAGAAGGAGCCCAACAAGGGGCTGGTGTCGCCGATCGGCGGGAAGTTGGACGTGGCGGTGGGTGAATCGCCGGCGGAGTGTGCGCGACGGGAGATCCAGGAAGAGGCGGGGATCGAGGTGCCGATCGAGCGGCTGCATTTGGTCGGGCTGGTCAGCGAGTGCGCGTTCGAGGGGCGGGGGCACTGGCTGATGTTTGTGTATCGCGTTCTCGGGGCGGTGTGGGTGGAACCTCAGGACATGCGAGAAGGGCGGCTGGATTGGCACGCGCCGGGCGAGTTGTCGAAGTTGCCCGTGCCGGAGAGCGATCGGGAGGTGATCTGGCCCCTGATGTGGAGGGCGGAGCCGCGTGGAGAAGGGAAGCGACCGGGGTTCTTTGCGGTGCACATCGATTGCCGAGGGGAGAAGATGCGGTGGAGCGTGGAGCAGGAGACGCCGCCGGAGGCATGAAGGGCTAGGCGTGCGTCAACCAGTGCCTGGCGGCGCGTTCCGGGTCGCGAAGCCCGCGAAGGTCGATGACGAGCGGGCGGGAGTAGCCGCGCGTGACGAGGGCGGCGGCGTACGCGAGGGTGTCGAGTTGACCGGCGTCGCGCGGGTCGGCTCGGCCCATGTTGTTGGCATCGCTGAGTCGGGCGCTCGCGGGGGGCGTGGGGAGCCGCGCGACTTCCAGGGCGGGATCGGTTCGCGCAAGGATGAGCGTGGCGGGGTCGAGGCCCAGCGCGAGTGACGCGGCGTGGGAGGAGGCTTGTCGAGGCGGCCAAGCGTGATCGGCGAGCGTGGTGCCCACGCGTTCGGACGCGGAGCGCAAGCGCTGCACGAGATCATCGGTGGCCTTCGGATCGAGCGCGAGCGAGACGACAGCGGAGTCCTGGCACGACGTGAGGCGGGCCAGGTCCGACGCGAGTTCGGCGGCGGCGAGCACGGCGCTCGCGGCACGATCGAGATGCGCGAGGTCGGTAAAGTGGGAGGCGGGAATCCAGAGGTCGAGTCCGGAGAAACGGAGGGCGTGCCGGCGGAGGAGCGCGGCGATGTCTCGGCGGGCGGAGCGGTCGAGTTCGCGCGGGCGCAAGGTGCTGGCCGTGGCATCGAGGTGGACGCCGCGAGCGCCAAGGGAGGCGGCCCAGGCGATGGCGTCGCGCGGGCCGGGGAGCCAGGGGGCGCCGTCCACGGCGGGGAGGCCGGCGAGGGAGAGGCTGAGGTGGAGCGAGAGCACGGGGAGTTGTAGACCGGGAAGGCGGGGTGGGACACGTGCCCGAAGGCATAGCAGATGGAATGTCGGGTTGGACCCCCGGCTCAGAGCAAGGCATGAATGAAAGTGGGCCGAACGCCTGCGGCCACCGGTGTGATGTGAATCGATGCGGAGGGGCAAACTACAGTTGAACATGGCGCGAACACGAGCGATGCTGGAGGCGACGCACTTGGTTTCGGCGGCGGTGTGGCTTGGAGCACTGCTGGGGGCGGGCGGGAGTGCGGCGATGCTCTTTCCGACGATGAAATCGCTGCGCCCGCGCCTGGAGGACTTTGCGGGGTATCCGGGTGAGCACTGGAAGTTGGCGGCGGGGCAGGTGGCGCAGAAGTTGTTTGTGGCGTGTGACGCGGTGCAACTCGGGTGCGCGGGCGTGTGCTTCCTGACCTTGGGATTGGTCCTGTCGCGAATGAAGAAGGACGGGGTGCGTGCCCGGGGAGGGATGCTGGTGCGTGCGTTGGCGCTCACGGTGGCGATGGGTCTGGTGTGCTACCAGTTGTTTGTGCTCGGGCCACGGATGTATGCGAACTCGAGGGCGTATTGGGACAGCGCGAAGGCGGGGGAGGTGGAGCGAGCGAACGCGGCGCAGGCCGCATTTGCGAAGGACCACCCGACGTCGTCCAACGTACTGGGAGGGACGGCGACGGCGGTGCTGATGTTGATCGTGAGCGGGGCGTGGGTGCAGGCCGGGGGGAGAGAACATGGCAAGTAGCAAAGGTCCGAGGTCAACGAAGAAGGGCGGGCGCGAGAGCACGACGGCGCGGGGAAAGGGGGACAAGGCCCGTGCGAAGCGGCTGCTGGCCGCGCTGGAGAGGGAGTATCCGGACGCGGTGTGCGAGTTGAAGTACACGACGCCGCACGAGTTGTTGATCGCGACGATTTTGTCGGCGCAGTGCACGGATGCGCGGGTGAACATGGTGACGCCGGCCTTGTTTGCGAAGTTTCCGACGCCCGCGGATTACGCGAAGGCGACGCCGGCGGAGATCGAGCCATACATCCGGTCGTGCGGGTTCTTTCGGAACAAGGCCCGGGCGATCCAGGAGTCGATGGTGGGGATCGTGGAGCGATTTGGCGGGAAGGTGCCTTCGACGATGGAGGAGTTGCTGACGCTGCGCGGCGTGGCGAGGAAGACGGCGAACGTGGTGCTGGGCAACGCGTTCCACAAGAATGAGGGATTTGTCGTTGATACGCACGTTGAACGCCTGTCGAAGCGATTCGGGCTGGTGGCGGCGAAGGACAACGTGGCGACGATCGAGAAGAAGTTGATGGAGGTCTTTCCGCGCGAGCGATGGTGCGATCTGTCGCACATGATCATCTGGCACGGTCGCAGGGCGTGCCCGGCGCGGGGAGGGGATTGCTCGCACCCGATCTGCGCGGAGTTCGGGGTGGCGTGCGAGAACCGAGGGAAAAAAAGAACCCCGGGTCTCGCCCCGGGGCGTTGAGAAACGTGCTCGGCGGGAGTCGAACCTGCAACCTTCGGCTTCGGAGGCCGACGCTCTATCCAGTTGAGCTACGAGCACACGTGAAGACGGGAACCGGACCCCCGATGCTACGATCGTCGCCCGTCGGGGGCAAACAGGGATGTTGGCGTGGGTCACTACGGAAGGGCGACGCGTTGGCGGACGAAGGCGTGGCATCGAGGCGGGCGGCATCAGGGGACGCGGCGGAGGGGCGGGGTGTTCCGACGCCGTTGTGGGCCGCGGTGGCGTTCTCCTTTGCGAACAGTCTCGCGTCGGGGGTGATCAGCAACGGCATTTTCTTCGTCACGGAGCACGGGTACCAGTTTGACCGCGTGAAGAACTACGCGTTGGCCGGCGCGACGGGCGTGGTGTACATCGCGGGGGCGTTGACCGCGGGAAGGGCCGTCGGCGCGTTGCGTGCTCGGTATGGTGTGTCGGAACGGGGCGTGCTGGTGGCGCTCATGTTCGTGTTCGGCCTGTTGTGTGCGATCCCCCAGGTGGCGTGGTGGATGGCGCGGGACGGCTCGCGTCCGCCCGAGTTTCCGATTTGGATCAGCGTGATCGGCTACCAGTTGTTCAGCGGGGCGCTCTGGCCGATCGTGGAGAGTTATGTGAGTGGGGGGAGGAGCGGAAAAGACCTTCGGCGAGCGCTGGGAACGTGGAACGTCGTGTGGTCGGGGGCGCTGGTGGTTGGGATCATGTGTCTTGCGCCGCTGATCCAGGAGCACGCGGTGCTCTCGGTGCTGCTGCTCGGATTGATCCACGTGTTGTCGTTGGCGGTGTTGCCGTGGTTTCCCAAGAGGCCGCCGGAGCATGTGGAGGAACGGCACGAAGCACACCCCGCGGTGTATTCAAAGTTGCTGGTGACGTTTCGGGTGCTGCTGCCGACAAGTTATACAGTGCTGACGGCGTTGACGCCGTTCCTGCCCTTTGCGGCGAAGTCGCTGACGGAGAGCGCGTACTTACAGGGGCTGAGTCCGATCGCGTGGCTGCTGCCGCGGTGCGTTGGGTTTTTGGTGCTGGATCGGTGGCACGGGTGGCATGGTCGATGGGCGATGCCGATCGCGGGGGGAGTGCTGATCCTCTTGGGATTCGCGGGGGCGGTGCTAGCGCCGTGGTTGGGCCTGGGGACGGTTGGGGTCGTGCTGTTTTTGGGAGGGCTGGCGCTCTTTGGGCTGGGGATGTCGACGATTTACACGGGCGCGATTTACTACGCGATGTCGGTGGGCAAGGCGGAGGTGGATGCAGGGGGAACGCATGAAGGATTGATCGGGTTGGGATATACGGTGGGGCCGTCCTTTGGGCTTTTCGCGGCGCTGGGGGTTTCGCGAGGGGTGATGTCGGAACGGGGCTTTGAGCCGGCGGTGCTGGGGGCGGTTGGGGTGTTGGCCTTGGTGGTGACGGGCGTGGTGATCTGGAACATCCAGAGGAGAGTTCGGGGATAGGGTGACCCGTTTGGGAACCGAACGAACGGATGGCGCGTCCAATGCGGAAGGTGCGGGCCCGATATCATGGGCACTGGACGGAACGAGCGGACCTGCTCATCCGTAGGGGAAAGGAAGACGATCCATCACCGGCAGGTTTGATGGCAGGTACGGAGAGTCGGAGAAGTAGGCCGCGATCCGGACGATTCGCGGCTGATCCACCAGTCCATCGGAGTATCCCATGCGTTTTGGAGCCGCTCGGCGGGCGTCGGTTGTTCGCAGTCTGGGGTTGGTGTTGGCGTTCACGACGATGGCGGTGACGCCTTGGGCTATGGCCCAGGAGCGGGTGGGGAACGCGACCAAGGTGCAGCCGATTGCGGCGGGGTTGACGAACGCGTCGGATCAGGTGTGGCTCACGGCGAAGGGCGGCGATGCGGAGGCGTTGCTGGCCCAACTGGAGTCGTTCTCGAAGGTGGCGGGGGACGACGAGGTCCGAGCCTCGATCGAGGCGCTGAAGAAGAACATCGCCAAGCGGGAAGGAGATCGCGAGGCGCGGTGGAAAGAACTCTCGGAGGAACTGGACAAGACGCTGACGGAGGACAAGAGCGATTTGCAGTTGGGCAAGGCGTTGCGCTCGGCAGTGGAGATGCAACTGCTCCGTGAGGACCACAAGACATTCTTGCAGGAGGAGCGGATCTCGAACCTGGTGGCCGAAGCGGACAAGGCCGCGAAGGCGGCGGAGGCCCGGGGCGACTGGATGATGGCGAGCGAGTTGTTCGTTCGATTGCACGCGTTGACGGAGGAGACGAACCGGTATCGCAAGGATGCCGAGCGGGTGACGCAGCGTCTGGGGATGCTGCGGTTGTACACCCCGGAGCAGTTGTGGCGGTTGCGGGACGCGCGTCAGAGGATGGAGAAGGATGCGCAGCCGCTCCCGCCGTACAACCCGACGGGGGATGACTTCAACGAGAAGTTGAAAGGGGTGGACGAGACGTTGATGCTGCGGGTGATGCAGTATCTCCCGAAGCACGTGGAGCGGGTGCCGCTCAACACGGCCATCGCGGGGGGGCTCGAGGCGGTCAAGACGATGGTGACGACGACGGACCTGCACCAGGCGTTCAAGGGTCTGGACGACAAGGCGAAGGTGGCGACGATGGTGGCGTTCTTGGACGCGGAGATCGCGGACGTGAAGCGTCGGTTGGAACCGCTGGACTTTGTCCAGCAGCAGAACCTATTGATGCGGTTGGGGAAGCAGAACGACGCGACGGTGGCGTTGCCGCGGCCGGCGATGCTGCATGAGTTTGGCAATGGGATGATGTCGCAACTGGATGAGTTTTCGGCGATCATCTGGCCCGATGAGGTTCGGCGATTTGAGCGGACGACGGGCGGGAAGTTGGTGGGCATTGGGGTGCAGATCGAGTTTGATCCGCAGTCGAACATCCGCGTGGTCGCGCCGCTGGAAGGAACGCCCGCACAGCGAGCGGGGATCCACGCGGGCGATGTGATTACCAAGGTGAATGGCAAGGCGGTCTTTGGGATGTCGCTGGACCAGGCCGTGGACAACATCACGGGCCCTCCGGGGACGAAGGTCTCGATCACGGTGGAGCGGGAGATCGAAGAGCCGGCCGTCGAGGATGAGGGGAAGGTGGCCGACGCGGGCGAGGCTCACAAGGACGCGCCCAAGCGAGCGAAGAAGGAGATGACCTTCGAGTTTACGCGGACGGAAATACAGATCGTGACGGTGAAGGGTTGGAAGCGCAACGGGGTGAAGGAGGACGACTGGAACTGGTTCATCGACAAGGATCGCGGCATCGGGTACGTGCGACTGACCCAGTTCACCGACTCGACGACGCGCGATTTGGACCGGGCGATCCGCGAGATGAAGACGCAGGGGCTCAATGGCATGATCCTGGACCTTCGGTTCAATCCGGGGGGGTTGCTCGATCAGGCGGTCGAGGTGGTCCGGCGGTTTGTGTCCAGGCAGGACGGGCCGGTGGTGTTCACGGGCGACGCGCAGGGCAAGCCCGAGAGCGTCGAAGTCACGAGGCCGGGCAAGGCGAGCCTGGCGCACGTGCCGATCATCGTCTTGGTCAATGAGAACTCCGCGTCGGCGAGCGAAATCGTCTCGGGGGCGCTGCGATACTACGGCAACGAGGGCGACATCCAGGCGATGGTGCTGGGCGAGCGCAGTTTCGGGAAGGGGAGCGTGCAGAACGTGTACCGCATCCCGACGGCGGGGGCGGGTGCGATGATCAAACTCACGCAGCAGTATTACATGCTGCCCGATCGCACGATCATCCATCGCAAGCCCGGCGCGGAGCGTTGGGGGGTGGAGCCCAATCTGGCGATCAACATGCTGCCGAAGCAGACGAGCGATGCATTGACGATCCGGCGCAATGCCGACGTGCTCAAGATCGACGAGACGGGGCAGATGCCGACGACGATGGATGAAAACGCGAACCCGGACGACCTGATCGCGAAGGGGATCGACGTGCAGTTGCAGACGGCCCTGGTGGTGCTGCAGACGCAGTCGGTGGCGCGGATCGCGGCGGGCGGCGCCGGGCGGGAGAAGTAGGCGTCCGGGCCGGGTGAATCTGGAATCGCGCCGGGGCCACTCGCTCCGGCGTGATGCTTTCGTGCACCGATCTTCGGGCATCCACTCGGGGAGGTGGACGATGCTGGCACGAAGCGGAAGCGAGCAACCGCTCGGGGAGAGATCAGGGAACGAGCACGGAGGAGTTCAGGTAGATCCCGGTCTCGGGGACGGTGGCGCCGACGATGATGCGCTGGCCTGAGAGTTGGTCGGCGGAGTGAGGGAAGACGAACCGTCGGACGGCCTGGTTGCCGGCGGGGAGTCGGCTGATCGAGGCTGGGGAGCGGGGGCGGCCCGGAGCAAAGGCGACGAGGTTGAGGTCGAGTTCCTGAGTTCCGGTGTTGGTGATGGCGGCGTCGATGACGAGCGTGTCGGGGTCTTGGATGCTGGAGGTGAGGTCCATGCGCAGGGTTTTGTGCCCGACGGTGGCCCATCGCTTGACTTCGATGGGGGGATAGTCGACGCCGGTGGAGAGTTCGAGGCGGATCGTGAGTTGCTTAGGGCCGGTTTCCTCGCTGGGCCCGAGGGAGATGGTGAAGGGGAAACGGGCGGATTGGGAGGGCGGGATGGCGATGCGTGCGTGGCGAGGGGAGACTCGCCAGCGGTGTTCTCGATCCGCAGCGCCGACGGTCGAGTCCGAAGCGCCCGCGCCGGGTTCGATCAGCGAGACGCGGCCGGCGATGGGGATGTTCCAGGGGTTCGAGATGACGACGGAATGCTCTTGCGGCGTTTGGGAGGATTCGATGAGGTCGGGCTCGAACCGGAGGTTGGCGATCAGTCGAGCGAGTTCGGTGTCGACGCCCTCGATGAAGACGGGTTCCTCGGTGAGCGGGATGCGAACGGAGCCCGGAGTGGTGGAGGTGGGTGAGGGCGTGGGGGAGGAGGTATTGCCGAAGGCGTCGATGAGGGAGAGGGATGCGGGGCCGAGGTAGGCGTCGATGACGGCAAGGTCGCTCGGGGCCGAGTCGTTCCAGGCGACGATCGCGCCGGTGGTGGAGGTCGGGGTGCTCGGGGCGAGGATGTAGGCGGTGACGCCATCCGAGACGGGGAAGTTGGCGACGACGCGGCGGCCGGCAAGCCGCTGGATGACGGTGCGCCACGCGGCGAGTGCGGCGTCGGGCATGAACTGTGGTCGTCGATCGCCGACGAACTCCCAAGGGCGATCCACATAGATGGGGAGGGGATCGTCGTTGGATGGCGCGGAGGACGCCCAGCATTGGACGGCGCGCTTCGCGAGATCAATGGCCGCGGCGCGTGGTCCGACGGCGTCCGCCCGCAGTGGTTGGATGATGAGGGACGAGTCGAGGGGCGAAGGAGGGGAACCGGATCGTCGGGCGCTTGCCGCGAGTTCGCGAGCGCCGGCGGGGGAGACGGCGTCGGGGACGAGCGACGCGAAGGCGACGGCATCGGGGTGTGCGTTGGTCGGGCGCCCTCGATCGGCGCGAAGGGGAAGGACGACGATGGGTCCGGCGACGCTCTTGCTGAGCGCCCGCGCGAAGGCGAGGGCATCCTGGGTGGACGAGGGCCGCCAGAAGACGTGGTCGTCGTCCTGAGCGCCGACTTGAAAACGGGAGATCCTCTGGCCGTAGCGATCGGTGTAGGGGGCGAGGAAGGCCTGCCACAGGGAGGGGTCCCGTGCCAGGAAGGTGAGGGCGTCGTCGCGTTCGAGTTTCTGGGACGTGGCGAGGAGGGCGGGGAGGCGTTCGAGGACGAGGGTGACGTCTTGCCAATCGTCGAGGAGGGCATCGATGGTCGGGAATCGCGCGGCGGGGTCCTCGGGGGAGAGGGCGGCGTCCCAGATGGTGAGCGCGATGCTGCCGGTGCCGACGGCGCGGGTGACCTCGGGGAGGAGCCGGAGCGATTTGGCGCCGGTGGCTCCGGCGACGAGGCCGAATCGGGCTCGATCGGGAATGGAGCCGCGCACCATCGAGGAGGTGGAGGCGTGAGGGGCGAGCCAGAGGAAATCGACGCGGGCCCCGCCGACCGCGCCGGCGGCGGCGGAGATGTTCAGGGCGGCGCGATACCAGCCATATCGTGGGAGCGAGGGGGTCCATTTGACCTCGCTGAGCCCGCGACCCACATCGAGTTGGTGTTGATCGATGATCGCCCCAAGATCGTCGAAGACCTGAAGGCGGGCGAGGAGGCGCTCGCCCGTGAGGTCGCGCACGGTGACCTGGAGTTCGGGAGAGTCCGGCGCGGTGATGAGGTTGACGGGGGAGTTGGTGGAAAGGGCGACGCGAGGAAGTTGGAGGATGAGCAGGTCGTCGAACCACGCTTCGCCGTTGTAGTCCTGGGGAGGGGCCTTGAGGCGTCCGTCGGCGGTCCTGTGGGGCTGGGGTTGGAGGAGTTCGAGATCGAGTTGGATGAAAGCGGCGTTGGGATAGTCCCCGACGAGTTCGGCGCGAATGGGAGTCCACTCGCCCGGAGAGATGATGGCGGGGGTGTGGCGTTCGGAGTCGGTGATCGGCTTGGACTCGCGGTCCAGGAAGCGAGCGACGACCCGAGCACGCGCGTGCTGGAGGCGCTCGGTTCGAACGAAGGCCGAGATCATGTAGTCGGCTTGGGGAAAGATGGGGATCACGCCCGGATCGAGCGCGAGGCGGACGTCCCCGCCGGCGGTGGGGAGCCGGACGGCGCCGTTCCCGTTGTGGGTGATCGCGCCATGGGATGTGTAGAGGATCTCGGCTTGGTTCCAGGGAGGGAGTTGTGGGCGAGAGCCCGGCTTGGGTGTGTCGTAGACGCGGGTCCAATAGCGTGGTACGACGTTGGGGTTGGAGTCCTCTTCCTCGAAATCAAAGACGCGGACGAGGCGTCCCGCGGCGTCGGGGCGGTCTTCGCGAGTCTCGGGCTGCGCGATGCACGACGCCGCGCAGGCCACCAGTGCCCCCCAACCGAGGGGAAGAGCAGACCATCGCCTCGACGAGTTGAGAGACCCGTGCATCTCAAGCACACTATCGGCGCGGGCGCGGGATGAGGGGAGAATGGACCGGGGCGAGTCGCGAGAGCGCGGCCCGGATGTCCCTTGGACGAGTGGTTGGGGACCGCACGATCAGGTGGCGGCGGGGGTGCGGGGCGCGGGGGTGACCAGGCGGCCGGTTCGCATCGAGAGGATGCGAGCCGCGAGGCGGAGGACGAGAAATGCGCTGCCGCAGAAGATCGCGGCGACGAACAGTTCGAGGAGAAGGAACTGGACGAGCGAAAGGCTGTTGAATCCGACGATGTCGTACTCGTGGTTGGTCCCCCAGGCGCTGTCGCGCACGTCGGCGTGGATGACGGTGGCGGTCAACGCGGCGGGGTTGAGGCTCATGATCGCGGTCATGATGTCCTCGGTGCGGTGGCCCCAACGGCTTCGAAGCCCACTGGTCTCCGAGAGGATGGCCCACCCGGCGGGTAGGCCCATCCAGAGGATGGCGGCGATGATGAAGTTCGCGGTGGCGGCGGCGGTGCCCTTGCGGAGAAGCACCGAGCAGAGTGATCCGGTGGCGCAGAGGAATGCAACAGGGGGCACAAGGATGAGGACCATGTGGAGCAGCGCCACGGGCTGCACGGTGAACTTGTACAGCACCCCGAGCGCGAGGTGCATCAGGACAACTGCGGGCACAAGAAGTTGCCGCTTGAAGGCGCCCCAGTATTTTCCCGAGAGGATGCTCCACGCGGAGAGCGGTGTGCACAGGAGCGTCTCAAGGGTGCGGGACTCGCGCTCCTGGCTGATGGCGCCGGCGGTGGAGACGGCGGCGAGGAATGCCGTGATGACCGCGCCGACGACGCTGGTGACCATGTAGACCTTGCCGTGGTCGTCGTCCTCGTCAGCGACATGGTGGACCCACGCGAGCGCGAGGGCGATGACGATCGCCGTGAGGATGCGAGCGGTTCGGTTGGCGTTGACGATGGGTTGGCGCAGTTCGCGCCAGCGGACGGGGTGGTCGCCGAGATCGACGGGCCCATCGCGGTGCGCCACTTGGATTCGTCGCTTTCGGCGCCGGAGGCCCGTGGAAGATGAGGTGGGTTCCGGAGCCGACTCGGTGGACGAGGGTGTTGCGGCGGGCGCGGAGCGTGCGGGGCGTTTGGGCTTCTTTGGCTCGGCCCGACGCTCGCCCGCATCGCGGATCATGGCGCGTCGGACGAGGGCGCAGGCGCCAAAGAAGAACATCGCGGCGAGCGTGATGTTGTACGCCATCGCGCCGAGGGATGTGAGCGGTAAGGGGATGATGCTCCCGACCGTCGCGCCGCTGGCGTGGGCGGTGAGCGCCCCCATGGCGACGGGGGGGGAGAGCATGGGGAAGAGGTCAAAGCGCGGGGCGATGATGTTCTTGACCTGGAGGGCCCACAGCGCGAGCGGAGGCAAGCCGTAGCAGAGCATGAGCGTGAGGACGCCGGCGGAGGCGGCGGCGACGGGCCGCTTGGCGAAGACGGAGTGGAACATGGTGGCGGACGCCGCGAGAAGTGCGGTGGAAAGCACGAGGCCGAGCCCGAGGAGGATGATGTTGGATTCAAGACCACCGAAGACGCGCATCGCGAGCATGATCGGTGCGGCGATGGCGACGAGGATGAGGACCTGGACCATCTGCCCGGCGAGTTTGCCCAGGCACATCTGGACGGCGGTGAGGGGCGTGGTGAAGAGGGCGCCGAGCGTGCCGTGCCGGCGTTCATCGCAAAACGAAGGCGAGGTCAGGACGCACGCGAGGAGCGCGAGGACCACGAACTGGAACCAGAGGATGGTCATGGAAACGGCGGGCGCGAGAGATTGGACGCGCTGGACCCACTCGGCGCCCGCACGGCGCTGATCGAGGCCTTCGGTGGCGGCGATATAGGCGATGCTGACCAGGCCGAGCATCAGCAGGGCATAGACGGCGCGCGTGATGTAGGTGCTGATGCGGCGTCCGGAGACGGTGACCTCCTTTGAGAAGAGGGGCGTGCGGAGGTCGAGGAGTCTCGCGAGGCGCGTGAGTCGAGAAGGACGAGGAGGTGTTGAAGCGGGTGAGTTCATGGGAGGCTTGGAAGGGGGGCGGCGGGAGTGCGTGATCGAAGTGGCCTACTGCAAGGCGCCGGTGGTGAGTTTGAGGAAGGCGTCTTCGAGTTTGACTTCCTTTGGAACGAAACTCTTGACGCGCGCGCCGTTCTTGACGAGCGTCTCGAGCAGGAAGTGATGGCCATGCTCGCCCTGGACGAGGTCGATGGTGAGTTTGTCCAGAGCCTGGTCGTGTTCAAAGACCACCTTGGCGACGCGGTGGTCGGATTCGATCGCTCGCTGCACGAGTTCGCCCGGCGCGCCGCCTTCTTCGAGGGTGACTTCGACGCGTTCGCCGCCGCCGCTGCTCAGGGCACGGGTTTTGGCGTACGCGTCCTTGATGGAGCCGAAGTAGAGGAGTTGTCCGCGTTCGATGATCCCGATGGAGGTGCACATCTCGGCGAGTTCGGAGAGGATGTGGGAGGAGACCATGAGGGTCTTTCCCATGCGACCGAGTTCCATGATGAGGGACCGCATCTCGATGCGGGCGCGTGGGTCGAGCCCGCTGGCGGGCTCGTCAAGGAGGAGGACTTTGGGATCGTGGATGAGGACGCGGGCGACGCCGAGGCGTTGCTGCATGCCGCGGGAGAGCGAATCGACCATCGCGCGTTTTTTCTCGGTGAGGTCGGTGAGTTGGAGGACACCATCGACGACCGAAGCCCTCTTTCGGCGGTCGATCTGAAAGGCGGCGGCGAAGAAATGGAGATACTCCTCGACGGTCAGATCGTCGTAGACGCCAAGGAAATCGGGCATGTATCCGATGACGCGGCGAATATCGTCACCGCGGGTCTTGGTGTCGAAGCCGGCGACAGAGGCGAGGCCCGCGTCTTGGCGCATGAGGCAGGCGAGGATCTTCATCGTGGTGGACTTGCCCGCGCCGTTGGGTCCGATGAAGCCGAAGACCTCGCCCGCTCCGATGTGGAGGGTGAGGTTGTCGAGGGCGGTGAGCCCGCCGAAGCGTTTGGTGAGGCCCTTGGTTTCGATCATGGTTGGATGGGGATGAGGATTCGGAGGATGCCTTGCTCGTGGGAGGGGAAGCCCTCAAGGTTGAGCGTGGGATCGAGGTCTTGGACGTGGAGGTAGAGGCAGGCGAAACGTCGCGAGGCGACGAGCGCGGCGATCGCGGGCTCGCGATTCCGCACCCCGGGAAGACGGAGCGCTACGCCGGGGGAGAAGTGGCCTGAGTCCATCCACGGAACGGTGGAGTTCTGGGATGGCTGGAGTCCGCGCCACGTGGCGAGTTCGGAAAGCGAGGTCGATGATTGGGCGGGCGTGCTGTGCAGATGGCGCGAGAAGGGGTCATCGGCGCGCATGTCCCACCATCGCTCCCCTTCGCCATCGTCGGCGCGGAGTCGCGCGTCGAGGATCTTCGTGCTCGCGGGGAGGCCTGAGAGGGTGACGTCCCACTCGCCCTGGATTGTGCGCAGCGTGGCGAAGGGGGCCTGGGTGGCCGGGACGGCGGGCGCGTGGTCGAGGTAGCCGCGCAGCGTCCATTGGTTCAGCGAGGTGGTGAGGGGGAGCGTGCCCTTGGGGGTCGTAAGGTCGGGCGCGCCCTGGAAGCAGACGAGGGCCGACTGCCCGCCGAGTTGCTGATAGGCGGCGATGGGCGAAATGCCTCGCCACCAGGACCCGACGGGCACCTCGGGGAATCGGGGGCGCGCGACCTTTCCCGCGAAGAGCGTCGAAACAGCCGTGGAAGCCGAGATGGTGTGGTCGGTGCTGTTGGTGGGAACGAGGACGTCGCGCACGACGAATCGATCGAGACGGCTTTCGGTCTGGCGGACCGAGCCGGGTGCGACGTAGGCGAGCACGGAGGCGAGAGCGACCCAAAGGATCGCGGAGAGCCATGCGAGGTGGCGCTTCTGGAGGTGCTTCAGGAGCAGGAAATCGACGGGCCCGAGCATGAGGGCCAGCAGGACCACGCACGCCACGATGACCAGGAACGCGGTGTGAGCAAAGGGGGGCACCTGGACAAGGTGATCGAGCAGCGTCCGTTGCGCGATGCTGGTCTCGTGGTCGGGGGCGCTCCCGAGCCACCAGTCGTCGCCCCAGGGCATGGCGTTGGCGGAGGTGTCTGGCCCAGCGCGATCGACGATGGGCTGGAGGGCGGGTTGGAGCGCGTGGCGCCATGCAAGGCGACGCGAGACGAACTCGCCGGATCGAACGGCCTGGGCCGGCGACATGGAGATGACGGTCATCCATCCAAAGCCGGCAGGTCCTTCGGCGATCAGGCCCGAATGCTCGTCAAGGGTCCAGCGGAGCGACCATCCGCGCGCGGACCCGATCGCGGAGAGACGCAGAGGGCGGGCGTTGGCGACGCCGGCGCGTTTTTCGGCGTCGGTGAGCACCTCGGCCGGGATGTTGATCTTGGTGCGTTCACCAAGCGTGATCGGCAAGCCGCCCGCGGCTTCTGGGAACCAGCGCGTCCAGCCGTCGCCTGCCTCATGGGCGAGCAGCACGAGTCGGCCGCCGGACGCCACCCACGTGCGCAGCGCGTCGATCGAGCGCGGGTCGAGGCTAATCCCATCGGCGATTCCGAGTTCCGCAGAGATGATGACCACGTCGGCACCGTCATATGCCATCCACGAGCGAGGGAGTCGCTGGGGCTGGATCGTGGCGGGAGTGAAGTTGCCCCAAGGAAACTCGCCCGTCGACTGGTCGCGGATGGGCTCCCGGACCGAACGTTGAATGGTGATCCCACCCACCGCGTTGGTGGTGACCGTGGTCGAGTTGTTCGGTGACGTGGGGAGCGCGGGGAGGGCGTTCGGATCGGCGGGGTCCGATTCAGAGAACGCGGTGGTCGGTGCGGGGTCACCCACGATGACGACGGTGTGGGATCGACCGACGGCCTGTGGCATCGAGAGGTCGTCCGGCCGCCGGGGCGTTTGGGAGGCGGTGAACTTCGTGCGAGAGCGGTCGCTCGTAAACTCAAAGTCCATGGTTTGGCAATGTCGGGGCACGGCGAGGCAAAGTTCGACGGGCGTGGGAGTCCCCGGAGTCGTCGCGACCGGGAGCGAGATCGCGGCCTTCTGCGTGGCGTCCTGTGAGAACGTCACCGTGAGCATGCCCGAGAACGGTCGCTCGCGAGATTGGACCCAGAGCGTGACGGGGTTCCAGCGTTCGGCGGCGAGCGCCCCATCAAAGCCCCAGTCGATGCTGGTGATCTCGATGGGAGGCGGTGCGGCCTGGGCGCGGACGCAGGCGCCAAGGAGGACCCACACCACGTAGAGCCATCGTGGCCCAAGGTGAACTCGAGCAACTTGGGGGCGAACGCGCGAACGCATGCATGCTCCGGACCGATCGACCTAGACGTATACCTTGCGGTTGTAAATGTACCACTCGAACATGACGACGAGCAGGGCGACGAGGATGAGGTATGGCCAGAGTTTGCGGTCGGCTTGCGATGTTGTATCGGTTCGGGCTTGGACGATTCGGGAGGCGAGTTCCAGTTCAGGAGCGGCGTTCACTTCGGACTCGGAGGCGTCCAGCAGATTCGCGGCGTAGAGGCGTGAAGCCTTGGTGCCATCCGAGATATCGGTCGGTCCAGATGGTCCTGTCCACGAGACTCGGTACACGCCCGTCCGATTGACAGGCCCGAAGGTGATACGCCCATCGGCGGCGGGCACGACTTCTTGGGAATCGCCGCTGGGCAGTTCCACCTTGGCACGCGCGACGCCCGCGGGAAGTCGATCGGAGAGGGTGGAGTCGGAGGCGGGTGTCAGACCGCGGGCGAGCGGGCCGCCGGAGATTTCCTCACCCACATACGGCACGCCCGCGGCGATGTAGAGCACGAAGGAGAGGTCGAAGGGCCAGGTGCTCTCGCCCGGATCGAACGTGACGACGACGGCGTGTGTTTCCACGCTGCTGAGTTCGATGATGGCGGGGCCCTTGTCGGTGTTGGCGAGCACGACGGCGCCGGAGCGAGGATCGACCTCGACCAATCGTGACTCGGCGATCAGGACAGGGTCGAGATTGATGGCGCGAAGCATCGGGTGGTCGCGCTTCCAGTCGATGAAGCCGGCCGGGGGGCCCTTGCCCTTGTCGATGAGGCCCGAAGATGAGGGAGGGACCGCCCCAAAGATGAGGAAGCGTCCGGGCGGCAGGCCGAGCGGGCCGAGGTTGTTCAGCGGGAGGTACTTGTCGAGGACGACGACGTCGTAGAGGCCCATCTGCCCCGCGCGGAGTTTGCCCTCGTAGTCCTCGGGAGTCATCTGGTCGAGGCGGGAGAGAGGGAGGCCTTGCAGCACGGCGGGGAGGAAGAGGTTGCCCTTGGTGACGAGCGCGACGGCCATTTTCTTGGCTGGTGGGACGACGAGCCAGGCTCGATTGTCGAGCGCGAGCACGTCCTCGGCGGGCGCAGCGCTCGATCCGGGTTGGCGGAGGTTCACCTGGACGAGCGCGCCCTCGGCGCGTTCGAGTTGGAAGACGACGCCGCCTATTCCCGGTGAGAGTCGGTTGATGATCTTGCGTTCTTCATCGGGTGGCGCACCCTCAATCTTCTCGCGGGCGATGGGTGTGAGCGTCGCGCCGGGCACTTCGACGCCCTTGATGCCCACGGGCACGCCCTCGACGACGAGTTCCACATCGACGGCGCGGATGGTGGATTCGTTGCTCTGGAGCGCCACGAAGATGCTCAACTTGGTGGGGTCTTCGTAGGAACGTTCGGCACGCAGCCCCGTGATGCCGACGTTGGGGGCGACTTCGCCGCCCGTGCGGTGGTAGATGAAGGTGTCTTCGGTGTTGGGTTTGGCCTTGTCGGCGTCGGTGATCTTGCCGTCGGACCAGAGGTGCATGGTGAGCGGCACGCCGCCCGACATGCCTT
This sequence comes from uncultured Phycisphaeraceae bacterium, assembly GCA_964543905.1. GTDB lineage: Bacteria > Planctomycetota > Phycisphaerae > Phycisphaerales > UBA1924. Next base: position 50,330 of record CAZIZO010000013.1, read on the forward strand.
CGAGGACGAAGGATTCGCCCGTGCGCGGATCGCGCACGCGGGCCGCGGGGGCGTGGGCACGGGCGAGGCGGATCGCCTCGTCGATCGAGGTCGGTCCTTCGACGGGCGTGATGGCCTCGATCGCCTCGCGCAGGAGGCGTTTGTCGCTCGTGAACGTCTGGCGCACTTCGGCGGTGCGGTCGAAGGCGATGACCATCGCCTCGTCGCTGTCGTCGGTGGTGCCGAAGGTCTTGCCGAGGACCGAGCCTTCGCGCATGGACTCAATCAGGGCGATGGCTTCTTTCTTGGCGGCGGCGAGGCGGGTCTGCTTGCCGCCCATTGCGTCCTTCTCGTCCTCGGCGGTCATGCTCGCGGAACGGTCGATGAGGATGACGTTCTTGGTGCCTTCGAGGGCTTGGGCTTTGATCTGGGGCTGGGCAAGGGCGAAAAGGACGCCGGCCAATGCGAGCAACTGCAAGAACAGCAGCAGGTTTTTTCTCAATCGTTGGAACGGCGCGTTGGCCTGGAGGTCTTCGATGGACTTTCGCCAGAGCAACGTCGTAGAAATCTCGACGTCGCGGCGACGGAGTTTGAGAAAGTACAAAATAATCAGGCTCGGCACGGCGATGGCCGCCGCGATGCCACCAATCCAGGGCGTGAGCCAGGTCATCTCACCACCCCCTTCTTCCGCAGGTAATCCAGCACCAGCGTCTCCATCGGGGTATCGCTGCGGACGGTGAGCAGCGTCATCTCCCGGCGGGCGCAGAACTCTTTCAACTGATCGCAGTAGGCCGCGAGGTTGGCTTTGTAGCGCTTCAAGAGGGGCGCGGAAATGGTGACCTCGGCGACGTCGCCGTCTTCCACGTCGCGGAGGCGGAGGTCGCCCATGATGCCGCCGGGGCCGCTGGGGTCGAGTTCCTGCGGCGAGAGGACCTGGACGAGGAAGACGTCGTAGCCGCGGCCGACGAGCATGCGCAGGCCGCTGTCGTAGCCTTCCTTGAAGAAGAAATCGGAGAAGACGAGCATGATGCCCTTGCCCCGTCGGGACATGGCGATGCGTTCGGCGGCTTGGCGGAAGGAGAAGGTGCCGCCAGGCTCGATGGACATCATCCAGCGGGCAAGTTCGTGGAGTCGGCGCTTGCCGCGGAGGTCGCGGAGGGAGGATGAGAGGGGACCTGCGACTGGGCGGAGGTCGGGCGACAACGAAGCGGGCGGTTCATTCGATGCTGGAGACACGCCCGGGTCCACGGGCCCAGATGGGACGGGTGAAAGGGACTTGACGAGCCCGCCCATCGCGGTGCACGCCACGCGATTGAGGTTGACGAGACCGACGTAGGCGATGGCCATCGCGGCGCGCTGCATGAACGCGAACTTGTTGGGCTCGCCGCAATCGCTGGAGGCGGAGGCGTCGAGGACGCAATGGAGCGAGAGGTCTTCCTCTTCGAGGAAGAGTTTGAGGAAGAGTTTGTCGAGGCGACCGAAGATGTTCCAGTCGATGTGGCGGATGTCGTCGCCCATGGAGTAGGGGCGGTGGTCGGCGAACTCGACGGACTCGCCGCGTTTCTTGGATCGCCGTTCGCCCTTGAGTTTGCCGAAGAAGACCTTGCGCGAGGAGATGTCGAGGGGATCGAGTTTGGCGATCAACTCCGTCGGGAGCAGGTCGTTGAGCGTGCGCGGTCGAGTTGGGTTGAGGGCGCGGATCATTGCGGAGGCGATCGTCAGAGAAAAACCTATGCCTTGGCCACTTCGGTGGGTGTCAGGTCCATGATCTGGCGGACGATCGAATCGGTGTCGATGCGATCGGCCTCGGCCTCGAAGTTGAGGAGGATGCGGTGTCGCAGGCATGGCAGCGCCATCGCCCTGATGTCGGCATAACTCACGTGGTATCGCCCATCGACGAGCGCCTTGACCTTGCCACCGAGCAACAACGCCTGTGCACCGCGGGGGGACGCGCCACAACGGATGTACTTGTTGGTGACGCCCTGGGGTCCGCCCGCCGATGTCGCCGTTCCCGGATGTGTGGCGAGGACAAGGCGGGCGACGTACTCCTTCACATGCGGCGCGACGATGACACCTCGGACGAGTTTCTGGGCATCGAGGATCGCCGGCCCATCGAGCACCTTATCGGCCTCGGGGGTCGCCGTGCCGGTGGTGCGGTCGAGGATGGTGAGGAGGTCGTCCATCTGGCTGTAGCCGACGACGATCTTGAAGATGAAGCGATCGAGTTGGGCCTCGGGCAGCGGATAGGTGCCTTCCTGTTCGATGGGGTTCTGAGTGGCGAGGACAAGGAACGGGAGGTTGAGTTTGTACGTGTTGCCCGCGACGGTGACGCTCCGCTCCTGCATCGCTTCGAGCAGGGCCGATTGGGTCTTGGGTGTGGCGCGGTTGATCTCGTCGGCCAGCACCACCTGGGCGAAGATCGGGCCCTTCTGGAACTCGAACTGTCGCCGGCCCGTGTGCGGGTCTTCGGTCACAATGTTGGTGCCCACCACGTCGGCGGGCATCAGGTCGGGCGTGAACTGGATCCGGCTAAAGGGCAGGCTCAGCGTCTGCGCGAGCGTGCGGACAAGGAGGGTTTTGCCCAGGCCCGGCACGCCTTCGAGGAGCACATTGCCGCCGGCAAAGAAGGCGATGAGGACGGACTCCACAACGTCGTGGTGCCCGACAACGACCTTGCCAACCTCGGCCTTGAGTTTCTGAAAGGTCGCGCGGAACGTTTCGCACTGTTCCTTCACTTCGGCGGGGGTTTGCGGGTCGGGTTGGCGGGTGGCGGTGGCCATGGGTGGGTCCTTGAGAAGTCAGAGTTCGGAGGTCCAAACGCGAGTCAGGGGTTGTCGTCCATTCCTTCGCGGGCCTTCTTCTTCGCTTGAAGGAGTCGGCCCATGCCCTCGCCGGGCTTGGCTTGGGCTTGCTTCATCTGGTCTTGTACCGCCTTGGATGGCGCGGGTTCGGGCTTCACGTCCGTGCCGCCCAACGCCACGGGCGAGATCGGCTTCTTCAGTTGCTCGGCGCTCGCTTCAAACTTCACTTTCGCCATGGCGGATTCGGCGGCCGCCTGAGCCTTGGCGGCCTCGCGTTCGGCGCTCGTCATCTCACGGGCGGAAATGCGCTTCTTGGCCAGTTCACGCGCGGACTTGAGCGAGCCGAGTTGTTCGTTGCCCTTGCTCTTGGAGCCGGCGAAGAGGGCGAGGGTGGCGCGCCAGATGGCGGGGAGGTCGATGCGGACGCGTCGGATGCCCACGTCGGCGAGGAACATCGTCAGGCCCGCGATCGCAAGGATGAGCCAGATCGGCTTGGTGGTCACCGGGAACCTGACACCTTCGCGGAGCCACAGGTCGGCGGCGCCGGGTTGGTTGAGGTCGAGCACGCGCCCGCCGGTCGCCTTCGCGACTTGCTCGAGCACGCTGGCGTTGTCTTGCAACGTGCGGTACTCGTCGGCAAATGGGCGAGAGATCGCCGCCTGCACCGTGCCTTCCATCACGCCGCCCTTGACCTGTGGATCGGGCGCGACGTATCGCAGGCTCATGACGTACGAGCCCGCGCTCGCGGTGGGCACCTTCGCCTGATAGCGTCCCGGGGCGACCTGACGCAACTCCACGTCGGCCCCGGTGCCGTCCGGCGCGGCCATCCGGCCCTTGAAGTTGGCAAAGTTGAGGCGCTCGCCCGTGGAGTCCAGTGCTTCGAGCGTGACGAGGGTTTGGTCGCCCTGCGTCTCGCTCGTGACGCGGACGTTGGCGCTTCCCGCGGGGCGCATGGCCCATCGGATGTGCTGCTCCCAGAAGGCCTTGAAGTCCTCCCACTGCACCCAACTCGCATTCCAGCGTGTGGCGGCGTCACTGGTGTATGTGACGACCTTGCCCAGCCCGTGCTGCCATTGGGCCATGATGGGGTCGCCCTCTTTGCCCTTGAGGGTGACGAGCGCGAGGCCGTCGCGTTCGGCGGCGACCACATACCCCGACACTTGGGGCACACGCGTGATCCCTCGCATCGCTTCGCTCGCGGCCCCCACGAGAGTCGGAGTAAAGGGTGGGCCTTCCCAGATGAGCGAGCGCCGGATCGTCTGGGCTTCCTTGATAAAGATCTGCGGGATTTTGGCCAGCGCGGCCTGCGTGTTGATCTCGTAGTGGTTGCCCCCGGTGCCGTCCTTGGACATGTACTGCATGTTGCTGGTCTGTGCCCCGCTGTGGGGGAAGACGCCGACGGTGCTGATGGTGATCTTGCTCTGGCGATACTTGGCGAGCAAACTGGCCGGCGGGGGGGAAGGGTCGCCGTCGCTGATGACGATGACGTGCTTCTGACCCGCGTCGGTCTTCATGAGCGCGTCGTACGCCATCTGGATCGGAGGGGTGAAATCGGGCATGTCCCCGAAGTTGATGTTCTGGATGGCACGCTTCACTTTCGTGCCGTCGCCCACCTGCTGCATGGGAAAGACCCAGACGTTGCCGCCCATGCTGAACTCGTTGATCCCCACATAATCAAGCCGGGAGAGGGCGTTGACGGCGGCCTGGCAGACCTTGCGACCCCAGTAGACGCCTTCGGGCATCTCGCAGGAATGGATGACGAGCGCGAGCGCGCCGCGAGGCATCTGGCGCTTGCTGGGGGGGTCCAGTTTGATCGGGAGTGCGTCTTCGAGGGGTGAGCCGATCCATCCGCCGGCACCGAAGGAGTCGGGCCCCCCGATCATCACGAGCCCGCCGCCCGTGTCGTGGATGTACTGGCGGAGGTCTTCCTGTTGCTTCTGCGTGAAGCCATACGCCGACTCGTTCAGCATCACGACGCCGTCGTACGTGTTCCATTCGGGGAGGGTGGTGGGGGCCCCGGCGGAGGACTTGACCGAGAACTCGATGCCGGAGTCCCGCATGACCTTGATCACGGGCTCGGCCGAAGACTCCGACTCGGTGAGGACGAGGAGGCGCCCCTTGCCCGCGACAAAGGTCACGGACGTGGCCACGTTGTTCTCCGGCACGCGATCCGCGACGGCCGTGCCACGCTCGTCTCGGTACGGAGTAAAGACGGCCTTGAACTCCTGCGCACCCGCTGGTGCGGTGGGTACCGTCACGACCTTCACGTTCTGTCCGGCCCGCAGGTCCACGGGCATGGAAGTCTTCGGGCTCGCGGGGTCCAGGTCGATGGGTTCACCGCCCATCAGCAGCGAGAGTTCCCCGCTCGTGTCTTTGGTGGCGTAGAGCACGATGCGAACGGTGAGATTCTCCCCCCCGCGCGCGGTGGGCGGTGTGACGAGGCGGTCCATGAGCACCTCGGCGTCGTACGAGTACCGCAACGGCAGTACGTCGATGGGCACGTTCATGGACTTGGCCACCTCGGCCGCCTTCAGCAGCGTCCCGAGATTGTCGTTCCCGTCGCTGACCAGCACCATGCGATACGCGGCGTTCGTCGGCGTGATGGCGGTGGCGAGGCGGATCCCCGCGGCGAGGTTCGTCGCGTCGGTTTGACCGATGTGCTGCAGTTCAACGTTGGACGTCCTCAGGCTCGGGAGCGATTGGACAAACGCATCCTTCGCGACCGTCACCACGCCGAGTTGTGGGTTCTTGTCCTTCGTGGCGTTCTTCGCGTCCTGCAGGAACCGCTGCGTGGCCTTCTGCAGTTCGACCGGGATGGATTGGCTCACGTCGACGATCGCGGTGACCGCGACATCCTTGGACTCGTGGCGCCATTGTGGCTCGGCGAGCGTGGCAGACAAAAGCCCGATGACGACCAGACGCACCGCGAAGGAAACCCAGCGCGTCAGGCTCCCAAGCCCCGCCAGGCTCTTCATGCCGATCCAGAACGCGAGCGCCCACAACGCGGGAATGAGCAACAGCCAGACCGGCGCGTCGAACTGGATGGGGCCAAGATGGATCGAGGCGAGCGTCAGGTGCGACCCCCTCCATCCGCGGGAACAGACCGGTCGGCGTGTGTGCGACGGATGGGGAGTCGCATGACTTGAACCCTGTTGTTCCCCGAATCCAAAATGTACGCCCGATCGTTCATCCGCGTCACACCCCAGGGTGTGGCGAGTTCTCCGGGGCCCCGTCCCACGACACCGAAAACGCCGAGGGACTGTCCCGTGATCAGGTCGAGGCGCTGGACTCGGTTGTTTCCAAACTCGGCAACGAGGGCGCTGCCGTCGGGCAGCAGCGTCAGGCCGTAGGGATAGGAAAGTTGCCCAGGTTCCTGCCCAACGCGTCCGATCCAGGCAATGAGGTCGCCATCGTACGAGAAGCGTCCCACCCGATGGTTGCAGGCGTCGACAATGACGAGTTCGCGACGGGCGAGATCGATCTCGATCGATTGCGGACGGTTGAACTGCACGTTTCCGGGGGCATCGGAACTCCCCATGGTGCCGAACGCACCAACATACTCGTAGGTCGAGTGTTCGGCGAAGGGGTCGTTGATCGGCTTCCAGATGTGCACCCGGTCGTTCCCGCCGTACTCGCTCACGTAGATCCGGTCGATCCCCAACCCATCGGCGGCGGGCAAGACGGCAACGTCGGTGGGGTAAATGAACTGCCCGGGGCCTTCACCGAACGTGCCGAGTTCACTCACCAGGACGCCAATCTTGCGGCCGACGTCCACGTCTTCGGGCGACTTGGCGCTGACGCGTGAGCCCGGTTTCTTGGGCACGCGATAGACCATGACGCGGTGGTAGTGGGTATCCGGCACAAAGACGAGTTCGTCCGGACCCTCGCGGGGCACCCATACCGAAACGCCCGTCGGCTTGCCCTGCTTGAACTCGGGCATGCGCCAGCCACCCAGCGAGTCTCCCGTCTGGGGGTCGATACGCTGGACCCGTGCGGTTTTGTCCACAATCCAGAGCGACGTCTCGTCGCGGTCGATGCACCGGGGATAGGAAAACTGCCCGGGTGAGAGCCCGACCTCACCGAGTACAGCCTCAACAACAAAGGGCCCGGGGTCGGAAGCATGACCGTCGTCGCCACACGACGCGAGCCAGAGCAGCGGACTCAAACACGCCGCGAACATCACGTGCCGAACGCCTCGGACAGAGTTGTGACCGTCCTTGCCCCGCATGTTGCTCCCATGCTACCGACTTCTGGCCAAAGGGTTGCGACGCTCGATGGATCCGACTGTAGAAGTGCTCCGCTCCCGCGCGGGGATCACGGGCTTCGAGTGATTCTTGTGAGTTGGGGGTTCGCTCTTTCCCAGCGCCCGCCGAGGGTGGCGACGCACGCGGCGAGGGCGATGGCGAAGCCCGTGAGTCCGGCGGACGCGATCGAGAGGTCTCCCATTCTGGAGTAGTGCAGGAATCCGAGGATGCGATGGGCCAGCCCGCCGCCGCCCGGCGGGGTGAGCATGATCGCCGACTCGATCTCGTGCAGGCTCAGCGCGGCGAGCATGGCGGCGACGCCGAGCAGGGCCGGAAGATGGGTCGGTAGGATGGTCGAGAGGTAGCCCCAGGGTCCCCCGATGCCCTCGATTCGGCGCAGGTCGCGGGCTTCGGCGGGCTCGGTTCGGGCGAGCCACCAGCCGACCAGGATCGGGACAAAGGAGAAGCGTGCCAGATGCCCCACGCCTACAGCCAAGGAAGAGTCGGCCAGGAGTCGGTTCACGTCCACGAGCGAGATCGTCGCCGCGAGCGCGGACCCCACCAGCACCCCCGGCATGACGCACGAGGCCAGGGACGCCAGAAGGCAGAGCCTCGCGATCCTCCGCACCATGTCGCTGAAACTCGAGAATGCTCGCCACGCGGCTCCGGCGATCACGAGCCCCGCCGCGACCACGATCGCACACACAAACACACTGTTCGCAATCGCGGGCCGCAGCGATCGGAACGTGACCGGCACGGCATGCCAATCGTCGATTGAGCGAATGAACAGCACGAATGGCACCAGCACCGAGCACGTCAGAATGATCAGCAGCACGGCGGTCGTAGCACGCGAGGCCGTCCGCAACCGTTTGGGACGAATCGCGCCTGGAGTTTGTGCCTCCAGCGACCGTGGCTCCTCGTCAAAGGCCGAACGTGTCAACGCGAGCACGCCCACGACGACGACGATCGAGATGGGAAGTGCCGAGGCCCAAGCCCGCGCGGGCGTGGCTTCTTCCATGAGTCGCCGCCAAACCTCCATGGAAACCGTGGGAACCTGAGCCAGGTGGAAGGGCACGGGCGATCCGAGCATGACGAGCGTCGTCGTCCCGAGGGCGACCGCGAGGCCCGGGAGCGCCATGTGCGCCAGCGCGATCTGACGCCGAAAACCCCTGGTGTCGAGCGACAACGCCTCCAGAGCGCCCTCGTCGATCCGAGACCAGTGCAGCGCGAGCATGACCGCCGCGATCGGCCACGCCCAGAACGCCAGCCCTCCGATGGCGAGCGCCTCGCCCACGGCGGCCGGGAGCCATGTGGCGCCGCCTTGAGCCGCACGCTCGATCGCATCGCCGAGGAGGGTTCGGGGAGCGCGGAGCAACCCCCATCCGGAGTACGCAAGGTAACTGGGGAGCATCAGGGGTGTGCAGACCCACAAGCCCCATCGCCAACCTTGGGCGCGAATCACCAAGGCCGCCGGCACTGCGAGGATCGTCGCAAGCATGGCGACTCCGCCGGAGTACGCCAACGTCAGGCCGATGAGCCGCCAGGGAAGAAGGGTCGAGTCAGGAATAGCCGAGGGCGTGGTAAAGGCTTCGCGCCCGACCCGCCACAGGACGATCAGTGCGGGGAGCACGATGCACGCCAGCGTGACCGCGAGGAGGATGAGGAGGCCGCCAATGCCGTCCCATGTGCGGCTCGATGTTGGAGTTGAAACGGTCCGGGTCATGGTGGTATGGAGGCGGCCCTAGCCGCGACGAGTCTACACCTTCTCAACACGGTGTACCGACCAATCCCCAACCGGTTCGCCCATCGGGGAGATCGGAGGTATCATGCCCCCCTTATGCCCGTGCTCGTTCGAGCCAAATCTCGCGCCAGACAAAAGCCGAAGCCGTCTCTGAAGCGAGCGGCCCGAGTCGTGGCAGGTTCGGGCGCCAAGTCCCTCAGCAAACGCGGTGGAAAGACATCGGGTGAAGCGCCGGCCAACGTCGAGACGCCGATCCATGTCTACGCGAGGCGGATCGATCGGCTTTCGCGGGCGGCCTTTTCACAGCGTGTAGACCACGTCCTCATCACGAACCCGCTTGATGTTGGGTATTTGACTGGGTTTCTTGGGGGGGACAGTTACCTTTTGGTAGGTCCGACCGCGGGCCCCAAGAATGCGTTGCTTCTGAGTGATGGCCGCTACGCCGAAGAGTTGCGGCCGTACGCGCCCCTCGTCGACGTCTACATCCGCAGCGGCTCGATGGACGCGGCGGTCGCGGACGTTCTGTCGCGCCCCGGCGTCAATCACGTCGCGGTGCAGGCGGAACATCTGACGTTGGCCGGACGCGATGACCTCGCGCGGGCCATCGGGCATGATCGCGGCGACCCATTCGTGCCGATCCGAGGGCTGGTCGCGTCGATGCGCGAGACCAAGGACCAGTACGAGTGCGAGATCATCCAGGCCGCCACGACCTTGCAGGAGCGTGCGCTGCTCGCGATCAAGGGCAATCTCAAGCCCGGGATGGAAGAGCAAGTGATCGCCGCGATGCTGGAGAGCGAACTGAAGCGCCGCGGGTCGAGCAAGTGCTGGTTCGAGACGATCGTCGCCGCGAAGGCGAACGGTTCGCTTCCGCACTATCGTCCGGGAACGGAACGAACCGCGGCGGGTCAGCCCTTGCTCATCGACTGGGGTGCGACCAATCGCGGGTACGGCGGGGACATGACGCGGACCTTCTGCTTCGGCAAATGGCCGAAAAAGATCCGCGAGATGTACGAGATCGTCAAGGATGCGCAAGAGATGGCCGCCGCAGCACTCGCGCCGGGCAAGACGACGATCGAGATCGACGCGATCGCCCGCGGTCACATTACGAAGCATGGCTACGGCGAGCACTTTGACCACGGCCTCGGTCACGGCCTGGGCATGAGCAAGGAACCGCCCTACTTGAACCCAAAGAACGCACCGATGGAACTGACCGTTGGACACGTCTGCACGATCGAGCCTGGGATTTACCTGCCGGGAATCGGCGGCGTGCGGATCGAAGATTTGTACGTGATCACCGAGAACGGAGCGCGAAACTTCTGTTCGCTGCCCAAGACGCTGGATTGGTCGACGCTCTGATTCTCTTCCCCTCGTGAGACCCCACCATGATTGAGATCAGCAAGTTGCAGGAAATCGTCAAACTCATGGTCGACCATGACCTTTCGGAAGTCGATCTGCAGGATGGCGAGGAAACCGTGACGATCAAGCGCGGAGCGGCGGGCCCGATCGTCCAGCAGTTGCCCGCGCCGCAGTATGCCGCACCAGTATCCGCGCCTCCCGCCGCCCCGACGCCTCCCCCGACGAGCAACAACGGCAGCGCGGCGCCCCCCGCCGCCGCCCCCGCGTCCAATCTGATCGCGATCGAATCGCCCATGGTCGGCACGCTCTACCTCGCGCCGAACCCCGACTCGCCCGCCTTCGTGAAGCCGGGCTCCAGCATTCGCCCCGAGAGCGTGATCTGCCTCATCGAAGCGATGAAGGTCTTCAACGAGATCAAGGCCGAGAAGACGGGCGTTATCGAGCAGATCCTGGTGAAGAACGGCGAGGCGGTCGAGTTTGGGCAGAAGTTGTTCCTCGTCAAGCCCGCGTGACCATTGACTTCGTGACCTCCCCATGTTCAAGCGCATCCTCATCGCGAACCGTGGCGAAATCGCCCTCCGCATCATGCGGGCCTGCCAGGAAATGGGCATCGAGACCGTCTGCGTCTATTCGACCGCCGACAAGGACGCCCCGTACCTGAAACTCGCCGATCGCGCCATCTGCATCGGCCCGGGCCCCGCGAAGCAGTCGTACATCGACATCAGCCGCATCATCGCCGCCGCCGAGATCGCCGATGTGGACGCGATCCACCCGGGCTACGGCTTCCTCAGCGAGCGTGCGGATTTCTCCCAGGCGTGCCGCGACTGCAAGATCGAGTTCATCGGCCCCACGCCCGAGGCGATGGGCAAACTGGGGGACAAGGTCTCGTGCAAGCAGACGGCAAAGGCGAACAAGGTGCCCATTTTCCCCGGGTCGGAAGGCGCCATCGACGATGAAGAAGAGGCCGTCGCGGTGGCCAACAAGATTGGGTATCCCGTGATCATCAAGGCGGCGGCGGGCGGTGGTGGTCGCGGCATGCGCGTGTGTCGCAACGAGGCGACGCTGCGCTCCAGCATCAAGGCCGCCCAGCAGGAAGCGCAGGCCGCCTTCGGCGACGGCAGCGTCTTTATCGAGAAGTTTCTGGAACACGCCCGCCACGTCGAAGTCCAGGTGCTCGGCGACAAGCACGGGAATGCGGTCCATCTCTTCGAGCGAGACTGCTCGATGCAGCGCCGCCACCAGAAGGTCATTGAGGAAGCCCCCGGGCCGAACATCGATCGCAAGAAGCGCGACGCCGCGTGCGAGGCCGCCGCCCGGCTCATCAAGGCCGCGGGCTACCACGGTGCGGCCACGGTCGAGTTCCTGATGGACGACAAGCAGAACTTCTACATGCTGGAAGTGAACACGCGCGTGCAGGTCGAGCACCCGGTGACGGAGATGATCACCGGCATCGACATCGTCAAGACGACGATCCGCGTGGCCGCGGGCGAAAGGTTGCCGTTCAAGCAGAGTGACATCCACATTCGCGGGCACGCGATGGAGTGCCGCATCAACGCCGAAGACCCCGAGCACAACTTCCGCCCCAGCGCCGGGAAGGTGCTGCGGTTTGAGCCGCCGGGCGGGTTGGGTGTCCGCCTGGACACGCACGTCGTCACGGGGTACACCGTCCCTCCGAACTACGACAGCATGATCGGTAAACTCATCTGCTGGGCCGACGATCGTCAGCAGTGCATGGACCGTATGGCGCGGGCCCTCCGCGAGTTCCATGTCGAGCCGATCAAGACGACGATCCCGCTGCACATGCGCCTGATGGAGGACGGCCCGTTCCGTCAGGGGGGGGTGGACATCCACTATCTCGAGCGCCTGCTGAAGTAACGACAGCGCCCCTTTGTCGGCGAGGGCGTGCGATCCCGAGTCGCAACCATCTCTCGCCGCGGGTTCACCACCGCTCCGCGTCGAGACTTCATCGTGTGACGAACGTTCGCCACGACGCGGAGCGTTCAACCGACCTCGCGCCGCACCCATCTGTGGACGATCTCGGCCCAGCCGCGGGGGGGCTCGACGCCCGCATCGATCCAGAGGCTGCCCGCCGTCGTTCGCAGCCGCTTCAACCAGGTACGCTGGTTCTTCGCGAATCGCCGCGTCTCGATCTTGATCTCTTCGATGGCGTCTTCGAGTGGGCACCTTCCCTTGAAATAACTGATCAGTTGCTTGTACCCCAGCGCCTCGGCCGCCTGATTGCCCTCCAACGCCCCGCGTTCCCAGAGCCCCCGCGCCTCTTCCACGAGCCCCCGCGAGATCATGTCCTTCACGCGTGCGTTGATGCGGGGGTTGAGCAACTCCGCAGGCCAATCCAACCCAACGAGCACGCCGTCCTTCCGGGTGTGGTCCTCGCGATCCCATTGACGCTGGTGCTCGCTGATGGGCGTGCCCGTGAGTCGAAAGACTTCGAGCGCGCGGACCGTCCGACGCAGGTCGTTTGGGTGCAGTTTCGTCGCCGCGGCAGGGTCGACGCGCTCGAGTTCGCTCCGCAGATCCCTCGCCGACAACTTGCGAAGTTCGTTCCGGATCTCCTCGCTCGCCCCAGGCCCCTCGAACATGCCATCGAGGAACGACTTGATGTAGAGGTGCGTCCCGCCGACCACGATGGGCGTCTTGCCGCGTGAGCGAATGTCATCGATCGTCTTCTCCGCGGCACGCAGCCAGTCGTGGACCGTGAACCGCTCGCCGGGATCGACGATGTCGATGAGATGGTGCGTGAGGCCGCGTCGCTCTTCGGCGGTCGGCTTGGCCGTGCCGATGTCCAGCCCACGATAGACCTGATAGGCATCGGCCGTCACGATCTCGGCGTGGGAAGGTCCACCCAGCGCACACGCGACCTCAACCGCGAGGGCGGATTTGCCGCCGGCGGTGGGGCCGATCAGGATCGGAAAGCGTGAACCGCTCGTCACGCCTTGATTTTACGTGAGCCGAGTCGACGGCATAGATGGGGGAGCCGTCGCGCGGCACCGCACGCCGGGATGCTGTGAACAACCTCGCCCCGGCGGTACAGTCGCCTCGTCTCGGACAAGGGAGAGTCAACCATCCGCATGGACAGCAGGCACCCTCCACGGTTGTCCAGTAGTCCGCGGGGCGGTTGCCCCACGCTCAATCCCAGATCGCTTTCCATTCGCTCCGCCCTTCCCCAGCCTTGGTGAAGATCCCGAGATAATCGTTCGCCACCTTCGAGTCGTCCGGCTCGTCGAAGAACATGATGTCGGGCCTCGTCCGGTCCTCGCTGAACTTGTACTTGCCCAGGTCCTGGTCCGAGCCCGTCGCGCCGTCGCCGATCTTCGTGACTTTGTGCTCGACATGGTTGTCGTTGAACGCGATGTTCCCCTTCCACGTCTCCCCGGCCTTCCCAAAGAACGTCATCGTCACGCTCTTGGGGTTCTTGAGCAGCATCGTCACCTGCGTGTCTTCCTCGTTGTACGCCACGTCCCCAATCTCCGGCCCGCGGTTGCTCACGATCGCCTGGCTCGCGTTGAACGTGTTGCTCCATCGCTCCAGCCGACCCTTCGCCGGCTGCAGGTGCGCGTAACTCATGTTCCCACCCTCGCGCCGTGTAAAATCGGCGCTGAACGCGGGGTCCCAGAGCGCCTTCTCCGCGCTCAACGCCCCCTTCGGCTTGTCGTACGCGTAATCGCCCATCGCCACGATCCGCCCGTTGTTCTCCACCGGCGACACGAGCAGTTCGGGCGAGAAGAACCCGTTGAACACCAGCAGCGACATGATGTTGCTCGTCGTGTCCTTCAGCCTTCCGCGCTCGGCCACGGTCCAGTCGCTCTTGTCGATCTCCGACGGCAACGGGTACTTGTCGCCGTTGTTCTGCGCCCAGATGATCATTCCTTGATGGACACCACGGATCTGCGTGGCGTCCTTGATCTGGCGAGCCTTCGCCCGTGCGGCGGCGACGGCCTCCGCGTGCTCGTCCTCGCCCGACTTGCCCCTTGGTGCCTCGGCCTCGTCCGTCCCGCGGGCCTGTTCCGCTGGCCCGGGCCCCTCCGGGTTCCCAATGCACACGGCGACGCACGCCAGCACTGAGATTGCGGCCCCCGCACTCACCACGAGTTCGATGAGCGTGAAGCCTCGTTGGCCGTGACGGCCACTCGGGCGACGTGAACAGCGTGTGCGTACGAGCATGGCAAATCCTTTCAGAGTCGTGCGGGCAATGTGGACACGCGCGAGACGGCACGGTTGATACTGGTTCGAACGGAGCGGGTTGCATCAAAGCGCCATGCACCTCGCCCCATGCGCAAGGCAACGTTGGTATATTGCGCACTGTTCGCCCGGACCTCCCATCTGCAAGGGAGCAGAGGCCCGCACAGGGCATCGGGCGTATGCCACGCGGGAGCCATGGAGTTACGCATGCTCAAGTCGATCGCCGCCGTCGTTGTGACCTATATCGCCATGACCGTCCTCATCATCGCGGCGTTTTCCGCCCTTTGGTTTGGATTCGGCCCCGATCGCCTGCTCCAGCCGGGCACATGGAAGGGGAACATGCTCATCAGCATCGCGGCCCCCGGAATCACGGGACTGGCGGGTCTGTTTGGCGGGTGGATGTGCGCGACGATCGGTCGCGCGCGAGGACCGGTCATCGCCCTCGCGGGGCTCGTTCTCGTCCTGGGGCTGGTGACGGCCTATTTCACGCTGCAAAAGCCCGAACCCACGGGCCCGCGCGAGCCGGGCCTCACGCCGCAGCAAATCATGGAGAAGGGCCGGGAGCCGGCGTGGGTCGCCATCAGCAACCCCATCCTTGGTGCGGGGACGATCCTCATTGGGGGGTTGTCGATGCTTCGTGCACGCAAGGCCGCGTGAGACTCCAGAGCGTCCTTCGGAGTTCCAGATCGGCGGTGCTCACGCGATCAACAGGCAAGCGGCCATGGCGAGGGATCGAGGTTGCTCCCGCCGCGGCACCCCTCGCGAGCGTCCCGGTTCGGGTTCGTGGCCGGTGGGGGTCCCGCCTCGTATCCTCCCGTTGGCTCGCCCTGCCTCCGGGGATCGGCCCGCGCATGCGTGAACTCCTCGACTGGCTCCGTTCGCACTGGTTCTCCCTTGAGCCTTGGACGCTCTGGCTCATCGGCGTGTCGTGGGCGATCCGCCTCGCGCTGGGCGTGCGCCTGATCTGTTCCAAGCGATCGGTGCCGGTGATCCTCTCCTGGATGGTGCTCGTTTTTACCCTGCCCATTCCCGGCGCGATCGTGTACCTCCTCGTGGGCGAGAATCGCCTGGGCGCGCTGCGCCAGCGCGAACGTCAGCAGATGACGAGCCAGATCAAGCCCCTTCTCGCTCGGCGCTGGGGCGAGCGCGGGCTGATCGTGCAGGCCCTCACGCTGGGCGATCGTGCCGCCCCGGTGGCCAAGAGCAGCACGGCCGTCGGCCTCGTCCCGCCCCTGCGTGGCAATCGCTTGCAACTCATCGCCAGCCCCGACGACTACCTCACCCTGCTCATTCGCGACATCGACGCGGCGACGAGCCACTGCCACCTGCTCTACTACATCTGGATGAAGGGCGGACGCGCGGACGAAGTCGCGCAGGCGCTCATTCGCGCGGCCCGTCGTGGCGTCGAGTGCAAGTTGCTCGTCGATGACGTGGGCAGCCGACCCTTCCTCCGCAGCGCCATGGTCGACACCCTGCGTGAGGCTGGGGTTCGCGTTCAGGAGGCGCTCCCCGCGGGCGTCTTTCGTGCCCTGCTCAATCGCCTCGACCTGCGCAACCACCGCAAGATCGCCGTCATCGACGGACTGGTCGCGTACATGGGCAGCCAGAACCTCACGGACAACACGTTCCACTATCGCAAGGCGCGCAAACTGGGCCCGTGGATCGACGCCTCGGTCCGCGTCGAAGGTCCGGCCGTTCAGGCGCTCGCGATGACGTTCCTCACCGACTGGGCGGTGGAAGTCGACGAGGACGTGCCGATCCACGAGAAGTACCTGCCCAAGGAGGCCGAGGAGGCGATGCTCGAACCGGGTGGCGCCATCGCGCAGGTCGTGCCCACGGGCCCAAGCCCGACGTCGAGGGCGGCCATGCGCGAGGCCTTCCTCGCCGCGATCTACTCCGCGACCAAGGAACTCATTCTCTCGACACCCTACTTCGCGCCCGACGAGGCGACCGACGCGGCGCTCCAGGCGGCGGCCCGCCGGGGCGTCGTGGTGACGCTCATCCTGCCCCGCCGCTCGGACCACTGGATCGTCGACCACGCCGGGCGCGCGCACATCGAGCCCATGCTCGACGCGGGCGTCCGGGTCTTCCAGTTCCGCCACGGGCTGCTCCACGCCAAGACCATGGTCGTGGACGGCGCGATCGCGCTCATCGGGTCGGCCAACCTCGACATGAGGAGTTTCTGGCTCAACTATGAGGTCGCGCTCCTCGCCTACGACGCGCCCTTCGCCGCCGACCTGCGCCACCTGCAACTCGACTACATCCAGAACTCGCACGAGGTCGACGCCGACGCCTGGGCGAAGCGAGACGGCTGGGAGCGACTGAAGGAAGGCGTCGCTCGGCTCTTCGGCCCCCTGCTGTGATGCCGGCCGTTCGCCCGGCCTCGTAGAGTTCATCCCTTGGGCGACATGCCTCTTGCCAGGGACCGGAGCCTTGCCATGCCAAACCAGAAGAAGATTGCCGTCGTGTTGTGCGGATGTGGTCGAGCGGACGGGAGCGAGATCCACGAATCGGTGAGTTGCCTCATCCACCTCGCTCGACACGGGGCCCTCTATCGCTGCTTCGCGCCCGATGCGCCGCAGCCCTCCGTCGTCAATCACGTCACCGACGAAGTCATGCGCGAGTCGCGGAACATGATGGTCGAGTCCGCTCGCATCAGTCGGGGCGACATCACACCCCTCGCGAAACTCGACGTGGACGCGTTCGACGCCGTCGTCTTCCCCGGTGGCTTTGGCGCGGCGAAGAACTTGTGCGACTTTGCCAGCCGCGGCGCGGCGTGTGCCGTGTTGCCCGACGTCGAGCGCGTGCTCCGAGGCTTTCATGCCAAGAACAAGCCCGTCGGTCTCTGCTGCATCGCGCCCGTTTTGGCCGCGCGTGTCCTGGGGACCCGGATGGGCGGTCCGGGCGTCCGTGTCACCGTCGGGCCCGATTCTCCAGCGGCGAGCGCGATCGCGGAGATGGGCTCCACGAACGTCGCACGTCAAGCCACCGAGGCCTTCGTGGACGATGCCAACAAGATCGTCACCACGCCCGCGTACATGTGCGACGCCCAGCCCCACCAGGTTTACGAGGGCATCGGCCAGATGATCGAGCGCGTGCTCCAGTTGGCCTAATCATGGCCCACGCAAGCGGGTGAGCGCCGCCCCTTCCATCGCGCGGTCGCTCCCCACGCCCTTCTATCATTCAACATGCCCCCCCTCTCCAAAGGACGTTTTCTGCTCGATTCCGCCCTCGTCGCCGTGCTCGGCGTCGCCGTGGTCGGCGCCGTCGGGGCGCGACACCTAGGCGATGAGTACAAGTTTCTCGATCCCCTCATCGAGGCGAAGCACATCATCAGCAAGGAGTTTGTCGAGGAGCCCAATCTCGACAAGTTGCAGGAGGGTGCAATCAAAGGCATGGTCGAGGCTCTCGACGATCCGTACACCGTGTATGTGCCACCCTCGGAGAAGGCGGAGTTCAACAAGGAACTGCTGGGCGAGTACGTCGGTATCGGCGCCTCGGTGAACGTCGTCGAGGGCTGGCTCACCATCGTCTCGCCCTTGGAAGACTCCCCGGCCTTCCGCGTCGGTCTGATGGCCGAAGACCGCGTCCTCGAGATCAACGGCACGAGCACGCACAACCTTCCCGTGGACAAGTGCGTCGAGATGCTCTTGGGCGAGCCCGGAACCAAAGTCCAACTGCTCGTGGAGCGCAAGGGCGCAAGGATCCCCTTCGAGATCGAGCGGGCGCCCATCAAGACCCGGGCCGTCAAGGGGTATCACCGCGCCGACGCCGACGCCGAATCATGGATGTACCTGATCGATCCTTCCCGGCGCATCGCGTATGTGCGACTGACGCAGTTCACGCCCAAGTGCTCCGAAGAGATCGCCGCCGCGCTCCTCTCCGTCGGCGCCGATCAAGGGCAGTTGCGCGGGCTGGTGCTCGATCTTCGATTCAACCCGGGCGGGCTGCTCAATGAGGCCGCGGAGATCGCGGACTTGTTTCTCAAGTCCGGCACGATCGTCTCGACCAAGGGGCGAGCCTTCCCCGAAGAGGTCGCGACCGCAGTCGAGCAGGGCACGCTCCCCGAGTTTCCGATCGCCGTCCTGCTCAACTCCTCCAGCGCCAGCGCGAGCGAAGTCCTCGCCGGCGCGCTCGCCGAGAACCACCGCGCGATCATCGTTGGCACGAGGAGTTTCGGAAAAGGTAGCGTGCAGACCGTACGTCGGATCCCCAGCAACGGCGGCGAACTCAAGATCACCGGACAGGGCTATTACCTCCCCTCGGGCCGGAGCATCTCACGCAAGGACGATTCGCCAACGTGGGGCGTGGACCCCAGCGAAGGGTTCTATGTCCCGATGTCCGATCCCGAACTCATCGCGATGCTCGAAGTCCGCCGAAAGCAGGAAATCCTCCGCGGCAGCACCGAGAAAGCCGACGCGAGCGCCCGATCCGAGAACTGGACCAACACCGACTGGGTGCTCGACACGCTGAAGGACAAGCAACTCACGGCGGCCGTCCGCGCGATGCAGGGCAAGATCGATTCCGGCAACTGGACCCCCACGGGCGAGAAGGTGGATCAGGCCAGGGCTATCGCAAGCGACGAACTGAAGCGGCAGTCGCTGCTGCGCGACCGCCTCGAACGGGAACTCATCCGCGTGGACAAACGCATCGCCGCGATCGAGAACGCCGCGCCCGAGGCTCCCAGGCCCGACCTGTGGCCCGACGATCTCGATCTGACCGGCGGCATCATGGAGATCAAGGACAAGGACGGCAAGGTCGTCGCCACGCTCCAGATCACGGGCAACAATCTCGAACGTTGGCTCGTCGATGCGGACGTGAAGAAGAAGGAGTGAATGCCGGAGCGCGATCGACCCGGGTCCATCGTGCCTGTGATCCCGCCCGTTCGCTCGCGTTCGCTCCTTTGTGCCTTCCCCATGACCATCCTCGCCCTCGAATCTTCTTGCGACGAGACCGCCGCCGCCGTCGTGCGAAATGGGCGCGACGTGCTCTCGAGCGTCATCGCCTCGCAGCACGAGATCCACGAGGAGTACGCGGGTGTGGTGCCCGAGTTGGCGAGTCGGGCACACGTCGAGCGCATGCTGCCGACCGTGCGCACGGCGCTCGAGACGGCCGGCGTCGGGCTCGGGATGATCGACGCCGTTGCGGTCGGACATCGCCCGGGTCTCATCGGCTCGCTGCTCATCGGCGTCTCGGCGGCCAAGGCGCTGGCCTGGGCGCTCGCGAAACCCCTCATCGGCGTCGACCACGTCCATGCCCACCTCTACGCCGGGGTTCTCCATCAGCATCCCAACCAGTCGCCGCTTCACGCCCGGCCCGAGCCCCCCGACTATGAACCCGCGCTCTTTCCCGCCCTCGGCCTGGTCGTCTCGGGCGGGCACACCTCCATGTACCTGCTCCGATCGTGGACGGACCTCGCTCGTCTCGGCGGGACGATCGACGACGCCATGGGCGAGGCCTTCGACAAGGCCGCCACAATCTTGGGGATTTCGTATCCGGGCGGGCCGAATCTGGACCGCCTTGCCTCGGAGCCGGGTGCGAACGAACGCATCGTCGATCTGCCGATCAGCCGTCTGTCGACGACTTCACTCGACTTCTCGTTCTCCGGACTCAAGACCGCGCTGCTCTACGCCGTTCGCGGCTTGCCCGGTCCTCGTGGCGAGTTCGCCCGCGACGCGAGCCACCTCACCTCCGAACAACGCCGCGGCTTTGCCGCCGCCTTCCAGCGTGCCGCGTGCAAGGCCGCCGTGCTCAAGTTGGAGCGCGCGCTCGATCGATGGAGCGAGTTCGAGAACCAGCCATGTCGAACCATCCTCACGGGCGGCGGGGTGACCGCCAACTCGCGTCTCCGGGCGGACCTGCGGTCGCTTGCCCATCGCCGCGGGCTCTCCCTGAGATTGCCGCCTCTCGAGTGGTGCGTGGATAACGCGGCGATGATCGGCGGATTGGCGTTCGAACTGCAGCGTGCGGGCCGCGTCAGCGGACTCGCGCTGCAGGCCGTGCCGACCACTTCGCTCGAGACGCCATGACGGGCTCTTCACTCCAACTCCCCCCGCCCCACCCCGCGAGCCTTGACGAATCCTCCCTCCTCGTTCAATGCGAGATCGGTCGAGGGCGCAGCCGCGGCCCCGGAGGCCAGAATCGCAACAAGGTCGAGACCAAAGTCACCATCAGGCACCTCCCCACCGGCCTCGAAGCCCACGCCAGCGAACGCCGGAGCCAGCACGAGAACCGTGCCGTGGCCATCTTCCGCCTTCGCCTCGCGCTGGCGCGGGAGGTTCGAACTCACGTGCCGATCGGCGAGGTCCGTACCGAGTTATGGAGGTCGCGCTGCGGACCCGACGGGCACGTCGCCTGCAATCCCGCCCACCACGACTATCCAACGCTCCTCGCGTTTGCACTGGACGTGATCGCCGGTGCGGGCTGGGACGTCAAGAAGGCGTCCCTCCGCCTCTGCTGCACCATGAGCCAGTTGATGAAGTTGGTCAAGGATGACCCGCACGCGTGGGCCAAGTTGAACCAGGAGCGCGTCGCTCGTGGGATGCGGACCCTCAAGTAGATCGGCACGCCCAGCCAGGCCCACGGCAGCAAAAAAGCCGCCCCGCATTCGCAGGGCGGCTTTCAGGATCGACGTGATACGCGAGGCCTCAGGCGCGACGACGACGAGCCGCCACGAGACCACCGAGGCCCACGATCGCCAGAGCGCCGGGAGCGGGCACGGCGACCAGTTCAAAGGCCTGATTGCGGTTCAGGGCGGCCCCAGAGCCGAACGCCGGGTTGTTGCTGCCCACGGCGGCCGGAAGCCCCGCACCGGTAAAGAAGAACTGACCCGTCGTCGTCGGCGCGGCCACGATCTGCACGATCCCGTTGGTGGGGACCACAAACGTCGAGTCGCTGCCGTCGGGCAAGGCGCCGAGGGTGATCGTCCAGATGAAGTTGCCAGCCTGGGGCAGCGACACGTTGAACGCGTTGAACAGCGAGTTCCCGTTGTTGGGATCGAAGAACTGCATCGTCAGCGTGCCGCCCACGGTGCTGACACCGCCCACAAACTTGAACTGGGCCAGGGTCATCACGTTGTCCGAGGCGTTCGTCGTGCTGTAATCATCGAACCCCAAGGGGCCCGTCGCCGCGGGGAACGACGCATAGCCGCCCGTCAGGCTCGAATAGACCGTCGCCACCCGGTCGATATACCCGCCGCCGCCCTCGATGGGCTGCGCGGACACAGTAATCCCCAACGCCGACGACGAAAGCGCCGAACCGGCAAGCAAGGCCACGCACAACAGATTCTTCATGTCCAACTCCTCTCAACTCGGCCTCCGAGCGCCGCGCGCGCGGTTGGAGCATGCCCATGTTCGTCCGCGACGGAAACTCACGAACACACAAGCGGCCGTGCGACCAACGCACAGCCTTGAACACGCTTCAGAGTCAAGAGGGGGTGTCTCGTCTCTCTCTCGACTCAGCCAATATAAAGTCAGTATCGCCGAAAGGTACGGCGGTGTCAAGGGGTTCGGATGCATCCCCGACACCGAAATCACCCACATCCCGCTTACCGGTACTTGCCGCCTGTCAACTTGGGCAATCCGGAGATCGAGGCTAGTCCCCGTGTCGCTGTCGCAACTTCGGGCTCAGGCGGACGAGCAGGTGCATCTTCTCGAAGTCGTTGACCCAGTCCTGCAACGTCGCCGCCAGTTCGTCGGCAGCCGATTCTGCGCCGGGCAGAGGACACGACGCGCCCAACGACTTCGCGGCCAGCGCTCGCAGTCGGCTCAGCGACTTGTCGGTAGAGAGCCCGCAGAACTCATAGTCCTCCGAGAGAAAAAGGACCGTGGGCACACGGTTCCCCCCGCAGACCTTGATCTGGTCCGACAAGTCCCGGTGCGCGTCACGATCGAGAAATCGGAGCGAAAGCACGGCGGGGTTGGCCCGGGCGATGTGGTCCAGCATGGGGCATTGGGCCGAACAATCGCCACACCAGATGCCCGACGAGACGAGCACATTCAGCCGACGCGAAAAGGACGAGATCAAGGCTCGCTGTGACGCGGTCAGCGCGAGGCGAGCATGCATGGCGTTCCACGCCCGGGCCTGATCGGGAGATCCGGTGCCCACGTAGGAGTCATACGAATATCCGTCGGCAAACTTGCGTTGGAGGTACTCGGGTTGGAGCATGCCCTGATCGTAGCGGAACAACCGCAGATCACGGCGGTCCAGATAGCACCACGCCGCGAGATGATCGCGGCGCGCCACAGCATACAAGTCGGGCCCACCAAACTAGCGACGACGACGGGTCGCAATCAGTCCCGCGAGCCCAAAGAGGCCCGCCGACGCCGGCGAAGGGACGACGCCCGTGAAGCGGAAGACGCAGTCGTTGTAGTCCATGTCGCCGCCGCCGAAAATGTCCTCAAATCCAACCAGATAGGAGAGCCCCGTCTCGGGCGTGACGTCGGCGTGGGCAAGGCCATCCGGGTTGCGGACGCCCGGTCCGGTTTGATACGCAAAGCCCGTATCACGCACGCGGAGTTCAAAGATCATCTCGCCGGCAGGGAACGTGCCAAGGTTGGCGATCAAGCCGGTGTCGCGATTCGTCGCGATGAACCGCGGCGCACCCGGGGAGACGAGCCACAGTTCGCTCGTGAACCCCGCGTCGGAGGCGAGTACCTCGACGGTGACATCACCCAACCCGTTGGTCAGGATGGGATCGCCGATGATGGCGGACGAAGAACCAGCCAAGCCGCACAGCGCGGCCGCGAACGAACCGATCACGTACTTTTTCATATGTCTTGTCTCCCTCTCTCCTCGCGGGGTTATCGGCTTGGCCGCGGAAAGGCCATCCGGCGCGAGTGATCTCGCACCATATTAGCAAACTTTCGTTTCAGATGCAAGTCGTTTCTTTTCGTGCTTCGCATCCAAGTCGTCTTGCGTCGTCTATTCGCACGGGTCGTCGAGTTTCCGGACGTTCGAAGGTGTCGTGCGGTCAAAATAGAGCATCGCCCGCGTCGTGAGACGCGGGCGATGGGGAGCCAACAGCAAAACGGCGGCGGTTAGCAGCCGGCTTCAAACCGGACGAGGAAGTAGAGGAGGTCGTCGATCGTCACGCCCCCGTCGGGCGTGCCGGTGCCGGAGCCATCATCCACGTCCGCACCGCACGAGGTGCCGGCTTCAAAGACAACGAGGTAGTAGAGGAGGTCGTCGATCGTGACGCCGCCGTCGGGAATGCCCAAGCCCGAGCCGTTGTCCACGTCGGCGAGACAGGCGATGGAGCCGTTGCACACCTCGACGAACTGGTTGCCCGCGAAGTTGTTGAAGTTGATGAGCGCGACGGGCGAATCGCCGCCGATGAAGTTGCCCAGCCCGTCGCCGCCGAGGTTCCCCGTGCCGTCCGGGAGCCCGCCGATCACTTGGTTGGAGAGATACGACCCCTCGCCGTTCGCGACGAATCCGGCAATCTTGATGCAGGAGGTGCCATCCCAGCCCAGTTCGGTGAGATCGATGTAGAACTCCAGGCCCGTCGTCACGCACGACGCGCCCGCGGGATCGCTGCCGGAGACGCCCCCCACGTTGCTGTTATTGATCGTGGCGTGGATGAGGTCGGAGGTGCCGACGGGGCTGAGCGGGTTCGCACGAGCCGAGGCGCCCGCCGCGCGGGGGGCGTAGTTGGTGTAGATGTTCCCCCCGCTGATCGGCTGCGGATCGGGTCCGCCGCCGAGGCAGGTGAAGTTGCCCTGGAAGCGGATCGGGTTGCGCATCGAGTCGTTCTTATTGCCCCCGTCGTACGCGCCGTAGTCGAAGGGCTCGTTGCTGAACCCGCGGACCTTCCCGTTCGCGCGGAGCACGGCCGCGTCCATGACCTGGGAGGCGTTCGTGCCCGAGCCTTGCGTCTTGAAACTCATCCAGTAGTCGGGGTTGAAGCCCGTGTCGAAGGTCATCCCGTTCATGCGGTTGAGATTGCCGTACGCGATGTCCACATTCAGGTTGTTTCCCAGCAGTGGGTTCTGGCCCACGTCGGCGCCGAGGTCCGACTCGGTGACCGTGCCGGCGTCGATGAAGAGGTTGATCTTGTTGCCACCCGGCGCGCACGCGGTATCGCCGCCGTTCTCGAGGTTGCCCGTGACGAGCACGTACAGGCGATTGCGCTGGGCGTCCAGGTAGGCATAGAGCCCGTCGATCTCGGAGCCGTTGGAGAAATCAGGGTCGGGTCCGGCGGGGGGCGGGCAGGCCCCGACGACGCCGCCCGTGTTCGAGTTGTCGAGCGCGACCTGGATGTTGGCGAAGTTGTTGCCGCCGCCCAGCGTGCCGCTGCCGCTGCCGACGACGACGCTGCCCGCGTAGTCCCCGGGGGTGCCCACGCCCAGTTGCGCGAAGTTCACGAACATGGTGGGCTCGGCATTGCCGCACGTCGCCATCAGGTAGTAATCCGCCTCGAAGCCCGTGTCGAAGGTCAGGCCCGACATCTTGTTCAGGCCGTCAAAGTCCACGTTGGGGTTCGTGTTGGTGAGCACGTTCTGCCCGCCGGCCACGGAGTCCACGAAGAACTCGAGTTTGTTGAAGTTGGTCTGCAGGTTGCCGCCCACGAAGATGTACAGGTTCGTGCCGTCGGTCACGGCATGCAAGTTGTCGAGTTCCGAACCGTTGGCAAACTGATTGCCCGCGTTGGAGTCGCCAAACCCGGTGCGAGCCGCTTGCGTGAAGAGGGGAGCGCCGTAGGACGCGTCGCGCACGCCGTCGATCGTCGGCGCCGTCGCCACCGTCCCCGCGGCGATGGTCACGAACTGGTTGCCGGCGAAACTGTTGAAGTCGATCCCCGCCACCGGGGTCGCGCCGCCGATGTAGTTCCCCGCGCCGTCGCCCCCGAGGTTGCCCGTGCCGCCCGGGAGAGAGCCCGCGATCTGATTCGAGAGGTAATCGTGCCCGCCGCCGTTGATGAACGCGCACACCTTGACGGGCCCCGTCGGGCTCCCGATGCTGGCGAGGGGAATCACGATCTCAAAGCCCCGATCGACCGCGGCGGCGTTCCCGCCCGGCGACAAGGGGTCGCAAGGCGTCGGGGGCTGCGCGTTGCCAAACCCCGTCGGCACGTTCTGCACCCAGCGCACCGGGCCATAGAACGCACGATCCGCGTCCGACAACGTGCCGTCGATCACGGGCTGCGCCATCGCCTGCCCGGCCGCCGCCATCAGAAGGGCCGCACCACAACACGCCGACTTGTTCAACTTGCGATCCATGTTTCGAGTCTCCATCTGCAGTGCTCCGGCGGAATGCCGGAGAATCTCTCGAACGAAACAGACCTGTGAAACGCTTCGGGCAGGGGCACCCACCCCACGACCGGGACGAACTTCCCGGACGTGCTATGCCCGCGATTCCTTCCGGAATCTTCGGTGAATGTACCACTTCGCCCACCCAATTGCGAGAGAAATGCGCGCGAATATGGCGCGCTGAAACGGTTACAGCACGAGATATTCTCGCCGCGCATCTCAGCCTGAAAAAACAGGCAATCTTGGAACCGTTACACCCCTTCCGATCCGTCCACATCCCGGGTATCGTCTACAGATGGTCGCCCTCGGATCGAGATGTGCAGGCACCGCCCTCGAGCCCGCAACCACTTCCGTGTTCGCACACCATCGCCCAGGAGTTCACGCATGACACGCCCTCCACGACTCCATCTCCGCCGCCGCGCGTCTGCGCCGCATCATGCTCCCCACGCCTTCACGCTGATCGAACTCCTCGTCGTGATCGCGATCATCGCCCTGCTCATCGGCATCCTCCTTCCGGCGCTGGGCAAGGCCCGTCGCGCCGGCCAGGAAACCAAGAACATGGCCAACCTCAAATCGATGGGGCTCGCCATGACCCTTTACGCCAACGACTACAAGAACTGGTTGCCCGTCCTTCCCATGACCGCCGCCGACCTGGCCAACTTCCGCCGACCCTCCGGTCCCAGCGGCGGATTCCTCGCTAACCAGGCGACGGCCGGCGGCGTCGCCGGCCTCTTTAGCCTCTTCCAGCAGCCCGACGCCACGCCCGGCGCGCCCTTCGGCTTCCGTGGTTTCGCCAACTTCTCCGGCAATCCCGACAACGCCGCCTACCTCAACGGCAACAAGGTCCCCCTCATGCGGAACTACCTCGAAGGACTCGCCATCCTCACCAACCCCGCCGATCGTGAAGACGTCTGGTACGGCATGCCCTACAGCGAGAATCCGCCGAACTCCTGGGCCGTCGCGAGTGGACAATACCTCTTCAAGCCCAAAGCCCCAGGGTCCGAGATCGAGGTCATCAGTTACAACATCAGTTACTTGTATCTGCCCGGCCTCAAGGTCGATGATCCCGACGTCATTTCGGCCGTCCCCTTCTGGGGTGACGAGACCCTCGGCCCGGACGTCAGCATCGGCGCCTGGTACGGCGGCGGCGGCACCGGGACAAGAGGCACAGAAGTGGGGCAGGCGCTCGGGGCCCTCCCCGGCGGATATCACCAGCGCGACAACCTCGGCGAATCCGGCGGGGCCTTCGTCTTCACCGACGGGCATGCCCAGTTCATCAAGAGCGTCGGTGGAACCACCCCGGACACGCCCAGCATCCAGAACGTCTTCTTCGGCAATCCCCAACTCTTCCCCACCAGCATCAACGCCATCAATCGTTATCGCAGCATGAAGATCAACACCATCGATTAGCCTTGCAGGCTTGCGCATCACGCGCGACGCCTCGCCGAGTCGCCCCCGCTCGCTTACGCTTCGCGTCTCGCCTTTCCCTTCCACGCGTGGGAGCGCTTCGTTGTCCGCTCAGGTCCAGCCACCCTCATCCTCTCCGCTCCGCCGAATCCTCTTCGCCCAAGAGTCCGGCCTCGTCCTCGTCATCATCCTCATGATGGCGGGCCTCTCGTTCTTCGGCGGCACCAAAAACAAGCGCCTCCCCGACCCCGCCAACCCCGGCCAATGGACCACCGTCGAAGTCAATAAGTTCCTCGACGCCGAAAACCTCGTCCTCCTCGCCAAGGATGCCAGTTTCGTCGCCATCATGGCCGTCGGGATGACCGCCGTCATCGTCATGGGTGGCATCGACCTCTCCGTCGGCTCCATCTACGCCGTCGCCGCCCTCCTTGGCGCCATGGCCCTCCGCGCACTCCAGTCGCAGTGGGGGGGTCAGGTCGCGCCGGCGTACCTCTCCATCCCCCTCGGCGTCGGCCTGTGCGGCCTCGCCGGCGCCGCCTGCGGCGCGCTCAACGGCTCCATGGTCGTCGGCCTCCGCGTTCACCCCTTCATCATCACCCTCGGCATGATGGCCGTCCTCCGGGGCGTCGCCTTCGTCTCCACCAAGGGACAATCCATCGTCGGCTTTCCCGAGAGTTACACCTCCGGCTTCTTCAAGGCCCAGTTCTTCGGCGTGCGACCCGTGCCCGTCCTCGTCATGCTCGCCGTCGTCCTCGCCGGGCACCTCATCCTCACCCGATTCCTCCTCGGCCGCCGCACCTACGCCATCGGCGGCAACGAGACCGCGGCGCAGTACGCCGGAATCCCGGTCGGACGCGTCAAGATCATCGTCTACACCCTCATGGGCATGCTCGCCGGCCTCAGCGGCGCGGTTTCGCTCGGCTACCTCGGCGCCGCCACTTCCAACGACGGGATGGGCTACGAACTCAACGTGATCGCCGCCGCCGTCATCGGCGGCGCCTCCCTGACCGGCGGCCGAGGCACCGCCCTTGGTGCGGTCCTCGGGGCGATCCTCATCCAACTCATCACCAACGCGATGCTCATCCTCGACATCGACACCAACTACACCCAGATCGTCATGGGCATCGCCACCGTCGCCGCCGTGGTGCTCGATCAGGTCAAGGCCAGGTTCCTCCCGTCCGGGCGATGACACACGCCGCGGCGGCTCACGTACACTTCGTCGAGCATGCCCACCGAGCGCCCCAGTTCCCGACGCCCGCCCGCTCGCCCGGTCGCCAAGGGCTGGCTCGCCGCCTTGCCCATCATCGTCTTCCTCATCTTCTTCACCACCATCTCGTTCGGCATGGCCTTCTTCGCCTACCAGAACGGCGCCCCCTGGATCTTCGTCCTCGGCGCGGGCGGTATCGGCGTCGTCGGCCTCTCCTTTGGCGTCAGCGGCGCCTACGCCGCCTACCTCGGTCGCCGCTCGCACCCCCAGGTGCCTCCCGAGCCGCCCGACACCGACCCGCCAGCCCCTTCACGCTCAACGGGCTTTGGCTCCCCCTCGCCTTGCGCCTACTGCGGACGCGTCGTGCCCGCAGACCAGATCGCCTGCCCCGGGTGCGGGAGCGCGATCGAACGTTGACGCGCGTTTTCTTCGGGTACCATCCGCCGCATGACGAGTGATCCCTCCACGCCCGCCGAGGTGCTCGCCGCCGCGGCCCAGTTCCGCGCCGACTACGACGCCGTCCGGACCGAGATCGCCAAGGTGATCGTCGGGCAGGAGCCCATCATCGAAGGCGTGCTCACCTGCCTCTTCACCAACGGGCACGCGCTCCTCGAAGGCGTTCCCGGGATCGGCAAGACGCTCCTCGTCCGCACCCTCGCCCGCGCGCTCAACCTCTCCTTCAGCCGCATCCAGTTCACGCCCGACCTCATGCCCGCCGACATCTCGGGCACCACCGTCGTCGTCGAATCCGAGGGTGAGGCCCGCGAGCGCACACGCGTCTTCAAGTTCCAGCCCGGCCCCGTCTTCGCCCAGATCCTCCTCGCCGACGAGATCAATCGTGCCACGCCCAAAACCCAGTCCGCGCTCCTCGAAGCGATGCAGGAACGAGGCGTCACCGTCGGCGGCACCACGCACAAACTCCCCGAACCGTTCCTCGTCATGGCCACGCAGAACCCCATCGAGCAGGAAGGCACCTATCCCCTTCCCGAGGCCCAACTCGACCGCTTCCTCTTAAAACTCCTCGTCACACCCCCGTCGCGTGCCGAACTCGCCCGAATCCTCGATCGCACCACCGCGGGAAGCGAGTCGAACGTCGAAGCCCGATTGGACACCCCTCGAATCCTGTCCCACCAGCGCCTCATCCGACGCGTGCCGATCGCTCCCTCCATTCAGGACTTTGCGGTCCGCCTCGTCCTCGCGACACACCCCAGCGCGACGCGATCCCCAGGCGCCGAGTCCCTCGCTCCCCCCATCGTCGAGAAGTACATCCGCCTCGGCGCAAGCCCACGCGCCGCGCAGTCCCTCGTGCTCGCCGGCAAGTGCCGTGCCCTCCTCGCGGGCCGCCCCGCCGTCGCGATCGAGGACCTCAAGGCCGTTGCCCTTCCCGCGCTGCGCCACCGCCTCATCCTCAACTTTGAGGCGAGTGCCGAGGGCGTCTCGACCGATACCGTCGTCGAAAACCTCCTCGCCACACTTCCCAACGAGGCGTCGTAAAGTCCGTGTCCTCGCCCCATGGACCCCGGCCGACGTGCGCCCACGCACGCCCCCGACCTGGCCCGACGGCATGCCCACGCCCCCACCCATGAACCGCCACCGCGCCCTGCGCCAACTCCTCGCCCTCCCGCTGCTCCTCTCCAGCACGCTCACGCTCTCGGCGTGTGGCTCCGCATCCGCCCCGCCTCGCCCCACCTCCTCGGTCGCGAGCACGCCCGCCCTCGCGTCCACGGCCCGCATCGACGCCATCCCCAGTTCCCTCATCGTCGTGCCCATCGATCCCGCGTGGGTCTTTTCGACCGACGACGCGGGCACCGGGCGTCTTGATGACGGGCGCAAAATCAACATCCGCTTCGCACGCATCCACATCGACCGTGTCGCCCTGCTCGAGGGCGTCGGCCCGCGACGCCAGGAATGGCTGCCGGCGCCGGCCGTCTGGTCCTCGTCGCCCATGCGCGCCCCGAGCGCCACCCCAGCCGCCGCCGCGCCCGCCCAGACGACCACACCGGTCATGGCCATCGAGTTCCCGGCCATTCCATCCGGACGATCCCTCGATGTCGCCGGCAAGCGCTGGGCCATCAACTGGGTCGCCTCGCCCCACGACATCCTGGCCGCCAGACCTCCCGCCGCGCAGAGTGAATCCCTCGCACTCTGGCGTCCCACGCTCCCGCCCGCCGGCGCCGTCTCGCCCGTCTTCGCCGCCTACAGCCGTCCCGAGTCGCTCTCCCCCATCGGTCGCTGGCGCTATCGCATGCTGACCGATGGCCTCGCCCCGCCCGGCGCCTCCGACGCCGCCGCGACCAGCCCGCTCCCCGCGTTCGAGGATCCTCTCATCGAAGCGATCGCGCGCCAGAACGAATCACGCTGGCAATCCGCCCTCGCGTTGCTCTGGAGTGTCGATTCCGACCTGGCCTGGCGCGTCAAACAACGCCTCACGGGCGTCATGGACTTCGGCGAAGGCGTCGTCGCGCCCGCCTGGCCCACGGATCACGCGATCCTCGATCTGCTCCTCGCCGACCTGCTCGATCCCGTCCTCTCCCCCTCGCAACGCGCCCGCCGCGCCGCCGAGTGGCTCGAAGCCCAGCCCCCCGCGCTCGCCTGGGTCGCGGACGATGCGGGCGTCCTCGACGCACGGAAGGGCCTAGGCATCGCCTCGGTCGCGATCGCCAACTTGGGCGAGCGGCCCACGCTCGCCTGGGCCGAAGCCGAGGGCGAACGCCGTGAGCCCGACCTCCTTCCCGCCCCGCCCGCGACCGTCGTGCGCGTGCCCGTCACGCCCATCGACGACAGCCGTCCCGGCCAGGCTCCCTCGCTCGTCTCCGCGCATCTGGGCCGGTGGAGCCGTGATCTTCGCGTCGTCACCCGCCCGATTCCCCTGGTGCCCCCGGGCCTGACGATCGGCCCGCTCCTCCCCGACCTCACCATCCAGTCATGGCTGGAAGAATCCCGTGCCGTCTCCGTCCTTGCCGCGTGGGCCACCGTCGCCCGTCTGCACTCGCCACCCGCGCCGAGCAACGCGCCGCGACCCTTCGAGTTGTACGTCGAGTGCCGGAGCACCGCCGACGCCTCCACCACCAACGACGACGAGGTCCGCGTCTGGATCGGCCCGACTCGATCCCCCTTCGCGGTCTTGCGCGTGAGCGCCTCAGGAACGCTCGTGGACGAACTCAATCCCGCCTCCCCTCCCGCCTCGCTGCCCATCGCCCGCACCGACGCCGGTTGGTCCTTCCATCTCCCCATCCCCCGCGACGCCATCGAGCGCGACGGGCTGCTCCGCCTCGCCCTCACACGCACCGATGCCCGAGGCCGCCGCTCGGCCTGGCCCCGTCCCATGCTCCCCTGGCAACGCGAGCCGGGACGAATCGCCGTCGATACGACCGCGTGGAGCGACGCCGACCGTGGGCCATGATCGCTCCCGCGCTCTACACTCGATCATGCCCAAGTCGCTCCCCAGCAAGCACGCGAAGACAACCGCCAAGTCCGCCTCCCGAGCCGCCACGCGCGGGTCGCGCGTCCCCACCCTCCGCTCCCTGCCCACCCGCCTCGAAAAGGACACCATGGGCGAGATGGACGTGCCCGCCGACGCCCTCTACGGCGCCTCCACGCAACGCGCCGTCCTCAACTTCCCCGTCAGCGGCCGCCCCGTCCCCGCACGCATCATCAAGGCCTACGCCGTCCTCAAGGCCGCCTGCGCCGCCGTCAACTTCAAACTCAAACGCCTCGACAAGGACCGCTACCTCGCCATCACCGAGGCCTGCAACGAGATCCGCGACGGCCTCACCGCCTTCCAGACCCCCGAATGCCACGACCCCATCTCCCGCCACTTCCCCGTCGATATCTTCCAGACCGGCAGCGGCACCAGCACCAACATGAACGCCAACGAGGTCATCGCCAACCTCGTCTGCCTCCGCCGACACGCCCCCATCGGCAGCAGCAAGAACGCCGACTACCTCAAGGCGGGCGGCGTCCACCCCAACGACCACGTCAACATGGGGCAATCGTCCAACGACACCTTCCCGACCGCCATCCACATCGCCGCCGCCGTCCTCATCCACGACGAACTCCTCCCCGCCGTCCAGGACTGCGCCGAGCAACTCGAAAAGCACGCTCGCGCCTGGGACAAGATCGTCAAAATCGGCCGCACCCACCTCCAGGATGCCACGCCCATCCGCCTCGGGCAGGAGTTCTCCGGCTACGCCTCGCAACTCCGCCACGCCGAGGGCCGCCTCGCCCGCGCCCTCGAAACCCTCAGCGAACTCCCCCTGGGCGGTACCGCCGTCGGGACCGGCATCAACGCCCACGAGGACTTCGGCAAACTCGTCGCCGCCGAAGTCTCCTCCCGCACCGGCGTCAGATTCAAAGAGGCCGACAACCACTTCGAGGCCCAGCACGCCAAGGACGCCGTCGTCGAAGCCTCTGGACACCTCCGCACCCTCGCCGTCTCCCTCTCCAAAATCGCCAACGACATCCGCTGGCTCGGCTCCGGCCCCCGCTGCGGCCTGGGCGAACTCATCCTCCCCGCCGTCCAGCCCGGATCCAGCATCATGCCCGGCAAGGTCAACCCCGTCATCTGCGAGTCCGTCATCATGGTCTGCTGTCAGGTCCTCGGCAACGACCACGCCACCACCCTCGGCGGACTGGGCGGCATCGGCTCCCTCCTCGACCTCAACGTCGCCATGCCCATGATGGCCGCCAACGTCCTCGACTCCGCCCACCTCCTCG
>CAZIZO010000014.1:0-82177 GCA_964543905.1 uncultured Phycisphaeraceae bacterium
GCAGCCGGCCTCGAAGCGGGCGAGGTAGTAGAGGAGGTCGTCGATGGTGACGCCGGCGTCGGGGGTGCCGGTGCTGCTGCCGTCGTCGACGTCGGCGCAGACGCTGCCGGCCTCGAAGATGGCAAGGTAGTAGAGGAGGTCGTCGATGGTGACGCCGGCGTCGGGGGTGCCGGTGCCGCTGCCGTCGTCGACGTCGGCGATGCAGATGGAGGGGCAGGCGAAGGAGGCGGGGTCGGCGATGATCGCGAGGTCGTTGGCATCGACGATGCCATCGCCGTTGACGTCGCCGCCGGCCCAGCCGACGGAGGTGCTGCCGAGGTTGCTCGCGGCGAGGGCGGCGTCGGCGGCGTTGACGACGCCGTCGAGGTTCACGTCGCCGAACTGGGTGCCGAGGATGTCCACGACGATCTTGCAGACATCGGCGAGATCGATCTTGAGGTCACCGTTGATGTCGGCGGAGAGGTCGACGAGGGCGGACTTCTCGAGTTCGGCCTGCCAGTCGACGGAGCCGAGGGAGAAGGGCGCCGCGGTGGAGCCGCCGGCGATGCGGAGTTGGGCGTAGACGTAATCGATGTCCTTGGCATCGACGCGCCCGTCGGCGGCGATGGGTGCCCAACCGGGAGCGGGGACGACGCCGGAGAGGCCCGCCACGTCACCCGCGGAGAAACCGGGCTGGTAGGTTGCGCCGGTGGCGAGGGTGGTGTTGAAGATGTTGTTGGTTCCGCCGAAGCACGTGTCGAGGGCGGCGAAACCGGCGAAGCGGTTGAGGAGGCCGGGCTTGCAGGACGAGGGGCCCGTGATCGCCAGGCCGTCGGCCCAGTAGCGCAGGTCGGCGAGGGTGAAGGAGCCGTCGCCGTTGTAGTCACCGAGGATCTCGATGACGGCATCGGTGCCGGGTTCGCCGGCGATGAGGCCCGAGCCGGTGGGGGCGATCCAGGCGGGCCCGCCATTGCGGGAGAGGAAGGCGGTGACCTGGTGGCAGGCATCGTCGAGGGTGCGGAGGCCGTCGCCGTTGAAGTCACCGGCGATGAGGTTTCGGCGGGAGAGGGGAGCGCC
This sequence comes from uncultured Phycisphaeraceae bacterium, assembly GCA_964543905.1. Classification (GTDB taxonomy): domain Bacteria; phylum Planctomycetota; class Phycisphaerae; order Phycisphaerales; family UBA1924. Next base: position 1,057 of record CAZIZO010000014.1, read on the forward strand.
GTAGGAGACGATGGCGCCGCCCTGGCTGAGGTAGTTGGCGCCACCGGCGACGGCGTCGGAGTAGGTGGTCCCGGTGTTGCGTTGCGGGACACGACCGGCGGTGGAGGTGTTGAAGGAGGCGAAGAGGGGGTTGTTGTAGACGCTGTTGGCGAGGGTGTAGGCTTCGACGGCGGCGTTATAGGACGGGTTGGCGACCATCGTGCGACCCGGGTTGACGTCGAGGCGATTGCGGAGCGCGCCACTCAAGATGAACTGGGTGGCGGCGAACTCGGCGGGCTGCCCGAAGTTCTCGGGATCGGTGGGGACGGCGATAAAGGCCTGGAGGCTGCGGAGGTAGTTGTTCAGGTAGGCCGCGGCCGCCGGGTTGGGCATACGAGGGGTGGAACGTCCTTCACCGCCGAGGGCGACGGGCTCGGCGAGGGGGTCGCCGACGGAGACGAAGGCGGCCGGACCACCGATGACGTAGCCGTTGGGAGTGTTGGAGGTGATCTCGGAGGTGGTCGGACGGGAGAACTCGGTGCCGCCGAGGTGGTCGTTTTGGACGGCGATGATGTCGAGTGCACCGGCGGTGAGCCAAGAGCCTGGAGCGCTGCCGGTGACGCCGCGCTCACCGCCGGCGTATCCGATGGCGAGGCGGTGGTTGCGGCAGGTTTCTTCGACGCCGGAGTTTCCGCCTTTGTTGGTGGGGGTGAACGCGCTCCCGAGGCGATTGTTGGCGGTGGCGGTGGAGATGCGTCCGATGTTGTCGCCGTTGCCCCAGGCGGGGTCGAGGCCGATGGAGTTGTAGTAGCCGTTGCGCGTGCCCGAGCCGACGTCGCGGGTGACGGCGACGAGGTTCTCGCCCGTCTTGGTGCGCCCGGTGACGAAGAGGTGCTGCAACTCGGTGGCCTTCATCTCCCGGAGGCCCGTGCCGAGGTTGGTGACGGTGGCGATGGGGGCGAAGAAGACTGGGGTGTCGAAGAGGGTGTTGCAATCGGCGGACGCGGGGGGATTGAAGTTGCGGTTGTTGAAGAGGGCGGGGAGGCGGTTGTCCAGACCACCTTGGAGGACGCTGGAACCGACCTGGGCACCGGTGTTCTTATCGCGCGAGCGGTAGGGGACTTGCCCATAACCCGGTTCGGTGGGGGCCTTGTCGAACTGGCCCGCGCCGGAGATGCGGACGGCCCACGCGCCGGGGACGTCGAGGACGGCCAGGTCCATTTGCACGCCCGTTCCGGGGTTCTGGTTCCGCTGGGTCTCGTAGGTGCCGTTGGTCAAGGAGCGGGCCGGGAGGCCGCCCGCGTTGAGCGCCTCATACTGGCCGACGACTTGTGCGCCGCCCAGAACGTACTGGGTGCGGTTGGAGTATCCGATGGTTTGATACTGGCAGGAGTAGGCCCCGCCGGAGGGCCCGACGCCCGTCACCTTCACGGGCGGAGTGACGAAGGGATCGGTGTTCTGGAGTGTGGGGCCGCAGGCGGCGTTGTCATCACCGGTGTCGAAGAACTGGGTGGAGCACCCGCGGGCCTGCCCGCCGAACCAGAGCAGTTCCTGGAACCCGTTGACCGACCCGATCACGCGATACTGCACGGTCCAGACGCCCGGGGCGAGTTGCTGCAAGCCCGGGGTCGAGCAACTGCCGCACACGCCGTTCCCGTCAACGTCGATGAAGTCGCGGGTGGAGGCGGCGGAACGGACGTAGTTTTCCAGCAGGGTGGCGCCGGTGATGTTGATGACCCGTTCCTGGGCGAGGGCCGCTCCGCAGCACGCCCCGCTCGCCGCCAGCAGCATGAACACGCGATTCCGATGATTCAGACTTTTCATGGTTGATCCTCTCTACTGCCACACCGAAGCACCTTCCGAACATCGACCCGGACACCCGGGCCGCACCGATCGCCCGCCCTTTGCGCCGTCTTCACACCGAAGAAGAGCGGCCGCCAAGGGATGGGCGCTGAGTTTCGTTCGAATCTGGGAAGCCCGCGTCGGCGTGTGACCACGCCGAGGCGAGTGGGTTGGGCGCTCCTCTACGCCCGGGAGACTCTGGCGTTGCTCAGTCGTCGAAGCCGGTCATCCAGACCGAGGTATCGCCGGTGATGCTGTAGAACTTTTCGCCCCAGCGGTATTGGCGGATGGTGTTCTCCACGCGGGTGTTCTCGACGTGCCCGTCGAGGAACGAGAAGTTGGCGGTGCCCGAGGCGTGGTGGCGACCCACGGCGTCGAGGACGTTCCCCGTGTTCCCGTCGATCGCGCCGGGCGCGGGAAGGTTGGCGGGGGTCATCCGATCCGGGTTGGGATAGCGCCAACTCGCCGTGGCGGCATTCTCCGAACTCCCCTGCGGGCGGAGGGGCTCCTCGAACGCGCTCTGGGCGGCGGCCGCGGAGGTGGATAGACCATGGAACGGCTGGATCGGGCGATGGCTTTTGATGATGCCCTCGGTCTCGGACCCCGCACCATCCAGCCGCTTGAGGGCCGGATAGCCGACCGACGCGCGGAAGTCGGCGGTCAGGATCGTGTTCGACGCGCCGCGGGCGGCGCCATCCACCCACGCGGGTTGCACCACCCGCGCCTTGCGCTGCCCCGTGACGAGCGGGCTGAGTTTGTTGCGGGGCATGATCGCGGCATTGGCGCCGAAGCCGAGGCGGCGGACCTGGAAGTCCTTGGGGGTGCCGCTCGGCGCGGGCTGGCGAAGGGCGTTCACCTGCCCGTTTTCCCAGTCGTTCGGATCCGACCCCGGGTTGGTCCGCGGGGCGCCCTTGTTCGGCATCGAGGGGCACTCGAACGAGGCTTCCGAGACCGTGCCCCCGTTGAACAAGAAGTACGACCAGTGGATGTACGTCCGCCCTTCGTCGGAATCCGTTTGCTCGTTGATATCCCAACGATACTGATCCTCGAATCCGGCCTTGGCGTAGACGTACGCGGGGGGGAAGACGCGGAAGTCGTTGGTGTAGGCGAGGACGCCCTGCCCCACGGACTTTTGTGCGGCGGTGCACTTGATCTGCCGTCCGCTCTCGCGGGCTTTGCTCAGGGCGGGGAGCAGGATCCCGATGAGGAGGGCGATGACCGCGACCACGACGAGCAGTTCGATCAGGGTGAAGGCCCTGGAACGGTGGAGAGACCCGAGGGACAGAGTGATCGCGCCACGCCTGGAGGTCGTGTTCATGCCGAGGATTCCCGATGGTGGACGAACGAATGGCCGGTGCGTCGCCCCACGGCGGGACGTTGCGGGAAAGACTAGACGATCGGGCACGGAGCCGTGTCAAGACGGCGCTGATCTTGCGTGAAGTTTGGGCCGGGCCATCCCGGGACGTGAGAGGCCCCCGGGCGACGCCGCACGCCCATGAAAAAGGGCACCCACGGGGTGCCCTCGGAAGAACAACGGACGGACGGATCAGCAACCGGCTTCGAAGCGGAAGAGGTAATAGAGCAAGTCGTCGATGGTGACGCCGCCGTCGAGTGTTCCGGTGAACGACCCGTCGTCGACGTCGGCGGACGAGTCGCCGGCTTCAAAGATGAACAAGTAGTACAGGAGGTCGTCGATGGTGACCCCGCCGTCGGGCGTGCCGGTGAAGGAGCCGTCGTCCACATCCGCCACGCAGCCCGGGAGCAGGGTGATCGGATCGAACTGATCCAACTGGCTGATGATCGTCGAGTTCAACTCCCAGCCGACCTGCGTGGACAGGATCAGGTGCATCCCGGGCGGCGGGAAATCGAAGGGAATCGGCACTTCCAGCAGATGATCCGGTGGCAGAACGACGAGGGGCGCGAGCGGCGTCGGTGGGCCCAGCGTGGAGTTCAGGCTGGTGAGATTCAACTGCACGAGTTCGACCTCGACGGGTGAGAGCCAGTATGAGGGCTGGACAAAGATGGGTTCGCCCCAACCGTCCGCGTCGGTGGTGCGATTGATGATGCGGATGGTCCCGGGGTCGCCGTTCATCCCGGGCTGGACGCTGGTGCCCGACGCGGGGGCTCGATCGGCGTTGGCGGGAGGATCGCCCGTGGGGGTCCACCAGTGGCGCACGACGCGGAGAGGTTTTCCCGCGCCGTGGTATCCGAAGTGGATGTAGTCGCCATTGGCGACGGGCGAGTCCAGGTTCTCATAGCAAACCATCGTGGTGTCGGTGGTCGGGTCGTAGGTGATCATGGGATCAAAGTCCCAGGCGGCGCCGATCTGGTCGTTCGCGTTGCTTCGCCAGGAGCGGGCGGTGCCGCCGCGGACGTCACCCTTGAAGATGATGTGGAAGTCCGACTTGTTCGCGCCGGTGCCGTTGCGCGCGTTGTAGTTCATGGACTTCCCGTTGACGCCGACGGTGAACTTCTGGGCGTTCTGGTCGGGCTTGGTCATGGGGACGGCGTCCGGGCGTCCTCCGGGATAGGTCATTGTGTTATTGCCCTTAAAGGTGTAGCAAGGACGTTGGGTCCTGACCCAGTTGAAGGCTTCGCACTCGTCGACGGTTCCGTTCATGTCGGCGTCGGCGCGGTTGTCTTCTCCGCACGTGGTGAGTGCGTACTGAAAAGCGCTGCCGGTGAACATGCCCGTGCCGTCGCCGTAGGTGCCGCCGTACGAGGAGTTTGAGCCATCGGCGCTGGTGATGATGGAACTGCCCGCGGGAAAGTCCCATCGGGCGGCGTCCACGAGCCCTCCCGAGAAGCAGGCGTTGATGACGATGCAGACGGGCACGCCGCCCTTTCCGAGTTTTTTGAGTTTCATGCACAGTTCCGCGGACGTGATGAAGTCATCGACGGCGGGGGTATTGGGGTCGTCCTTGACGGTGATGCCGCGTCCCGAGCCGTCGGGGGCGGGTTGGAGGCCGTGCGTGCTGATTCGGATGAAGATCTTGTCGCACGGCTCGGTCAAGTTCATGAGCATCATGGCGAAGTTGTCGATCGCGTCGCAGAACTGCTGCTTCGTGAGAGCGCCGCCGACGCCTGCGGTGGTGATGTTGCCTTCGGGGCAGCCTTGGCGCTTGAGGTCGTTCTTGTGGCGCACCGCATCGTTCTGGAAGTCTTCTCGATCATCGCCGATGAGGACGAGGCCCCATTTGCGATTGTTGTTTCCGGCGGGCGCTGGGGCGGGCGCTCCCATGATGTCCGCCGGAGCGAAGGTCGTGCCGCCGATCAGCCCTCGGTCATTCGATGGTCCGGCGGGGTTCGCGGTCGCTTGGTCGGCGAGGAGGCGGAAGTAGGGCGTGGGGACTCCAAGCGGAAGCGTGATGAGCGGCCACCAGTGCTCATCACTCACCACGATGCCCCCGTTGGACACCGAGGGCGACGGGTTCGTCGCGTCCATCAAGGCAAAGCGCACCGGGTGTGCAAACTCGGCGTCCGTGAGATCGTCGATCCAGAAGAGGTACGCGGGAGCGGCGGAGGTCATCCCCGGGCCGCCCGTGCTGTTGCCGGGCTCGATCCGCGTGCCTGGCGGCATCAACCCTTCGAATCCCATGCCTCCGCCGAAATCACTCGGCGGACACCAGACGTTGGAGACCGCCAAATCGATCGGAACGCCGCTCGACGGCGCGAGCAGGAACGACGCGGCTTGCGCGCGAGAGAGGACCGGAGGCCCGCAGGGGACGGGGGGGCTCGAGGCGTTGCGTGGGTTGGGCGGTCCAACCGCGAAGTCCGTGGCGTTGTTGTTCGTATCCTGGCATCCATTTGCGTTGCGGAGCACGGCCGTGGTGTTGGAGGGTGCGCCGGTGGGTCCGCCGCCTTCAAAGCAGTTGGCCGCACCAAACCCGACGAAGTCCATCACGCCCGAACCCAGCGGACAGGATCCGACCAGCAGGACGCTGTTATTGACGAGCGCGACCTTGCCGGCCGTCGCGCTCATGGGAATCGTGCCCACGGCCTGGGGCGCGGGGATGTTCGAGGTGCCGCCAGCGCCTTGGGCCTCCTGGATCAAGTAGTATCCTCCCGGCGGGATGACGCCGTTGAGGACGGTCATCTGCCACGTCGTGCCCGACGCGGAGGCGTATTGCACGCTCCATCCATTGATGGGGACGGGTACTCCGCCATTGTTATGGAGTTCGATGAAATCTTGTCTCCAGGTTGAGCCGGCGTTGCCGCCGCCTCCGTAGACCTGGCTGATGACGACCTGTGCCGGCGCTGGTCCCGCCAAGCACCCGAGCAGAATACCCGCGACGCAAAGCAGACGCTTGCCAAACCGCATCGAGCACCTCCTGTTCAACCCACCTCTCCGCGAGCGGAGATTCCAAGAAATGCGGGCGCCGACGAACAAAGACGTCCGCGAGCAGAAAGCGAATGACGCTGTCTCGATCGTGCCACCAGGCGCAACGTAATCGATTGGCGGCGAAGTTGCAAAGACTTTTTCATGTTTTCGTATGAGGCCTCACACACTCGTTCGACGGGTTCGACTGGGTACTTACTGGCCGCCGCACACCGGAAATACCCCGCCCGGGCCCAGTTGCTTCTTTTCCTCAACCCCCGAATACTCCCATTCCCACTCGGCCGGGACCGTGGGAAGTGTGTGCGGACTTGGAGGGTCCCGGCGCGGCCGGTGCGCTCTCGCGTTGGGGGCGGGCCGGACGGACGAGACCGATTGGAGTTACCCGCCGCGCGGAACGTGAGGCCCACCTCGTGGGGCAGTCTCGGGGCCGGCGGAAGAAAGGATCCGGCCCCCATGTCATTCGAAGCTGCCGTTCACGCCCAGGCCATCGAGATCGATCGCCTTTCCTTGGACATGTGCGCCAAGGCCGGTTCGGGGCATCCCACCAGCGCGATGAGCATCTCGCACCTGGTCACGGTCCTGATGTTCCACACGATGCGGTGGAGCCCGGACTATCCCAACTACCCCACCGCCGATCGCCTGGTGCTGAGCGAGGGGCACGCCGTCCCCGCCGTCTATGCCGCGTGCGCCAAGTTGGGTGTGCTCGTGGGCAAGGACGAGGCGAATCGCAGGAAACTGACCGTGGAGGATCTCAAGAACCTCCGGATGGGCGACAGCGTGCTCGAGGGGCACCCCAACCCGATGGAGGGATTCCCGTTCTTTGACGCGGCGACCGGCTCGCTGGGCCAGGGCCTCAGCGTCGCCGCGGGCTTGGGTGAAGCCGCGAAACTCGACGGCTTCGACAAAAAAATCTACTGCATCATCGGGGACGGCGAGGCCCGCGAGGGGCAGGTGGCGGAAGCGCTGGACTACATCGTCGATCGGAAACTCAACAACGTTCTCGCGATCTTCAACTGCAACGACTATGGGCAGGCCGACCGCGTGAGCGGGCAGCAATCGGGGGAGACCCTCGCCGCCAAACTGGTTGCCGCGGGCTTTGAGGTGAAGAGCATCGACGGGCACAACCCGACGCAGATCAAGGCCGCTCTGGACGCCTTTATCACGAACTCGGGGAACAAGAATGCCAAGCCCATCGCGATGGTCGCGAAGACGGTCAAGGGGTGGGGGGCGCCCTCCATCCAAGGCAACGGCTGGCACGGGAAGCCCCCGACGGGCGACCAACTCAAGCGTGCCCTCGCCGAACTCGACGAGCGCCGCATGGAACTGACCAGCGCCCTCGCCACCACCGATTCCTTCACCATCGAGCCCCCGCCGGACGCCCCGCAGAAGGACTACACCTCGGGCGACCTCCCGACGCTCACGGAAACCATGAAGGCGATGGACATGGCGAGCGTGCTCCAATCGGGGCAACTCGCCACCCGTCGCGCGTACGGCATCGCCCTTCGCGCGTTGGGGAAGGTCAATCCGAACGTCGTCGTCCTCGACGCCGACGTGAGCAACTCGACGTTCGCCGACATGTTCAAGAAGGACCCGGCGCTTGCGAGCCGGTTCATGGAGTGCAAGATCGCCGAGCAGAACATGATTTCGGTGGGCGCCGGGCTCTCGGCCGCCGGGAAGGTCCCGTTCTGCTCCACCTTCGCCAAGTTCGCCACCCGCGCGTACGACCAGATCGAGATGGCGATCTACAGCGGGGCGAATCTCAAAGTTGTGGGAAGCCATGCGGGGATCACGCTGGCCGCCGACGGTCCCAGCCAGATGTCCCTGCCGGACGTGGCCTGGTTCCGCTCCTTCAGCACCATGAAGGACCACCGCGGCAACCCGGGGTGCTACGTGCTCCAGCCCGCGGACGCCTTTGCCGCCTACGCCCTGACCAACGTGATGGCGGACTATGAGGGCGCGTGCTACATGCGAACCCTCCGCGCCGACACGGAACTGATCTACAGCGACGAGACCGCGTTCAACCTCGGCGGCTTCGAAGTCCTCAACGAGGGCAAGGACATCGTTCTCGCGGCCGCGGGGTACATGGTCCACGAGGCGAACAAGGCCGTTGATCTTCTCGACAAGGCCGGCATCTCGGCGACGCTCATCGACCTTTACTCGCTCCCGTTCGACACCGACGCCTTCCTCGACCACGTGGGCGAGTCCAACGGGATGGTGATCACCCTCGAGGACAACTTCGGCGGAGGGATCGGGTCCGCCGTTGCCGACGCCCTGCTCGAGTCCGGTGACGCCTTCCGCCTCAAGCAGATGCATGTCAAACGCATCCCCAAGAGCGCTCGCACCCCTGAAGAAATGCTCAAAATGTGCGGCCTGTCGGCGGAGGACATCGTCAAGGCGACGAAGGAGATGCTCGGCGTGTAACCGGGCGCTCCGTCCGGCTCGGCGATGCTCCACGCCGACCTCGCGGGGGCTAGGCCTCGCGCACGCGGAGCACCTGGCACGCCCAGGTTGTTCCCGCGCCGAATCCCACGACGACGATGAGTTGTCCGGCCTTGAGCAGGCGGCGCTCGCGTGCCCGGCCGAGCGCCACCGGGATGGATGCGGAGGCCATGTTTCCCGTGTCGGCGATGTCGATGACGACGCGTTCGGGCGTCACGTCGAGTTGCCTCCCGACGGCCTCGATGATGCGCGCGTTGGCCTGGTGCGGGATGATGAGGTCGAAGTCGTGGACGCCGACGCCGACGCCCTGGGCCGCCTCACGGATGCACGAGGCCATCTGGCGCACCGCGTTCTTGAAGACCTCTCGGCCTTGGAGTTCGAGCGTGTGTCGAAGTCCCGCGACCGAGGCGCTGCTCGCGGGCTCGCGGCTGCCCCCGGCGCGAATCTGGATCATGTTCGCCGCCGAGCCCTCGGCCCCGATCGACGTGTGCAGGAGGTCGACGAAGCCCGTCTTCGCGACGATCACCGCACCCGCGCCGTCGCCGAAGAGGATGCAACTCTGGCGATCGGCGTAGTTGGTGATGCGCGTCAGACAGTCGGCGCCGACGACGAGGACACGCTGGTGCAGCCCGGCCTTGACTCCGCCGATCGCCATCTGCAGCGCGTACCCAAAGCCCGAGCACCCCGCCGCCACGTCCATCGCGGGCACGCCCGCACAACCGAGTTTGGCTTGGAGGTAGCAGGCCGTCGAGGGCACGGGCTGGTCGGGCGTCGAGGTGGCGAGCAGGATGAGATCGAGGTCGGTGGGCGCCAGCCCCGCGTCGGCGAGTGCGGCGCGGGACGCGTGCAGCGACAGGTCGCTCGTCGCCTCATCCACCGCGGCCCGATGTCGTCCGTGGATGCCCGTGCGTTCGACGATCCACTCGTCGCTCGTGTCCACGGTCAGGGCGAGGTCGTCGTTCGTGACGATGTGCTCGGGCAAGTAATGTCCCAACCCGGAGATCGAGGCGAGGACCTGCGGCTGGATTCGACGCGGCACGGTGACCGCCTGCAACTCAGTGGTGAGGATGGGAACACTCCTGCTAAGCCCGACGAGCGTTGGTTCACCGACGCGGGAGGAGTGTAGCGGCCGCCGACGCACGAGCATGGCCCGTCTGGCGAGGGGGTTAGTTCACCCTATGTCCGGTTTCGTTCCGGAAGCGATACATCACGGCATCTTCGTCGCGGGCCTTACCCGCTCCCTTGTTGGTGCGGTACCAGGGGGTCCATTGGAAGTCGCCCTCGGCGGGGGAGGCGGCAAGACGAGGCCAGAAGCCATCATCGCGCCCGCCCAGCGTGAGGTTCACACAGAACGGCCCCTTGCTGGTGAACAAGGACACGCGCGCCGGCAAGACCCACTGCCCATTCTCCTGGCGCATCGAGGCACGGTCGAAGGTCGCGTTCTCGTAGCCGCGAGGCTTGCCCCGCACCACGCTTACGAGTTGGAGGCGCAACTCGTCGTCGGGCCAGTCGGCGGGGTTGCCCTTGGGGGCGAAGGGATCATCCGTGCTGGGAGCGGGGAGCCGGACCTCCCACGCGACGCGGAGTCCGCGGTCGCCCCGCTCGGGCTCGTGGTCGGCGCCGAGATAGAAGATGCCCAGGGTGATCGCCAGCAGGGCGAGCACGCTGCCCGTCCCCGAGGCGAGTTGCGCATGCCAATCGTGGCTCCAGTGTGCGGAGCCGACCCGGGCGGCGATCAGGCCCGCGACGAATCCGCCGATCGCCCCGAAGAGCGTGAGGAAGATCACGTAGTACCCGCTGCCGCCTTCGAAACTGGAGATGCGGTACCACTTCACGCCGAGGTGCGCGATCCCGAACATGCCGGCGCCCCCCACGACTCCAGCCACGAGGGCGGAAACGAGGCTCACGAGCCAACTCATCGGTACTCCTCCTCGATGCTTGGTCGAGGCTTCTGGAGCGTGAGCGGGTGGCAGGGAGCGAGCCGCCCGAACACGTGGACACCGAGAGCGTCGTAGGTGTGGACGTTCGCCTCGCGGCATGCGAAGGCGATGAGGTCGATGTCGCTCTCCATCACGATCGCCATCTGCATCACGCCGACCCGGGGGTCGCCCGCGAGGGCATCCCAGCACCGTCGCGCGGAGGCGGCGACCGTGGCGTCCACGGGGAAGTCCAGCGCGCCTTGTGCCGCGCCCATCGAATCGTTCGCCCACCGAACGCCCTCGATCGCGGCCTCGGATTCGCTCGTGCGCGGCAGGTGGCGAACTCGCTCGCACGCGTCTTGGGCCGACGACCACCCATCGCCGCGTCGGGCCACGTCCTCGAGTGCATCGCACGCGGCCAGGGCCACGTCCCGTTGTTGATCGATCAGCATCGCGAGCACCGCCCGTCGGGCTAGCCTCGTGGCGACCAGCCCTTGCCCAAAGAGGGGCAAGGCGTCGAGGCCGCGTGCTCGGGGCGAAGATTCGGGGTGTGGTTGGTGCATGGCGCGGCCCGTGCTCGGGGCCGCACTCCATGCGTCAACCGGAGGTCCGACGGCTACCGTCCCACAAGGATCGGTCGCGGGCTCCATCTCGAATCAGCCGACCGCGCGCCGGAGCATGTTGGCGACCGCGGCGCCCACGCCCTTCGCGATGGCGGCCTGTTTATCGTCCTTGAGCGTGCCGTCGCCCGCGAACGCCTCGTGCGCCTTCATGAGCGCGAACTGATTGTGCACGACGTGGACGTTGATGTTGGCGAGGATCCGGCGGAGTTCGGGCAGCATGCGGATGCCGCCCAACGCCCCGGGCGACGCCGCCATGATCCCCGCGATCTTGTCGGTGAAGCAGCCGAGGGGCGGCTCGGGCTGCCCGTTCGGCAACTTCGCGGGGCGACTGACCCAATCGATGACGTTCTTCAGCGCCGCGCTGATCGTGCTGTTGTACTCCGGGCACGCGATGAGCAAGCCGTGGTGCGACAGGAACAGGTCTTTCAACGTCCGCGCGTTGGCGGGCAGGCCCTCCGCCTTTTCGAGGTCTTCGTCAAAGATCGGCAACGGGTAGTCCTTCAAGCGGATCAGCGTCACCTCGGCGCCGGCGGCCCGGGCGCCCTCCGTCGCCACCGCGACGAGTTTGTGGTTCAACGAATCAGCCCGGAGGCTGCCCGAAAAGGCGAGGATGCGTGGCGTTGTCATGCCTCATGCTACGCACGGGTCAAAAGATGAACGGCGTATCCGGTTGTCGGCGGCTCGATGCACCTGCTTTTCGCCGACCCACCGGCGCGCCGACATTCTCCGCGACCCGAGCCACGCCTCGCGCCATCCTCGAAAGTCTACAGTCTCCCCCAATGTCAAGCGAGCGCCCGAAGCCCGTTGACTCCGCCGTTTCGCCCGCTCCCTCGGGTGGTGGCAAGGTGCGCGTGCGGCTGCTCTCGCCCGAAGATCCGATCCCCGAGATCACACGCCTTCTCCACCGGGCGTACGCCGGGCAGGTCGCGATGGGCCTGGCGCCGCTCGCCGGGCGACAGGATGACGCGACCACGAAAAAGCGATGCACGAGCGGCGAGTGTTACCTCGCGGTGCTCGACGATCCGTCGCATCCTCGCGGGGAGCGGATCGTCGGCATCATCCTCTTCCATGAAGTCGAGGACGACAAGGGCCCGCCCTGGTTTCAGAACAAGTTCGTGGATAGTTTTTCCCAGTTCGCCGTCGATCCGGACGTGCAGGGCAAGGGCATCGGGCGATTGCTGCTGGAGAAGTGTGAGCGGCGGGCGAAAGAGGCCGGCGCGACCGAGTTGGCGTGCAGCATGGCCGAGCCCGACCGCGACCTCCTCCAGTTCTACCTGAAGCGAGGCTACCGATTCATCGAGCACTGGCAGTGGCCCTACACCAACTATCGCAGCGCGATCCTCAGCAAGACGCTCTGAACGTGAGGCACGCACCCCGAGGCGCAACGTCCGAGGCGGTCGCGCGCGTGCCGACGAGTCGTGTTCAGCACGCCAACGGTTCCATGAGGGACGCCGACGCCGCCCGGGACCCCTGCGCCGTGGCCTTGAGCGAGTTCACGATCTTCTTTGCCGCCACGATCACGCCGACCGTCAGTGCCGCGACGATCACGATGATCGCGATCACGACGAGGATTTCGACGAGCGAATGCCCACGGCGCCGGTTCGGAGAGAGCCACATGCGAGGGGGTACCGCCCGTCGATCCGCGGGTTGCACGCGAGCCTACAACTCACGATGCGCGTCGTCATCCAGCGAGTGAACCAGGCCCGCGTCGTTGTGGACGGTCGCGTCGTGGGCGAGATCGGGCGCGGGCTGCTCGCGCTCCTGGGGCTCGAGTCGAGCGACCCGACCGGGCCGGAATCGAAACTACCCCAGAGGTTCGCCGACAAGATCGTCCATCTGCGGGTCTTTGAAGATGAGGGCGGGAAGATGAATCGGTCGGTGAACGACCTGGCGGCGGCGGGCGGGTCTGCGCCCGGGCTGCTCCTCGTGCCCAACTTCACCGTCGCGGGCGACGCCAGCAAAGGCCGGCGTCCCAGTTTTGATGGCGCGATGCGACCCGAACAGGCCGAGATCGTCTTCGCCAGCATCGTCCGCGCGGTGCGCGAGGCCGCGACGCCCGGGGTGTGCGTGGCCAGCGGCATCTTCCGCGCGCACATGGAGGTGACGCTCACGAACGACGGGCCCGTGACGATCGTGATGCACCTCACGGGGGACTAGGTCCGACATGTCGAGGGCGCACGATCGCTCACGGGCGTTGGTTACCCGACATACCGCGCCACTTCCTTCGCCACGTCGAGCGTGCTGGACTTCCCGCCCATGTCGTAGGTCTTGACCTTGCCTTCCTTGATGACGCGGGCGATGGCGGCTTCGAGGCGAACGGCCATCTGCTTCTCCGCGTCGCCGCCCTTCCCGCCTCCCGCGGGGTGCCCCTTGCCCGAGCCCAGCCAGTCCAGCATCATCTTGGCGGTGAGGAGCATGGCGTGCGGGTTGACCTTGTATTGCCCGGCATACTTGGGCGCGCTCCCGTGCGTGGGCTCGAAGACGGCATAGTCATCGCCGAGGTTGGCGCTGGGCGCGAAGCCAAGCCCGCCGACGAGCCCGGCGCAGAGGTCGCTCACGATGTCGCCGAACATGTTCTCGGCGACGATCACCGAGTAATCCTGCGGGTTCTTGAACATCCACATGCAGATCGCGTCGATGTTCGCCTCGTCGGCCCAGATCTCGGGATAGTCCTTCGCCATTTTTTTGAAGACGCGGGTCATCAGGCCGCCCGTCTCGCGGAGGACGTTGGGCTTCTCGACGAGCGTCACGCGCTTGCGACCGGTCTTCTTCGCGAACTCGAAGGCCTGCCGGCAGATGTTGGTGCAGCCCTGCACGCTCACGATGCGTGTCGAGAGGGCCACGTTTTCGAGCCCCTTGTCCTTCCAGGGCTTCATCTTGGGATTCAGGCAGAGCGCGTCGTAGACGCTCTGGGGCAGCGGATGGAACTCCACGCCGCCGTACGAGCCTTCGGTGTTTTCGCGGAAGATGACCTGATCGACCAGCACATCCTTGACCTTGCCGTCCGGGCCGGGGGGATTGGCGATCGCGGTGCCGCGGTAGTTGAGCGGGTTCCCCTCATAACTCTTGCAGGGCCTCATGTTCGTGTGCAGGTTGAACATCTGGCGCAGTTTGACGATCGGCGAGAAGTAGACCAGCCCCTTCCCCTTGAGTTCCGGCGCCAGTTCCTCCTTCGCCTCGTCCTGCGGCTTGCTGGTGATCGCGCCAAAGAGCCCGCACGACGTCTTCTTCAGGATCTCGATGGAGCGATCGGGGAGCGGGTTGCCCTCCTTGCACCAGAACTCCCAGCCGATGTCGGTGTGGATGTACGAGGCGTCGAGTTTGAGCGCGTCGAGCACGATACGGGTGGCTTCCATCACGTCGTTGCCGATGCCGTCGCCGGGCATCCAGGCGATTGAGAACTTGGGCATGGGAATCGCTCCAGGATCGAGAGTTCGCGCACGAAAGACGGCGAGCACACGCCGTGCGAGCCGGTGAGCGGGAAGTGTATCAGAACGCGGGGCGAGCGGGCAATACGATCGGCCATGCCTGCGGACTTGCCCGATTCGGCTCACGGACTCCGCCTTCGCCCCGTGCGCCACGAGGACGTGCCGTGCCTCTATGACCTTGAATGCACCGAGGCCTGCGCCCGCATGGCCGGCGTCAAGCCTCGCACGCGGGAGGTCTTCGACGCCCTCTGGGGCGCGATCTTCGCCGATGCCGGCGTCACGCCGCGCGTCATCGAGTTGCCGTTGCCGCATGGCGTCGAAATCATCGGCGCGGTCAACGTCTTCCAGCGTGACGGCAAGAACTTCTTGGGCTACATGATCTTCCCCGAGCATTGGGGCAAGGGCGTGGCATCCTTTGCGGTGTCGGAGATGCTCAAGGAAGACCTTCGCCGTCCGCTCTACGCGAGCGCGTTGCGATCCAACGTGGGGTCGATCCGCGTTCTCGAGAAGCATGGCTTCCGGCTGATCGGCTCTCGCTTCGAGGCCGAGACGGATCGGTTTCTAGCGGGTGAAGTGTGCGATTTCGTGCTGGATGCACCAACGATCAACCTGGAGCACGCGATGGCGATCCTCGAACGCACGCCACGCGTGCTGGATTCGCTCCTCCGCGGACTGCCGTCCGAGTGGACGCACCGCCACTACGGCTCCGGGACGTGGTGCGCCTATGAAGTGGTCGGGCATTTCATCATCAACGAACATCTCGATTGGCTGCCGCGCCTTCGGCGCATTCTGCAGCACGGCGAATCCGTCGCGTTCGATCCATTCCCGCACGATGCGACGATCAAGCCCAACTCGGGGCGTTCGCTCGAGAGCCTCCTCGACGAGTTCGCCGCGATGCGGTACCAAAGCCTGCGCGACCTGCGATCGCTCCACCTCTCGCCGACCGATTTGGATCGCGCCGGCACGCACCCGGCGTTCGGCCGCGTGACCGCTTCGCAACTGCTCGCCACCTGGGTCGTGCACGATCTGCACCACCTCCGGCAAATCTCCCTCGCGATGGCGTGGCAGTATCGAGATGCCGTCGGGCCGTGGCGGGCCTACCTCAACACGCTTTCACGCTGACGGCCACAATGTAGAGTGTAATGATGATGACCGACGACGATGGGTGGTACGGCGTTTACCCTTCAACAATCCGCATATGAATCTTACAAAATCCATACAGAATGGCTTGCTATGCCCTCTTGACGTGGTAGGATGATGCGATGAGCACCACCACCACCAAACCAGCGTCGTTCGAGATGCCCCCCATGTCCGCCGAGCACCGGGCCACGCAGAAGGTCGCGGATCGACTCGTGGAGTTGATGAACCAGGGCAAGAACCTAGAAGCGATCAAGGACCTCTACGCGGACCACGCCCGGCATGTTGAGGTGATGGAAGGCCCGGGCTGCCCCCGCATCACCGAAGGCCGCGCCAATCTGCTCCAGAAGGCCGAGCAGTTCCAGAAGTCCACGATCGTGCATGGCGCCAGCGTCGGCAAGCCCATCGTCAACGGTGACCAGTTCGTTCTGCCCATGTCCCTGGACTGCACCTGTACGGAAGGACCAATGGCGAACCAACGCATGAACATGACCGAGACCGCGCTGTACACCGTCAAGAACGGCAAGATCACCGAGGGCAAGTTCTTCTACGGTTGCGGGATGTAACCTCCCACGCGGAATCTGCTGGCACGAACGCGGGCATCTCCGCGATGGTCGCATCCTCGGTCGAGCCCGGGCCGCTCGGCACGCGCGCGACCAGCCCCGACGCGTCCGTGCCGCACGAGATCGCCGGGCTGGTTTGGTTGATCGACGCGATGCCGCCGACCTTCCATCGAGTTCGATCGCATCGTGTTGGCGTGTCAATCAAGACCCGTCCGCGCCAAGTCCAAGACCCCGTTGGCGTGCCGAGTACGATCCGCTCATGTCTGACATCGACCCCAACGTTCGCATCGGGCACGTGCACCTCAAGGTCGCCGATCTTGAGCGTGCCCTGGGTTTCTACTGCGACGTCCTGGGTTTCCAACTCATGCAGCGCTATGGACCGGATGCCGCATTTCTTTCCGCGGGAGGCTATCACCACCACATCGGTCTGAACACTTGGGAGAGTCGGGGCGGGAAGCCACCCCCCGCGGGCACGACGGGACTCTTCCACGTCGCGATCCTCTATCCGTCGCGTGCCGCGCTCGCCCACGCCTACCGACGCGTCCGTGCCGCCGGCGTTCCACTCGAGGGTGCGGCCGACCACGGGGTGAGCGAGGCTCTGTACCTCCGCGACCCGGACGGCAACGGCGTCGAGTTGTATCGAGATCGCGCCCCCGAGCACTGGCCCCGCGACGCTTCCGGGCGACTCGACATGTACACCCGCTCCCTTGACCTCGATTCGCTCCTCGGCGAATCCCCGGCGAACGCTTGACTGGCCCATGAATGGCACTTCCATCGAACGTCTGACCACTCCCTGCGACGAGCGTGACCTCCGAGCCCTCGCGGCGCTGCTGGTGGACGCGGTCGACGCCGGTGCGGCCGTGAGTTTTCTCCAACCACTCTCGCTCCCTGAGGCCGAAGCCTGGTGGCGAACGGCCCTGGCCGATCTCCACCCCAGAGGGGCGGTCCTTGTCGCGCGTGAGATGCCCCACGGCGCGGGATCGGGTGAGATCGTCGGCACGGTCCAACTCCAGCCCGCCTGGGCTCCCAACCAGCCCCACCGAGCCGAGGTGTGCAAGATGATCGTCCATCGCCGAGCGCAGCGACGCGGGCTGGGGCGTCAACTCATGCTGGGCATCGAACGCGTCGCGGGTGAGCGGGGCTTTACGCTCCTCACCCTCGACGCGCGCGCCGGCGGCGCGGCCGAGCGACTCTACCGCGCGCTGGGCTGGACGTTCGTCGGGACGATTCCCGACTACGCCCTTGACGCCGATGGCAACGGACGCCACGACACCGTCATCTTCTATCGACGCCTCGCGTCGTGCGACCCGCCGGCGCACGGATGAACTCGATGCCGGAGCATGCCGTCGCAGGCTCAAGTCGGGGAACGCAGATCATCCAGCGGGAAGGCCGGGTTGGCGACGGGTCGCAACGCCAGCGCGAGGAGGGATCGCTCGTGGTCATCTCCCCCGATGCGATTGGTCTTGAGCGTTCCGCACCCGGAGCAGCGGTGCACGAGTGCCCACTCGCCGTCCTGTCGGACCTCGATGGCGATGGGCTCCATCGGTGCCCGACACGCGTTGCGACGATCCCCGGGCTCGTCGTCCAGATGGCGCGACCAGAGGCAGCGCGGACAATGGTTGCGATGCTTCGTGCCAAAGGTTCGAGATTCGACCGAGTGCTTGCAGACGATGCAGGTAAATGACGATTCCGTGTGGGCTTTGTGGGACATGGGTCAAGACGATCGCCCCTGGTGCGCCGTGCATGGATAGCCGCGGGCCTCATGGAGCGGGCGAGGGCGATCGGGCCCGCCCGTCTTGGCTACGGCGTGGAATGAGTTGAACGCAGGTCTTTGAAGGACGAGAAAGGGGCAGCAAAGCCGCCCGCGCCGATATTGCGCAAGCCGCTTTGTCCATTCTTCTCGAAGAACGTCCGAGACTTCGACCACACGAGCCGAAGATCCCGGAGAAGTTGTCAGGCAAGGACGGTCATTCGTGATCCCCATAGTGCCCGTTCGGCACGCGATGAGCATACCACGTTTTCCCGCCGACGCAAGTCGATTTTTCGTGCAACGGCATGATTGGCCGTGACGATATGATGATGGAATATGGATGGAGGGAGTCCCGAGCCTGATCGCCGCGCACCTGCTGCCGAAGCGGTCACGCGTTTGCTCTCCGATCTGCAGTCGCCCAGCCCATCGCAGTCCAGGGAACTGCTGGAACTCGTGTACGGGCAACTCCGCGCGACCGCCCAAAGGATGATGTCCGGGGAGCGTCGAGACCACACGCTCAGCGCCACGGCCCTTGTCCACGAGGCGTACGCGAGGCTGGTGGGTGGGAACGACGTGGATTGGAAGAGCCGGGCGCACTTCTACGCGGCCGCCGCCGAGGCGATGCGCCGAATTCTGATCGAGCACGCCCGATCTCGAAATCGCATCAAGCGGGGTGGCGACGGGAAGAACGAGGGGCCGCGGAAGGCCAGCCTGGACTATGCCTCCGTCGTGGACCTGGCGGCCAACGAAAGTCCGGACCAAATCCTGGCGCTCGACGAAGTCTTCCAGCGCCTGGAGCAGGACGACCCCGAGGCCGCCGCGGTCGTGCGCCTTCGGTTCTTCGCGGGATTGAGCGTGGACGACGCGGCCCGCGCGCTCGACCTCTCGCCCCGGCAGGTCGATCGCCTGTGGGCGTTCGCGCGCGCCAGGTTGTTCCGGATGCTCTCGCCCACCTCTTGATACGTCCTTCGTCACGCCATGAGTTCGTCGTCGTCCAGTCCTTTCCCCCAGCCCTCGCGTGCGGGAGATTCGCCCAGCCGGATCGTGCGCCGATTATTCATGGATGCGCTCGATGTGGACCCGGCTCGGCGAGCCGCGTTCTTGCTCGAGGCCTGCCCGGACCAGGGCGCGATCCGGCGCGAGGTCGAAGACCTCCTGCGCGCCGTGGACGACGCGGGCTCGTTCATGGGCAAGCCCGACGCCCCCAGGCCCATGCTGGGCGAGAAGGCGGGCGATCGCATCGGCGATTACACGCTGCGTGAGCCCTTAGGGGAAGGCGGCTTCGGCGTGGTCTTCCTCGCCGACCAGGAGCGGCCCGTCCGCCGCCAGGTCGCGCTCAAGATCATCAAAATGGGGATGGACACGAGGCAGGTGGTGGCCCGTTTCGAGGCGGAGCGCCAAGCGCTGGCTGTGATGGATCACCCGTGCATCGCGCGGGTCTTTGACGCCGGGGCGACCGCGGGTGGTCGTCCGTACTTCGTGATGGAGGTCGTGCGCGGGTCGCCCATCACGCGATACGCCGACCAGCATCGTCTGACGATCCGTGAGCGTTTGGAGTTGTTCATTCGTGTCTGCGAGGCCGTCCATCACGCGCACCAGAAGGGTGTCATCCACCGCGATCTCAAGCCCAGCAATGTCCTGGTCGCGGTGCACGAGGGCACCCGCCAGCCGGTCCCGAAGATCATCGACTTCGGCATCGCGAAGGCGACGACCGACGCCGTCACTCCCGGGATGACGCTCACCGAGGCGCGACAACTCATCGGGACGCCCGAGTACATGGCGCCCGAGCAGGCGGACTACCACGCGGACATCGACACCCGGGCCGACGTCTACTCGCTGGGGGTGATGCTCTACGAACTGCTCGTCGGCATCACGCCACTGGATCGGCAGCGGCTGCGCACGGGCGATGCCGCCGAGATCCAGCGCTACCTGCGCGAGCAGGAGCCGATCCGACCCAGCACACGCCTGCGCGCCATGCCGGACGATGGCCCATCGAGCCGGGAGGGAGAGCCGGCGTCGCCATCGACGCGTGAGATCACGCGCACCCGGGCGATCGACGTGCCCACGCTGGTGCGACAACTCAAGGGCGATCTCGATTGGATCGCGATGAAATGCCTGGAGAAGGACCGCACGCGGCGCTACGACAGCGCGGCGGCGCTCGCCGATGATCTGCGCCGGTTCCTCGCGAATGAGCCGGTGCTGGCCGGGCCGCCCACGGTGCGCTATCGACTGCGCAAGGCGATGCTGCGCCACAAGGTCGCGTTCATGGCGGGATCGGGCGTCGTCGTGGCGCTGGTGATCGGCCTCGGCGCCGCGTGGTCGCAGTATGTCCAGATGCGATCCGAACGCGATCAAAAGGACGATGCGCTCCGCGCGGTGGAGTTGCAGCGGGCTCGCGCCGAGTCGGGCGAAGCCGCGGCCAACGCGGCGCGTCTGCGTGCCGAGCGCTTGGGCGAGTTCATGAAGGGGATGCTCTCCGCCGTCTCGCCGCACAAGGCGGCGGGGCGCGACACGACGCTCC
This sequence comes from uncultured Phycisphaeraceae bacterium, assembly GCA_964543905.1. Lineage (GTDB taxonomy): Bacteria > Planctomycetota > Phycisphaerae > Phycisphaerales > UBA1924. Next base: position 21,597 of record CAZIZO010000014.1, read on the forward strand.
TTCGAGAGACGCTCGACGCCGCCACGACCCGCGCCGAGACGGAACTCGCCGACGCGCCCGATATCCAGGCGGAACTGCTCAAAACGATCGGGGAGACGTACCGCAACATCGCGCAGTTCGAGAAGGCCGAGCAGGTCCTGCGTCGCGCCTGCGATCTCTACGCGTCGTTCGCCAAGCCCACGGATCGGGAATATGTCCAGTGTCGCCTCGCCCTGGGGATGACGCTGCGGTTCGGGACCAAGCAGCGCGAGGCCGAGCAACTCGCCGCCGACGTCCTCGAACTTGCCAAGGGCGCCGCGGTCGTTCCCGAAGACCTCGTATCCGAGTTGATGCTCTTGCGTGCGGACGCGCTCAACGACCTGGGCCGGTTCGACGACGCCATGCCCATCGCACGAGCGTGCATCGATCGCTTCGCCGACGATCCCGACCGGCAGGCCGACGCCCGCCTCGTGCTCGCGGCGGGGCTGCGCCGGCGCGGCAAACTGGACGAGGCTCGCCACCAGTACGAGCAGGCCATCACGCACTTTGTGTTCCGCTCGCCCGAGAAGGACGTGGGGCTCGGCGCCGCGCTCAACAACCTGGCCGTGGTGCTCGACCAGCAAGGGAGCGCCGTCGAGAGCGAGGCGATGTACCGGGAGAGCCTGAGCATCCGCCGACGGCTTTACGACCGAGCCCATCCCGACGTCGCGATCACCCTGATGAACCTCGGGGACAACCTGACCGGTCAAGGCCGCCTCGTCGAGGCTATCCCGCTGCTCCAAGAGTCCGTAGACCTGCACCACCAGATCTACAACGGGAAGCACGTCGGGGAGGCCATCGCGATCGATCGATTGGGCATGGCGCACATGCGCCTCGGGCACCTTGAGGAATCCGAGGAACTCCTCGCCCGCTCGCGTGAGATCATCCGGTCCATCCGCCCGCCGGGGCATCCCGACATCATCACCAGCCTGGCGAATCTCGCGCAACTCCGCCGAGCGCAGGATCGTCCGGCCGAATCCGAGTCCATCCTCCGCGAGGCCCTTGATCTGATGGACCGCGCGGGCAACAAGAGCCCGTTCTATCTCTCTCCGCTCGCGCAAGCCCTGGGGGATTCCCTGCAACGCCAGGACAAGCACGAGGAGGCGCTCGCCGCGTTCGACCAGTCGATCGACGCGTGCGAGAAGATCTCCGGCAATCGCCCGGACACCTGCGCCCACGTCCGCTGCATGAGGGCCGCATCGCTCATCGCCCTCGGGCGCTTCGACGAAGCCGAGGTTGGGCTTGCCGCGCTCGTCGAGTTGGTCGTCAAGGTTCGGGGTGCCAAGTCTGGTGAGGCCGCCAATGCGAGGAACATCCTCGCCCGTCTCGACGCCCACCGCCTGAGGTTTGAGGACGCGATCACGCTCTTGACGGCCACGTTCGACTCGGTCCAGACGCCCGACGAGGTCAATAACGCCCGCATCCGGCGGCGGACCGCCGAACTCGCGGTCGAGTGCCTGCAAGGCTGGAACACCTCGGTGCCGGGCTCCGTGCCCGAGGCGACGCTCCGCCTTTGGCAGGCTCGCGCCGCGAGTTCCCCCGCCGATCCCGCACCGTCCGCGAAGTAGTTTTTCTCCACCATGCGTTGGCTGCCGTCGCCGGGCGCCCGCGATCCGGTCGGGATGCTCGCTCCGATCACTCGAAATCCTGGCGCTCCCCCCGGCTCCCCGTCGCAGAGCGTGGCAACCGGCGGTCGTCCCGCCCTCATCCCAACGATCCGGAGGTCCCCATGCCCTCGAATGCCACACTCGCTCGTCAACTCGTCCTTGCCTCGGTCGCCCTTTCCGGCCTGGCCACCAGCGTCCAAGCCCAGTGCCTGATCCAGAGCCCCACCAATACGGCCGTGTGTGCTGGGAATCCTGCGGTGTTCATCGCCCTTGGCGCCAACGAGCAGGTGGGTGGCACCTACCAGTGGTTCCGGAACGGGCAGATCATCCCCGGGGCCACCTCCCGCATCTACACCCTCCCGACCACGACCACGAACGACGGCGGCGCGTTGTTCACCGTCCGGTACTCCCGGAGCGGGCTCCCGCCCCTGATCCAGCCCTGCTCCGAAACCAGCGCGCCCGCTCGACTCGACGTCTACACCGGCCCGGTCATCGACCCCATCCCCGACCAGGGCGTCGCCGTCGGCACGCCCCTCGTGCTCTCCGTTTCCAATCGCGGCCCGGCACCCTCGTCCTACCAGTGGGAAAAGGACGGCGTGGAAATCCCCGGCGCGACCAGCGCCACCCTTCGCCTCGAGCCCTTCCAGGCCTCCGACGCCGGTTCGTACACCTGCGTCGTCACCGTCTGCGGGACGCCGGGACGAAGCCGCGCCGCCCTCGTCACCGCACGCACCGATGCCACCGCCACCTCGTACTCCGAGTTCCTTCTTTCCACGACCGCGACCGAGATCGTCCGTTCGTCCTACGTTCGCACTCCAAACCCGCGCATGATCGGCGTGCTAGCCTCCATTCCTCGCCTCCTCGCGCGCAATCCCAACCTCACCGCCGCCCAACTCTCCCAGTTCATCACGCAGTACGACAGCGCCCTCCGCACCGCCTATCCGAGCGATCCCAACCTTTTCCGCGGGTTCAACTTTCAGACGGCCGTCCGCTTCGTCGCCCGTGTCTCCATCCCGGGCGTGTACACCGACATCGGCGCCGACGTGCTCCGTGACCTCGGCCTCGACCCGCAAGGCGACAATCCCAACCGTGAGCGACAGATGGCGGCCTTCCAGGACGCCAAGGTCCACAGTTTCGCCGCCAGCGACGACGTCGCCCAGGTCCTCCAGAACCTCTTCCAGAACAAGGACGCCACGGGCCGCTCGACTGGGCTCGGCGCGGCTCAGGCCGCCGCGTATCTGCGCTCCCTGAGCATCGAGCCCTATCCCTCCCGCGAACAACTCGCGGCCAACTTCCCCGAAGTCCTTGTCGCCCTGAACATGATGCCCGACACGCCCGAAGCCTTCTACCAGGAACTCGCCGCGGGCTTCCCCACCATTCGCGCCCAGATCGACAGCGAGATCGGCGTCGTCCGCGCCAAGATCGCCCAGCAGGTGGGCCTCATCGACGACATCCTCGCCCAGCAACCCACCCTCGCGGACACCGTCAACACGTCCCGTACGCGAGCCGATATCGTCAACGCCGCGCTCGCCCAACGCCAGGCCGATCTCCTCGAAATCTCCCGCTCGCGGTCCATCCTCTCCTTCGGCACCACCGCGATGCTCCGGGGCACCATCGAGCAGCAGCAGATCGCCACCACACGACGCGAGTTCTCCAACGTCACCATCCAGGTCGCCACCAGCACCGTCGACACCGTGAGCACGGGGCTCTACGGCGCCGGCACCATCCTCTCCGGCATCGGGAGTTTCGCCCAGGGGCCCACCGGGATCGTCAGCGGCATCGGGAACATCATCGCCGGCACCAGCACCCTCCTCCCCCTCTTCATCGACGACACCTCCAACGTTCCCTCCGCCGACCAGCAGATCCGCGACGCCATTACCGACGTCCAGAACCAGATGGAGCAGTTCCGCGTCGAGATGGTTGATCGCTTCAATCGCATCGACGCCACCCTCCTTGCCACCTACGACGCCGTCAACCAGGGCTTCGAGGCCGTCACCCTCCAACTCCAGGGCATCGACCAGAGCCTGTCCGAAGTTCAGCAGGACCTCGCCCTCGCCAACTCCAACCTCGCTCGATTCGAGCAAAACCTCTACGGGATCCTCAACGATGGCTTCAACATTTTCTTCCGCACCGACATGAACACCGCCATCGGCTATCGCCAGCGCTTCGGCTTCGACATGCCCCCGAGCGACTTCGCCCGCTTCGAAGGAAACTTCTGGTCCTACGCCACCGACTACTGCGACGACGTGGGGTACGCCGGCACCGACTCCCTCCCCTACGACGCCACGGGCCTGACCCAACTGACCTTCAACAACTCCAACCCCATCGGCCTCCAGATCAACGGCCTGCGCACGTTCCCCAGCCAACTCGGGCTCTCGACCCTCGGCTCCCAGCGCACCGCCAACCCCACCTCCTGGTCCCTCAACGCCGACACCTACGCCCAACTCGCGCGAGAGAATCCCTGGTACTTCGCCCCCGTCGCCGACAGCCCCGAGCAGCGCATCAACTCCATCCTCACCGTCGGACAGCGCGCCCAGAACGTCATGTCCGCCGCCAAGAGCACCGCCCTCTTCAACCAACTCATCGACGGTCCGGGCGGGCTCACCTCGCGTCTCAACACCCTGGCCGCCAACGCCGACGGCGCCCTTCCGCTCTATCTCAACAGCCTCGGCCTCGGCGCCATCAACCCCTGGGGCGGCCCCAGCCAGTCCGTGAACGCCGCCCTCACCCCCGCCAACACCGCGATGCGAGAATACAACTCCACCTGCGCCGGCACCTTCTGCAACAGCCGCACGCCCCTCGACGGCCAAGCCAACGCCGTCTGGATTGACGCCTTCCTCCCCGCTCCGTACAAACTCGCCTCCCATCTCGGGCTGACCAATCGCAACATCTCCAAGTATCACTTCACCTACCGCGTCGCCAACTCCAACGGCAACCAATCCCCGCTCGAGCCCTGGACGCTCGACAGCAGCGGACAGGTCTATCGCGCCACCATTGATGTCGAACTCTGGTGGAATCCCACCGATCAGGGACTCTTTGGCAACGTCTACATCCCGGGAGACAACCGCGGCATGTTCCTGGTCGCCACCCGTCGCTTCCAGATGATCATGCGTCCCAACACCCCCGGGCGCACTTCCTGGCCCATCGACTCCTTCAAGGCGATCTGGGGACCGGAGCATCGTCTCTCCGACATGCCCACCATGAACGGCTACACCTACCAACGCTTCTTCGACAACGACAGCACCGGGATCACCTTCACCAACTCCAACGGCACCGCCCCGCTCCGCGCCATGGATGAACAGGGGGTCATCGTCCCCGTCTGGACCGCCACCACCATCATCAACCAGGACTCCCTTACCCAGGTCACCAACGAAGTCAACAACCGTCTCCGTCAACTCCAGGCCGGCTACTTCGATCGCCTCGTCCAGGCCCTCGGCAACGGCGCCGACCTCGCCAACATCCGTGGTGCCGCCGACCTTGCCTCCGTGAATGTCAAACTCATCGACGCTTACCTCTCCATCGCCTGCCCCGAATCCATGCTGCAGAGCGATCTCCTCCGCGGCTCGCTCCGCGGCTACGAACTCGGGATGGATCGCTCCGCCTTCCAAACCTGGTTCGCCAATCTCCGCGATCAGGTCAACGCCCTCCCCAACAACACCCCGGCGCCCACCGTTCGCCCCAACCCCGCGACCGAACTGACCCGTCGCCTCAACCTCTTCCGCCCCGAACTCGCCGCCGCCCTCGCTCGTCCCCAAGAGGTCTACCCCTTCATGGCCTGGACACTCGCCAGCCTCCAGAACCTCCAGCAGACCGCCAAGAAACTCGCCCGCGACGACCAGTTCATCACGCCTCCCAACACCACCCTCACCGTTCCTTCCCCGGGCGTCCTTGCCAACGACCAGCGTCAGGCCGGCGCGTCCGTCACCGCCGTCCTGCTCAACGCCCCAGCCTCGGGAACCCTCAACCTCAATCCCAACGGCGGATTCACCTACACGCCCGCTCCCTCCTTCACCGGCCAGGTCTCATTCACCTACCGCGCCCGCGGCGAAGTCGCCACCCAGAGCGGGACCAGCATCGTCTTCTCCGATCCCGCCACCGTCCTCATCACCGTCCAGCCCTGCGCTCCCTCCATCATCGACCAACCCGACAGCCTCCCCTTCACCCAGGGCTCCGTCGCCGCCTTCCGCGTTGAAGTCGCGCCCACCCTCACCCAGCCCTCCTATCAGTGGCGTCACGACGGCCTCCCGCTCGCCAACGGCTCCCGCGTCTTCGGTGCTCAAAGCCCCGCGCTCATCGTCACCAACCTCTCCACCGACGACCTCGGCCGATACGACTGCCTCGTGACCTCCGCTTGCGGGAGCGTCCTCTCTTCCCCCGCCTTCCTCGGTGCCGCCTGCGTCGCCGACGTCGACGACGGCACCGGCACCGGCACTCCCGACGGCGGCGTCACCATCGACGACCTGCTCTTCTACCTCTCCGTCTACACCCTCGGCGATTCCCGCGCGGACGTCGATGACGGCTCCAGCACCGGAACCCGCGACGGCGGCGTCACCATCGACGATCTCCTCTTCTTCGTCGCTCGATACGCCGACGGCTGCTGAGCCCCCGCCTCGCAGACCCGAGACGCTCTCCATCGAGTTACCCGGCCCCGCCCACCCGCGGGGCCGGGCTCTCTTTGCCTCCGTCTCCGCAGTTCTTCATGGGACGTACCCCTATTCTCCGCCCATGGCCGACTCCACCTCCCTCCAGACATCTATCCAAGGCAGCGTCTCCATCGCGCGCATTACCACCGAAAAAATGGGCGGCTTCGAGGCCCCCGCCCTCACCACCGAACTCATCGCCCTCGTCGAATCCCAGCCCTGGCCCATCGTCGTCGATCTTTCCGCCGTGCAGATCCTCGGCTCGCAGGGCATCGGCGTCCTCCTCAACCTCCGCAAGGCGTGCGACGCACGCAAGCGGCATCTCGCCCTCGCGGGCGTCTCCGAGGAGATCATGATGATGCTCAAAATCTCCGCCCTCACGAAACTCTTCACCATCAAGGGCTCGATCGACGACGCCATCAAGGCCGTGAAGTAGCCGCGCCAGGGTGGAGAAGGCGTCCGAAGCCCTCGGTCCGACCCGGGCCCCGCCTCGTGTGCGGCGCCGGAGTCCTTCTCCCCTCTTCCTACACTCTCCACATCCATGCTCCCGCGTCCCACCAGCAGCCTTCGCCGATATCGCGACTACCTCGCCAAACGAAAGACCGACAAGGAGGACGCCAAGAGGCAGCCCAACGGAAAGGGCGACGACAAACTCAAACGCTCCCGGTCCTTCTTCGAAATCTTCCGCCACTTCTGGTTGCTCCTCGGCGAACATCGCGCCACCGTCTTCGCCGCCCTCACCACCCTCTCCACCGTCACCCTCATCGGCCTCGCGATCCCCGCCTCCACCAAGGTGGCCCTCGACTACATCCTCACCGACCATCCCGGGCCCAGCGGCCTCCCCGCGTTCGTCCGTGATCGCCTCGGGATCGACGCCGACCCCGCCCACATCCCGCCTGAACTCCGCGAACGTCTCCTCTGGGAACTCGGCGCCCTCATGATCGCCCTCGCGATCCTCGGGGTCTCCCTCGGGACTTGGGGCCGCTTCCAGATGACGCGCCTCACCAAGCGCGTGCAGATCAAACTCCGACACCTCGCCTTCGACCACGCCGCCCGACTTCCGCTCTACCGAATCCATCAGCACAAGTCCGGAGGCATGGCCAGCATCCTGCGCGACGACGCCTCCCAGGCCGGCGACCTCCTCTTCTCCATGATCTACAACCCCTGGCGCGCCGTCGTCCAACTCGCCGGCACGCTCGTCATCCTCGCCGCCGTCGATTGGCGCATGCTCGCCGGCGCCTTCGCGCTCCTCCCCGCCACCTGGATCACCCACAGAACCTGGATCAGCCGGATCCGTCCCGTCTACCGCGACATCAAGCACGTTCGACAGGGCATCGACGCCGCCACCACCGAAGCCTTCGGCGGCATGCGCGTCGTCCGAGGCTTCGGCAAGGAACGCGCCGAAATCGTCCGCTTCGGACTCGCCCAGCACCTCATGGCGCGCCAAGAGATCCTCGTCTGGAGGTGGTCGCGCACCATCGAGGTCGCCTGGGCCGTCCTCATCCCCTTCGCATCCGCCGCCGTGCTCGTCTACGGCGGAAAACAAGTCATCCGCGGGAGCCTCACCATCGGCGACGTGATGATGTTCTCCACCTACCTCCTCATGCTCCTCGGGCCTCTCGAAACCCTGACCTCCACCGCCGCCAACATCCAAGGGAACCTCGCCGGCTTCGATCGCGTCCTCGATCTCCTCAACGAGCCCGAAGAGTTTGCCGAGGCTTCCCCCGCCCACGCTCGAAAGATCTCCCGTCACGAAGCCCGCGGCGAGATCGAACTCCGCGACGTGTCCTTTGAGTACCCCAAGCCCAAGGCCAAGCCCGCGCCCGTCGCCGCCTCGGGAGCCGCGCACGTTCCAGATCCATCTCCTCGCGATCCCCACCTCAATGGGACCATCGCCCCAACCGCCTCGGAACGCCCCGCCGAGCCTGTCCTCCAGCACATCAACCTCCACGTCCGCGCGGGCGAGACCATCGCCCTCGTCGGTCCCTCCGGGTCCGGCAAAACCACCCTCTGCAACCTGATCGCACGCTTTTACGACCCCACCCATGGCTCCATCCTCTTCGATCACACCGATCTGAGGCAGATCGACGTTCACTCCTATCGCCGCCTCCTCGGCATCGTCGAGCAAGATGTCTTCCTCTTCGATGGGACCGTTGCTGAGAACATCGCTTACGCCAAGCGAGACGCCTCCGATGAGGAGATCCAACTGGCCGCCGCCAACGCCAACGCCGCCGACTTCATCCACAAACTCGACAAGGGCTACGACACCGTCATCGGCGAGCGCGGCGTCCGTCTCAGCGGCGGCCAGAAACAGCGCCTCGCCATCGCCCGCGCCCTGCTTGCGGATCCTGTCGTCCTCATCCTGGACGAGGCGACCAGCAACCTCGACGCCGAGAGCGAGGCCGCCATCCAGCAGAGCCTCGCACGCCTCATGAAGGGCCGAACCTGCTTCGTGATCGCCCACCGCCTCAGCACGATCCGCCACGCCGATCGCATCGTCGTCCTCGACCACGGTCAAGTGCAGGAGATCGGTCCGCACGACGAACTGCTCGCCCGCGGCGGTCGCTACGCCGATCTCCTTCGCGCCCAACTTGATGGCCGTCCGGCGCTCCCGCAAGGTTCCGATCGCTAGACGCTCGTCAGACGAGTGCATGGGCACGATCGTTCTCGGACGTCGGCCCGCTCCTCTGCGGGTTCTTCAGCCTTGCGTTCCCGCACAAGCCTACCATCCGGTCAGTACGTTGAGTGGGCGCATGACCCGTCTCCTTTCCATCTTCCTCGCGTTCACGCAAGTGCTCTGGGGCCTGCCCTGGCAAGCGGCAGAAGTCGAGTCGACTTGCGGCCCGGCGTCCCCCTCCTCGTGCTGCTGCGAAGAAGCCGGGGCTTGCTGCGCCGTGCCCGAAGAGTCCGCCCCGTGCCGACCCGGTGCGCCGAGCCGCTGCACGCCAACCTCGCCGTGTTGCTCGTGCTACCTGCCCAACTCCCGCGTGCGCCTCATCGCACGTGCCGATCGGTCCCGTGCCGAGCGCGCCGCCTTTCCCTCCAGCGGACGAATCTGGCGCGAGCGCTCGCACCAACTCGAGCGGGCCTCGCACCTCTCCCCCGAACCCGCCGACGCTTCGACTCGTCGTGCTTTTCTGTGCATCTGGACCACCTAGCGCCCGCGCTCCTCGGGTCGCTTCACGCCGCGCTCACGCGAGGCGTGCCTTCTCATGTCCAGTGTCAATCCAACGCGACCGCCCGCCCGTCCGGCGTGCGCGTCGCCGACCATGCCGTCTCTTTGACAGGAGTTTTCCATGTTCCGTAATTCCATGACCACCTTGTTCGTCCTCGGCGCGGCCTTCCTCACGATGGCCTTCGCGTCCTCCCCCAAGGCCTCCCAGGCCGCCGGCTGCTGTGGGTGCTGCGAAGACTGCACCTGCGGGTGCGGTTCGGGCCAGGCGTGCACCTGCGGTTGCTGCGGCGACGATTGTTGCGGCGGCGGGTCCTGCTGCAACTGATGCGAATCCCCCCACGCCGGGTCGGCTCCTGCGCCGACCCGGCGCTTTGCGTACCGTCTCCTTTCGTCCTGAGTTGTACACGCACACCCCATCGTGGAGTACCTATGTTCAAGTCTCTCCTCAAGATCACGCCCGTCCTCGTCGCCGCCTCGTTGCTCGTCGGCTGCGCGACCCACCAGGAGTCCGAGGAATACTGCAAATCCGTGAAGCCGGGCGAGGTCAAGTCCGTCAACACCATGTGCGCCATCGTCAACGATGACCCCGTCGATCCTGCGGTCAAGACCGTCACCTTCCGCGGGCAAGAAGTCGGCTTCTGCTGCCAGGGTTGCGTGCCCAAGTGGGAGAAGTTGACCGACGACCAGAAGGCCGAGGCCTTGGCGAAGGCCCTCGCCAAGAGCAAGAAGTAATCTCGCGTTCAAGCCGCACACCACGCCCGCCTCCTCGCGGGCGTGGTGCTTTTTACGTCCCGATCGCTCTTCTCCCCCACTTCGAGGGAACTCCGACCTGCCCGACGCGAATCGAGCCATCGAGTTCGTTCTGGGGCATTGGGCACCAGGTTTCGAAACGTGCATTCGTGTTCGTCCGCACGGATCGCCCGTGCCGCTCCGATGTTCAAACTTGTTCGTTGCTCTGCTCCCTTGGGGAATCCCATGATCCGCACCATCGTTGCCCTCGCCGGCTCCATCTTCATTGCCGCACCAACCTTGGCCCAGGGTGATCCGTCCCCCGATGGCTCTTGGCTCTCGCTCGGCGATTTCTCGGACCAGACCAAGGCCGGCGTGCCGTGGGTCCGCCCCGCCGCCTATCGGGCCTTCCGCGCCGATCTCCCGGCGATCGCCGCCACCCTATCCCAGGCCCCCCTCCGCGGCACCCCCGCGGCCCAGAATCCCCTCACGATCTGGGTTCCCACGCCCGACGGCGGGTTCGCCCGATTTGCGATCGTCGAGTCGCCCGTCATGGAGCCCGCTCTCCAAGCGAAGTTTCCGGACATCCGCTCGTACATCGGGCAAGGGATCGACGACCCGTCCACCAACATCGCCCTCGACCTTTCGCCGCTTGGCATTCGCGCCCAGGTCCTCGCTCCCGACGGGCAGTCCTGGTCCATCGATCCCTTCACGCGCGATCGCTGGACCGAATACGCCTGCTACGAAATACGCAACCTCGTCCGTACAGAACCGTGGCACTGCCATGTTTCCGAGGACCTCGAGAACCTTCCCGTCCGTCCCTACGCCGATCGTGCCACCGGGCAGACCCTTCGGACGTATCGCCTGGCCGTCGCCGCCGTTCCCAGTTACACCAACTTCTACGGCGGGACCGTCACCGGCGCCATGAGCGGGATCAACACTACCATCACTCGCCTCTCCCAGGTCTACACCAACGAGTTCGCCTGCACCTTCACCCTCGTGGCCAACAACGACCTCCTCATCTACACCAACGCCAACCCCGGCCCCTACACCGACGGCGACCTCGGTTCGATGATCGACCAGAATCAATCCAATCTCAATGCCGTCATCGGCAGCGCCAACTACAACATCGGGCACGTCTTCTCCGCCCAAAACCTTGGCGGCCTCGCCCAACTCCGCGCGCTCTGCAACTCCACCGGCAAGGCCCGCGGCGGCACCGGCCTCTCCAACCCCACCGGCGACTTCTTCTCCGTTGAGTACGTCGGGCATGAAGTCGGCCACCAGTTCGGCGCCAGCCACTCCTTCAACGCCGACGATTCCGCCGCCGGGAACGTCTGCACCCCCAACCGCTCCGCCAGCAACGCCTACGAGCCCGGCGCCGGCACCACCATCATGTCCTACTCCGGGCTCTGCGGCAGCAACAACAACATCCAGAACGCCTCCGACCCCATGTTCAACCAGGGCGCCTATGCCCAGGTCGCCGCGCACATCACGGGCACCGGAAACTGCGGCACCAACACCAGCACCGGCAACACCGCACCGACCGTCAATGCCGGGCCCGACCTCAGCATCCCCATCCTCACCCCATTCGACATCACCGCCACCGCCTCCGACCCCAACAACGACGCCCTCACGTTCTCCTGGGAAGAACGTGACCTCGGGCCCGCCCAAGTCCTCACCGGAACTGGTAGCGCCGACAACGGCACCAGCCCCCTCTTCCGCGTCTGGCCCCCGGCCTCAAGCCCCACGCGCTTCTTCCCGCGTGCCACGAGCGTTCTGACCAACTCACTGACCGCCGGCGAGCAGTACCCCGCCCTCGCGCGAACCCTCCGCCTTCGCGTCACCGCGCGCGACAACCGCGCCGGCGGCGGCGGCGTCAACACCGACGATGTCAACCTCACCGTCGTCGCTTCCGCCGGGCCCTTCCGCGTCACCTCCCCCAACTCCGGCGTGATCTGGGCCGCTGGCTCCTCCCAGACCATCACCTGGGATGTCGCGAACACCACCGCTTCCCCGATCAGCGCCGCCAACGTCAACATTCTCCTCTCCCTCGACAACGGCAACAACTTCACCATCACCCTGGCTTCCAACACCCCCAACGACGGATCGCACACCATCGTGGTTCCGAATGTCGTCGCCTCTCAGGCCCGCATCCGCGTCGAGCCCACCAACAACGTCTTCTACGACGTCTCCGATACCGGATTCACCATCACCTGCACCCCACCCAACTTCCCCACCGGACTCGTTGCCTCCGACGACCGCTGTGATGCCGTTCTCCTTTCATGGAACCCTACTCCGGGAGCCACCTCGTACGACGTCTACCGCAACACCACCAGCAGCACCTCCGGCGCCACCTTCCTTGCCAACACCGCCAGCACCTCCTTCTCAGACCCTTCCGCGCCCGCCCACACCACCTTCTTCTACCGCATCAAGGCCCTCTCGGGCGGATGCGCCAGCCCCTTCAGCGGCGCCGATGCCGGGGTCCGCGGCTTCGCGCCCACCATCATCGCTCAGCCGGCAAGCGTCTTTGTCTCCCTCGGGCAATCCGCCTCGTTCTCCGTCGCCGCCGCTGGTGAACCTCTCGCCTACGCCTGGCGCAAGAACGGCGCTCCGCTCTCCAACGGCCCAAGGATCTCTGGCGTCGCCTCGCCCAACCTCTCCATCTCCAACGTCGAGGCCGCCGACGAAGGCTCCTACGACGTCGTCCTGTCCTCACCCTGCGGGAATGCCACCAGCAACGCCGCCATCCTCTCGCTCCAGATTGCCTGCATCGCGGATGTCGATGACGGCTCCGGGTCCGGCACGCCCGACGGCGGAATCACCATCGACGACCTCCTCTTCTACCTCTTCATCTTTGAAGCCGGTGACCTCCGCTCCGACGTCGACGATGGCTCCTTCTCCGGCACCTTCGACGGCGGCGTCACCATCGACGACCTCCTCTACTTCCTCTTCCGCTTCGAGTCCGGTTGCTAGATGACCTTCAAGCATGTGCGAGGTTTCCTCGGCTCGCTCCACGCCCAGCGCCAAGACCAACCCTCGCCCGGCCCCGCGCCGGGCGTTTTTCTGTTCAAGCGACAGCCCCTCCACACGAAAATCGCAGCAAAACCCAACACTTCGTGATATCCTCATCTGTTCCACCCGCGAACTCGACCCGCCATTGACGGCGGCTCGCACGCCACGGTGACACGGAGGTTGCCCCCCGATGCGTCTCGCCAAGTTGACCCTGCAAGGCTTCAAGAGTTTCGCCGACAAAACCGAGTTCACCTTCGACCAGTCGATCACCGGGATCGTCGGTCCCAACGGTTGCGGGAAGTCCAACGTCGTCGATGCCGTCAAGTGGGTTCTCGGCGAACGGTCCAGCAAGAGCCTCCGCGGCACCGAGATGATCGACTGCATCTTCGCCGGGAGCGCCGGACGAAAGCCCTCCGGCTTCGCCAGCGTCGTTCTCTCCTTCGAAAACCCCGTCCTCTCCGACGATGAGTGGGCCAAGTTGCGAGGTGGGCGTGCCCGGTTCGACCACCCCATCGCCACCGATCTCCTCGATACCGCGGACGAGAAGCCCGCCCCCAAGGACCCGTCCCCCGAGCCCGGCGCCACCGAACCCACCCCCCTCGACGCCCCGCCGGCCTTCGCCACCGATCGCCGCCGCGCCCTCCCCGTCGATGCGGATCTGGTCGAGGTCGAGCGCCAACTCTACCGCGACGGCACCAGCAAGTACCTCATCAACGGCAAGGTCGCCCGCCTGCGTGACATCCGCGAACTCTTCCTCGACACGGGCATCGGTGCCGACGCCTATTCCATCATCGAGCAGGGCAAGGTCGATGCGATGCTCCTCGCGTCGCCCCAGGAACGGCGCACCATCTTCGAAGAAGCCGCCGGCATCGCGAAGTACAAGCAGCGCCGCATCGAGGCCCAACGCAAACTCGATCGCGCCCAAGCCAATCTCAAGTCCAGCCGCGAGCAACTCGAGAACACCGAGCGTCGCCTCCGCATGGTCCGCGGGCAGGCCGCCAAGGCCCGTAAGTTCCAGGAACTCGACGAGCAGTTCCGCGCCTGGCGCATGGCGCTCGCGTTCGACCAATACCAGGACCTGGACGATCGCCTCCTCGGGCTTTCGTCGCGTCAGGCGGTCGTGGCGATTGAGCGCGAGCAGGCGGCCAAGGTGCTGCACGAGAGCGAACACGCGAAGCAAGAAGCCGAGATCCGCCGCCACGAGTTGATGTCGCGGCATCGCCAGTTGGAGCAGGATCGCCTCGGCGCCGTCCACGCCTCGCAGCAGGCCGCCCAGCGCAAGGCCATGCTCGAGCGCGCCATCGAAGAGGCCCAGCGTCAGGTCGCCCTCGACCGCGAACGCCTCGAAGACCTCCAACGCCGCCAGACCTCCACCGAGGCGTCGATCGAAGACCAGCGAGAGACCATCGCCGACGTCAGCGAGCAACTCGCCGAGAGCGAGCGCCGCCTCGCCGCCGCCGCGTCGGCCCGCGCGGCCGTCCTCGAGACGCTCAGCGAGCACCGCCAGAAGGCCTCGCACAAACAGTCCGCCGCGGCCCAGATCGACCGCGAGCGTGCGGGCCTGGTCGCCTCCCTCGCCGCCGAATCGAAGCGCGCCGAATCCTTCCGCGAGCAGATCGAGCGACTGGAGCAGCGCACAAGCAAACTCGACCTCGACGACAAGGCGATCCGAGAGCAGGTCGCGGCGGTCGAGGCCAGCGCCGTCTCGGCGACCGCCCGTGCCGCCGACTTGGAACGCGAACTCGCCGATCTGGACGCGAAACTCTCGCTCCTGGGCACGGGCCGACGCGAGGGCGCCGAGAAGGCCGCCGCGATCGAGCAAGAACTCGTCCGCATCGAAAGCCGCCGGGCCACGCTCCAGGAGATGGTCGAATCTCGCTCCGGCTTTGCCGACGCGGTTCGCAAGGTGCTCGAGGCCAAGGACGCCGGGCAGGGCTACGCGGGCGTCGTCGCGCCCCTCGCCGATCTCCTCGAGACGCGCGCCGACGTCGACGCCGGCGCCGCCTCCGCCGTCGAGTTTGCGCTGGGCAACGACCTCCAGGCCCTCCTCGTGGACGCGCTCACGAGCGTGCCCACCAAGGAGGAGTTGGACCGTCTCTCCGGGCGCGTGACCTTCCTCCCCCTCGCCGGCGTGCCCGACGTTCCACAGCGCGCCGTGCCCTCGGCCTGGGAACTGCCCAACGGCGAAGACCCCCGCGGACGCCTCGTCTGCGTCCGCGGCCTCGTCCGCGCCCGCGCCGCCGCCCTCGATTCGCTCGGCGGGGGCGACGGCCCCCTCGCGGCCTCCCTCAACTTTGTGCTCGACCGCCTCCTCCTCGGCACCTACCTCGTCCAGGACCTCGATGCCGCCATGATGCTCGCCGCAGGACCCCTCGCCGGGCAACGCTGCCGGTTCATCACCCGCGATGGCGTCATGCTCGACGAGCACGGGCGGATCACCGCCGGCATGGGGCTCGCCTCCAGCGACGCGGGCGAAGGCCTCCTCCGCCGCCGCGCCGAACTCGAATCCCTCCTCGCCCGCGTCGTCGACCTCGCCGGGCAACTCGATCTCGCACGCGCCGAACTCAAAGGGCTCGACGCCGAGGCCGCCGCCCTGAGCGCCGCGGCCGGCGAGCGCCGCCCCCAACTCGCCGCCCACCAGCGCACCGCGATGCAGGAGCACGCCCGCCTCGAACGCCTCGCCGCCGAGGCCGCACGCGTCGATCGCGAGCGCGCCAGCCTCGCCCAGGAGTCGGCCCAACTCCGCGAGCGCCTCGCCAAACTCGAACTGGACCGAGCCCACCTCGAAACCAAGGCCGAGAGCCTCGGCCGCCTCTACCAGGACGAGTTCTCCGCGTTCCAGGCCCTCGACGCCCAGGCCCGCGCCGCCCAATCCGCCGCCGACGCCTCGATGGAACAGATGTCCACCGCCAAGGTCGAGGTCAGTCGCCTCACCGAGCAACTCTCCAACTCCAAGCGCGAACTCAGCCGCCTCGAACTCTCCCGCGACGAGTTCGAGCGCCAGCAACGGGATGTCCTCGTGCAGGTGGAACGCATCGAATCCCGTCTCGCCGAGCATCTCGCGGGCATCGAGGCCTCCGCCGCGCTCGTCTCTCAGAACGACGCCCTCGCCCAGGCGCTCGCGCTCCAGATCAGCGAACTCGCCGAGACGCTCGCGGGCGTCGAGCGCGAGGTGACCACCCTCGCCGAGCGCGTCCAGAAAGCGCGTCAGGCGTACACCGTCCTCGAACGCGACGCCCACGCCCTCGAAGTCTCCAAGCGCGAACTCGAAGTGAAGCGCGAGACCCTCGAAGAGCGCACGCTGCAAGAAGCCGCCATCGACCTCAAGGCCGAGTACCCCGAGTACAAACTCCTCTTCGCCGAATCCAAGACCGACGAGGGCGAGATCGTCACCGTTGCGCGCATCGATCCCCCCGAGGCCGCCCGCCAGATCGACTCCCTCCGTGAGCAGATCAAACGCCTCGGCAACGTCAACCTCGAATCCATCCAGGAAGAATCCCAACTCGACGAGCAGAACCAGACGCTCGTCCAGCAGGTCGCCGACATCGACGCGGCCACCGCCCAACTCACCCAACTCATCGACAAACTCAACCTCGTCAGCCGCGAACGCTTCGGCGAGGTCTTCACCAAAATCCAAGAGCACTTCGGCGGCGCCGACGGCATGTTCCGCAAACTCTTCGGCGGCGGCAAGGCCGAGGTCCGCCTCATGCCGCTCATCAAGGAAATCGAAACCCCCGACGGCCTCAAAAAGGTCGAAACCGATCAGACCGATCTCCTCGAATCCGGCATCGAGGTCATCGCCAAGCCCCCGGGCAAGGAGCCCCGCTCCATCAGCCAACTCTCCGGTGGCGAAAAGACCCTCACCGCCGTCGCCCTCCTCATGGCCATCTTCCGCAGCAAGCCCAGTTGCTTCTGCGTCCTCGACGAAGTCGATGCCGCACTCGATGAAGCCAACGTCGAACGCTTCAACGGCGTCATCCGCCAGTTCACCGACTCTTCCCACTTCATCGTCATCACCCACAACAAACGCACCATGTCCCACGCCGACCAGTTGTACGGCGTCACCATGCAGGAGCGCGGCGTCAGCACCCGCGTCTCCGTTCGCCTCGACCAGGTCGCCAAGGACGGCAGCATCAACAAGGACACCGCCAAGGACGCGATCAAATCGGCAAAGGTTGACGCGACCAAGTCCGAGTCTCCGCACGCCCCGGATCTTCCTCAGTCCGCCAAGCCCGGCTCCCTCCGCGCCGCCCTCGCCAAGATGCGCGAGCAAAGCACAGAGCCCACGCCCGGCGTCAACAACTAGAGCCTATCCCGAAACCGTTCATCGGCGGGCGTGTATGTTGAGTTACGATGTTGCAACTCACGGACGAGCCGTTGGAATGGTTGGCGGCGCGGGTGCCCGAGTCGATCGTCGGGCCCAAGGGCGGGCGGCCGGCGACGGACAAGCGGATGGCGCTGCGGGGGATCTTCTGGATCCTTGATCATGGGGCCAAGTGGAAGGACCTGCCGCGCGAGTTCGGGAGCAAGAGCGCGGTGCACCGATGGTTCACGCGGTGGGTCAAGAGCGGCGTCTTCGAGAAACTCATCCGCGAGGCGGGCGAGCTCGTGGAGGAGCGCGACGGGTATCGTCTGTACGAGTGCTTCATCGACGCGACGTTCAGCAAGGCGCGGGGCGGGGGCGACGGCGTGGGGCCGACCAAGGCCGGAAGAGGCGTGAAAATCATGGTGCTGGTCGATGCGCGAGGGCTGCCCGTGGCGGTCGATACGTGCAGCGCGTCGCCGCACGAGTCCACGCGCGTGCAGGCGTTGTTCGACTTCATGCTCACGCTCGACGCGCCACGGCGGATCATCGGCGACAAGGCGTACGACTCCGACGCGCTGGACCGACAACTCGCGCGGGACGACATCGAACGGATCGCGCCGCACCGGAGCAATCGCACGCGAGCGAACACCACGCAGGACGGCCGCCCGCTGCGGAGATACCAACGCCGCTGGACCGTCGAACGCACCCTCTCGTGGTTCCAGAACTTCCGAAGGCTCTGCATCCGCGACGAAAAATCCACCACGCTCTTCCAAGGCTTCCTGCACCTCAGCCGCTCCATCATCCTGCTGAAACAGGTTATGGGATAGGCTCTACTCTCAGGTTATCGCGCAACTCTTTTCCTCAGGCCACTACGATTCTGGATTGAGTACCTACTGCGTCACGGGCAAGCGGACAAACCTGGCGCAAGCGGTTGGGGTTCAGTGCCCAGAATGTCGCCCACCAAACTGCATGGGGGATTGCCCATGATGTTCGTCTATCAAAGCCGCTGGCGCGACCTCGCAGTTCAACTGCTGGGTTGTGTTGTAGCCGTAGTCGCGGGCGTGCCATCGAACGCTTCTGCCCAAGTCCCAGCCTCGTCCACCTTTCACTGGGAAGTTTCGACCGATGGCATTTCTTGGACTAGCTCTGATGTCGCCGTGCCGATCTCGCAACATTCGCTCCAGATTCGGGCTCGGGTTGAGTTTGATCCACCTCAAAGCCAAGATTTCACGACCTGCTTCGGCCAAACGTTCTTCGACGCCACGGTGACCGGGATTGGTGGTGCCGGGGCGTTCGACTCGGTCGACTCGTTCGTACGGCCGGGCTGGAGTTGGTGTCGATTTGCGAGCGTGAGCACTCGATTCGGCAACATGATCAAGATCGACGAGCCCGGTGACACTTTGCTACCCGGCGGCGGAACAGGCTGGCTTCGGCCCTGCCAACTCAACTTTTCAGTTGGTATTGAAGAGAACTGGGAGAATCCAATTACGGCGTTCTCCTATCGACTGAACTTCGACGGCACGCCCGGCGTGCGCGACATCTCGGCGCGCCTCGGTTGGAATAACACTTCTGTGCCTCCCAATCACTTCGTGAGCGTGTGGTCTCGTGCCGCCGGCGGACAATCCCGGGGCTACATCCTTCCCACCACCCTCGCCCCACCCCTCCGCATCACCGTCCTCTGCCCCGCCGACGTGGACGACGGCACGGGCACCGGCACGCCCGACCTCGGCGTCACCATCGACGGCCTCCTCTACTACCTCACCCTCTACGCCGACGCCAGCCCCCGCGCCGACCTCGACAACGGCACCACCACCGGCACCCCCGACGGCGGCGTCACCACGGACGATTTGCTCTATTACCTCGTGCGATATGAACTTGGCTGCTAACCACCTCTGGCCGTAGCCTTCCAAACGATCAGCCATCCTTCCGTTCGCAGGGTATCACCCACCTCGGTCCTGTTGCCGCGATCTTCACTTTCGGGTATCTTGCGACTGTGTTATCCCACCCCTCATCACACGCCCAGCCCGTCCGCCCCTCCCGCGCCTTCACCCTCATCGAACTTCTTGTCGTCATCGCCATCATCGCCGTTCTCATCTCTCTCCTCCTCCCCGCACTCGGCAAAGCCCGCGAGGCCGGGCGACAGGTCAAGTGCCTCGCCAACATCAAGCAGTTCGGCCTCGCCTCCATCACCTACGCCCAAGATTTCAAAGACACCGTCTGGCCCGCCGCTCCGCGCACCGCCTGGCCCAACGGGGCTCGCCAATACACCGCTCCCCCAGGCCTCGACTTCGTCGCCCTCTGGGCGCGCCAGATCGAGAACAACCTCCCCGTCCCCGGCTTCCTCTACAAGTACGTCGAGAACGCCCACGTCGTCGGCGAATGTCCCACCAACAAGCGCCGCGCCGTCAACGCCAGCGCCCGCGTCAACATGTGGGGCTCCACGACGGGCGTCGATTTCGACTACACCATGCTGGATGAACTCGAAGGCGCCAAACTCGGCCTCTCCGCCCAGGTTGGCTACCTCCCGCCCAACTCCACCCCGGTCGCCCAGCCAACTGCCGCGCAAGCGCTCACCATGACCCCCATGCGGGGCCTCCCCATCTTTGTGGAAGAGTCCACGCCCTGGTACAACGCCATCTACCTCGACGGCCTCTTCGGCGCCCAAGATCAGTTCTCCACCCGACACGCCGGCGGATGCAACATCGCCTACTTTGACGGCTCCGCCGACCTCTTCAAAGCCCCCAACGACAACAAGGAAGCCATCCAAAACGCCACCGCCGACCTCGACGCCAGCGACCTGTACATCAACGTCAAGGGGCAATCGACCTCCTGGTGGGCGATCTCCAACCTCGAACGCTTCGGCCGCACGCAGGGCTACGGGTGGATCAACAACCCGAGATGATCCCGGGATCAATCGCCGATCCCCCCGAGCCTACTCGCCGCCAATGGTCTCGACCAACAGCACGAGATCACCCGCATTCACGTCGCCGTCCGCGTGAAGAACGACTGGCGACTCCAACCACTCGCCGTTCCCCCGCGTCATCCCAAAGTCCAAACGGCGAGCGCACCTCCGGATGCCCCGGGCGTGCACCAACATGTCCCCAAGCCCTTGGACAGAGAGGTCAGTTCTTTGACAACCGAATATCCACCCCCCTGCGGATGGGGTGAAGCCGCCAAGCCCACGCAAACCTCGCGCGCTATGGGCTCACAAACCAGCGCAAGCGCCAGTTCCCCTTCTCCATCACCATGTCGATCCCGATCCAAGTCAGCCCCTGCGCCGACTTGCCCGTCACCACGAATCGCCGAACACCGCCGCCCACCCCCTGCGAGATCACGCCGGGCGTCGATTCGCCGCTTGGCATCGCGCGAAACAACCGCACCATCTCCGCCTTCCGCTCCTTCAGCAACTCGAACGCCTGTGCCGGGTCCAGCCCGCGACCGTAATACTCCTGCCTGGTCCTTTCGCTCAGGACCTGTTCCACAAAGGTGTGTGCATCGTCCCGCGCCACGCAGTTGAAGATGTGCACCATCAAGTGCTGCCCGGTCTTGGCGATGAGCGTCTTGCTCCCGTCCTCCTTCGTCTCCTCGATCTTGTTCCCCGGCACGATCGTCGGGTCAAAGTACTCGCCCCGCGGACCTGTCGTGACGGCCTGCGTCTCGGCCCCGGGAAGCCCCGCCAGGAACGGGTGGTAGTGCACCACCTTCTCCTCGCACGCGAAGATCACCAGGGTGCATGCCACCAGAGCCGCCCGAGACAACAAGGCCATGCCGCGTCGCAGGCGATCAGGTGCTCGCGTTCGTTCGCCGGCGATGGGCGATGCGCTACGAGGCATGCGGCACCGCCTCCCCCCGCCGCCAGACATCGTGCACGGCGAACTCACCCCGCGGTTCCGGGCAATCCAAGCGATAGTGGCATCCGCGAGATTCTTCGCGCCAGGCCGCGCTGCGGGCTGTCAGCGCGCCGACAAGGAGCAGGTTCTGGACTTCCCAGCCGTGGGGATCGTCGAAGATCTTATCGAGCGTGTAGCGTGCCCAGAAGTTGAGCATGTCCTTCACGTCGCGCAACTTGGCGCCCGTGCGTTCGATGCCCACGTTTCGCCACATCGCCGATCGCAGACTGGATCGCACGTCCGAAAGATCGATCTCGCCATGATCGCTGGGGCGGATGTCGCTGACGATCGGCACGGGGGCGGGGCGCGCCGGGCCGGACCATGGGGGTGGCTTCAAGGCTATTCCCTGAGGGAGGGGCGGGGGAGGGTTCCGGCCTTTGTCCCCATTCGCATTTCTCATTTCGGAGGCAACCTGCCCCGCCGTGGCGCCGAGCACCAGGCCTTCCAAGAGCGAGTTGCTGGCGAGGCGGTTCGCGCCGTGCAGCCCGCTGCACGCGACCTCACCCACGGCATACAGCCCCGGCACGCTGGTGCGTCCACACAGGTCGGTTTGCACGCCGCCGATCATGTAGTGGGCCGCGGGGTGAACCGGGATCAACTGCTTCGCGGGGGCGAGATCGAATCGCTTGAGCAGTGCGGCGATTCCGGGAAATCGCTCGTCGAAGGCATGGATATGCCGACAATCGAGCCAGACGTTCGCGCCGCCCTGCTTGGCGATCTGTTGGACGATGGACCTCGCGACGATGTCGCGTGGGGCGAGTTCGGCCAAGGGATGCTTGTCCACCATGAAGCGGAAGCCGGAAGCGTCGAGCAGGTGCGCCCCCTCGCCGCGAACCGCCTCCGTGATGAGGTGGCGTGCGGCACCGGGCAAGTACAAGGTCGTCGGGTGAAACTGGAAGAAAGAAAGGTCGGCGACCTTGGCGCCCGCGCGGTAGGCCATCGCGACGCCGTCGGCGGTGGCGAGATTCGGGTTCGTCGTTTCGCGATAGAGGACGCCGCCGCCGCCGGTCGCCAGGATCGTCGCCTTGGCCCAGATGACCTGCAGGCCGTACTTGGGGTGGTGCGTGATCGCGCCCATGACGGGCGAGCCGGGCTCGGGGCTTGGGGTGAGCAGGTCGAGCGAGAAGCAGTGTTCGAAGATGCGCAGCCCGGACTTCTTGGTCGCGGCTCGCGCGCGCTCGAGGAGGCAGCGTTCAAGTTCGCGCCCGGTGGCGTCGCCGTGGGCGTGGACGATGCGCGAGGCCGAGTGCCCGCCCTCGCGCCCGAGCGCGACTTCGCCCTCGGGCGTACGGTCGAGTTTGAGCCCCCAGTCGAGCATCTCGCGGAGCGCGGCCGGTCCGCGTCCGATGACGTGGTTCACGACCTCAACATCGCACAGCCCCGCGCCGGCGGTGAGGGTGTCGCGCACGTGGGCCTCGACGGTATCCGATGGGTCCAGCACGCCCGCGATGCCGCCCTGCGCCCAGGCGGTGTTGGTGTTCTTGAACTCGCCCTTGGAGAGGAGGATGGTGTCGCCGTGTTCGCTCGCGGCGAGGGCCGCGCGCAGGCCGGCGACCCCGCCGCCGATGACGAGCGTGTCGGCAAAGATGGCCGGGAGCAGCCCCGAGCGGAAGGGGATCAGGTATCGGCGTTGGTCGAAGATGGGGTCCATGGCGCGAGGGAAGGGTAGGAAGAACCGAACTCGCCCGAGGACTGTGGAACATGGCTTGAACATGGGCGGCGATCGTGCATCTCGCCTATCCCCTCAGCACGAAATGATTGGCTTTGGCTGCTCATCGAAGTAGGGACGATCAGTGGATCGTACAGGACATGGGGGTACACCGCAGAGCCGTCTGCGTGCGGCTGACGATCACGCCCACTGGGCGGAGCAAAACGACCCCAAATGGCCCGGAAAGATGGGTCAAGTCAAGGAAAGTACCACCATGCGTTAATTTCCCGAAACGCTCTCATTTGGGCTTGCGTTTTTTCACAGGGGGTGTAGGTTGTTACTGGTCAGGGGTACCTCGCCGTCAGGGGTACCTCGCCGTCAGGGGTACCTCGATATCAGGAGGTGCCTATGACACGTGCGTGTTCAGCAGGTCTTTCGGCGGGGTGTGCCGTGGTCGCTCTGTTGGCGTCATCGCTGAAGGCTCAACCAACTCCAGATGAACGCCTGTTTCGACGATCGGAATGTTCACTCATAGTTCGATGGCGGGACCATGGGCGCGCGTGTGAGTCCATGCGGGAGCCCCCCGCGATCTTGCGAGAACTTGGCGGTCGGATCGATTGGGTCTCGGGGGTGGTTCCTGGGCTGTCCACGGCACTGGTTCCTCGCGGACTCGCGGATGTGGCGGTGGCCTTGCTCGGGCACGATCCAGATGTCGAGATCGCCACCGCCGACCCGATCGGCCAGTCATCTTCGGTGCCGAACGACCCGAGTTATAACCTGGAGTATGCTGGGTACACCACGTTCAAACCGTGCTTGGAGTTGGCATGGAATGTGCGGCACGACACCGACTCCCGGATCATCGCCATCATCGACTCGGGGCTGATTCTCGACAATCCCGGCTTCCACGATTTCGACCTCAATCTCTGGCAGAATCCGGGCGAAGTTCCCTTCGGCAACAACATGATCGATGACGACAACGACGGCATCATCAACGATTTCTACGGTGCCGAGTTCATTCCGGAGGGGGACTTGTATGAAAGCAGCCCTCCAAACATGCCACGTAGCTATCCGCTGGATTATTCAGGCCACGGAACGATCGTCGCATCGATTCTTGGTGCCACCGGAAACAACGGTTCGGGGCTTGCCGGAGTGGCTCGGCGATGCACACTGATGCCTGTCAAGGTTGAAGGTGGAATCGGTTTTTATTTTTCAGCCTGCCTCAAGGGGATCGAGTACGCGCACAACAAAGGTTCGCGTCTGATGAACTGCAGTTGGACGTTCTCGTACGCGCCCGGAGAAACGCCGGCTGTTCTCGACCCGCTGCGCCTTGAAATGGAGCAGTATTCCGACACGCTCTTTGTGGTCGCTTCTGGAAATCGATTCGATGTAGTCGGTGGCGGG
Organism: uncultured Phycisphaeraceae bacterium; assembly: GCA_964543905.1. Lineage (GTDB taxonomy): Bacteria > Planctomycetota > Phycisphaerae > Phycisphaerales > UBA1924. The sequence goes on from CAZIZO010000014.1 coordinate 46,023, forward strand.
TACAACCTGGACGCCACAAGTGGCCCCGGCGTGGATCTCTACCCGCAAGAGTGGACGATGGCGCACATGATCGTGGTGGGCAACAGCACGACAACCGACGGCCGGTACTCGGAGTCGCACTGGGGACCGACTTCGGTGGACGTCTTTGCTCCTGGAACCGACATGGTCGGCTACAACACGACCGGTCAAGTGATTTCTGCCATGTCGGGATCTTCTTGGTCTGCGCCGATCGTCACCGGCATGGCGGCACTCTACTGGTCCAACAATCCCTCATCGAGCCCTACCGCGGTCAAGGGGAAGATCATGGGCTCGGGAATCCTGCCGAGCGCTCTGAACGGGCTCTGTGTGGGTACCGGAGCGAAGTGCTCGCGCGTCAATCCCGCCGCCCTCCTTCAGGCAGGAACCTGCCCATGATCTGCTCCGCAGCCCGTTCGGGAACTCACCGGCCCGCCCAATCGCTGACGCTATTCGTGGTCAGTGCGTTCGCGCCGATGTGCATCGCACAAATCTCCCCAAATCCGCGTCCCGAGGGAGACGCGGTGTGGAGGTGGGAAGCATCAAGCAATGGTGGCGCGAGTTGGGCAACCGGCGCGCTCGAAGTGGAGTCGAGCACTTCATCGGTGTTGGTCCGAGCACGCTGCCAGTTCACGCAATTCCCGGCGACGTACTACGGCGGCGTCATGTTTGATGCTGTCGTTGGAAACGTTGGACCGAGTGATGCCATCTCAAATCTCCGCTTTGGAAATACACAGTTCAACGTGTTTCTTGGCATACTTGACACGCAGCGAATCGGGAGTGACTTGAAGGTGGACTGGATCAGCGACACTCTTCCTCCCGGACAAGGAAACCGCTGGCTCAACCCAAATCAATCATCGCCTCAAGGGGGTACTTCTGTGAGTTTCGCGAATCCGATCGAGACGATGAGTTACACGCTGAGCCTCGACGGTTCGCTGGGAGAACGCTCGATCTATGGCGTGTTCCGGCCACAAACCTATCCGGGCATTTCTCCTGATCGCACCTGCATTGTCTATGACGGCCTGAACTTTGCAGATGTGTACTTCCAGACGCTGCGCGAAGAGCGTGTTGTCGTTCGTGTCGTGCCTTCGCCCGCAAGCGCATTCCCAGTCCTTGGACTCGGAGTGCTGTGCCTCACTCGCGCTCGGAAAAGGAGCGATAGAGAATCGCTCTGACGACGACAGAAAACTACAGCATTTCCCATCGCCAAAATCTGCCTCGCTACCAACGGTTGCTTTGAGCGTTCGGCGTGCCTTTGGCCCGTCGGCCTTCGGCTACGGCTGGCCCTTTCGACGTTTTTCTTTCGCTTGCTCAATGGTCTGCCGGAACTCTTCGTTGCGTCTGGCCCAGAACTCGGTGACCTGCTCGGGTGTTAGACCGGCGAGGCGTTGGCGAAGGGCTTCTTGCCCCTTGCGTTTCATCTCTCCGCAATCAAACGCTTTCTTCGGCTTTTCACCTTCCAGCGCCTCATCCCCCCTTACACCCGCACCCACCTCCCCCACCACCACCGCAGCATCCACCGCCCATCTCCTCCTCGCTCATCGGCCCGAGCAGGCGTTCCATCTTGGCGTTGAGGAATCGGGCGTGGTGCTCCAAGTGCCAGGTGTTGTACGCGGCGATGGTTTTGATGGTCTGCTCGCCGCGCTCGGGGTGCATCGCCTTCTTGGCGAAGTCTTCATCGCTGAGTGTGGCGAGCCAGGCGGCACCCCATTGGCGGAGCGTGTGGATGACGGCGACGAACCCGCCGAGGGCGTGGTGGACGCGGGCCTTGCTCGCTTCGGGCGTGGTGGCGGGCGGGAGCGCGCCGACGCCGTAGATGCCCGAGTCGATGGCGGCCTGCTCGTCCCAGACGGCGAGGATGGGGTTCTGCTCGGCGAAGGCGCGGCGCATGCGATGGATGAAGAGGAGTTCGGCATCGGCGAGGTGGCCGAGGAGGACACGGACGGGCCAGGTGCCCACGCCGGCGTCGGGGAGGAAGGCCATGTCCATCTGATCTTCGCTGAGGGAGAAGAGTCGGCGGTCGAAGTGCTCGACGCCCTTGCGGTAGCGCTTCACGAGGGCCTGGCGAGGCCAGGTGAGGAGGGTGGCGACGTCGGGCGCGGGGTTGTCCTTGCAGCAGGTGCTGATCGTGGCGGCCCCGGCGGAGGTCGTGGGCGAGGCGGACGACGAGCAACCGCAGCCGCCGTGGTCGTGGTGGGCGTGGTCGCGTGGGAACGAGGGGGCGTGGGGTGTGGTCATGGAAGTCCTTTCGAGTGGGGGATCGTAGGGGACGGAAGATGTGGGACGGCGCGAGGCGAAGGGCGGGTCAGGCCGGGGTGGCGGGGGTCTGGGCGGTTTGGACGGCCTGGATCGCCGCGCGCGCCCGAGTTTCGATCGCGTCCCAACGCTGGGCGCGAACGTCGGCGGGATCGAAGAGGGCGTTGACGAAGCCAAGGGCCCACGCGCCGGCGCTCATGAAGGCCGGAGCGTTCTCGATCGTGACGCCGCTGGTGGGCACGATGCGGAGCATGGGGAGCGGAGCGAGGGTCTGGGCGACCCAGGTGGGGCCGTGGGTGCCCGGGAGGGAGGGGAAGAGTTTTTGGAGAGCGGCACCGGCGCGGTGGGCCCTGAGCATCTCGGTGGGGGTGGCGCAGCCGGGCATCATGGCAACGTGGAGGCGCGCGGCCTCGGTGATGACGGCCTCATCGACGACGGGCGACACGAGGAACTGGGCGCCGGCGCTGACGGCGGCCTGAGCGTCGGCGGGGGTGAGAACGGTGCCCGCGCCGATGATGAGACCTTCACGGTCCGCACGCTGGCGGAACTCCTGGATGAGCGACATCGCGTTCGGGACGGTGAGGGTGAACTCGCAGATCGTGAATCCGCCGCGGATGGCGGCGTTCATGGCGAGGCGTGCGGCCTCGGAGGAGTCGGTGCGAATGATGGCCGAGGCGCGGCGCGCGCGGTAGGTTTGGACGAAATCGCTGGGCGTCATGCGGAAGGGTAGTGGGGCGAGGAGGGAGGGTGGTTCGGGCGACCTATCTTCCGGGATGACACCATCAACCAGCGCGGGAGCGGCGAACGGGCGGCATGTGGCGCTGCGGATAGTGACCATGCCGCGGGACACCAACCACTACGGGACGATCTTCGGCGGGGTGATTCTCTCGTACATCGACCAGGCGGGCTTTGTGGAGGCGCGGCGGAACGGGAACCATCGCTGGGTGACGGCGAGCCTGGACCACGTGGACTTCAAGGCGCCGGTGGCGGTGGGGGACACGGTGAGTTTCTACACGACGACAACGCGCCAGGGGACCAAGAGCGTGACGGTGCAGGTGGAGGTGGAGGCCGAGCGGTATACGACGGGGCAGACGGTGCAGGTGACGTCGGCGTCGCTCACGATGGTGGCGGTGGACGCGAGCGGGCGGGCGATTCCATTTCGCGAGCCATCGGCATGAGCACATGGGCCCGTCCGCACGAGCGTGGGCAAGCGAAGACCAAGAACGATCGTGCGGGATCGGTCAGCGCAGGATGGCGTTGGCGGCGCTGAAGTCGGCCTGGAGCGACTCGGCGGTCTTGTAGACCTTGTCGATGGCGGGGAGAAGGCCCTTGACGGGCGAGGAGTCGGCCTCGCGAACGAGCGCGTTGAGTTTGGTCTGTGCGTCGGGCGCGTCCCAGGCTTCGAGGACGCGGCCCCAGAGTTTCTCAAGGTCGTTCGCGACCTGATCTCGCTCGGCTTGGGGCACGGCCTTCCAGTTGCGTCCGCCCATGCCGGACATATCGGGGACCTTGTTCTCGCGGAGGGAGCGCACGGCGACGGCGCGTTCGGCCTTGAGCGTGCGCTTCAGGGCGAGCGGGTCGCCGGGGGTGGCCTCGGTGATGGCCTGCTGGATGTCGGTCTTCCAGGCGGCCTTGGCGAGTTGCGGATGCTCGGAGACGAACTTGGCGCCCATGCCGCCCACGGCACCGGCCACGAGCCACTCGATGACGGACTCGCTGCGCAGGCTGATGTGGCGACCGAAGCGGATCATGGCCGCGGCGCGCTGGGCGGCGGCGTCGAGGTCGCCGGCGGCGAGGGCACGCTCGGCGTCGGCGCGCAGGGCGCGGGCTACCCCGCGCACCTTGCCCAGGTGGGGCATCACGGCGTCGAAGCCCGCCGAACGATCGACCGCGAAGTCGCAGTCGGGTCGCTTGGTGGCGTCGAGGAGGCGCTGGAATGTCGCGGAATGCTGGGCGAGCGTGGCGCTCAGCGAGGCGCCCTTCCCGCCCTCGGCGTCGAGGAGTTCCTTCGGGAGCGCGGCGTGGATCGCGAGGTACTCCGGGCCCGCGTTGGTGGCGACGGGCTCGCTGGCGGGCGCGGGGGAGGGCGCGGCCTGGGTGGTCGTCGTGGGGGTGGGGGCGGGCGACCTTTGTTCGCACGCGGAGACCAGGGCGAGGGAGGAGGCGAGGAGCGCGAGCGACAGGTGTGTATGGGTCGTCATGGCGGATGGTACAGGGGAGCGGGCCTCGAGGTTTCACACCGCGCCGCACAGAGGAAGATGGAGGGCACACGATGAAACGGTTTCAGGTGTTGCAGGGGCAAGGATTCTCAATCGCGCATGCGAAGAAACGTGTTCGAGGCCTTGCGTCGGTCGAGCGGCGCGGTATCTTGGCGATCGAGGCGAACTCAACCTTGGAGTGCAAGCATGCGATGGGACGTGGGCGCGATCGTGCTGGCGGCGGCGTGGGCCTCGGGCGCGTGGGGGCAGGAGCGGGTGCACTTCACGTACTTGTGGCACCTGGAGCAGCCGATCTACTGGCCCGATCGCCAGGCGGCGGGAGCGCATCGGTATGAGCGGGCATGGGAGAGCATCCAGCGCACGGATGGCGGCGCGGCGCACCCGGCGAACAACCTGCGACAGATTTTCGGGCTGGATGATCGGGTGGCCGCGTATCAATCTCGCCCACGTGATTCGGTGAATGCGATGCGATCTCGTCCGGAGGCGGGCGTGCAGGTGACGTATTCGGGCGGGCTGATCGAGAACATCCAGTCGCTTGGGGGCGCGAACCAACTGGGCTATTCGGGCGGATCGTTCAACGCGAATCGCGAGGCGCGGGGGTGGACGACGGTGGGGGGCAAGCCGCGCATGGACATCGTGCTGTTCTCGTTCCACCACGCGTTGCTGCCGCTGTGCGACGACAGCGCGGTGCGGAAGGAAGTGCAGTTGTACAAGGCGATCTATGGGGATGCGTGGGGGACGACGGTGCCGATGTCGCGTGGTTTTTTCCCGTCGGAGATGGCGTTTTCGGAGCGGCTGATCCCGATCCTGGCGAGCGAGGGGGTGGCGTGGACGTTTGTGAGTGCGGAGAAGATCAGCCGGGCGTGCGTGGATTTTCCGGTGGTGTACGGGAGCGGGGGGATCAACTGCGATCCACCGAACCGGGCGGACCAGACGAACCCGGCGGCGACGAACTATTACCGGGTGTCGATCTCACGAGGGTGCGCGCCGGCGGAGGCGTATCCGTATGCCCTGACGCCGAGGCGGGCGCAGTACGTTGATCCCAGCACGGGGGCGTTGTCGTCGATGATCGTGGTGCCGTGCTCGCAGTCGTTGGGGTGGAAGGACGGGTATTCGCCGTTGGGCACGAGCGACTTTGACGCGTTGCAGGCGCGGAACGATCCGTCGAGGCCGATGCTGGTGGTGCTGGCGCACGACGGGGACAACGCGTGGGGCGGAGGGTATTCGTACTACATGGAGGCGACGCCGAATCTGGTGAACAGCGCGAGCGGGGCGGGGTATGTGGCGACGACGGTGGAGCAGTATTTGCAGAACCACCCGGTTCCGGCGAACGACCTGGTGAAGGTGGAGGACGGGGCGTGGGTGAATGCGGACGGGGACTTTGGCGCTCCGCAGTTCTTGAACTGGAACTGGCCGCTGCTGAACGCGCAGGGGCAGATCGATCCGGCGAATGGGTGGCACGTGGACGCGCGGAACTGGGCGGTGATCACGGCGGCACAGAATCGTGTGGACACGGCGGAGCAGGTCTGGACCAGCCCGGTGGCGCAGGGCGGGAACGGGGGCACGATCAGCATCCGCAAGATCCTGTACCCCGACGCGACGACGAACAACGCCGAGCGTGCGTGGCATTACTTCCTTGGATCGCTGAACTCGGGGTACATGTACTACGGGAACGCGGACGACATGGAGGTGAAGGCGACGATCGCGTGCAACGAGGCGGTGGCGCTCGCGGACGCGGTGATCGGCGGGGCGGGCGCGGATCGCACGGCGCCGACGGTGTGGGCGCCGCAGCGGCACCCGTGGAATCCGGGCTCGGTGAACTTTGGGCCGCAGTATGGCTACCAGCAGGTGCAGGACTCGGGTGATTTCTGGGTGTGGACGTTCGCGTACGACGTTTCGGGGCTGTCGAGCGTGACGCTGAAGTATCGTGTGGACGCGGACGGGGTGAACTCGACGGGGACAACGCACAACGAGACGTACGCGGGCGGGAGCGACGTCGGGGCGTGGCAGTCGGTCGCGATGGCGCGGCGCCCTTTCCCGGCGGGGAACGTGTACAACGATGGCACGATCAACTTCTTTGAGATGCCGCAGTACATCGCGGAGCATTGCTCGGCGCGGATCACGGGAGTGCGGAACGCGCTGGTGGACTATTACATCGAGGCGACGGACACGCGGGGGTTTGTGAAGAAGAGCGCGATCGAGCACGTGTTCGTTGGTCCGGGCACGACGGCGCCGCCGACGGGCGCGGTGGTGACGATCGCGCCCGCGCGGCCGACGGCGGGGCAGGGGGTGACGGTGGTGTACAACCCCGCGGGCCGTTCGCTCGCGGGCGCTGGGCAGGTGAACATCCACTGGGGCGTGAACGCGTGGACGCAGGTGACGGACGCGACGATGGCGATGGGTTCGGGCGCGAACGCGGGGAAGTGGGTGGCGACGCTGACGCTCCCGGCAGGGCACACGACGCAGTTGGATTGCGCGTTCAACAACGGCGCGGGAACGTGGGACAACAACTCGGGGCAGGATTGGCACTTTGCGGTGACGCCCTCGGGGCCGCCGCCGGCGACGTGGACGATGGACGGCCTTCGCGACACGGATTCGGTGTTGATCGCGCAGAACAACGGCATGTCACTGTGGGCCGGCTTGAAGGGGGACGTGCTGTACGTCGCGTGCCCCGACGCGGGCGAGGGGAACGACCATTTCATCTTCGTCGCGGGCGAGGCGGGTGGCGGTGTTCTTCGGGCTTCACCCTGGGCGAAGGCGGGGCAGGTGGCCTCGTGGCGCTGCTTCGTGGCCGACGAGAACAACAACGACTACGAAGGGTGGTTCGATCACGGAACGGCCCGCGTGCAGGCGATGACGGGGGCGAACGGCGGTGTGCTGGAGGGGACGGTGAACCTGCGGGACCTGTTTGGCGCGCTGCCCGAGGCGGTGTATCTGGCGGTTGGGCCTTATGCGACGAACGATGGCGGAGCGCTCGCGTTTGCGGACCAGATTCCGCCCTCGACGGACTCGAACACAACGCTCAACGCGAACGAGTATCGGCGTGTCGAACTCTGCGACCTGGACTCTCGCGTGTGCTGCGTGGCGGACGTGGACGACGGCTCATCGTCGGGCGTGCCCGATGGGGGCGTGACGATCGATGATCTTCTCTATTACCTCGCGATCTTCGAGGCGGGCGACCTTCGCTCCGACGTGGACGACGGCTCATCGTTGGGCGTGCCCGATGGGGGCGTGACGATCGACGATCTGCTGTACTTTCTCCTGCGATTCGAGTCGGGGTGTTAGTGGGGGCGATGGCCCCTCGCGACGCGGGAGCGGGGTCGCGGCTACTGTGCCATGCCCGGGACGCGCACGAACGCGCGGCGGGTTTGGTCGAAAGGTCTCGACATGAAGGTGTTGCTCTGGCGTGCGGGCTTGGTGGTGGCGTTGATGGGCGGGCTCGCGGGGTGCGCGTCGCCGAGGAACACGGGCGTCGTGCCCGAGCGGAGCATGGACGCGGCGGCGTTGAGCGCGTTGCCCGTCTTCCGGGGCGACGGGACGCCCTCGTCGATGGACGAGGTGGTGGCGAGCGCCGCGGAGGCGGAAGTGGTGTTGATCGGCGAGAACCACGGGCATCCGGTGGGGCTCCCGTGGGCGGCGCTCGTCTTTGACCGGGTGTTGGAGAGGACCGACACGGCGGCGCTGAGTTTGGAGTTTTTCGAGCGGGATGATCAGTCTCGCGTGGATGATTACCTTCTCGGGCTCAGCGACGAGGCGGCGTTTCGCAAGCGGGCCGACCTGACGGCGGGCGGGTACCCGCCGGGGCATCGGCGGATGCTGGAGGCGGCGAAGGCGAAGGGCCGACCCGTGATCGCGTCGAATACGCCGCGCGAGATTATCCGGTACCTGCGCGGGAAGGACTATGGAGCGCTGGGGATGCTGACGGCGGAGCAGCGGCGGATGTTCCGGGTGCCCGAGGTGTTGCCGGAGGGGAAGTACCGCGAGGATTTCTACCGGTTGATGCGGAGTTCGGTGGAGAGCGAGGCGGGTCATCGGGGCGGTGGCGGCGAGAGGGCGACGGCGCTCACGGAGGAGCAGGTTCAGGAGAGGCTGGCGGGTCGATTTCGGGCGCAGTCGTTGTGGGATTGGACGATGGGGGAGAGCGTGACGCGGGCGCTGGAGGCTGGCTCGCGGCCCGTGGTGCATGTCGTGGGGCGATTTCACAGCGATTTTCGCGGCGGGCTGGCGCAGGCGATCGAGCGATTGAGGGCGGGGACGCGCCTCGTGGTCGTGAGCGTGGTGGATGAGGAGAGCGCCGCGTTCCGGGAGGAGGACCGCGGCCGCGGGGACTATGTGGTGTATGTGGGACCCTCGCCCGAGGAGCGATGAGGGTCACATCACGGCAGGGGGGCGAGCCGAATGAAAGCACGCCCGGGAACTGCGGCGGCGGAGGCTCGCGTGGCGGGCAATGACCCCGATGGGATTCGAACCCATGTTCCTACCGTGAAAGGGTAGTGTCCTAGACCAGGCTAGACGACGGGGCCGTTGTTGGTGGGGAGTATAGGACGCGCGCTTCAGGGACGCGAGCGGAGTGGAGCGGGTACATTCCGCGAGTCACGGGCTGGAACTTGACCGATTGCCGAGCCGACGGATGTCATCGCACGAGGTTCCCATCACGCCCTGGCCGCTCCCACCGACGATCCGTCGGGTGCTGGTGGTGGGGGGGACGTTCGATCCGCCGCACCGGGGGCATGTGGAGTTGCCCGCGTCGTTGCGGGAGAGGCGTTTCCCGGATGCCGGATTGATGTTCGTGCCGGCCGCGGTCTCGCCGTTCAAGGTGGGGCAGGCCCCGACGGTGGCGCGGCATCGGGTGGAGATGCTTCGGCGGGCGATCGAGGGCGTCGCGAACGCGGCGGTGTGGACGGACGAGATCGACCGCGCGGCGATGAATGGCGCGGCACCTTCGTACACGGTGGAGACGCTGCGGCGGGCTCGGCGGGTGGTACCGGGCGTAGAACTGATTCTGGTGCTCGGCGCGGATCAGGCGATTGGGTTTCACAAGTGGCGGGAGTATCGGGAGATCATGAGATTGGCGGAAGTGCGGGTGTTGCCGCGAGGAGCGTGCGTGACGGAGGAGGAGTTTCGGCGCGAGATGGCGAAGACGGGGGCGTGGACGAAGAGCGAGCTCGAGGAGTGGGTGCTGGGGCGATTGATGGTGTGGCGCGGAGCGGAGCATCGCGGGCTTGCGCAGGTGTCGTCGAGCGCGATTCGCGCGGCGATCAAGGAGAAAGGCGTGGAGTCCGTGAGGGCGTGGGTGACACCAGGTGTGCGGCGGTACATCGTGGAGCAGGGGCTGTATGCCGTTCCACCCACGTAACCAGAAAGGGTGATCCTCGCAGGTCGTTTCGAGAGTTGGAGTCGAGCAGCCACGCTCGTCCGTTTCCCCAGTGCCTTCACGGAACATCTGCGGCGGATATCTGCAACCTCGACCGCAACATCCTATCGGGAACGGCGGGGCAAACCAAGACGCGATCGCGCTTGATCGACGAACTCGAGATCGCCACAGTCTTCGGAGTTCGCAATATGGAACTGCACTTGCCGCTCGAGATCATCGAGTTCGGTCGCGGTTGGGTGCCCCGGATGCACGTCTGGACGTTGCCGGATATCAGCAAAGCGGGCCAAGAGGAACCTGCACCACCTCAACCGTTCCGCACATTCTCGTGGTTGTGGTGTCCATCCTGCCAAGTACACGCCCGCTTGGAGAACGACGGGGTCGTCCCGGTCATGAAACTCATTCCAGATCGCAAGGTATCGTCGGCGCGCTTCGGCGAGATTTCCTGTCTTGACAATCCACCCCGCTTGGGATGCTCGTAGTTTCGGCAAATCTTCACGAGGAATAAGCGACGCCGCGGGCGATGCAAGCAACGCATCAACTCGTTGAATCGCTTCGTCGCGACGCCCAACGTGTTCGCACAGCATCGCCGCGTTTTGCATGGCGAGTCGGACATCGCGGAGCCGGGCGCCCGATCCGGATGCCGCGACTTCGTCATACAGGCTCAGGGCGAGCGCGTGGTCGCGAGCCGCAAAGCAGGCGAGGTCGGCTCGATCCATGACGATCGCGGCACGGAGCGAAGGGTCTTCGCGATTTAAGGTCGCGCTCCGCTCCACCAACGCGATGGCGGCGAGCAGCGTGGCATCGGCCACGGTCAGGTCGCCGGAGGCGCGAAAGGTCTGAGAAAGCAATCGCAATCCTTCGACCTGTTCCTTATCCGATGATGGGTGATCGATCATGCGACGCGCCAGTTCACTCGCTGCCGTTGCGTCGCCTCGCCACAAGGATCGCACCGCGTTTTCGTACTCCGCGAGGCGTGCTCGAGCCTCATCTGGGATCACGGCCTGCGGAGGCGTGGGTGAGGGCTGAAGTTCTCCCATGGACCAAGCCAGTCCGCCAGCCGCAATGCCGAGCAGACATCCGAAGAAAATGAACCGAGAATATCGTTGCATGATTCCGACTCCAAGGCAAAACGAGGAATGTACTACGGGTGAGTCATGCAGCCACAACACGGCAACGCGGGCGGGCTAGGTGGAGGGCAAAGAGGTTCACAACAGGGCTTTTCTCGCTTCCCGTCCCATGGATCTGGGTTTGTGATCGCCACTCCGCCACAAGGCGGCTGCCCTGGTGCCCATTCATAGTTCGGATATGTATTCCAGACCACCGTCCCGCTTGCCGAAACTTCCGAGCATTCGGTCTTTACGGCGTCGCCACACGGATCACCCGAAGCCTTACGGGGCACCCACAAATAGGTCCAGACGGCGGTCTGCTTTCCTGTTCGTGTTTTTTTGTACCAAACTTGCCGATAGTAGCGAGTGAAACAGCCAGTCGCTTGTCGAGCGAAGGTGATGGTCGTCGTTTCGGTATGCGTGCCGCTCAGGGATTGCTGTTCAGCAACGGTAAGTGTGTATGTGTAGGTCAGACAGTCGATGAGCCACTCTTTGAGTGCAAAGGCGAAGGACTGCGTTGTGGTTTGCTGAATCGACCACGTCAAGGCATCAGCGATCGTCACGGAATCCGTCATGGGAGGACACGTTGGACATGGGACTGGATACTGGTACAGATTACAATAGCAAAAAGGTAGGTCTTCCCAGTCTTTCTTCATACGCACATCTTCTTGAAAAGAAATTTCGTTTCGGAGTTCCGCACTCCCTGTGCTGTACCACCATGTGCAGCCTGTGCCAGGGTTGTCTGTAGGTTTGTTTGTGTCAGGATCACATGCCAAAACACAAGACAACGCCGCCACCCACGCTGCAGCGAAAGTCAGACGCTTGTGCGACGTGAGAACACTGGGGGGGGGGGGGCACGCCACTGGCTTGAAAGTGGTCATTTGGGCAACATACAAGAGCGAGAAGTCCATGTCAAGCGGGATTGAAATAGGATAAAAAAAGATTGCACTTCGCTAGCCATGGATGACTTGTGCGTCAGCGTTCGAGTTCCACCCCGTCAATCAAAGGGGCGAGCCCGGAGGCTCGCCCGTGTCGTCGCGTGAAAGTGATGCCAACTCCCGATTCGGAGAGCCGAGTACCCAGAGTGCATCAGCGGCGCTTGAGTTCGGCGAGGATCTGCTCGAGGAGGACTTCCTGCGCGGGCTTGGCGGCGGGGGCTGGGGGTGGAGCGGCCTGCTCCTTTTCGAACTTCTTCTTCGCGGTGTTGAAGGCCTTGACGACGAGGAAGATGCAGAAGGCGAGGATGATGAAGTTGATGAGGATGGTGATGAAGTTGCCGATGCCGAGGACGGCGCCGGCTTCCTGGGCCTTGGCGAGGGGGAGGACTTGGCCGGGGTTTTTGGCGGCGAACTCTTCGACGGCCTTTTGGGCGGAGTCGGAGAGGGCGATGTACTTGTCGGAGAAGTTGACGTTGCCGGCCATGCCGACGATGGGCATGATGACGTCCTTGATCATGGAGTTGACGATGCCGCCGAAGGCGCCGCCGATGATGACGCCGACGGCGAGGTCGAGGACATTGCCCTTGAGGGCGAAATCGCGAAACTCTTTGATGAAACCCATGAGAAACTCCTTGGTGGTGCCCCAGAGTTGGGGTGACGGAAAGAAACCGGTGGTGGGAGAGGATAACAGAAAAGTCGGGACGGTGGCGGGGAAGGATCAGAACGTCCAGACGAGGAGGAGGAAGTAGTCGACGTCGTTCTTTTTGCGGTTGCCGCCGGGCTGGCTTTGGTAGCGGTCCTCGGCCCCGACTTTGAGGCTCATGTTGGTTTCGGGATCGACGAGGACTTCGTAGGCGGCCTTGGCGACGACGCGATAGGCGGAGGGGAAGTCGTCGAGAGCGGGGTAGTAGTCGGCGCTGAAGGTGAGTCGTTGGCGTTCGGTGATCTTCCACATCACGTCGGTGCCGAGGTCGAGTTCGGGGGTGAACTTGGGATTGGGGTCGTGCCCTTGGAGGGTCCAACTGAAGGCGGGGCCGACGCGGCCGATCCACTCGAAGTTCTCGCGCTGGACGAACGAATATCCGAGACCGGCCGCCCCGTTGAGGCGCCACTTCCAATCCTGGAACTCGTCGTATTCGAGGCCGCCTTTGGCGAAGACGCGCCAGCGCGGGTCTTTGAGGATCCAGTCGTTTCGGGCGAAGGCCTCGCCGCGGTTGGCGGAGCGTGTGCCGTCGCTGGTGGCGTAGGAGTACCTGATGCCGGCGGAGGTGGCAAGTTCGTCGGTTTTGCGTTCGGTGCTCAGGCCGGCGCGGACGTTGAAGTTCTCGGAGTTGCCGGCGGAGCCGTTGACGCCGACCTCGGCGGATCGCTTCCAGGCGGACCAGAACGAGGTTTCGGATTCTTTGAGCACCTCGGGGGCCTTGTCTTGGGCGAGGGACGGTGACGAGACGGACAGCGCCGCGGCGGCGGCGAGGACCAAAGACAACACACGCATCGGACCAACTCCTCAGGAAAGAGACGACTCGAGAGCACCCAACGTCGGACAGGACACACACCGCCCGAGGGGGAGAGCGCGCACGCCACCGGCGAACGCCCTCCGAAGGGGCAAGCCTATGGGCACGACGCGAAGGACGTTCCCAAATCACGGAAGAAGACGCGAATCGTGGGAGGGGATTGAACCCTAGATCGGGGGAAGGCGAGTGAGGAAGGGGAGGGGGATCGCGTTGCTCACAGAGGAGCGTTGACGGGATTGGTCGTGGCGTCGTCTCGGCGGGCTCAAGATGTGTGAAGATAGAGACTTAAAGGTCGTTTCACGGGCGTGGGGCAAAGGAGGGAATGGATGTGGGAGAGGGCTAGTCGAGTGGCGGGCGAGTCGGGCGAGGCTTGACTCAGGTCCGTGGTTTGTTACTGTAATGGTCCGGTGGAGTGGTGAAAAACTCAACCGGCGTGTCGTCCGGGGTGAGACCTGAGGGGGCGATACGAGAGGGTCAGGTTCGCGCACATCGTGCCGCTCGGCGTTCGCCGTGTTTGCCTCTCATCCCAAACCGCGCACGACGAACTGCGGGTAGAGTGTTCGGACTGTTCTTCGGCTGGACTTCCCGGCGTGGGCGGAGAACTCGTGTCCTTTTCTCGGTTCCACGCCATGGACTCTTTGAGGACTAGCAATGAAACAATTTTCTTCGGTGAACAGGTTGGTCGCGTTGGCGCTGGCGACGGCCGGCGTCATGGCTTCGGTGGGCTGTGAAGGCTCGGGCGCTGGCGGCTCGGGCGCTCCGGCATGGGGCAGTTACATCCTGAAGGATGAAGCCGGCGCTCCGGCTCCCAAGGTCGCGGAAGCCAAGCCCGCGCCGAAGGCGGCCGAACCCGCGAAGCCGGCCCCGAAGGCCGAGCCAGCGCCGGCGCCGGCGCCGGCGGCCAAGCCGGTGGTGGCTTCGAGCGGCGGCTCGTTCATGGCGTTCCCGACGGGGGACCGGAACACGTCGGTCATCTCGATCGAGCGGTTCATGCCCCGCCAGGTGATCGCGGGCAGCAACTTTGATTATTCGATGAAGGTCTGCAACCTGACCAACAACAAGGTCAGCGGCGTGGTTCTTCGTGACGAGTGCGCCCCGACGATGAACGTGGTGTCGTCGAATCCGGCGCACCAGGGCGGCGCTCCGACCCTGACGTGGAACTTGGGCGATTTCAACCCGGGCGAGTGCAAGACGGTGACGGTGACGGCGAAGGCGGGCGCGTCGGGCTCGATGAGTTCGTGCGCGACGGTGACGTGGGCGCAGATGATCTGCCAGACGATCCCGGTGGTTCAGCCGGCGCTCAAGGTCGAGTTGACCCAGACCCCGGCCGAGGCGACGCCTTGCGATCAGGTCTGCATCAAGGTCGTGGTGTCGAACCCGGGCACGGCGGACGACACCAACGTGAAGGTGAACGTTCCGCTCTGCAACGGCTTCACGAGCACGGACGGGAAGAGCGGCAACTGGACGTGGGACGTGGGCACGCTCGCGGCAGGCGCGAGCAAGGAAATGACGATCTGCGGCAAGATCAGCAAGACGGGTCAGTGCTGCACCACGGCGTCGGCGTCGGCCGACAACAACCTGACCGCGACGAGCCAGCAGGGCTGCACGGTCATCAAGCAGCCGGTGCTCGCGCTGACGGCCCAGTGCCCCCCGGGCGGGATCACGGGTCGCGGCGGCCGCAACCTGACCTTCTCCTTCACCGTCACGAACAAGGGTGACGCGGCGTGCTCCACGACGGTGACCGCGCCGGTCCCGGCGGGCACCACCTTCGTCTCGGCCGACAACGGCGGGACGAACGCGGGCGGGAACGTCTCGTGGAACGTGGGCAACCTTGCTCCTGGCGCGTCCAAGACCGTCAGCCTCGTCGCGAAGGCCGCCTCGGCGGGTAACTTTGCCGCGTCGGCCGCCGCGTCCTGTGCGTGCGCGGCGCCGGTGCAGGCGAACTGCTCGACGGCCTTGACCAGCGTCCCGGACATCGGCACGCTGATCACCGACGACGACGGCGTCGTTGACGTCGGCGGCAACCACACGTTCCGCTACGAGGTCAAGAACCAGGGCTTCGTGGACCTGACCAACGTGAAGGCCGTCATGCAGTTGGATGACGGGCTCGACTTCGTCTCGACCGACGGCCCCGGCACGGCGCAGGGCCGTACGGTCACCTTCAACGTCGGCACGCTCAAGCCCGGCCAGACGGTCAAGTTCAACATCGTGTGCAAGGGCACCAAGGCGGGCCAACTCGTGATCCAGAGCACCACGACCTCCAACGAGTGCAAGCCCGTCCGCAACGACGAGCAGGTCAACTACGTTCAGTAAGGCACGTTGTTGGCGTGAACCACATGTTTGAGTAGATTCCAAAGGCCCGGGCAATCGCCCGGGCCTCTTCTTTTTGGGGGGCGGAGTGGTGGGCGGGTGTTCGTGATTCGAGCGACCGTGCTTGTGGATGGGCGGGGCGTGGGCTCTGCGGGGTGGGGGATTCGGCGTTTGTCGAAAGGGTGGGCGGGCGCTCGCGTGCCGGTGCGGCGGCGTCCGTACGATCAATCATGCGACACCGGTTGACCATACTGCTTGCGGCGGCGTGCTGCCTCGCCTTGGCGGGCTGCGCGACTTCGCCTTGGGAGTCGGCGTATGTCGGTGTGCGCCCGCTCGCAGGCGCTCGAGCGGACATGGCGGAGCAGGTGCGTGTGCAGCAGGTGCCTTGGGAGCGTATCGAGGCGATGCTCAAGGAGCAGGACGCGATGGTGGCGTCGAGCGAGGTGCATCCGGACGAGTGGTCGGCGGAGAGGAAGGCCGAGTCGAAGGCGAAGATGCTGCGGTGGTTGCAGGTGACGGGCGAGGCGGCGAGCATCGACGTGCTGGGTCGCTCGACGTTTCGGACGACGGACGATGTGAGGCCGGGGACGGAGGAAGGGCGTGGCGAACTGGTGAAGTTGGCGCGGAAGTTGGGGAGTGATCTGGTGGTATGGTCGAGCCGAACGCTGGGGAAATCGGAGAAGGTGGTGGACCGACCGGTGACGAGTTATCGCTCGGGGACGATCTCGTACGTGGATCGCAAGGGGAAGGTGCGGACCCAGTCGTATTCGGACAGCGAGACGACGTGGGTACCGACGCGGGTGGTGGCGGACGAGGTGGAGTTCGTGGCGTACTTCCTGGATCGGAGAATGGACGTCCGCTGACGGGAAGAGGTCGCCCGGGCGTTGGGCCTGTTCAGACCAGCCTGGGCAGCGTGGGCAGGCGGTCGGGCCTTGGGGCTCGCAGACGGACCAGGTGGGACTCGACCCAGCCTCGTGCCCCGGGGGCTTCGGGGTTGGCGAGGGCGCGCAGGATGCTGGCGTGGTCGGCCATGTTGATGCGGTCGTTGGCGGCGCGCAGCGCGTCCATGTTGATCTTGAGGGCGACGTCGACGGGCATGCGCTCGGGGTTGATGTCGATGCCGAAGTAGCCGCGATAGGCGTGCATTTTGAGGGTGTAGAGCCCGGCCTCGGCCTGCTCGGGGGAGACGACGCCGACGTTGAGGTCCTGGTCGTAGTTGCCGAGGGGCTGGCTGTTCCAGTGGGTGTGGGCAAGGCGGGCTTCGCTGAGGGGCCAACTGAGGGCGTAGGCGAGGTCTTCGAAGCCCATGAGGACGTGGCCGACTTCGGGATTCATGCACACGAGTGTGTGGCCCTCGGCGAGGAGGGCGCGATTGTCGGGGTGGCGGAGTTTGTCTTCGACGAGACGGCCGAGGAGGACGCCCTCGGGGGTGGTGCTGAAGAGGATGCGTCCGCGAGGTTCGTAGGGCTTGGGCTCGAAGGCGATGCGGACGCCGGGGACGGCTTCCATGGCTTCGGCGAGCGCGTCGGCGAAGCGGTCGCGCATGGCGGCGAAATCGTGCCCGAAGGGGTTTTCGAAGCCGTCGATGCCGGGCCAGACGACGGCGAAGTCGGTGTTGAGGTGCTTGTTGAGTTTGAGCGCGGCGATGGTGCGGTCGATGGCGGCGCGGCGTGGGACGGGGAGGGGATTGGAAAGGGAGCCGAACTCGAACTGGGTGTCCCAGAAGAGGAGGGGGATGACGGTGAGCAGGCGGATGCCGGTGCTGGTGGAGAAGGACGTCCAGAGGGGGAGGTTGTCTTCGTTGATCTCGTTGGGGTAATGGGCTTCGAGGGCGGCGAGCCCGTAGGGCTTGAGGGAGGCGGCGATGTCCAGCCTGCGTTCGAGGTCGAGGACGGGGCCGTAGCGATCGTGGAATCGGCTGGTGAAGGGGGAGAAGAACCAGATACCGGCGGAGAACTTGAGGTCGAGATCGAAGGACTGCATGTGCGCGATCTGCTGGTCGAGGTCGCGGCGCTGGGCTTGGGGGCGGAGGTTGAGGAGGGGCATGGCAGATGCTAAATGGCCCGGGGGCCAATTGCCAAAGGGGGAAGAGGCAATTGGCCACTTGGCAGGCGGGCGTGGATCGTGGGGGCGACGGTGGATTTAGCCGCGATCGGCGTCGAAGACGGCCTGGCAGAAGGCCTCGATGAGGGCGGGGTCTTTGAGGCCGCGGGCCTTTTCGACGCCGCTGGAGACGTCGACGGCATAGGGACGGACGATGCGGATCGCTTCGGAGACGTTGCTGGGCGTGAGTCCTCCGGCGAGGAAGATGGGCTTGGGGTAGTCGTCGACGAAGGCGGAGAGTTTGGACCAATCGAAGGAGGTGCCCTCGCCGCCGGCGGAGCCGTCGATGAGGACGGCATCGACTTCGGGGACCTCTCGCCACTGGTCCAGGTCGTTGGCGATGGTGGATTCGTCGAAGCGGACGGCCTTGATGAGGTTTGGTCCGCAGCGCTGGACGAGGTCGAGGGACTCTTGGCCGTGGAACTGGACGAGGGTGGTGGGGCAAGTCTCTTCGGCGTCGCAGAAGTCGTCGAGGATGGGATTGACAAAGACGGCGACGGTGCTGACGCAGGGCGGGAGGAGGGCCATGATCTCGGCGGCCTGTTCGGGGGTGATGGCGCGGGAGGAGTTTTTGTAGAACATGAAACCGACGGCGTCGGCGCCGGCGTCGGCGGCGGCGAGGGCGGCGTCGGGGTCGCGGATGCCACAGATTTTGATTCGTGTTCGGGGCATGGGGCGCGGTGGATGGGACGTGGAGGACGTGGGGGGAGTGCGGGAAGGACGGTGGGATCAGGGCGACGAGGTGGAGGGTGAGTTGAGTTCGGCGAGGAGTTGGCGAGCGAGGGCCTCATCATCGGGGTCGCGGAGGTCAGGCAGGGCGAGGGTCAGGAGTTCGCGGGCGCTGGTGGGGTTGTTGAGGTAGCGTGCGTGGAGGAGGCCGGTCATGAGGCGAACGTGGGGTGATTGCTCGTCCTTGGGGTAGGCGTCGAGGAAGAGCGCGTAGGCCTTGGCGGCGTTGGCGTGGTGGCGGTCGGCGAAGAGTTGGTTGGCGACGGCGAGTTGGTTGTGCTTGCTGAGCGTCGCGAATCGGGGTGAGGATTCGGCGGCGAGGAGGAGGGTGAGGTAGGCGGAGGCGGCGCCGGCGGGGTCTCCCCGGGCGAGACGGGAGGCGATGTCGGCACGGGAGGTGGCGACGTCGTCGGGCATGGGTGGCTCCGGCGGGGCGGCAGCCTTGGACGGACGGAGGCGAGGGCCTTTGGCGTCGAACGGGTTGGCGGCGTCGCGGATCTCGGCGAGGCGGAGGCGGCGCTGGAAGATGGAGAAGAGGTCGAAGCCCTCGCGGGGGATGACCTTGGAGGCGAGGAGGACGAGAGCGACGGCGATGCCGAAGGCGTAGCCGCCGAGGTGGGCGAGACGGGAGACGTTGTCGGAGGCGCCGAGGCTGATGAAGTCGCGGAGGATGGCGACGGCGATGAACCAGAGGGCGGGGATGTCGAAGGTGCCGACCATGATGAAGAAGACGAAGAGGCGGACGTTGGTCCGGGGAAAGAAGACGAGGAATGCGCCGGTGACGGCGGCGATGGCGCCGGAGGCGCCGATGAGCGGGGCCTTGTTGAAGGCGAGGTGGGCGGCACCGGCGGCGGCGCCGCCGAGGAGGTAGAAGGCGAGGTAGGCGAGGCGCCCGAGGCGATCTTCGATGGTGGGTCCGAAGACGAACAGGAAGAGCATGTTGCCGAGGAGGTGCATCCAACTGCCGTGGAGGAAGGCGTAGGTGAAGAAACGCCAGGGCTGGCTGGGTTTCCAGAGCAGGGCGAGTTGGTCGGCGAAGGCGTCGGGGATGGGGGCCCGGCCTTGGGCGACGTTGGAGCCCTGGGAGGCGTGGGTGAGGAGGAAAAAGGCGACGAAGAGGACAATGTTGAGGGCGATGAGGACGTGGTTGACCACGGTTGGGCGACGGTTGGCCCGGTCATTGCCGAGGGGGATGATCACGGTGGAGGATAGGGCGAGGGGTGCCGAAGACGTGGCGAACGGAAGGTGGAGCGTGGAGAATGCGAGCGGAAGTTGAGTGGGGAAGAGCCAAAGTCCGATCGAGCGCCATACACTGAAAACCCGGGTGCGGAGGTGCATTCAGGGCAGGCGCGGGTGGGCCGCGAAACGACCGAACCAGGGCTTGTGGGGAACGGGGCTCCGATGGGGCTTGGCCCGTAGAACAAGGCAGAAGACCAATGGCGACGTACTCAAAGGGCTTGGAAGGCGTCATCGCGGCAGAGACCAAGATGTCCTATATCGACGGCGAGAAGGGCATCCTGGAATACGTGGGGATTCCGATCGGGGAACTGGCGAGCAAGAGCACGTTCGAGGAGACGGTGTACCTGCTGTGGAACGGGCGGCTGCCGAAGAAGGGGGAACTGGCGGAGTTCACGGCGAAACTGCGCGAGAACTACGAGTTGGACAAGAACGTGGCGAAGTTGGTGCTGGAGATGCCCAAGACGGCCGAACCGATGCACGTGCTGCGGACGCTGGTGAGCGCGTTGGGGTGCTACGACGCGAAGCCGAACGCGATCGACATTCCGAGCGTGCGGGAGAAGGCGCTGCGGATCCTGGGGCAGGTGCCGGCGATGCTGATGACGTTCCATCATCATCGGAAGGGGACGCCGATCGTGCCCCCCGACAAGGGGATGACCTTTGCGGAGAGCACGCTGTACATGCTGAACGGGAAGAAGCCGACGGCGACGATGGCGAAGGCATTGGACGTGTGCCTGATCCTGCACACGGACCACGGGCTGAACAACTCGACGTTCTCGGCGCGGAGCGTGATCTCGACGGAGAGCGACATCTACTCGGCGATGAGCGCGGCGATCGGCTCGCTCCGCGGCCCACTGCACGGCGGGGCCAACGAGGGCGTGATGAAGATGCTGAACCAGATCCCGACGGTGGAGGCGGCCGAGGCGTTCATCCAGGACAAGTTGGCGAAGAAGGACAAGATCCCGGGCTTTGGACACCGGGTGTACAAGAGTTATGACCCGCGCGCGAAGCACCTGAAGGCATTGGCGAAGCAACTGGCGGCGGACACGGGGAACACGGCGCTGTTTGAGAAGAGCACGCGGATCGAGGACGTGATGAACCGTGAGAAGGCGGCGAAGGGGATCTATCCGAACGTCGATTTCTATTCGGCGACGACGTACCACTGCATTGGGCTGCCGTTGGACTTGTTCACGCCCATGTTCGTGCTGAGCCGGGTGGGCGGCTGGAGCGCGCACGTGATCGAGCAGTTGAGCGATAACCGTCTGTTCCGGCCGGACGTGGACTACAAGGGCCCCCACGAGGCGCCATACGTTCCGATCGATCAGCGGTAGATGTTTATCCGGGTGGTGTGGTGGGCGCGGCCGTGCGGGGCACGGTCCGGCGGTGTGACGTGAGCATGGCGAGCGCGCTGACCGCGACGCTGTGGGTGACGGGGAGGAAGGCGACGGCGAAGCGATCGGAGGGGGTGGCGACGACGCTGGCGGCGAGGACGACGTTGAGGACGGCCATGGCTCCGCCCATGGCCAGGACGCGGTCGCCGCGGCGCCAGGCGAGGACGATGCCGAGGAGGCAGAGGACGGCGACGGCGGGGCGGAGGGCGCGGTTGGCCCAGTACCACTCGTTGAACTGGCGCGCGACGGGGACGGTGCTGATGGAGGCGATGGGGACACGCTCCTTCAAGAGCATGTCGCGGAGGCGCTGGTGCTCGTCGGGGGCTCGGACGCTGGCGAGGCTGGCCTCGATGTCGAAGCAGATGTTGGTGTCGAAGTCGAAGGGTTGCTTGCGGAGGGGGCGGGACCACCACTCGTTTTCGGGGGCGCCCTCGACCCCGTCGAGGTTCCAGAGGCCGAACTGGTTGACCCCAGCCTGGACGCTGGCGAGGAGGGAACGCGGACCGTGGCGGGCGATGGATTCGTCGATGGTTCGGCGCGAGAGGTCGTCGATCTCCTTGGCGGAGAGGATGGTGGATTCGGCGCGGGCGGAACGGCGCTCCTGCTCGGCGGCGATGAGTTGGTTGAGGAAGTCGTAGTGGTTGACCTTGCCACGATCGGCCTGATCGGCGAGGGATCGCCAGCGCTCGCGAGAGAATGCGGCGGTGTCGTTGGGGTTGATGATGTTGTTGGTCCAGCCGGAGAGGACGCGGTTGAGGTGGGTTTTGGGTGTGACCATGGCGAAGGCGCCGAAGTCGGCGTGGTTCCGCCAGAACCAGGGAAGGAGGAGGGCGAGGATGGAGGCCATGACGAGTGCGGCGCGGGGGATGCGGACGCGCCACCAGGGGCCCGGGAGCAGGAGCATCGCGATGGGGAGGTAGAGGGCGAAGAGTTGGAGGTTTTCGCGCGTGTAGGCGCCGGCGGCGCCGACGAGGGCGAGCGCGAGGCACAGGGGTGTTCGGATGCGGGAGGGCTGCGGCCCAGCGTGCGGGGTTGCCAGGCGAGAGAGCAGCACGATCACGGAAATGCAGATCAGTGCGGCGGTGGTTTCTCGGAGGAGGTAGAGGCGATAGGTGACCAGGACGGGGTGGATGCCCACGATGAGGGCGGCCAGGAGGCCCCAGTGCGTGGAGAACCGGGGGCGGACCAAGCGATAGGCGAGCAGGGCGGTGGCGAGGCCCATCGCGACTTGGAGTCGGGTGACGCAAAGGAGCACATTCTCGCACGCGGACATGACGAGCGCGAGGATGAACCCCAGGCCCGGAGCCTTGTAGGGGACGAAGTGGGCGATGGAGCCGTGGCGGACGAGCCAGTCGGCGGCGTCGAGGTAGTCGATGCCGTCGGAGGTGACGAGGCAGGGCACGCGGAGGGCGTAATAGCCGTTGACGACGAGGATGGTGCTCCAGACGAGGAGGTGGGCGAGCAGGGCGCTTCGGGCGAGGCGAGGTGCGAGCGCGAGGACGGCGAGCGCGGCGTAGAGGGTCAGGGCGAGCGCGAGCGAGCCGATGGCGAAGACTTTGGGGCCGAAGTCGGGTGGAGGGGTGTAGGCCTCGCTGTACGGGCCCTGGGTGGGAGTCGTGCTGGCCTGCGGTGATCTTGGGGAGATGCGGTGGGTTTCGAGAACGAACTTGACGAGGCGGTGCTCGACGTGGGCGTCTTCGAGGTCGACGCGGGATTGGGCGGGGCCCTCCCAGGTGAGGCGGAGGACAGCGATGGGGTATGAAGGAAGGGAGAGGCGGAGGGACTCGGTGAGGCGGGCTGTGGGCGAGCCCTGCGCGTCCGCGGGGACCGGCGCGGGCATCAGCCACGAGCCGCTCTCGCGGCCGTTCTGGGCGGTCCATCGGATGGCCCAGTTGTTCGTGCCTTGGTCGGCGTGCACCTCGGCGATGAGCACGCGTTGCAGGAGACGAGCGTGGAGACCCCACCAGAGGAGCGGGGCGAGGGCGAGGGGGATCACCCACCAGGGCCACGAGAGTTTCCAGGAGTCGCCTTGTCGTTCCATGCGGTTGAACCTATCCGGCGTGCGCCAAGCCCCTCCTCGTACTTCCAGAGGTGGAGTCCAACGACACCGCTCCGGTTGGATTGCCTGAACGCAGCGTACACGAAAGTGGGAGCGCCCGCCGGGGCGGGGTTCGAGACGGGGCGGGTGTGGGAGGCCGAGATCGCGATGACGTTCGCCGCAAGAGCCTGTCCCATCGCGATCGAGAAATCAAGCACCGTCAACGTGTTCAAGCCAAGACGGGCACGACGGAGCGACGAGAGCAGCCGAGCGCTCAACAGGAAGAAGAGCGCGATCGCCACGATGGCGAATGGAACCACGACGGCTGGTCGAGAATCGGCCAGGACGGCTCCGATGGCGTATGCGATGGTGGGCGAAAAGACCCCGGCGAGAATCGCGAGTTTCACACGTCCTGAAGCCTGAAAGACCCTTCGAATCGCTGAATCGCTCTTCGACGCCCACACTCAGGATATGGGAATCGATCTTTGGGACACTCGGGTCGTGAGTATCCGCAGATGCAGGTCCATCTATAACGGACGTTCATGCACGGCACCTCTTGGTCTGCGAGGGGCTGGCGGGGAGGTGGATACGAGAGCGCACGAGATCGGCGCAGAAGAGTTCCGAATCAACGGTACGAGCCGAGGCGTACGACCCATCGGGAGAGAGTTCCTATTGTCGGGGCATGCCTCCGATCTTCCGCCATGCGACGCTGCCCAACGGCCTCACGATCATCGCCGAGGACGATCCCGCCGCCTACTCCTCCGCCGCCGGGTTCTTTGTGAAGACGGGCGCGCGGGACGAGGCGACGCCCGTGATGGGCGTGAGCCACTTTCTGGAGCACATGATGTTCAAGGGGACGGAGGAGTTTGAGGCGGCGGAGTTGAACCGGCGCTTTGATGAGATGGGGGCGCGGAACAACGCGTTCACGAGCAACGAGATGACGTGCTTTTATGCGCACGTGCTTCCCGAGCGGCTGGGTTCGTGCGTGGAGTTGCTGGGGAAGATGATGCGGCCGGCACTGCGCCAGGCGGACTTTGACACCGAGAAGGGCGTGATCCTGGAAGAGATCGCGATGTACAAGGACAATCCCTTCTGGGTGCTGTACGAGGCGTCGATCGAGCGGCACTTCGGCACGCATCCGCTGAGCCATCGCGTGCTGGGGACGACGGAGTCGATCACGGCGCTCACGAGCCAGCAGATGCGGGAGTACTTTGAGACGCGGTATTCCGCGGACAACACGATCGTGGCGTTGGCGGGGAAGATGGACTTTGAGCGCGAGGTGGATCGCCTGCATCGGGTGTGCGGCGGGTGGACGCCGACGCGGGTGACGCGGGACAATGCCAAGCCGAGGGTGGTGGGCGGAGAACTCGTGCTTCGAGATTCGAAGGTGACGCGAGGGTACCTGCTGGCGATGTGCGACGCGCCGGCGTATGACGATCCGAGGCGGTATGCGGCGACCTTGCTGGCGCAATCGCTGGGCGCGCCGGACAACAGCCTGCTGCATTGGTCGCTGATCGAGCCCGGGATCGCGGAGGAAGCGCAGGCGTCGTTTGCGCCGCACGACGGGTTTGGGGAGTTCTTCGTGTATGCGTCGGGGGACCCGGAGCGTCTGGACGAGATCTGGGAGACGATCGAGGGACAACTCGCGAAACTCGGGGACGCGGTGACGGAGGACGATCTGGTTCGATTGAAGAACAAGGTTCGGACGTCGGCGACGCTCGGGGGGGAGCGGCCGCAGGATCGGATGCATCGCCTGGGCGCGTCGTGGACGTATCTTGGGCGATACGCGCCGCTGGAGGAAGAGTTGGACCTGCTGGAGCGGGTGACGCTGGCGGAGGTGAGGGAGACGTCCCGGAGGTATCCGGTGCGGGCGACGACGCTCGGGAAGTTGCTCCCGGGGGCGTGAGCACGATCAGGCGGCGACCTTGGCGGCATCGTCGATGAATCGGTTGCCGCCCATTTTGACGGCGGTCTGGAGCGCGCGGGCGCCGGCGGAGATGAGGTCGGCGGGGTTGGTGGTGCGCAGGACGGCGAAGCCGCACGAGACGGTGATGGGGACGGCGTCGGCGTTGCTGAGGGCGAGTTCGCCGATGAAGTTGTCGGCGGCGATGCGGAAGGCGCCGAGGGAACCCTCCTCGCCGATGACGGCGAAGATCTCGGGCTTGAGACGGAAGACCTCGCACCCGGCGGATTGGAACTGGGTGGAGAGGATGGAGGCGACGCGGACGACGACCTCGTCGGCGGCTTCGAGGCCGTTGGTGGCGGCGACCTCTTTGAAGCGGTCGATGCAGATGTTGAGGACGCCGAGGCGTTTCTCGCCCTTCGAATCGGCGACGAGTCGGCGGAGGGACGACTCGAAGGTGGTGCGGTTGCGCAGCCCGGTGAGGGGATCGGTGTCGGGCGAGCCGGCGAGGAGAGCGTGGAGCCCGGCGTCGTCGTCGGCGTTGGCCTGGGCTTCGAGTTTTTTCTGCTGCTCCTCGGCGCGCTGGAGGAGTTCTTCGGGGTTGACGTTGGCGCCGGTCTCGAGGTTGAAGAGTCGGGAGAGTTCCTTGGCGCCCTCGGCGACGCGACGGACGACGGCGTCCATGGTGTCGGCGTCGAGGGCGAACCACTGTACGCCACGTTCGTAGACGCGATGGAGGACGGCGGCGGGCTCGTCGCCGGTCATGGCGTCATGCACCCAGTTGGCGAGCCCGACGCAGCGGACGAGGTCGGTGAGTTCGGCGGGGGCGGCGGTGGGTCGCTCGTGGTAGCGGACGGGGAGGACGAGTTCCTTGGGCAACTTCCAGCGTTCGGCGAGCATGGCGCCGACTTCGGGGTGCTGGACTTCGAGGTCGGCGAGTTCGTGCTTGACGAGTTGGCGGTGGTCGCCGCGGGCTTTTTCTTCGACGGCAAGATAGTCCTTCCCGAGGGCGCGGAAGAGGGCCATTTCGCCGAGGTCTTGGAGGAGGCCGGCGAGGAAGACCTCGTCGGCCCAGTTGCGTTTGGCGGCTTCGGCGATGGCCTTGGCGGCGACGGCGGTGTAGAGCCCGCGACGCCAGTAGCCGACGTAATCGAATCGAGGGTCGGCGTCCTTCCCGACGGAGGAGACGAGTGAGAAGCCGAGGGCGAGCGTTTTGACGGGTCCGAGGCCGAGCATGACGAGCGCCTTGTTGATCGTGGCGCAGGGCTGGCGAAGGCCGTAGAAACTCGAGTTGACGGTCTTGAGGATTTTGGCGGCGAGCCCCTGATCGTTCTGGATCGTGGAGGCGAGTTCGGACAACTTGACGTTCGGATCGCCGGTGAGTTCGATGACGCGCAGCGCGACCGCGGGCAGCGAGGGCAGGGTGGGGCAGGCAAGGACTTTTTTGAGCAGTTCTTCCTTCATCGCGTGCGATCCGATGGGATCGGCCTCGAGGGGCGGTCCATGGCCGTTCGGCCTGGGGGTTGATCGGCGAGAGGCGCGGGCGACTTCACTCACCCTGGGCGCGGGCGGGGGTGCCTGTGGCGAGCAGGAAGGCGTCGAGGGTCGGTAACTCGGCGCGAAAGAGGTCGCGGGCGTAGGCGCCGAGCAGCCGCACCCCACGTTCGAGCGTCTGGGCGTGGGCGGCGCGGGCCGAGTCGTCTCGGATGGCGCGGAGGAGATCGACGGTTTCGTGGCGGACCTTCCAGGCGTGTTCGCGATCGAGGTCGGCGGAGGGCAAGGACTGCGGGTCCGAGAGCCCGCCAAGGCGAGGACGAAAGAGGTACCACGGGCGTGGGGGCAGCGGCAGGCCCGAGGCGACATCGTGCGTGATCTCGGGGCGGTGCCCGGTCTCGTCGAGGACGGCCCAGAGGTAACGGATCACGACGATGAGTGGCGGATCGGTCGCGAGGGCCCGGAGAGCAACGACGAGCGAGTCGAAGAGGGTGGGGTGCGGATCGTGCTCGTGGAGGGCGCGTTGCGTGAGGTCGAGGAGGAGCATGGTGGCGTGGAAGGTCTCGAGCGAGGATCGCGTGGAGGGGAAGACTTCCTGGAGATCCCAGGCGTAGAGGAGGGAGAGCCCGTCGGCGGGCTTGGAGCGGAGGATGACTTCGCCTCGGGAAGCGATCTCGATGCCACCAGAGAATCGCGCGTGGTCGCGTTTGGCGCCCTTAGCCACGCCGCGCACGATCCCGAGATCGCGGGTGAAGAGGGAGACGGTCTGGCTGGTCTCGGACCAATCCCAGTGGCGGATGCAAACGGCTTGGTTGGTAACGGTCGGCATCTCGGGCCCTGGGCGAGGTGAACGCGGGCCACGGATCATTGCACGCGTGGCGAGCACGTACACTTGGAGATGCGATTTGAACTCGTGGATCGGGTCGTGGAACAGACGGCGGACCGGATCGTGACGGTGAAGGCGGTCACGAATGCGGAGGAGTATTTGGGGGATCACTTTCCGACGTTTCCGGTGTTGCCGGGCGTGCTGATGCTGGAGGCGATGGTGCAGGCGGCGCGGCGGCTGGGGGACGCGGGACGGGCCGACCAGTCGAGCCCGCTGGTCTTGGGGAAGGTGCGGGCGTTGAAGTATGGTCGGTTTGTGCGCCCGGGTGATCTCTTGCGGGTGGAAGTGACGCTGGCTAGCGTGAGTGAAGAGGGTTGGGATTTCAAGGGTCAAGTGGTGTGCATCGCGGGTGCGGGCGCGAACGGTGAAGGGGAGCAAGGCGCGGGGAGCGCGGCGTCGGGGCGATTCACGCTTCGCGCGGCACGCCTGACGGCGCTGGTCTAGGTGCGAATCTCGGCGGTGCCCGTGCACCCTCCTACCATGGGCCTACCATGGGCTCAACGCGAGGATTCTGCCCTCGCGGCCTCCACAGCGGACCAATCGACCCATGACACGAGACGATATCTTCAAGAAGGTACAAGCCGCCCTGGTCGACGCCTTGGGCGTGGATGAGGACGAGGTGACCATGCAGGCGAGCCTGACGGCCGACCTGGGCGCCGAGTCGATCGATTTTCTCGACATCGTGTTTCGATTGGAGCAGGCGTTCGGGTTCAAGATCGGGCAGGGGGAACTCTTCCCGGAGAACGTGGCGCAGAATCCGGAGTACGTGAAGGATGGGAAGGTGACGGCGAAGGGCTTGGAGACGCTCCGTGCCCGCATGCCGCACGTGAACTTCGGCGACTTTGAGAAGGACCCGCAACTGGCGAAGATCGGGCGGATCTTCACGGTGGAAGCGCTGGTGAACTTCGTCGAGAAGAAGTTGGCGAAGGGCTGAATCGCGGGCGACGGGGAGCGGGCGCGACATGCGTTGGATGTGGATTGATCGCGTGGTGGAGTTGGTGCCCAGGCAGCGGCTGGTGGCGATCAAGAACGTCTCCCTGGCGGAGGACCATCTGCACGATCACTTTGCCGCGACCCAGGCTCGCGGAGCGATGCCGATCATGCCCGCGTCGCTGATCGTGGAAGGGATGGCGCAGACGGCGGGCATCCTGGTGGGGCACGCGGCGGACTTCCAGGAGAAGGTGATCCTGGCGAAGGTGACGAGCGCGCAGATCGACCGGGAGGCGCTCCCGGGGCACACGCTGAGGTACACGGCGACGGCGCAGCAGATCGATCGCGTCGGGGCCGCGACGACGGGGCTGATCGAGTTGCTCGACCACGGGAGTCCGGGCTTAGGCTTTTCGGCGATCGGGCGGGTGGACCTGATGTTCAGTTATCTCGACCAGAACTTCGGGGGGGTGGAGTTTCCGAAACACAACTTTGTGTTCGGCGAGTCGTTCAGGACACTCCTAGCGATGAGCGGGTTTGGAGGGCGGTCGATCAGCGGATGAGTGCGAGAGGTCGCGGGGGATCTCGCCGTCGAACTCGTCGGGCGAAACGAGAGCCGCGTGGTCGTAGATCAGGGCGTGGGTGATCTGCGCCAGGCCGGCGGTGACGGGAAGGAACCCGAGGATGACGGCGAGGGTCGCGAGGAAGCGACCGCGGCGCGCCCGGCGCTGACCGACGACCTCGCAGACGCCGATCACGAAGAGGACGGTGGCGAACTTGAGGACGATGGCGCCCCACCAGTCGAAGGTGCGGATGAACCAGTCGGCGATGGTGTTGACCTCGACGCCCCCGAGATGCTGGATGATGCTGTGGGTGAGCAGGATGTCGAGCGCGGAGGCGAGAACAAACCAGGCATAGAGATCGGGAAAGAGGACGGCGCGGGCCGCGGCGTGGTGCGAGGCCGAGTGGACAGTCTGTCCGAGTTTCTGCGCCATCGACTGAGCGTACGACGAGTTCACGAGACGGCCTCCTGCATGGGTTTCCACAGCGAGCGGAAACGGTGGTGAGAACCGGGACTCACGCCCGGTGTCCATACCGATGCGACGCGGCCGAAGATTCATCGCACTTCTGGAGTTCGCTTTCGTATTTCGTTCGTGTCTCGGTGCCGCGGGGCGAGTCGCGGCGGTGGCAGGGTGGTTGATGTACACTGGCTCGTGGTCCCTTGGGAGATCGTGCATGGCGAGCCTGCGTGTGGAAGTGGATGGCCTGAAGTTGCCCAATCCGTTCATCATCGGGAGCGGGCCGCCGGGCACGAACGCGAACGTGATCGGAAAGGCCTTTGACGAGGGCTGGGGTGCGGTGATCGCAAAGACGATCTCGCTGGACGCGTCGAAGGTGGTGAACGTGGCGCCGCGGTACGCCCGGTTCCGGGTGGGTCCGAAGCCACACGAGACGATCATCGGGTGGGAGAACATCGAGTTGATTTCGGATCGGGCGTTCGAGGTGTGGATCGACGAGTTCAAGCGGGTCAAGGACATGTACCCGGGGCGGGTGCTGATCGCGTCGATCATGGAGGAGTATCGCAAGGACGCGTGGATCGAGATCGTCGAGCGGTGTCAGGACGCGGGCGTGGATGCGTTCGAACTCAACTTTTCGTGTCCGCACGGGCTGCCCGAGCGCAAGATGGGCGCGGCCATGGGTCAGGACGGCGACATCCTGGAAGAAGTGTGCGGATGGGTGAACGCGGCGGCGAAGGTGCCGGTGTGGGCGAAGATGACGCCCAACATCACGCATATCGAAGACCCGGCTCGAGCGTCGCTCCGGGCGGGCTGCGAAGGGATCTCGGCGATCAACACGATCCTGAGCGTGATGGGCGTGGACCTGGCGACGCTGCGCCCCGAGCCGACGGTGGAGGGGTATACGACTCCGGGCGGGTATTCGTGCAAGGCGGTCCGGCCGATTGCGCTGCGGATGTGCATGGAGATTGCGCGGATGATCCGGGGCGAGTTTCCCGGGCGGAGCCTCTCGGGCATCGGGGGCATCGAGACGGGCGAGGACGCGGCGCAGTTCATCCTGCTGGGCGCGAGCACGGTGCAGGTGTGCACGGGGGTGATGATCCACGGCTATGGCCTGGTGAAGCCCATGTGCGAGCAGTTGCTGGCGTTCATGGAGCGGCACAAGTTTGAGTCGATCGACCAGTTCCGAGGGCATTCCCTGCGGTATTTCACGACGCACGCGGACCTGGTGAAGCGGCAGGCCGAGGCGAAGGCGATGGAGAAGGCGGCGGCGAGGGGCGCCGTGACGAAGGACGCGCAGTGGCAGGGCGAGACGTTCGTGGAGCAGAGCCGCGGGCTGGTGTCGAACGAATGAGGTGGGATGTTAGCAGCCATCGGCAAAGTGCTGGAGGAAGAAGAGGAGGTCGTCGATGGTGACCCCGCCATCGCGTGAGCCGGTGGCGGAACCGTCGTCGAGGTCGGCGAGGAGGCCGCCGTCGCCGAAGAGTTCGAGGTAGTAGAGGAGGTCGTCGATGGTGACGCCGCCGTCGCAGGTTCCGAGGCCGCTGCCATCGTCGAGATCGGCGGGGCAGATGGTGAGGGTGTGGGTGTTGCTGACGACCTCGCCGCAGGCGTTGGAGACGACGAGTTGGTAAGCCCCGGAATCGGCGAACCCGAGGTTGAGGATGTTGAGCCCGAAGTTGGCGGAGCCGGCGATGGTGGAGCCGGTGCCGGTCGGACCGTCCTGCAGCGGGACGCCGTTGCGGCGCCACTCGAGGCGGAGGCCGCCATATCCCTGGGCGATGCGGGCGGAGAGGAAGGCGTCACGCCCGAGGCAGGAGGAGCCGGAGTTGGTGAGGAGGCGTGCGAACCAGGGGACGCCGGTTTCGAAGTATCGCGCGTAGCCCATGGAGCCGATGACGCCGTTGCGGACGGTGGTGAACTGCCCGCCGACGTGGAGTTCGCCGTTGAAGGAGGCGAGGGCGCGGACGGTGCCTTCGGTGCCGCCGCCGATGGAGGACCAGGAGGAGCCGTCCCAGCGGGCGAGGTTCTCGGTCTCGGGCACGCCGCCGGCGTTGGTGAAGTTGCCACCGACGACGAGGGTCCCGTTGGAGACGGTGAGGGCGTAGACGGCGCCGTTGACGCCGCCGCCGACGGGCTGCCAGGCGGTGCCGTCCCAACGGGCGATGCGGCTGACGGGGGTGGACCCGGAGAGGGTGAAGTTGCCCGCGGCGTAGGTGCTGCCGTTGAAGCGGGCGAGGGCGTTGACGGTGCCGTTGAATCCGGGTCCCAGGGCGCTCCAGGTGGCGCCGACGACGAGGGTGTTGACGTTGTACTGGGCGACGCGGTTGGCGGCGACGCCTCCGGCGGTGGTGAAGTCGCCCCCGACGACGAGGATGACGTTGCGGATGCCCGAGGTGTAGCCGACCATGGCGCGGACGGTGTCGTTGGTGCCGTCGGGCCCGGGGGTGGGCTGGTTGACGACGGGTTGCCAGAGCGTGCCGTCCCATCGTGCGATGCGGTTGCGTGCGGTTCCTCCGGACGCGGTGAAACTGCCGGCGGCGTAGACGGAGCCGTTGAAGCGCGTGATGGCGTGGACGGTTCCGTTGAACCCGGCGCCGACGGGTTCCCAGCCACCGAAGAGGCTGTTGGTTCGGGCGATTCGGCTCGCGGGGACGGTCGCGCCGGCGCCGGAGAACTGGTCAAAGTCCCCGCCGACGTAGAGATCATCGGAGGGTGGGCCGGAGGTGCGAGGGAACGAGGCGAGGGCTCGGATGGCGGGGAGGAGGCCCTGGGTGGACCACGACGGCACGAAGGAAGGGCTGGAGAGGCCGAGCCCATCCCACTGGACGAGGTCAAACCCGAGGAAGCCGGGTTGCCAGATGACATTGAAGTCGCCGCCGACCATCATGTGGCCGGCCCACGGGGCGAGGGCGTAGGTCTGGGCGTTGTAGGAGTAGAGGACGCCGGGCACGTGCTGCCAGCGTGTGCCGTCCCACTCGGCGATGCTCTGCAAGGTCAACTCGTCCGAGTTCACGAAGACACCCCCGGCAAAGAGGCGGCTGTTGAAGGTCGTGAGGGCGTAGACGCCTTCGTCGCCAAAGGCGGAGGGATAAGAACTCAGCCCCTCTCCCAAGGGCGACCAGGCGGAGCCATTCCATCGAGCGATGTTGTTGACGGTGAGTCCGCCGGCGAAGCCGAAGCGACCGCCGACGATCAACTGCCCCTGATGGACGTGGAAAGACCGAACCCCCAGGCCGAAGAATCCGTTGGAACTCGGATCGCGCGAGGTGATGCCCGAGCCGAGCGATCGCCACTGCGTGCCGTCCCATCGTGCGACGCAACTCGCGGGCACGCCGTTGGCGGAGGTGAAACGGCCGCCGACGATGAGTTCACCGGCATAGGAACCGAGGGAGAGAACTCTGGAGGAAGAGGTGAAGGTGCTTCCACGGTAGATGGGATCGATGCCCCCGCCGGGAATCGCGTTCCCGAGCGGGACCCAGGAGCCGGCGGGGTTCCACTTGGCGACGAGGTTGGCGGGCGTGCCGTTGATGGTGGTGAAGGTGCCGCCGGCATACAACTCATTGTTGTGGACGGTGAGGCAGGTGAATCCGCCGTTGATTCCGGCGCCGAGCATGCTGACGGGGTTCCAGGAGGTTCCATTCCAGCGGGCGATGCCGTTCATGGGCATCCCGCCCGCGGAGACGAATCCGCCGGCGACAACGAGTTCACCGGCGTAGACGGCCATGGAGCCGACGTAGGTGAGGTTGGCGCTTGGGGGCGTGCCGGCGATGCCGGTTCCGAGCGAGCGCCAGGAGGTGCCGTTCCATCGGGCGATGCCGGTGATGGGCGAGCCGCCCGCGGAGGTGAAGGTGCCCCCGGCGTAGAGTTCGCCGGCGAAGACGGCAAGGGTGTAGATGGCGGCGTATTGCTCGTTGCCGGAGACACCCAACCCCAAGGGCTGCCAGGCGGTTCCATCCCACATCGCGATGTTGTTGGCAGGGATTCCGGTGGGCCAGCCAGCGACGGTGAAACGACCCGCGACGACAAGGCGGGGCGAAAGCGGGCCGTCGCCGTCGGGGTCCCAGAGGGTCGCGGCCTCGATGATGTCGGCGCGCGTCATGCCCGGAACGGCACGCCAATCCATGCACTGCTGGGCCGCGGCGCGCGAGCCAAGGACGGAAGCGACGAGCACGAGCCACAGGCACGCCCGGGTGAGCGCGCCGTCGAGGGGCGAACGGCGAGGGCGAGCAAACCGGGCTCCAGTCTTCATATTCGGCTCCTCATCTCGAGACGTGGTCCGGGCGCGACCGCCCTTCACGAACAGGAGGCGCCGTGCGTGGGGCGGCCGCGCACTATCCCCTCGGAAGCCTGGCCAGAACACCGAGAACAGAGCATGTGCATGGGACGAACTAGTCTTGAGCCGCCAGGTTGAGGCACCACGCGGGTCCCAGAATCTCCTCGCCCGCGATGCGGACGCGGATCGAGGAGCCGATGGTGGCCTTGCCGACGAACTCGATCGCTTCCCAGGGGACGCTCATCGCCCGCATCCCAAACCACCGCGCGAGCCGAGTGGGCGTGAGATGGAGGTATCGCTCATCGACGGCGACGTGGACGCACCAGCCGAGGTTGATCAGACCGATCTTGAAGGATTGGAAACGCCGGCGGACGCAATCGGGGAGTGGTTCCACGGGTGGGAACTTGGACGAAAGGTCGCGCATGGTCTGCGCGACCGCGTAGAAGATCGCGCCCACGACCACGGAATCGATGAGCAGGAGGAGCCCGACGAGGAGCGCGATCTGGCCTCCGGTCATCGTCGCACCCTTTCGTGTGTGCTAGACACCCACCTCGTCGGCGATCGCCTCCAACGTCCCGGCCTCGGCGTCGCTCGTCGTGCCGACGGGCTGGGCGGTGGGAAGGGGTTTGCCTTGGGGGTCGGTGAGGGGTTTGCCCGACATGGTTCGGATGATGGGGACGGGGTTGGCCTTCTCGTGGGCCGCGATCGCGTTGAGCAGGGCATCCTGCTTGTCTTTGGGAACGTCGGCCCACTTGCCACGTCCGCGGCACTTGGGGAAGCGCGAGCAGCCGAGCCACGGTCCGCGCAGCCCGTTGCGCAAGTTGAGTGGACTTTGACAGGTCGGGCACGGGAGATCGGTGACGAGGGGGGGCGGGCTGGGCGCGGTGACGCGGCCTTTCTTGTCGAGGTTGAGGATCCCGTCGCAGGGGTTCTTCTTATCGCCGTAGCGAGCGCACCCGAGGAAGGGCCCGAACTTGCCTACGCGTTTGGTCATGGCGCCGCCACACTTGGGGCAGGCGACGTCGACCGTCTCGGCGGCGGCGCGGGGCTTGCCCTCGCGATCGACGGGGCTGGCGTAGGTGCACTCGGGATACTTGGAGCAACTGAGGAATCGCCCGTTTTTCCCGAAGCGATAGACGAGCCCGACATTCTTGCCTCGGCCTTCTTCGGCGCAGACGGGGCAGGTGTACTCCTTTGGTGCGGGGACGGTCTCGGCCTTGGCGTGGGTGAGCGTCTCTTCCGCTTCCTTGAGTTCCTTCTGGAAGGGGCCGTAGAACTTGCGGAGCATGTCCACCCAGTCGAGGTGATCGTCCTCGATCTTGTCGAGTTGGGCTTCCATGTCGCGGGTGTAGCCCACGTCCATGATGTGCGGGAAGGCTTCGATCAGTTTGTCGGTGACGACCTCGCCCAGGTCGGTGGCGTAGAAGCGGCGTTCGAGTTGCTCGACGTAGTTGCGGTCCTGGATGGTCTGGATGATGGAGGCGTAGGTGGAGGGGCGGCCGATGCCCTCGCTCTCCAAGGTCTTGATGAGTGAGGCTTCGGTGTAGCGCGGGGGAGGACTGGTGAACTTCTGTTCGACGTCGAGGTGGAAGGGTGCGAGGGATTGCTGCTCGCGGACCGGGGGCAGCGTCTGCTCGTCGCTGGCGGTGGGGATGCCCGTGACCTTGTAGAAGCCATCGAAGACGAGCACGCGGCCGCTGGCGCGGAAGGTGCAGGGGGTCTTGGGGTCCTTGCCGCCGGTGATCAGGACGGTGGTGGCGTCCCACTGGGCGGGGACCATCTGGCAGGCGACGAAGCGTTCCCAGATGAGCGTGTACAACTTGAGTTGGTCGGGTTGCAGCACGTTTTTGAGTCGCGTGGGCGTGTACTCGACGTTGGTGGGGCGGATCGCCTCGTGGGCCTCCTGGGCGTCCTTGTTGGACGAGGTGTAGTAGTTTGGCTTGTCGGGCAGGTACTGGTCACCGAAGCGGGACTTGACGAAGTTCCGTGCCGCGTCGATCGACTCGGGGGAGAGGTGCGTCGAGTCGGTTCGCATGTAGGTGATGAGGCCCGTCGGTCCATCGCCCGGGATGTCGATCCCTTCGTACAACTGCTGGGCGGCTCGCATCGTGCGCTGGGCGCCAAAGCCCAGCCGCGTCGAGGCGGCGACCTGCATGGAGGAGGTGATGAAGGGCGCGCCGGGCCGCGAGGTCGTGCGCTTGGTCTCGATGGAGGAGATCGTGTAGGGCGTGGCAGGGTCGATCCGCCCCGTGATGGAGCGGACGAAGCGAGCCGGGCCCTTGCCGCTCGGGTCTTCCCTGGTGCTCGACTGGATGCTGGTCAGGCCGGCGAGGGTGGCGATGGAGCGGACCTTGGAGGTGAGGTCGGTCGGCGTGGAGCCGGGGCTCCCGATTTCAAACTTGCTCCCCCCGACCTCGACGAGGA
>CAZIZO010000015.1:0-76891 GCA_964543905.1 uncultured Phycisphaeraceae bacterium
TGGGGCGCGTGCTCGATGCGTGCCCCCCGGACCTACGCGGATGGGAGTGGGGATATCTCCGCTCGGTCGTCGACACGTGCGATCATCAGGTCAGCACGCCGGGCGAGTACATGCTGCGATTCGCCGCGACTTCGACAGGCGATCGATTCGTCGCGTGGCACCCCGGGCTCTCCATGTACGTCATGGAGAAATCGACGGGACGCGTCCTGAAGGAACTGAACTACGGCAGCGAGGTGCTCGCGGAGACGGCGTGCGTCTCGCTCGATGGAACACGCGCGCTCTTCGGCACGCCCAAGTCGCAACTCTGGGTGCTGGACCTGGAGACCTTCGAGCGAACCGTGATCGGGCGACCCCAGGCGGCGCTCTCGTACACGATGGCGATCTTTCCCGATGGCTTGCGCGCGCTCTGTGCCGAGCAGTCGCCCGGGAAGCCCTGGACGCCCACCGTGGTGAGTTTGGAGACGGGCGAGACGATCCGGGTGATGGAGGGGGCGAACGCGACGATCGGGGCGGTGAGCGCGGATGGAAAGTGGATCGCCGCCGCGGGTGGCGGGCGGATCTGGGTGCAGGACTCGGACGGGCGGCAGGCGCCGATGACGATGACGCCGCACCGCCTCGCGATCCGCGCGATCGCCTTCAGCCATGACGGGACGCGCGTGGCGACGTGCGCGAACGACGGCTTTGTGCACGTCTGGAACTGGTCGACGGGCGCGACCAAGTCGATGCGACTGACCGACAACAAACTGTCGGCGCTCACGTGGAGCCCCTCCAGCCGATACATCGCGACGGCAGGCACCGAGGGCGTCATTTCCATCCTCGATGCCGAGACGCTCCTGACGATCACGTCGCTCTACGGACACGCCTCGACGGTGGACACGCTGGCCTGGTATGGTGCGCCCGACGTGCTGATGTCCATCGCGAGAGATCGCACCATCCGATGGTGGAATCTCCCCGCTCGACCCACGCAGCCCGTCATCAACGCTGGCTCGGGCATCTTCAGCGGGGCCTGGTTTGCCGATTCGTCGGCGTACGTCATCGGGCTCCGCGATGGCCGCATCGTCAAGCATCGGGCGAAAGACCTCCGTTACGAGGGTGAACTGGCCCGTCTTCCCGGGACCATCAACGAAGTGGCGATCTCGAGGGATGGCTCGCTCCTCGCGGCCGTGAGCGAGGGGGGCATGGCGCTGACCATGAGCCTGCCGCAAGGCGAGGAACTCCTCCGTATGCAGGTCAACGCCGGTCGCGCCATCGACGTCCAGTTTGATCCAACCGGCTCCGTCGTCTACGTCGGGGTCGATCCGGGATCCCTGGGGGTGTGGGACCCGTTGCGCGGCGTCAAGTTGCGCGAGTTCGAGAAAGGCCCCAGCAACGCCATCCGATGCGCGATCACGCCCGACGGGACAAAGGTCGTTGTTGGGTACCAGGAAGGACAACTCGTCGTCCACGACGCCGCCACCGGAAAGATCGAGCGCACGATCGCGAACGGGGGCTCCTGGCCTTCGCAACTCCGCGCGACGCCCGATGGCAAGGGCGTGGTCGTCGTCTTCGCGAACGGGCTCGTCGGCTCGTGGGATATCGCCACGGGGGAGTGCCTCCGCACTTTCACGGGGCACCAGAACGGCGTCTACAGCCTCTCGATCAATCCCGATGGCTCGCGCATCGCCACCGGCGGGTGGGACAACACGGTCCGCGTCTGGGATTATCACACCGGCCTCGAACTGCTCACCTTCCGCCCCCACATCGGCGAACTCTGGGTGAGTGATTTCAGCCCGGACGGTTCGTGCTTTGTCAGCGGGTCCAGCGATGCGGCGCTGCGCATGTGGAGGCCCGTCGTTCGAGAGTCGCGCTCCGTGCTTGGAAACTGATCGGGCCACCGCGAGGCGCGACGACGTCCGGCCTGGATTTGTTCGGCGCGGCGTGCGGATCACGCGAACAATCCGCCATGTCCAGTTCTCTCTCCGAGCCCAAGATCCTCCCTTCGTCGATCCCCGCGCCGGCCCCCCTCCGCTTGGGTGGCCGTGTGTTCACCTCAAGGCTGTTGGTCGGCACGGGCAAGTATGCCACTTATGAACTCATGCAGCGTGCGATCGACGCCAGCGGATGCGACGTCGTCACGGTCGCCGTGCGCCGCGAACGCCTGGTCAACGCCGAGGGGCGCAGCCTTCTGGAGTTCCTCGACACCAAGCGATACACCATCCTTCCCAACACCGCCGGGTGCTTCAGCGCCGAGGACGCCATCCGCGTCGCACGACTCGGGCGCGATCTCCTCGAGCAACTCGCCAACCCCGGTGCGAGTTGGGTCAAACTCGAAGTCCTCGGCGACAAAAAGACCCTCCTCCCCGACCCCGTCGGCACGATCGAAGCCACCCGCGAACTTGTGAAGGACGGCTTCCAAGTCCTCGCCTACTCCAGCGACGACCCCATCTCCGCGATCCGCATCAAGGAAGCCGGCGCGTCCAGCGTCATGCCCGCGGGCAGCCCCATCGGCAGCGGGCAAGGCGTCCTCAACCGCAACAACATCCTCCTCTGCCTCGAACTCCTCAAGCAAGGCGACGCGACGTATCCCGTCATCGTCGACGCCGGCGTCGGCAACGCCAGCGACGTCGCCATCGCTATGGAACTCGGCGCCGACGGCGTCCTCCTCAACACCGCCATCGCGCACGCCAAAGACCCCGTCCTCATGGCCAGCGCCATGCGCAAAGCCTGCGAGGCGGGGCGCGAAAGTTATCTCGCCGGGCGCATCCCAAAGAAGTTGTACGCGAGCGCGAGCAGCCCGTGGGAGGGGACGATCTCGTACATCCCGGGCGAATAACGCAAGTTCCACGGGGTTCCACTCGACGGTGGCTCACCCCGTGGGGCGGGTCTCCCACCCGCCACGAGTCCTGCTCTATGGCCCTGCACGCGCGTTTCAGGTGCAATCCGTCTTAC
The DNA here is from genome assembly GCA_964543905.1 of uncultured Phycisphaeraceae bacterium. Lineage (GTDB taxonomy): Bacteria > Planctomycetota > Phycisphaerae > Phycisphaerales > UBA1924. The sequence continues at coordinate 2,929 of CAZIZO010000015.1, forward strand.
GCGTCATCGAACAGGCGAGTCTCGACGGGCGTCGGACGAGGAAGCGCCAAACCAAGATGCTCGCAAGCCACCCGGGTCAACTCCCGTCCGCGCCGGGTGCGGGCGAGGAACCCGATCTGGAGGAGGTAGGGTTCGACCACGTCCTCCAGCGTTCCCACGTCCTCGTTCATCGTCGCGGCGATCGCCTCCAATCCCACCGGCCCGCCCGAGTACACCGTCCCGATCGTCCGCAAGTACGCGCGATCCAACTCGTCGAGCCCCAGCGCGTCCACACCCTCCAGCGAGAGGGCCGCATCCACATGCGCGGGTGTGAGATGGCCCCCCGCCTTCACCTGCACATAATCTCGAACCCGCCGCAGCAGGCGATTCGCAATCCGAGGCGTGCCCCGCGATCTTCGCGCGATCGAGTGCAGCGCATCGTCCTTCGCCTGGGCCACACCCAAAAGCCCGCAACTCCGCCGCAAGATGCGCAGCAGTTCGTCCTCGCTGTAATACTTGAGGTGATGCACGATCCCGAAGCGCGAGCGCAACGGCGAACTGAGCAACCCCGCCCGCGTCGTGGCGCCGATCAGCGTGAACGGCTTGCACTTGATCTGCACCGTCCGGGCATTCAAGCCGCTGTCCACCGTCACGTCGATGCGGAAATCCTCCATGGCCGGATAGATGAACTCCTCGACCGCCACGGGCAAGCGATGGATCTCGTCGATGAAGAGCACGTCTCCCATCGCCAGCCGCGTGAGGGCCGCGACCAGATCCGTCCCCTTCGCCAGCACCGGCCCGCTCGTCACATGCACCTTCGCGCCCATCTCCTGTGCGATGACGTGCGCCAGCGTGGTCTTCCCCAAGCCCGGCGGTCCGTGCAACAGCAAATGCTCCATCGGATCCTGCCGCTGCTTCGCCGCCTGCACGGCAATCCGCAGACGCTGGATCAAATCCTCCTGCCCCACGTACTCGTCGATCTGCGTCGGGCGCAGCGCCCAGTTGAGTTTGTCCTCTTCGGGTTGGGCGGCGGTGGGGGAGATAAGGCGATCGGTAGCCACGCGAGACTGTAGTGCGCGCACCGTGCCGTGCTCAGTTCATGGGCAAACCCTTGCTACGCCACAAGTCCACAAGTCGCTCCTTGGTGGTCGGTTCGTAGATGATGCCGTCGGGCATTTCGGTGCGGACGAGTTCGCCCGTGTCGGTATAGAGCGATGTCTGGACACGCTCGGCATCGCCGATGCGGGTAACGAGTTTCCAGATGCCTCCCGGCTCCGGGGGCGGAGTGAGTGTGTCGCGCCGGAGTTGGATCTTGCTCGTGCCGTTCTGCCACGTGTAAAAAGCGTACTCACTCGCCGATTTGCTGCGGAGCATGAACTGTGGCAAGAGCATGGCATCGACGCGGCTGACGTACCCGTCGGACTTGATCTCGGGCTGGGTCACTTCCTCGCCACGCCCCGTGGCGGTGGCGGTGACGGTCATGTTCCGCCCCACCCGCGCGCCAATTTCGGTCGCGAGCGCCGGGGTTTCTTTTTTGCTGGGAGCGTTGGGCGCGGGGATCGCCCTCCCCGCGCTCCGCGCGGTCCATGCCTCGCTCTCGCGATTGGGGCTCATGAAGTACGTCGCCTTCGAGTCGTACATCTGCCCCGCGACCATCACCCGCGAGTCGATCTGCACGACATAGCCCTCTTCGCGATCCGCCAGATTCCACTGCGCCTTCGGGCGGGTCTCATCAAGGAGCCCACGCTGCCCCACGAACGCGCGGATACGCGTATACCCAACCTCGTCCGCGTCCGTCACCGCGTTCGTCGGGGCCGGGCGGTACATCCGAATCCATCGTTCAGGCTTCGAGAGCACCTCGCGATAGTCCTCTTCGGTCAGGTCCCTCAGGAGTTTGATGCCGGCTTCGACGGCAATCCCGCGAGCCGCATTGAGTTCGTTCGTGTCCGCGAATCGCGAGGAGGCGACCATCGTCTCATAGATGGGCTTGACGCGCTCAAACTCCTTGTCCGTCGTGGTCAACTCGAAGACCACGAACTGCTGCTGCGCGGTCTGGACGACGGTCACTCCTTTGACGGCTTGCGGTTTGTCGTTGCCCTGCGCGAGAGCGACGTACACGCGATCCAGAGGGAACTTGGTGCCCCCATTCTGAAGAAACAATGGCTTGGTCCGGTCCTCGGGGACGCGTTCGACGATGCCGCCCTTCGCATATTTGAACGTGGTCTCCGGGCGAGAGTTGGCGGTCTGTGGGCGGAGCGGCGCCGACTCGAGTGTGTGCGAGACGATGCCGACCGAGGCCAGCAACGACTTGGCCACCTCATCGTTGACGCTGTGGACATCCAGATTCGGATTGCTCACGCGGGATACGCGAATCAGCACGCTCCAACTCTGATCTTCGGCCACGATCTGGGTCGCGCTCTGCAACTTCACGGTGAGTTTCTCAACCGCGCAACCCGCCGGGAGCGCGACCGAGAGACCCACATCCTCGATCTTCACAACTTGGTCCGAGAAGTCCGAAACGGGCGTCGCACTGCCCTTCACCGCCGAGGGCGAGACGGCGTTGCCTGAAGTGGTTTGGGCGAACGCCGATGCCGAAAGGGCGAGCGTCGTCGCTGCAATACCAAACAAAATACGCACGCTAGACCTCCGAGTGGGGCGGGCATGGATCACCCCCTCCTTATCGAGGTTCGGGGGCACGCCGCAGTTTAAGGTACGTCGGCGAACATCGACGGTTGATCCCGCCTTGCTCGAAGTTCGAGGGTGGCGGCTGAGGACCCTATGTGGGGGTTCGCGGAACGGTGGCCTATGTGGGCGAGGTCTCACGTCCAAGACGAGGCGATACGGTTGACACGGTGCGGGCGGTCGCTATTCTTCCCTCCCTGGGCCTTCGCAGGGTGGGTGGCATGTCGCGCGATCGACCTGCCGCAGGAATGTGAGGCCCAGCGTCGTCTTCGTCTCGGCTTCGAGGCGATTCTCGTTCGGAGATTCTTGATCGTCGCGCCGCGAGGCGGCATGGTCGAGGCTTTGGCGGAGTCGCGGCGTCCCGAGCGTGGCAAGTGAGCGTCGAGTTGAGCAGTGGTTTGGTCCGAGTGCGCGATATTGAGAGGATGATCGAATGACCGGCGGCAGGATTCGAATTCGAATGGAAGCCTACGACCACCTTGCCCTCGATGCTTCCGCGAAGGAAATCGTCGAGCACGCGAAGCGCACCAACGCAAAGGTTGCCGGCCCGGTGCCGCTCCCGACGCGCGTCGAACGCTACACCGTCCTCCGTTCGCCCTTCATCGATAAGAAGAGCCGCGAGCAGTTCGAGATCCGCACCCACAAGCGCATCATCGACATCATCGAGCCCAACGCACGCACCGTCGAGGCCCTCAACCGCCTCGTTGTTCCCGCGGGCGTGTTCGTCAAGATCAAGGCGTAGTTGCAGTTCGAGACGCGCCCGCGAGGTCGCGTCTCTTTTCATTTTCGACTCGACTTCGAGTCACGGACGATCAGGGCGCTCCCGCGTGAGCGGCACCGGATTCCGAAGGAGCATGGATCATGGGTTTCTCTCTTCTGGGCAAAAAAGTCGGCATGACCCGCGTGTATGACGGGGGCAAAGTCGTCCCCGTGACCGTCATCGAGTGCGGCCCGTGCGTTGTGACACAACTCCGCACCAAGGAGCGGGACGGCTACTCCGCCGTGCAGATCGGATTCGACGAGATCAAGCCCCGCAACTCGACGATGCCGTTGATCAAGCACGACTTCGCCGCCGGCACCACGCCCAAGCGTCACCACCGCGAGTTCCGCGTGGATGAAAAGGAGGCCGCGAACTACACCTTGGGGCAAGAACTGAAGGTCAACGCCCTCGAAGGCACGCTCTACGTCGACGTGATCGGCACGAGCAAGGGCAAAGGGTTCCAGGGCGTCATGAAGCGCCACCACTTCAAGGGCATGTTCGCGTCGCACGGCACCGAACGCAAGCACCGTTCGCCCGGCTCCATCGGCTCGCTCTGCTCCAACCGCGGGTTCGGCGGCGGCTTGAAGAAGGGAAAGCGGATGGCGGGGCACATGGGCGATGAACGCGTGACGGTCCGCAGCATCGACGTGGTGAAGATCATCCCCGAGAAGAACCTCTTGTTGGTCAAGGGCCCGGTCCCGGGCGCGAACACGGGCCTCCTGGAGATTCGGCCGGCGATCAGGCTCTACAAGGGCAAGGCCGCGAAGGTGAAGAAAGCGGCGGGCAAGTAATCGAGCACGCTGAACGGCGAGTTGACGAGATTTGTTCGGAGAGTGTGCCTAGACTCTCGACCCTGCCCGTCGTGAGGTGGGTGGATGGAAGGCAACGACATCGGCCACCGACGAATGGCCGGTGTGCCCGGAAGGTCCGAAAGGGATACCGCCGGGCGAGCACAACAAGCGTGATCGGCGGTCGTCGCCGTCGATCGGGAATGGACTGCCGAGTCGATTCCGCTCCACACCGCACCGGGCAACTGGTGTCCCCGGGCAACCGACCGGGATTCGGGGTGCGACGGATAGGCGAGGAAGGCCCGACAGGCTGGAAGAGCATGTCGGAGCAGGTCGGGCAAGGCGTCAAGACGAGGTAAATGGACCAATGGAAGTCCCCGTCTACAACATGCAGGGCAACCAGGTTGCCAAGTTCAGCATCGATGAGGATTCGCTGGGTGGGCAGATCAACGCATCGTTGATCAAGCAGGCCTACGTGCGCTACCACGCGAACACTCGTCAGGGTTCGAGCCGAACGAAGAACCGTCAGGACGTCGAGGGCTCGACCAAGAAGATGTATAAGCAAAAGGGCACGGGCAACGCACGCCACGGCGACCGCAAGGTCAACCTGATGAAGGGCGGCGGCCACGGGCACAGCAAGAAGCGCACGCGTGAAGATTTCCGCGTGGATATGCCCAAGAAGATGCGCCGCAAGGCGAATCGCAATGCCTTCCTGGCAAAACTCGTGGACAACGAGGTCCGCATCATCGACGGCCTGACCTTCAACGAGCCAAAGACCAAGGCGTTCAAGGATTTCCTGAGCGCGGTCAAGGTCGACAACTCGGCGTTGGTGGCGGTCCCGAGCGAGGGGAAGAACGCGGAGAACGCGCGGCTTTCGGGTCGCAACATCGACGACGTGACGTTGGTGCGTGCCGATCAGTTGACCGCGTTCAACATGCTGAACCACCGCTACCTGGTCATCTCGAAGGCCGATCTCGAGGCGTGGCTGAAGGGCCCGACCTCGCAGACGGGCAAGGTGGCGAAGATTTCTCCCCTGGGTCGTAGCAAGGAGAGCGCGTAATGCCCGCCAACGTTGATCCGCATTTCATCATCAAGAAGCCGCTGCTGACGGAAAAGAGCACGTTCGCGATGAACGAGCAGGGGCAGTACGCGTTCGTCGTCGATCCCCGCGCCACCAAGACGGAGATCAAGGACGCCATCGAGAAGATCTACAAGGTGAAGGTCGAGCAGGTGAACACCTCGATTAAGAAGGGCGAGCACCGTCGCATCCGTTCCGGGCCGATGATCGATCCGCCGTCGAAGAAGGCGATCGTGAAGTTGGCCGAGGGCGGAAAGATCGAGTTGTTCTGAGCGGACACTGGGCATCACGCACGAGGCACTAGGAAAGAAGACTGTCATGCCGATTCGCGTATACAAGAAGACCTCCGCTGGCCGCCGCTTCGCGTCGGTGAACATGCACGCGGAAGTCACCAAGAACAAGCCGGAGACGTCGCTCCTGCGCCCGCTCCCGCACACCGGTGGTCGTAACTTCTCGGGCAAAACGGTGAGCCGTGGCATCGGCGGCGGCGTCAAGCAGCGCTACCGCGTCATTGACTTCAAGCGTCGCGACCGGGCCGGGATCGAGGGGAAGGTCATCGGGATCGAGTACGATCCCAACCGCTCCTCGCACATCGCGCTGGTCGAGTACAAGGACGGCACGAAGCGGTACATCATCGCCCCCGCCGGGCTGACCGATGGGGCGACGATCGTGTGTTCGCTGAAGGAGGCCGCCGAGCCGTCGGTGGGCAACGCGATGCCGCTGAAGTACATCCCGACGGGCTTGGACGTGCACTGCATCGAGTTGCACCCGGGCCGCGGGGCGCAGATGTGTCGATCGGCCGGTTCGTACGCCACGCTCTCGAACAAGGAAGGCGAGTACGCGACGCTCACCCTGCCCAGCGGCGAAATGCGCCGCGTCCCGGCGGACTGCCTCGCGACGATCGGTCAGGTCGGCAACGGCGACCACCGCCTCCGCCGCCTCGGGAAGGCCGGCCTCTCTCGTCTCATGGGTCGCCGGCCGATCACCCGCGGCATGGCGAAGAGCCACCACGCCCACCCGTTGGGCGGTGGTTCGGGACGCAGCAAAGGCAACCGTCCGCCCTGCGGCCCGACGGGCGTGCTGGCCAAGGGTGGAGATACCCGCAACAAGAAACAACCGAGCACGAAACTCATCATCCGTCGGCGCACGAGCAAGCGCTACGGCGTGAAGAGCACCTGAGCAGGCACAGAGGCACGAAGAGCGAGTCTGGAAGGCTAGAGCCCCGAACGCAGAAGACCCAGGAAGAGCAACATGGGACGCAGTTTGAAGAAAGGCCCGTACGTCGTCGAAAGCCTCTACCGCAAGGTGGAGAAGTTGAACGCGACGCGGAAGAAGGAACCGATCAAGACCTGGTCTCGTCGCTGCACGATCGTTCCCGAGTTCGTCGGGCACACGTTCAAGGTGCACAACGGGAAGGTCTTCAACGACGTCTTCGTGACCGAGGACATGGTGGGACACAAGTTGGGCGAGTTCAGCATCAGCCGCACGTTCCGTGGACACACGAACAAGAAGGAAGGCATCGAGGGCGGTGAATCGGCGGCGCCCGCCAAGGGCTAAGCCCCGCGGGAACGACGTGAAGGAATGGACGCACCGCGTTTGACTGGAAGAACGACATGAAACTCCGAGGCGACAAACTCAAATCGCTCCTCAGCGAGCGGAACATGACGGCAGAGCAACTCGCCGAGGCGCTCGTCGAGCCGGGCTTTCCAAAGGATGACGCGCTCAGCGCGATCAACAACTGGATGGCCGGACGCGATCACCCTCGCTGCAAGACCAAGACGGTGCAGCGCATCGCGGGCATCGTGGGCTGCTCTCCGAAGGACATCGCTCGGTTCACCAGCCAGGTGATGCACCACCGCGGCAGCCCCCGCAAGGCGAGGCTCGTAGCGGACCTGGTGCGCGGCAAGCGCGTCGACCAGGCGCAGAACCTGCTGACCTTCACGACCAAGCGGGCGGCGGTGAACATCAAGAAGGCGCTCCTCGCGGCGATCGCCGACGCGGAGCAGAACGAGGCCGACGTGACCAGGCTGTTCGTGGTCGAAAGCCGCGTCGACGAGGGCCCGCGGATCAAGCGCTTCCAGCCCAAGGACCGCGGCCGCGCCCACCCCATCATCAAGTGCCTGAGCCACATCACCATCGGGCTGGAGGAAAAGTAATGGGACAGAAGACTCAACCCTTCGGCTTCCGCCTGGGCATCACCGAAGCGCACCGCAGCCGCTGGTACGCCCCGAAGGCGCTCTACGGCGAACTCCTCGTCGAGGATCAGAAGATCCGCAAGTACCTCGACAAACGCCTCAACCGTCGGCCCCCGAACGCGGCGGTCTCGGACATCCACATCGAGCGCACGCGTGAAGAACTCAAGGTCGTCATCAAGACGGCTCGTCCCGGCCTGGTCATCGGCCCCAAGGGCGCCGAGATCGAGCGGATGACGGAAGAGTTGCAGTACATGACGGGCCGCAAGGTCGCGATCAGCGTGATCGAAGTGAAGAACCCCGACCTCGACGCGCAACTCGTCGCCGAGAACGTGGCCGAGCAGTTGATGAAGCGTGCGGCGTTCCGTCGCGTCGTCAAGATGCGGGCGGAGGCGGCGATGGCCGCCGGCGCCAAGGGTGTGCGTATCCAGGTCTCGGGACGTCTGGGCGGCGCGGAAATGAGCCGCGTCCTGTTCGTGCGGTTGGGTTCGCTGCCGTTGAGCACGCTGCAGGCGAACATCGACTACGGCTTCGCGGAAGCCCGCACGACGTACGGTGTGATCGGGTGCAAGGTGTGGATCTACAAGGGGCTGTATACCTCCGCGACGGACGAGAACACGTCCAACGCGGCGGGCGGGCGGGCGCGTGCTCGCGGGCGTCGGTAAGGTGAGTTTTCCAGTGCCTAGTGCCGAGTGCCTAGCGCCTGATTTCGGAGTAGTGACCCATGGCGTTGATGCCAAAACGAGTCAAGTACCGCAAGGAGCAGCGTCGCGTCCGCGATCGCAAGGCGACCAAGGGCAACTACGTCGCGTACGGCGACTTCGGGTTGCAGGCGCTGGAGGCGTGCTGGCTCAAGGGCACGCAGATCGAGGCGGGGCGTATCGCCGCCCAGCACTTCCTCAAGCGCGAGGGCAAGTTGTTCATCCGCGCGTTCCCGGCCAAGCCCATCAGCAAGAAGCCGTTGGAAACGCGAATGGGCACGGGCAAGGCGGACGTGGACTACTGGGCCTGTGTGGTCAAGCCCGGCAAGATCCTGTTCGAGATCGCCGGGGTGCCCGAGACGGAGGCCAAGAAGGCCTTCGTCCGTGTGGCGCAGAAGATGCCGGTGCGATGCCGGTTCGTCGGACGTCGAGTGAAGGTCTAATTGTGAGCGATGGAGCGGGCGCGGCCGAAGGGGCGTGACCGACGAGAGGTTTGGAGCACAGGTATGACGGGCGAAGAAGTACGCAAGTTGCGAGACGACGAACTGAAGGCCGAGTTGGCGCGCCTGCGCAACAAGATCTTCGATCTGAGGACGCAGACCGTGACGGACAAGGTCGCGGACTCGTCGCAGTTCAGCAAGGCCAAGCGGGACATCGCGCGGCTCTTGACCGAGCGGACCGCGCGCCACGCCGCGAAGAACCCCAAGGTCGAGGCGAGAGCGACGACCCCGAAGGTCACCGCACCCCGGCCCAAGGCCACGGGCACGGCAAAGACCCCCTCGGCAAAGAAGGCGGCGGCCAAGAAGACAGTGACCAAGAAGGCAAAGGCGTAAGTCGGAGGTGGAGAGGTTTCGTGAGGTTTCGGTCGCCGTGAGATGCGCGGCACCATCGGTGGAAAGAAGCAAGCATGCCTGGAACGAAGAACAGCACGACCAAGTCCGCCAAGGCTCCCGCGAAGGAGTTCAAGGATAATCCCACGGGCACCAAGATCGGCGTGGTGGAGTCCGACAAGCGTGACAAGACTCGGCGGGTGGTCATCAGTTACGTCGCCATGCACCCGAAGTACGGGAAGTACGTGCGCCGACGCACGATCCTCCAGGTGCACGACGAGAAGAACCAGGCACGCACGGGTGACATCGTCGAGGTGGCGCAGTGCCGGCCCATGAGCAAGACCAAGCGCTGGCGCCTGGTGCGGATCGTGGAAAACCGGGGTGAGTTGACCGCGGCGCTGCAGAGCGCCAAGACGGCGGGTGAAGTGAAGGTGTAAGGGTGTTGCGAGTCGTTCGGTAGCACCAGAAGTGAGTTTCACAAGGTCGAGCACGACGCACGCCCTTGAAGACGGATGAAGGCAGACAGCCATGCTCCAGCAAGAAACACGATGTGAAGTCGCGGACAACACGGGGGCGAAGATCGCCTACGTGATCCGCGTCTACGGCGGGACGACCCGCAGCGGCAAGTTCACTCGCCGGACCGCCGGGGTGGGCGACCGTGTCTTCGTTTCGATCAAGAAGGCGCTCGCGGGCGGCGACGTAAAGCCCGGCGACAAGAGCAAGGCCGTGGTCGTGCGGACCACCAAGGCCACGCGCCGCGCCGACGGGTCGTACGTGAAGTTCGACTCGAACGCCGTGGTCCTCATCCAGGACGACGGCAATCCCAAGGGCACCCGCATCTTCGGCCCGGTCGCTCGTGAACTCCGCGAGAAGAACTACATGAAGATCGTTTCTCTCGCGTCGGAGGTGGTGTGATATGGCAAAGCACGTTCGCAAAGGCGATACGGTGATCGTCCGCAGCGGTGACCACAAGGGTGCCGTGGGCGAGATCATCCGCGTCATCACGAAGACCGACAGCGTCATCATCAAGGGCGTGAACCTCCGCACGAAGCACCTCAAGCCCAACCGGATCAACCCCCAGGGCGGGATCATCACCAAGGAAGCCCCCATCAAGATGTGCAAGGTGGCGCCCATGGTCGACGGCAAGCCCACCCGCGTGCGCTTCGTCACGAAGGCGGACGGGAGCAAGGTTCGCGTCGCCGTCAAGGGTGGCGGTGAACTGGGTGTTGTCCGCGGAGCGACCAAGTAATCCAGGCCTTTTCAACAGAGCCGCGACCGCGAGGAAGCGGGTTCGATCAGATCAGCGAGTCAGCCATGTCCAAAGACGAAACCAAGAAGCCCGAGGGTACCGAGCCGCAGGGCGAGAAGAAGGCCCACCCCGCGAAGGAAGCGGCGGCGAAGAAGGCCGCGAGCGGCAAAAAGCCCGCGGGCGGAGGCAAGCACGCCTCGGCCGAAGTGATCGCCGAGGCCGAGAAGCCCGCGAAGGGACCGCCGCGCCTCAAGACCATGTTTGACACGACGGTCCGCGCGAAGTTGGGCGAGAAGTTCGGGCTCAAGAACCCGATGCAGCAGCCCAAACTCGAGAAGATCGTCATCAACGTCAACCTGGGCCGACACCTCGAAGGGACGAAGATCCCGGCGGAAAAGAAGCAGACGGCGATCGACACCGTGACGGCGATCAGCGGGCAGAAGCCCGTGATCGTCAAGGCGAAGAAGAGCGTCTCGAACTTCAAACTCCGCGCCGGGTACGAGTCCGCGTGCGTGGTGACCATGCGTCGCGAGCGGATGTGGAACTTCCTCGACCGCTTCATCAACCTCGCCTCCCCACGTATCAAGGACTTCCGGGGCTTTAGCGACAAGGCTTTCGACCGCCAGGGCAACTACAGCCTCGGCGTCACCGAGCAGGGCATTTTCCCCGAGATCAACATGGCGGAGGTGAACTTCACCCACGGCATGCACATCACGATGGTCTTCCGGAACAGCACGGGCGAGCGGAGCCGTTTCGTCCTGGAGAACCTCGGGTTCCCCTTCGCGAAACCGGATCAAAGGTAAGACGTCACGACGTCGGGTCGTCAACGAGTGGGTTGAGAGCAGGTAGGGACGAACGGACAAAGGGATCGAGCAATGGCAACCAAGGCCCAAGTGGCAAAGAGCAACCGCAAGCCCAAGTTCAGCACCCGCACGGTGCGCCGCTGTGAACTCACCGGCCGCGCCCGCGGCGTCTATCGCAAGTTCCGTATCTCTCGCATCATGCTCCGCAAACTCGCGCTCGAAGGCAAGATCCCGGGCATGCGTAAGGCCAGTTGGTAAGAACGAGCAACCGGGACTGATCCTCTCAGACTGGGCATCAGGCATCCGTAGAACAAGAAGAAGAAGCACTTATGGCGATCAACGACCCCATCTCCGACATGCTGACCCGCATCCGCAACGCGGTTCGCAACAAGGCGAAGAACGTGGACTGCGTGAACAACAAGGTCTGCCGCGGCATTGCCGCCGTGCTCCGCGACGAGGGCTATATCGAGTCCTTCGACGTGATCGACGACGGGCGCCAGGGCCTGATCAAGGTCAAGTTGAAGTACGGCCCGCAGGGTGAGATCCTGATGAACGAGATCACGCGCATGAGCAAGCCCGGGCGTCGCGTGTACACCACGGTCGAGACGCTCCCCAAGCCCATGCAGGGCTTGGGCATCGCGATCGTCAGCACCTCGTCCGGCGTCCTTTCGGACCGCAAGGCACGCGAGAAGCGCGTCGGCGGTGAACTCCTCTGCACCATCCAGTAAAGTCCCACCCCACACACGCGGAAGCCCGGCCAGATCGCCGGTGTGCAAGACGCGAAGGAGCACCCAGTCATGTCTCGAATCGGCAAAAAACCCATCCCCGTCCCCGCGGGCGTCAAGGTCGCGATCAAGGACGGTGTCGTCAACCTCGAAGGCCCGAAGGGCAAACTCTCGTTCAAGCCGCACGCCTCCATCAAGGTGACCTGGGCGGAAAGCGAAAAGGCGATCAACGTGGCGTGCGAGGATGCCTCGGGCGAATCGAACAAGTTCTGGGGCACGGCCCGAGCGATCATCCGGAACATGGTCGAGGGCGTCAACAAGGGCTACGAGAAGAACCTGCAGGTGGTCGGGACCGGCTGGGCGGCGTCGCTCGCGGGCAAGCAACTCAAGGTCGTGTGCGGCCTGGCGAATCCCCTGTTCTTCGACATCCCGGCCGGGGTCACCGTGACCGTGGACAAGGCCACGGGCGAAGTGACCCCGATCAAGGTGTCGGGTGTCGATCGCCAACTGGTGGGGCAGTTTGCCGCCGCGATTCGCGAGAAGAGGAAGCCCGAGCCCTACAACGGCAAGGGGATTAAGTACACCGAGGAAGTGATCAAGCGGAAGCAGGGCAAGCAGTTCGGTGCGTAATGAGGGGTCCGGCGTCGCGACGCCGAATCCATGGAAGGTTGGAAGCCATGAACAAGAACGTCAGCAAACAAGTCCGCCGAGCCCGCCGCCGCGTTGGTATCCGCAAGCGTCTCACCGGCACCACGGAGCGTCCTCGGTTGTCGATCTACAAGAGCCTCAACCACATGTACGCGCAGATCATCGACGATCTGCAGGGCAAGACGCTGGTGGCGTCGAGCACGGCGGACAAGGGGCTGAAGTTGAGCAAGACGGGCAACTCGGCGGCCGCCGCGGCCGTGGGCTCCGCTCTTGCGGAGAAGGCCAAGGCCGCCGGAATCAAGGAAGTCGCGTTCGATCGCGGCGGTTTCCGATTCCACGGCCGGGTGAAGGCGCTCGCCGACGCGGCGCGCAAGGCGGGACTGAAGTTCTAAGGCGAAGACGAACCACGACGTACGAAGCGGGGCGACCCGAACGACAGCGGAAACGAGAAAGACCATGCCCGAGATCCTTGACGAATCATCCCATATCGAGTCCACCACGCTGGGTGTGGACCGCACCTCCGCGACCGTGAAGGGCGGTCGGCGATTCTCCTTCGGCGCGCTGGTCGTCGTGGGCGATCGTCGCGGGAAGGTGGGTGTCGGCTACGCGAAGAGCACGGAAGTGCCCGCCGCCGTCGAGAAGGCCCAGAAGTACGCCCGCCGGGACATGAAGACCGTCCCCATGGTCGGCACGACGATCCCGCACGAAGTCGAGGGGAAGTTCTCGTCGGCGAAGGTCCGGCTTCTCCCGGCGAGCCCGGGCACCGGCGTCGTCGCGGGCGGAACGGTCCGCGCGATCCTCGAGATCGCCGGGGTCACCGATTGCCTCACGAAGTGCTACGGCTCGACGAACAAGCGGAACGTGGTGAAGGCCGTCTTTGACGGCTTGGGCCTCCTCCGGATGTCATCGTCGATCAAGAGCCTGCGCGGCCAAGACCTCGGGCAGACGGAGATCGAGCACAAGATCGAGCGCGGCAAGCGCTTCATGCCGCAGACCCCCAAGCGGGAGAAGGCCAAGGGGCCGGTGAACACCATCGCCTCGGAGCGAAGCAAGTCGCGTCGCCCGCGTCGCGGGGAGAAGTCGGCCGAGGGCGGTCCCGGTGGCGGTGAAGCCGCGGGCGGAAAGCCCGAGGCAAAGTCGGCGGGTTGATTTTCCAGGAAAGATGTAGCACTGGTCGGGCCCATGCCCCCGGTGATCGCGAGCAGGAGTGACTAGGCCATGATGATCCACGACATCACCGTCCGCGCAGGACGATACAAAGCCCGCAAGCGAGTCGGTCGCGGCGAAGGCTCGGGGCACGGCAAGCAATCGGGCCGAGGCAACAAGGGCGCAAAGTCACGCTCGGGTTACGCTCGCAAACTGGCGTTCGAGGGTGGTCAGATGCCCTACTTCCGCCGTCTGGCGAAGTTCGGCTTCACGAACGCGCAGTTCAAGCAGCGCTATTGGACCGTGAACATCAGCGACATCGTGGCACATCCTTCGTTCGCCAAGGGCGGCGAAGTGAATGTGGACGCGCTGATCAAGGCGGGCCTCGTGCGCGACACCTCGCGCGACCTCAAGATCCTGGGTCACTTGGGCACGGTGAAGGAAGGCCAGCCCAAGCCCGAACTGAAGGTCAAACTCAATGTGAATGCCGCTCGGGTGAGCGACAGCGCCCGGAAGGTGATCGAGGCCGCCGGTGGCAAGGTGCACGAGACGGGCACTCGCCGCGACCGCGTGCGAGGCGTCGATCGCAACAGCGACGACCACACCCCCAAGAACCTGACGAAGAAACTCAACCGCGGGTCGAAGGCCAGGACCCCGAAGGCCGAGGCCTCGGGCGACGCCGACGCGAAGCCCGCGGCGAAGGGTGAGAAGGCTCCGAAGGCGGAGAAGGCCCCTAAGCCTGAGAAGAAGGGCGAATAATCGATGATCTCCGAGCCGCCTGCGGAAGCAGGCGGTTTTCGTAGCGGCGGACGCCGTCGCGGACACACGGCACAGGCCCTCGCGACGCCTCGGGGTTCGAGAAATCGAGGGCAACGGCTCTCGTCCCGGCGATCGGGAATATGCTTTCCGCCAGGGTGATTCGTTTTTCCGCCCGCGAGCAAGGGCGGCTGAGAAGGACAAGCGCATGTTTCAGACGTTGATCAACGTCTTCAAGATCCCCGAACTTCGAAACAAGATCCTCTTCACGTTGGGAATGCTGTTCGTGTTCCGCGTGGGGCACTGGATCCCGGTGCCGGGGGCGAACCAGGAGGAGATCGCCCGCGCCATGCAGAAGGCGACCGAAGAAGGCAGCGCGGTCTCTCGGGCGGCCGAGTTCATCGCGATGTTCTCCGGCGGGGCGCTCTCGCACTCGACGGTCTTCGGATTGGGGATCATGCCTTACATCACCGCCGGGATCATCTTCCAGATTCTCGCGACCGTCATGCCGCAACTCAAGAAGTTGCAGGAGGAAGGTCCGACCGGGCGTCAGAAGATCCAGGAGTGGACGCGCTACGCGACCGTGGCGTTGTGCCTGGTGCAGTCGGTGATGTGGCTCAAGTTCCTCACCGCGCAACGCCTGATCTATCCGCAGTGGGCGGAGAACCCGCTGTGGTGGGTCATGGCGATCATGCTGCTCACCGCCGGCACGGTCTTCCTGATGTGGCTCGGCGAGCAGATCGATCGATTCGGCGTGGGCAACGGTGTGTCGATGATCATCATGGCCGGAATCCTGACAAGCATGCCGGGCGCGATCCGCACGATCCAACGCCAGTGGGGGCCCGGTGAGCCCGACAAGATGGGATACATGGGACTCATCCTCCTTGCCACGGGGTTTGTGGTGGTCGTGGCGGGCGCCGTGTTGATGACGGTCGCGCAGCGGCGCATTCCGATCCAGCAGGCAAAGCACACGCGAGGACGACGCGTCTTCGGTGGGCAACGGAGTTACCTCCCGCTCCGTCTCAACCACGGCGGCGTCATGCCGATCATCTTCGCCAACTCGCTCATGGTCTTCCCTTCGCTGCTTTTCTCGCAACTGCACTCGATGTCGGCGGGCAGCACCGGCTGGTGGGTCGGCGTGACCCAGTTCTTCTCAAACGCGTTCGCCAACGGAGAGTTCCTCTTCGTCATCTGCGAGATGGCGATGATCTACTTCTTCAGTTACTTCTGGATCAACGTCCAGTTCAACCCGGAAGAAATGGCTAAGCAACTCAAGGAGCACGGCTCGTTCATCCCCGGATTGCGCCCGGGCCCGCGCACGGCGGAATACCTCGAGACCGTCGTCACACGCGTCACCTTCGTCGGTGCGGCCTTCCTCTGCGTCGTCGCGTCCATCCCCATGGTCGTCCACAAGGCCTTCAACGTGGACTTCATGGTCACGCAGTTCCTCGGCGGCACGGGTTTGCTCATCGTCGTCTCCGTCTGCCTCGACTTCCTCCAGCGCGTCGAGGCCAACCTGCTCATGCGCAACTACCAGGGATTCTTGAGCACCAGCGACGACGGGCGAGGCCCGCGGCTGGCGAGCACCCGGGCGATCTGAGTCGGTCCCTTGGTTGGGTGGTCGGCATGAACGTCCCGGGCTTGTCCCGGGACGTTGTCTTTTCGCACGAAGCAGGTGTTCGGCCCGTACGGGCGGCGCAGACGGTACGGTCGAACGATCGGGCGTGGTGGTCGAAGGAACCCCGAAGAGGGCGAGTGGATGTCGGGCCGATAGTGGCCTCCTCGGGAGGATGTCCCGACGACGCAAGGGAGGATCGAGGCACGCATGCCCAAGCAGGATGACAAGTTCACATTCGAGGCGGAGGTGACCGAGGCACTCCCCAATGCGATGTTCCGCGTACGCTTGCCGAACGCGGAGAAGACCGAGGTTCTGGCGTATGTCTCGGGGAAGATGCGGGTGAACTCGATCCGGATTCTGCCGGGCGATCGAGTGACGGTGGAGATGAGCCCGTATGATCTTTCGAAGGCGAGGATCACGTTCCGGCACTGAGCCCAAGCGGGGCAACTCGTCCGCCAAATCCGCGGCGTGACTTTGCAGAGCACGATGCCTAGAATCTCAACCCACCCGGTCTAGGGTAGGGTTGTACTTTGTTTGGATCGTGTGTTCTGGGCGGAGTTCCGCGCGTCGGAGGTGCATTGTGAAGGTGAAGGCGAGCGTCAAGCGAGTGTGCGGAGCGTGCCAGATCGTGCGTCGCAAGGGCAAGGTGCGGGTGATCTGCAAGAGCGATCCGAAGCACAAGCAGGTCCAGGGCTGATCGGGCGGACGTTGAAGGTCTATCCGGGCGTCGCCCGGTCTTTCCAGGAGTGGTGAACAGTGCCACGTGTTGCCGGTATCGATATTCCCGAGAAGAAGAAGATCCTGTTCGCGATGCAGTACATCCACGGCATCGGGCCGAAGTTTGCGATGGACATTTTGACCGAGGCGGGGGTCAACATCGACCAGCGCGCGGGCGAGGTGGACGAGCAGAAGTTGGCGCAGATCAACGCGATCATCGACGCGAACTACCTCGTCGAGGGCGCCCTGCGCCGCAAGGTGCAGCAGGACATCCAGCGCCTCAAGGACATCAAGAGTTACCGCGGCGACCGCCACCGCAAGGGCCTTCCGGTGCGTGGGCAGCGGACGCAGAGCAACGCCCGCACGCGCAAGGGCAAGAAGAAGACGGTCGCCGGCAAGAAGGGTGTGAAGGCGAAGTAAGTGATCGGAGCACCGCGACTCGCGACTCGCGGTGCGAACCAAAGGACACGAACGGTGGGCCGCGAGTCACGAGTCGCGGCCCACACACTGCGGGTACGACCCATCGGTCGGATGAGCCGCGGAGGGACCTATGGCGAAGAAGGGCAAGATTCGGAAGAACATCGTTCGGGGCATCGCGCACATCAAGGCGACGCAGAACAACACGATCGTGACGATCACCGACATGAACGGCGAGACGATCTGCTGGGATTCGGCCGGGACGATGGGGTTCAAGGGCGCCCGCAAGAGCACGCCGTTCGCCGCGACGCGAGCGGGCGAGACCTCGGGCGGGAAGGCTCGCAAGTTCGGGATGTCCGAGGTCGAGGTTCGGATCACGGGCGCGGGCGCGGGACGCGAATCGGCGGTGAACGGGCTGACGGCGGCGGGCCTGCGGGTGACGGCGATGGAAGACCACACCCCGGTGCCGCACAACGGGTGTCGTCCGGCGAAGCGTCGTCGCGTGTGATCGATCGTTGAACGTGGTGCACGGGCTTGCCGCTCGTGCCCCGCTTTGATTCATCGCGGGCGGCATGTCCGCGATGCACAGAAGTGTGCCTGTGCCAGTAGGGCCCCTCGTCGCCGTGGCGAGGGATGCTCCTGGAGGCGCGGGCCGGTTGGTTGGTTGGATCGAAGGGCGTCGCGGCCGCCCGACATGGAAGAGCACGATGTCAACTCGCTTTCGCTGGCGTGGGCTGGAACTTCCTTCGCGCGTCGTTCCGGACGGGAAGTTCAAGAGCAGCGTGTACGGGCGGTTCACGATCGAACCGTTCGAGCGCGGGTTCGGGACGACGGTGGGCAACTCCCTGCGTCGCGTCCTGCTGTCGAGCCTGGAAGGCGCGTCGGTGACGGCGGTCAAGATCAAGGGCGCGGAGCACGAGTTCACGAGCCTCCCCGGCGTGATGGAGGACGTGACGGACATCGTGCTGAACGTCAAGAACCTGATCGTGCACCTCGAGGGAGATGAGCCCAAGACGATGCACCTGGCGGCGCAGGGTCCGGGAGAGATCACGGCGGACATGATCCAGGCCGACACGGCGATCACGATCCTGAACAAGGACCTCGTGCTCGCGACGCTGACGGACAATCGCAAACTGGAGATGGAACTGCGGGTGGCCAAGGGCCGCGGGTATGTCCCGGCGAGCGAGTACAAGGACGAGAACGACGAGCAGGAGGTTGGGTTGATCCCGGTGGACGCGATCTACTCGCCGGTGCAGCGTGTGAAGTACAAGGTCGAAGAGACGCGTGTCGGACAGAAGACGAACTACGACAAGTTGGTGATGGAGATCTGGACGAATGGGACGGTGTCGCCCGAGATGGCGCTCGTGGAGGCCGCCAAGATCCTTCGCAAGCACCTGAATCCGTTCGTGCAGTACTTCGATTTCGGGACGGAGCGCGTGAGCGAAGAGGCCGCCGCCGCGGCGGGAGTGGATGAGGACCTCATCCGCAAACTCAACATGCCGATCGGGGACTTGGAACTCTCCGTCCGCGCGAGCAACTGCCTGGAATCGGCCCGCATCGAGACGGTGGGGCAGTTGGTCTCCCAGACGGACGCCGACCTGCTGAAGTTGCGGTCGTTCGGACGAACGAGCCTCCGCGAGGTCAAGAGGAAGTTGCAGGACATCGGGTTGGACCTGGGGATGCCCATGCCCGAGGGGTATCAGGTCGAGAAGCCCCAGATCACCGTCGGCTAAGACGGGCGGTATGGGCGTCCGCGTCGAAGCCCGGGCGAGCCGTCCCTCGAACTCGTCCGGGCAAGTGCCTAGAATCAAGGCCCGGCTCTTCCGGGTTTGTTCGTCGAATCGAGATCGGAGTTTGGATCATGCGTCACCGCAAGGCTGGTTACAAGTTGGGTCGGACGTCCACGCACCGCGCGTCCACGCTGCGGAACCTGGCGACCGGGCTCTTTGAGCACGGGCAGATCACGACGACGATCCCGCGGGCGAAGGCCGTGCAGCCCTTGGTCGAAAAGATCATTACGCTGGCCAAGCGAGGCGATCTGCACGCTCGGCGTAATGTGATCTCGAAACTGGGCGGCAATCGTCGGGGCTTTGAATGGCTGTATCTGCCCAAGAAGGCCACCGAAGCCGAGCAGAAGCACGTCGAGAAGTTGGCGGACTTTGCCAAGGGATTCTTCGATCTTCCGGACGGGAAGAAGGTGGAGCGCAACCGGTACGGCGAACTCCGCAAGAGCCCCTCGGTCGTGAAGCACATCTTCGAGAACGTCGCGCCTCGATTCCGAGACCGGGCGGGGGGCTACACCCGGATCGTGAAACTCGGGCGTGCTCGCCTGGGCGATGGTGGCGAACTCTGCGTGCTCCAACTCGTCGGGAACGAGGAAGGGCCGGAGATCGGTGGGAAGCCGAGCACGCGTCGTCGGCAGGCGGACCGCCGCACGGCGTTTGCTGCGAAACTGAAGAAGGAAGCGCCGGCGAAGGGGTGAGGTTGGTCATCAACTGAACGTGGACTCACGCCCGTGCAGACGGGCGTTTTTCATTCTCGGGCGTCGAAATTCCCGACGAACCAAGAATCCCGGCGCATCTGACATTCGTATTACGGATGGGTTCCGACAGTCCTACCCCAGGGATTCAATTGGACCGAGGGTGGGAGGGCCGGTACCCTACGTTTCAAGTTGGCATCCCGTCGAAGGCGGGCGATGCGATTTTCTGGTCACCTTGCCCGAGAGGGCGCAAAGGAGCACGACATGAAGAAGGCTTTGATCGGTGGGTTGTTGGTCGCGGGTCTCATCGGCCTCGCGGGCTGCCAGAGCAACAAGAGCAGCGCGAACATGGGTGCGGTGGGCGAGAAATCCTGCAGCACCAAGACCGAATGTTGCCAAAAGAAGGACGCGAGCGGGAACATGGGCGCCGTGAGCACCAAGTCCGAGTGCTGCAGCAAGAAGGCCGCCACCGGCAACATGGGCGCGGTGAGCGAGAAGAGCGAGTGCTCCTCGAAGGCTTCGACCTGCTCGACCAAGACGACCTGCACGACCGACAAGAAGGTCAACTAACGCCTTTGAACAATGTGATCGAAGCACGCCCATCGCGAGCGCGGTGGGCGTCTTTGCTTTGGCTTCGGAGGGACGACGTCGAGGTTGACGGCGCGGTATGCTCATGGGTGGGTGGTAGGGGAATGGACGTGACCAACGCACCACAGAACAAGCCGGACGATGTGACGCGCGTTCTTCGACGAGCGGCGGCGGGCGATCGAAGCGCGACGAACGAACTCTTCCCCGTGGTGTACGAGGAGTTGAGGCAGATCGCGGCGCGATTCCTTGGGAGCGAGCGAGCGGGGCACACGTTGCAACCGACGGCGCTGGTGAACGAGGCGTATCTGCGACTGATCGGGCCGAACGAGAGCGGATGGGAGAGCCGGGCCCACTTCTTCGGAGCGGCGGCGCAGGCGATCCGTCGCATACTGGTGGACCACGCCCGCACCAAGCAGGCGGCGAAGCGAGGGGGGCACCTGGAGCGCGAGAGTCTCGCGTTGGATTCGATCGCGGGCGAGGTCGAGAACGTGGACATGGTGGCGCTCGACGAGGCGATGGAGAAACTCGCGAGGTTGGACGCGCAGAAGGCGAAGGTGGTGGAGTTGCGGTTCTTTGGCGGGTTGACGGGCGAGGAGACGGCGACGGCGCTGGGCGTCTCGGCGAGCACGGTGGCGCGGGATTGGCAGTTTGCGCGCGTGTGGCTGAAGCGCGAGTTGGAAGGGAAGGGTGAGGGCTGATGCCCGTGGACTTCCGGCGTGTGGAGGAGGTCTATTTCGCGGTCGCGGGGCGTCCGGCGGGGGAGCGGGCCGCGATGATGGAGGCGCTGTGCGGGGCGGATGTCGAGTTGCGGCGTGAGGTGGAGTCCTTGCTGCGTCACGAGGACGGCGCGGGAACGTTCCTCGCAACGCCGGCGCTCGCGGATGGTTTGGCGACGAAGGCGCTCGGGGAACTGGCCCCCTCGGCCGATCGGGACGATCTGATCGGGCAGCGCGTCGGGAAGTATCGGGTGGAGGCGAGGATCGCCTCCGGGGGCATGGGCACGGTGTACCTGGCGGTGCGCGCGGACGACCAGTTTGAGCAGCAGGTGGCGCTCAAGGTGGTCAAGCGCGGGATGGACACGGAGGAAATTCTGGCGCGATTCAAGGCGGAGCGGCAGACGCTGGCGCAGTTGAGCCACGAGAACATCGCGAGGGTGATGGATGGTGGGATGACGGGGGATGGGCGTCCGTATTTGGTGATGGAGTACGTGAAGGGGGAGGCGATCGATGACTATTGCCGACGGAAGGGGTTGAACATCGACGAGCGGTTGCGGTTGTTTCGGCAGGTGTGCGAGGGGGTCCGGTACGCGCACCAGAATCTGGTGGTCCACCGAGATCTGAAACCCGGGAACATCCTGGTGACGGAAGAGGGCGTGCCGAAGTTGCTGGACTTTGGCATCGCGAAGGTGCTGACACGGACACGAGGTCCGGATGTGACGGCGGCGACGGAGCGCCGGCTGACACCGGAGTATGCGAGCCCGGAGCAGATTTCGGGGGCGATGGTGACGACGAGCAGCGACGTGTACTCGCTGGGCGTGATCCTCTACGAGTTGCTGGCGGGGCGTCGCCCGTTCGAGTTTGGCGGGGCGAACGCCACGCGGATCGAGCACGTGGTGCTGCATGCGGAGGTGGAGAGGCCGAGCACGGCGGTGTTGCGTGGACCGGGCGGAGGAGACTCGAGAGGGGGAGCGCTTCGGATCGCGAAGCAACTCAGGGGCGATCTGGACACGATCGTCCTGGCGGCGATGCACAAGGACCCGGGCAGGCGATACTCGTCGGTCGAAGCACTTTCGGCGGACATTGATCGGTTCTTCAAGGGCCTCCCGATCTCGGCACAGAAAGACACGCTGGGGTATCGGGTGCGGAAGTTCGTGCGGCGGAATACGGCGGGCGTGGTGTTCGCGGGGACGGCGCTCGTGCTGATGGGCGGGGGCGTCGGCGGGATCGTGTGGCAGTCGCGGATCGCGGCGCGGGAGCGGGATCAGGCGCTGGAGGCACGGGACGCGGCGGAGGAAAATGCGGAATCGATGCAGGACGCGTGGGCGGCCTTCGATCCGGAGCGTGGGGGAAAGGAACTGCGGTTCGAGGATGTCATCCGTCGGCTGGAGTTGCGTGTGGAGACGGAGATGCGGGATCGGCCGCTGGTGCAGGCGAACGGGCTTTCGGCGCTCGGGCACGTCTACATGAATCTGGGCGATGCGGCGAAAGCGGAGGAGTACTTCCAGCGGTCGTATGACCTTCGGCGGGCGAGGCTGCCGGAGGGGCACCACGACCTCGGGGAGAGCAAGTTGGAGCAGGCGGAGTTGGCCTTCTCGAAGCGAGAGTTGGAGCGTGCGGAACCGCTGGCGCGGGAGGCGTTGGCGATCTTCCGGGCGCAGGCGAGGCCGAGGAGCGTGGACACGAGCGAGGCGCTGAACGATCTGGGGACGATCTTGCGGGCGTTGGGGAGGCTGGAGGAGGCGGAGGCGGCGCACCGGGAGGCGATGAGCATCCGTGAGGACGTGGCGGGTCGGGAGAGCCGGCTGTATGCGGAGAGCCTGAACAACCTGGCGAACGTGATGAGGTCGAAGGGGGACGCGGCGCGAGCGGTGGAGTATGCGACGGAAGCGCTGGAGATCCGGCGTCGTGTCCTGGGGGAGGAAGCGCCGATGGTGCTGCAATCCATGCAGAACCTGGCGGTGCTGATGGATGAGGCGGGACGGTATGAGGAGTCGAAGGCGCTGTTCGAGCAGGTGATCGAGCGGGAGCCGAACAAGTTTGGGGAGGAGAATCCGTCGCATGGGACGACGCTGCGGAACTATGGGGCGATGCTGATGCGGAAGGGGGACCTGGGGGATGCGGAGCGGAGGTTGCGGCGGGCGGATGCGATCCATCGGGCGGGGTGGAAGGAGACGGACCCCAGGCGGTGGGCCACGACGGCGCTGCTGGGGCGATGCCTCGTGATGCAGGGGCGCTGGGCGGAGGGGGAGGCGCTGCTGCGCGAAGCGGTGCCGAGGTTGGCGAAGGGGACGAATCGAGAGAAGCAGGAGGAAGCGTCGGCGCGAGCGGCGTGGGGCGCGGCGCTGCGTGTGTTGGGGCGCGAAGGCGAGGCGGACCGGGTGGAGCGAGGCATGAACGAATAGTCCGAGTGCGCTGGTGTGAGGGGGCGGCGCGTGCAACAATGATGCGGGGGGGAGCCAAGGAATGGAAGGACGCGCCATGCTCAATCTGAGGAACATCGTGGTGGGATTGGATTACTCGGCGCACGCACGGGCGGCGCTCGCGCAAGCGAAGCGGTTGGCGACCAAAACGGGCGCCACGGTGCATGCGATCCACGTGGTGGAGTCGCTCGCGATGTCGGACATGGGTGAGGCAATCAACAAGACGCTGGAGCAGATCAGCGAGCACTTTGTGGGCGTCGCGAGGAACTATGTGGCGAAGGCGGCCAAGGAGGTGGGGTTCGGCGATGGCGAGTTGCGAGTGCATGTGGAGGTCGGGGCGCCGCTGCCGGCGATCAATCGGCTGGTCGAACAGGTAAAGGCGGACCTGCTCGTGGTCGGACGTACGGGGAGCACGTCGCAGGCGCGAGGCATCGGAGGTCTGGCGTTCAAGTGCGTGCGGGCCACGCCGACGCGGGTGCTGGTGCTTCACGGCGAAGAGAAGGGGGCATTCCATCGCGTGGTGGCGGCGACGGACTTCTCGGAGTTTGCGGGGGAAGCGTTGCGAGAGGCCGTAGGGCTGGCGAAGGTGGAGGGCGCGGAGTTGCATGTGGTGCACGTGCGGAAGCCGGAGTTGGCGGTGCCGTTGGGGGATCCGCTGCTCACGCCCCCGGTGTGGCTGGGAGATCAGAAGGAACTAGACGCGGCGGCGGACCGGATGGCGAGGCGGAAGGTGGAGGCGGCGGTGGTGCCGTTCGAGGCAGCGATATCGGGGTTGAAGGTGATCCGAGCGGTGACGACGCACGCGAGCGCCGGGCTGGGGTTGCTGGAGTATGCCGAGGGCGTGAAGGCGGACGTGATCGTCATGGGCACGCTCGGGCGTTCGGGTTTGAAGAAGTTGCTGCTGGGAAGCACGGCGGAGCGCGTGGTTCGGGAGGGCGGTTGCGCGGTTCTGGCGATCAAGCCGACGGGCGGTTGAACGGCCGAGCGGTTGATTGGGGAAGCGAGGGGGCGAGTTCTCGCACGTTGGCAGTTGGGGCAAGTTGGCGAGACTTGGCAAGCAGATCAACTATCGGAAGTGCGTTGCGAAAAATGCAGTTCCGATGAGTCGAATTACGCGCAAAATTCCGGCATTTTGCTGGCAATTGCTGAAACATGATGCATGTTTATGTGGAGTCCGCCCGGCGGCTCGGGGTGCGCCCATGGTTGGCGTGCCTGTTCGGTTGCGCGAAGAATGATCTACGTAGGAGAAGAGTTGTGAAGAACTGGAAACTCGCGGGTGTTGTGGCGGGCTCGCTTCTGGGGATGTCCGGCGTGGCGGTTGCGGGTCCGGACTGGATCGAGCAGGGCGATGCCGGGCCGATCTTCTCGAACGCGCAGCGGATTCTGGGCGTGGGGCAGGTCTCGTCGATATCGGGAACGCTGAGCGACGGGTTCTTGACGCCGGACTTGGAGGACGTTTACCTGCTGCGAATTTCGCAGCCGACGATGTTCTCATTCGACTTCAGCATGGCGCAGTTTGATTGCCAGGCGTGGCTGTTCAACGTGACGCAGGCGAA
The DNA here is from genome assembly GCA_964543905.1 of uncultured Phycisphaeraceae bacterium. Lineage (GTDB taxonomy): Bacteria > Planctomycetota > Phycisphaerae > Phycisphaerales > UBA1924. The sequence goes on from CAZIZO010000015.1 coordinate 27,780, forward strand.
CGAGTTGTTCGGATTGCTCGCGAACGACAACGTGAACGGGAACGCGGCGTGGTCGTTGATTGCGGGTCCGTCGACGGACGGGTCGGGCGCGCAGGTGACGCAGCCGGGCGTGTATGCATTGGCGATCACGGGTCTTGGGCGAGTGCCGGTCAGCCGGACGGGGGCGATCTTCAATATCGCGTCGCCGACGGAAGTGTCGGGCCCGGACGGCCCGGGCGGGCTGAACCCGCTGGAGTCGTGGCAGGGTGATGGGCAGACGGGCGAGTACACGATCATGACGCGTGGCGTCGAGTTCTTCGACGTGCCGGCGCCGGGCGTGGCGGGTGTGATGCTGGGTGGGTTGGTGCTGGCGTCTCGCCGGCGTCGCGTGGGCTGAGTCACTTGGAAGGCGAGGGCTTCTGGTTGGCGAGCGAGTGGAGTTGGTCCGCTCGCTCGCGTTCTCCCTGCGCGAGGTAGAACGTACGGAGGCGGGTCGCGGCCGCCGCGGTCTGTCGGCTCTGGTCGCCCTTGAGCGTTCGGATCTTGGAGAGACTGGAGACTAGGAGTGGGGCGGCCTCGTCTGGGCGTGCAAGGGCGGCGAGACACTCGCCCAGACGCCCTTCGATATGGGCGACGACCAGTGGGGCTGGGGGGCTGCACTCCTGGGCGACCTTGAGGGCGGTTCGCCAGTGGGTCACGGCGGATTCGAACTTGCCTTGGGCAAAGAGCACGCGGGCCATGGTGTCGTTGGCGTCGGCGAGATCTGGATGATCCGCTCGACGTACCTGCGTGTAGAGGTCGAGGGCTTCGCTCGCGTACGCGGAGGCCTCGTCGAGGTGCCCGAGAGCGAGATGGGCTTGGGCGACGGCGCACTTGGCGGCGGCGACGGAAAAATGGCGTCCATTCAGGGCTTTGGTGCGTTCTTCGCGGATGCGGAGGGCGCGGGAGAAGTGGTCGAGCGCGCCGGAGGCGTCACCTCGTTCGAGGAGGAAGGCGGCGAGGTTGTACGATGCGGCGGCGGTGCCGTCGTCCTTGTCGCCCTTGACGCGGGTGATCATCTCGAGCGCCTGGCGGAAGAGGTTCTCGGCGGTGGCATCGTCCTCGGCTTCCTGGTAGCACTTGGCGAGGTTGTTGAGCGACGCGGCGACCTGCTCGTGCTCTTGGCCGAAGAGGCGGCGTCGCATGTCGAGGGCTTCGGTGTACAACTCCTTCGCCTCGGGCACCCGCCCTTGGCGAAGTCGGCAGGCGGCGAGGTGCGTGAGGCTCAGGGCGATGTCGCGATGATCGCCCGGGAAGAGGCGGCGACGCATGGCGAGCGAGCGCACGTAGTACGACTCGGCCTTGTCATACTGTCCGTCCCACCAATACGCGGCGGCGAGGTTGTGGATCACCTCGGCGGACTCGGGGGACTCTTCGAAGAGACCGGCTTTCTCGCTCACCTCGACGGCGCGGGAGAGGTTCGCGATCGCGCGGCGAAAGAGCCCGAAGCGCATCATCGTTTCGCCGAGCGTGGCGCGAATGTCCGACTCGGTCTGCGGCGTGGAGGGCGGGGTCTTGTCGAGCCGATCGCTCGCCTGGGTGAGCATCTTGTCTACCGAGACGGCGGCTTGGTTCTCGTCCACGGCGGACTTCAGGATGTTCGACAGGATGCGGTAGTTTTCCTGGGCGCGTTTGAGGTTGTCTTCGGCCTTGGACTTCTGGCGGTCGGCCTCGGCGGCGCTGGACCTGGCGATGGCGGCCTGCTCCTTCGCGTTCCTGGCCTCGTCGTTGGCACGCTTGGTCTCGGAAAGGATCTGGAGGATGAGCGTGGTGGAAACCGCGACGAGGGTGACGGAGGCGACGGCGATCGCGGTGGAGAGGGCGCGATTGCGCTGGACCCAACGCCAGGATCGCCCCACGGGCCCGACTCGACGCGCGATGATGGGCTCGTGGGCGAGGTAGCGTTTGATGTCGGCGGCGAACTCGCCGGCGGTGGCGTAGCGGTTGTCGGGCTTCTTCTCGACGGGTTTGAGGAGGATGGCGTCGATGTCCTTGTCGAGCCCCTTGCGGATTTTGCTGGGGAGGGTCGGCTCTTCCTCGGCGATCCAGTGGAGGATTTCCTTGAGGGACCCGCCCATACGGATGGGGAGTTCGCCGGTAATCAGTTCGAAGAGGATGGCACCGAGGGCGTAGACGTCGGTGCGGACGGAGGTTTCTTCGTTCTTGCCGGCGGCCTGCTCGGGGGACATGTAGGCGATCGTGCCGAGGAGTTGTCCGGGCTGGGACATGGTGAGCCCGAGTTTGCCGTGACCTTCCTTGCCGGTGTCGTCTTCGACGAGTTTGGCGAGCCCGAAATCGAGGAGGTGGGGCTGTCCGGCGTGATCGACGATGATGTTGGAGGGCTTGAGATCGCGGTGGAGGATGCCGCGCTGGTGGGCGTAATCGACGGCGTCGCAGATCTGGATCATCATGCGAAAGGCGTCGTGGATGTTGCACTGCCCGGCGGGCATGGCGAGATCGAGAGGGCGTCCCTCGACGTACTCCATCACGTAGAAATACTTGCCCTTGCGGACGCCCGAATCGATGATGGAGACGATCCCGGGATGCTGGAGGCGAGCGACGACCTCCACCTCACGTTCGAATCGCTTTCGGGCGGCCTCGGAGGCGAGGGCGGCGTCGAGCATGAACTTGATGGCGACGCGGCGCCCCGTGGACTGCTGATAGCCTTCGAAAACAACGCCCATGCCGCCACGACCCAGGCAGGAGATGATGTCGTAGCCGTCGATTTTGGGCAGGGGTGTGGGGTCGGAGCGATTGACGCTGGTCGACGAGACGGAACCGAAAGCGCTGGGGCTCGCGGGTGCGGCCGAGGCGCTGACTACGGGGGTGGGCGCTGCTGCCGCCGACGCGGGATCAACGGTTGGAGCAGGGATTGCGGCACTGTCGAGAGTCGCACGCTCGCTGTTGGATTCGTGGACATCGTCGAACTGGGCGGTGGACTTGTGGGCTTCGTCGGCGATCAGGCGAATGGTGGTCGCCCGCGTTTGCATGTACTGAGCGTCGCTGGCGGGGAGGTCGAGGACGTCGTCGACGGAGACGCGTTCGCCCTTGGAACGGCGTTCCCAGAATCGGCGTGCCGCGCTGGCCGCCTTGGACGGCGGGTTCGCGGGGGCGCGATGGGGGCCTTCGGACGTGGTCATTCCTTCATCCTACGCGATCGGGGGGATGGGTGGGCGTGCGAAAACCGAACGAGGCAGGGCTCGCGGTTGGGGGATTCGTGGATAGGGAAGCGTTGGGGGGCGAGGGTCTACAAAGGCAGGGCACACATTCAACGAGATGGAGGGTCGAACGCTCACGCTCGGGCACGATGTGTGGCTCCGGAGAGGGCTACAACTCGTCATGCGACAAACCCTTGGCTTGCGTGCATGTTTTTGGATGGTGGCGGCGATGTGCCTCTTGGTGGGGAGCCGGGCGGAGGGGCAGGGGTGGGGTCCTGCTGGAGCGGACGGTTTGGAACCGCCCGAGATGAGGAGGGAGTATCGGGCGGCATGGGTCGCGGTGGTGGCAAACATCGACTGGCCGAGTCGGCGCGACCTTGACGTGGCGTCGATGCGGGCCGAGATGAAGTCGATCGTGGACGCGGCCGCGGGTCTGCATCTGAACGCGTTGATCGTGCAGGTGAGACCGGCGTGCGATGCGATCTATCCGTCGGAGTTGGAGCCGTGGTCGGAGTTTCTGACGGGGCAGAGCGGCAAGGCGCCCGGGGGCGGATTCGACCCATTGGCGGAGTGGATCGCGCTGAGCCATGAGCAGGGGATGGAGTTCCACGCGTGGTTCAACCCATTCCGCGCGAGACACTTTGAATCGAAGTTGCCCGACGCGCCGAGCCATATCTCGAACACGCGCCCGGACCTGGTGCGGGACTACACCAACCTCAAGTGGCTCGATCCCGGCGAGCGCGAGGCCCAAGAGCACTCGCTGCGGGTCATGTTGGACGTGGTGCGTCGATACGACATCGATGGGGTGCACATCGACGACTATTTCTACCCCTATCCCGATGGAAAGTCGGCCTTTCCGGATGATGCGTCGTGGGACAACTATGTGTCGAGCGGTGGATCGTTGGCGCGCGACGACTGGCGGCGATACAACATCAACACGTTCGTGCGGCGGATGTACGACGAGACCAAGAAGATCAAGCCGATGGTGAAGGTCGGGATCAGCCCGTTTGGAATCTGGCGTCCGGGGCATCCGGCGGGTGTTGACGGGATGGACGCGACGCAGAAGTTGTTTGCGGATGCGAGGCTGTGGCTGAACGAAGGGTGGCTGGATTACTGCGTGCCGCAGTTGTACTGGAAGATCGACGCGCCGAAACAGCCGTACGTGAAGTTGCTGGAGTGGTGGACGAGCGAGAACAAGAAAGGGCGACTCGTGGTGCCCGGGAACTATGCGAGTCGGGTGGCGGCGGGTAAGGCGAGCGTGGCGGGCAAGGCCCCGGACCCACGGTCCAACTGGGCCGCGAGCGAGATCGAGGCGCAGGTCAAGGCGACACGGGCGTGTCGTGGCGCCAGCGGGAACGTGATGTTCAGCATGATCGCGTTGAAGGAGAACCGGGGAGGACTTGCGGACGCACTGAGGGCTGGGCCGTATCGCGAACGGGCGCTCGTGCCGGCGATGGACTGGCTGCCGGGGGGGAAGCCTGCAAAGCCTGTGGCGAGCGTTTCGGCGGGGGGCGAGGCAGTGACGCTGCGGTTCGCCCCGGGCGAGCGGAAGTCGATGGGGACCGCGCCGGAGGGCACGATCTCGGGCGAGGTGCGATGGTGGGTGGTTGGTGAGAAGCGAGGCGAAGAGTGGACGGTGCGGACACTGCCCGCGGCGAGCCGAACATGGAGCACGCCGAGGGAGGGAGTGGTCGGCGTCGCGGTGTCGGCGATGGACGCGGGCGGGCGTCTGGGCGAGTGGGCGGTGTTTGTGCCGCCGCGTTGAAGCGGATGCGAGGAGGTTAGAGCGCGTTGGGGTCCTGAAGGTGCTTCTTCGCGTCGTTCTTGTTGTGGTCGTCGGCTCGCATGCCCTTGGGTTTGGTTTGGTCTGATTTTTGAGCCTGTTCGCCGCGGAGGAGTTGCCCGAGGACCTTGCGTTGGTCGGGGTCGAGCGCCTTTCCGAGTTCGAGGATGAAGCGGACCTGCTGGGCCTTGGTGGCGTCGTTGCCGTTGAGTTCTTCGGCGAACTTGGCGCAGACTTCGCGCACGCGGGCTTCCTGGTCAGGGCGGAGTTGGAGGCGTGGCGTGATGTACTGGAAGATGATCTCGCCGTTGTAGAGTTGGCGTTTGAAGGAGCGCTCGATTTCGCGGCCGAGCGCTTTGAGTCGTTCGTCGACGCGGATGGCCCAGAGGGGCTTTTTCTCGCCCGTCTTGCGCCTGGTTTCGTCGCGGACGGCGGTGTAGTACTCGGTGAGCAATCGCTCGTACTCGGGCTTGGCGTCCGGGGGCAGGTGCTTTTCGATCTCGCTGGCGAGGGGGCCTCGCTTCCAGAGCGGCGCGAGTTTCTGCGCAGCCTGGGCGAGGAGCATGGCCTGGTCCAGTTTGTTGCCGGTCGCTTCCGCATTGCCGAACTTGGTCAGCAGGTCGAGGTTGGTGGCGACGAACTTGTCGATGATGATCATGCGCTCGCGGAGCAGTTTGTCGATTTCGCTCTTGCACATCGCGTCGAGCGAAAGGAGACGGAGGGCGGCTTCTTCGGGAGAGGCTTCGGGGCGTATGACGTTGGCGTCGAAGTCGTGCGCGACCAGCGTGGGCCTGTCCGCGGCGTCGGGGCGATCAACGACCTTCGGGCCGGAGAGGGGCGAGTCGGTCGTGTCACGATCCTGCGCGGGACAGGGGGAGCCTGCGCTGGCGAGCATGACGAATGTGATCGCGGCGACGAAAACCTGTGATTTCATGCAATCCTCCCGGCCGAGGGATGGTGCGAGCAACACGGAGTTGTTCGGCGAACGCGAGGGGACGTTTCGTAAAATCAGGGCCATGGGGCAAAGATGGTGCCCCTCAGGGCAAGCCAGCGGCGCGGATGGAGTCGATGCAGAACTGGATGTGGGCGGTGGTGTCCTTGGCGGTGAGGGGTTGGAGTTCGGCGGCGCCGAGCGCGATGTCGTCGCGGGAGACGTTGGCGGCGAAGGCCCGGTCCTTGAGTTTCTTCTGCACGCTCTTGGCTTCGAGGGTGGCGATGCCCTCGGGGCGGACCTTAGCGCAGGCGACGATGAATCCGCTGAGTTCATCGCAGGCGAACAGCGCGCGGGCCATGGGAGAGATGCGGGGCACGCCGGTCCGTTCGGCGCAGTGCGCGAGGATGGCGGCGCGAATCTCATCGTCGACGCCGAGTGCTTCGAGGTGCTGGCTCCCGACGATGGGGTGTTCTTCGGGGGTGGGATGGCGCTCCCAGTCGAAGTCATGGAGGAGGCCGGCAACTTGCCAGCGTTCGGCCTGGGCGGGGTCGAAGGCTTCCGCATACGCTCTCATGCAGGCGGCGACGCACTCCATGTGGACTCGCAGCGATGGACTTTGCACCCATTCGTGCATCAGGTCGCGGGCTTGGGTGAGGTTCATACGAGGAGGGTAGAGGGCGAAGGCGACGGAACGGAAGATGCTGTACCACGGGATCGACGCCATCGAGGTTGCCCGCATCGCTCGATCGCTGGATCAGCACGGGGAGAGGTTTCTGGCGCGCGTCTACACCGCGGGCGAGCGGGCGTATGCCGAGCCGCGGGCGCGGCGTGTGGAGCACTACGCGGCACGATTCGCGGCGAAGGAGGCGGTGCTGAAAGCGATCGGGACCGGTTGGCGCGACGGCATCGCGTGGACGGATGTCGAGGTGGTGCACGACCCGGCCGGGAAGCCAGAGGTGAAGTTGCACGGCGAGGCGGCGCGCGTGGCGGCTTCGCTGGGGATTGTGCGCTGGGTCCTCTCACTGACGCACACCAAGGAGATGGCGTTTGCGAGTGCGATTGGGTATGCAGGTGGACCCGTCGCGTAGAGGAATATGGCGATGCGGGGTGGGCGCCCGCTGCGCGAGATTATGCACGGGCGCGGGGGTTGGCTAGAACTTGAACTGCGCCTGGAGGCCGAGGAAAGGGGCGATCTCGGCGTCGAACTGCTGGAGTTCGTTCCCGTCGCGGTCTTGGAGTTCGTACTCCTGGAAGAGGTTGGCGCCGAGGTAGGCGGTGAGAGAAAGTTGGTCGTTGGGATTCCAGGCGACGCCGAGGTTGATCGGGAGTTGTCGCTGTTGCCCGATCCCGCCGGGGGAGGCGCCGTCATCGTCGAGGCGGAAGTCGCGGGATTGATAGGAGCCGGCGAGGAAGATGGTCCAGTCTTCGGCGAGTTGGTATGCAAGTTCGAGGCCGATGCCGAAACTGGCGGGGTTTCGTCCGGTGGTGGTGAGGCTCCATTTGTCGTCGATTTGCCAACGGACGAAGAGGAAGGGGAAGATGGCAGGATCGTCCTCGAGGCGGGAGTGTGCGAAGACGCCGCCGCCGAGGATGAAGTTTCTGTTGAAGGCGTAACTCACACCGCCGCGCCCGCCGAAAGTGATGGTTTTATTCCATTCAGCGCCGACCTCGCCGGCGGATTGCACGTCGCCGCCGACGAACCACCGCCACTTTTCGTTGATGGACTGGGAGTACCCGGCGTCGAAGCGGTATCGGAGGACGCGGTCCCAGGGCTCGGAGAATCCGGCGGCGAAGGCGGTGGCGTCTTGGAAGTCGTACGTTTCGTACTCCGACCCGACGCGGAGGTTGAGCGAGCCGTCGGTGGAGATGGGGATATCCACGCCGAGGTCGCCAAAGAGGCGAGTGACGCTGACGCTGCCGGTCGAGTCCTTGAAGTCGGACGAGAAGTTGTGTTCGCCGTACATGGAGAACGCCGCCTTGACGGAACGTCCCTCGGCGGCTTCCTGCGCGCGGCGCTGTGCGGCTTCGCTGGTCGATTTGAAGTCGCTGGTCTGGGCCAAGGCTGTGGAGGCGAGGATGAGGGGCAAGAGGATCGGGCGCATGGAGGCTCCTGGGAGGGCGCACTGTACGACGGATTTCGGGCGCACGCGGAGGTTTGGATTCGCCTCGGGCAACGAAACTCAGAGCCACTTTGCCAAGTGCCAGTTCTTCTTGCCGCGTCGGATGGCCATGTAGCGGTTGTGGAGGAGGTCGTTGATGGTGGCCTTCTCGTCGAGCCCGACCTTGCGGCCGTTGACGCTGACCGAGCCGTTCTCGAGGAACTCGCGGGCCTCGCGCTTGGACGAGGCGAGTTTGGTCGTGAGGAGGAGATCGAGGAATGGGACGCCCGCGGCGAGGGTGCTCCGATGATGTTCGCTATGGGGGACGCTGGCCATGACTTCGATGAAGGTGATCTCGCTGAGGCCCGCGAGTTCGCCGGAGAAGAGGGCCTTGGCGGCGTTCTCGGCGTGGGCGGCCTCGGCTTCGCCGTGCAGGAGGTGCGTCATGTGTCTCGCGAGTTTGCGGTGGGCCTCGCGCGTGCCGGGGTCTTTTTCATGCGCGGCGATGATCGCCTCGGTCTCCTCACGCGACCAGAGCGTGTAGGTGCGGATGAACTTGGGGATGTCGGCGTCGGCGGCGTTGAGCCAGAACTGGTAAAAGGCGTAGGGGCTGGTGCGATCGGGGGAGAGCCAGACGGCACCGGACTCGGTCTTGCCGAACTTGGTGCCGTCGGCTTTGGTGATGAGTGGGGTGGTGAGGCCGAAGGCCTTGTGGGACTTGGCATTCTCCTCTGGCGCGGGCGCGGTGGTGTCTACGAGGAAGTCGCCCGACTTCGCGTACGTGCCGATGCCGGCGGCATTCGCGGTCGTGGCGTGGGTGGCTTCGCCCATCTGCCCCGCGGCGGACTTGGAGCGGATGAGATCAAGCCCGCCGACGATGTTGCCCCATTGGTCGGTCGCGCCCATCTGGAGCGTGACGCCGTGCTTTTCGTAGAGGTAGGCGAAGTCGTAGGCCTGGAGGATCATGTAGGAGAACTCGGTGTAGGAGATGCCCTGGTCGCGGTTGTGGAGGCGTTCGCGGACGGAGTCCTTCTGGATCATGACGTTGACGGAGAAGAACTTGCCGATGTCCCGAAGGGCTTCCAAGTAGGAGATCTTGCCAAGCCATTCGAGGTTGTTTCGAATCTGCGGCGGGGCGAAGTCTCGGCCGATCAGTCCGGCCGCGTTCGACCACACGCGATCGAAGATCTTCCGCTGGCTCTCGACGTTGGCGGCGACCTTGTCCACAGTATTGAGTTGGCGTTCGGCACTCTTGCCACTGGGGTCCCCGATGAGCCCGGTGCCGCCGCCCATGATGACGACAGGGATGTGCCCCGCCTCTTGGAAGCGGATGAGGAGCATGATGGGGACGAGGTTGCCGACGGTGAGGGAGTCGCTGGTGGGGTCAAAGCCGATGTAGGCGCGGCGGGGTTGGGCGTTGGCGAGGCCGGAGGCAAGGTGCGCGGCAAGCCCTTGCTCGTCGGTGCACTGCGCGAGCAGGTTGCGCCATTTGAGTTCGGCGAGGAAGTCGGGCGGAGTGGAGGACGAGGGCATCGGCAAAGGGGGCATGCGGCGAGTTTAGGAGTGCGTGCGGGGGAGTCGCCGCGGTGGCGCGGGCGCAGGGGGAGAGTCGCTCGGGCACGTCCGGATGGATCAGCCGAGTCCATCCTCTCAATGTGGAGCAAGGACCACCGACATGGAACGTTGCGCCCCGCATGACGGTTGTTCCGTGCGGATCAGGAAGTCCCTATCGACAACCTACTGGAGTGTGTTCAGCGAGCGGGGGTCGGCACGCCTTCATGCACGCCCACATTGAGGGGCTGGACCAAACGTACAGTCGATTGGGAGTTGTGCAAACGCTGTTGTTGGGGTTTCCCTCACCGAGTGTCGCTTGGCGTGGATGTCGCGTTGGATATGGTCCTGTCACATATAGATTGCATCAAGTATTTGACTTAGTCTAGTTCTGTGATAGCATGGAGAGTGGAGCACGACCACGCACAAGCCCTTCGAGAGCACGGCCTGCAGGTGACCGCGCAGCGCCTTGCCGTCATGCGGGTGGTTTCCCGATGCCCACATGGCACGGCAGATGAGATTGCCGAAGGGGTGCGCGGCGAGATCGGGTCCATCTCGAAGCAAGCGGTCTACGACGCGTTGGGCGTGTTGAGCGAAAAGGGGCTTGTGCGGCGAATTCAGCCCGCGGGGTCGGTCGCGAGGTATGAGGATCGGGTGGGCGACAACCATCATCATCTCATATGTCGGATGTGTGGGAAGGTCGTGGACGTCGATTGCGCCGTGGGCACATCGCCTTGCCTGACCGCCTCGGATGCTGCGGGATTTCGGATCGAAGAAGCGGAAGTGATCTATTGGGGCACGTGCCCGGGATGTTTGGCGACCAGCACGTCGCCGCTCGACGCGTAACCCGTTCCAAGTACACGCGAAAAGCAGAGGAGCAACACATGGCCGGCGAATCTCAATGTCCATTCCACCAGGGTCGCACGGGCGTGGGGCCGACGAACCGGGATTGGTGGCCGAACGCGCTCAAACTCGAGATGCTGCACCAGCACTCGACGAAGTCGGACCCGTTCGGCGGCGAGTTCGACTACGCGAAGGAGTTTCAGAGTCTCGATTACGCGGCGCTCAAGAAGGACCTCGCCGCGCTCATGACGGATTCGCAGGACTGGTGGCCGGCCGACTTCGGGCATTACGGCCCGCTGTTCGTTCGCATGGCGTGGCACAGCGCGGGCACCTATCGCACCGGGGACGGGCGAGGCGGCGGGGGTCGCGGGCAGCAGCGCTTCGCGCCGCTGAACAGTTGGCCCGACAACGTCAATCTCGATCGGGCACGGCGCCTGCTCTGGCCCATCAAGCAGAAGTATGGGCGGAAGATCTCGTGGGCGGACCTGATGATCCTGGCGGGGAACGTGGCGCTGGAGACGATGGGGTTCAAGACCTTTGGATTTGCGGGCGGACGGGCCGACGTGTGGGAGCCGGATCAGGACGTGTATTGGGGCGCGGAGAGGGCGTGGCTCGCCACGAGCGACAAGCCGAACAGCCGATACTCGGGCGAACGCAACCTCGAGAACCCGCTCGCCGCCGTGCAGATGGGGCTGATCTATGTCAATCCTGAAGGCCCGGACGGCAACCCAGACCCCATCGCGGCGGCCCGCGACATCCGCGAGACCTTCGCGCGCATGGCGATGAACGACGAGGAGACGGTGGCGCTCATCGCGGGTGGGCACACGTTTGGGAAATGCCACGGCGCCGGGGACGCGAAACTCCTGGGCCCCGAGCCCGAGGCCGCGGGACTGGAGGAGCAGGGGCTGGGGTGGAAGAGCGCCTACAAGAGCGGCAAGGGGGGGGACACGATCACCAGCGGGCTGGAAGTGACGTGGACGACGACCCCGACGAAGTGGAGCAACGACTACTTCACGCTGCTCTTCAAGCACGAGTGGGAACTCACCAAGAGCCCCGCCGGCGCGCACCAGTGGGTTGCCAAGGATGCCGAAGCGATCATCCCCGACGCGCACGAACCGTCCAAGAAGCACCGTCCGACGATGCTGACGACGGACCTGTCGCTTCGATTTGATCCGGCGTACGAGAAGATATCCCGGCGGTTCATGCAGAACCCGGACGAGTTTGCGGACGCGTTCGCGCGGGCGTGGTTCAAACTCACGCACCGGGACATGGGCCCGCGGGCGAGGTATCTGGGCCCGGAGGTGCCCAAGGAGGCGTTGCTCTGGCAAGACCCGTTGCCGGAGGTGGATCACCCGCTCGTGACCCCGAGCGACGTTGCCGAGTTGAAGAAGAAGATTCTGGCGACGGGGTTGAGTGTGTCGGAGTTGGTCTCGACGGCGTGGGCGTCGGCGTCCACGTTCCGAGGATCCGACATGCGGGGCGGCGCGAATGGTGCGCGAGTTCGACTCTTCCCGCAGAAGACGTGGGTGGTCAATCGCCCCACGCAACTCGCCAAGGTGCTCTCGGCGCTCGAGGCGGTGCAATCGTCCTTCAATCGTGCCGCGACGGGGGGGCGCAAGGTCTCCCTTGCGGACCTGATCGTGCTGGGCGGATGCGCCGCGATCGAGCAGGCGGCCCGCGCCGCCGGGGTCGAGGTGGCCGTGCCCTTCTCGCCGGGACGCGTGGACGCGACCCAGGAGCAGACCGACGCGGCGTCCTTTGCCGTGCTCGAACCAATCGCGGATGGCTTCCGCAACTACCTCAAGGGCATGTACACCATGCCGAGCGAAGCGCTGCTGGTCGACAAAGCGCAGTTGCTCACGCTGACCGCGCCGGAGATGACCGTCCTCGTCGGGGGGATGCGCGTTCTGGGGACCAACGCCGACGCCAGTGCGCACGGCGTGCTGACCACCAGGCCGGGCGTGCTGTCGAATGACTTTTTCGTCCACCTGCTCGACATGGGGACGGAGTGGAAGCCTTCGACGCCCGAGGCGCAGCGCTTTGAGGGACGTGATCGCAAGTCGGGGAAGGCGCGTTGGACGGCCACACGCGTTGACCTGGTCTTTGGGTCCAACGCCCAACTTCGAGCAATCTCGGAGGTGTACGCCTCCTCGGACGCGAAAGAGAAGTTCGTGCACGATTTCGTGGCGGCCTGGACGAAGGTGATGAACTTGGATCGATTCGATCTGGCGTAGGTTGAGGCTGGCGGTGGGCGTCCATCGGGAACGAGGCGGGGTCAGCACCCCGCCTCGAAACGAACCAGGAAGTACAAGAGGTCGTCGATCGTGACGCCGCCGTCGGGCGTGCCTGTGCCCGTGCCGTCGTCGAGATCGGCCCGGGTCACACCCTGCTCAAAGACGACGAGGTAGAACAGCAGGTCGTCGATCGTGACGCCGCCGTCGGGCGTGCCCGTGCCCGTGCCGTCGTCCAGGTCGGCGGTGCAATGGCGATCGAGGACGAAGGCGAGGGGCTGACCAGTTCGGAGCCCCCACCCGGCAATGCGACCCTGATTCGAGATGACCGACGCGACATCGAGACGCCACGGCGAGGACGGCTCGATCGCCGAGTTCAGGTCCAGCATTTGTCCGGAACGCCACAACGTAGCCCGGAAGTCGGAGGTGCCCACAACGTCGCCGAGGTCGTTGATGTCCCATGCGAAACTGGTGGTGGTGCGGAGGGCACCAAGATCGGCACGAGAGGTGATATTGCCGGCGGCATCGATCTGCCAGATCGTCGCATGCCACAAGCCGCTGGCGAGTTGCGACGCGCCGACGATGGCGCCGTGGGCGTTGATGGCGACGGCTTGCCCGCGAAGCCCGCCGAGGGTTCCCAGGTCGCGGGGAAGATTGTTGATCCACACGCAGGGCCGGAGGCGCTGCTGGGCGTCCATGGCGCTCCCGACGACTCGCCCGGCGTCGTCCACGTCATAGGCCATCCCCGACGAGCCGCCGAGCGTGGGGAGGAGGCGGGTGGATTCGTTCTCATTGATGCAAGGCTGCTCGAAAACGAGGCCGCTGGAGTTGGTGACGGGCTTGGAGCCAACGATCGTGCCGGCGGCGTTGGCTCCTCGCGGGAGGAAGGCGTCGAACTCCACGGTCGAGGTGCCGAGCACATAGAACGCCGACGCGCCCTCGGGATCGCCCAGGTTGTAGGCGGCGCCGATCCACCGCCCGAGTGCGTCGGAGGCGAAGACGACGGCCTGCGCGAACCCGGGCGGGGAGGCGAAGGTGACGGCGCTGGTCGGTGAGGTGCTCCAACGCATGCCCCGGAAGTTGGCGTGCTCGTCGACGCTCGTGCCTCCGATGGCGCCGGCGGCGTCGATCGTCCACGCGTTGCCAAAGCCGGCGGCGGATGGGAGCGTCGTGACGGTGTAGCGGTCGATGGCGTGGACCGTGGCGACGCCCGCGATCAGCGGCAACGTCAAGAGCGCGATGGTGCTGGTGCGGATCTTGTACATGCTCATGCTCCTGGATTAGTGCTCGCGCCGATGGAAGAAGGCCTCGCTCGGCTGGACCGTGTGGCAGACCGTGCAGGTGTCGATGGGGCCCGCGTGTCCCTGCAATCGCCGGGCCTGGAGGTTGTCGGCCGGGGTGCGTGCGACCCCGACGGCGTGGGGGCTGCCGTGGCAGGTCATGCATTGCACGCCGCCATGCCCGACCGAGTTGCGGAACAGCGTGCCGGGCTGTTCATACTCGGCGCCCGGACGATGGTGGCATTGGTCGCAGCGGGGCTGATCAAGCCAGGGGCGACGGGCGGGATTGCCAACCGCTTCCATGCTGGTGTGGCAGGTGGTGCACGTGATCCCCGCCACCGCGTGGGCGTCGCGCTGGCAGTTGGTTCGCACGCCCGGATGGCAGGCGTAGCAGGAGTTCTCAAGGTTCGCCTGCGCCATGCGTGGCGCGTGCGAGAGGTGCATCGCCGAGGAGAGGGACGACACGCCCGGTTGCCCCGGTGCGCCCAGGGCGTTGTCGGCATGGCAACTCGCGCACAGCACCGGCTGGTGGAGTTCGAGCGTCGTGTTGTGGAGTCGGTCGTGCTTGCGGAGGATGTCCGTCGCCATCGAGAGGCCCGGGGTGTTGTGGCAGAGATTGCAACTCATCTCCCACGACACGGGAACGACCGCCTGCGTCTCGGCCACGACTTGCCCGCGCACCGTGGCCTGGACATGCGCGAGGGGGTACGGATTCTCCTTTCCCGAGTCGTCGATGGGCGTGACGGGAATGCCGACGGCCTTGTGGTCGCGTCGCAGCGGGTCATAGACCATGTTGCCTGCCATGGCGGTGCCCGTGACGCCGACGTCGGGGGCAAGATTCATGCCGAGCAGTTGCGGGGCGTAGGTCCAGAAGTTGCACTTATCGGAAGAATGGGTGTTCGTGGGAAGAACAAACGAAACGCGGGCGTCTTGCTCGATGATCTCTGGCTCTACGCCGCGCCGGATCACCTGCGCGTGCAGGGTGTTGTACGGCGGGAGGATCATCATCTGCGAGAAGTCCTGCTGCATGCAGTGCATGCCCAGGTCGTTGTACGCAAAGATCGCGTAGTTGGGGTCCACGAGGCGCATGCCGCCCATGAGCCCCACGGCGGCGGCACCAAGAGAGGCCGCGAGCACGCCGAGTTTGAAGATCCGAGACCGCCGACGCCAGTCGAATCGCATGAAGCACCTCCCGTCCCCCGATGAAGGGAAAGGAGAGTGGCCAGCCAAGAAATACACACCGCCAGCACATTTGTGCGTTCTCATGCCGATCGGGCCTGCGCGTCACGGGCTTGGACTACACGAAGTCCGTCGCTCCGGGTACGCCTCAGCACCCGTACTCGAAACGAGCGAGGAAGTACAAGAGGTCGTCGATGGTGACGCCGCCGTCCGGCGTGCCGGTGCCAGTGCCGTCGTCCACATCGGCGGCGCCGACGCCCTGCTCGAACGCGTGCAGGAAGTAGAGGAGGTCATCGACCGTGACGCCACCGTCCGGCGTGCCCAAGCCCGTGCCGTCGTCGAGATCGGCGCGACAGGTCGCGGTGACGGCCGCGAGGATGTCGAGTCGTCTTCCGATCTGGCCCGCGAAGGTCGGATTGAGGTGATCGATTGGTACAGCGCTGTCGAGGAGCAGTTGGCGGGCGACCGGACCGGAGGCTGGGAAGGTCGTCCGCGCTCGAACCAGAGCCGCGGCACCGGAGACCCAGGCCGTGGCGAAACTCGTGCCATCCCCCTGCCCGAACTCGTCGTTGGGCATGGTGCTGTGGATGTCCACCCCCGGGGCGCACAACTTCACGTAGCGGTTGCGATCGCTGAAGGGCGCGAGATGATCGCTGGCATCGACCGCCGTGACCGAGAGCACCCCATCGCGAGAGGCGGGCCACACTTCCGAGCGGGCGCCGTTGTTGGGCATCCCCGCGACCACCACCACGCCCGCGTGGATGGCGTCTTCGATGGCTTCGTTCACCAGTTCGGACTCGAAGGGGCAGATCAGGCTCAGGTTGATCACGTCCGCGCCGTGGTCCATCGCGTATCGGATGCCGGCAGCCACGGAAGAGGTCGAGCCGGATCCGTCGCTGTTGAGGACCTTGACGGGGAGGATCTGGGCGTCGGGCGCGACGAGGGCGATCAGCCCCGCGACCAGCGTGCCGTGCCCGGCCTTTTCGTCCACGAGGTTGTTGCCGTTGTCATCGAGTCCATTGGGCGAGTCGCTCGTATCGCTGTTCTGATCGATGAAGTTGAATCCATCGGCCCGAAGGCGATCGGCGAAACTCGCATGCGCCGAAACCCCGGTATCGAGGACGGCAACCACCACGCCCAGCCCGCTCGAGAACGCCCGGGCGCTCGAGAGGGCGATCTGCGACGTCGCAGGCTGATCGGCGTACTGCAAGGCCGTGGAGCCTGGGAAGAAACTCTGTGTCGTGCCCTCGGCCGTGCCGTGCACGCGATCGGGCTCCACAAACTCGAGCCGGCCGTCGTCCATGAGTTCGAGTTCCTGCTCGTCGTCGTCGAGCAAGCCGTCCGATTCGATGACGTGCCAAGGGGTCTGTGCGACCGTGGTGATGAGGGAGGCGTTGTGCGTGACGAGAACGCCGTCGATCGCTTCGCCCGGCGCGACGCGAACGAGGAATCGGCGCGGGATGCGTGCGCCGGGGTCGCCCGTCTGCGCGGAGGCTGGAGCGCCCGTGAACGTGGCGAGCGTTGCTGCACACACGATGCCAACCGTCACTCGTCGCCAATCTCTCATGGTGCACCTACAAAGACAAAGGGAGCCCAAAGCAGCGGGTTGAGGCCCGCGGATGCCTTCTTCATCACCACGCGCCGGAGGGCCTCGGCGAGATGGAATCCATCAAGGCCCGCGAGGCAAGACGCATAACACTCCGACATCATCTCCGATGCCGAGGTGTCATTCAAGGCCCAGAGGCTCAAAAGGAGTGAGCCGGCCCCACCAGCCAGCAAACCCCGGACCAAGCCCCAGGCTTCATCGGCTGGGGATGAGAGCACACGTCCGGTATCACACGCGCTGAGCGTCACGTGCGCTCCATCAAGGCACATCTCATGGGCATCAAAGGCGGTCAGCCAACCGTCCGCCAGGCGAACGCCGGAATCGGCCGGGTTCTTTGCGACGAATCGCCCGTGCGTGGCCATATGAATGAGTTTTTTCCCGCGGCAGGCCTCGAGGACTCGCGTGCGTGTTGCTTCCGCACCGAGCAGCAATGTGCAGTCGGGCAGCACGCGAGCGATGGCCCGCGCCTCCTCTTCGGACTGAGGCGACATCGCGTCCGAGACACCCACCACCAACGAGGCTCCCGTCACCTTGCTCCGCGACCGCAACCGGAGTTGCGCCAGCACGCTCGCGCTGGGAACGTGCGCGACACGGAATCTCGCGCACAACGGGATCTCTTCGTTCAACATCGCATGGAAGGGCACCGCGTGCAGCACGCCCGTCGGGACCACGACGAGCGACCCGGAGCCGAACAACCACTCCTCCACCGGATCGAGCAGCAGCACGCGAAGCCGCTCCAGGTGCATACGGACGTCGCGTCCACGGCTCTGGACGCCGGAGTGCGTAGATCGGGCGACCTCAAGGTGCAGGTCTTCCATCGCGTCGCGGACCTCGTCGATCGAGCACACGCCGCGACACACGCTCGACCGTCCGCGCCCGTCGCAGGCGAGCACGCTCAGCATGCCGGCCTCGCCGAAGTACTCCAGCAGCGAGGTGTCCGGGCCGAGCATGGCCATGGCGCTGGCCATGTCGATCGACGAAGCCCCGGCGATCAACTGGGGGCGAGATGCGGCAATCCGGCGCTCGAGATGATGGATTTCCCGCTCGCGTTCGACGAGTTGTCCGGTCCAGGGTTCAAGGTTTGCCGAGGCCTGAGTTGGGCCTGGCGAACGACCGATCGCGTCGAGATCACTGTAGAGCGCGTTGAGTTCGCTCCTTATGGCTGCAAGTTGGGAGAGCATCGCGCGATCTCCCTGGGTGTCGCCTTCGCCATCTGGAGACGTCGCACGCGAGCGATCCTGCAAGAGATCGAGGAGCGCGCGCCCTTTGCCTCGCTCGACCAACGAGAAGGCTTGCGAGAGAGCGGTCGCGGCGCCACGGTCGAGCACCGCCCCGATGCACTCTTCGTACAGGTCGTGGCGATCACCGGCGAAGGCGGCGCGAAATCGATCCGCGTGCAGCATGCCTCGCGTACGCTCCGCTTGCTCGAGCGCTGACTCATAATCGTCAATGGCCTCGTCGAATCGTCCGCATGCTCTCCGACATCGCGCTCGAACACGCAACGCGTCTTCGAGGAGGGGCGGCACGCCGAGTTTCCTGGCATCGTGCACGACGGCATCCAGCGCCTCGTTGCGGCGTGTCGAGTCCTCCCGGCCATCGAGTTTCGCCAGACTCAGTCGGACGCGCAGGTGCTCCACCGGGAGGTCACGAAGGAGGGACTCGGCCCGGAGCAGGAGCGTCCTGGCGCCGTCGGCGTCTCCGCGCCGATGCCGCGCCATCGCCATGACTTTGAGCGAGCGTGCAAGCGCCATGCGATTGCCGAGCGCCTCGGCGCTCGTCGCCGCACGCGTGAGGGCCTTCTCGGCTTCGTCCCATCGCCCAAGTTCAACGAGCGCTCGCCCCAAACCGAGTTCGCCCCGGAGGACTTCCCAGGTCATCTTGTGCTCGCGGAGCACGTCGAGCGATCGTGTGTAGGTTTCGATCGCCTCCTCGCGGAGGCCGGTGGCGGCCAGCGCCTCCGCGTGCTCCACGCCCAGCCTCGCGGCATCGCCCGGTGCGTCGAGCAATCCGTACCGCTGCCGAGCGTGCTCGAAGTGTTGCAGCGCCAACTCCAGCATGCCTTGTCGAGCGAACAAGTCCGCGAGGTTTCCCTCGACGATCGCCGCCGCCCGGTCCAGTCCGGCCGCCTCGAACGAGCGCAGCGATGCACGAAACGCTCGGCCTGCCTCGTCGAATCGTCCAATATCGAGGAGCGCCTCGGCGCAGTTGCTTTCCAACTGAGCCCGAAGGACGGGTTCGTTCGACAAGGCGCCTCGCGCTCGCCCAAATGCCTCGATCGCCCGGTGGGGCTCCCCGCGCAT
The DNA here is from genome assembly GCA_964543905.1 of uncultured Phycisphaeraceae bacterium. Taxonomy (GTDB): domain Bacteria; phylum Planctomycetota; class Phycisphaerae; order Phycisphaerales; family UBA1924. Next base: position 46,762 of record CAZIZO010000015.1, read on the forward strand.
CCGCTCCACCGCGCCGATGTTGATCTCGGCGCGTGCCGCTTGGACGGGCTCGCCAAGAAGTTGGAACGCCTCTCGGGCACGCACACCGGCGGCGATGCCCTCGGCGTGCCGACCCAACCTGGCGAGGGAGTGCAGCGTGGCGAGTTGCACGCGCGCCGCCTCCAATGACGCGGACCCATTCCCGAGCACGGCGCTCGCCTCGCCCAGGAGCAGGAGTGCCTCTTCGAGGCGGTTCGCGTACGCGAGTGTTTGGGCCCGGATGCGTCTCGACGCCGACCGCGAGGCCGGATCGCCGGACGCATCCGCGAGCCGAATCAACTTCTCGCTCAGCACACTCGCGCGGGCGAGGTCGCCAATGACCAGACGCTCGACATGCTCGCACAGCAGTCGTAACACCTCGGAGGCGTTCTTGTGCGCTCGCACCCACGCCGATTCCCCGCCGGGCGACATGCCGTCGAGGTCGTCAATCCACCTTGCGATGGGGACATCCGAGGTCATCCGATACGAAGTTCCTTGATCTCCAACGCGGCGTCACCCAGCCGGACGTACACATCAAAGACGCCCCGGGCGACATCGACGCGGAACTTCCCGTCCGGTTCAACACGCGCATGCCCCGCCACGCCACGATCACCATCCGTCCGAACGAATGCGACCTCGGTTGCCGGGCCGCGGTTCGAATCGATCACCCCTCGCACCCGCCAGCGCGGATCTCCCTCCTCGGGAGGCGAGACCATGAGGTGCACCCGACCGGCGTCCGATGAATACTCGGCGAGACCATCATCCCCAGGTCCGCGATATCCGGGCATGCCGTCCAGCGTGGGGCTGGGGATCCATGCCGAGACGACCTTGGTCAGTTCACGGATCCAATCGGCGCGAGCGGCGGGCCCCGACATCAAACGCTTCGCAGCCTCACGGACGTGCAAGGGGGCGCTCACCGATTGGTCGGTCCGCATCGACTCTACCGCTTCCCGAACGAGCCGCTCCAACTCCGCCACCTCCGCATCGCGTGCGAGGAGGGCGCGGGTCTTCTCGTGGTCTCTGGGATCGATCTCGCCCAAGGCCAGTCTGATCGCAAGGTCTTGTAACTCCTGCCGTTCCATTTCGTCGTCCATTCCTTTTCGCCCGTTCTCCCAAAGAAGGCGCTGACGAGCGTGTGAAATACACCTCACTCGCCTGTCGAGCGAACTCGCTTCAAAATCTCCGCGAGTTTGGTGAGGCAACGGTTCCGTGTGGGGCCGATGCTCCCCTCGGGCATGTCAAGGTCCCTGGCAAGTGTGGCGTAATCGACGGTGGTGGGGGTCAGGAACAAGGCCGTCAGCAGGCGTTCGCATCGTCCACCCAGTTCTTGGAGCGCCCGTCGCACCGCGTGCTGCCGCTCCAAGGTTTCCAGTGCATCCATGTCGGGATTGGAGGCGAACATGCCTTCGTCGATCGCGACGCCCTGACGCTTCTTTCGATCACGGCCCAACCGCCAGCACTCTCGATAGGTCGTGGTTAAGAGCCACCTCGCGAGGTCCGGATGATCGCCTAAACGATGGATACTCCGGTGCAGTTTGACGAAGACTTGCTGGAAGATGTCCGCGCACCCGTCATCGCCGATGCCGTACTTGCGAGGGACGGAATAGACCAATCGCTCGTAGCGGTCCACGAGCGTGCGCCACGCGCGTTCGTCGCCCTGCGCTGCACGTCGGGTAAGTTCCTGGGTGGGCGTGGAGGTCATGGGTGGACGTGTTGCGGGGCTTCCTTGCCAGCGGACATGAGATTCACGAGCGCTCGCGGGCTTCCGCCTGGTTTTCACGCGGGCGGCCTCGCCGCGTCATGAGCGAGAGGGATCGTACCGCAAAGGGCGAAGCGATGTCGATCGACTCGTGGTCGTGTGCCGGCGTGATCGTGCCGAGGGGACGAGGCCCATCGTTCGAAGCATTCGGCGAGTTCTCCAAAGGTACCGGACGCTCGGCACAGGCTCGTCGATGTGCTGGGAAGGGCCCTTTGGGGCCGTGGCGATTTCTCCGGCACGACGTTGCAACTGAGACCCCGTCTCATTTGGCTGATATTCTGACTCTCTTGTCATCTTTTTGTTGAGTTGAGCGTATTTTCAGGCATGGTTCTGCCCTTTTCCTCTGGACAGGGGGTGACGGGAGCACACATGCGAAGGACAGACCTGGGACTTGCACTCGCGGGCGTGTCGGGGATCGTGGGCATGGCCTTCGGGCAGTCCATTGTGGATATCGGGGTTCTGGGAACCTCGCAACGAACGAGCGCCTATGCCGTGAACCATGATGGCTCCGCCGCGGCTGGGATGGGCACACTGTCCGGAGGGCTCATTCGCGCGGTGCGGTGGACGCCTTCGGGACTGCAGAACCTGAACACCGTGCCGGGCGGAATTCGCTCGATTGCCTTCGCGATGAGCGACGATGGAAACTCCGTGGCCGGTGGGAGCATCGTGTCGGGAGGGGCGCACGCCTTCCTCTGGACCACGACGGGGGGCATGCAAGACCTCGGCACGCTTCCTGGGCAGACGGTCGTCTACGCCTTTGCCATCAGCGGCGACGGGCAAGTGGTTGCGGGCGGTGTGACGTATGGGGGCGTCGGACTCGCCTTTCGCTGGACCAGTGCCACGGGCATGGTCAACCTTGGCTCGCTTGGAAGCGACACGAGTGCGGCGATCTACGCCCTCAACCGGGACGGCAGCATTGGCGCGGGCGTGAGCGGAATGGGCAGTGCCTATCAGGCCGTGCGATGGACCGGGGGCGGGATGCAGCCCCTCGGGTTCCTGCCCGGTGGCGTGACCTCGGAGGCAAACGCGATCAGCGCGGACGGGAACACGATCGTCGGCCTCTCGGATTCCAGCATGGGATCGCGTGCCTTTCGATGGACGATCGATGGCGGCATGCACGACCTCGGCACGATTGCCGGGCGATCCGCGCCCGAGGCGCTCGCTATCAGCGCCGATGGCTCGGTGATCGCGGGCTCCGATTCGGGCGGCGCTTTTCTTTGGACCCAGGGCACGGGGATGGTCGATCTCGCGTCGTATCTGTCGGCGCACGGCGTCAACATGACCGGCTGGACGCTCCAGGCGTGCTACGCCATCGGCTCGGACCGCACGGCGCTTGCCGGACAGGGTGTGCACAACGGTTCGCAGCGCGGCTTTGTCGTCCGCGGGCTGCAGCCGATCACGACGCCGGGTTGCGTCGCCGACGTGGACGACGGGACAGGCTCGGGCACACCCGACGGCGGCGTGACGATTGACGACCTCTTGTACTACCTGTTTCTTTTCGAAGAAGGAAGCCTCGCCGCCGACGTGGACAATGGCACCTTCACGGGTGTTCCCGACGGCGGGGTGACGATCGACGACCTGCTCTACTTCCTGTTCCGCTTCGAGGGCGGGTGTTGATGCCGCGACGTCGATGGTGTCGGTGTGTTCGTTTCCTCGGGGTGCTGGTTCCTTTGGAGTTCTTCGAATGAAGTCTCTGCTCACCTGTGTTCTGATGTGGCTCTGTGGATGCACCCCCGCGCTCGCGCAGACTGTGCTGGTCAACCAAACCCCGGTCAGCGGAGGCGGCGTCTCCCGCTCGTCGCAACTCTGGCAAGACCCGGGGCCGAACGGGAATGACCTGGACAGCGACGCCGTCTGCTGGGCGGATTTCACGCTCACCTCCGCCGCGACCATCGACCATATGGAGTGGTGGGGGACAGGGGCTTGCGAACTGGGCTTCCGGATCGAGTTCTGGCGTCAAGACCCGAACACCATCGCCTATCAGCCATTGGGGGTTTTTTATTACGGCGGCGATCACACCGTGCAGCCCGAGCGCCGGTTCGACACCACGTCGTACACCACGACCGCGGGTCCCGGGGGGATCAGTCACTACTCGCTCGACCTGACGAGCCCCGTCACCCTCGCCGCCAACGACGCCTCCAACGTGCGATGGTTTGTGGCGATCATCGGGCTGACGCATCAGGCCTATGTGCCGTGGAACTGGGCGCAGGGCACGGGCGGCACGGGGCACACGTACCAGTTTGTTCGTGGACTGCACACTTTCCGATCGCTGGGTGAGGGGCGTGCGCTGCTGCTTCGTGCGGCGGGTGGAGCGACCGTCACGATCGCCGCCACGGCGAACCCGGCGAGCGCGGGCACCACCACGGGCGCGGGGAGTTATGCGCCAGGGTCGCTGGCCGTTCTGCACGCCACGCCGAATGCCGGCTGGGGCTTTTTCGACTGGACGGAGGGCACGACCCATCTGACCTCATCACGCACCTACTCGTTCACCGTCTCGGGCCCTCGGACGCTCCGCGCCAACTTTGTCCCGGCCTACACGATTTCCACCAGCGTCTTTCCCCAGGGGGCGGGCACCACCACGGGTGATGGCGTGTACAACACCGGGACGTCCGTCACCGTCACCGCCTCGCCCACGTTCGGCTACATCTTCTCCGAGTGGACGGAGCAGGGCTTCCCCGTTAGCAACGACCCGACGTACACCTTTAGCGCCACCGGCACGACGACACTCGTCGCGAACTTTGTGCCCGATCCTTCGCTTGTGCTCTTCGACTTTGACAATGCGCAAGTCCACATGTCGCTCCCGCAGAGCATCACGGTCAACGGACTTACCGCGAATCTCTCGGCCACCGGCGGCGGGTTTTCCATTCAGCCCGCCAACTCGCTCGGATTCACGCCCGTGGGCTTTGGTGGGCTCTGCGTGTATCCCAACAGCGTCTTTGCCGCCGACCTGCTTGTTTCATTCTCCAGCCCCATCACGAGTTTCTCCATCCTCTACTCACCCGCCGAGAACGGGTGTGACAACTCCGCGACGATGCGCGTGACGGCGTTGAGTGCCGGAGTCGAGGTCGGGACCGCGACCACCACCGCGCCCCAGCCCGGCACTTGGCCCACCGGCACGCTGAGCATCGACCTTGCCACGCCCTTCGACAGCGTGGTTGTGCATTATGACTCACGCCCACCCACCTGCCAGGATTGGGGGCCCATCTTCCTCGCCGACGACATGCGAGTCCTCCTCGCCCCTGTGCGGTGTGTGGCCGACGTCGACGATGGCACTTTCTCCGGTACACCCGACGGCGGCGTGACGATCGACGACCTGTTGTACTACCTCTTCATCTTTGAGAGCGGCATCCTCGCCGCGGACGTGGACGATGGCACGGGCACCGGCACGCTTGACGGCGGCGTGACGATCGACGACTTGCTCTATTACCTTCAGCGCTTTGAAGCCGGTTGCTGATTCCGGGTTGCTCATCCTCTCGATCTGAACTTCTCGCTCCTGCTCGCCCGCTTCGGTTCGATCCGGCGGGCGTTTTGTTCTCGGGTTGAGTCACGAGCCCTCGTGTGCGGATTGCAGGGCGTCCCGGTGCCCTCGTCACGCGTCCGGCTTCCCGCGCGGCGAGGTGTGGAACGGCGGAGGAGCCTGGCGCTCTCAATAGTGCCGGCGCGTGCTCCGCGTGAAGCGCGAGGGGCGGCCGTCGCCGCTGGGGCTGGAGGAGCCTATCATGAAAAACCGATACTCCCGTACGCATGCCCTCCGTGATGGCCAGATCCGCCGCCGTTCTCCTGCTCGTGCTGCAGGTCCTGATCGTGTTGGCTCCCGGACGGGCGCTCTGTCTCCAACTTCCGCATGATGCTCCCCACCCGTTGGGCGGGATCGTCGCGTGCGGGCGTGGCGAGGCATCCGCTTGCGATTCGATGGGCGGGCATGTTGGCGATGTGGACGACGAGTTGTGCGGGCGGAGCGAAGCGCAGCACCCGGAGACTGGCTGTCGCTGCCATGTGCACGTTCCTGTTCCGGGCGCTCCGCATGCTCCCAATCCTCCACGATTGGACCAGCCGGATCATCGATCGCCCATGTCTCCTCGCGGCATCGCGATGGTGCTCGGATGGATTGGGCGCCCGGTTCCGGTCATGTGGAATCGTGGGCATCCTCCGGATTTCACGGGCAGTGACCAGGTTCTTGGGCTGCGGGCCACTCGTCTTCTCATCTAGGTCCGGCGATCCACACGGCGTCTTTTGAACATTCGTTCGAGAGCGGTTGTTGCGTTGGACCTGAGGCGCATTGAACGCGACGCGGAGCGCGATGTCGCGTTTCGTCCGTACGTTTCTGGCGTGCGCCAAGAGGCGAACTGCTGCATTTCATGCAAAGGCTCGCATCTGCGTGCGAGTATGGACCATTGTGCGGAGATGACATGAGTCGATCTCGAGCATTGGAGTTGGAGCGCTGCCCGCGAGGTTTGCGGGTGGGTCTTTGGCTCGCGGGGGTGTCGATTGTCTCGGCTGGGGGTTGCCAGTCGTATGAGCGCCGCCCGTTCGATCTTGCCCGTCACCACGCCGAGTTTCTCGAACGGTCGCCCGAGAGTCCTGAGGTCCGGCTCTTTGCCCAGACGCTCGCGGCGCGATCGACGGAGCACCAGGATGCTCCCACGCTCTTTGACCCGACCGATGGCATCACGCGTGAAGAGGCAGAGGTCCTCGCGGTAGTGTTCAACGCCGAACTGCGGCTCGCTCGCCTCCGGGCCGGGGTCACCCGAGCCAGCGCGGACGAGGCCGGGCTGTGGGAAGACCCGACGCTCGGCGTGGATCTCGTGCGCATCGTGGAGAGCACGCCCGAGCCGTGGAAAGTGTCTGTCGGCGTGGGGCTCACGATCCCGATCTCCGGACGACTCGGAATCGAGAAGGAGCGGGCCGGCGCCGAGCACGCGGTGGAGTTGGCCCGGATTGCGCAGCGCGAGTGGCTGGTGCGGATGTCTGTTCGTCGAGCCTGGTGCGAATGGTCGGCGATCCACGCGAAGATCGCGGTCATGCGAGACTTTGTGTCCCGCATCAGCCAGATCCTGTCGGTGGTGGACATGATGGAGCAGGCTGGCGAAATGACCCGGGCCGAAGCGAGGCTCTTTCGCATCGAGAAGGCGACGAAGGAGGCCGACTTGGTGGTGCTGGAAACGAGGGCTCGAGAGACGGAACTCGCTTTGCGACAACTGATGGGGTTGTCACCCAGCGCTCCGCTCGAACTCCGCTCGTCGGGCGTCGGGCCCATGCGATCCACGGAGCGATCCACTCCCGGACTCGAAGAGTTGGAGCGGCGGAATCCGGCATTGATCGTGGCGATCTTGGAGCACGAGGTCGCCGAGAGGTCTCTGGAGTATGAGATTCGAAAGCAGTATCCCGATCTTCATATCGGGCCCGGGCTCGGACGAGAGGACGCGCACGAGCAGGTGCTGTTCGGGCTTTCGCTGCCCCTTCCGATCCTGAACGCCAACCGCCGGGGCATCGCTGAGGCCAGCGCGAAGCGCGAACTGGCCCGAGCCGCGGTCGGAGCGACGCTCGAGCAGACGATGGCGTCGCTGCACGCCGCCGAGGTTCGGCTTGCGGCGGCTTCGCGTCGGCGATGGACCTTGGAGTCGGACGTCGTGCCTCTGGTCGACGCGCAGTACAGCGACGCGCGTGCGTTGGCCCGACTTGGAGAGGTCCATGCGCTCGTGCTGCTCGAGAGTCTGACTCGTCAGCAGGAGGCGAAGGTGGGGCTGGTGGAGGCCGCCCGTGACGAGGCGCTGGCGGTGGTGGAACTCGATGAGATCATGGGGCCGGAGCGTTCGGGGGTTGAGGTCGATCTCCGTGCAATCACCGGCCGGACGCAGTTCAACGGTTCGAGCGGGGCTCCGCGTCCTGGGGTCATGCCCTCATCCTCGCCTTCGGTCGAGGGTCCTGGCCGCTGAATGGTTCAACGCAAGGAAATACCCATGCAGATATCGACGGTGAGACTTTGCAGAACATGGCTTGCGGGCGGGCTCGCACTGTGCGTGCCAGTTGTGCTGCCGATGATCGGATGCGACAAGAAAGAAGTCGCTCATGCGACGGACGATGGACACGCCCATGAGGATGCGACGGGGGCGGGTTCGGACGAGCGCGGGCGGGCGATGCCCACCAACCGAGTCGATATTCCTCCGTCCGTCCGTCGGAATCTGGGGATCACGTTTGCGAAGGTTGAGACTCGCAACGTGGCGCAGACGCTTCGAGTCCCGGGACGCTTCGAACTCTCGCCCACGGCCCGGCGGGAGTATCGCACGCCGCTGGCGGGACGGGTTGAGGTCCTGGTGAGCCAATACCAGAGTGTGGAGCCGGGCACGCCGCTGTATCGAGTGGATTCCGCGGCCTGGCGAGACCTTCACGAGCAGATCACGGCCGTCGAGGCTCGCGTGGATTCGATGGGTCCGCTGCGGGAAGCCCACCGGAGGCACGAGCAGAGCCTCGCGGAAAAGGTGGCGTTGTGGCAGGAGCGTCTGAAGCAACTCGAAGAACTGCGCGTCGCGGGCGGCGGGAGCGCGGCGCAGTTCACGGAGGCCCGTGCCACGCTGAACGCCACCCAGGCCGAACTCGCCGACGTCATGGAGAAGGATGCGGAACTCCAAGCGCAGCAGAAGCAGGCCGAGGCCGAGTTGCGCTCGCTGAGATCCAGGCACGGGCTGCTGGTGCTGAGCGGAAACTGCGGTGACCCGCACGAGGGGCTGGAGGCGGGGAGCGGATATCTGGTGTGTGCTGTCGCCCGTGGCGTGGTGGAATCGCTCGGGATCACGCCGGGCGGCCTGGCGGAAGAGAATGGGCACATCGTGACCGTCGTGCAGCCGGAGCATGTCCGATTTCGGGCCCGGGGGCTGCAGTCGGACCTCGGGCGATTGAGGGACGGCTTGCCCGCGACGATCGTTCCGCCGCAGGGTGGGAGCATGAGCGCCCAGGAGGCGATGCGGGGGACCTTGCAGATCGGGCTCACCGCGGATGCCGATGAACGCACGATCGACCTTGTGGTGGTCCCTCGGGTGCGGGCCAGTTGGGCTCGAGCGGGGGTGTCGGCACATCTGGAGGTGACGCTCGCGGGAGGCGACGAGGAACTCGCGATCCCGCTGTCGGCGGTCGTGCGCGACGGGACGCAGGCGATCATCTTCCGTCGCGATCCGTCCAACCCGGACAAGGTGATTCGAATGGACGCCGATCTGGGGGTATCCGACGGACGTTGGGTGGTGATCGCGAGTGGTGTCAAGGAGGGAGATGAGGTCGTTGTGGGCGGGAACTTCCAGTTGATGCTCGCCACGAGCGGCACGGCGCAGAAGGGCGGGCACTTCCACTCCGACGGGACCTTCCACGAGGAGGGACACTAGACATGCTTGCCGGGCTCATCGCGTTTTCTCTCCGACAGTCCTCGCTGGTCGTGGTGCTCGCGGGGCTGCTGCTCGTGTTCGCGGGCTTCAAAGTCAAGGACATGCCTGTCGACGTGTTTCCGGAACTGAACGCGCCGACGGTGGTCATCATGACCGAGGCGGGAGGGCTCGCGGCCGACGAGGTGGAACTCAACGTCACGTTCCCGATCGAGACGTCCGTGAATGGCTTGCCCGGGGCGAGGCGGGTGCGGAGCGCTTCGGCGACAAGTTTGTCGATCGTGTGGGTCGAGTTCGACTGGGGAACGGACATCTATCGCGCACGTCAACTCGTCAGCGAGCGGCTTTCGGGGGTTCGTGGTTCACTCCCGCCGAACGCCCACGCCGAGATCACGCCGATTACCAGCATCACGGGCGAGATCATGCTCATGGCCTTGTCGAGCCCCGACGGAACGGTGAGCCCGCTGGACTTGCGATCGTTCGCGGAGTTTGACTTGCGCAACAAGTTGTTGGCCGTGCCGGGCGTGGCGCAGGTCGTCGCGATCGGTGGTGAACTTCCGCAGTATCAGATCAATGTCAAGCAGGACCAACTGGCCTTGTACGGGCTGACGATCTCGGACGTCGTCGAGGCCGCGAAGGGCGCGCACTCGACCGCGAGTGCGGGGTATGTCCCCAACTGGGAGAGCCAGGAACTTCCGATCCGGCAGATGGCCCGCGTGACCAGCGAGGAAGACATCAAGAACACCCTCGTGCGGTATCACAAGGGCGCCGCGATCACGATCGGGCAGGTCGCCGATGTTCAACTGGGGCCCGCGCCCAAGCGTGGCACGGCGGCCGATCGCGCCATGCCGGCGGTCGTGATCAGCGTGCAGAAGACTCCGGGGACCAACACGCTCAACATGACCAAGGCGATCGACCAGGTCCTGGATCAAGTGGAGAAGACCATTCCAAAGGGGATGGTCCTGAACCGCGATCCCTTCCGGGCCGCGCGATTCATCGAGCGGAGCGTGAACAACGTCGTGCGGGTCTTGATCGAGGCGAGCGTGATCGTCGCGGTGATCCTGATCCTGTTCCTGCTCAACGTGCGGGCGACGATCGTGACGCTCACGGCCTTGCCGCTCTCGCTCGCCGTGGCGGTCCTGATCCTGTGGGCGTGGGGACTGTCGATCAATGTGATGACGCTGGGGGGCCTGGCGGTGGCGATCGGCGAACTGGTCGATGATGCCATCATCGACGTGGAGAACGTTCTGCGTCGGCTGAAGGACAACGCCGCGCTGAACGCGTCGGCACGCAAGCCGCTCGTCGAGGTGATCTACACCGCCAGCAACGAGATTCGCTCCTCGGTGGTCTTTGCCACCGTCATCATCTGCATGGTCTTTGTGCCGCTGTTGTTCCTTCAGGGGCTCGAAGGGCGGTTTTTCCAGCCGCTGGGGATCGCGTACATCGTCTCCATCATGGCCTCGCTGGTCGTCGCGCTCACGGTGACCCCCGCGCTGTGCAAATGGCTGTTTGGGGGCGTCTACGCCAACTCGGCGGCGAGTCGCCGAGCCCACCATGATGGCGGGCTTGTGCGATGGCTCAAGCGTCGATATGAGCCGGCGCTCCGCGTGAGTCTCCGACATCGTGGCCTGGTGCTCGCCGGCGCAGGCACGCTCACCGCCGCAGCGCTGCTCCTGGTGTCCACGTTCGGCACCTCGTTTCTTCCCGCGTTCAAGGAGGGGACGTTCACGGTCTTCTTGCTCGCGCCGCCGGGGACGTCCTTGATCGAAAGCAACCGGTTGGCGGCGGGGGTGGAGTCGCAGTTCGCGAGCATCGAAGGAGTGCAGAGCGTGACGCGGCGCACCGGGCGCGCCGAGCGGGACGAGCATGCCGAACCGGTGAGCAGTTCCGAAATCGAAGTGACCATGATGCCGGGCGTGGATCAGGACTCGGTCCGGGACCAGATCGACCGAATCATCGCCAACATCCCCGGAATCACCACGATGGTGGGCCAGCCCATCGAGCATCGCCTGAGCCACGTCTTGTCGGGAACTCCGGCCGCCATCGCGATCAACGTCTATGGCGACGACCTGAACGTCCTCCGTTCACTCGCCAAAGAGATCGAGGCGGCGATCAAGTCTGTCCCGGGCACGCGCGATGTGGCGGCCAATCGCGAGGTCATGATCACCTCGCTCCCGATTCGATACCGTCCGCAGGACCTTGTCGCCGTGGGGCTCACTCCCGCATCCGCCGCACAGCAGGTGCAGCAGGCGTTGTACGGCGAGACGGTGGCGGAGGTGAATCGCGGCGTCCGCCGGTACGAGATGGTGGTGCGTCTTGCCGAGAGTGAGCGGGAGCGGATCGACCAGATCATGGACCTGCAACTCCGCGGCGCGGGCGGCGCGATCGTGCGATTGCGGGAGGTGGCCGACATCGGTCCCGAGAAGACCAGCAACCTCATTGCGAGAGAGAACGCCCAGCGCAAGGCGGTCATCTCGACCAACGTCGCCGACGGTTACAACCTCGGCCAACTCGTCGCCCAAGTCCGTGCGAAGGTGGACCCCATCGTGCAGCGAGCGGGATATGCCGTGCACTATGGGGGGCAGTTCGAAGCCCAGCAGTCGGCGAGCCGCACGATTCTGGTCATGGGCGCGGGCGTGGCGGTTCTCATGTTCCTTCTGCTGCACCTCTCGACGGGAAAGACGCGAGTCGCACTGCTCGTGATGCTCAACTTGCCGCTGGCATTGATCGGGGGCATCGTCGCGATCTTCGTGACCGAAAGCCCGTCGCTGATCGGCAACGCGCTCTCACTCGTCGGACTCTCGGCCCACCGATACACCGCGCCGGTGATCTCCATCGCGAGCATGGTCGGATTCGTGACGCTTTTCGGGATTGCGGTTCGCAACGGAATCCTCCTCGTCAATCACTACGACCATCTGCGAGAACGCGAGAACACGTCCATGGCGGATGCCATCATGCAAGGGTCGTTGGAGCGGCTTGTACCGATCCTGATGACGGCACTCGCGGCGATGCTCGGGTTGGTGCCGCTCGCGCTCGCCAAGAACAAGCCGGGCAGCGAGTTGCTTGCCCCGCTCGCGATCGTCGTGCTTGGCGGACTCATCTCGTCGACGGTCCTCAATCTTTTCGTTGTCCCCGCCGGATATGCGTTGGCGTTTCGAGTCCCGCGGCCCGAAGCGAACCGACCGGGCGTGCTCGCCCGCCTCGTGTCTCGTGCGAGATCCCAATCTCGCTCCGCCACCCCTTAGAACAGGAGACTCTTCGATGTCGTCGTTTCGATTGTTTGCTCATGTGTCCGTCGTTTCCTTCGTCTTCATCGCCGTCCAGTTTAGCGGCTGCGAGAAAAAGCCTGAGCCGACCAAGCCCGCGGCGAGTGCACAAGCAAAGCCCGACGATCACGCCCACGGCGTGGGCGACGGGCATGAGCATGCGGCTCCATCCTCCGGCAGTCCCTCAGAGTCGCACGGTGGTGACGCGCACGGCCCCACCACAGACCTCGGTGACCAAACCGCCGACGGATTCGGGATCAAGGCTTCACGCGACGGGGGCGTGACGCCCGGCAAGGACGCGCCGGTGGACGTTTGGGTGACCTCCGGTTCCGCCAAAGTTGCCGCCGTGCGATTCTGGATCGGTACGCGGGACGCCAAGGGATCCGTGCGGGCCAAGGCCGAACTGGAGAAGGACAACTGGCACACCCATGTCGAGGTCCCGAATCCGCTTCCACCCGATAGCATGCTGTGGGTCGAGGTCGAATCGGAGGGGGGCAAGAAGACCGTCGTGGGCTTCGATCTCAAGTTGTGACGAGGTGCCCTGCGTCTCCTACCCATTCCAGCCTCCATGAGGCACGGACTATCGAAGCCGGCCGTCACGCCGAATGGGATCGCATGTGGCGGCCAGGCCCGTCCCGAGCACCAGCCCGCGGCGATGCCACGGTGGGACGCCAGGCCATCGAGTCGGGAACAAAATGGCCTGCGGAGAAACGACCGCTCTGCGAGGAGCCGGTCAGACGTAGCCAAGCCGGCGCAAGTCGTCGATCGGCTCATCGAAACTGCAACTCCCGAAGGAGAGCGCGAAGGTTTCGCGGACTCGGGCGATGTCCGTCACGGTGAGCAGTTCACCCTTCCACCCGATCACTTCTTCGGCAATCTTGAAGTCCGCCGGGTCTTCCCCGCGCAAGATGGCCTTGGTGCAGTCGATGTCGCAACGTGTGCAGCGACAGAGTGCGGCGGCGAGAAAGAGATTCAGGAATCCGTGCATCGTGTGGCACGCCGAGTCTTTCTCGTAGGTCAGGCGATAACTCCCACGCACGGGATGGTGCAGCCCCGCGGTCGCCTTGAATGGGACGTCCGCCGACGAACAGGCATGCAGGAACGAAGCCACCTCGTCGCTCGTCGGAAATGCATTGCCCACCACGCCGCCTGTTCGAATCTTGGCGGCGGCTTGTTCACCGGCCAAGGCCGCCACGAAGCCACGGCAATCCGTGGTCACGGGAAACTCAAACGCCGGGAAGAGGTCCTCGGGAATCTCGTCGAGCGCGCGATCGATCTGCTGCACGTCCGTCACTTTCAACTCGATCATGTCGATGCGGGCAAGTCCATGGCGCTCGTCGGCGTGCCTGGCGTTGAAGGCGTCGATTCGGTCGAGGTCGCTCGCCAGCGTGCCGTCGATCAGCGCGGAAATCGACCACGGGCCGGCGGCGTCGGCCTGCTCGCGATACCCGCTGCGGGCAAAGGTGCCCGGAAAGAGCGGCGACGCGTCCTTCTCGAACTCGTCCAGGCGTGAAACGGGGCAGATGAACCGAGCGAGCATCCACTCGTGATCGCCGATCCGGGCACGGTTATACATCTCGACCGCGGCGGACATGCCCAACTTCGCGGGCGGGAAGAGCCCGGCGTAGTCGATGATCTCGGTGAGCAACGTGCGGAGGCTTCGCGTCGGGCCCATGAAAAAGGATAGCGCACGCGTTCACATCCCGCGTGGTGCGGGCGAGAGCCGCTGCTCGCTCGCGATCGCCCTCGATTCCCGCAGCCCCGACGCGAGGAAGATGAGGAACATCGCCGTGAGGGCCCAACTGGCACCCCCGATCCAGCGCCACGCGTGGAGCGCCGCCGAGTTGCCGCCGCCCGGGGGGAGCGTCAGGGCCAGCAGCAGCACCGCAAGCCCCAGCACGATCGGGAGCCTCGCGGTCCCCGGGCGGGCCCGGAGCACCAGTTGAGCCGCGGCGACAAAGACGGGGAACAGCAGGATCATGTGGCGTGCGGTGGTCTGCGGGCTGAACAGCAAGGCCGCCGTGATGAGCCCGCACCACTCCAGCAGCACGATGGTCGATCGTGCGGGCACGCGATCGTCGTCGGTGAACAGGCGGCCGCGGAAGAGCGGCTGCCGATGTGCCGCATACAAAGACCAGGCCACGACCAGGATCGCGATCGCGAGCACGCAGACCATCACGGGCATCACCCACGGCCCCATCTCCATCGCGTCCGCAACTCGGGCCCCGACGCTCGGGAAACTCACGCTGCGGATCCATTGGATCGGGTAGATGTTCGCGGCGACGCTCGCCGCTCCCTCCGCCGTCTGCCCCTGTGCCATCCGGTCCATGCCTTGGAATGCCGATTGAAGGTACGAGAGATTGGTCTCCCACCCGAAATACAGCGAAGGCAGGAACGCGAAAAACGCGATCGACGCGAGCATGGAGCCCGCCATCTTCCACCGCCCGCGCACGATGAGGTACGGCAAAAAGATCAACGCGAGGTACTTGATGTGGAACGCAAACCCCAGCACCGCGCCCGCGGCCCACGGTCTTCGCTCCATCCAGCGCAGCCCCAGCACAAACGGGATGATGAGCAAGAAGTCGCACTGCCCCAGTTGTAGTTCCGCGACGATCTTGTCGGCGAGCAGGAGCCACGTCAGCGCCGCGACCGCCAGCCCGCCGTTTGGTTCGACGGGAAGCGAGAATCGCCGGCGCGTCTCTCCGGCGGCCAGAAACGTCGCCACGATCATCAGCCCAATAGTCCCGAGTTTCCAAACCAGTGCCGCGGCGTTCGCGGGCAGGTGCGCGAGCGGCACCAGCAGCATCGCGAGGAGTGGGGGATAGATGTAGCCGCCCCGACGAACATCCATGCCGTACAGGTTGCGTCCGTCCTTCGCGGCGACGGCCGCCTCATAGAAGCAGAAGAAATCGGACGCCTTGCCCTTGATCGCGGTTGTGACGGCGATCACGGTGAAGACCACGAGCAACCCGCCGAGGATCGCCCACAGCATCGTCCTCCAGGAAAGCGGGATGGTGAGGCGCGTCATGCTCGGGGTCGCGCGTTACATCGGCTTCTTGCTGATCGTCACGTCGTACACATGCAGGAGTTTCTCCTTGTCGAAGACCATCTCCTGTCGGCTTCGACCCACGATGTCGTACTCGGTCGTGAGTTCGATCGCGTCCACAGGGCACGCTTCCTCGCACATCCCGCAGTAGATGCAGCGCAGTTCGTCGATCTCGAACTTGGCCGGATATTTCTCCCGATCATCCCACGGCGCCTCGGCGGCCTCGATGTGGATGCATCGCGCGGGGCAGATCGTCGGGCACATCATGCACGCCACGCATTTCACACGCCCCTGCTCGTCGCGATTCAGGCGATGCACCCCACGGAAGTTGCCGGCGTGCAACCCGCCCTCCAAGACCGGCAGGTCCTCTCGACGTTCCTCCGGATACTGCATCGTCCGGCTGAGTTTCTGCTGTCCCGGGAACTTGCTCGCGCCGAAAGAATGAAAGAAGTGACGCAGCGTCGTCCCAAAGCCCTTGATGATCTCGGGCAGGTAGATGCTCTCCATCGCGTTGAGGGGTGCGGGGCGGATGTGGATGACGTCTTCTTCTCGGATCGCCATGGGGTGGAGTATACGTCCGCGAACATCCGGAGTTGGCAAGAAAGACTGGGCAGGGAGCGCCGACCACGCCGATTTCACTTCGCGATGGCTCCGACCGGCCTCGCGCGGCCCGTTCATTTGCTAGGATTCACGCATGCCTCCAGGGCGCACGCATCGACCGCTCTTCGATCTCATGCAGGGCGGCACCTCGACGCCTCGGCCGCCGACCAGCACGCCGAGCAAACCCACCGTTCGCGTTGAACTCAAGCCTCGTTCCGAAGTCGGCTCCGCCCCCCTTGAGCCCGTTCGGACCCAGCCCGCGCCGCCCGTTCGCGTGGACGGCGTTCGCTCGGGCCCGCTCGCCTCGCTCTTGGGTGATGCCACTGTCCGTGTGCCCATCAATGCGCTGTACTTTGGCGTGGCCGCCGTCATCGCGCTGGGCGTGGGTGTCCTCGTGTTTGGGGTCAAGTGGGGGCGTGCGCAGGCGGAGGCGGAGTTCGAACAGTTCAAACTGGCGGAATCACCCGTGGCCAAGGAGCCGCTATCCCAGCCGCCCTTGGGCTCGGTCTTCACGCCGAGCACCGCGACCTCATCCCCAAGCACGGCACCGGCCCCATCATCCAGACCCGCAGACGCCGCCTCCAGCCGATCCGGCAAGCCGCCCGAGAGGCCCATGGCGCCACCCGCCGCGACCCCCGGCGGGCGTCCATTCTCGGGCCCACCGATCATTACAGCCAAGGGGCTGCTCTACGGCGACCCTCGCCAGAGTGGGCTGAACTATCTCCACCTCGCCACCCTACAGCGGGCCGACGCGGAAGCCGCCGTGGCGTTTCTTACTGCCAATGGTCAGGAAGCGATCGGGGTGCCCGTGGACGCGGGCGGTGGGAGCGCCAATAATCCCAACCCCACAGGGAAGTACGTGGTCGTGGCCCTCCCCGGCATCACCGGTGAGCAGTGGTCGAAAAAAATGACTGCTCGGACCAACCTGGAGGGGCAGACCGCTCGCCTTGGGCAGGTCTGGCAGCGTGACCACAAGGGCTCCTCCAACTTCGCCAAGCCCGAATGGCGATTGTTCAAGGGTCCGTAAAGTAGTGGTGGACTTTGTTCGGGTGGAAGTGAGCACGTTCCATGAGCCTTGATGCATCCCTCCGAGTGGCCCAGAGCCTTGCCGGCAAGCGCAGCGTCATGACCCGCGCCGAGCGCATCGGCAAACTCATCGCCGACAAGAAGTTCGACCCCAAGAAGGACAAAGCGCTCGGGCTCGCCAAGACGCTTGTCGGAAAGTAAACCGGGTCCGAAGCCTCGGCCAGGGGCTTCCTCTCCGCAGCCATCTTTCGCTCGGTGGATGCAAAGGCGCGGTTCGCCCGCGCCGTTTTCGTTTTTGCTTCGTACCCTTCGAAACCCATCCGCACTCCTGTGAGGTTCACCATGCCCGGAACCGGATTTGACCGCTATCAACGCTTCTACACCTCCGCGCCCGCCCTTGTCGTCGAATGGCACGATGACCAGACCTCCGCACGCGGTTGGCTCGCGATGAACTCCCTTCGCGGCGGCGCCGCCGGCGGGGGCACCCGCATGCGCGTCGGCGGGAACAAGCAAGAGGCCGTTTTTCTCGCCAAGACGATGGAAGTGAAGTTCCGCGTAGCCGGGCCCGACATCGGCGGTGGAAAATCAGTCATCGACTTCGACGCCCATGCCGCGCCCGACGTCAAGGCCGGCGTCCTCCGCCGATGGTACAAGCACGTCGGGCCGTACCTGAAGGCCTGCTACGGCACGGGTGGCGATGTCGGCGTCGACGAAGTCTCCGAAGCCACCAAATACATCGAGGAAGAAGTCGGGAACAAGCACCCGCAGGAGGGGATTGCCCGCGGTCACATTGGCTATCAGAACGACGGGGAGGGCCCCGGACCCAAGATCGATCGCCTTCGCCACGGCGTTGAGGCACGCGTGGTCCTGCCCGACTTGCCCGGGCCCAAGGACGAGGTGCGCCAAGGCCACTGGACCGCCGCCGACGTGACCACCGGGTACGGCGTGGTTCGCGCAATCGAGCGTTTCTACCACAACCGCGGCATGAAACTCGCCGGGCAGCGAGCCATCATCGAGGGGTTCGGGGCCGTGGGCGCCTTTGCCGCGTACTACCTCGACAAACTCGGCGTGCGCCTCGTCGCGACCAACACGCGCGGGCCCGGCGGTCAGTTCCGCGTCGCGGCCGACGAGAACGGGCTGGACGTCAAGTCGCTCATTCAAGCCCGCGACGGCACGCATCTTCCCGCCCCGGGTCGAGATCGCCCCTTCATCACCGAGGGCACCACCACCGAGGAACTCTTCAGCCACAACGCCGAGATCTTCATTCCCGCCGCCGCCAGCCACACGATCACCCTCCAGCGCGTGAAGCAGTTGCAGGCGTGCGGCGTCAAGGTCCTCTCCTGCGGCGCGAACAACCCCTTCTACGCGGATCAGAAGAAACCCACGCTCGGCGAGTGGGTGAGCGACATGCTCGCCGTCCAGCGCGAGGCCGATCAGCACTTCGCGATCATCCCCGACTTTATCGCCAACTGCGGCATGGCACGCACGTTCGCGTACCTGATGAACAAGGGCGGGAAGCCCGAGGCGAGCGCGATCCTGAGCGACATCGGCGAGCGGATCGACCAGAGCGTCGATCGCCTGCTGAGTGGGCATGAGTCGCCCGTCGGGCTGCTGGATCGCGGGTACGAGGTCTTTGTGTGACCGTTCGATCCGGGCGGGCCCAAATCGAGGTTGGATCACCCGCGGAAGAACTTCGCGAACGAGCGGATCGTCACCGCACGCCCCATGGCGGCGATGGATTCGGTGAGCGGGATCCCCTTCGGGCACACCTTCACACAGTTCTGTGCATTTCCGCAATCGTCGATGCCCCCGGGGCCCATGAGGGCGTCCAGGCGTTCGTCCTTCATGACCTTGCCCGTCGCGTGCTCGTTGAAGTAGCGGGCCTGGCTGATCGCGTGCGCGCCGATGAACGACGTGTCCCAGTTGCCCGGGTCGCCCTCGATCTGGAACTGCGGGCAGGCTTCGAGGCAGCAGCCGCACGACATGCACTCGGACAGTTTGTACCGCATTTCCTGCTGCTGGGGGGTCTCCTTTGGCCCCGCGCCGAGGAAGTACGTGCCGTCGATGGGAACCCAGGCCTTGATGCGCTTGAGGTTGTGGAACAGGCGTGAACGATCGACCCAAAGGTCGCGGACGACCGGGAACTTGCTCATGGGTTCGAGCGTGATCACGTCGCCTTCGTTGGGCGCGTAGTCATCGACCAGGCACGAGCAGGATTGTCGCACCTTGCCGTTGATGACCATCGTGCACGCGCCGCAGACCTCCTCGAGACATCCGGCATCCCACGCGACGGGGGTCGTGCGTTCACCCGTGGTCGTCACCGGGTTGGCGGCGATCCACTGCAGGCACGAGATCACGTTCGCGTTCTTCGCCACGGGAACCTTGAAATCCTGCCACCGCTCGGGCTTGCCCGGTCCTTCGCAGCGGAGGATGCGGAAGATGACGTTCCGCCCGGGCTTTGCCGACTTGCGATTGGCAAGTCGCTGGGCGGCCTCGCGGGCTTGGACGGTGCTGGTGTCAAGGGTGGTGCTCATGTGGTCAATGTCCGGTCGTGGTCCTGTCGTGCGGCGGGTGACGTGTCAGGCGTGGGCCATCGCCGCCTTGCCTTCCTTCTTCCCCGGAGCGTCGCTCTCCTTCTTGCCATACGTTCTCGCCGTCGGCAAGATCAGGCTCGCGTCGATCGCCTCGAACGACAAGGTTGTCTTTCCCTTCTCGTATCGGGCCACGCTCGTCTTCATGAAGTTCGCATCGTCGCGGCTCGGATAATCCGTTCGATAGTGCGCCCCGCGGCTCTCCTTTCGCTCCAGGGCCCCCAGCGCAATCGCCTCCGCCAGCGCCAGCATGTCACCCACGGCCCTCGCATAGCCGAACGCCTGATTGCTCCACGCCGCCGCGTCACTCAACACCGCACGCGAGTAGCGTTCCTTCAACTCGTCGAGTTTCTTGAAGCACTGGTGCAGGCGAGGTTCGCTGCGGACGACGGTGCAAGCAGCCGTCATCTCATCGCCCAGTTCCTTCCCGATCATGTACGGGTTGGTCGCCACGTCACCCGAACCCCGACCCACCGTGTCGAGCAGCCGCCTGGCCTTGGCCTCCTCCTGTTGCAGGACTCGATCGAACGCCATGGCGGGCAGATCGCCCGCGGGGGATTTGCTCGGAGCCTCGTTCTTGACGTAGTTGAACACCGACACGCCGCAGAACAAGCCATCGAAGATGCACGAGAGCAGCGCGTTGGCGCCGAGGCGGTTGGCGCCGTGGTACGCGAAGTTGACCTCGCCGAAGGCGTACAAACCGGGAATGTTCGTCTGCGCGTTGTTGATCGCGCCGAGTTGCATCCCTTGCCCGACCTTCGCGTCGATCGGCGCGGGCGAGCCGCTCTTGTGCTTCGTGAGCGCCTGCGTCGGGTTGTACGAACCCTTCGTGTACTGTGTCCACAGCCCGCCCATGCTGTAGTGCACCGCGGGGAAGATCTTCATGGGCGTGCGCTTCGGATCGTCGCCCACGAACTTCTCATAGATCTCGAGGATGCCCCCCAGTTTCTTCTGGAGGTATTCCGGGTCCCGGTGGGTGAGGTCGAGGTAGACCTGGTTCTCCCCTCCGACGCCCATGCCCTGATTCACGCAGACGTCGAAGATTTCGCGGGTTGCGATGTCTCGGGGGACGATGTTGCCATAGGCGGGGTATTTCTCTTCCAGGAAGTACCACCGCTCGCTCTCGGGGATCTGCTTGGGATCCCTCGCATCCCCTCGCGTCCGCGGCACCCAGACCCGGCCGCCTTCGCCCCGCGCCGATTCGCTCATGAGCCGCAACTTGTCCGCTCCGGGAATCGCCGTCGGGTGCACCTGGATCATCTCCGGATTGCCGTACCACGCGCCGGCCTGATAGCAGCGTGCCGCCGCCGCCCCCGTGCAGATGATCGAGTTCGTGCTCTTGCCAAACACCAGCCCGCATCCGCCGGTCGCCATCACGACCGCGTCCGCCCGGAAGGCCCGCATCTGCATCGTCCGCATGTCCTGCGCCACGATCCCCACGCAGCGGGTGCCCTGGGGCGTGTCGTCGATCACCGGCCAGAGCAACTCCCAGAACTCATACTTCGTGACCTTGCCCTCGCTCTCGTACCGCCGAACCTGCTCGTCGAGCGCGTAGATCAGTTGCTGTCCCGTCGTCGCGCCGGCAAAGTGCGTTCGCTTGAACAGGCTCCCGCCGAAGAGGCGAAGGTCGCGATTTCCCTCCGCCGTGCGGTTGAACGGCACGCCCATGCGGTCGAGCAGATCAATGATGCGTGGAGCCCAGTTGGCCATCTCCAGCACCGGATGCTGGTCGGCGAGGAAGTCCCCGCCGTAGATCGTCTCGTCGAAGTGCTCGTACTCGCTGTAGCCCTGTTGGCGGGCGACCTCGTTGCACGCGTTGATGCCGCCCTGAGCGCACACGCTGTGCGAACGCTTGACGGGCACGAGCGAAAAGAGATCGACGGGCAGCCCGGCCTCCGCGATGCGGATGGTGGCGGCCAGGCCCGCGAGGCCCCCGCCGACGACGATGACGCGTTGTGGACTCATGGTTCGTGCTTCCGATCGGCACGCAGGCCGGAAGGTACAGTTCAGTTCGTCGCCCGTTCACGGTTCGATTCGCTTCCCACCACCTCGGTCAGGCGCGGGCGGGAGGCGTCTTCAACCCTCTTCGCCTCGGACGGGCTCAGCGTGGCGAAGCCGATCACCGCGGACCAGGCCATCAGCATCAGCGCCGCGCCGAGCCCGCCGCAGAGATAGCCCCATCGCTTCTGCGCGGTTTGCGACACCGTGAGGCCCCAGGTGATCGCCGCCGTCCACAGCCCGTTGGCGAAGTGGAAGACCAGGAGCGAGACCCCGATGAAGTAGAACGCGCTGACGAGCAGGCCCAGCCCCGTCCAGCCCTCCCCGCCGCGCAGCGCGAGGGCCAGGGTGCTCGCCGAAGATTCATAACTCCAGAGCGTGCCCCCGGGCACGAGCCACGTCCAACCCCAGCGCAGCGTGGCGACGTGGTAGAAGATGAACAGCACGCCGAGGTATCCGCTCAGCCGCTGGAGGGCGTACCGCTTGTTCCCGCCGTACCCGTATCGCGCCGTGTTGTTGCTGCCCGTCCTGGCGTAGTAGACCCCCAGGATCGCATGGAAGGCGATCGAGAGCCAGAGCGTGACCTCGATCAGGAAGAGGTGGGGGACCTGCTCGTTGATCCAGGTGACTTCCTTGTGGAAGTACGCCGCGCCCCCGTGCCCGCCCCCCGCGGCGTGCCCGCGCTCGGCGAACGAGCCCCACACGATCGACGAGTTGGTCAGCAGGTGCGCGATCAGGAAGACGCCGATGGGCACGAGGCCCGAGAGCGAGTGCAGGCGTCGAAGGAGGTGGTGGTTCTTGTGCAGGAACGAGGGCGTGGTGGGCACAGCGGCTCCCTTGCGAGGCGTCGGCGCGATCGAGCGAGGAGGAAGGCCGAACGTCGCCCATCATACGCGCGCGAGACCCCGATTGGAATCTTCGCCCCCGCCCGGGCGCGTGCCCGATCTTTAGGTCGAGGCCGGCGCCCCGGGCGTGGCGCGATCCGCCAGCCCCACCAGCCCCGCCGCGATGGCGATGCGCGCCAGTTCCACCCGGTTCCCCACGCCCAACTTGTTGCCCAGCGACACCCGGTGCCACTCGACCGTCTTCACGCTGCGGTGGAGGTGCTTGGCGATGTCCGCGGTGCTCAGCCCCGCGCCGATGAGTTTGAGGATTTCCAGTTCCCGCGTCGTCAGGTCGGCCAGTTTCCCCGGGTCGTCCACGCGGGCCCGCACGGCGACCATGCCCCCCGTGGGCGGCGTCTGGGCGAGGCCCTGCCTCCCCGCCGTGCCCGGCGCGATGTTCGCCGGGGAAAAGACCATCAGCACCGAGCGACGCCCGCGCAGGTCCGAGCCTAGGGGGCGCACGATCGTGCGCACGAAGCGCCCGCGGATCATCCCGTCGATCGCCATGGGGCGGGCCGTCGCCGCCGATTCGCGCAGGTGGTCCAGCCGCTCCTTCGCGAGTTCCTCGGGCCAGACCTCCCGCAGCGAGGTCGTTCCGGGCGTGATCTTCGCACCCGCCAGGTCCTCGGCCCACGCGTTCGCGAAGCGCACCAGGCCTTCCGCGTCCACGATCATCACGCCCACGTGCGCGTCCTCGATCAGCGCCGCCCAGATCGGCGAGGCGACCTCGGGGACCTGGAACTCCGTGGGGAATGCCTCCGAAATGAGGGACGCGGTGCGATTGCTCACGGCACAAACCTCCCGGGCGAGCGTCCACGATCGGGCGGGCCGCGAACCCGTCTTCGGTTCGCCCCGCGCCGCCCACACCTCAACCTTGATCGTCGCGTCCTCGCCGAACGTGGCGCTGTCGATCGGCCCACGATGGGCCCCGAAACCGATCCCCAAGCGTATCATCGCGCCGCCCGCGTGGACGGGAAAAAAACAGGCCGGCCTCCCGGGGCCGACCTGACGCGGATTCGTGGCCGATGGCGTACGGGCCGGACCGGCCCCCCCGGCTTACGTGCCGGTCTTCTTGGCCTTGAGGGCGGCGACCATGCGGCTCTTGCGACGCGCGGCCTGGTTCTTGTGGATCACGCCCTTGCTCGCCGTCCGGTCGATCACCTTCGCGGCCTTCTTGAGCGAGTCGGCGGCCTGTTCCGGCGTTCCGTGCAGCATCTTCTCGCGGAAATCCTTGAGGGCCTCGCGCATGGTCCGCAGGCGCCAGCGGTTGTTGGCGCGGGCTTCGAGATTCTGACGAACACGCTTGCGGGCCGAGAGGGAGTGAGCCATGGGAGAGGAAATCCTGTTCGAGACGACGACCGGATCGACGATGGGCCCGAACCGGGACAAGCCGGCCGGGCCTCAATCCTTGGCCGGAAACGACGGAAATCAAGTCCCGACCTCCGGGGACTTGCCGGGGGGCAGGATGCCCCGTAGGCTTCTCCCTCCGCGGGAAGCCGCGCGGGCGGGCGTAGCTCAATTGGATAGAGCATCTGACTACGGATCAGAAGGTTAGGGGTTCGAGTCCCTTCGCCCGCGTTTCTCCATCCCTCCCGGCCTCGCTCCGGGCCTCCCAAGCCCCATCGCGCATGCCCCGCGTCGGTTCCCGTCCCCCCGGGCTTTACGGGATGACCGGCTCGCGGAACCACCGCCCGCCGGGGGCGACGAAGCCGCCCATCGCGTTCTGCACCTGCGTGTCCATGTAGGGCACTTCGACGAAGGCGACGGCGGAACTGAGCAGCCCCGCGAAGTCGAAGTAGAACTGCGTCGTGCTCACGACCGTGACGCTCTGCGGGTACACCCGCGTCCCGGTGGTGCAGTCGATGACGGCCCAGTGGGGGGTGCGGATCACGCACGGCTGGAGGAGCGTGACGGTGAGCCGGCTCTTGCCCGCGACGACGCCGAGCGCGACGGTGTAGTCCGTGACGGGCCGCGGGTCGGGGAGGCCGTTGGCGAAGGGGGCGGGGGGCGTCGCCTTGCGGCGGGCGGCGGGGGAGGGACGGAGCGTCGGCGTGGTCGTCATGCGTGCGGCCTTGTTGAACGAGGTGGAAGCGCGAAGGAGGCGATGCGCGCGAAGGGGACGACGCCGCGGGTGGTGAAACGAGAATGGCGGGGCGTGCTCGGGGCCCGCGGCGTGGCCCGCGCGCCCTGGACTCCGGCGTGGTGCCGGTCCATGTCCATCGCGGCCTTCGCCCCCTTCGCGTCGAGGCGGGTCGAACTCACGCCGCGATGCGGATGCTGACCGGCGGGCTCCACGGCCCCAACTCGCCCTTGCCGTTGGTCCAGCGGGCGAAGTAGGTGACGGTCTTGCCGCTGTCGGCGGGGTCGAAGGTGTGCTGGAACTTGGGCTTGGTGAGGAAGGCGTTGAACGAGAGCCCCACGGGCGTGGTCACGGGCGTGGTGGCGACGACGCTGAAGCGGAGCATGCCGGCGGAGCCCTGGGGCCGCGCGCGGCGGTCGGGGGTGGCCTGGTCGGCGGCGTGGAGCGTGAGCGTGCCGAGGTTGAAGGTGTCCACGGTGAGGAGCGGGTAGGTCGAGGGCGGGGGGACGGGCGTGGGCGTGGTGTCGCGGACGCGGATGCCCAGGGCGAGTTTGTTCGCGTCGCTGATGGCGCGGTTGGCGCGGATCGTCGCGCCGTAGCCGCGGACGACGGACATGACGTTGGCCTTCTGCGTGTTCTTGGTGGCGATGGTGCCGGTCGTGCGTGTGGACGGGTTGACGGCGGCCAAGTACGCGGCGTGCCACGAGGTATACGCCGCCGCGATCGCGGTCGCATCGGCGGCGGCCAATCCATACGTGGTCGGCGCGGCCGTGATGAGCGTCGAGAAGTTGAGGACGAAGGTATCGAGCTGGGAGTCGTTCTTGCTCAGTCCAGAAGCCCCTGATCGACCGCGGGTTGGCTACACCTTGATGGCGTAGGCGGCGACCTTGAGGGCGGCCTCGGCGAGGAGGGTGTTCTCCTTGCGGCTTCGCAGCGTGCTCCCGCTCACGCGCTTCTCCGCGATGTTCACGCTCTCGCACATCCAGCGTTGCCCGTCTTCGCTCGGCCTCATCGCCGCGAACGCCGCGCGATGGAACCCGCCCACGTGCCCGCCTTTGTTCTTGACCGTCACGGGCGCAAAGCTCGCTACCTTCCACTCCTTCCAGTTCGTTCGGTGCCACGCTTCTGAGTCGAACGCGCCGTCCCCCAGAGCATCGTCGGTCGGCACGTCGCCCGCATCTTTTCCCGCAACGCCCACGCCTGCCGCATTTCGTGCGACGGACCCCAATCCACCACCAGCGACACCGGCGTCACCGCCGCGCACAGCACCCCGAGCAGCACCTTCACGAACTTCGTGCGCTGGCGTCCAGCCCTGGAAACAAAGTGCGCCGACGCGCTGGTCACTTCCAGCCCCGTGCCGTCGAGCGCCGCTTGCTGCGGCAAGAACTTCGCTCCCGCGCGTCCGATCGTCGCGAGCACGCCGTCGATGATCGCGAGCACGCCGGGACGATCCGCGAACGCCTGCAGCGTCGTGAAGCGCGGCACGCCGCGCAGCCCGATCGCCTCGCGCACGCGCGGCATGAGCGTGAGCAACTCTTCCACCTTGCGGTACGTGCAGCCGAGATGGGCCTTGATGATCAGGCACGCGAAGAGCTGTGGCGGCGTGAACTTCTTGGGCGCGAACTTGGGCGCGAAGTCGGCCAGGTGCCGCCGCCCCAGCTTCGCCGCCAGCCGCGCGATCATCACGATCTCCGCGTCGCCCGCCCGCTCGACCCGCTGCCCGAACAGCCCACGCTCGCCCTTCGATCGCTTGCCCATGCCCAACTGTTCGCACCCTCACGCCACCCGGTTGCGCCTGGTTCTGGACAAAGCATCTTCGAGTACGACGTGGCGTCCAACACCGCCATGATGCTAGAGCCGGAGGCATGGCTGACTTCGAGCGAGCCGTGTACGGGGCCGGGAGGCACGCCGAATATGCAGCTCGCATGGAAGGGCTCCCCCACGGAGATTGCCGTAGACGGGCACGATGACATTCTCTATGTCCGTATGCCAGTGCCGAACATGCCAAGTAAAAAAAGTGAATGTCGGCGTCTCCGGCCGCCGCTATCTTTCCTATGGGGTCGTCGGAGACCGAGTCGCGATCGCGTGGTGTACCAAGCCTGTCAGCCGCGGCGGCCTTCTCTCCGGAGGCATCGACCGTTGGGGAGGGGATCTCTACGTCGAGTTCCGTTCCCTCAAGAACATTGAAAAGCGCGGCCGGAGCTTCAAACTCGAATCCGCCGAACCGGAGTTCTATCCGCCCTCATTGCATTTCACCTGGGACGGTTCGGCCGTCGTGGTGGTGGACGATCGGCATGCTGGTTTCTGGTATGTACCCTGCCCGAAACCTTCGGAGCTTGAGAAATGAGTTTCTATATGATCTTACTTCCGTTCCTCCATGTCCTCCTCCGCGGTTTGACCGTCTGTGCGGCGGTGGCGTGCGCGCCGCTCGCTTGGGCGCAGCCATCGTTCAGGCTCCCGACCCAGGCTGTGTACGCCGATGTCTTCCGGATCGAAAACTTCGGGAGTGGGGGAGTCTTTCCGCCACCACCTCCGGTCGGAAACTACGCGAGCTTCTTTGTGGACACGGCGGGAATGATCGAAGTCCGCGCCACCGGCGACGCTTACCCGGTCCTCAACGTGCAGTCTCCCTCCGGCGTCATCTACAACGCGAGCACGGTCGAGGGGCTGGGCGGGCAGCACTGCCCCTTCGAGCGCACCGAAGCGGAGATGGGGCTCGCGGATGGCACGATGCTCATCGGCAAGACCGAGTGCTACAAGATCGATGCGCAAGAGGTTGGCGAGTGGCGATTCTGGGGCACGGAGTCTCTGGGCAACCTTATCGCCGTTCACATCAACCTCACGTCGCCGATCCGCACGGCCTGCTTCGTGACGGAGGATATCGTGCGTGATTCCGCCGTGATCACCGTCGCGGTCTTCAACGGCCAAGCGCCCGTGCTCGGCGCGAACGTGTCCCTTGAGATGTAGACCGAGGACGGAACGCTCCGGCTGCTTGGATATCCGGGGGATTCTGGCGTTGCCGCCGATTTCCAAGCCGACGATGGTTTGTACACCGCGCAAGTCGCATTGCCGGATACGTATTCCCCGCGCCTCTGGTACGTCCGAGCGGATATCTCGGGGTTTGAAGGCGTGGACTTCCTCAGGACGGACGGCTGCATCGTGCAACAAAGCCAGACGCCTGTGCGGTCCGACTGGACCATCGCGAGCGCCGACGCCTGCTCCCACACACGCGACGCCGCGGGCCGAAAGACGCTCACCTTTACAGCCCACTTTGAGAGAACCCACCCGGCCCATCTCGGCGGGCAATATGGCGCGTTCATCTCACTCGCGCAGGGAGGAACCGCGCTCGGGTCCGTCCGGACTTCAACGTTCACGCTCCCAGCCACCTCCACGGCACCGTACTCCTTGAGCCAAACCATCCCGCCCGGAGGGCTTCTTCCCGGGCAGGACAGCGGACTTTCGATCAGTCGCATCGATCTCTACGCCACCACGACGACGAGTCTCGAGTTCGTGAATGCCATCGAGGACATCGGCGTGAGATGCGTTCCACCCGCCATCGAGCCCCCCGGCACGGTTGAAGTCCTTAACACCTTCACGGCCATCCAACTCGATCCAGACGCGAACGGGGGCTACCAAATCCTGCGATTGAACTTTACGGCGATTGGATTCTCGCCGATCGGGACCGACCTCGCGGAGGCGTGGCTCGTCGACCGCTGCGGCACGATTCTGGGCCGGTCCTCGGCGCCCGTGACCCTGGCGGACGGAGTTCCCACGCCCTTCTCGCTGGACTTCCCCGGCGCGCCGATCGGGCGCAACGGCGTCGGCGGGCCGTACGAGGTGCAGAAGTTCGTGTTCAGCGGCCCCACAGCCCGAATCGACCGAACCCTCTTCGGCACCACAGAAGCCTTCGCGGCGAACACGTTCACCGAGTTCCAGTTCTATGTGGACCAGAACTTCAACGGCTGTCCCGATCCTTCCGACATCGAGACGGGTCGATCGCTCGATGAGAACAACGACGGTCGCCCGGATGATGCGCCGTGCCCATCCGACGTGGACGACGGAACGTTCACCGGCACGCGAGATGGCGGCGTCACGATCGACGACATCCTGTACTTCCTCGCCCGCTTTGAAGTCGGATGCTGAAGCGGTGGCCGAGGTCGAACGCCGCCACGGGCCGGGCACACCGCTCCCCTCGCTCTTCATATCGCCGTCGGCCCGCCCGCCGAACTCCGCAGAGGTGGATTCGCCGTGCCGGGAGCACCCGGCGCCGCGCCCGGACCACCTTGCTCGCTCCCGGGTCATCCGGGCGCCGCGCCAAGACCACCCGGCGTGCTTCCGGGTCATCCCGGAGCGGAGCCGCGCCCCCCCCGGCAAGGAACAAAGACGCGCCGGAGAGGATCTGGAACCCCCCGGGAAAGAGCAGGGACCCTCCGGGATGGAGAACGGAGACGCGAGGCCCGATCCGGCCCGTCCCCGATCCGCGCCGGGAGACGCCGGACGCCATCAGGGAGACGCGAGACGCGGGCAGGGACATACCGGACGTGGTTCGGCCACCCCGAACGCCCCGAGCCACGCCACCCGCAACGCCATCCGCCTTCCGGGGCGAGCTCAACGCCGGCGACGCGTGGCCAGCAGCCCGCCGAGGACGAGCGACGCGGCCACGCTCGGGGACGGCACCAGCGTGTACTCGGACTCCACGGTGAGGGTGGCACGCGACGTCACGACATTCTGCACCGAGCATTGGTACACCGAGCCCAGGATCAACTCGGCATCGAACGTGAGCGCGAACGGGATCGGCCCCGGTCCCGTGTAGATCGAGAAGTCGGCGGCGTCCACGGTGTACATCGCGGCCGGTGCGGGGCCGGTGGGTGCGACCGTATAGGCCGCCGTGGCGCCGCGGCCGAGGTCCGGATCCACGATGCGTCCGGACGCCAGCCGGTGGTCCGGGGCGATCACCGTGGACCCCGGCGCGGTGATGGAGTCCCGCCACTGCGTCGTGTAGTCGCACATCGCGAGCGCGAACGGGTTGTGCTGGGGATTGTCTCCGGTCAAGCGCACCAGGTTGGTCATGCCCGTCTGCACGGTGATGGTCACGCGCTCGAGGTTGCCGAGCGCCGGATCGAACGGCGCGAAGTCGATCGTGGAGTTCCGGGGTTCCACTGCGGGAAGGTGTACGAGCCCAACTGCTCATACGGGAAGTGCGGAGAAAAGGCGTTGTTGGAGACCGACCGAGTTTCGGTCCGGGTGTCGGCGAAGGCCGTCTCGGCCCCCACGCCCCCAACCCCCATCACCCCCACAATCCCCATCACCCCCATTACCCCCCCCGCCCCCGGAAGCCCCGTAGCATGCCACTCGCCTTGGAGGATGTTCGTGACCGCCGCCCCGTCCCCCACGCCCCCCACGCCCCCCCCCCACCCCCCCCCCCCCAGCCCGAGCGCCGCGGCCGCAGCCCGCGGCCCCGGCCGCGCCGGGCGGCGGGCGGGGCGGGACCG
>CAZIZO010000016.1:0-69268 GCA_964543905.1 uncultured Phycisphaeraceae bacterium
GTGCTCCGCGTTCGGTTGATCTGGGGCGTAGGTGGCGGGGTTTGGGGGATGGCTAGCGGAGCCGGGAGCGTCGGGGGGCGATCGACGCGAGGCGCCGGGGAGGGCGGGGGAGCGGGCTGCGAGTTGGATCGCTGGCGCCGGTCCATGTTGCCGCCCTGTGGCGGGTTGGGCGTCGGCGCGACCGAACGCTGGCGCGGCGCGTCGTTCTGGAGACCGGGCGGGGGAGCGATCGGGCGGGCGGGCTGGGGGGAGGGGGTGGCGAGTTGAGGAGCGGGGGCGGGCGCTGGTGCGGGGGAGGGACGGGGCGGCTCGGCTCGCTGGCGACGATCGTTCTTGGGCGAAGGGGCGGGGGCGGCTTGCTGCTGATCGCGGCGTTCTCGGCGACCGTTCTGGGCGAGGGCGCCGGGCGTGCCGGCGAGGAGCGCGAGGGTGAGGCCCGAAAGGACGATCGAATGAACCGCTCGCATGCTTCGTATCTCCAACCCCGGAAGAGCGTACCCCAAATTGAACGCGGGCGAGGGTGAAATGTTCCCGAGAAATCCTGAGGCGGGAGCGCGATCGGACTCCTATCCTATGGGGTTGCCTCGCGTGGGTGGGGCGAGTTTGGGCTTTGGGGCCAGGAACATGGTCCAAGTTTTGGAGTCGCCCGCCGGCGCGGTGGCCGGGCGCGGGCTGAAGGGTTCTGTGCACACGTATGTCCAAGAACGATGACAAGTTTGTGCTCGACGCGGTGGTGGTGGAAGCGCTCCCGAACGCGATGTTCAAGGTGCGTCTGGCGAACGAGCAGAAGACGGAACTCCTCGCGTACATCTCGGGGAAGATGCGGAAGAACCTGATCCGGATCTTGCCGGGCGACACGGTGACGGTCGAGTTGAGTTCGTACGACCTGACCAAGGGTCGGATCACGTTCCGGCGGTGAGCCCGGGGCGGGGCGATCAGGACGACGGGTTGGGGCCTCCTTCGATTTCGCGGCGGAGCCACGCTCGGGCGTAGACCCACTCATTTTTGACGGTGGCCTCGGAGAGTCCGAGCACGCTGGCGGCCTGCTCGATGGTGAGGCCGGCGAAGAAGCGGAGCATGACGATTCGAGCCTGGCGCTCGTCCTTGCGTTCGAGTTTGGAGAGGGCCGCGTCGAGGGCGATGAGATCGACGGGCTCGGAGCCTGGCGTGGGGGTTGGGAGGTTGACGTCGGCGAGGGCCTCGCGGGCGGCGGGTTTGTTGTCCTTTCCGCCGTGCTTGGCGGCACGATATCGGCGGGCGCGTTCGACGAGGATTCGTCGCATGGCGATGGCGGCGGCGCCGTAGAAGTGCCCGCGGCCGTCCCATTTGGAGTCGTTGGCGCCGACGAGGCGGAGGTAGGCCTCGTGGACCAGCGCGGTGGGCTGGAGGGTGAGCCCGGCGGCTTCGCTCGCGAGTTGGCTGGCGGCGAGGCGGCGGAGTTCGTCGTAGATCAAGGGGAGGAGTTCGTCGGCGGCGCGCTTATCGCCGGCGTGGGCTGCGTTGAGCAGCATGGTCACGTGTTCGTGCGGCGAATCGGGCATGATGCGCGCAAGCCTTCCCCCCAAAGAGAACCATCGGAAGCCCCAGCGAAACAATGGTACGCCCGGGGCGGGGCGGGGGTTGGCGGTCGGGCGACGGCGGGGGGTGCGGGCGCGCCACTACACTGCCGCCCCATGGCACAGAACTGGCGAGGACGAACGGGCGCGACGGGTGTGATGCTGGTGCTGCTGGCGTGCTCGTCGGGGCTGGCCCAATCCCAAGAGACGGTGCGGGATGGAGACGAGCGAACGATCTCGACGTGGGCGCCCAAGGGATTGATGAGGAGCCCGGTCTCGATTTGCTTTGACCCGAAGGGGAACCTGTACGTGGCCGAATCGGACCGCGCGGGAAACGCGGTGGCGGACACGCGCGGGCTGGGGCACCTCAACGCGGTCGAGGAAGACCTGCGGTTCAAGTCGATCGAAGACCGGCGGGCGCAGATTCGGACGTGGATCGCGAAGGGCGCGTTTCCGGCGGACCACTTCACCAAGACGGAGGATCGCGTGCGGATCGTGCGCGACACGGACGGCGACGGCGTGGCGGACTGGTCGGGGGTCTTCGCGGGCGGGTTCAATGACGAGTTGGACGGCATCGGCGCCGGGGTGCTGTGGCACGATGGCGCGTTGTACTACACCTGCATCCCGAACTTCTGGAAGTTGACGCCCGGGAAGAACCCGTACGAGGCGGCGACGCGGGAGTCGCTCTCGAAGGGATATGGCGTGCGGTGGTGTTTCTATGGGCACGATCTGCACGGCGCGATCGAGGGACCGGACGGGCGGCTGTATTTTTCGATGGGGGATCGTGGGTACAACGTGATGACGAAGGAAGGGGAGCGACTGGTCGGGGTGGATCGCGGGGGCGTGTTCCGATGCTGGCCCGACGGGAGCGGGTTGGAGTTGTTCTACGAGGGGCTGCGGAATCCGCAGGACCTGGCGTTCGACGATCTGGGGGAGATGTTCACGGGGGACAACAACTGCGACTCGGGGGACCTCGCGCGCGTGGTGTACGTGGTCGAGGGCGGGGACTCGGGGTGGCGGCAGGATGTGCAATCGCTCCCGTCACGCGGGCCCTGGAACCGCGAGGCGATCTGGAAGACCCTCAAGGATGTGTCTGGTGCGGCGAGGCCGGCGTGGACGCTGCCGCCGGTGGAGTACATGGGCGCCGGTCCCTCGGGGATCCTGTTCAATCCCGGGACGGGGGAAGGGGCGGGGCTGGCACGGTGCTTCTTCCTTGTGGATTTCTACGGCAGCGGCGCGACGGTGCACGCGTTTCGCTGCGAGCAGGACGGCGCGTTCTACAAGGTGGCCGATCGGCGTGACTACTACAAGGGCCTGACGATCACGGACATTGCGTGGGGATACGACGGGCGCTTCTACATGAGCGATTGGGGCGGAGGGTGGGACCCCAATCCGAATGGGGTGGTGCTGGCGATCAAGAACGAACGGGTGCACGGCGACGCGGCGGAGGGGGGCGTGATCCGCGAGGTCGGCGGGCTCTTCAAGGAGGGCTTCGCGATTCGTGGTGAGGACGAGTTGGTGGCGCTGCTCGGGCATCGGGACCAGCGCGTGCGTCTGGCGGCGCAGTTCGAACTCGCGAAGCGCGGCGAGGGGGAGATCGTGGCGCTCGGGCGCGTGGCCGCCTCGGGAACAACGCAACTCTTGGCGCGGGTCCACGCGATCTGGGCGTTGGGGCAGATCGCCCGCACGGAGCCGGACGCGGCGGCGGTCTTGCTGCTGCTCTTGGACGACGCGGATGCGGAGGTGCGGGCGCAGGCCGTGCGCACGCTCGGGGACGTCGCGGGCCCGACGTCGAGGGCGGCGTCGGCGCGGTACGTGGAGATGCTGCGGGATTCATCGCCCCGGGTGCGGAAGTATGCGGCGTTGGCGCTCGGACGGATTCGCGAGGCGGGCGCGGTCAAGCCGCTGTTGCAGATGCTTGCCGCGAACGACAACAAGGACGTGGTGATCCGGCATGTGGCGTCGTATGCGCTCTCGCGGATCGGGCGTGCGGAGGAGATGATCAGGTCGAGCGCGAGCATGAACGCGGCGGCGCGGCTGGGCGCGGTGATCGCGCTCCGGCGGATGGGGCATGACGGTGTGACGGCGTACCTGCACGACGCGGACGCGGGGGTGGCGGTCGAGGCGGCACGGGCGATCTACGACCATCGCTCGAAGGCGGGGATGCCCGAGTTGGCGGCGATCCTGGATAGGGCGATACCCGCGGGCGTGGCGATCGAGCCGATGCTGCGGCGCGCGATCGAGGCGAACGTGCACCTGGGCGAGGATACGTGCGTGGAGCGGCTGGCGAAGTTCGCGGCTCGGGGCGACGTGGCGAGCGAGTGGCGTGAACTGGCGCTCGATCGTGTGGCGGGCTGGGACAAGCCGCTCAAGCGTGAGGGCGTGTGGGGCAACTGGGCGGACTACCCGGCGCGATCGAAGGAGGCACAGAAGAACGCGATCCGGGCGAACATTGACGCGATCCTGGCGGCGGCGGGATCGACGGGCGAACTCAGGGCGAAGGGCGAGAGGCTGAAGGTGTTGCACACGCTCGACGCCTCGGCCGACGCGCTCGTGCGGGAGTTGGGCGACGCGAGCAAGAGCGAGGCGTATCGCCTGGCGCTGCTGGAGCGGGTGGCCGGCGAGGCGCCGACCGGACTTGCCGACGCGTGTGAAGCGCTGCTCGTCGGCGGGACGGGCGCGGGCGAGCGGTTGCGCCAGAGGAGCGCGGAGACGCTGGCGAGGATCGACCCGGCGCGGGCCGTCACGCAACTCAGGGGGATGCTGGGGTCGACGACGGTCGGTGATCGGCAACTGGCGGTGCGATTGCTGGCGACCCTGAACGACCCGGCGGCGAAGGAGGCGTTCGTGTCGCTGGTTCGCGAACTTCGGCGCGGCAAGGCGGATGGTGCGATCGCGCTTGAACTCTACGAAGCCGCGATGAAGCAGCCCAAGGAGAGCGAGGCTCGCACGATCGCGGAACTTGTTGGAAAGTCGCCCAAGCGACCCGACGGCTACGCGACGGCGCTGCTTGTCGAGGGCGGGAGCGAGGGGAAGGGGCGGGAGATCTTCCGGCACCACGCGAGCGCCGAGTGCGTGCGATGCCACGTGGTGGACGATCTGGGCGGGACGGCGGGGCCGAACCTGACGCAGGTGGCGTCGAGGTTGACGCCGGCGTTGCTCGTGGAATCGATGGTGGAGCCCGGTCGCGTGGTGGCGGCGGGGTATGGCGAGGTGACGGCGATGCCGGTGATGAGCCAGTTTCTTTCGCCGCGGGAGGTGCGGGATGTGGTGGCGTACCTGAAGACGCTGAAGGGGAAGGGCGTGTCGGCGGAGGCGGCGAGCGCGGGCGGCGAGGCTCATGCGACGGGCTTGGACGCGAGCGCCTGGATCCGGCGGGCGATGTTGGTCCTGATCCTGCCCTTGTTTGTGTACTCGGTGTGGCGGGGCGTTTCGCGGCGCGGATAACCCCAGTGCACACGTTGAGTTTGGAGCATGGAGCAACGGGTGGGACACCCGCCCCACTCTTCCCCACGAGGGTGGGGAGCGGAAGGCTGCTCGCGTCAAGGCTCGACGCGCAAGTCCGGGCTTCGGCGGCGCGTGGCGGGGAGCAGGCCGATGAGCACGCAGAGGGAGCCGCCGGCGATCATCCAGAGGCGCGACTTTTCGCCCGTGGCGAGGCGGGCGAGGCGCGAATCGACCTTGGTGCGCTCGGCAAGGTGTGGGGGCTCGGGCTCCAGGGCGGGGAAGACGGAGATGCTGGCCGTGCGCGTGTCGTGCATGCCGGGGATGACGGCCCGGTCGACGGGGATCTGGTTGAGTTGGCTGGCGGCGAGGGTGAGGACCAGGTCGGGATCGCGCTTGTCGAGGGCGTCCAGGTAGTCGTGATACCGGGCGATGCGGGCCTTGCGGTGGGCCTCGATCGCGAGGGCGCGGTCGCGCAGCCAGCGGGCCTGGTCGAGTTCGTCGGCGGCGGGGATGAGGAGCGTGGCACCAAGGACCGCGAGGCCGGCGAGCAAGAAGAGCCAGCCGGGGTCAACGCTGAAGGGGGATGTGGAGTCGCGGTTCATGGGCGAGGGAACGTCGGCAGAGTTTATCGGCGTGGGAGGAGGGTTGGGAGTAATGGAGGAGATTGTCAGTTCCCATCCGCGTTCGGGTCTTCCGGCGTCGTCATAGGCGTCGGCGGCTTCCGGGGCTTGGGCTTGCTGGCGTTGGCAAGGAGCGTGCAGCCGGATTGGGCGAGTTTGGCGAAGCGGGGGAGTTCGAGCGGCGCCTTCGCGTTGTTCCAGGTGATGCTGAGGACGAACCACCTGGGGGTGGCGCGATCGGGCACGTTGGGCTTTGGTTCGTCGGCGACGTTGTCGGCGGCGGCGTTGTCGCGGCCGTCGCGCTCCAAGAGCCAGTTCATACTGACGACGCCCGGCTCCATGCCGCCCTTGTAGGCGATGCTGGTCCATTCCTCCGCGAACTCCAGGCCTCGCTCCTGGCGGAGCATGGCGCCGAGGCGTTCGAGGCCGGGGAGTTGCTCGAGTCGGCGGAACTCCATCATGAGTTTGGCGAGGTCTTCGGCGGAGGCGAACCAGCCGAGTTTTTCGATGTGTCTTGGCTCTTGCCAGGCTTTGAGAAGGTCGCGCGTGAGGTCGAGATGGGCGAGGTCGGCGTCGGGAGCCAAGAGCGACCGGCGTGCGGATTCGTCGGCGTTGAGATAGCCCGCCCGTTGCTCGTCGCTCGCGACGAGTTTAAGTTGCAGGCACTCGCGCGTGGACATGTATGGCGGCGTGAGATTGGGCGAGGCGACGAACTTGGCGTAGGACGCTTGGATCGCGTCGCGGCCCAGGAGCGCGAAGAGGGTGTCGTTGGCGGCGGCGTCGCCCGTGGTCACCATGCGCGTCGCCCACTCTTCGATGCGGAAGGACGTCCCATCCTGAGCGGCCCTGAGATCGCCCAGGGCAAAGACGCGGAAGCGTTCGCGGAAGGGGAGCGGCTCGTCCCAGGTGATCTTGCCGGCGCGCGCAGCCTCGGCAAGGGCGTGGAGGACGAAGAGTTGGGCCGCCGAGCCGATGGCGAGGGCTTCATCTTCGTGGATGGTGTGGATGGGTTTGAGGGTTGTGGGCGGGGGCGAGAGAGAGGGGTTGGTGGAGAAGGCCATCTTGTCAGGGATGATCTCGTAGGCCCCGAAAGAGACTTTGCCGGGGAGGTTGCCCGCCATGCCGTCGAACTCGTCCCAGGTGGCGGCGTCAAGGTCGCCCTCGGCACCGAAGGCATAGGCGGCGTCGGCGAAGCGCAAGCCGTCGATTTTGTTCTGGTCATCGACGGCGATGAAGATGCTCATCTGGCGGCCGCCGCCCTCGACGAAACCGGAGAGGGCGTCCTTGCCGACCTCGCCGATTTGAGTGAGGCGGATGCGATTGTTGTTGAATCGCTGTTCGCGGATCGTTCGGAGGTCGCGGACGAGTTCATCTGGGGTGAAGAGCGTGCGGAAGTGGTCGGACATGCGGGAGGCGGCGTCGCCCGGGGCGCCGCCGTTGGCGACGTCGAGGATCCACTGGAGTTGCCGCCCGACGGCGGAGTCGGGAGGAACGACGGGTTCGTGCAGATCGGGTTGCCGGGCGAGGGCGCCGGAGGGAAGCAGGGCGGGGGAAGTAAGGAGGGCGGCGAGCGACCAGGCAAGAACGCGGACGAGCATCGAGGAGACTCCCATGGTCTCCTTTGTACCGCGCGAGGGGTGGGGAGGTGTGCATGGGAGGTCGGAATGGGATGATTCAGAGGGGGAGTACGGCGACTACCCTGTGCGTCATGGGTCGTCGGGTTGTGATAACGGGATTGGGCACGGCCTCGGCGCTGGGGATAGGCACCTCTGCGCTCTGGGATGGGCTGGTGAACGGTCGGTGCGGAGTAGGACCAACGACGCGATTCGACGCGGGGGGCTTTTCGTGCCGGCTCTCTGGAGAGATCAAGGATCTCACGGCGAAGGACCACGTGCCGAAGAGTTACCGCAAGGCGGTGAAGGTGATGGCGCGGGACACGGAGATCGCGGTGGTGGCGGCGCGACTCGCGGTGCAGGATGCGGGTTTGCAGACGCGTGGAACGAGCGAGGAGGGTGGGACGACGACGTATCCCGGGGAGCGGATGGCGTGCCACATCGGGGCCGGACTGATTGCCGCGGAGACGGATGAGTTGACCTCGGCGCTGGTGACGGCGCGGGGCGAGGATGGGGTGTTTGATTTGAAGAGGTGGGGCACGGCGGGAGGGGGCGGGGGCATGAACAACCTGCAGCCGTTGTGGATGCTGAAGTACCTGCCCAACATGCTGGCATGCCATGTGACGATCATTCATGGGGCCGAGGGGCCGAGCAACACGCTGACGTGCGGGGAGGCGAGCGGGCTTCTGTCGATCGGGGAGTCGTGCCGGGTGATCCAGCGTGGGGGGGCGGAGGTGGGGTTCGCGGGCGGGGCGGAGAGCAAGATCAACCTGATGGGCGTGCTGCGGCTGGAGTTGTCCGGGCGTTTGGCGGAGACGGGGAGAGAGACGAGCGGCGCATCGGTGGTGAAGCCGTATGACCCCGCGTCGCCCGGCTCGATCTTGGGGGAGGGCGGGGGGATCTTGATGCTGGAGGAAGAATCGAGCGCGGCGGCACGTGGGGCGAAGGCGTATTGCCGGCTTGCGGGGTTTGGGGCTGGGCAATCGCGGGTTGCGAATATCCCATCGCTCGGGCGGGATCAGGTGAGCGGCGAGGGGCTGGAGGTGGCGATCGAGGCGGCGCTGCGGGATGCGGGGATCGAGGCGGAGGCGATCGACGCGATCATTCCGCAGGCGTGGGGCGTGCCGAGCGCGGATGAGGCGGAGGCGTCGGCGTTGCGTGCCGTGTTTGGTACGCGGCTGTCGAGCGTGCCGCTGGTCACGCTCACGCCCATGCTCGGCGACTGTACCGCGGGCAATGGCGGGATTCATGCGGCGGTGGGGGCGATGTGCCTTCGGGAGCAGCGCTTGCCGGCGCGCTTGCACGCCGGCTCGCCGGCGGGCGGGCTGGACGCAGGGCCGAGGGCATCCGAGTCGAGGGCTCTCCGGCATGTCCTGGTGTGCACGAGCGGGATGGGGGGACAGAACGCGGCGATTGTGTTGCAGACGGTGTGAGCGCCCCGGCGGCGGAGGAACAGCCTTGAACGGGGTCGAGGCTGGCCCCCCACGACGAGACACACCACGCGATCCGCACGGCAGTGACGACCGAAGCCGTCCCTACCCATACCCAAACGACCATCTCAAAAAGGAGAGCGTGCGCGTGCCGGATTCGCGCAAGCCCGGTACTCTTGTGACAGTTTCTACACCCGTTCCCTTTTCAACAGGAGATCAAACGTGAGCAACGAACAGTATCGCGGCGAGTACTCGGGGGGACACGAGGGCCGCGGCGGCGGACATCGTGGCGGTGGTCGCGGTCGCGGACGCGACGGCGGCTATCACGAACGGCGGGGCATCCCGCTTTCGGAACTGGACCCCACGCTCACCGACTTCTCGCGTCGCGTGATCGGCGCGGCGATCGAGGTGCACAAGACACTCGGCCCGGGGTATGACGAGGCGGTGTACCTGACCGCGCTCAAGGGCGAGATGCAGGCCGTCGGGCTCAACTTCAAGGCGATGCACGCGTTTCCCGTCACCTTCAAGGATCGCAAGGTTGGGGAGGCCATCACCGACCTCTTTGTGGAAGATCGCTTCATCGTGGAGGTCATGGCCCGGCCTGGGGATGTGTCGACGTACGACCGGCTCTCGGCGCGCGCGAAACTGAAGGCGGGGAACCTGGACCTGGGGCTGGTGATCAACTTCGCGGAGCGTCGTCTCAAGGATGGTCTGGTGCGCGTGCTGAACATCGACAAGATCAATGCCGAGAAGGGCATCAGCGGCGAGCATGAAGAAGACGGGCACGACGAGGGCGGGGGGGGCCACTTCGCGGAGTTTGACGAACCGCGGTGATCGGATTGCACGAAGGAGCATGCCGCGTACGGCGAATCTTCGCCGTACGCTTTTTTGATGAGCAACGCCCGACTTCGCAAACTCGTTCGTCAGCACGCGCGGACGGCAGGCCTGCTGGGGGTGGACTTTGTACCGGCGTATCGGATGGGCGGCGCGGGCGTGGCGGCGGACGATTCGGGGGCAACGACCGGGGGCGCCGACCGGACGTCGGGCGCGGTCGATCTCGTGGCGGGGGCGGGTGCGGCTTCGTCCCCCGCGCACGATGGTTCGCGTGCGGCGGCCCAGGCCGCGCTGGACGCCCTGCGTGCGCGGTACGAGAAGGACGCCCCCCACCGCACCTTTGTCACGAACTACAAGAACATCGTCTGGGGCGAGGGCGATCCGTGCGCGGCACTCATGTTTGTGGGAGAAGCGCCGGGGGAAGAAGAGGACAAGCAGGGACGGCCGTTCGTGGGGCGCTCTGGGCAACTGCTGGACAACATGATCAAGGCGATGGGGCTGTCACGCGACAGGGTGTACATCGCGAACGTGCTGAAGACGCGGCCGATCGACAACGCGACGCCGACGACGGAGGAGATCGAGGCGTGCAAGCCGTACGTATTGGAGCAGATCGCGATCATCGGGCCGCGAGTGATCGTGACGCTGGGGAAGCCGGCCGCGCAGTGCCTGCTCAACACGACGGAGGCGATGAGCGCGATGCGGGGAACGTGGCGGCAGGTGGTGGCGGGCGGGCGGGTGGTGGCGGTGATGCCGACGTTTCACCCGGCGTATCTGCTGCGGGCGTACACGCCGGAGAACCGGGCGAAGGTGTGGAGTGATTTGCAGAAGGCGATGGAACGGTTGAAGGCTCCCGTCTCCGCGTGAGTGTTCATGGCGACGGCGAGGAGCGGGCGCGGATTCGATCCCACACGAAGAAGACGGGATAGCCGGCGAGCAGAATGGCGATCCACATGAGCGGGTGGTAGTTGTCGCTGGTGAGGATGGTCATCACGGTCATCGCGAGGGAGCCAATCGCGAAGACCCCCGGCACGATCGGGTAGCCCGGGCACTTGAAGGCGCGCGGGAGGTCGGGGCGACGCACGCGGAGCACGATGACGCTGACGGCGGCGAGGCCGTAGAAGATCCACATGGTGAAGACGAAGGACTCGGCGAGGCTCTGGAAACTCTGGAGGAAGAGGACGCAGACGCAGGAGAGGGCGCACTGATTCCAGAGGGCATGGGCGGGTGTTTCGCGTCGGCTGACGGAGCCGAGGAAGCGGAAGAGGAGCCCGTCGTTGGCCTGGGCGAAGGTGACGCGTGCGCCGGTGATGATGGAGGCGTGGGTGGAGCCGAGCGTGGAGAGGAGGATGATGGCCGAGACGAGTTTCTCCCCCCATTCGCCCGCGAGTTTCCGCATGACGAGGGGCGCGACGGTGTCGGTGGTTCGCATCTCGGCGAGGGGGATGATCCAGAAGTAGGCGGCGTTGACGGCGAGGTAGATCGCGATGACGAGGAGCGTGCCGAGGATGTAGATGCGTGGGAGTAGGCGTTGGGGGTTGTTGACCTCGCCCGCGACGGCGCCGACGTCGGACCAGCCGTCGTAGGTCCAGAGGATGGCGGACATGACGGCGGCGATGACGAGATACCAGGGCTTGTCGGCGGGAAGGGACGCGAAGTTGGCGGGGGAGCCGCCGGGCAGGACAAAGGCGAGCGAGGCGATGGCGAGGAGGGCGAGGACTTTGATGGAGGTGAGGAAGACGGAGATTCCGCTGCCGAGGCGCATGCCGAGGGTGTTGATGGCGGTGAGCAAGATCAGGAGGAGGCAGACGAGCGGGGGCATGGCCCAGTTGTCGCCCAGGAGGTCTTGGAGTTGAGCGGTGGTCGGCTCGCCGACGAGCGTGTTGAGCCAAGGTTGGAGTCCGACGAGGGCGTTGAGGTGCTCGGCGAAGACGATGGCGATGCCGCCGGCGGCGAAGGGCTTGATGAGGAGCATGTAGGCCCATCCGAAGACGAAGGCGGTGGAGCGTCCGAAGCCGTGGTAGAGGAAGTTATAGAGTCCTCCGGAACGGGGGAAGACGACGGCGAGTTCGGTGTAGGCGAGCGCGCCGAGGAGGCAGAGGACGCCGCCGAGCGCCCACAGGAGGAGGATGAGCCAGGGGCTGGAGAGGTCTCGGGCGATGGAGGCGGGGGTCCGGAAGATCCCGCTGCCGATGGAGACGCCCACGAGGATGCCGACGGCTCCGAAGAAGCCGATGGTTCTCGGAAGATCACGAGGCGGGGGGTTGGAAGCGGGCATCGGAGGGAGCGTACGTCGGGAGCGGATCGGCCCGCGCGACCGGCACGGACGGCAGGCTTTGTTGAGGGCTTCCCCCAAAGGCGTCCCGTCGGCGTCAATCGAGGGCGCACGGACGACGAAAGGAGTGGACGATGGGGTGGATGGGCGGGCACAAATCGAAGGGTCTGTTGTACCCGCGCGAGTATCCGCGATTCTCGCGGGAGGGATTGACGTGCCCTCTGGGTTCGGTGGCGGACCTCTCGGCGGGGGGAGCGCGGGTGCGGGTGGATCGCAAGCCCACCGTTCAGGTGGGCGAGACGCTGGAGATGATGATCGGCGCGCGAGGGAGCGTGCTGAGCGTTCGGGCGATCGTGGTCTGGGTGCGCAAGGGCGGATGGAAGACGTGGGAGATCGGGCTGC
This sequence comes from uncultured Phycisphaeraceae bacterium, assembly GCA_964543905.1. Taxonomy (GTDB): domain Bacteria; phylum Planctomycetota; class Phycisphaerae; order Phycisphaerales; family UBA1924. The sequence goes on from CAZIZO010000016.1 coordinate 12,175, forward strand.
AGTTTCGCGGGGTGTATGAAGAGTTGGCGAAGCAACTCGTGCAACTCGCGATGACGGGATCGACGCAGGCGGTGCAAGAGGACTACGCGAAGCGCGGCACGCCGACCTCGCCCGAGATCGAGGCGTCGATCGAGATCGAGGACCTGTACGAGATCCTGCAGGTGAGTCGGAAGGCCTCGACGGAGCAGGTGGTCGTGGCGTATCGCGCGTTGGCGCGGAAGTATCACCCGGACTTCAACCCCGCGACGGATGCGGCGGTGGCGTTCACGAAGATCACGAAGGCGTATCGCGTGCTCAAGGACCCGGACACGCGGGCGCGATATGACCTGATGCTGGCGCGGGCGGTGGGCGCGCGTCGCTCGAATGCCGCGTGAAGGCGGCGCGAAGCGGGCGCGAATCTTGAGTCTGGGGGGCGAGACCCCCGCCCGCGCGGATCGCCCACATCGACGCTGTTGGTGCGTGAGTGCGTCGGGAGTTTCGCGTTGATGTGTATGGCTCCACGATCTGCCAATGCGGCAGGAGCGGGTTCGGCGTACATCCGGGCGGCGTCGGAGGTTGCACGCAAAATCGAAGATTTCATGTCGAAACCGACGGAGTTTGACGCAAGTAGGAGAGTGGGAAGTGACATGTGTCCGTGAAACACCCCAACTTTCCAGGCAACGAAGTCTTGTCCGAAACTCGGCGGCGAGTTGAACGAAAGAAGATGGAGAAGTGTCGGGATGGAAGGAAAAAAACGCACGAAGATTGACGCATCCCCCGGCCTCGTTCGAACGAATGGTTTGTGCGGAGAGGTCGGGCCAGCAGAAGAAAGGAACTGAGCCCAACAGGAGGAACCGCCATGAAGCCCAACGAAGACAACATGAGCAACGGACCCCACGGAGCACGCGAAGAGATCGATGCGGAGCGGCTGTGCAACGCCGCGTCCACGATCCTGCGGGCCTGCGTCGAGTTTGCCGAGGAGCACCATGGGCTCTGGCCGTATCCCCCCGCACTGCTTGGCGCTCCGAACCAGCCGCGCGCCCTGTGTGATCTCACGCGGTTCGAGGTTGAAGAGGGCACGGCGTTCCTGATTCGTCTGGGCATCCTCGAGATGCCCAAGGCGAAGGCGAAGAAGTAGCCTCCTCGAAACAAACACTCCAGAGCGTCGCACCACACCCCACCACAGCGACGACTCATCGATGCACGCCCCGCCGCTCCCAACTCGGCGGGGCGTGCTGCTTTTGCGAAGAATGCGCTCCGTGCGTCGGGGCGGGCTCGCGGCCCTTGTCGCGCGCGTTGGACGATGTACCCTGTGTCATGCCACCAAGTACAGAGGACCTGCCCGGGGACCTTCGCGAGCGCGTGGACTTCGCGATCGCGGCGGCTCGCGCCGCGGGCGATCGGACGCAGACACACTTCCTGAAGCCGAGCCTGGAGATCGAGCGCAAGCGTGATGGCACGCAAGTCACGATAGCCGATCGCGAGGCGGAATCCTTGCTTCGCCGCGCGATTTTGGAGCGGTACCCCAGCGACGGGATCCTGGGCGAGGAGCATGGAGAGACGGAGGGGACTTCGGGCATGCGGTGGATCCTGGACCCCATCGACGGGACGGCGTCGTTCGTGTGCGGCGTGCCGCTGTACTCGAACCTGGTGGCGCTGGAGAAGGATGGGCGGGCGATCCTGGGGGTGATCCATCTCCCCGCGCTGGGGGAGACGGTGTACGCGGGGCGTGGGTTGGGCGCGTGGCAAGTCGTGGGTGACGGACCGGCACGGAGGGCGCGGGTGTCGCGCGTGGCGAAACTTCGCGACGCGGTGGTGTGCACGACCTCGCTGGACTATTTCGTGCGGGCGGGGGTGGCGGAGTTGTACGCGCCGTTGCAGGCGTCGTGTGCCCTGTTTCGGGGATGGAGCGATGCGTATGCCGCGGTGCTGGTCGCGACCGGGCGCGCGGACGCGCTGGTGGAGCCGAAGGTGGCGATCTGGGACGTGGCGGCGGTTCAAGTGGTGGTGGAGGAGGCGGGCGGGCGGTACAGTGATTTCCGTGGGGGTGCCGACCTAAGCGCCGGAAACGGGGTGGCGAGCAACGGGCACGTGCATCGCGAACTGGAGCGGTTGGTCGGCCCCGCATGACGCGAGGTTGGAACCTCCGCCAGCCACATCTTCGTGGGATGGGTGACCGCGTTGCGAGACGGACAAGTCGGCGGATGGGGTAAAACCGGGCGGGCGAATGGCCGATATCCGCCAAGGCCGTGATGTCCTGGCGGAGCCCGCGCGAGCGGGGCCGGTGAGGACCACGGCGACGATGGAGGTCCGACGTGGAATCGAAGGCCGATCGCATCGCGAAGCCGGAGCGGAAGCGGAGGAGCCTCTTCCTGGCCGGAGGAGAAGGCCTGTCCGCATTCGCGGGGGTCGCGTTCCTGGCGGTCCTTGCGGCGGTGTTGACGGCAACGGGGTGGTGGACGGTGCGCGTGCATCGCGAGGCCCGGCGAGAGGACGATGAACGGCGGATCGGCGCCGTGGGCACGTTGCTGGCCACGAGCGCTGAGGCGCTGCTGGAGCGAGACGAGGTCTCCCTGCTGCGCGGATTGGTCTTGGACACGGTGCGGAGGGAGCGGCTGGCCGAATCCCGCGTCCAACTTCGGGATGGCACGCTGGTGGCGGATTCGGACACCAAGAAACTTGCGTCGCGTGCGCTCCCGGAGCGGTGGCCCGCGGGCACGGCCGCGAGCCAGGATCGTCCGGGCTGGCGGGTGTTTCCGATGGAGGTGCGAGGGCGCGGGCCTGCGGACCTCTTGATCCGAGGCGACGAGACGTGGTCGCCCTGGGGCGACGCGAAGGCGCAGGTTGGCTTGGGTGGGATCGCGGTTGGGGGCTTGGTGCTGATGCTCGTCGCGTACCGGGCGATCCGGATTCGGGGGCGGGGCGTGGGCGCGGTGGCGGAATCGGTCGTGCGCGCGAGCGAGGGGGAGGTGGCGCTCGGTGCTCTTCGGGTGCACGAGGGGTGGGGGCGGGTGGCGAAGGCGTGGAACCAACTGGCCGGTGAGCGCGAGCGGCTCCTGGCGGACGCGCAGATCGACAAGGCGATCGGAACGGACGCGGGCGGCGGCAAGAACGAGGGCGACCTCGCGGCGATCGTGGACACCATCACGGACGGCCTCTTGCTCATCGACGAGCAGCAGCGTGTTCGGCGTGCCAACGGGGCGGCGACGATCCTGCTCCAGGCGAAGCGCGAGCAACTGGTCGGGACGGAGTTGCGCCGCTTGGTCTCGAGCGATGAGGTGCTCTCGGCGGCGGAGTCGGTGCTGAGCGGGAAGTCGCGCCAGTCTGTGACGGTGGAGGTCCGGCGTGACGACCCGAACGGCGTGGACTCGGTGCTGCGGTTCCGTGTCAAGCCCATCCGTCGCGAGTCGGGGGTCGCCGCGATGCTGGTGATCGAGGACGTGACGCAGCAGCGCGTGGCGGATCAGGCTCGCAACGCGTTCGTCGCGCAGGCGACGCACGAACTGCGCACCCCGCTCACCAACATCCGACTCTACATGGACGCGCTGCTCGAGGGTGAGGAGCAGGACCCGGCCGCAAGGGCCAAGGCGCTGAACGTTGTGTCCCAGGAGGCTCGTCGGCTCGAGCGGATCGTCTCGGACATGCTCAGCGTGTCGGAGATCGAGGCCGGGTCGATGAAACTCGTGCGGGGCGATGTGCGGCTCGACGCGCTCTTCGAGGAACTCCAGAACGATTATCGCGCCATGGCCAGCGACAAGGAGATCGCGCTGGAGTTCGACCTCCCCCCCAAATGGCCCCTCCTGGAGGCCGATCGGGACAAACTCTCGTTGGCGATCCACAACCTGATCGGGAACGCGCTCAAGTACACCCCGCCCGGGGGGCGCGTGGTCGTTCACGTCGAAGAGACCCCCGAGGGGCTGGCGGTGGAGGTGCGCGACAACGGCATCGGGATCCGCGCGGAGGAGCAGGAGAAGATCTTTGACCGCTTCTATCGGGCGAAGGACAAGCGGCTCGCCGGGATCACCGGCACGGGGCTCGGGCTTGCGCTCGCGCGGGAGATTGCCCGCATGCACGGCGGAGACATCACGCTCAAGAGCGAACTGGACAAGGGGAGCACGTTCCGGCTGATCGTGCCTCGAGAGCCCGTGGGCGTCGGGTCGGGAATGGCTAGGGCGGCCTGAGCACGGAGCGCGACGATGGAGATTCAAGAGTCAAGGCAGGGCGCGGTGACGGTCGTACGGCCGCAGGGGCCGCTCGCGCTGGGCGACGCCGAGCAGTTCAAGGGCGTGGTCGAGGACGCGATCCGGCGGAGCCTCGGGCGGCTGGTCGTCGACGCGGGCGCGATCGCGTACGTCGATAGTCGGGGCCTCGAGGTCTTGGTGGAGGCTTCGGACGCCTTGGCGCACACGGGGCGTTCGCTTCATGTGTGCGGGGCGAACGAAACGATCCGCGAGGTGCTGCACCTGACGGGGCTGGAAGATCGGTTCGAGCACTTCGAGGATGTCAACGCCGCCGTCCGGAGTTTCCTGTAGTCGGAGCGCAAATCGAGGAGTCCTCCACACCACACCATGAGCGACGTTCCGCATCAACCCCGCCCCCCCAGGCCCCCTCGAAAGCGAGTGGGCGATGTTCTCGTGGAGCACGGCGAACTCACGTCGGAGCAACTCGAGAAGGCCCTGAAACTCCAGGCGAACTCCAACCGCCTGTTGGGCGAGTTGCTGGTCGAGCAGGGGGTCATCAGCGGGGGCGCGCTGGTGCGGGCGCTCTCGTCGATCCTGGGCGTGCCCGGATGCCAACTGCGCCACGGCCTGATCGATCCCCCACTGCTCAAACTGCTGGGCACGGAGGAAGCGGAGCGGCTGCGGGCGATCCCGATGTTCAAGGTCCACGGCGTGCTGACGGTGGCGATGACCGAGCCGCAGAGCCTCCCCGCGATCGACCGCCTGAAGCAACTCACGGGGTGCGAGATTCGCCCGGTGTTGGCGCTGGAATCGGTGGTGCTGGAGTACATCAAGAAGTACTCGGCGGGCGACGTGGACGTGGACGCGTTCCTGCGCAACCTGCGCGAGGGCGACGTGGAGGTGGTCGAGCGCGAGACGGTGGACGAGGGCCCGACGACCGATCTCGACACGCAGGTCGCGGGGAGTCCGATCATCAACCTCGTCAACGTGGCGTTCCTGCGGGCCGTCAACGACAAGGCGAGCGATATCCACATCGAGCCGGACAAGCGCGGGACGCGCATTCGGTATCGGATCGACGGGGTGCTGCGCGACCTGATGAAGCCCCCGGCGGGCATGCACGCGGCGATCGTCTCTCGGGTGAAGGTGATCGGGAAGATGGACGTGGCGGAGAAGCGTCTGCCGCAGGAGGGGCGCGTGCGCATCGTGGCCGAAGGGCGCGAGATCGACCTGCGGATCTCGGCGATGCCGACGCTGCTGGGCGAGAAGATCGTGGTGCGCATCCTGGACAAGTCGAACCTGAAGGTGCGTCTGGAGGACCTTGGATTCCGGGACGAGGCGATGGCGACGTTCAAGCGCTCGCTCGACGCCTCCCACGGGATCGTTCTGGTCACGGGGCCCACGGGGAGCGGAAAGACGACGACGCTCTATTCGGCGCTCGACCTGCTGCGATCGCCCGAGACGAACATCGTGACGGTGGAAGACCCCGTCGAGTACCAACTCGACATGGTCAACCAGATCCAGGTGAATGAATCGATCGGGCTTTCCTTTGCGCGCGCGCTCCGAAGCATCCTGCGCCAGGACCCCGACGTGATCATGGTGGGCGAGATTCGCGACGGGGAGACGGCCCACGTCGCGGTGCAGGCGGCGCTCACCGGGCACCTCGTGCTCGCGACGCTCCACACCAACGACTCGCTGGGAGCCGTGGCTCGCCTGGTGGACATGGGCATCGAGCCCTATCTGCTGTCGGGCGCGCTCAACGGGGCCGTCGCGCAGCGTCTGGCCCGGACGATCTGCCCGGCGTGCGCGACCAAGTACTACCCCTCCGAGCAGGTGCTCCGTGACGCGGGGCTGTGGACCGACGACGGATCGGCGACGAAGCGCACCTTCCGCAAGGGCGGCGGATGCCAGCGGTGCCACGACAGTGGGTTCCAAGGTCGCATGGGCATCTACGAGGTGTTCGAGATCACCAGCGAACTGCGACGGCTCGTGCACCACTCCGCGCCGACGCACGAACTGCGGGAGGTCGCCCGCAAGAACGGCATGCTCACGCTCCGCGAGGAAGGGGTCCGAATGGCCATGGACGGGAAGACGAGCCTCGAGGAAGTCCTGCGCGTCACGCAGAACGACGATGTCGCGGACGACGAGGAGAGGCTTCCGAGCGGGGCCGGCATGAAGGAGGCGGCATGAGCCCCGAGCGAACCTCCACGACAGGACCGGCGTCGCGTTCGACGGCACGCCCGTGGTTCGGCGCGGGAGAGCGCCTGCGCCACGTCGCCGAGTTCACGCGACAACTCGCGGTGCTGGTCGGGACCGGGACACCTCTGGTGGACGCGCTGATCTCACTGGAGAAACAGGCCAAGCCCGGACCGTGGAAGGAGGTGCTCGCGCGGGTCCGATCACGCACCGAAGAGGGTTCGCCGCTCTCGGACGCGATGGCCGAGCACCCGCTGTACTTCGATGGCGTGTGCCGGAGCCTCGTGGCGGCGGGGGAATCGGGCGGCAAACTCGAGATCCTGCTCGACAGCCTGTCCTCGCTGACCCGGCAGCAGTTGCGCGTTCGCATGGCCGTCGTGGGGGCGCTGACGTACCCGGCCCTGCTGATCCTGATTGCCACGGTCGTCACGATCTCGATGATCGCCTTTGTGCTTCCTCGCTTCGAGGGGCTCTTCAAGACGTTGAGCACCCCGCTGCCCACGAGCACGAAGATCCTGATGTCGATGAGCGACGCCCTCCGCGGGCACTGGCTCCTCTTCGGGATCGGCACGATGGCGATGATCGCGGGAGCCATCTGGTGGCTGCGGAGCCAGGTCGGACAGGAGACGATCCAGCGGGCGATCGTGTCGCTGCCACTCACGGGCCCGTGCGCCCGAGCGATCATCACGGCACGCCTGGCGCGGGTGCTGGGCGTGCTCGTGGAAGGAAAGGTGCCGCTGCTGGATTCGATCCGGCTCGCGCGCGGCTCGACGGCGCACGCGATGTACGCCGACCTGATGAACCGCGCGGAGAACGCGATCGTGAAGGGCGACACGCTGGCGAGCGAACTGGAGCGCTCGCCGCTCGTGTCGCCTTCCGTCTGCGAGGCGGTGCGGAGCGGCGAGAAGGCGGGGCAACTCGGGAAGGTGCTGCTCACGCTGGCGAACTACATGGACGAGGACAACGAGGTGACGATCCGAACGATGACGCGCCTGGTGGAGCCCGTGATCCTGGTCATCCTGGGGCTGATGGTGGGAACGATCGCGATCAGCATGTTCCTCCCGCTCTTTGATCTCACGTCGGCGGCGGGAGGTGGAGGATGAGACGAGGACGGCTCACGCCCATCGCACTCGAGATCGGCCCAAGCATGGTGAGGGCGGTCCAACTGCGCGCCGGAGGCACGCGGGAGCGGCTCTCGGCGTGGGCCTGCGTGCCGCGCCTCAGCGAGTCCTGGACCGCGGACGAGGCTTGGCGGGTGTGGGACGCACTGGATCGACAGGGCTTTGTCGGACGGGAGGCGTTGCTGGTGATGCCCGCGGCGGACGCCACGGCGAGCCTGCTGGAGTTCCGGGGGCGCTCGCCGCGCGAGGTCGATGGGCTTGTCGTGCGCGAGGAGTTGTCGCGGATGCACCGGCTGGACGCGGGCACGTTCGAGTCCAGCGCGTGGCCGGTGCGATCGACGGGACGGGGACGTACGTCGGAAGCGTGGCTGGCGGTGTGCACGGCGCACGCGCGGGTCGAGGCGCTGCTGGGGCCTCTGGACGCCATCGGGGTGCGGGTGCTCGCGGTGGACGCCGGGTGCTTTGCCCTCGCGCGAGGAGCGTGGAACAACCTCGGTCCGACGTCGCTGGGCGTCACGACTCATCTGGAGCACACGTGCGCGAGGTTTGTCGCGGTGGCGAACGAGGGCGTGATGTACGAGCGCGTGCTCGGCGGGCTGGGCTGGCAGCGTGTGCACGAGCGTGCGCACGCGCAGTTGGACTTGGAGGCGAGAATCACCGGGGAACTCCTGCGTGCGATGGCGCGTCCCGAGGCGCGGCGATCGTCCGTTCAATCGGGCGTCGTGCGTCTGCGCGCGATCGTGGACGAACACATGCGCGTGCTCGCGGAAGAACTCCGCCAGTCGTTGGCGTATCTCGACGGCGGCTTCGCGAACGCGAACCTCGCCGGGCTCGCGTTGAGCGGGGAGGGGGCGACCATCGGCGGCTGGGGCAACGTGCTGCAGGCGACCACGGGACTCGCGCCGCGCGTGATCGGCGCGCGGGACCTGGTCGACGGGGCCGAAGCCCTGTCGGACGACGTGGGGGCCGAACTGGTGCTTGCGATCGGGCTGGCTCGGCACCCGCTGCCGCTGGAGGCCACGGCATGATGTCGTGCAATCTCATCCCCGACCCCCGTCGCGTCCAGCGGCGGGTGCACACGATCCGGGCGCGGTGGGGCGCCGTGGTGGCCGCGTACGCGATGCTGGCGGCGGGCGCGTGCGTGGGGCTCTCGGCGATGGCGAATCCGTCGCGCGTGACGGCGGCGACCCGATCCATCCAGACCCTCGATCGCGACCACGAGCAGATCCGGCGAGAACTGTCGCAACTCAAGTCGCAACTGGTCGCGACGCGGCGCCAGTTGGAGCGGTCCGCCATGATCGCGGCGCACCCGGACTTTGCCCCACTGCTCGCGCTGCTCGCGCGGGAGCGCCGGGGCGAGGTCGTGCTCGAATCGTGCAGCCTTCGCGCGGGGGCCATCAGCGCGTCGTCCAACCCGATCGAGCGGCGCCCGCAGGAGTATGTGTTGACGGTCTTGGGGCTCGCGCGGGAGGCGAAGGGGATCTCGGCCTATGCCGCCGCGCTGGAGTCCACCAGGGCGTTCGACACCGTGACGATCCAGGAAATGAGGGGGCGGGGCGATCGGTCGGGAGGCAAGGGGGTTGGGTTCTCCCTTCGCTGTGTCCTTCGCGAGGCGACGCCCGCAGGGAGCAAGCCATGACCATGCGAGGACGTTCGGCGCTGCATCTTCATGTTGGCGCCATCGTGGCGCTGGCGCTCATCACGGGCGTTGGATATCTTGCCGGGGTTCGCCCCTTGCTCGCGTCGCAGGTTGAGGAGTGGAATCTGGAGCAAGCCGCCCGGGAGAAGCGCGCCATCGTTGACGATCTGCGCACGGACCTCGCGACGACGAGGAACGAACTGGCGCGCGCCCGCCAATCGCTCGACTCCGTCGAGGTCAACCTTGTGGGCAGCAGCCTGATCAACGCGCAACTCGCCAAACTGGGAATCGCGGCGGAGGAGGTCGGCATGGTCCTGACCGAAACCGCACCCGGGCAACCGGAAGAGGGTCCCGCGCTCGTCCGCATACCCATCCGGATCGCCGGGAAGGGGCACTACCCGGACTTCGCACGATTCCTTCAGACGCTCGACGATCGCATGAAGGACGTCGTGGTGGTGGGTTTCAGCCTGTCGGGGCGGGCCGAAACACCAGCCGAGCCCGCGACGTTCTCGGTCGATCTGCTGTGGTATGCGATGCGCGAGCATGCCGTCTCTGACGCCCCGGATGGCGCGACGAGCACGAAGTCCGGCTCGAAGGGTTGACGTTGGACCCAACGTATGGCTCCGTTGGGGCGTGGAACTCCTCACTCGTCACAAGGCGTACGTTGTTGTTCTCGGGCTCGCGGGGATGGCGCTGGGCGTGGATCGCGTCCTGCTCTCGGGCGAGGCGACCTCGCCGAGCAAGGCGAGCGCCACGTTACCGCCTCCCACGCCGACGAGCGTGCCCACGCCGGCCGCTGTGCCCCCATCGCCCATGGTCAAGTCGTCGCTGGCGGCGCGTCTGCACGCGCTCGAGCCCGAGCGCGGCGAGGAATCCCCGAACGAGGTGGGCAACGCGTTTGTGCCCGAGTGGGAGACGGGCGCCACACCCCCCGCGCCGGCAAGCGAGTCCCCCGTCCTCCGCGGCGCGGGCGGCTGGCTGCGGCTGACGTCCGTGATCCCGGGTCGCGCCGCGGTGCTCAACGGCACGATCGTGTTCGTGGGGAAGGAGCAGGCGGTGCCTGCCGAGCCGAACTCCACGTCTACTCGTACGGGCCGATCCGGATCGGACGAGGATCGCCGCCGCGTCCTGCTCGTGCGTGCGGAAGAGCGGAGCGTGGTCGTTCGCGTGGGCGATCAGGAGGTCGAGTTGTCGCTGGCGACCCGTGGCGAGGCGCCGCGATCTCGGGCGGCGGACGACCGTCCATGAGCGTGATGCACCACCGATTCCGGGGAGTGCAACTTGCGGATGGAATTGAGCGAGGGAAGTGAACTGGGCATCATCGATGGCCGATGCTCTCTTCGCCGAGCGTGCCTGGGCGGCGCGGCCGAGCACATTGGAGAATCGCATGTCGAATCGCAACGTCCGCACTCGTGGCTTCAGCCTGATCGAACTGGTCATCGTGGTCGTCATCATCGGGATCATCGCGGCGATCGCGGTGCCCCGCATGAGCCGTGGCGCCGGCGGCGCCTCGGACGCCTCGCTCACCGCCAACCTCGCGGTCATCCGGAACGCGATCGACCTCTTCTACACCGAGCACGGGAACACCTATCCGCTCGCGGCGAAGATCGATCTGCAACTCCTTCAGTACACCGACGACGCGGGCGACGTGAGCGCCACGAAGGACTCGACGCACATCTTCGGGCCTTACTTGCGGGCGATCCCACCGCTGCCCGTCGGCGCGAACAAGGGTAAAACCGCCATCGTCGCGTCCCTCGGCGGGGACGGCGGCTGGGCGTATGACGAGACCACCGGCAAGATCCAAGCCAACACCGCCGCCACCGAGGTGGACTCGCGCGGCGTGAAGTACAGCGATTATTGAGGAGGCCAGGGGTCGGGCCCGCCACCCCTGGACGCACCGCTTCAGGTGGGCGTGCCCGCGCATGCCGTGCCGGCCGACATCGACTAACTCGCCGCTCACCGATCGCCCCGTCCATTGGCCGGGTCGATCGTTTTTTTGTCTACGAACGTGACCGACCCTGATCGGGCATCCCCTCCGCACTTCCTCCCCGCAAGGCCCCCGCTGCGTCCGTGTCGTGGTATCACCTCCGGGATGGACCGCCGACTCGATCGACCGCCCCGGCGGTGGCATCCTCCACGGGCTCCTCATCCCCTTCGGATACCCCGCGGTCCTTGCGCGATCGAGGCGTCCGCGTGCTTTCGCCACGTGCCTGGAACTCGCGTTTGGTGCGTGCCCTTCGTGTGGCTACTTGCTCGCCGGCCTGAGCGTCCGAGCGAGGTGCCCCGAGTGTGGGCGGGCTCGCACCACCCCGTCGATGGAACATCCCGGCCTGCTCCTCCCTATCTTATTTCATCATGGGCTCCGCACCTGCACTCACGTTTCTGCGCTCGTTCGTCATGCTCCTCGCCCTCACCACCCTTGGGCGATGGGGCTTCGCCCACGCGCCGACGACGGCGGACGAGACCCGCTCCCATAGCCCCGCGGCCCCTACCACGACGCCGACACGCACGAAGAACGTTGTCCTCATCATGCTCGACGGCGTCCGTTGGCAGGAGGTCTTTACCGGGCTCGACGAGCGTCTTTGCACAAAGGAGGCCGGCAAGGTCGAGAAGCCAGGCCCCTTGCTCGAGAAGTTCGGCGGCGGCTCACCCGAAGAACGTCGAGCCAAACTCATGCCCTTTCTCTGGTCCAAGATCGCGAGGGACGGACAACTCTTCGGGAACAAGGACAAGGGCTCGAGCGCCAAGATCACCAACCCGTACGGCGTCTCCTACCCCGGATACTCCGAGACCTTCTGCGGTTTTGCCGACCCGGCGATCGAGAACAATCGCAAACTCCCCAACCCGAATCGGACGGTTTTCGAGTTCCTGGGCCAGCAGGACGCCTTCAGGGGCCGAGTCGCCGCCATTGCGACCTGGGACCTATTCGAGTACATCTTCAACGAGCCGCGCTCCGGAGTTCTGGTCATCAACCACCAAGCCCCCATCGCCGGGACCTCAACCCCGGCGCTCGACCTGTTGACCCGGCTCCGACAGGAGACCCCCCCACGCTGGGCCGGCAACACCTTTGACTCGCTGATCTACCACACCGCCAGAGAGTGGATCACGGCCAATACCCCCCGCGTCGTCTTCCTTGGATTTGGAGAGCCCGACGAGTGGGGGCACGAGGGAAACTACGGGGAGTATCTCACCGCGATCCGCCGATGCGACGACTATGTGCGCGAACTCTGGGATTCGCTCCAGCGCCACCACATATATAAGGATGCGACGACCTTCATCCTTCTCCCCGACCACGGGAGGGGCGATCACCGCACGAGCCCGACCGACTGGAACAACCACGGCGCCAAGCATCCGGGCTCCGAAGACATCTGGATCGCGGTCCTCGGACCCGATACCCCTGCACTAGGCGAGCGGCGAGAGGTCCCGGACGTCACGCAAAGCCAGGTGGCGGCCACACTCGCGGCCTTGCTCGGGCACGATTATGCCACCTCTCAGCCCAAGGCCGGGAAGCCGATCTCCGACGTGCTGCCCGTCTCTCACGCGCCCTGAAGTCCGCCCGCGGAGGTCCTTCCGGAGGCATGTGGCCAACCTCGATCAGGACTCGACTTCGGACTCGGCCAGGCCAGCCGGATCGGCCTCGGGTGTGGCGCGGTAGCCCACGCCCCGCACCGTCCGGATCATGCCGCCCGCCTCACCCAGTTTTTTGCGAATCGCCGTCACGTGAACATCGATGGTTCGCTCCGTGACCGTCACGCCCGGCCCCATCGCCTTACTCATCAGCGCGGCTCTGGACAGGATCTTGCCCTCCGCCTGGATAAGGGAGGTCAGGATGCGAAACTCGGTCAGCGTGAGTTTGAGCGGCTCGCCTCGCACGAACGCCTCGTGCGTTTCCAGGTTGACCTCGACCGGGCCGAGGGCCAGCAGGCGCGATTCCGGCACCGCACGCCCCGATCGGCGCAAGACGGCCTCGACACGGGCGAGCAGCACTTTCATCGAGAAAGGCTTGGCGATGTAGTCGTCGGCACCGACCGTCAGCCCGACAACCTGATCGAGTTCTTCTCCCTTGGCGGTCACCATGATGATGGGGATGGAGGCCGTCTTGGGGTTGGTCCGGATGCGATTGGCGATCTCCGTGCCGGAGAACTCCGGGAGCATGACATCGAGGAGGATCAAATCGGGCGGTTGGGTGGAGATCGCATCCAAGGCTTGGCGACCCGAATGCGTCACCGAAACAAGGTATCCGACCTTTTTGAGGTTGTACGCAAGAAGTTCGGTCAGGTCCTTTTCGTCGTCCACGACCAGAATGTGCTTGCGGTCGCCCATCGTAAACCCTTGCTTGTAATGAGTTTATCGAAACATTTCGGCCGCTCGTGCAGCGGACAAGGATACGGTAGGGAGCATGAATGAAGGCGATGAGAGAGCATGTGTTTGGATTGTGTAAAACCTCACGAGGGGATGCCCTATTCAGGGAAATGTGTCGGGTTTGGCGGCTGAGCGTCGAAAAAATGCTCTTAGGACGTTTGCGATCGCTAATCGCCGGGGGTATAGTCCCAGCCCCCGATAGGGCTCACTAAGTTGTGAGTCCCAAAACGGCGGGCTCGCTTCTCGGCGCAGGCCGACGGCGAACGGGGCATGACGAGGTCCTTGTCTCGGTTCGCGGTGGTGTGACGAGGAGTCAGAACGGATGGCACGATCGGGCCCAGTGTCGGGACCGTGCGTGAAATCCGGGGAACTAGGGAGTTCGTCGCCGGATCTGAGCCACATCGCGTGGGTCAACGGCGAAGAACGAGTCTCGAATCGTGCGGGAAGGCCTCGGCCGGCCTCCCGAAGTGTGGGAAGTGTTTTCTTCGAACTTTGTCTTTTTTATAGGAGTTGCATCGATGAGTCAGTCCAGAGTGCTTGTGTTGCTCGCGGGCGCCGCTCTGAGCATCGGGGCCCCGGCCCTGGCTCAGAACGCCAACCTTGATCAGAACCGCGCCTACGCCGCCGAGTTGCAGGCGGACGCCGCCGCTCGCACGAGCGGGCTCGCCGCCGGGACCTCCGGGCACGATGCGGGCGGGTTCTACATCACCGATGGCACGGGCGACAACCGCGTCAGCATCGGTGGTACGGCCCAGTTCCGGTACTACGCGAACTTCCGTTCGGACGATGCCCCCGTCGGCAGCGACAACGGGTTCACCCACGGCTTCCAGAACAACGACGTCCGTCTCCGGGCTTCGGGCAACGTCTGGAGCAAGGACCTGACCTACATGATCCAGGGCAACTTCGGCTCTGGCGGTTCGTTCGGCCTCGAAGAAGCGTTCGCGCGCTACAACTTCGAGAACGGCTGGAACATCATGTGGGGCCAGTTCATCCTCCCCGTCTACCGTGAGCGCATGGTGAACAGCGAGTACCAACTCGCCGTGAACCGCTCGCAGGCGATGCGCTACTTTGATCCCTCGTACACGCAGGGCATCCAGGTCGGCTACAACAACGAGCAGTGGCGCCTCACCTTCGGCTTCACCGACGGCACCAACACCGGGAACACGACCTTCAACAGCGGCGCCGAGTGGGACTACTCCCTCAACGCCCGCCTTGAGTGGAACGTGAACAGCAGCGATTGGGCCCGCTTCAACGACTTCACCAGTTGGACCAGCGCCAGCAGTTACGCCTGCCTCGTGGGCGCGGCGGTGAACTGGGAGACGGCCGGCGCGACCAACCCCTCCACCGGCAACGACCCCAACCAGATCGACTACACCGTCGACGTGTCCTGCGAGGGCGCGGGCTGGAACGTCTTCGCGGCGTTCCTCGGTTCGCACTTCGATCCGGACAGCGGCGCGGGCGAGCAGGATGACTTCGGCCTGGTGGTCCAGGGCGGCATCTTCGCCTCCGATCAGTGGGAAATCTTCGCCCGCTACGACGGCCTCTTCCTCGACAGCGACACCGCTGGCCCGGGCAACAAGAAGAACGTCCACTTCGTGACCCTCGGCACCAACTACTACCTCTCGCGTGACAGCCACGCCGCCAAGTTCACCGGCGACGTCGTCATGGCGTTCTCCAAGACCAACGGCCTCGCGAACGCGGTCGGCTCGGGCGGCCTCGTCAACGACACCGAGACGGGCCTCCTCGGCTCCGCCAAGTCGTTCGAGCCCACCATCCGCCTCCAGTTCCAGGTCATGTTCTAATCCCTCGGGCTCTTCGCGAGCCTGTGGACCAGAACGACTCTGAACTTCACCGGCCGATCCGCACGGATCGGCCGGTTGCTTTTTGTCTCGGCTCCATCCGCTCGGATACGCTGTACGCGTCGGCATGACCATCCTGATCCTCCTCATCCTGGTCGCGGCGAACGGCGTCTTTGTGATGGCCGAACTCTCGGTCCTGACGGCTCGCAAGAGCCGATTGCAACAGTCGGCGGTGCGCGGAAATCGCCACGCCGCCGCCGCCCTGGCGTTGGCGGAGGCGCCCGACCGCTTTCTCTCCACGGTGCAGATCGGGATCACGCTGATCGGGATCGGGATGGGGGCGCTCGGCGAACGAGCCTTGGCGGACGATCTCGCCGCCTGGTTCGAGCGGACGTTCTTCGCGGATCATCCGGAGGCGGCGAAGTACGTCCGCTTTGCATCCAGTTTCGGAACGGTGGTGGTCGTCGCGTATGTGTCCCTCGTCCTGAGCGAACTCGTTCCCAAGCGCCTGGCGCTGCTCTTTCCCGAGCGGCTTGCCGGATGGACCGCGGGACCGATGGCGCTGGTCTCGCGCCTGACCGCGCCCGTGGTCTGGGTGCTCACGTTCACGACGGACCTGATCCTCGCGCTGCTCGGGCTGGGAAAGGCGAAGACGAGCGAGGTGACGGAAGAGGACATCAAGGGCATGGTCGAGCAGGCGGCCGAATCTGGTGAAGTGCATCGCCAGGAGCAGGAGATTGTCGAGCGGGCGTTCCGCCTGGGCGACCGTCGCGTGAAGGCCTTGATGGTGCCTCGCACGGACATCGAGTGGATCGACGCGGATGCCGCTCCCGAGCGTGTGCGCGTGGCCGTGGCGACGAGTTACCACTCGCACTTTCCGGTCGCCAAGGGGAGCCTGGATCACGTGCTGGGCATCGTGCACGTCAAGGACATCATCAAGCACGGGCTGATCTCGCCGACGATCAACTTGGCCGAACTCGTCCGCCCGCCCGTCTTTGTTCCCGAGGCGACCTCGGCGTACAAACTGCTCGACACGTTCCAGAAGAGCGGTAATCACGTGGCCCTAGTCGTGGACGAGTACGGCGCGCTGCGAGGGCTCGTCACGCTCAACGACATCGTGGAGAGCCTCATCGGGGAGATCTCGCCCCCGGCCAGCAGGGGCGAGATGATGGCCGTGCAGCGCAAGGACGGCTCGTGGCTGCTCGACGGCTCGTTGCCGGCGGACGATCTGCACCGAATCCTGGAGGAGCAATCCCCGGGATTGGTGTTCGAGCGCGACGCGGACGTGGCGACGCTGGGCGGGATGGTGATGTCCACGCTCGGACGCATTCCGCGCGAGGGTGAAGTCTTCGAGCGGGATGGGTTCCGCTATGAGGTGGTCGACATGGACGGGCAGCGAGTGGACAAAGTGCTCGTGAGCAAGATCACCCGCACCCCGGAATCCACCCGGGACATCTGATACGCTTGCGGCATGAACCCACTCGCTCTCGCCAGACTCGCCTGTGCGATCGTGCTGTCGGCGCCCGTCCCGTGCGTCGCGCAGGACTCGCCCGAGACCTTTGTCCCCCTCTTCAACGGCAAGGACCTCTCCGGCTGGGTGAATGTCAACTGCGCCCCCTCGACGTTCTCCGTCGCCATGGGAGCGGAGGGCGAACCCGTGATCCACTGCACCGGGAAGCCCACCGGGGTCATCCGCACCGACAAACAATACGAGAACTTCATCCTGGAACTCGACTTTCGCTTCTATGAAAAGGAGGGAAACGCGGGCCTGTTCCTCTGGAGCGATCCGCTTCCCGCGAAGGGCCAACCCTTTACCCGCGCGATCGAGGTGCAGGTGATGACGGGCCCCGACGGCGACTGGTACACCTGCCAGGGCGACGTCTTCCCCATCCATGGCGCGACCATGACACCGGAGAACCCCAGGCCCAACGGCGGGCAGCGGGCCTATCCGACGGATCGCCGGATGAAGGAGGCCCCGGCGTGGAATCACTATCGCATCGAGTGCAAGGACGGGAGCATCTCGCACGCGGTGAATGGTGCCGTCGTCACCAGGGCCCACAACGCCTCCCCGCGCAAGGGCTACATCTGCCTCGAATCGGAGGGCGCGAAGATCGATTTCAAGAACATCCGCATCCACGAGTTGCCCCCCTCGGGGACGCTGACTCCCGAACAGACGGCCACGTCGGCGGAGGATTTCGTGCCGCTGTACACGGGCGTTGACTTCGCGGGCTGGAAGTATGGCAAGGGGCACCAGAAGCACTGGAAGGCGAGCGACTGGAAGATCACGTTCGACGGGCAGGGCGAGCATCTTTGGACGGAGAAGTCGTACAAGGACTTCGTGCTGATTGCCGACTGGCGTTGGAGCGGGAAGGCCAAGGACATGCAGCGCCAGGTCATCAACCCTGACGGCCGTGACGCGACCAACCCGGACGGCTCGCCCAAGGTCAAGGTGGTGCCCGACGCCGGGGACAGCGGGATTTACCTTCGGGGGAGCGAGAAGAGCCAGGTCAACATCTGGTGCTGGCCCATCGGCTCGGGCGAGGTGTACGGCTATCGCACGGACAAGGACATGCCCGCCGAGGTGCGTGCGGGCGTGACGCCCAAGATGGCGGCGGACGCGCCGATAGGACAATGGAATCGCTTCGAGATCACCATGAAGGGCGATCGCTTGACCGTCGTGCTCAACGGCAAGACGGTGATCGAGGATGCGCGGTTGCCGGGCGTCGCGGCCGAAGGCCCCATCGCGCTCCAGCAGCATGGAGCGCCGATCGAGTTTGCCAACTTGTTCATCCGTGAGATCAAGTAGGGGAGGCGCCCGAGTCGAGGGCCCCGAGAGACGGCTGGAGTGGACGGGGCGCACCCAAACGCCACCCGATCCTGTTCGCGAATATTTGTTTGAACAACTATCTGCGATCGGGCGTATACTCTCCCACAACTCTGGGCCATGTGGGGCCCGAGGCATGATTTCAGCAACACCAAGGAGTCAGCGAATGAACAAGCGTCTCATCGGATGGTCGGCGGGCGTGGCGGGGGTCCTGGGCGTGGGGGCGATGATCGCGATGGGGCCCGTCGGCGCGACGACCGCGCCCGCGGCGGCGGTCGCGGCGGCGGCGAGCGCGAGCACGAGCGCTCCCGCAACGTTCGAGGTGGACCCGGTCCACTCCTTCATCGTCTTCAAGATCAAGCACCTCGGGGCCTCCACCACCTGGGGACGATTCAACAACCCCAAGGGCACCCTCATGTGGGATGGCGAGAACTCCACGATCGAGGTGAGCGCCAAGGTTGCCGACATCGACACCGCCAACGCCGACCGTGACAAGCACCTCCGCAGTGGCGACTTCTTCGGCGAGAAGGAGTTCCCCAACGTCACCTTCAAGTCGAAGAAGTGGAAGAAAACCGGCGAAGGCACGTACGACGTCACCGGCGACCTCACGATGCATGGCGTGACCAAGGAGATCACCACCCAAGCAAGCGAAGGCGGCACGGGCAAGAACATGCAGGGCAAGGACGTGATCGGCCTTGATTTCTCGTTCACGATCAAGCGCTCCGAGTTCGGGATCAAGACCTACCCCGGCGCGCTGGGTGAAGACGTCACCGTCATGGTGGCGATCGAAGGCGTGAAGAAGTAAGCCGGGAACACCATCGATGTGCCGCGCGGAACGGGCGGCCGCTCGTTCCGCGCTTTCTGAGCCCTCCATGTTTGAGCAACTCAAGCCACTCCTTGTGTTCATCCTGCCCTCGAGCCTGATCTGCGCGCTCGTGGGGCTGTGGGCGTGGCGAAGGACGCCCGGGCGCCAGGGTGTGGAGGCCGGCGCGACGCTGGATTCGACCACACGCGACCCCAACCTGCCGCTGGTCCTGCTCGTGCCGGCGCTCCTCATCGCGGGTTGGTCGCTCACGTTGCAGGCGTTCACGTGGCGTCCGCACTCGACGCTGGAGTGGATGCCGTACGTGGTGGCCGCGAGCGGCGTGGCGGGCATCATCGAGACCCTGCGCGTTCCGGGCTTGGTCATGTGGCTCGTTCGCATGTCGGCGATCGGGGGCGCGATCTGGGTTCTGGCTCGTTCGTCGATCGAGAATCGATGGAGCGTGGGCGAATCGGCGATGTGGGTCGGCACGGGCGTCGCGGGCACCCTGGTGCTGTGGGTGGCGTTGGCGAAATCGGCGAGAGAGCGTGGTGGGATGCCGGCATTGCTCTTCGTGATCGCGGGAGCGCTCTCCGCGGCGGGCATGCTGGCCTCGGGCGAGATCAAGATGCCGATGCTTCTCGGGGGCGTGTGCGCGTGCGTCGGGCCTGGGCTTCTCGTGGCGATGGTTCGGCCGGCGCACACGATGGGCGCGCTGGCGACGACGCCCGCGCTGGTCGTTGGCGCCCTCTGGTTCTACGTCACGACCTTGGGCGAAACACCGTGGTGGATGGCGCTCCTGGGCCTCGCGAGCATGTTGATGATCCCCCTCTCGGCGGCTGGCCCGCTTGCTCGTCTGGGCGGGTGGAAGCGGTGGTTCGTGCGGTGCGTCCTGGTCGCCCTGCCGGGGCTCACGGGCCTTGGCGTGTTGATCGCGCCGCGCGCCGCGCCACCAACCCCGGCGTGGTAGCCAATACTTGTGTGATGGGCAAGGGCAAGGACAAACCCGCCGACGATCGCACGATCGAGAATCGCAAGGCGCGGTTCGACTACGAGATCCTGGAAACCCTTGAGGCCGGGATCGCCCTGCGCGGGTCGGAAGTCAAGAGCGTGCGTCAGGGGCACGTCTCGCTCGCGGAGGGGTGGGTCAGGCCGCAGGGCTCGCCGCCGGAACTCCTGCTGTATGGCGTGAATATCGGGGAATACGGCCCCGGGGGTCCGGTGGGCAGCATGGGGCAGCACAAGCCGACCCGCACGCGCACCCTGCTCGCCCACAAGCGGGAGATCGCCAAACTCGCCCGGCAGGTCGCGGAGAAGGGCCTCACGATCGTGCCGCTGAAGATGTACTTCAAGAACGGCTACGCGAAGGTGCTGATTGGGCTCGCGCGGGGCAAGACGCAGCACGACAAGCGCGACAGCATCGCGAAGCGCGAGGCGAAACGGGATATCGATCGAGCGATGTCCCGGAAGCGGTGAAGCGGCCTCGCGCCGTCACGGGCAGGAGCGCTCGATCAGCCCCCCACTTCCTTGATCTCCGTGCGGACATCCCAGAGTTCGGGGAAGAAGACGTCGTCCATCAGGTTGCGAAGGTACGGCACGCCGGCGGTGCCGCCGGTCCCGCGCTTCATGCCG
The DNA here is from genome assembly GCA_964543905.1 of uncultured Phycisphaeraceae bacterium. Lineage (GTDB taxonomy): Bacteria > Planctomycetota > Phycisphaerae > Phycisphaerales > UBA1924. Next base: position 32,707 of record CAZIZO010000016.1, read on the forward strand.
ATGACTCGGCTGACGACCTTGAGGTGGCGATAGCGCCAGAGGGCGTATTGCTCGTCGATGTCCACGAGTTTCTCGCACATCTCGTAGGCGTCCCAATGCATGCTGGGATTCTCGTAGACGTGTTTGAACGCCGCGAGGACGCCCTCACTGGGTACATGGCGCTTCGTGACATCGCGCTCCACCACCTCGCGAGGAATCGGGTGCCCCTTGCGGGCCATCCAGCGCAGGAACTCGTCATAGAGGCTGGGCGCCTTGAGCGCCGCCTCGACCTGGGCGTGGACGCGAGGGTTGTGCTTGAAGACGGCGAGCATGCGCTCGTCCTTGTTGCCCATGATGAACTCGATGATGCGGTTCTGGAAACTCTGCACGCCGCTCGCCGGACCCAGGACGTGGCGGAACTGCACATACTCGCTCGGGGTCAGCGTCGCCAGCACGCTCCACTGGCTCATGAGTTGCGACTGGATGTGCTTGACGCGCGCGAGGATCTTGAACGTGGCTTCGAGATGGTCCGCCCGGATGAGCCGCAGCGCCTCACCCAACTCATGGATCACGAGTTTGAACCACAGTTCGCTCGTCTGATGCTGGATGATGAAGAGCAACTCGTCGTGGTGCTGGGGGTGCGAGAGCGGGTGCTGGGCGCTGAGCACACGATCGAGGTCGAGGTAGGTGCCGTAGTCCAGTTTGCCATGCAGGTCGGTCTTCAGCCCGGGGTCCATGGCGTGTCGATTGGCGGGATCGTGGGGTTGGGTCGGCATGGCGTGTCCTCGATCGCGGAGCGCGAAGGGACAGCCTAGGTTCAAGGAAATGACCACGCCGCGGCGAGGCGTGGCGGAGGTCTCTCGGAACTCCTCGTTCTACGGGCCCACATCCATCATCGAACCCGCCCGTGCCGTCGCGGCGGGCGGGGATGTCTGTCCATACGGCCAGGCGGCGAGCGTGGTGCTCCCGTCGCCCGCCCGTGCGGGGATGACCACCGACCGCGACGAGTAGTACCGATCACGCTCGCTGGACGAACAGCCGAGGAGCGAGCACAACGAACCGCCCAACGCGGCGAGTCCCAACAGACCCGCGACCGCACGACGAACGGACATCCTTCGAAGGTCAGATTCGACATCCTGGCTCATGGCAGAGGCTTCTCCCGCTCCCACACATTCCGGCGTACTTCTATCGACCGAGTTGGGGTGTGTCGTGGCTCCCGATCGCCCCACCCCCCCACAACGGGGATGGCTTGATCGGCGTGTCCCACCTGTGCGGCGCCTGTTCTCGGACTTTGGGTGCGTGGACCCGAGGTGCACGGGCTCTCGGCCCATGCACCGGGACTTGTCCATCGTGTGGCCCTTCTGAGATCGATCCGCATCGGAATCCCCTTGGTTGCAGGGAGTTGGACGCGGACTTCACCCCTTTGATCCATGGGGTGTTTTATGGATTGCACGGGCGTGTTTGACGGCAAATGTTCAGGTTGTACGATGCAGACTCGGGGCGGGAGCCCCGCGTCGAGGCCACATACCGACAGGAATCCGAACCATGAAGTTTGCCCTGAGCACGATCGCTTGCCCGGATTGGACCCTCGATGAGATCGCCTCGAAGGCGGGCGAGTGGGGTTATCAGGGCGTCGAGTTGCGCACGTTTGGCAACGGGACGACGCAGTTCGCGTGTGATCCGGCGCTCACATCGTTCGCGAAAGCGCGAGCGATGTTTGACCGCGCGGGGCTCTCGATCGCATGCCTCGCGACCGGCGTGCGGTATGACGATCCGGTCACGCCGCCCGTGATCGGATACGTCATCGGCGACCATGAGGCGAGCGTGCGGGAAACCAAGAGCGCGGTGGAGATGGCGCAGCGTCTGGGGTGTCCGTTCGTGCGCGTGTTCGCCTTCGAGGTGATGGGCAGCGAAACACGATCCCGCGCGCTCGCGCGGATCTGCGAACGCCTGCGCAAGGGGCTGGACACGGCCCGCAACACGGGCGTGCGGCTGCTCATCGAGAATGGCGGGTCGTTCGGCACGGCCGCGGACCTGGCGGAGATCGTCGATCGGTGCGCGAGCCCGCTCCTGGCAACGGCGTACCACGTGGGCGTGGGCGCCCGCGCGGGGGACACCCCGGGCAACGCGTTCAACGTGCTGGGCGAATCGCTCGCGAGCGTGAAACTCAGCGACTACCACGACGGAAAGCCGTGCATGCTGGGCTCGGGCGAAACGCCCAATCAGATCGCGGTCGAGGCGCTCGCCCAACTGAACTACGACGGCTGGGTCGTGTACGAGTATCCGCGGGCATGGTTGAATGGCGAGGAGGCGCCGCTCGCGGACCCGAGCGAAGTCTTGGCGGCGGCGGCGCGGACGATGTTCTCGTGGATGGGCGCCACATCGAACGCGCGACGGCACGCGCGGGCACGCGCGGGGGTCTGATCGCGGCGGGCTGTCACGTGGCGTCGATCAACTCGAACCATTCTCCCTTGCGCCGGACCTTGCGAATCGGGTTGCCCGGCTCGTGGTCGAGGACGAGCGTCCAGTCGCGGTCCGCCGCTTCGCTCAAGAACCAGGTGCGGGAGATCATGCTCGTGTAGGGCTCGACGTCGTAGCCGAGGCTGTAGGCGGCCCCCACATGGGCGGCGGTGGGCATCACGTCCGGGGTGAAGACGATGGTGTCGCCCTTGGAATCGGTGAACATCATCGCCTGCTGGCCCCAGGTGTGCCCGGGAACGAGGAAGACGAAGAGCCCGGGCGCGATCTCGGTCGAGCGCTGCTCGATCGTGAGGCGGGGGAGTTCGCCGCGATCGGGGATGTGCCCGGTGATGTAGGGACGGGGCGAATCGATGAGTGTGAGTTGGGGGCGGATGGGCTCCAGGTGATCGCGGAAGTAGGTGCGTGTCATGACGCTGCGATTGGCGAGGGCGTCGTTCCATTCGCGCTGCTGGGCGAAGATGACGGCATTGGGGAACGCGAGTTTCACTCCGTGCTCGCCCGCCGTGCCCGGGCCGACCCAATCGGGCGATTCGCCCTGGCGGCAGAGGCGGGTGAGCCCGCCGGCGTGGTCGAAGTGGAGGTGGGTGGTCGTGATGAGGTTGATGTCGTCGGGACGGCAATCCACCTCGTGCAGGGCGTCGAGGATGGAACGATCTTCGAGGGCGAAGATCTCTCGACTTTTGGGGTCCATCTTGTTGCCCGTCCCGACTTCGAGGAGGATGCGCTTCCCGCCACCTTCGAGGAGGAGGCAGTTGTGCTGGACGGTGATTCGGCCTTTGTCGTCGATCGGGACGGACTTGGACCAGACGACGCGAGGGACCAGGCCGAACATGGAGCCGCCGTCGAGGCGGAACTGGGCGGCGCGGAGGAGGCGCCATGAATAGCGGACGCACATGGTCGAGGATAGCGAGGCCGGTGAAGTCCGAGTTGGGGCCCGAACAGGCGGCAGGATCGGTATGGCAGGCGTGGTCGGCGCGAAAACGAGTGGCCGGGCGTGCGGACTCAACAGTCCGCGGATGACGGTCGATGAATCGCGACCTGCTGCAACGGAGAGAGAATGGACCGAATTCAAGCCCATCGGATAGTCGCGGTGTTCCGGTTGTTTGAGCCGTGCGGGGAGGCGTTCCTGGCGCGGGTGATGCTCCGCCTGGCGGATCGATCCCCGGGGGTACGGGCGCTGTTTCCGGCGGACCTGTCGGCCCACTCTCCGGCGCTCTTCCAGACCCTGCGGCAGATCGTGGGGAATCTGCACACGTTCTCGAAGTTGGAGCCGGGGCTTGCGCGCTTGGGTGGCGAGTTGGCGCGGCGCGGAGTCTCAGCGTCGCACATGGCGGCGGTGCGTGTCGAGTTCATCGCGACGATGCGCGAGTTGGCGGGGTTGGATTGGAGCGAGCAGATCGAGCGGGACTGGGACTTCGCGCTCAAGGCCGTCGCGGGCGCGCTGCTGCGGGGGGCGGCGGAGCACCGGAGGGCGGCGTAGGTCCCGAGGCATTGGCCCGGCTCCTATACTCGCCCTTTTCGGGAACCACGCACCATGCTCATCCGCACGCACAACTGCGGCGAACTCCGCGACTCGCACGTCGGCCAGACCGTCCGCCTCAACGGTTGGGTCAATGCATATCGAGGACACGGCACGGGGCTGGTGTTCCTCGATCTGCGTGACCGCTACGGCTTGACCCAGGTCGTCTTTGACGGCGAAGACCTGCCCAAGGACGTGCTGGACAAGGCCGACCATCTCCGCAACGAAGACGTCGTTGCCATCGAGGGCAAGGTGCGCATCCGCGTTGGCGGCGAGAACCCCAAACTGAAGACGGGGAAGATCGAGGTCGTGGTCTCGAAACTGGAAGTTTTGAACAAGACCGATCCGCTGCCGTTCCTTCCCGACGACAATCCGAGCGGGGGGAAACTGCCCAACGAAGAGTTGCGGTTGACGCATCGCTACATCGACCTGCGCCGCCCGAGCATGCAGGCGATCCTCGCGGCGCGGCACAAACTCTACCAGATCACGCGGCGCTACTTCGACGAGAACGGCTTCCTGGAAGTCGAGACGCCCATCCTGTACAAGAGCACGCCCGAGGGGGCGCGCGAGTTCGTCGTGCCGAGCCGGAACATCCCCGGAAACTGGTATGCCCTGCCGCAGAGCCCGCAACTCTTCAAGCAGATCCTGATGGTGGCGGGCGCGGATCGCTACATGCAGATCTGCCGATGCTTCCGGGATGAGGACCCGCGCGCCGATCGGCAGGCGGAGTTCACGCAGATCGACTTGGAGATGGCCTTCGTGCGTCGCGAGCAGGTGATGAGCATGATGGAGGGGTTCGTTCGCCGCCTGTGGAAGGAGATGGTGGGCTACGACGTCCCTCCGATGCCGCGCATGACCTATCGCGAGGCGATGGAGCGATTCGGGATCGATCGCCCGGACACGCGCTATGGCCTGGAGATCAAGGACATCTCGGAGATCGCCGCCAAGACGGAGGTGGCGTTCTTCAAGGAGGCGCTCGCGAAGGGCGCGGACCGGCCGAAGTTCAACAGCAAGCGGGGGGTGGTGAAGGCCCTCGCCGTCCCGGGCGGGGCGGAGAAGATCACGCGCAAGATGAGCGACGGGTACACCCCCTTTGTCAAGGCGTTCGGGGCCGGGGGGGTGGCGGTCGTGAAATACACGGCGAACGGGCTGGAGACGGGGATCGCGAAGTTCCTGGAGCCGGTGAAGGGGGAACTGGTCGCGGCGCTGAACCTCAAGCCCGGGGACAGCGTGCTGTTCATCGCCGACGCCTACGCGATATGCACCAAGGCGTTCGGCGAACTTCGCCAGCAGGTGGCCCGCGACATCGGGATCGTGCCCAAGCCGGGGGCCGAGGGCGGTCCATGGAACTTTTTGTGGGTCGTTGACTTCCCGATGTTTGAGAAGAACAAGGAGACGGGCAAGTGGGTCGCGATGCACCACCCCTTCACCAGCCCCAACGACGATCAGATGCAGGCGTTCCTCGACGCCGACCCTGAGAACGACGACGTGATCGAGAGCATCGTGTCCGCCGGGTACGACGTGGTGCTCAACGGGCAGGAGATCGCGGGAGGTTCCATCCGCATCCACGATCGCGCGGTGCAAAGCAAGGTCTTCAAGTTGCTGGGGATGACGCCCGAGTCCGCGAAGGAAAAGTTCAGTTTCCTCCTAGAAGCGCTTTCGTATGGCGCCCCGCCCCACGGCGGGATTGCGTTCGGGCTTGATCGCCTGGTCATGAACTTTGTCGGCACGAGCAACATCCGCGACGTGATCGCCTTCCCCAAGACCCAGATCGGGCAGGACCTGATGACCGGCGCGCCCGGGCCGGTCACCGATGCCCAGTTGCGGGATGTGCACGCGGCGAAGATCGTGCCGGGACGGTGAGCGTCGTCCTCCGGGACGATCGGGCAGACGATCGCACAAGAAAGCGGCCCGGTCTTTCGACCGGGCCGCGTGTCCTCGCACTTGACACCACCGATGTCACCCGAACTCTGCGGCGTCCGCGCGACTAGCAGCCGGCGTAGAGGTGTTGCAAGAAGAAGAGGAGGTCGTCGATGGTGATCCCGCCGTCCGGATCGCCGCTGTCCAAGCCATCGTCCATGTCCGCCTGGGGATCGCCCTGGAGATAGAGTGGCAAGTAGTACAACAAATCGTCGATCGTGACGGCCCCGTCGGGCGTCCCGGTGCCGCTCCCGTCGTCCACGTCGGCGGGTGAACGGAACTGGACGAGGATCGTCGGGGCGGGCATGGCGCCACAGGTATCCGTGAGGATGCACTTGAACTGTTCGTCCCCACATGGAGAGAGGCGGCCGTTGACCCGGAGAGTGCGGGTCGCGACGCCGAAGAATCGACCGTCCTGACCTTCCGCAAGATTCTCGAAGAGACCCGAGTTGACGTTGAATCGCTGCCACGTATGGCTGACGGAGAATGGTGGACGAGTCGAACTCGCCAGAACGTCCAGGATCGCGTCGTGGGGCACTTTGACGGTCAGGACTTCGCGGACGGGCTGATCGAGGCGGATGTTCGCGCCTCGCACGATCGTGCCCGGCAGGCCGGCTTCAAAGCCCGTCCCACCATTGACGGTCACCCGGCCCACGGGGAGTTGGGTACAGGAGTAGAGCGCGATGCGCCCGCTCCCGCCCCCTCCGGCGTTGCCGTTCCCGCCGTTCCCGCCGTTGGCGTGGATCGTGCCGGTGCCGAGGATCTGGTTGGCCCAGATCCAGAGGCTGCCACCGGCCCCGCCGCCGTCGGCGTAGTTCGGCACGGTGCCGTTCTGTCCGTCGGCGGAGATTTCGCCGTTGACGGTGAGACTTCCAAGGACCGTGAAGCGAAGAGACCCACCACCCGCACTGCCCGCGCTATTCGACCTCGTCGCGCCGCCGCCGGAACCCATCGTGATGGGTTCGGCCGCCCCGCCGTAGGCCGCGCCACCAACCCGGTTGCTGGAACTGCGCCCGCCCGCACCGCCATGACCGCCCCCGCCACCGTGGGCATTGTCTCCCGAACCCGTGCCCGCGGCGAAACCCAAGCCTCGTGGATGGCCACGGAATGGCGCGCCGATCATCCCGGGAGGACCTGGGGGGATCGTGGGATCGCCCGCGCGGATCAACGCGTTCCGTGTGACGGTCAGGTGGAGCGTGTCGTCCTGGTGCTGCGGGGCAATGAGGCCGCCGCGGGAGACGTCGACGTTCATGTCCAGAATCGTGATCCCGGTGAACTCGGTGGCCTCGCCGACCTGGTTGCAGTTGTTGACGTACATGGTTCCCGGTGAGGTGCCCTGCTTGACGTAGACCGTGCCGGCGCCGCCGATGGTTCGGCCGTCGCCCCCACACGCCTGCCAGTTGGAGAAGGTCATGGGCGAGAGGGTGGAATAGAGAGCGATGCGTCCTGCACCACCTCCGCCGGCATTGGCGCTGCCGCCACTCCCGCCGTTAGCGCGGATTTGGCCGGAGCCTGTGATCTGGTTGGCGCTGATCCAGATGCTGCCTCCGGCGCCGCCGCCGTCGGCGTAGTTCGGGACGGTGCCGCTTTGACCATCGGCGGTGATCTCACCAAGGACGGTGAGTGTTCCGGTGATGGTGGCGCGGAAGAGGCCTCCACCGGCGCTCCCGCCGCTGTTGCCGCGCGTCGCGCCGCCCCCGGACCCCATGGTGAGCGGTTCGCTGACGGAGCCGAAGCAGTTGCCCCCGAGACGATTGCTGGCGCTGTTCCCGCCGGCGCCGCCGTGGGCACCACCGGCGCCGTGGGCGTTGTCCGAGGAGCCTTCCCCCGCTCCGGGGCCGGACGATCTCGCGTATCCACGTTCGGGGGCGCCCGCCCTGCCGCTCTCTTGGATGGTGAGATCCCCGAGCACGGTCAAACGCAGGGAATCGTCGCCGTGGGCCGGGGCGAGGAGGCCCTGCTCGGAGACCACGACGTTCATGTCGAGCGTGGTGAGGCCGGTGAACTCGGTCGCTTCGCCGGCGTTGCCGCAGTTGGCGATGTAGAGCGTGCCGCGCGACGATCCCGACTGGACAAAGACGGTGCCCGCGCCACCACGGACCAGCCCGCCCCCGCCACAGGCCTGCCAACTGGAAAGTTCGATCGCCGCATCGCGGGAGAAGAGCGCGATGCGTCCACCCCCACCGCCCCCGGCGTTGCCGCTTCCTCCGGCGCCTCCATTGGCGCGCACGGTGCCAGTGCCCAGGATGCGCGACGCGGAGATGAGCACGCTGCCGCCGGAGCCGCCGCCGTCGGCATAGTTGGGGACGGTGCCGTTCTGTCCATCGGACCAGACATCGCCATTGAGCATGGCCACGCCACCGACGGTAATCTGGGCCGCACCGCCTCCCGCGCTGCCCGCGCTGTTCCCCCGGGTGGAGCCGCCGCCGGACCCAAAGAACGTCGGGGACGTGACGGACCCGAAGCACGCCCCGCCCGATCGACCACTCGCGCTGTTTCCACCCGCACCGCCATACCCGGCGCCGGCGCCATGGGCGTTATCCGACGAGCCCTGTCCCGCGCCGGGGCCCGTGCTGCGTGCGCTCCCCTTCGCGCTCACGTCGATGCGACTCGCGACGAGGTTGGGCGGCGCGACACCTTGCACGCTGAGATCCCCCGTGATGGTCAGCAGCATCCCCTGTCGGGGCGCTCCGGCGCGATCGAGGAACGTCACGCCGGCGGAATGGGTGACGACGCCCGGCACATTGGTCGCGTTGCGCTGCACGGTGAGCGATCGGATCGTGTGCTCGCCGTCGATCCGAAGTTCCGTGCCCGAGACCACGATCTCCGCGTTCACCAGCGGGACCACGCTCCCGGAGCACTGGTCCACGATGGTGGACTGATCCACCGTGATCGTGGTGGGCGAGTTGATGCAGACCACGTCCCCCACCGCCAACGACCCCAAGCCCAAGAGGCTTCCGAGCGCCGCCGAGGCGACGCGAACCGTTCTCCTTCGTATGCAACACGCCATGAAAGACTCCTTTGTGCGAGTGTGCCAGACACAACCTTGATCCACGCTCGTTCTTCGCCGTGCGGCGCGAAGCCATCACGATCGACTAGTTTGGGTTCAGGACCAGCGTTCCGGTCTCGGGCCTGTTCTTCATGTTGCCCCGAGTGATGCTGGCGTCCCAGGTGACGGAGATGCCATCCTCGTTGACCGTGCCGCTTCCCTTGACGTTGCTGAACCGATCGCCGCTGCGATTCCAGCCTTCTCGATCGGTCAGAGTCAGTTGCCCGTGGCGCTCGGAAAACGTCCATCGCTCGACGTTCTGGCCCTGGAACCTCACCTGGATCACCACGGTCCCACGCTCGACGTCCCGTTTGACCACCTCCGCCTCGCACGTGAAGGGCTGCTGCCCGCGGACGCTGTACTTGCCTTGGAACCTCGTCTTCACATTCAACCGATCCGAACCACGCGGCACGGCCGCCGCGGGCGCCCGCCCCGGCTCGACGGCTCTCGGCGCGGGCGTCGTCAACTTGCCTGGCGTCGGCTTGACCTCGATCGCCGGCAGGTTCTCGGCCTCTTCGACTACGGCTCTCACGCGGAACTTACCGACACGGACCTTGGTCCCCGCGTCACACTCGATCGATATTCCTTCACCTGCCTCGCCGCCCGACTCCGCCTTGACCGACTCGAACTCGTCACGTATGTCCAGTTCGCGTGCCGCGGCGCTGTCGAGCGAGAGAGATCGACGCCGCACGCCCAGCGTCAGCGCCACCTCCACCCCACTCGCGAGCAAACCGTTCTCCCGCGGAGTCTCGCTCGTCCCGACCGCGTACAACGCCCGATGCTCTCCATCGATCACGAGCGTGACCTGGCCCTGATGACCCGACGACGGCAGTCGCATCCGCACCGCCCCCTCGCCCGAGAGGCGTTCGATGGTGAATCGCACTTGATACTGCTCGCTGGCCGGCATGCCCAGGCGGAGCCTTGCCGACGATTGCCCGTCGTTCTGCCATGACGATCCCATCTGTGACCATCCTGGAGACGACACGCCCTCGTTCCGTGCGTGCGGCTGCCAAGGCGTCAGCGCGCGCTCACGCCGGAGTTCGTCCAACTCCGCCGCCGCCCGTGCCGCACCCGCCTCATCACCCTTGCGTCGATAGGCGTCCACGGCCTCTTCCAGTCGATCTTCGAACTTCGACTTGGCGGACGCGGCGCGACGGACGAGCAAGGGCTCGTCCTGGGACGCGGGCCAGGTGCCGCGTTTCACGAACTCCTCGCGTTCCGCCTGCAACGTCGTGATCGACTCGCCCTTGCCTGATTTGATCGCCCGGTCCAGCGCCTTGAGCACGTCCGTGCTCACCGCCGACACGCTGTCGGCAAAGGTGCACCGCTGCTGCGCCAACTTGGCCCCCGTCGGATCGTTCCCCCGGAGCCCATCGGCACCGAGCGCCAGCGCATGGAAGCCCGCCATGAGCACGAGGACTCGTACAACCTTTCCGAAGCGTGTGTGCGTGGGCATGTGTGGCGTCCGGGTGGTGCCGGGCGCTGGCGTTCACCTCGCCATGGCGCCCGTCATGCCCTACGCGCCAACGCGGACTCATCCACCTGGCCCATGTGGTCCATTTCGCGCGGATTTTTACGGCTTGCCTGCGGAGACCCACTCCGCGTGCCTTCGACGCCACCCCTCGGCCTTGCCCGCGTGTCCCTTCCCCGCCTCCAGGCGCTCCAACTCGTCGTGCAGCCTCGCCATCGCGAGGTAGGTGCGATCCTTCAGCCGCGGGGGAAGCATGGGCTTTTCGAGGATGGTCTCCGCCTCCTCCAGCAACTCGCTCGCCTCGCGCAACTTGCCCAAGGGGATGATCGCCGTGGCCAGACTGACCCGGGCCGTACGAAGCATCTCATCGCTCTTTTCCAGGCCGTTCTGCACACCGATGGAGATGGACTCTTGGAACATCCGCTCGGCAACCGCATGTCGTCCCTGCTGATCCACGCAGACCGCGAGGTTGTGCAACGCCTTTGCGTAACTCGGATGGCGCTGCCCATGCAGCGCCTTGCGAAGAGCGAGCGCCTCGCGATACAACGACTCGCTCTCAACAACCCGCCCCAGGTCCAGACGCGCGCGCGCCAACCCGTCGATCGTGGCGGCGAGGTCTTCCTTCCATCGCACGTCACTCTGCATGGCGAGGATCCGCACCGCGTCCATGAACAACGGCTCGGCCCGCGCGGGGCGCCCCATGCGAAGGAGCAAGTACGCGTAGTTGGCGTTCGAGGCCGCGACGTCCGGATGATCGTCCCCAAACTGGCGCCGGCGGATGTCGATGACACGCTGGTAGAACTCGGCTGCCTTGGCGAAGTTTCGCGCGTCGCGATGGAAGTTGCCGACCGCGTTCGCGACTGCGGCGTTCGACTCGTGGTTCTCATCGTTCTCAAAGCGGGTGTGTTCCAGGATCGGCGTCAGGACGTACTGCTCGACCACCTGGCGAGCATCGAGCCCGAGGTTTGCCGAACTGAGGACCCTCTGCAAACCATCGACATCCAGGTGCTTGAGCAGGGACGAGGTGCTCTCAAAGACCTCCCAGCGCAGGTCCTCGGCCTCGATCTGGGCTTGTCTCGCCTTGGCTTCCGAAATCCTTGCCGAGCGGAGCGCGACGAGAGAGACCATCAACCCCAGGAGGCTCGCGAGGATCGCGACGCCCGCCCCCGCCACCAGCCCCTTGTTCCTCTTCGCGAACATCCGCGCTTGATACCAGGTGCTCACGGGCCTCGCCGTGATCGGCCGATTCTCCAGATAGTTCCGGATGTCCGCCGCCAGCACCCCGGCCGTCGCGTAGCGCCGGGCGGGCTCCTTCTCGAGCGCTTTCTCCACGATGGTCTGGACATCCCCGCCGAGTTCCTTGCGAACCTGGCGAAGGGATATTGGCGGCTGGTGCAGGATCATCTCCAGCGCCTCGCGCATCGCCTTCCGCCGCACCGGATACGGCAACGTCCCGGCGAGGACCTCGTACATCACCACGCCCAGCGCGTACACGTCCGACCTCGCGTCCGCGTCCTTGGATCGCCCCGCCGCCTGCTCGGGCGAGGTGTACACCAGCGTCCCGACCGTGGCGTCGGTCACGGTGTCGATCCGTGGCGACCCCTCCTCGCGCTCGCCCGCGTGGAGCACCTTGGCCACTCCAAAGTCCAGCACGCGCGGTTGACCGTTCTCCTGCACGAGGATGTTGCTCGGCTTGAGGTCGCGGTGGATCACACCGGCCTCGTTCGCCTGATCCACCGCGTCCGCCACCTTCGCCAGCAGGGAGAGGCGATCCCGATCACTCAGATGATGCTCCAGCACATATGCATCGATGGGCTTGCCCTCCACAAACTCCATCACGAAGTACGGGACCTCCTCCGTTCCGCGCGTCCAGACGCCCGCCGATTTCAGTTCGACCACCCCCGGGTGTTTCTTGATCTTCGCCAGCGCCTCATATTCTCGATGAAACCGGGCGACGGCATCCTTGCTCATCAGCGATGACCGCATGATCTTGAACGCCACGCGCTGCGTTGTGCGCACGTGGATCGCCTCGTACACGATCCCCATACCCCCCTCGCCCTCGCGTCGCTGGAGTCGGTAATCTCCGATCTGCTGCCCGACGAGGGAGTCCGGCGTCGTCCACGCCCGCCTTGGCTTGGCCTCCGCGATCATCGCTTGGTGCGTGCGCAGCATCGCGATCACCTCATCCGCCGCGCTCGGATCGTCCACAAACTCCTCTCTCGCCAGGCGCACGCCGTCCTTGGGCGCCAACTCGCACGCGCGATCGAAGACCTCTTCCAGTCGCCGAGGACGATTGGTCATATTGCCTCCCCAATCCGACTCGGCCCGCCTACGGCCTCGCTTCGCACTTTGTTCGCAAGTAGATCACGGCAAACGCCAGCCAAGGCTGGATCGTCTTCACGGAGCGGCCCAGACACCGGGCCACTTGCTCTTGAGTCAGCCCCGACCTGCTGACCAGCGCGAACGCTTCGAATCGATCCGGATGCTGCGCCTCCAACTGCGTCAGGGCGCGCTCCAGTCGCTCAACGTCCACGTTGTCCCCGAGTTGATCGATCCATGACTCACGCTGCGGCACGTCGTCCCCGGGCTCGATCGGCTGGTGCTGAACTCGACCGCCTCGCTTCACCCGATCATGCCACCGCAAATCTTCGTGCATCTTCCGCTTCGCAAGAAGGCAGAGATGGGCCAACTCCTCGCGATCCGACTCGAAGGCCCGATCGATCATCATGTGCTCCGCGCACGCCTCGTTGGCGATGCGGGTCGCCGTCAAGTCCTCCCGACCGATCCCACGCGCAAACCGCTTGGCGGCGGCCTTCACCTCCACATACCACGCCTCTGAAATCCGCCTTCTCTCCGTCCGACCACAACCATCGCCACCCTCGCCGGGCCCGGCGGAATCATCCGAGCCGTGCGAATCACGCTCCACTTGCATCGTTTGATCCTCCTGTTCTACGGTCGCAGTCTACCGCATCCGGCCGCTTCAACGCAACAGCGCGCATCCCATGAGATTCGAGTTGCACATCACCGATGAACACTGTCCAGTCGCTCCAAGCGCCACGGACGGCGCCCTCACCTCGACGAGTTCGCGATTTTCTTGTAACTCCATATTCGACGCCAGGATACTCCGCGGCGAACGACCACCTCGCCCCTTCTGCCCCCGTTCCAACCCCCACAATGCGGGGGGAATCGTGACCCGCCGATGGTGGCGATCCTCCACACGGCCCAAGTGCCCGGAGTTCATCACCCATGGACGTTTTCCCCATGACGCCGGCTACGCTCCTCCTCGATCGCCTCAGCACCGGCTGGGGGCATGCCCGGGCCTACTCCTCGGAGGACGAGTTGCATGGCAAAGAAATCCACCAGGACAAAGACGTCGAAGACATCCTCCCTCCGCGCGGCTGGCCGCGCATCCGCGCGCCGTCCTTCGGGACGTGTGAAGCCGACCCGCGCCGCCCAGGCGACAAACCTGCGACGGGTCCCGTTCTATCAGGTCGATGCCTTCACGAGCCGCCTCTACCACGGCAACCCCGCGGGGGTCGTTGTCCTTGAGAAGTTCCTGCCCGAGGACGTGATGCAAGCCATCGCCGCCGAGAACAACCTCGCCGAGACCGCCTTCATGGTCCCGTCGGGTCGCTCGTCGGGACCAACGTGGAAGATCCGGTGGTTCACCCCCGTGCTCGAGATGGACCTCTGCGGGCACGCCACCCTCGCCTCCGCGCACGTTCTTTGGAACCACCTCAAGGTCGGGGGAACCAAGGTCACGTTCCAATCCGCGAGCGGATCGCTCGGCGTCGAGCGCCGGGGCGACATCATCGTGCTGGACTTTCCAAGCCGTCCCGCGGGCAAGGTGCCCATCACCGACATGATCTGCGTGGCCCTGGGCCGACCGCCCGTCGAACTCTACAAAGCGCGCGACTATCTTGCGGTCTTCGACAACAAGCGCGACGTGCACGAACTCCGACCCGATTTTCACGCGATGGAGCGCCTCGACGCCCACGTCATCGTCACCGCCCCGGCGGCGGGGCACGACTTTGTCAGCCGGTTCTTCGCGCCCACCGCGGGGGTGCCCGAAGACCCCGTCACGGGCTCATCCCATTGCTCGCTCATCCCCTTCTGGGCCGAGCGGCTTCGCAAGAACACGCTCACCGCCCATCAAGTGTCTCATCGAGGGGGGGAACTCTTCTGCGAACTCAAGGGCTCGCGCGTCGGGATCGGGGGGCACGCGGTGACGTACCTTGAGGGCAAGATTGCCGTCCCGGGGTGATCGTGGCGAACGCACGATCGCCTAGGCCCTGTCGGACCTTGGTGCCAGTTGCCCCTCGCTGCTCGCGACCACGACCGCCGCGGCCGCGTCCCCGCTGATGTTGACGATCGTTCGGCACATGTCGAGCACGCGATCGACCGCCAGGATCACCGCGATGCCCCCCGGGGGGATCCCCACGGCCTCCAGAACGATCACCATCATCACGATGCTCCCCCCGGGGACCCCGGGCGAGCCGATCGCGATGAGCGTCGCGAGCGCGACGATCGTCACCTGCTGCGCGAGTTCGAGGTGCACCCCGTACAACTGCGCGATGAAGGTGGCCGCGACGGCCTGGTAGAGCGCGGTCCCGGCCATGTTGATCGTGGCGCCCAGCGGGCAAACGAAACTCGCGATCTCCTCGGAGACCCCAAGCCGATCGCTCACGCACTGCATCGTGACGGGGAGCGTGGCGCTGGAACTCGAACTCGAAAACGCCAGCAGCATCGCGGGGGACATCCCGCTCATGAACCGTCCGAAAGTCATCCGATTGTCGCGTGTGGTCAGCGCATACAGGAACGCCGGGTACATCACCAGTTGCGCGATCGCGAGCGCGGCGATCGTCACGACACAGTACACCCCGAGCGCCCCCATCACCTCCCACCCCAACTTCGCGACCGTGCCCGCGATGAGCGCGAAGACCGCGACGGGCGCCGCGTGCATCAGCACGCGAACCAAGGCCGTGATCGCTTCCTGAAGACCATCGAACACCCGCACCACCGCGTCGGCTTTGTCCCTCGGAAGCAGCGTCACGCCCAACCCGAGCGCCACCGACAGGAACACGACCTGCAACATCTCGGCCTGCGCCAGGGCCGCGAACGGATTGGCGGGCACGATCTCCAGCACCTGCTTCCAGATCGACGATTCCGCCTTGATCTTCTCCCCGGCCGTGATCCGCGCCTGGGCGGCGGCCTGCTGTCCCGCCGCCAGTTCTTGCCGCTTCTCCTCCGGCACGAACGTTCCGGGCTTGACGAGGTTCGAGCATGCCAACCCGATGCACGCGGCGACCATCGTCGTCACCACGAAGAACGCCAGCGTCTTCCCGCCGATCCGGCCCAACTTCCGGACATCGCCGAGGCTGGCGACGCCCACCGTCAACGAGAAGAGCACGATGGGCACGGCGATCAACCGCAGGCAACGAATGAACAGGTCCCCCACAAACTGCGTCGCCTGCGCCACGAACCGCGCCACATACGCGATGGCCGACGCCTTCTGGTTCGCGTCGCTCTTTGCTGCCGCCAGGAACGCCTTGGAATCGTGCACCCCTTGGGCTGTCCACACGCCCTCGGTCCAGAGCACGTTCACGAGCACGCCCGCCACCAGCCCGAGGGCGAGCCCGATGAGGATCTTCCAATGCAACGCGAGGCGAGGTTTCTCCATCGTGGCAGGCTACTCGAAGACTCGGCCTTGTTCAACCCGGCGAGGTCGGCTGAGGCAGAACAGGAATCGTCGTTCCCGCCTCCGCGTCACGCTTTCCCGCGACGCACTCGCCCACGACGCGCGCGACCTCCTCGGGCCTGAGCGTCATCGCGGTCGGAATCGCACGCTCATCGAACAGCCCGCGCAACATGCCCGTCTCGACCGCCCCTGGGGCGACGCCGAAGCAGCGCACGCCCAGCGCATGCCCTTCCTTGTGGCACGATCGAATCATCGAGTTCAAGGCCGACTTGGCGGCGGCGTACGCAAAGAAACCCGGAAACGGGTCCAGACTCGCCATCGAACTCACGTTGACGATACAGGGTCCTCTCACGTTGGCGTCCGCACCCCGCTCGCTCGTGACCTGCCGCTCGAGCACACGCCAGAAGGCCGCGATCAAATAGGCCGGCCCGAGCGCGTTGACCTCAAACGTGCGCCGGATCACGTCGGGCGTGTGTTGGGCGATGGACGCCAGCGGCGCGTCGCCCGCGTTGTTGACGAGAACATCCAACCGGCCGCACTCGTGGACTGTTTCTTCCACCAGACGATCGCACTCGCTGGGGTCGGCCACATCGCAACGCCGGGCCAGCCACGCGCTCGGGAGCAGGGCGCCGGTGTGTCGGAGCGCGTCCATCCGACGCCCCGCAAGCACCACCAAGAAACCCCGGCGAGAAAGTTCCAACGCGACCGCACGCCCAATGCCCGAGCCCGCACCTGTCACGATCGCGACCACTTGCTTCGTGCTCGCCATGTTCGAGTGTACACGCTCGCGCCAGCACTCGGGCGCGTCCTCCCAAAAAGAGAACCGCGGGGCCGGTCACCCCGATCGGCCTCCGCGGCCCCCCACGAACAAGCAGCATACCACACCCCGCAACGATTGGGAGCCCGAACTCATATGACCTTATCCCCATCCGGTTTTCGGGCCCTTCTCAACTCCACGGGGCTCCCGGCGCCGATGCATACCCTCCACCATGCCCCGGCCCCGTCACTTCCCTCCCGGCCCAGACGAGACCCAAACGAACAAGAAGCCCGGGGGAGTCCGTCTCCAGCGCGTGCTCGCCGACGCCGGCGTGGCCGCTCGACGCGTGTGTGAGGAACTCATCGAGAAGGGGCACGTCAAGGTCAATGGACGCACGGTCACCAAACTGCCCATCTTCGTGAACCCTGAAACGGATCGGGTCGAAGTCGATGGGCGGCCTCTGCCAAAGCCCGAGCGCCACGTCTACGTGATGTTGCACAAGCCGCCGCGGGCACTCGCCACGACAAAGGACGAAGACGGGATCGGACGGGTCACCGTCATGGAGTTCGTCGATCACCCCGCCAAGGCTCGCCTATATCCGGTCGGGCGACTGGACTTCGAAACGTCGGGCATTCTCCTCCTCACCAACGACGGCGATCTGGCCCACAAACTCACACACCCCAAGTTCCAAATCCCCAAGACGTACCTCGCCACCATCCGAGGAAGCATCGATGAGGCCTATCTCCTCGATGTCTGGAAGAAACTCCGCTCCCTGGAGCGCCAACACGAGCGCGACGCCGGTGAAGAACGCCTAGGAATGCACCCCGGGCTCCGTCGCTCGTCCGGTCCGCGTGGCACGCTCAAGCCGTTCCAGAAGGTCGAGCGCATGCTCCAAGGTCGCGAGCCCACCCGCCCGCACTTCCACATCGTGGAGTCCACTCCCGAGCAATCGCAAGTCCGCATGACCCTGGTCGAAGGCAAGATCGGCCCGCTGGGTGAGGCGCTTCGAATCCTCGGCACGCCCCTCAAAAAACTAGTTCGAGTGGCGTTCGGGCCCGTCCAACTCTCAGGTCTACCCGTGGCCCGTTGGCGCGAGTTGCGAAAGGAGGAGTTGCACGCGCTGCGCAAGGCGGTCGAGGGCAAGGGACCAAAGGCACCGGTTTGGGACGACGAGTTGGAAGAGGGTGAACAGTCCATCCGCCGTCCCTCCCCGCGCCGCGAGAGTTCACGGGCCCGCGAGGCTCGCGAGCGGCGCGAACGCGAAAGGCGAAACGCGGGAGAGCGCTCGATCTCGCGCGGGGGCGCCCCGCGCCCAGCCGGGCAAGACCCGCACGCTGGCGGGCCCTCGCGACCGAGGCGTCGCGGGAACCAGCCGTCCTAATCCTCCCGACCATGCCCAAGGACGCGACCCAATCCTCTTCTCGGCCCCTCGGGCCCTCGGACCGCGCGACGATCGAGCGGCCCACGCCTGTTCGCCAACTCCTCCACGTCGCACGCATCATCTTCGTCGGCGCCCGCAGAAACCAGATACCTCGGATGGCGGCCGCCCTTTCTTTCCGGACCATCTTCGGGCTGATCCCGACGATCGTCGTCGGGCTTGCCGTGCTCGGCGCGTTCAGTTCCCCGCAAGATCGCAGCGCCAAGATCCAGGACCTGATCAAACTTGCCGGGTTTGATCGGATCGAAGTGCGCGACGTGCCGCGTGTGCCGGATGAGGCGGATTTCTTCGAGGGCGGCCCCCCCCCAATACACTCGCCCCCGGGCGACGTTTCGAGTGGCAACTCACTCCCCCCGCGGGGCGAGGGGGTGGCGAAGTGGGTTGAAGACCTGATCCGGCGCGTCGATAGGATCAACTTCGGCGCGATCTCGATCATCGGCCTCGCCACGCTCCTCTACGCCGCACTCGCGATGGTTGTCGAGATCGAGAAGGCGTTCAACCAGATCTACCTCGCGCCCAACGGGCGCTCGTGGGCACGCCGAATCCCTCGCTACTGGACCCTCATCACCCTCGGGGGCGTGGGGCTGTTTGTCACCTTTGCCGCCCAGGGGTACATCATGGGCAGCATCGACAAGATCGGCTTCGTCAACGAGCACGGGCTGCGCGAGTTGACCTCCAAGGCCCTTGGGTATGGGTTCACGGTCGGGATCAGCACGCTGATGTTCTTCATCATCTACACCACCGTCCCGAACACCCGCGTGCGGGCCGGGCCCGCCATCATCGGCGCGATCACCGCCGCCGTCGCCTGGGAGGCGGGCAAGTGGGGCTTTGGCGAGTACATTCGCATGTCGCTGAGTTACGCGCGCCTGTACGGCTCGCTCGCCCTCCTCCCGCTCTTTCTCATGTGGGTCTACGTCACCTGGTTTATCGTCCTGCTTGGTCTCCAGTTCGCGCAGGCCATCCAGGCGTATGGAACCGCGAAGGCCGAGGGGCTCACCCTCTCGGTCCTCGGCACGCTGGGACTTCTCTCGGACGAAGAGGAACGCCGACGCACGCGCCAGCCCGTGGTGGACCCCGCGTCGATCCTCGTCGTCGCCGCCGAGATCGCACGCCGATTCGCGGTCGGCAAGCCCAGCGATCACAGCACGCTGCATGAAGCCACGGGCGTCGACGAGCGCGTGATCGCCGACATGCTCGAACGCCTCTCGGACGCGGGTATCCTCCACCGCCTATCGGGCGGTGAGCAGGAGGGCACGTACGCGCTCAGCAAGCCGCCCGAGGCGATCTCGGCGATCGAGGTTTTGAGGATCGGAGAGTCGCTGTCGGGCGTGGATCGCGACCACGCGCTCCCCCTGCTGCGAGAGTTGAACGACGCTCGCAACGCCAGAATCCAAGGGCGGACGCTGGCCGAACTTGTTCCTACCCAACCCGACGGGAGCAACTCCGCCAGGCTCGCGACCCCGACCCCGGCGTGATGTGTCTTCGCTACTATTGTTCTGACGAACGGAAAGGAACGATCCACGCATGGGCCTCGAATCCGCCATCCACGCCGACGGCTTTGTCACGACACAACTCCAGCGCGTCGTCAACTGGGCGCGTCGAAGTTCCCTCTGGCCCATGCCGTTCGCGACCGCCTGCTGCGGGATCGAACTGATGGCCACCGCCTGCTCCCGCTTCGACCTCGCCCGCTTTGGCGCGGAGGTGATGCGGTTCAGCCCGCGCCAGGCCGACCTCCTCATCGTCGCGGGTCGCATCGGAATCAAGACGATGCCCGTCCTCCAGCGGATCTACGAGCAGATGCCCGAGCCCAAGTGGGTGATTTCCATGGGAGCCTGCGCGTCCACCGGCGGCGTGTTCGACACCTATGCCGTGGTCCAGGGCTGCGACCAATACATTCCCGTCGATGTCTACGTCCCGGGCTGCCCGCCTCGCCCGGAGCAACTCATCGAGGGCGTCATGGCGATCCAGCGCCACATCGACCAGGAAGGCCTCCCTCCCCCGGGCGGCAAGCGAGCGCCGCTCGGGATCGCCATCCAGCCCACGCACGTGCCCAGGCCGGCGCCCGTTGGACTGACCGTCGGCGCGTGAGGCGTCCTTCTACGCTTCCGCATGAACTTCATCAGCCGCGCCGGGCCCAACGCCATTGCGCTCGAGACCACGCTGCTCATCCATGGCGTTCCGACGGGCGAGGCCGCACCCCTCGCTCGGGAACTCGAAGAGATCGCTCGCGCCCACGGCGCTTCCCCGGCGCTCGTCGGGGTCTTTCGCGGCATCCCCACGATCGGACTCCGCGACGACGAACTCGCCGAGATGCTCGACGCCCGCACGGTCGAGAAGGCCAACACCGCGAACCTCGGCCTCTACCTTCATCGCCACGCCCACGCCGCGACCACCGTGGCCACGACCATGGAACTCGCCGCCCTTGCGGGGGTGCCCATCTTCGCGACGGGCGGCCTGGGCGGCGTCCACCGCGGGTACGCCGACCGGCTCGACATCAGCGCCGACCTCGCCGCGTTCACCCGCTTTCCCGTCGCCGTCGTCACCAGCGGCGTCAAATCGCTCCTGGACGTCGCCTCCACCCGAGAACTCCTCGAAACACTCGGGGTGCCCGTCGTCGGCTTCCAAACCGATCGCTTCCCCGCCTTTTACTTGCGCGACGGGGGCGTCGGCGTGGATGCTCGATTCGATGACGTCTACGACCTCGCTCGCTTCGTGCATGACGAACTGGCTCGGACAAAGCGCGGCATCGTCATCGCCAATCCCATCCCCCACGCCGAAGAGATCAACGAGGGGGACTGGAAGCACTGGCTGACGGCCGCGGTGGGGAAGGCCAAGAGCGCGGGGGCCGAAGGCCGAGACGTCACGCCAAGTGTGCTGAGCGAACTGCATCGCATCTCCGAGGGACGAACGCTGCGGGCGAATCTGGCGCTCGTCCGCAGCAACGTCGCCCTGGCCGCTCGTGTGCGAGCGGCGATGCCCTGAAGAGACCTACTTTGAGACGAGGCGTCAAAAAGTCACAAGCCTCGGCGTGGCCGAGGCTTGCGTCAACGAGGGCGACGGGACTCGAACCCGCAACCACCGGATCGACAGTCCGGTACTCTAACCAATTGAGCTACGCCCCCTCGGAGGGACGCCGCCCAGGAACTTTCGCTCCTGAACGGGCTTAGACGGTAGGCAAACAGCCCCGCCGGTCAAGCGATACGACCGGCCTGAAGAGACTACTTCTTGATGGCGGGCGCGTCCTTGAACGCGATGCTCCCGGGCTTCTGGATGCCCCAGAAGTTGCCGTCCACGCCGACCTTGCTGCCGGCGGTCCACATGACAAAGCAAGCGACGGCGAGGGAGATCACGGCGACCCCCATCATGGCGGTGAAGATATCGGGTGTGGCCGAACGCTTGCCGCGCATCCCACCCATCTGCATTCCGAACTGGCTCATGGCAATCTCCGAATCGGGCGCGTCGGGCCTTCGCCCGCGTGCCGGAGGGTGGATGGATTACTGGCGGGTGAGGGACGAGACGATCTGGTCACCCTTCTGGGCATTGAGGCCCGCCGCGGCGGTCTTGACCTTCGCGATCGAGAACTTCAGATCGGTCTTGATCACCTGGAGTTTCGCGACGAAGCGGTCCCCGCGGACCACGTAGAAGTACATGTTGTCCGTCACGCCGTTGTTCGAGCCGACGCTGATCTGCACCAGAGGGTCGCCCGAGGCGGGATCGCGCTGGACGTCGTCCACGGCACCCGTGATGAGGAAGCGGGCGTCAAAGCCCGAATCCTTGAGCGTCGCGGAGGTGTCGGCGATGGCGCCCGCGTTCCCCGACGTGCCGCGGAGGCCCGTGAGTTCTTCCTGCAACGCGCGAACGCTCTGCTGCAGGACGTTGCGCTGGGACTCGACGTCGGCCAGGCGCTCTTCCAGTTCGAGCCGCTGGGTGCGATAGGCGATCTCGTTCTTTCGCAGCCCCGTGACTTCTTCGCGGTAACTATTGATGAGCGTCTGCATGGTCTTGACGCTCTCGCTCAACTCGGCGATCTTGGATTGGATCGTGTCCCGAGCGTCCTGGGCCTTGGTCTTCTCGCCCAGGAGCGAGGTCCGTTCGAGTTGAAGGTTGGCGATCTGCGCCTGCTTCGCCGCGATCTCCGCGGTCTTCGCGCTGATCGACTCTTGCAGCGTGCCCTTCTCGGTCTGCCAGATCGCCTGCTGGGCGCCGAGGGCGGCCACGGCGGCCTGGCGCTCCGCGCGCTCCGCGACGAAGTCGGCCTGGATCTGGTTCGTGTTGGCGGCGTACGCGATCACCAGCGCCGACAGGAACACGCTGAGAAGGGCCGCGAGGATGATCAGAACTTTCGTAAGGCCGTGCACGTTTGACTCCTATGGGCCATCTGGCCCGTCCAAGCCGCGGGTCGCGCGATTCCACATCGTTCCGGATGCCGGAGAAGGTCGCCCTCCCCACCGAGAAGGGCTCCCAAGCACATCCGATTCGCGTGGAAAACGCGACGGTTCGACCCAATCCGCCGTCCATTCGACGATTCGGGGGGGTACAGCCTACGCGATTTCGCGCCGAAATGCCAGTGCCCCTGTCGCTTGTCCGGAATCTCTTTTTCGTCTCCCGGTCTCTTCCAGACCGGACATCCCTTCCAAGCCCCTTACCGCTGTTGCCCGATCGGCGTCAATCCGGTCGCGCCGATGCGAAGGACGGCGCTTGCCGCCGACACCCGCACCACCCCCGAAGGATCGTCCATCAACGTCGCCAACTTTCCAAGGTTTCGGGAGAGCGCCGTCTCACCGTAGACGTGCGCGGCCTGGGCCCGCACCGCGGGATTTCGATCCGCGACGTACTCATCCGCGATGAAATCCCCCTGGTTCATACCCATTCGCGCCAGCGCCGCCGCGACGGCCAGACGGACTTCCGCCGGCATGGTCCGCCCGCGCGTGTCTTTGCGTGCCGAGAGATAGACGAGGTTTGGAATCGACTCCCGATCGCGGAGTTGTCCGAGAATCTGCACCGCCAGCGCGGTGGCTTCCAGGTCCCCGGGCTGCGACGGATAGAGCGCCGCGCGGAGGGTGTTCAACTGGCTCGAATCACCAAGTTTGACCATGGCCTCGGCGACCTGCAACTGGAGCAACTTGTACTCGCTCTCGCTCGCCTGGCTGATCGGTCGCCGGGCCGCGTCCTTGAGCAGCGCCACGGCCGACGGATCGCCCAACTCGCCCAGGATGAACGCCGCGTGCGATCTCACCCGCGAGGACGGGTCCGTGAGCAAGGCCGTGCCTAACGGTGTGCGATCCGCGTTCAGCCCGTTCTTGCAGAGCGCGAAAATTCCCGCGCACGAGACATAGGGCGAGGGATCGAGCGCGAGCGTGCGCGTCTCTTCGGCCAGCGCGGGCAGGGGCGCTCGACCCACGGTCATCGCCGCCACGCTGCGAACACCCACGTTCTCATCCCGAAGCGCCCGGGCGACAACGGCTTGCGCCCGGGCGGGCGCCAGCGTCAGCCCTTCGATCGCGTTCGCGCGGATCGCGGGGTCCGTGTCGCTCGCCGCGCGCTCCAGGAGCCCCAGGGCTCGTTCTCGCAACTCCGCCGCGGCCAGCGCGCCCATCGGCGGCGCTTCCGCCACCCCCGACGGAGGCGGCGACGAACCCGCCGGGCGGGCCCCCGACCGGCCACTCCCACACCCCACCGCCACGAGCGTGAGGCACGCGACCCCAACCACGGCCATCTTCTGCGTCGTCATTCGCGGCATGATCGTCCTTTCGAGCCTCCACAAACGTAGGGATGAGCGGCCGACGGCATTTCGGCACCGCACCTGATCCTTTTCCACCTCACTTCATCCTTTCCTTCCAGCGGTCCTCGGCATCACACCCAGCACGAGCACCAACCCCGCCCCTCCCAGAGCGCCCCACTGGAAGATGGGCCCCACCCGTCCATAGACGGTCGAGCCTGTGCCGAGGTTCACCGTGCCCGTCAGAACGCCGCCGACCCTGGTCGATCGCTGCTCCTGATCGACACCGGCCTTCACGATCTTTCCTGTGGCGTCGATGTGCGCCGAGATGCCCGTGTTCGCGGCACGGATCGTGGGGGTCGCGGTCTCCAGGCTGCGCCACCGCGTCACCTGCAGATGCTGCTCACGTCCGAAATCACACCAGGCAAACCACCCGTCGTTGGTGCCGTTCACCATCACGCTCGCACGCCGACGACCGTCGTCGTCGTACACCATCCGTCGGCAGTGGTCCGACCGGGTCACTTCAAAGCAGATGGGCGACACGACGTTCACGGGCGACGCCCCGCCGGCCCTGGGCACGCGCAACACCATGCGCTCTCGCCCTCGCCCGAGATCGAACGACATCCCCCTCGCGCCCACGGCCACCACCTGCCGCTTGAGCCAAGGCCAATGCTCGATGTACGGCATGAACTCCCCGAACGGCGTCAAGAGCATCTTGTCATACCTGGGCGTTTTCACCTCTCCGCCCGCCACGAGATAGACACTGTTGAAACGCTCCCCGCGCACGATGTCCATGCTCCCGTCCGACCTCGGCGTCGCGCGGAATCCCTCCAACCCTTCCTCTCCAATCAGCATCGGGATGTCCAGAGCCGCCTGGATTGCCAAGAGTCGATCGGCAAACGCCGACATCGCCAGTCGCTTCTCGGCCCCGCTCGCGTCCCGCACCGGCAGTGTCACTCCATACCGCCTCAACTGCTCCACGACACTCGGTTCGATCGAAATGCCCGGCATCATGGTCTCCGGCAACACGATCACTTCGGGGCGGGGCGTGCCGGCCGCCGCTCGCTCGATCAAGCCTTCAAACTCCCGCCAGTCCTCGACCTCCAACTCCAGCGTCCAATCCAACTTGTTGTCCTGCGGGACATTGGTCTGCAAGACCGCAAACCTCCACGGTTCTCCCGGCACGATCGTCGGGCGGATCGCCCAAAGCCCGCCCCACGTCGCCAGCACCGCCACGAGCGCCCCGATCGACCACCGCTTCCGCCCACGCCGTGCGTCCACCACGCACGCCGCCGGGATCGCCGTGAGGAACGAGACGAAGTACCACCCGAGGAACGCGCCCGGGTTCGCGAAGACGGGCGAATCGATCATCGGTTGCCCGAGAAAACCCCACGCATACCCCTCGAAGACGACCTCCCCCCTCGCCACCTCAAGACCCGCCCAGAGCAAGGGCGCCGCAAGGACCATGGGCACCCGCGGCAAGCGGGCCGTCACCCGCAGCAGCGTCCAGACGAAGACCGTTGGATAGGACGCGAGCACGAGACACATGGGCAGATAGCCCAAGTCCGTCACCTCGTAGACCCACGCATTTTCGAAGAGATAGAAGGCCAGAGCGCCAAGCCCGGTCCACAGCGCCGTCCGCCACGGGCGGGCGCTCGATCCACCCCCAATCCACATCAGCGGCAGCACCGCCGCGAACGCCGCGCCCCACCACCCGACCGGCGCGAACGCGACCGCGAAGAGCAACGAAAAGACGAGGCCGGCGCCGATGGCGCGACGCCGAGAAACAGGATGGTCCACCGCGAGCACCCGAGAAGATAGCCGCGCGCCGGGCCGGGCGGCCTCGCATCACACGATCGCGAGTAACACACGCCCGCTCATGGCGGGGTCGAACGTGGCCGACCCCGTCGCGGCCGGGATGAGGATCGTCGTGCCCATGCGGATCGGCGTCGCGCCCAAGTGCTCGGCATGCAACTCGCCCTCACCCGCGATGAGCATCGCCACCACGGCTCGCCCGGGTCGCGCCCAATCCATTCGCTTGCCCGTCTTCAGCACGTGCTCCTCGAGCGAGAACCGATCGGTCTTGACGTGCGTGATGCTCTCCTGCCCGCCGACCAGTTTGGTCGCGGACGGAGCACTCGACCACGCGATGCACTCCAGCGCCGGGCCGATGTGCAACTCCCGACCCAGTCTCCCCCAGTCGTCCACGCGAAACGTGGTGTCGCTGGGCGTCTGCACCTCCGCCACCAGGACCCCCGCCCCGAGCGCGTGCACCGTGCCACTGGGCAAGAAGTGGCACTCCCCGACCACCGCCGGGACCGCCACCAGATCGTCCACGGCCTTGCCCTCGCGCACCGTCCTCGCGAAACGGTCGCGCGTGACACCCGGCTTCACGCCCTTGTAGATCATCGACCGCGGGGCCGCATCGAGCACGTACCAGCATTCCGTCTTGACGTGCGCTCCTGGGTGCTTGGCCGCATACTCCGCGCTCGGGTGGACCTGCACCGACAGATTGTCGCGGGCGTCCAGATACTTGACCAAGAGCGGAAAGCCGCCAGATTTCCCGCTCGCCGAGCCGACCAGCGCGTCCCACCCCCAGTGCTGCAGCGCGTCATGGAGCGTCTGCCCCTTGAGCGCCCCATTCGCGATCACGCTGCGCTGCGCTCCCCCCCCCGCGCCGCCCTTGGACGTCTCGTCGAGGTCGGCGACCTCCCAACTCTCGCCGACATGCTCTCGCGGCTTCACCTTCTTGCCGAAGTGCATGAGGCGGTCCCCGCCCCAGACCTTGGACAGCAGGATCGGCTCAAACGTCAGCGGGTATGGAAGAGAGTGCACACGGGATCGTACCCGCCGTTTGGAGCGCTCGATCCCGTGTCAGAGCGCCACGGGCAGTTCGGTCTTCATCCCCGTCAGGCGCGAGGCGAAGATCAGCCGATCTCCCACGACCCCCTGCACGTCGGCGATGAAGCGACGATTCGTGAACTTGACCTCCTGGCACAGCACGTAGAAATCATCGCCCGGGACCACCATGTTCCGAAAGGCCGTGTCTTCGATGCGAAGGAACGCGACGCCGCTGGGCGCCCCCTGGCGGAAGGTCCACTGCCAGCACGCCAGTTGCGCCGCTGTTTCGATCATGATCACGCCCGGGAGGATGGGCTTGCCGGGAAAGTGCCCCTTAACCCACCACTCGTCGTCACGGACGCGTCGCATCGCGACCGCCTGCCGTTGGTCCGGGGACATCCAGACGATGCGGTCGAGCAGCATCATCTGGTCCCGATGTGGGATCCACTTCTCGATCTGCTCGCGCGGTTGCAGCACGGCGGCCCGATCGACGCCGCTGAGATCAAACAGCAAGCGACTTCCGGCCGCCGCGTCCGCGACGCCTCCTCCGGCGTCGGGGCCCGAGGCGGAGCGCATCGGGTTGCACTCAGGCCGATTTCCCGGCATCTCGCAACTCCAGGATCTTCTCGCGAACCTCTTGGGCGGCGTTCTTGATGTCCTGCATCGTTTGGCGGGCGCGCGTCCCGGCGGCCTTGTTGCCGCCTTCGGCCTTGAGGATGTCATCCTCCGCCTCCGCCACCAACTTCTTCAAGCGATCAAAGGCTTCCACGGTAACCCTTTCCGCGCGACTGCTGATCGCGCCTACCCCCGCCACGAATCCACCACAGTATCCGCACCCTCCGGTCGGGTCCGATCATCGATTGTTGCACCCGCCCCAATCCCGGGCAATCTCATCGACCAACCTGGGGTAAGACCCGGTCCAGGGTCTCCAACGCGGCGTGGAGGTACTTCGGATTTCCCTCGCGCTCGATCAGCGCCGGCGCTGCCGCCGCGGTGAGCACCCGACGCACGTTCGCCAGTTCGGCGTAGTTGTCCGACGCCGGCATGCCCCGCTCGCGTCGGATCCTGGCCATCTCCGTGACGGGCTTGATCCCGTAGAGCAGTTCGCTGTGTCCCCAGAACTGGCGCTCCAGGTACAACGCGTCTTCGACCCAGTGACCCGGATGCACCAGCGCCAGATCGATTAGGACGCACGTCTGCCCCCCATCGCTCCGCACACGGCGCATCGCGTTCCCGGCGTGCAGATCGCCATGGCACCAACTGGTCATCGACCGGGCGTTCCAGTGATTGATGAGCCAATCCAGAACTTTGCCGGCCTTCTTCACGGATTCCAGCCAGTGCTTCGCCTCGGGCAAGGGGCTGAGGCGGGCCGTTTCCTTGGATTTTTCAAACAGGTGCGCCCAATCGACCGCCTTGGGCCGCCCTTCGACCGGCGTCAGCGCCGCCGAACGTGCCTGGAAATCCACCGCCGCTTCCATCAACTCGTGGATACACCCCGGCTTGAGGTCCTTCGCCAAGGGCTCGCCGGGCAATCGCTCCATGACAATCCAGGCGAGGTCGTATCCGCCCAACTCGTGCCCGTCCGCGAGGACGCGGGGCGTGGGGCGTCGCTCGCACTCGGGCAGATTCCACGACGACCGATCGACGCGTCCCAGGCCCGTGGTCCAGCGATGCTCGACGTAGCCCACGGGCAACTTGACCACGACCTCGCGAAGCGCCCCGTCTTCATCGCGCCAGGTCGAGAATCCGGTCGCGGCGCCGCCGCGCTGCCAGCGGCTGGCGAACCACTCGATCGGCCCAAGGCGATCCTCGCACGCATGCCGAAGCACAGGCTCCAGCGCCACCGCCAGCGCGTGCGAGTCCTGCGTTGGTACTGCTCGTTGTGCCACGTCTCCCATCGCTGACCAAAGTTACGCACCCGTCGCCATCAAATCGACGAACTGGGCGGGCGAGAGTTGTTCCGCCCGCATTTCGGGCCCGATTCCGGTCGGCCAGACCCGTTCACGCCCGATTATCGCCCCCAACTGCTTCCTCCTCTTCTCGAAGACGCGTTGCGCAAAGTCGAACAGACGCCGGGGCTCCCGCGTGAGGGGGTCCTCGCGACGCTCGAGCGCCACCATCGCGCTGTGCACGTCCGGTCGAGGCCAGAAGCACTCGGGCGGAAGGTTGGCCACCACCTCCACCCGCGCGACCGCCTGCGCCAAGACCGCCAGCGGTCCGTAGTCCTTGCTCCCTGGCTCCGCCCGAAGTCGATCCGCGACTTCGCGCTGGATCGTGACATACAGCCCCACGCACTCGGGGTGGTCTGCGAGCAGGATGGTCATGATGGGCGTGCCGGCGGCATAGGGCAGGTTTGACACGAGTTTGAAGTCGCGCCCGCCCCGCCTTGCCGCAACCGTCGTCCTGATCGCCTCGCTCATCGTGCGTTTACCGTTCAGTGCATCGCCCTCGACGAGGGTGAACCGGTCGCCCCACGGCGCGAATCGATCCCGCAGAAGTTCGCAGAGTCCGCGGTCCACTTCCGCCGCCACCACCGTCACCCCGCGAGCGAGCAACTCCTCCGTGAGGGTCCCGGTGCCCGGCCCCACCTCGAGCACCACATCGCCTTGGGCCACCCGCGCCGCGTCCACGAGTTTCTTGATGAGGTTGTGGTCCAGCAGAAAGTTCTGCCCGAACTGCTTGCGCGGCGAAAGCCCGCGGGCTTCGAGCAGGGCACGGATTTCGGTGAGTTTCTGCATGTCCCGCCTCACCACGCGCCCGACAGGATGTGCTCGATCGCGTACGCCACCCCGTCGTCGGCGTTGCTCCGGGTCTCGCGCTTTGCCGCCGCCTTCACTTTCGAAACCGCGTTGCCCATGGCGACCCCGAGCCCAGCGCCCTCGATCATCGTCAGATCGTTGATCTCATCCCCTACCGCCGCGATGCGCGTCGGATCCACGCCCAACTTGCCCGCCAAGACCTGCAACGCGCTCCACTTGTTTCCCCGTGGGTCAAAGAGTTCGAGCACGTGCAACGTCTGTCCGTCGGCCGTCTTCGAAGCGTGCTCCGGCGCGACCACCGCGGGGAAGTGGTGCACGATCGCCCGCCCCTCGGCAAACTCATGCAGGTCCTTCGAGATTCGCGCCATCGTCCCCGAGAGGCCGCACGCCCCCACGCGGACCGTGTGCTCCGGGTGCTCATCGTCGTCGAGCGAAGAGACGCGTCGGACCTTGACATCCATCGACCGGAACCACCACTCGGTGACCGGGTCCAGCGGCAGGCCCCGCTCGCCCGTCACAACCAAGTAGTCATAACCGGCCTCCAGTGGATCCTTCAACACCAGCGCGGGATGCTCGTGTTCCAGGAGGGTTGCCACCGCTGAACGCACCAGGGTGTGCGAGACGCTAAAGCGATGCTGCGTCCGTCGCGTCACCGGACAAGCGGTGATCGCTCCGCCCGCGACGATCACCGGGTCCACCTGCCCGATGGCCGCCAGCGCGTGCGCACATTCGACGAGACCGCGCCCGGTGCAGATCGTGACCACCAGACCCGCCTCGCGTGCGGCCCGCACCGCGCGCACGTTCGCGTCGCTGATTCTTCCGGCCGGATCAAACAGCGTGCCATCGAGGTCGAGGGCGAGGAGTTGGTACCGCACGGGCATGTCCCGAGGGTAGCGGACCGGGCACGCGAACAGGGCGACCCGCCCGTGGACGCCGCGCTCAACCAAAGTCGTGGCAAGTTTTTACGTCCACGAAAACTCGCTCGACCACCTTCTCTCCCGAGACGTCCCATCGCCCTCCCCCGAGCGATGATGCAAAAAAAGACCAAACGATTCATCAGAGGATTTTGTGCTTCTGACGGGGCTTGATCGCACGCGCGGTGTGGTATGTTGGAGTCACGCGTTCCGCTCGGGCGCGGGAGCCGGTCGGCAACGTGTCGTCGGCTCGGGGTAAGCACACATTCGAGAGGAGTGTCTTATGAAGATGGGCCGTGTCTTGGCGCTCGCCATGCTGGCGGGTGCGGGTTTGTCCACGTTTGCGTTCGCGCAGACCGACGCATCACGCGAAGGCTTCCGTCTCGTCAAGCATCCACCGGTGCACCCGACGGGCTTCCCGGGCAACCCGTACGCCGATCGCGCCGTCGGCGCCGTCTATGACAGTTACGCCAACTGCGGGAACAACTATGCCTTCCTGGGCGGCGGCGCGGGCAACAAGCGCATTCTCGATGACGTCAGTTTCGCCCCAGGCCCCTGGGCCACGCCCCAGACCAAACTCATCACCCGGATGGTCGCCGGCATGGGCACCACCGCGGGCGGGAACTTCGACGCCCACTTCATCTTCTGGAATGCCGCCGACTTCAACTACGCCGGATTCACGGGGGATGGCACCTCGATGGTGAACCAGAGCGGCACGCCGATCGCTGTCCTTCCGCCCGTCACATTTGGCTTCCCGGCCAACACGGGTGACTTCGTCTCCGTGGACCTCTCGGGGCTGCCCGGCGGAGGCGTGTCGATCCCGCCCAGCGTGACTGACATTGTGATCGAGTGTTGGATCTCCGCCGTCGGGGGAAGCACGCAGACCGCCGCCGCCGATCCCGGCTCGTTCATCTTTGCCACGAACTCCAATCTTCTGGGCAACTCCGCCATCCCGGGCACCACCGCCCCGGACTATGGCCGCGACTTCAACTACGACGGCATCCTGGCCGGCGCTCCCGCCGCCGCCAACGTCGCCGGCTCCGAACGACGCTTCATCACGATCGCCAACGGGAACCCCACCGGTCCCGCGAACGTCAGCGTCAACTGGGGGTGCGCGCTCTACGGCAGTTTCACCGCGGTCGCCCCTCCCGCGGTCGCCATCGGCTGCATCCCCGACGGCCCCTCGACCATCAACGGCAGCGTGGGCAACAACGCCGTCACGTGGTACACGGTCTGCCTGAACGGCGCCGCACGTGACGACGCCGGGGCCGCCGGGCAGTTCCTCGACCTCGATACCGAAGGCTCGGCGACCGACGTGGCGATCGCCCTGTTCAAGGCCGACGGCGCCTTCGTCGCCGCCGACGACGATAGTGGCTCGGGCTCCAACGCCCAACTCTCCTTCGGCATCGGTCGGCGCTCGGCGATCGGGGATGGCGCGCAGTACGACGGCCGAAACTACGACAAGAACAACGGTTCACCCATCCCCGGCCTCAACGCCGGAACGTACTACATCGCCGTTGGACCTGCCGGGACCGCATTCGGCGACGGCTTCACCGCCGTGGGTGGATCGGTGGGCGGCGCGTTCTCCCTCAACCTGAACACCAACGTCAACGGGGCCGCCCTCGCTCCTTCCGTCGCCCCGCTCACCATCCAGGACCTCGGGGAGATCGTCATCCCCGGAGGGCAGATCGCCCCCGCGGGCATGGACCCCTACGCCGTGGAGTGGTTCTCCTTCCAAGTCTGCCAAGACGTCAGCGACCCCACCAACTTCCTTGATCTATCCACCGAAGGAACCGATGCCCCGGACATGATCATCATGCTCTTCAATGCCGCCGGCAATCGCGTCGCCTTCGACGTGGACAGCGGCAGCGGCATCACCTCGCAACTCTCCTTCGGACAAACCAGCCCGGCTCGCCCCGCCTTCGGTGACGGGCTGCCCTTCGAGGGCCAGAACGGCTCCCTCCCTTCGGGGACGTACTACATCGGCGCGTCCTACAACTTCGCCGGCGTCGGGGTCGCGCAGGCGCCCGCCACCAACGGGCGCTTCCACATGCGCTCCTACACGAACAACGCGGGATACCAGTTCGCCCTCACCATCACGCCCAGTTGGGCCGAGTGCACCACCACCTGCCATGGCGCCTGCGTCGCCGACTTTGACGACGGCTCGGGCACCGGCACCCCCGACGGCGGGGTCACCATCGACGACCTCCTCTACTACCTCGGGCTCTTCGAAGCCGGGACCATCTGCGCCGACGTGGACGACGGCTCGGGCACCGGCACCCCCGACCTCGGGGTCACCATCGACGACCTTCTGTACTACCTCTTGCGTTTCGAGGCCGGCTGCTAACTCGTCGTCCAACACTCCTCGAACTTCGCCCACGGGCCGGAGCCACGCTCCGGCCCGTTTTCTCGCGCCCGCCCGTCCGTGGGAGCGCCTCCGCCCGATTTTCATCCGCACCACAACTCCCGCCCCGCACCGTCCGATAGACTTGCTCTCTCATGCGTCACTTTGACCTCTGCGTGATCGGTTCCGGGCCCGCGGGCCAGAAGGCCGCCATCCAGGCGGCCAAACTCGGCAAGCGGGTCTGCGTGATCGAGCAGCGCGAGGTCGTCGGGGGGGTCGCGATCAACACCGGCACCATCCCGAGCAAGGCCCTCCGCGAGGCCATCCTCCGATCCGCGGGGCACCAGCAGGCGATGCCGTCGGTCGCCGATTTTCGCGGCGACCACTTCTCCGGGTTCCACAAACTCCTCAACTCCTGCCAGGAGATCATCAAGGCCGAGATCGACGTGGTCCGCGGACACTTTGCCCGCAACAACATCCACGTCATCACCGGGAAGGCGCAGTTCCGCGACCCCCACACCATCGACGCGCTCGGGGAGCACGCCAGCGAATCGGTCTCCGCCGATCATGTCCTGATCGCGGTCGGCACCCAGCCCGCCGCGCCGCCGGGCATTGATTTCGACGGTGCCGATCTGATCGATTCCGATCAACTCATCAAACTCAAAAGCGTGCCCGCGTCGATGATTGTGGTCGGGGGAGGCGTCATCGGCACGGAGTACGCGTCGATGCTCTGCGCCCTGGGGGTCAAGGTCACCCTCATCGAAGGCCGTAGCCGCCTGCTCGACTTCGTCGACGCCGAGATCACCGAAGCCCTGCAATACCACCTCCGTCAGGCCGGGGTGACGCTCCGCCTGGGCGAAAAGGTTGTCAAGATCTCGAAGGTCGAGCCTCCCCCCGGGGCCCGGACGACCAACGCCATGATGGCGGAGGCCATGCTCGAGAGTGGCAAGACGCTCCGCGCCGATTGCCTTCTCTATGCCATTGGACGCCAAGGCGCCACGGAGGGCCTCAACCTGGCCAACGCCGGTCTGGAAGCCGACGCTCGGGGGCGAATCAAGGTGGATCCGTGCGGGCGCACCGCCGTGCCCCACATCTACGCCGCGGGCGACGTCATCGGCTTCCCGTCCCTGGCCTCCTCCAGCATGGAACAAGGACGCCTCGCCGCCTGCAACATGTTCAACGAGCGCTGCGAAGTCTCATCCGCTCCGCTCCCCTACGGCATCTACTCCATCCCCGAAATCTCGATGGTCGGTTGGACCGAGGAGCGACTCACCGCCGAAGGCATCCCCTACGAGACAGGCATCGCCCAATATCGCGAGATCGCACGCGGACAACTCATCGGGGACGAGATCGGCATGCTCAAACTCCTGATCCATCAGGAGTCTCGCACCATCCTCGGCGTCCACGCGATCGGCACCGGCGCCACCGAACTCATCCACATCGGGCAGACCGCCATGGCCTTCAACGCCACCGTCGACTACTTCATCAATGCCGTCTTCAACTACCCCACCCTCGCCGAGTGCTACAAGGTCGCGGCACTCAACGGCGTCAACAAACTCCGCAACATGTAGCCTCGCCGCCCGGGCTCACCGCACAAAGTGCAGTTCCAAGTACCGCGCCACGTAGTCCACGATCGACTGCGCCTCGGGAATGTCGGGATTGCTCGTTGGGCCCAGCGGCTCAAACCGCATCCCTTTGAACCGCGAGATCGCCTCCCGAAGGCTCAGCCCATGCTGCAAGGAGAGCGAGAACGCCCGACAGAACGCCTGGGCCATGCCACAGATCGTCGAGCCTTCCTTCGCCATCTTGATAAAGATCTCGCCCGGCCTCCCGTCGGCATACAGCCCGATCGTGAGGTAGCCCTCGTGCCGCGCAATCGAAAACTTGTGCGTCACCGATTCTCGGGTTACGGGCAAAGACTGTCGAGTCGCGATCATGTTTGGGTCCACGGATCGAAAGTAGGTCACGCCATTGTGGGTCGTCGAGAACTCCTCGCGCGGGACAACCGCCATTCCGGCAGCCGTGCGGCATGTACGCCGCCCCATCTCCCGCCACCGCATCGAGCACCCCGTTCCGAAAGGCACCCGACCACAACCTATCGGGCCACCCACACAAGGAGGTCCACAAAATGGCCGATCGCCCGTCTGCCTGTTTCCGCATGATTGATTTAGGCCGGCACTCCCCCCTCCATCGCACCCACGACTATCCTTTCGCTCAACCTTCCAACGTGGCTCCCCGTTTGCACCGATCATCTCTTCACCGAATGCCGCACGACCGCGCCCAATCCCAGGATCAGATTCCGCGCGGATCGCTCGCCGGTTTGACCGTACTCATCTTGGTCGCCTTCGCGATTCAGGCTTCTCTCGGCGCGCTCAAGCCGGGCACACTCCAGACGTTGGGCGAAGATTCGGGGACCTCGCATCGTCAGGTGGTGCAATCGCAGCATCAGCAGGCGGCTCGGCCCGTTCGCCGTCAATCGATCCGCCCCATCGCCGCGACGCTCGCTCGTCAGGCCGATCGCGCTCGGACCTCGTTGGCCCCGCGCTCGTGGGTCTACCTCGGGGCCGCCCCGTTCACCGAGCACCTCCCTCTGATGCTGCTGGACTTGCCTCCTCCAGCCCGGGCGTAACTCCGACGCGCGTGCGCGCCCTGGCGCGACGCACGCGCACGCGCCCTCGCTCGCGCTTGCGTGAGTCCTCCATCCACGAGTTGAGCCCTAGTGGACATCCCCTTCGGGCTCGCACAGGCCCGGGCGCGACCCATTCGTCGCCCGATCCATTGTCCCCTCCGATCACCGGCGCCGCGACCACGCGTCCGCGCGCCCCCAGAGAACATCCCATGGCCCTCGCAGAACGTGATATCCCGATCATCGGCCCCATCCTCCACAAAATCATTGGCACCCGGAACGAGCGCTTCGTCAAGAAGTACACCCAGCGCGTCAACGCGATCAATGCCCTCGAAGGGGAGACTCGCAAACTCACCGACGCGCAACTCCGCGGGAAACTCCACGAGTTCCGCGCCCGTCTGGACAAGGGAACCAAGGCCGACGACCTCATGATCGAGGCCTTCGCCGTGGCGCGCGAGGCGATGGACCGCGCGGTGGGGATCCGCAACGTCTTCAACCCCAAGCACAACTTCGACCCTTCGGCGCTCCCCCCCGCCATGCGCGACCTCTACGCCGCCACCAAGGCCGAGATGGACGCCCGCCCGTCCGCCCCTCCCGAGGGTGAATGGCTGGGCAACAACGACGCCATACCGGGCTGGATGCAGGTGGACATCGACCCCGCGCTCTACCAGGCGGTGCGAGACCTCTACAAGGAAAGCCGGCCCCCCTTCCGCGCCCGCCCCTTCGACGTCCAACTCATCGGCGGCATGGTCCTCTGCCAGGGCAAGATCGCCGAGATGAAGACCGGCGAAGGCAAGACCATCGTGGGCCCGCTCGCCTGCTACATGGCGTGCATCGAGCGCCTCCGCGTCCACGTCGTGACCGTCAACGACTATCTCGTCCAGCGTGACCGCGACTGGACCTTTCCCTACTTCCACGCCCTGGGCCTCACCGTCGGCGCCATCCATCCCCAGCACATGCAGGACGAGGGGATCAAGCGCAACATGTACCGGTGCGACGTCGTCTACGGCACGACCTCCGAGTTCGGCTTCGACTACCTCCGCGACA
>CAZIZO010000017.1:0-65816 GCA_964543905.1 uncultured Phycisphaeraceae bacterium
CGCGCGTGGCGCTCCGACGCGGCGAGGTAGTCGGCCCACGCGATGGCGGCGGCCATCGTCTCTCCGTCGATGCGCGGCGAATCGTTCGGCGTGCCGGCGCGGCCCCACGTCGCCAGCGCGTGCAGCGTGAGAGCGATGCGCAGCGAGAGGCCGCAGAGTTTTCCGCCCCACGCGCGGCGCTCGGCCAGGTCGCCGAAGCCAAGCGAGGCCTCGGTGCGCAGTTGGAAGGCGTGGTAAAGGGCGTCGGCCTCGGGCGAGAGCGAGATGACGGCTGGGCCGGTGTCAGGATCGTCGCTCGGCTCGAACGACAGCAGGCGGGTGAGGGCGGCCTGCCACGCCTCGCGCGCGGACGCACGCACCGGCTCAGGGCGCACGTCGCGCATGCCAACGAGGTCCGGCGGGGCGATGACGGCGAAGCGAGCGAGCAGCCCACGCCCTTCGGCCTGCGGATCACACCACACCGCTTCGACCGCCGCCCGCTGCACGCACAACGCCACAGCGAGCGCCGGGCGGTCGATCACGTCGGAGGGGCGACCGACCCGCTGCGCACGGATCGGATCGCCCGCGTGCCCTTTCAGCATCGCGCCGTAGTTCCGCACGCCCGAGTAGCGGCCCTGCACGATGTCCAGCGCGTCACCCTCAGCGCTGGCGAGCAGGGCACGGCCGTGGTTCTCCTTCATCTGCCGCACGAGCGCTTCCGGCGTCGGTTCGCTGGCCAGCAGCGCCGGCGCGTTCGGCAAGGGCGTCGCTTCCATCTCCTGCGCGAGCCGGATCGCTTCGCCCTCTACGACGGCACGCTTGAACGGATCGGCGACCTTTCCCGCCTGGTCCTCGATCGAGCGGATGCGCCGTTCGGTGATGCGGTGCCGCTGGGCCGCGGCGGCGATGACCGGCCGCATCTCGCGGCCCTTGTCCGCTTCCCACTTCAGGATCGGCCGCAGCAGTTCCGCCAGCACCGCCGACTTGCGTGTGCCCGGCTCGGAGAGCACCAGCGCCCACAGCGGGGCAGGCTCGATGTGATCGCCATGCCCGCGGACGCACGCGACGTTGCAGATGCACGCCGACGCGACCGCCATGCCCAACAGGGCAGCCATGTCCGGCGGCGTCTGCGTCGAGCGGGCCAGGTCGGCGAAGTAGTCGCGGATGTCGGCGGTGGCGGCAGGAAAGAGCGTCGCGGGTTCGAACGTGGGGCGCTCGTCCGGCTTGTGCTCAGCGGGTGCCTCCGGAGCGACCGCCTCGGCGGCTACAGCCAAGGCGTCGATCTTTGCATGCACCATTTCGGCATCGCCGCCCTCGATCGCCAGCACATCAGCGATGTCGCCACCGGGTGGAAGCGCAGGCCAGTGCTCGGCGAGCCTCGCGATGCGGACTTCGTAAGCGCCGGCAGCGTGGCAGAGTTGCGAGACCTCTTCGGCGTAGGCATCGCCCGCGGCATCGTGGTCGGGGAGGATGACGGCGACCTTGCCCTTCATGACGGACCAGTCGGACTTGCCCGCAGCCTTGCTACCACCAGCGCTGGTCGTGGCGACGAGGCCGATGGCCCGGGCAGCGTCCACGCACGTCTCGCCCTCGACGATGTAGACCCACGCGCCGTCGGGCAACCTCGACAACTCCGGCAGGTTCATCATCGGCCTCGGCTCGGGCATCGCGGCGATCACCCAGCCGTTGCCGCGCCGACTGATCGGGCGCACGACCTTTCCACCCGAGGGCGGGTTCCAGCGAATCACCTCTCCAACGGCAACGCCCTGGCCGTCGGTGTAGGTCCAGCGTGCAGCGCATGGTCCGTGCTTCCGCTCCAGCACCGCGATCGCATCGTCGGCGGTGGCGAAGGTGGCATCGATCGCGTTCTTCCGCTGGCCGGGAGGTCTCCTCGCTTCGGCCACAGGCACTGGCATGACGTCCTTCATCGCCAGGCCGAGCGTGCCGACAATCGCCTCCGCTGGGCACCCGGCGTGGCAGTGCAGGAGGACTCGGGTGTCCGTGCCGACGCCGATCGACAGTGACGGATTGCGGTCTTCGTGCGCCGGGCACCGAGCCGACCACGCCTCGCCATGTCGCTTGGGAGGGCACCCCGCTCGCGTGAGCGCGTCGAGCACCACATCGATGGGCTCACCCATGGCCCACCCCCTGCGTCGCGCTCTTCGCTCGCTCGATGAATCGTCGCAGGTCAGCGGGGTCGATTCTCACGCTGCGTCCGAAACGCACCGCGGGCAGCGTCCCGGCCTGCACAAGCGTCCAGAGGGTGCGCGGCGTGACGCCGAGCACCGTCGCCGCCTCGCGATAGGTGAGCAGCGGGTGCATGGTGTCCTGACCTCCGGTCGCGTTCTTGAGCTCGTCCATGAGTGCGCACCCATCGCACCGCCGCGATCGGCGCGGCGTGCGTCATTCGTCATCCGTGTGTGAGAAAGGCCGGGGGCAGCCCGCAACCGCCTCCGGCCGCACCAGCGCCGTCGGTTTACGCCTCGCCCTTGCTCCGCACCGCCGCCCGCGGGTCGCACAGGGCCGCGCCGAAGTCGAAGTAGACGCGCCACGACACCGCCAACTTGTTCACCGTCTGGTCGAGCCCGAAGAACTCGACCGTCGGCGTCTGCTGGCCGTTGAGGAACCCGACGATGATCGGGCTTGCCGCCGGAGCCGCGAACAGGTACCAGTGCTTCGTCGAGGCCTTGGTGCCGTACTTCTTGGTGTTGCTCAGACGCGGCTCAACCTCGAGGCCCACTGCGTTCCGCAGGCTGTTGCCGGTGGGCAGGTTTGTCTGCGCCGCGATGTACTCACTCTCGAGCACGGCGCGGGCCACCGTCTGGAGTTCCGGCGGCACGACCAACCGGGTCGGTCGCAGGTCCAGGTCGTTCCCCTCGGCATCCCGCTGCGTGAGCATGGCGGTGATCGCCTTGGTCAGGCCGTCCGTGCTGAGGTTCGTGTCGGCCCCGGTGATGTAGTTGCCGTTGCCCGCTGAGAAGAATGCGCCGGCGTTCGACATCAAGGTGTCGTACACCAGATCGCTGAGCTTCCGCATCGCCGCCTGGCCCATCGCGCGGGCGACCGAATCGAACAGCGACAGGTCGTCGTTGATGAGGTCGCGGCGGTCGATGGAGAACATCTTGCCGTAGGTGTCCACCTTGTACTGGGTCGTCGCTTCATCGGCACCGCCGTGCTTAAACTCGCCGCCGGACGGAATCTGCTGGAGCGAGCCGGTGAACGACGGACGGATCGCCGTCGCGGTCTTGAAGTCCGGCACGCTCCGCACGCCCGCGAACGATCGCCAGGTGGCCGGGCTCTCCTGATAGCCATCGAGCAGGACCTTGTTCACGGCCGCGCCCAGCGCCTCGGTGAGCGTGTGCGTCGTCAGCGACGCGCGCACCATGCCCTCGCGGTCGGCGGGGGCGTCGATCCCCTCGTGCTGCAACGCCGTACGGCACAGGTCAAGGGAGTGGGCCACGCGGAGGTCGTCCGCCGCCTCCATGCACGCCGGGCCGAGGGCCTTCTCAGCAAGCGCAGCAAAGCCCGCCCGCTTGAGAATGGCGGCCTCGATCACCCTTGCACGCGGGATGTGCCCCGAGCCGCCGCCGGTGATTACGCCGGAGAACACGGGGCGCGAAGCCCGCAGGACCTCGAGCACGCCCGCCCGAAGTTCGCTGACGGTCATGTCGCCCGCGACGGCCTTGGCCTTCAGGTCGTCCACCCGCTTCTGGTGCACGCCCCAATCCCGCTCGCCCCCACCGGCGAAGATGGGACGGCAGGTCAGTTCGATCTCCTTCAGCCGGTCGCGCTCGTCGGCGCGGATCTGATCCTCGTGTGCAATGTCCGCCATGTTCGTCCGTCCTTGACGTGAAGCCGCGATGGCCACCGACGTTTCCGCGTCGGCCCCCAGCGGCGTGATGCTGACTTCCCGCAGCCGCCCCTTGCGCACGAGCGTGAACCCGCCCGGCGACGACAGCGACCGCCCGTTGACCTCGACCGACTGGTTCGGTTTGACCCGCTCATGCTCGGTGGGCGCGACGCCGACCGACGCCTGAAACTGGAAGCCCCCCCGGGCCATCTCCACGACGTGCCGCGCCGGTTCGCCAGCACCGCTGACGACGCCCGCGACCATGAGCCGCCCGTTGGCGACGGCGGGCTCGCCGTGGCCGACGACGCTGCCGACCGTGGCGTTGTGGTCCGCCAGCAGGGGCACCTGGCCTCCGGCCTCAAGGCCCGCCAGGTCGATGGCGATGTTACCCCAGCCGGGCACGCGCATGATGCGGCCCGTGTAGGCGACGACGCTGATCTTGGGGCGGGCGTCCTTGCCTGCGGCCTCGATCTCGACCTCGGCGGCCGTGAGCAGCAGGTCATCCTTGACCGCGTTTCCGTTCATGAAACTCTCCTTCTGAGACAACCTTGAAGCCCTTGGCCAGCAGCTTCGGGATCAGCAAACCGAGCCGGTACCTGACCGTGCTCTCCTTCATGCCGAGCCGTCTCGCGGCCTCGCTCACGTTCCCGTCGCACTCCATGATCGTGCGGCACAGCGCACGGCTGTCCTCGTTGTCGATGAACTCGAGCACGTCCTCCGTTGCCCAGGACGACTGCGACAGGCCGACCGTGCGGTTGCGGGCGATCTCCCGTCCTTTGGGATCCTCGTAGACGCCCTCGCTCGCGTTCTGTCTCGTGTCGGCGGCCACGCGCAGCGTCTTGAAGTTCCTGAGGGCACGCTCTTCTCGCTCCGCGTGCTTCAGCACCGCCGTCTTCACGATCACGAAGATCAACGTCTTCGGGCTCGCACCCCGGGCCGGGTCCCATACGGGCGGCTTGGCGATCAGGTGGAGGAGGGCTTCCTGCACAACATCGTCGTGGCTGACGCCCGGCTCGCAGTGCTGCTTGGCCGCTGCGAATCCAACCCGCCGCGCGTAGTCGAGCAGGTCGGGCGTGAGTTCAATCTCGATCGGTGAGGGGTCGGGCATTAGACCTCCTCGCCACGCTCGAGCCTCTCGCGGACGTCGTCGCACAATGTGAACGAGACCCGCGCCGGGGTGGTCGCCCTGGGCGGCACGACATGCAAGACGAAGTAGGTGTCGTCAGCGGGCACGGGCCGCCCGTACTTGGCCGTCTCACGCTCCGCAGCCTCTCGCAGGGCGAGAAGGAAGTCGGCATACCTGCACCCAACGGTCATGCACAACGCCGCAAAGGGCGTGAGAATACCTGCCTGTTCAAGGTGATCGGCCGCGACGTCCACGTCGGCCTGCGTCCAGGCATCCGGCCGCGACGGCGTTACCACCCCCTGCTCGACGAGTGCTTCGAGCAGTGCCGGGCGGCAGTCGTAGCCGCGGGACCGCAGGTGGTGCGATGCCGTGACCGTCGCCATCGGGAACATCCGGTCCCGTTCCTCCTGGGCCGCCTCATGGAACGCAGGGTCTGCGCCCGCCCGGGGCTTCACGCGGAGGTCGAAGTGCTCGTCGAGGGTCAGTCCGATTCGGGTCACGGTGGTCTCCTTGCCGGGGGGCGTCGGGCGACGGGCCCACCCCCCAAACCCTTATTTCCGGCGCGGGGGGCGATTCGCAGCGCGGACTGAAGAAAATCCGAAGCACGACCCTTGGCCAGAGGGAATCCTCTCGGGAAGGGGGTGGCTTCCGTACACTCCACCTCGCCAACCTGCAGGAAACCGTACGGATGCTGCTCTCGATCACCACAACACACCACCCAGCCTCGGACCTGGGATATCTGCTCCACAAACACCCGGGCCGGGTTCAGTCGTTCTCATTGGCGTTCGGCAAGGCACATGTCTACTACCCGGAATTGGAGTCTGAGCGGTGCACCGCTTGCCTCCTGATTGAAGTCGATCCGATCGGCCTGGTACGCGGTCACCGTGGGCAACGCACGCTTGACCAGTACGTGAACGATCGGCCGTATGTCGCGTCCTCCATGCTGGCCGTTGCGATCGCGCAGGTGTTCGGCACCGCACTCGCCGGGAACTGCAAGGATCGCCCGGAACTGGTGGCCTCCGCCATCCCGCTTGAGGCGAGGATTCCCTCGCTGCCCTGCGCCGGTGGAGCCGACCTGCTCCGCAAGCTGTTCGAGCCACTCGGCTATCGAGTTACTGTGACGTCGCATCCGCTCGACGACAAGTTCGCTGACTGGGGTGATTCATCCCTCTTCACTGTTGAGATCGCTGCGACGAAGACGCTCAGCGAGCTGCTCAGTCACCTCTATGTGCTGATTCCGGTTCTTGACAACGAGAAGCACTACTGGGTCGGTGATGATGAGGTCGCCAAGCTGCTCCGTCACGGTGAGGGGTGGTTGGCACAACACCCGGAGCGAGAGCTCATCGCGACGCGATACCTGAAGTATCGTCGCAACCTCGCTGACGAGGCGATCAAGCAGCTTCGAGAACAAGATGGCGAGGGTCCGGTCGAGATCGAGGCCGACTCACCGGAGGATCCCCGCGAGGAAGCGGCGGAGCAGAAGTTGAGCCTGCACCAGCAGCGCCACGGCGTGGTGCTGGCCGTGCTGCAGGCGAGAGGCGCACGAAGGGTTGCTGATCTTGGCTGTGGCGAGGGGAGGCTGGTGAGAGAACTTCTGAAGCACAAGGGCTTTGAGAAGATCGTCGGCATGGACGTGTCGCACCGCACCCTGGAGATCGCCGCGGACAGATTGCGCCTCGAACAACTCCCACCGATGGTCCGCCAGCGCGTTGAGCTCATTCATGGCTCGCTCATGTACCGCGATCGGCGGCTCGATGGGTTTGATGCGGCCGTGCTGTGCGAGGTCATCGAGCACATGGACGAGCCCAGGCTGGAGGCGATGGAGAAGGTCGTGTTTGGTGCCGCCAAGCCGTCGCTCGTCATCGTGACAACGCCAAACAGCGAGTACAACGTCATGTGGGAAGCGCTCGCGGCAGGCTCCATGCGACACAAGGACCATCGATTCGAATGGACGCGGGACCAGTTCCGTGCCTGGGCGGACGGGATCTGCGCACGCTTCGGCTATACCTGCGAGATCAGGGGCATCGGCGATGCGGGTGTCGCACCAGACGG
This sequence comes from uncultured Phycisphaeraceae bacterium, assembly GCA_964543905.1. GTDB lineage: Bacteria > Planctomycetota > Phycisphaerae > Phycisphaerales > UBA1924. The sequence continues at coordinate 7,008 of CAZIZO010000017.1, forward strand.
CCGCGACGTTGGTTGGCCAACGCAGATGGGGGTGTTTGCGCGTGCCTCCTGACATCAAGGTTCCAGAACTGTCTCTCGTCGTGCTGATCGGCGCCTCCGGCTCCGGGAAGAGCACCCTCGCGCGCCGGCTGTTCAAGCACACGGAGATCCTTTCGTCCGACACCTGCCGAGGGTGGGTCTCCGACGACGACAACAACCAGGAAGCAACAGGCGACGCATTCGACGTGCTGCACTATGTCGCCAGGAAGCGGCTCGCACGCGGCCTGCTCACCGTGGTTGACGCGACCAACGTGAGAGCGGAGGATCGAAAGCCCCTGGTGCAACTCGCACGCGAGTTCCACTGTCTGCCCGTTGCAATCGTGGTGGATACCCCAGAGCATCTCTGCCACGAACGGAACTCGGAGAGACCGGATCGCAACTTCGGCCCTCACGTCATCCGCAATCAACGGATGGCGATGCGGCGTGAACTCCGCGGGCTCGAACGCGAGGGCTTCCGCCATGTGTTCACGTTGCGCACGCTGGAAGAGTGCAGTAACGCCACTCTCGTGCGTGAACCGCTCTGGAACAACCTCAAGCATGAGCATGGGCCATTCGACATCGTCGGGGACGTGCACGGCTGCTACGACGAACTCGTCGAGTTGCTCTCGGCGCTCGGCTGGAAAATTGCGCAGATCGAAGGCGATCCCGAGGGCGAGTGCGTCGCCACGCCGCCCGAGGCAAATGGCCGCTCCCGCAAGATTGTTTTCGTCGGCGACCTGGTCGATCGTGGTCCCAAGACGCCCTCGGTTCTGCGACTGGCCATGCGTCTTGTGAAGGCAGGGCATGCGTTGTGCGTCCCGGGCAATCACGACGTCAAGCTCATGCGGGCTCTCAAAGGCAAGAACGTACAGGTCACGCATGGCCTCGCGGAGTCGCTGGCGCAACTCGGCCGGGAGTCGGAGGAGTTCAGGCGGATCGTCGCCGCGTTCATCGATGACATGGTGAGCCACTATGTGCTGGATGGCGGGAAGCTCGTCGTGGCGCATGCGGGCATGAAGGAGTCCATGCAGGGGCGCGGATCAGGGGCCGTGCGCGAGTTCGCTCTGTTCGGGGAGACGACCGGGGAAACCGACGAGTTCGGCCTACCAGTTCGGTACAACTGGGCCGCGGAGTATCGCGGCAAGGCAGCCGTGGTCTACGGACATACGCCCATCCCCGAACCTGAGTGGCTCAACAACACGGTGTGCATCGACACGGGCTGTGTCTTCGGCGGCTCGATGACCGCACTCCGGTGGCCTGAGCGTGAGTTCGTGGTGGTCAAGGCACGCGCCACCTACGCGGAGTCGAAGAAGCCATTTCTCGCGCCGGAGGATCGCGCCCCGTTGTCGTTGCAGCAGGAGCACGACGATCTGCTCGACCTGGACGACGTATCAGGCAAGCGTCACATTGAGACGCGGCTCACGAGGACGATCACCGTTCGTCAGGAGAATGCGGCCGCGGCCCTCGAGATCATGAGCCGGTTCGCCGCCGAACCCCGGTGGCTGATCTACCTCCCGCCGACGATGTCACCTTGCGAGACGGCGCGGGATGGCCCACTGCTTGAGCAGCCGCGCGAGGCGTTCGAGTACTACCGCACTGGCGGGGTTGGCAACGTCATCTGCGAAGAAAAGCACATGGGCTCCCGGGCTGTAGTGGTCGTGTGCAGAGAACCGCAGGTCGCACAAAGGAGATTCGGAGTTCGTGACGCTGATTCACTCGGGATCATCTACACCCGCACCGGTCGGCCGTTCTTCAACGACCGGGCCACTGAGCAGGCGCTTCTCGCTCGTGTGCGGGACGCGGCTCAGCGTGCCGGCCTCTGGGAGGAACTTGCCACCGACTGGCTGTGCTTGGACTGCGAGCTCATGCCTTGGTCGGCGAAGGCTCAGGCTCTCATCCGCGAGCAGTATGCAGCCGTGGGTGTCGCAGCCACCGCCGGGCTGAGAGCCACGGTCGCCTCCTTGACGCAGGCAAAGAACCGGCTTCCAGAGGTCGATTCGCTGCTTGCGACGACGGCAGAGCGAGCCGATCTGGTCGAGCGATACGTCAAGGCGTACCAGCGCTACTGCTGGAACGTGTCCGGCGTGGACGACCTCAGGCTTGCCCCGTTCCATCTCCTCGCCAGCGAACAGAAGGTCCACGTCGATCGTGATCACCGGTGGCACATGGAGACGCTCGCGAGATTGGCGAGCGATGCGGATCGCGTTCTGGTCGCGACGCCGTGGAAACTCGTCGATCTGTCGAGCCAGGCGAGCGAGGACGAGGCAACGGCATGGTGGACATCGCTCACGGCCAGCGGCGGCGAGGGCATGGTGGTCAAACCCCTGGAGTTCATCGCCAAAGGACCGCGAGGACTCCTCCAACCCGCAGTGAAGGTCCGGGGATCTGAGTATCTCCGAATCATCTACGGCCCCGAATACTCCCGGGCCGAGTATCTCGAACGGCTCCGCTCGCGTGGCTTGGGAGCCAAGCGGTCGCTCGCCCTTCGAGAGTTCTCTCTCGGCGTTGAGTCCCTTGAACGATTCGTGCGCCGAGAGCCCTTGCGCCGCGTGCACGAGTGCGTGTTCGCCGTGCTGGCGATGGAGAGCGAGCCCGTGGACCCCCGGCTCTAGTCAGTGCCGTCCCGAGGCGCGATGGGTTGCGCGGCGCTCGGACATCCGAAACAATGTCTGTCTATCCCCGCGGCTGTTCCCGCGGGCGTCACGTCGGCGAGCCCGGCGGGAAGGAACCATGCCAACGCTGCCGCTGACGGAACGGGCGGCGATGGCCCGCCGCGTCGCGGCATCCCAGGTTTCGTCGGTTCTGTCGGGCGTCGGGGGGGTCAGCGGGCGGGCGTGACCGAGCGGATCGCCGCGACGATCCCAGCACGCACGTCGGGGGCCAGGTTGGCCCACGCCGCCACGAGGCGGGCCAGGTCGGCGTCGGGCGGGGCGTTGCCCGTTGGCCCCCGTCCTGCGCCCCGTTTTGGCTCCGGTGCGGCCCGCGCTGCGCCCGGCGCTGCGCGCCCGTCGGAATCGGCGTATTCTCCCGGAGATTCCGCGAGTGCTCGGGGGTTCGATTCCCCCCGGCTCCATTGTGTGGCTTCCTCGCCACGTGCCTACTGCGTAACCCGCGGTCATTCGAAGCCTTGCACGCTTCGGTCTCTGGCCCGATTCGGGCGATGGCATCGACTGGCGGACCTTGTCGTGCGCCGTCGGCGTCGCATGGCGCGTCGGGCTTGGCGCGGATTGTTACGGTTGGACCACTGCTCCCGGGCTCACGGGATTCAACGCTCGCGGCCCGACGGGTCCGGTGGCCGCGGGCACAATCCCTTTCCATCCTCCATCGCGCCCGCGCCACTTTCGGGTATGCTCTCCCCATGCCCTACCGCAGCACCATCGAATACAACCAGCAGCGCATCCACGCGGCCGCGGTCTATTGCTCCGACGGCCGCATCGGCGAGCACTTTGACGACTTCCTCCAGAACGGCCTCAACCTCCCGCGCTACGACCGCGTCGCCCTCCCCGGCGGTCCCGCGTGCCTCGCGGGGCACCCCCAGGCCAACCTCGAAGAAAAGGGCGTCGTCGATGAACTCCACTTCCTCGTTGAAGTCCACAAACTCAAGAAGGTCATCCTCATCGCCCACCAGGGGTGCGCGTTCTATTCCACGCGCCTCGAACTGAAGGAGCCCCGCCTCGAACTCCTCCAGAAGGCCGACCTTGTCCGCGCCGCCGCGTACGTCCATCGCGTGACGGGGCTCGACAGCATCGAGGCGTATTTCGCGCGCCTCGTCGAGGGCGCGATCCAGTTCGAACGCGTCGACGCTTGATCGCCTAGCGTTTGGGATGCTCCGTCTTCCCTCCTCCTCCCGCGCCGCCGCCGTCCTCACCCTCGCTCTTGCCGCCGCGCTCGCGCCCCTCCCCGCCTGCTCCACCACCTACTACAAGGCGATGGAAGTCCTCGGCAAGGAGAAGCGCGACATTCTCGTCTCGCGCGTGAAGGACGCCAAGGGACAGCAGCAGGAAACCAAGGAGCAGTTCGCCTCCACCCTCGACCAGTTCAGCGCTCTCGTGAACTACAAGGGCGGCGACCTGAAGAAGGCCTACGACAAGGCCAAGGACTCGAAGGAAAAGTGCGATTCCGAGGCCCAGGCTCTCCGCGATCGCGTCGCGTCGGTGGAGAAGGTTGGCCGCGACCTCTTCAAGGAATGGGAGCAGGAGATCACGCAGTACAGCAGCGCCGACCTCAAGGCCAACAGCCAGCGCCAACTCCGCGATTCCCAGGATCGCTTCGAGCAGATGCTCGGCTCGATGAAGCGCGCGACCGCCAGCATGGACCCGGTCCTCGCCAAGTTCAACGATCAGGTGCTGAGCCTGAAGCACACCCTGAACGCCCAGGCCGTCGCGGCGATGAAGGACCAGGTCACTGTTCTCCAGACCGACGTGTCGAAACTCATCAAGGAGATGGAAGCGTCGATCGCGGAGGCGGATGGGTTCATCAAGCAGATGGGGAACACGTAAAGGGCATCCCTACAAGATGGGTGTGGGCTCAGGCTCTTTGTACGCAAGATATCTCAGTTTTCACTTGCAAGCCGTTCGATCCATTGGAAGGCTGAATGCCGTGCGATGGGTCCGATTCGTCAACGCCAGACTCGGAGGCCCCATGAGATCGCTCGTGATCGTCGCAGTTGGTCTCGCGTTTCTGTTTTTGGGGGGTAGGGTCGGTCGCGTTCGCACAGCGCGAAGACACGTACAACCGCGCCCGGGTGGTTGTGCGGTGTACCGAAGGGAACGAGCCCGGGAATCCTGCCGGTGATGCGCTCGTCGAGTACATGCGAGCACGGCGGTACGAGCGAGTAGCGTATATCGAGCGGGTGTACGTGTTCGACGTGGGACGCGAGTTGGGCGAGGAACGGCGCGAAGTGGCCGCACGGTGGCCGGGGGTCGAGTTCGCGGAGTTCGATTTCATAGGACACGTCGCGTCGCTCCCTCCAACGGACGCCAACTGGTGCGAGCAGTGGGCCTTTGAAAACCGGGGACAAACAGTCAACGGAACCAGTGGCATCTCCACGAAAGACATCTGCGCGATCAAGGGGTGGTCTGTCCGCACGGATGCATCATCGGTCACGATCGCCATCCTTGACACCGGCGTCAACTGGCAGCACCCCGACCTCAACGGCAACATGTGGGTCAATCCCGGCGAGATTCCAGGCAACGGAATCGACGACGACCACAACGGGGACGTCGATGACGTGCATGGTGTAGGGGTTGAAGACGATCCGCTCGATGCTTTATTCTGCGAAACGCCCAACCATGTGCATCCGATTCCCCCAGGCAACCCACAGGAAATCCGCCCCGCCTGCATGCCATACTGCAACTACGTGGTGCCTGCGATAGATCATGGCAATCACGGCACACGAGGCGCTGCCGTCGCTGGCGCGAGAGGCGACAACGGCGAGCAGGTCGCGGGTATTGCATGGAAGGCGTCGATCATGTCGATCCGCATGGTCGCATGTGATGATACTTTCGGTATCTCAGCGGTTGGCAAGGCATTCAAGTACGCGACAACCCCGGTGCAAGGGTCGCAAACTGCTCTTGGTACCCGGTCTTTGAGTACTCCTCGGCTTTGGACCTCATCTTCAAGAATCTGAAAGAGAACGGAATCATTGTCACAATCTCTGCGGGGAACTCGAACCAGAACTTAGACACAACGCCGCCGCCATCGTATCGGTATCCTCATGCTTTTCCGTACGACAACATGGTCGTTGTTATGGGGATCGACCAGACGGGGGCAACGTGGGGACCGTCCAGTTACGAGATCAATACGGTTGATATCGCCGCACCGTCCGTGAACTTGCGCGTTATCGACAACCAACTGGTGACACCGGTACTTCCTGTATATGCGGCAGGCACGTCCTTCGCCGCGCCAATAGTCGCGGCGGCGTGTGCTCTCGTGTGGGCAGAGCATCCCTCGTGGACCTACTGCCGGGTCGTTTCCCAAGTCTTGACGACAGGCACCTACGACTCTGGCCTAGCCTCTTACTGCGTGACGGGCCGACGACTGAATCTCGCAGCAGCGCTTGGAGCGAATTGCCCCTCGTGTCGTCCAACCACATGCTCCGGGAGTTGCCCATGACCTCCCACGCCTATGCACTCCGGCGAAGTACGCACGAGTTGGTCTGTTGTGTATTCTCCACGCTTGGGATGGCATCCTCCGCGATCGTGCAGACTCCCACGTCGAGTTCGTTTTTCTGGGAAGTGACAACCGATGGAGTGAACTGGACAGCGTCCAACCTCCAACTTCCCGCGGCAGTGCGGAGCGTGCGCGTTCGAGCGCGGGTTGGTTTCTCTCCACCACAGGCCCAAGATGACACCTCGGCGTTTGCACGCACGTTGTTCGATGTGGAAGTAGTTGGCCTCGACGGTGCTGGTTTCGCGGACTGCATTGACGCGATCAGCCAAGAACGAATGAACCACATGCCTTACGCCTTCGGCGCCGCGAGGTACGGGAACGTAATCAAGATCGATGACCCGGCGGACATGCTTCCGGCGGGTCAAGGACCGGGATGGCTGATGCCGATCCAAACGTCCATCAATCTCGCGCCGGAGCACGATTGGAGCAACCCGGCAAGCGTCTTCTCATTTCGTCTGAATCTGGATGGCATGCCAGGCACACGCGAGATCGTCGCGCATCTTTGGTGGCACAACTCGACCGTGCCGCCGAACTACTTTGTCGGAGTCTACTCCAATCTCATCGGTGCGGGCCTTGCACGCGCTTACGTCCTCCCCACCACCATCGCCCCACCCCTCCGCATCACCGTCCTCTGCCCCGCCGACGTGGACGACGGCACGGGCACCGGCACGCCCGACCTCGGCGTCACCGCCGACGCCCTTCTCTCCTACCTTGCCCGCTACGAACTCGGGTGCTGAACCGACGCTCCGTGGCGACCTGAACGACGTCCGGCTCGCACGCAAGTTCCCGGTTACGCTTCCCCGCCTCGCGGCGTACAACCGACGCGTGCGGTGCCCTTCCCTCCGGAGCGTGACCTTGCCCAGTTCATCGAGTTCCCCCCCCGCCGTCCAGATCCGCGGCGTCACCAAGACCTTCGGCCCCAAACTCGCCGTCCACAACCTCGACCTCACGATCGCCCAGGGCTCGCTCTGCGGATTCATCGGGCCCAACGGCGCGGGCAAGACCACCACGATCCGCATGGTCATGTCGATCATCTTCCCCGACCGGGGCGAGGTCTCGGTGTTGGGGAAGGCCTCCGCCATCGAGAGCAAGGACCGCATCGGCTACCTCCCCGAAGAGCGGGGCCTCTACCGCAAGATGAAGGTCGGGCCCTTCCTCACCTACATGGGCCGCCTCAAGGGCCTGGACGCGTCCAGCGGAACGCGCGGCGGGGAAAGCCTGGAGTCGCGCGTCAAGACCTGGCTCGATCGCCTGGGCCTCAAGGACTGCTTCAAGAAGAAGTGCGAGGAACTCAGCAAGGGCATGCAGCAGAAGGTCCAGTTCATCGCCGCCGTCCTGCACGAGCCCGACCTTATCATCCTCGACGAGGTCTTCAGCGGGCTCGACCCCGTCAACCGCCGCCTGATGCGCGGGCTGATCGACGAGCAGCACAAGATGGGCCGCACCATCATCTTCTCGACGCACGCGATGTTCGAGGCCGAGCAACTCTGCACCCACCTCTTCATGATCCACAAGGGCAACAAGGTGCTCGACGGCACGATGCACGACGTGATGGCCAAGTACGACCCGCGCGTCATCGACGTCGAGCCCATGCAGGTCGGGCAGGACCTCTCGGCCCTGCGACGCCTTCCCGGCGTGCAGGACGTGGTCCTCTCCGCCAAGGGCGTCGAACTGCGCCTGCACGAGCACGAGCACGCCACCGACGTCATGCGCGAGGTCGCTCAACTGGCCCCGGTCCGCCGCCTCGAGATCAAGCGACCAAGCCTCGAGGACATCTTCATCCAACTGGTCGGCGGGGACGCGGCGGCGCTGCGGGCCGAGAGCGAGGAGCAGGACGACGCGGGCGACGCCGCGCCCCGGGCCACCTCCGAAGCGGGAGTCGAATCATGAACAAGGTTTTCTGGGTCGCCTGGCGAGAGTTCTCGGCGACCGTCTTTACCAAGGGCTTCCTGCTGGGCATCGTCATGACGCCCGTCATGATCGCGATCGTGGGCGGCGCGATCGTCATGATGAAGAACCAGAAGGGCCCGCAGATCAAGGGCTCGGTCGCGGTCATCGATCGCACCGGGCTCTTGCAGGATCGCATCCGCCAGAAGTTCAGCGACGCCGCCGACAAGGCCGAGGCCGAAGCCACCGCCAAACAGGTGCAGGCGCAGGCGGAAGAGGCGGTCAAGAAGATGGGCGTGGACCCCAAGAAGATGGGACAGGCCCCGGCGATCCAGCCGGGCATGCTGCCCACGGTGGGCGCGCAACTCTCGCTCGAGTTCCTGCCCGGCGACGCCGACGCGGACAAGGAGAAGGAGCCCCTCAAGACGGCGGAGATCCAGCGTGCGCAGAAGGGGAGCGGGGACGTGGGCACCTCGCGCATCGCGCTGGTGGTGGTACCCAAGGAAGCCGTGCAGAAGGGCGCGGGCGGGACGTACGCGCCCTTCGAGACGTTCTACGCCGACCGCCTGGACTTTGAAATCCAGCAGCGCATCAAGCGCCGCGTGGGCGAGTCGATCGTGGACGCACGCCTCGCCACCGATCCGCGCCTCGACAAGGCCGGGCTGACGCCCGAGGAAGTCCGGCAACTCGTCTCGACCCCACAGGCCGAGTCGAAGACTGTCACCAAGGAGGGGGAAAAGAAGAACTTCGGCGAGTTGCAGATGCTCGTGCCGATGGCCTTCATGATCCTCCTCATGGTCTCCGTCTTCACCTCCGGGCAATACCTGCTCACCTCCACCGTCGAGGAAAAGGGCAACCGCGTCATGGAGATCCTCCTCTCCGCCGTTTCCCCCATGCAACTCATGACCGGCAAGATCCTGGGCTACATGGGCGTCGGGACGCTCATCGTGGTGCTCTACGGCAGCCTCGGGATCGTCGGCATGATCGCCGCGGCGATGACCAACCTCATCTCCCCCATGCAACTCGTCTACTTCGTCATCTTCTTCGGGATCGCCTACTTCCTCGTCGCGTCGATGATGGCCGCCATCGGCGCCGCCGTTAACGACATGCGCGAGGCCCAGACGCTCATGACCCCCGTCATGGTGCTCCTCATGATTCCCTGGATGACCTGGTTCCTCATCCAGCGGGCTCCCAACTCCCCGCTCGCCACCATCCTGAGTTTCATCCCGGGACCCAACCCCTTCGTCATGGTCATCCGCCTCGCCGGTTCCGAGCCCGTCCCGACTTGGCAGATCCCCGTCGCCATCGCGATCGGCGTCGGGTCCGTCCTCTTCGCCGCCTGGGCCGCCGGCAAAATCTTCCGCATCGGAGCGCTCATGTACGGCAAGCCCCCGAACTTCAAGACGCTCCTCAAATGGGTGCGCATGGCGTGAAGTCGAAGGCCCCAGCCCGTGCACGCCCCTCGGCGCCCGGAAGGAGCCGCCCCCCTTCCCGCCCGCTGGACCCCTACGCCCTCTACGAGTTGTGCGTCACCGAGCCCGAGCGCGTCGTGCGGTTCATCGAGGCGGTGCATGGGGGCGACCCGCGCGTCCTTCGGGAGGATTTTTCGGGAACGGGCGCGCTCGCGCGGGCGTGGGCCGCGTCATCCGAGTCGCGATCGGCGATCGCGGTCGATTCCGACGGAGCGCCGTTGACAAGGCTCCGGGGAGCCCCGCGCGTTCGGTGCCTCCGCGCGAGGGCCGAGGCGTGCCGACGCCAGGCCGACGCCATCGCCGCGACGAACTTCCCGCTGGGCTACTTCCATGACCGCCCGGGGTTGGTGCGATACCTGCGCGGCGTGCGCGCCTCGCTCACGCCCGGAGGAGTCTTCGTGGCCGACATGTACGGTGGAGCCGACGCCTTCACCCCGATGATGTTGAAACGCGCTCGCCGCGGTCCGGGCGGCGAGCGCGTGGAATACACCTGGGAACAGCGCGAGGCCGACGCCCTTACAGGGCTCGTCCTCGACACGCTCTCCTTTCGCGTGTGGCCCGCACGACGAGCCGCCCGCGCCCAACCGGCGTCGCCGAGGGTGCGCGCGTTTCCCGACGCGTTCATCTACCGCTGGCGACTCTGGTCCATCCCCGAGTTGCGCGACGCCGTTCACGACGCGGGGTTCACCACGTTCGACGTCTACGACGAACTGGCCGACGCGATGGACGCCGACGGGCGTGTGTACGTAAGCCCGGTCGCCCAGGGCGCGTTGGACCGCAACTGGGTGGTGTACCTGGTCGCGAGGTGACGCGAGGCGGGGCCTAACCTAGTCCACCCATGCCCGCCGCGCCCGCGAGTCCGACCGAGTCCATCGTCGTGCAAGCCGTCGAGGCGGTCGCCGCGCTCGGACACCGGATCTTGAGGCAGGTGCTGGAGTTCGGACGATTCGTGCGCTTCGCGCTCGCCACCTTGGTCGGCCTCGCCCACCCGCGATCCTGGCTCCGCCGCGAGCGGCTGGGAACTCAACTCTACTTCGTCGGCGCCGCCTCCGTCCCGGTCCTCGCGATCACCGGCGCGTTCATCGGCATGATCCTGGCCTTCGAAGGCTACCTCCAGTTCGCCTCCATCGGGCAGGAGGGCCGCCTCGGCGGCGTCATCAACCTCTCCATGGTCAAGCAACTCGGGCCCACCCTCGCCGCCGTCATGCTCGCCGGCCGCGTCGGATGCTCTCTCGCCGCCGAACTCGGCACCATGCGCGTCACCGAGCAACTCGACGCCATGCGCGCCATGGCCTCCGATCCCATCCGCGTGCTCGTCGTCCCTCGTTTCCTCGCCTGCGTCTGCATGATCCCCTTCCTCACGCTCCTCTCCAACCTCTGCGGCGTCATCGGGGGCTACCTCATCACCACCAAGTTCTACTCCACCGATCCCGACGTCTACTGGCGCTTCAGCGCCCAGTTCGTCACCTGGTACGACCTCACCAGCGGGCTGATCAAGTCCCTCTTCTTTGGGGGCGCCATCGGGCTCATCTCCTGCTACAAGGGCTTCAACTGCTCGCCCGGCGCCGAGGGCGTCGGACGTGCCACCACCAGCGCCTTCGTCTCCAGTTTCCTCGCCATTATCGCCCTCAGCCTCGTCCTCGCCAAGATGCTCAACGACATCGACCTCATCATCCACGGGGGCGTCGATTCCATCTTCTCCTGAACTCCGCCGTCCCCCCCACCCCCTCCGCGCTCGACCACCTTCTCGCAACCTCGCGAGCCCCAACCCGTACCAATCGAGTGCCCAGCGTGGGGAGCGGGGGGGCGGCGCGCCCGGGGAGATCGGTCGATGCACGCGAACCAGCCTGATGACCTCCACACCTACCGCGTCTTCGTCGCCGCTCCCGCGAGCCTCCGCGCCGAGTGGCACACCGTCCGCGGCACCATCCTCACGATGAGCGAAGGGGTCGCGTTGCGTCGTGGAGCGGTCTTTGTCCCCGTTGACGAGGGGAGCACTCCGGGCGGAGTCCCACGGCCCCGGGCGATGGTCGAGCAAGACCTCCGCCGGTGCGACTACGCCGTCTTCGTGCTCGCCGATCGTTGGCGAGATCGCGCCGAGTCACGCGAGGCGGGGGAGGGGCTCGATGTCGAGGCCGCGTACGAACTCGCGCGCGAATGCTTGGAAGACCGCTCCTTCCCGATGCGAGAGATCGTCGTCGCCTTCAAGTTCGTGCCCAAGGAGCGCCTCGACCGACCCACCTTCCATCTCGCCCAGATCATGAGTTTCCGCCGCTCGATCGAGCACGACGACGCCCACCACATCGAATCCTTCGGAAACGTCGATGGGCTCGCCGACATCCTCCGCGCTCGCCTGGGCCACTGGCTGAGCGATCACGCCGAGGCCGCATCGTCCGACCGTTCCCACGCCGTCGATGCCAACGCCGAAACCACGCTGGACCTCATGTCCGACGACACCGGGTTCGATGCCCTCGCCCCATCCTCACCCAAGGCCGACCTGCTCCGTGAAGCCATCCGCCTCGCCGATTCCGGACGATTGGCGGGCGCCGAGGCGTGCTACGGCCTGGCGGTCGCCCGCGGGGACGACCCGCGCGCGTTCCTGGAATACGGCAAGTTCCTTCGACGCGTCGGGCGCGTGTCCCATGCCGAGGCCCAGTTCCAGCGCGCCCTCGACTTCGCCACCTCGTCCCGCGACGACAAACTCAAGGCCCGCGCGATGCTCCAACTCGGCCTCCTGGCGCAGATGCGCGGCCACTTCGAACTCGCCGAGCAGTTCGAGAACAAGAGCCTCGCCATCTCCGAGATGATCGCCGACCACAAGGGTCTCGCCGAGAGTTACTCCAGCATGGGGCTTCTCCACAAGTCGCGCGGCGACCTCGCCCGCGCCGAACTCATGCTCCGACAGGCCCTCGCCATCGAGGAACGCCTCGGTCGCGCCGGTGGCATCGCCAACGGATACTGCAACCTCGGACTCATCTCGCGCCGCCTGGGCGACCTGTCCCGCGCCGAGGAGTTCCTCCGCAAGGCGCTCGACCTCGACCGAAAGCACGGACGCACCGAGGCCATCGCCAACAACTGCTCCAACCTCGGCCTGGTGCTCATCGCTCGACATCGCCTCGACGAGGCCGAGGACATGATCCGCAAGGCTCTGGCCATCAACGAGTCGATCGCCCGGCTGGAGGGCATGGCCAACGACTATGCCAACCTCGGACTGCTCCTGCGCGCGCGCGGGCATCTCGACGAGGCCGAGAGAATGCACCTCACCTCGCTCGCCCTCGAAGAGCAACTCGGTCGCCCCGAGGGCATCGCCCGAAGCAAGCAAAGCCTGGGCTTGATCGCCCGAGATCGAGGCGACCGCGCCAAGGCCAACTCCTTGTGGACCCAGGCCGCCCAGGCCTACGAACAACTCGGCATGACCTCCGACGTCACCAGCGTCTGCTCCCTCCTCGCGGGCCAAGCCTGATGGACACCCCCCGGAAGCCCCTCGCCCGCGGAATCGCCCATGCCTCGACCCACCCGACTGGTGAAGTCCGACAAGACCCCCGCGTACGATCCCCCTCCTTCGAGCACGTCGGCTTCCTCGGGAGTTGCTTCCCCTGCCGCCACGCCCGAGCGAGATGGAGCCGCCATGCCCTCGTTTCGATTGACCCCCATCCGAGGCAACAGCAAGGTGGTCGAACTCGGCGCCGCCCCCGTCTCCATCGGACGCGGGCCCGACAACACCCTCCCCATCCTCGACGAAAAGGCAAGCCGTTCGCACTGCATCATCGAGCCCCTCCCCAGGGGCGGCTATCAGGTCCGCGATCTCCTTTCTCGCAACGGCACGAAGGTCAACGACGCCAAGATCGAGGCGCCTCGCGCCCTCCGCCCGGGGGACATCATCCGCGTCGGTGAGCACGAGTTCCTCTTCGAGGGCGAGGCCCCGATCGAACCCGCCCGGAGCATCGACGACGCCGTCAGCGCCGCCACCAACCACGCCAAGGTGCCCGGCACACGCTCCCAATCCGAGGTCGTCGGCTGGATGTTCGAACTCGCCATGATGATGGACAGCCTCCCCCCAAAGGGGGCGCTCCCCGAGAACGTCTCCGTCATCAACGCCGCCGGCGTCCCCAGCGAGGCCCTCCTCGGCGCCAGCGACGGACCCAACTGCGTCCGCCTCATGCTCCAACTCGCCAGCAAGGCCCGCGCCACCGACATCCACTGGGAGCCCAAGCAGGACGCCTTCCACGTCCGCATGCGCGTCGATGGGGACATGGTCCCCATCTTGGAACTCCCCAAGCGCGTCGGCGAGGTCGCCTACGGCCTCATCAAAAACCTCTGCAACATGCAGGTCGTCGGCCGCGACGCCATCCAGGAAGGACACTTCTCCTCCGTCTTCCCCGATCGTCGCGTCGAATACCGCGTCTCCTTCACCCCCAGCGTCCACGGCCAGAAACTCGTCCTCCGCGTCCTCGATCAGCGCGGCGTGCCCACCAGCCTCCACGACCTCGGCATGATGTCCTACATGATCGACCGCCTCAAACGCGTCTGCGAGCAGGACTCCGGGCTCCTCCTCGTCTGCGGCCCCACCGGGTCGGGCAAAACCACCACCCTCTACAACGCCCTCCGCGTCATCGACCGCACCGCCCGCAACGTCATCACCATCGAAGACCCCGTCGAATACCAACTCGAAGGCGTCACCCAGATCCCCGTCGACGAGCACAAGGGAAACAACTTCGGCTCCCTCCTCCGCAGCGTCCTCCGCCAAGACCCCGACGTCATCCTCGTCGGTGAAATCCGCGACGAGGAAACGGCCCGAACGGCCATGCAGGCCGCCATGACCGGGCACGTCGTCTTCACCACCGTCCACTCCAAGGACTCCATCTCCGCCGTCTTCCGCCTCTTGGACCTCAAGGTGGAACCCTACCTCGTCGCCAACTCCCTCGACCTCGTCCTCGCCCAACGACTCGTCCGCGTCCTCTGCGACTCCTGCAAGCGCGCCACCAAGGTCCTCCCAGGCCAGGCCACACGCCTGGGCCGCTGGCTCGGCGACAAGACCGAACTGTTCGTCGCCACCGGATGCCCCAAGTGCCTCCGCACGGGCTATCGAGGCCGCCGCGCCCTCTTTGAACTCCTCGACTTCAGCGACGACCTCCGCGACATCGTCCTCAAAGACCCCTCCATCTCCTCGATGAAGAAAGTCATCGAGCAAGGACATTTCACCACCCTCTCCCAGTTCGGATGGAAACTCGCCGCCGAGGGCGTCACCAGCCTCGAAGAAGTCGATCGCGTCGCGGCCGCCCGATGAACGCCCTCGTCACGCGCCCGGGCCGAGCACGCTCCGAATGCGGCCCACCTCACGCACCAGCGCCGCCGCCGCCTCGATCCGCAGCATCGTGCTCGCGTCGCTCAGCGCCTTCTTCGGCTCCGGGTGACACTCCATGAACACCGCGTGCACGCCCGCCGCCGTCGCCGCACGCGCCAACAGCGGCGCGCGTTCCGGCCGACCTCCCGTCGTCTCCCCGGTCCCCGGCGTCTGCGTCGAATGCGTGCAATCAAAGCACACCGGCGGCGAGCCCCCTTCGCACCCCAGTTCCATCAAGTCGCCCAGCCCAAGAAAGTCATTCACCAACCGCCCATACCCGAAGAACGTCCCCCGCTCCGTCAGCATCACATTCCCACACCCCGCCTCCGCCAACTTCTTCACGGCTCCCCCCATCTCCACGGGAGACATGAACTGCCCCTTCTTCACATTGACGCCACGTCCATGCGCCGCGGCGGCCTGCCCCGCCGCCACCAGCAAGTCCGTCTGCCGACACAAAAACGCCGGGATCTGCAGAAGATCGACCACCCGGGCCACAGGCTCGGCCTGCTCCGGGGTGTGGATGTCCGTCGTCGTCGGCACGCCCAACTCCCCTCGAATCGCCGACATCCACCCCAGCCCTCGCTCCAGCCCGGGCCCGCGCGCCGACCGAATGCTCGAACGATTCGCCTTGTCGAACGAGGCCTTGAAGATGTACGCCAGCCCCGCCGCGTCGCACGCCGCCTTCATCGCCCTCCCCACGCTCAACCCGAGTTCCAGCGACTCCAGCACGCAAGGCCCAGCAAGGATCGCGAGCGGTCGCCCTTGGGCGATCGTGACGGTACCAACGGTGCAGGAGCGCAGCATGGATGATTATGGTGTTGCAAGCCCCAGAGTCACGGACTTCCCAACTCACAATTCCTCCGCACGACCCTTCGCCCACGCCTTCTCGTCCCCTTTCGACCCCGCCCGCATCCGCTCCGCCCTCCGAACCTCCGACTTGCCTTGGGCCGGTCTTTGTCTAAACTTCCCTCCCGGTACTCACCCTCGAGTTCGGGGAATGTTCGAAATGGCCGCCGGGTGGGCGTCCAGAGTCCGTTGCCGGGCGATCTCGCCGCGGCATCGTTTGTGAGGTGTTCCATGGGTGCGACGTGCCATTTCACGGGTAAGAAGACATCCTTCGGCAAAAAGCGCGCCTGGCGCGGTCAGGCCGTCGCCAAGGGCGGCTTCGGTCTCAAGCCCACCGGCATCACCCGCCGAACCTTCAAGCCCAACCTCCAGAAACTCACCGCCATCATCGACGGCAAGCCCGAGCGCATCACCGTCAGCGCCCGCGCCATCCGCCAAGGCCTCGTCATCAAGCCCTTGAAACGTAAGTACGGCTACACCCGCCAGCAGAAAGGCCTGGCGACCCACTGATCCCCAGACCGTTCCTCCTCACCACGAGCACCCATCCGGGTGCTCTTTTCGCTTTTGGTCACCACCCCTCGCGCTCGCCCGCCACCTCCCAGGTCGCAACCCATCCGACCTACTCTTTTCCTCATGTCGATCAAGTGCGACCAATGCGACAACGAGGCGACCGTCCACGAGGTCACCGTCCGCAACGGCGTCAAAATCGAAAAGCACCTCTGCGAGGCCTGCGCCGCCCAGCACGGCATCGCCGCCCAGCCCAACATCCCCCTCGAAAAACTCATGTCCAATATCTGGCTCGCCCACCAGCAGCAGGCGACCGTCCGCACCCCCGGTCCGACCCGCATCCCCGTCTGCCCGACCTGCCACATGACCTTCACCGAGTTCCGTCAGAACGGACTCATGGGATGCCCCGACTGCTACCGCGCCTTCGAAGCCCACCTCGTCGGCCTGCTCGAACGCGCGCACGAGGGTGGGTCCGCCCACGTCGGAAAACGCCCCAAACGCGTCGGCGGAACCATCCCCCCAGATGCCCCGCGCGCCAAGCCGCAGGCCGACGATCGCGCCGAACGCGTCAAGGCCATCCGCGCCAAACTCGACGAGGCCGTCAAGGCCGAAAAGTACGAAACCGCCGCCAAACTCCGCGACGAACTCAAAAAAATCATCCAGCCCGACCTCGGGCCCCACGCCACGCCCCGCGATGGGCCCGATGCCCCCTGACCTGAGCCCAAGCAATGACCTCCCACGGTCCAACCCCACCCCAGTTCGACGCCGGAACCGAGTGGCTTCGCGGCGAGGGCGACTGCAACGACGTCGTCATGTCCTCTCGCGCCCGCCTCGCTCGCAACGTCGCGGGCTTCCCCTTCGCCGCCAAGTCCACCAGGCGCGATCGCCAGCAGACCCTCGACCTCTGCCGAGGCTGGCTCCTCCAGTCCAACCTCGCCGATCGTCTCATGTGGGTCGACCTCCACGACGCCCCACCCGTCGAACGCACCCTCCTCGTCGAGCGGCACCTCATCTCCAAGCAACTCAGCAAGGGCAAGTCCACCGGCGACGGCAGCCCGCCCGGTGAAGATCCCCGCGGCGTCGCCATCTCCCTCCCCGACGAGCGCCTCAGCATCATGGTCAACGAAGAGGACCACCTCCGCATCCAGGTCATCCGCTCCGGCCTCGCGCTCAGCGAGTGCTGGGCCCACATCGATCAGATCGACGACAAAGTCGAGAGCGGGCTCACCTACGCCTTCTCCGATCGCTTCGGTTACCTCACCGCCTGCCCCACCAACGTCGGCACCGGGCTCCGCATGTCCGTCATGCTCCACCTCCCCGCCCTCAAACTCACCGGCGATATCGAAAAAGTCAAACGCGCCGCCTCCGACATGGGCCTCGCCGTCCGCGGGTTCTACGGCGAAGGTTCCGACGCCGCCGGCGATTTCTACCAGATCTCCAACCAAACCACCCTCGGCAAGCCCGAAGCCAAAATCATCCACGAACTCGAACGCGAGATCATCCCTCGAGTCATCGACTACGAACGCGTCGCCCGACGCTCCCTCATCGCCAAACGCCGCATCGGGCTCGAAGACCAGGTCTTCCGTGCCGTGGGCATCCTCACCTCCGCCCGCCTCCTCGCCACCGACGAGGCCATGCTCCTCCTCAGCAACGTCCGCCTCGGCGTCGTCCTCGGCCTCATCAAGGACCTCGACCAGCGTCGCGTGAACCAACTCATGCTCCTCGTCCAGCCCTCCCACCTCCAACGCGCCGCCGGACGCGAGTTGGACCAGGAACAACGCCGAGCGGCCCGCGCCTTGCTCGTCCGCCAACGACTCACCCAGTCCTGATCCCCACGTCGTCCCCGGCGTTCACCCGAATCGGGGCACACAGCGCGATCATCGCCAGCATCACCGCCGACAGTTGCGCCGTGACGTGGATCGAATCAAACGGCGTCACCAGCAGCAACCCCAGCAACGCAAAGGGCGGACCCGCCAGATTCGACCCCCACTCCTCCCTTCGCAGCACCCCAAACCCACCCACCAGCGCCGCGAGCCACGCCAGCCCCAGCAACGCCATCCCCACCACGCCCGTGGTCGCCAACGCCTGCAAGATCGCGTTGTGCGCATGCCCGTGTCCGGCGTGGATAAACCTCCGCGTCGCCGGGTCCGCCGGATCGGCGTGTTCCTTCACCCACGCCGGGTAACTTCCCACCCCGATGCCTCGCACCGGATGCGCCATGAACGCCTCGATCGCCCAGTCCTTCATCTTGAGACGCACGCCGTTGTCCGAGTCGTAATCCCCTTCCCGAACCGCGCGCCGGTACTCGTCCCGCGCCGCCTCGTACCGTCGAATCACCGACGGACCAACCGTCAGCCAGATCGCCCCGCTTCCCACCCCGATCACCACCAGCGCAAAGCCCGCCGCACGGGCTCGCGCACCCCATGTCGGACGACGCAGGATCGCCACCACGCTCACGATCGCCGTCAACCCGACCGCCGCGATCCACGCCGCACGCGTTCCTGTCGCAAAGATGCCCAGACACGTCACCAGCGTGCCCCCCGCGCCCAGCACTCGCGCCCTCCCGGTTCCCATCAGGGCCGACGGCAGGTGCAAGCCCAACGCCGCCACCAGCATCGAACCCGCGATGACCTCGGGCCACCACCCCCCGTTGCGATCCGTGAATGGGCGCAACGTCAGCCACGAGATCCCACACCTCACGCCGACGTGGTTCACGAGTTGCGAGACGTTGAACGCCAAAAAGCCCAACGACATCGCCGCGATCAACTTGCGACGCTCCGCCAGCAGCGGCACAAAGGCCACCAACGTCCATCCAAATCGCATCGCTCCAAACTGCATCACCCCCAACCGACGATCCATCGACCACCAGAGCGTGATCGCCTGCCACGCTGTCCAGCCCAGCAGCAGCACGAATGTCGGAAGCACCACCGCCCAGCGATAGTTCCGCCACGCCGGGGTCGCCGTCAGCCGGATCAGCGCGATCACACCCAAGGGGATCGCCGCGATCTCCATGAACGAGATCGGCAGCCCGAGCGAGACGCACCACGCCATCGCCGCGACCACATGCAACCGCTCCAGCACCTCGCTCCCCGACCCAACCGCGAGGTCCGCCGCCACGCGACCCGAGTCCAGCCACCCCGCGCCCAGCAGCCATTTGAGCCCATACGGGCGCGGGTTCTCGGGGGGCTGAAGGTGGGCGACCGACGCCGCCGGGGTACGTCGCATGCGTCTCCATCATCTGTCCGATCGCCCGCCCGTTCAACCCCACCACGATCGATCAGGCTTTGTTTGGGTTCTCGCTCGCATCATCCGATATCTCCATCCACGATTCGCGAACCCGATGCAACCGGAACCCGAATCCGGTGTAGAAGTCCAAGGACTTCGCCGACCTCAAGGCCGATCACATCGAACGGGTCGGATAGCCTTACTCGATGACCTCGCACCGTCTCTCGGCCTCGATCAGGGAGGAATGCACGATGAACGACATCCGCCGAGTGCTCCGCGCCGCGTCGAGGCGACTCCTCTTGCAGGACTGGCTCTCCACGTTCGTCGTCACGCTCACGATCGCGTTCGCCGGCGTGCTCGTCACACGCATCGTCGAACGCACCTTCGGCCTCGTCCGAACCTTCGAGCCCATCTGGCCCAAGGTCTTCCTCTGGTCCCCCGTCGCCGTCGTCGTGGTCTCCATCCTTTGGGCCGTGCTCCGACGACGCAACGAACTGCGCGTCGCGCGTGAACTCGATGAGCGTGCCGGCCTCCGCGAATCCCTCAGCACCGCCCTCTGTGTCGAGAAGAACCCAGACCCATGGGCCCAGGCCGTCATCGAAACCGCCACCTCCAAGGCCCGCGCCGTCAACGTCCGCGCCGCGATCCCCTTCGAGACGCCCCGCTCCTGGCCCTGGCCCATCGGCGCGGCGACCGCGCTCATGATCCTCTGGATGACCCTCCCCGTCTTCGACGTCATGGGCCTCTTCAAAGAGCAGAAGGCCCGGGAAGAACATCAGCAGCAGGTCGTGCAGGTCAAGGCCGACCTCCAGGAAAAGAGCCAGAAACTCCAGGACGCCCTGAAGAAAATCGAGAACGGCGCCAACCTGCTCGACGACACGGGCGACGACGGAAAGGACTCCGGCGAAGCAACCAAGGACCTCGACCCCGAGTCCATGCGACGCACCGCGGTCAAGCAACTCACCGACCTCACCGAACGCCTCGAACAACTCAAGGAAGGCGACAAGGCCGCCCAGATCGACGCGATCAAAGAGTCCATGAAGCAACTCAAATCCGAGAAGGGCCCGCTCGAAGAGTTCTCCAAGGCCCTCTCGCGAGGCGACTTCGGCAAGGCGCAGGACCAACTCCAACAACTCCAAAGACAACTCGCCGACGGCTCCATGAGCGACCAGGCCAAAGAGCAGGCCAAGAAGCAACTCGAGAGCATGGCGCAGCAGTTGGAAAAACTCTCCCAGGATCAGCAGGAGGTCGTCAAGAAACTCCAGGAGGCCGGGCTCGATAAAAAGTCCGCCGAGGAAGCCGCAAAGAAAGCCTCCAGCGGCGACCCCGAAGCACTCAAGAAGGCCCTGGAGCAGATGAAGAACCTCAGCCCCGATCAGATGCAGAAACTGCTCCAAATGGCGAACTCCGCGAGCGAAGCCTGCAAAGACGCGGGCCGCATGAGCGAAGCCATGTCCAAAATGGCCCAAGGCATGTCCCAGGAGGGCTTGGACAACCAAGGCCTGCAAGGCCTCGAGCAACTCGCCGCCGAACTCTCCGACATGGAAATGATGCAGAGCGACCTGGAAAACATGGACGCCGCCCTCTCCGAAGCCAAGGCCCAACTCGCCGAACTCGGCAAGTGCCTCGGTGGCCACTGCGAAGGCGACGGCGACCAGATGGGCAACCCCAGCATGGGCGCCTTCAAGCAAGGCAACTCCACCAAGCGAGGCAACGGCTCCGGCGGGCCCGGCATCAGCAACGGCAGCCCCGGACGTCCCGAACAAGCCGCCGACTTCGCCTACGAAAAAAAGAAATCCAACGTCCAAACCACCCAGGGCGCCATCATCGGCAGCCGCCTCGTCCAGGGCGAACAGATCAAGGGCGAATCCCGCGCCGACTTCGCCGCCATCGTCGAAGCCAGCAGCAAGACCGCCAGCGAATCCATCGAGGGCATGACCGTCCCTCGCGAGTACCATGATGCCGTCAAACACTACTTCGGCCGCCTCCAAGACAAGGCCAAAGTGAAGCCGGACGCCCCTTCGTCCCAACCCACGTCCCCAACCGAGCCGAAGAAGTAGCCCACCCGAGCGGAGATCGGCATGAGCCTGTCCTCGAAGTGGCGTGAATGGTCCGATCGCGCCACGTGGCATCGCCAGATGTTGCAGGACCGCTGGGACTCCCTCCCCACTTCACGCCGATCCCTCATCGTCGCCGCCCTCCTCGGCGTCACCATCGCCACGCCCATCATCACCGCCTCCCTCGTCCTGCGCCGCGAGGGCCGAGCCTCCGGCTCCCCCCGGCGTGTCGTGCTCTACACCAGCATCGACGAGGACATCTACCGCCCCATCCTCGAAGCCTTTACCGCCAAAACCGACATCCAGGTCCGCGTCGTCGGAGACACCGAAGCCACCAAGGCCACCGGGCTCGTCCAACGACTCATCGCCGAAAAGGACGCCCCCGTCGCCGATGTCTGGTGGTCCGGGGAGCCTCTCAGCACGATGATCCTCGCGAAGAACGCCGTCCTCCGCAAGTACGCCAGTTCCATCGAGGGCGAGTTCCGTCCCGCCGGATGGCCCAAGGGGCTCCGCGGCTCCGACGGCACCTGGTACGGCCTCGCCCTCCGCGCACGGGTCCTCGCCTTCAACACCAACCGCCTCAAAAAAGACGACGCCCCGACCTCCCTTCGTGCCCTCACCGAACCACGGTGGAGAGGCAAGGTCGGCATGGCTCGCCCGCAGTTCGGGACCACCAGACTCGACATGGCCGCCCACCTCGCCGCCTCCGGTGAACAGCCCTTCGAAGACTGGCTCGAAGCGCTCGAACGCAACGACCTTCGTCTGTACGACGGGAACTCGTCCGTCGTCCGCGCCCTCAGCACGGGCGAGATCGAGATCGGGCTCACCGACACCGATGACGTCCACGCCGCACGCCGAAACTCATGGCCCGTCGACATGGTCTTCATCAAGCCCGACCCGCCCCGTTCCCCCGCCGTGGGGTGGCGCTCCGTGGGCCCGATCCTCATTCCCTGCACCGTGGCCCTCGTCAAGGGCGGACCCAATCCCACCGAGGCCACGCGCCTCGCCGACTACCTCATCGGGGTCGATGCCGAACGCGCGCTCGCCGCCGGACCCGCCAAGCACTGGCCCATCCGACCAGCCCTCCAACGCGAGTTCTCGGCCCAGGAGTTGCCCAAGGGTGCCGAGATCGACTGGCACGCCGTCCTCGACGCCTCCGACCGCGCAGGGGCCATCGTCGCCCGCATTCTCGGGTCCAAGTGACCCCGACGCACAGAACCGGACCTGTGCAGATCGCGCCGAACAACCACGCCGCAACTCTTGCGCGACATCCCGCGCCGCCACTCAAAGCCGCTTCGATCCCGGTCGATCAGCAAACGTCGATGGTCGCCCACATCACCAGAATCGTCGCGTTCCGGCTCCGGAGCCGAGCCAGCCTGGTGGCGGCCACGGTCGCCCTGCAAGCCCTCGTCCTCATCCTCGGCTTGGCCCTCGGGTACAACGGCATCCGCGAGGCCGTCCTCTCCAACGTCCGAGAGCAGGCGTGGGACGAGATGCCCCGGGCGCTCCAGCAGGTCGCGTCCAAACTCGGGTCCTTCTCCAAGGGTCGTTTGGACGAAGATGAACGGGCCCGCCGCGTCGCGCAGGAGATGGTCGATTCGCTCCACCTCTCCAACGGCTCCTACGCCGTCATCGTGAACAACGAGAACCGCCTGCTGTGCCGACCCGGGATCGTCGACTGGGCCGCCTCCGAGAATGTGGACTACACCGAGGTTCCGCTCGCGCTCTGGCCTTCGGGTGAGTCGATGCCCTTCGGCTCGTTCTACCCGCGGAGCATCCTCATCGGAAGCATGGACCTCGACGGCGACCGGGCCCAGATCGCCGTCTCCTACCTCCCCCAACTCCACGCCAAGGCGATGATCGTCCAGCCCGAGCGGGCACTCGAAGCCGCGACGGATCGCGTGATGCGGAGGCTCCTGCTCATCGTCCTCCTCCTGGGCGGGGGCGTCCTGGGCATCACCGCCGCGGGGGAGACCCTCCTCGTCCGCCGCTACGACTCCATGCTCATGCGCATCAATCGCGATCTCGAACAGGAAGTGCGGCGCAAGGTGCAGGAAGGACTGCAGATCCGCAACGCCCTCATCTTCGGGCTCGCCAAACTGGCGGACTACCGAGACACGGACACCGGAAGGCACCTCGAGCGCATCAGCCGCTACTGCGAACTGCTCGCCCGGGCGCTCACGCCCGAGTTCCCCGAGATCGACGACGCCTGGATCGAGCGACTCCGCCTCGCGTCGTCCCTGCACGACATCGGGAAGGTCGGGATCCCCGACCAGATCCTCCTCAAGCCCGGGTTCTTCACCCTCTTCGAGCGCCGACACATGGAGCAGCACACGCTCATCGGGGCCGACACCCTCGTCGCGATCCGACGCCACGTCGGGCACGACGCCCTCCTCGACATGGGCATCGAGGTCGCGATCCAGCACCACGAACGATGGGACGGTGCCGGCTACCCCATGGGCCTCGCGGGCGAGGAAATCTCCCTCGCCGCCCGCATCGTCGCGCTCGCGGACGTGTACGACGCCCTCACCTCGCGACGCGTCTACAAGTCCGCCAAGTCGCACGCCGAAGCACGGGCCCTGATCCTCGAGGCCCGGGGCACCCACCTCGACCCGCGCGTCGTGGACGGCTTCGAACGCATCCACACCCAGTTCAACGAGGCGAGACGAGAACTCCAGCCCGAGACGAGCGAGCCCGAATGCCCCTTCCTGCTCCAGGCCGTCGCGGCGCTCGAAGCCTCCCGCGCGAGCGACCGCCGCGCGGCGTGAACCGCGCTCAATCATCCCCGCCCAGCGTCCGCGGACCAAACTGGCCCGCCGTCCGCTCCATATAGCCCTTGCCCTTGCGCTCGTACTTCGTGAACCCCATCCGTTCGAGGTTCTTGTTCGACAGCAGGCCCTTCCCGCGCGAACTCGACCACTTCCCCGCAATGTTCGGCGCGAGCACCGCCCGTCGAACGGGCGCGCCCGTCTTGGGGTGCGTCGTCAGCGCGTCCTCCTTCATCGACTGCACGTACTCAAAGGTCTCGCCCGTGGGCTGACCCTTCTTGTCGAGGATTTCGTACACGTACACAGGCATACGAAATGGTAGATCGGCGCGGGTCCCGCGCGGGACGATCCCGCCCCATGTTCGCGCCTCATCCAAACGCCCGCCCGGTCTCCAAGTCCACCATCTGCCACCCCTGCTCCTTGCAGATCCGCATCAGCACCGGGAGCGCGAGTTCTTCGTCCGTCATCGAGACCATCGCCTGCACGATCGACGTCGAGGCCGTCGGAAGTTCGACGACCATCCCGGGTCCGTACAGCGTCTCCGTCCCCGCGCCCCGCGCGGGGCCACCGTCCGGCGAGGTGTTGTATCGCCCCAGCGTCTCTCCCACCTCTCGGCGTGAACCCAGCGGGCGCGTCTCGCCCGCCGAGGGCTTGCGGGTCAGTACGACTTGGCGACGTTTAGCCACGACCGATTATTCGTCGTCGACCCCTGCCCCGTCGCCCTCATCCCCAGATTGATCGCCCAGAATCTCCACCGCCGTGTCCAGCAGCCGACCCAGCGGGACCGGCTTCAAAAGATACTTATCCACCCCAAGGCTCTCGGCGTACGCCTGGTGTCGCTTCCCCTCGTTCGCCGTCACCATGATCACCGCCGGCGCGTCTTCATACCCCTTGATCTTCTCCAACACCAAAAACCCCGAGCGCTTCGGGAGCATCATGTCCAGGATCACCAGGTCCGGCGGGTCCTCGCGGCAGATCTGCACCGCCGTGTTCCCATCCGGCGCCGTCTGCGTCAACGCGCCCTCGGCCTGAAAGGCCGCATCGATCGATTCCAACACGTCCCGGTCGTCATCCACGATCAGGACCTTGATGTCTTCCAGTCGTCCACGCGTCTCGGTCATCGGATACCTCCGGTCTTCGCGGTCGGGCTAGGTCACGGGTTCACGCGCGCGTCGCCGTGTATGTAATCGATCCCCTCTCGCGCATCGCGGTCGCTGCGATCCATGATGCGGGCCAGTTCCTCCCCCGTCATCCAGGGCAACGACTCCAGTTT
This sequence comes from uncultured Phycisphaeraceae bacterium, assembly GCA_964543905.1. Classification (GTDB taxonomy): domain Bacteria; phylum Planctomycetota; class Phycisphaerae; order Phycisphaerales; family UBA1924. The sequence continues at coordinate 32,576 of CAZIZO010000017.1, forward strand.
GGCCCGCAGCGCGGCAGGGAAGGGCCTCTTCTCCACCTCATGCCGGGGCCGACTCCGCCAGATTCGATGCATCCACAGATACTGTTCCGGCGCTCTTCGAACCATCGTCTCGATCGCCCGCCGATAACGGGCTGTCAGGTAAAAGAGCGGGTCCGGCTGCCCTTCCCAATCCTCCGGACCAAACACATCCACAACCTCCGCCGCATAGCGCATGCTGGGCGATCCGACCCCCAGGCCCCGCGCGTGCCCCGACCCCACCTCCACACTCCGAAGCCCAACCTCCGGGTCGGGCTCGTCGGAACGGAGTCGCCGGGCAAACCCGCAGATGATGCTCGCCCGGGCCTTCATCGCGAGCAACCCGATCGACTTGTACGTGGAGGTCAGCCGTCCGAAGAACGGCACAAACACCCCTCGGTCCCCCCCGTTCTGATCCGCCACCAGCCCGATCGGGTGCCCCGCCTGAAGCACGGGCGGGAGTTCCCGCATGGCTCCAAACTTGCTCACCAGCGTCAACCCCTGCCGCTCCCGCGTGTAGCGAATCCAATCGTCCAGCGGCTTGAGATCGAGCGGGCGATACACCGCATGCATCGGAAACCCCAGCATCGACACCGCGTATCCGATCAGTTCCCAGTTCCCGACATGCCCCGAGATCAAGACCGTCGGCCCACCCCGAATGATCCGCCGCGCACCCTCGCGCAGGTTCGTCAAGCCCAGATGGCGAGCAAACCCGTCCTCGGTAATCAGACGCGGCGCGTACAGGATCTCGACGCCCAGTTGAAAGAGATGCTCGTACGCCCGGATCGCCGTCTCACGCACCCGATCGGGCGCCCACTCGGGGAACGCGTCGGAGAGGTTCTTGAGCGCCCGTGGAAACTTCTTGCGGTTGACCCGCGATGTCGCAAACACCCGGGCGGCCGACCGCGCCACCGTCGTCGCCTGATCCACCTTCACCAGCAGCGGCACCGACAACGCCCCACGCATCGCGAACGCGGCGACCGGCTGCAGCGGCCTCGGAATCTTCGACTTGCGCGCGGGCTTCTTCATCGGGCAGGGCCTGGGCCTCTTGGACAAGCGACCCGCCCATCCGGGCGGGTCGCTTCATTGTTGGCACGCTTCGCGGTCGTCCTTCACCGCCGCGTCGACGCGGGGGTCTTCCCGATCAGCGTGTACAGACGGTTCTCGTTCAGCACCGGAATGCTCGTCGAACGCGCCTCCGCGAAGAGTTGGTCGTACCGCTCGATCGCCTTCCGCTGGCGAATGTACTCCTGGAACACCTCCTGCGGTGCATCCTGCGAAGGCGGCGGCGGGAGTGCCGACGGCTCGCCCAACACCAGGAAATCCACGTTCCCCGTCAGTTCGTCCGTCACCACCCCGCCCCACTCTTCGATCAGCGCCGCGAGATCGGTCCGCTCCAACGCCGTCGCCACCCCGTCGCGATTCACGTCGAAGTTGCCGTACACCACGAAGCGATACACCTTGTTCGGGTCATAGAGCGCGTTCGCGATGACATCCCCCTGCACGATCGGGTTGCCCCGGGCCTCACTCAGGATGCGGCACTCGGAACTCTCGGCATCCACCCGCGTGATCTCGATCGTCGCCTTGCCCGAGGGATAGTTCCCCTCGGCGTCCGGGCGGATCGCCGCCGCCGATCCGTACACCGTGAACGTCATCCCCACCCGAACCTTGTTCTTCGCCCCCAGCGAGATCGAGCACCGACGGTTCGCCCCGTCCACGCCCACGATGTTCCCGTCCACCAGGGCATACTCATCGCCCGGCCTGAGGGTCACCGCCTTGCCCGCATCCCGGAACGCCTGGGCCTGGTTCTTCAGGATCAGGTTCTCCTTGGTCAGCGCATCGATCTGCTCCTTGAGTTTGCTCTCCACGGTCGCAAACTCGGTCCGCGCCTGATCGAGACGCTGGTCGAGTTGACCGCGGTGCACGTCGATGCCCGAGCGATAACGCTCGACCTCGTCCTTGTACTGCTTCACCTCCGCGTTCAACGCCGCCACCGTCGCCTGGTGCGCCTCCTCGATCTTCTTCACGCGGTTCACCTCGGCACTGAGGCTCGACAGGGCCGTGTTGCGGGCTTCCTCCGCCTGCGCCGCCTGCTGCTTGAGCGAACCGATCTCCGCGTTCTTCTCCGCGAGCACCGACATCAGCGTCTTGCCCTGCCCCGCGAGCGGCGCGAGTTTTTCCTCCATCGTCTTCAGGTCGTCCAACTTCGAGCCCGTGATCCGCGACATCGTCTCGCCCTGGGCATTCTGCAGATACGCGAAGACCGACAGCCGCGCCTTCTGCGCCTCGCCGATCAGCCGGCGCGTCGAGTCCGTGCCCTGCTCCGCCGGGCTCACGAAACTGTTCACGCTCTGCTGGAGCGTCGTCAGCGCCTGCGAGGTGTCCTTGTACTTGGTGAAGTAGATCGCAAAGGCGACCAACAACCCCACCGTCAGGGCGAGTGAGATGAAGATCGTGACGCCGACACCCACCCCGATGCTGTTCCTGCCAGCCATGCTCGATGCTCCACAATGCGGCCAAACGAACCACCCGCCCCGGGCGATCGCAACGATCATCCCGTTCGCGGAGGGAGGGGCCATGGTAGGTGTGCCTGCCCGGCGAGGGCAGCAGGGCAACCGGCGTTTTCACGCTCGACCACCCCGACCATCCACCCTTCCCTTCACCAACCCAGACCCATCGATACGCAGGGCGGTCCGCAGGGGATGCCCCGTCTCGCCCAAGCGACGCCAATGTCGCCGAAATCGTCCCCGTCGTCAAGTCGCCCGCACCCTGGCCATCGACCGACATAGCCTCTGCCCATGTCCCTCCTCCCTCGCTGGCTCCTCGCCGTCTTGCTCCTGATCGGGTCCAACGCCTTCATGACGACCGCCTGGTACTACCACCTCAAAAAACAGAACTGGACGATCGGCGTCGCCATTGCCATCTCCTGGCTCATCGCCCTCCCGGAATACTGCCTCCAGGTTCCCGCCAACCGCCTCGGGCACATCCAGCACGGCGGCCCCTTCACCGCCCCGCAACTCAAGATCGTGCAGGAAGCGATCACCCTCCTGATCTTCACCATCTTCTCGATCTGGATCCTCAAAGAAAAGATCCGCTGGAACGACGCCGTCGCCATGCTGCTCGTCTTTGCCGCCGTCGCGGTCTCGCTCCTGGGACGCTCGTCACCCGCCACGCCCTGATCAGTCCGTGATGTCGATGTACCCCGTCTCGCGATTCCGGACGACGAAGAACCTCACGCCTTCCGCGTAATCGGCGGTCTTGAGGAGTTCCTGAAGTCGTGCGGGCGACGTCACGGCCTTCGACGTTCGGTCTCGGTGCCGCTGCACCTCCACGATGATGTCGCCCTGCTGTAGGCTCGCGCCGCGCCCCTCCGAGGTCGACGACTCCACGACCACGCCCCCCTCGATGCCCAACTGACGGGCCACGTTCCGAGGCAGCGGCGAAACGGTCACCCCCAGGTCGTCGAGTTCGACCCAGCCGTTCACCTCGTACTGCGAGCCGATCGTGGCCGCGAGTTGCTGCATCTTCCCATCGCGCTGGATGTCCAGAGTCACGCGCGTCCCGGGAGGCGTGTACGCGATGTTCGCCCGCAGCGAGTTCTCCGTGATGGGCTTCCCCTGGTAACGCAGGATGACGTCCCCCGGCTTGAGGCCGGCTCGCTCCGCGGGGCTGTCGCTCGAGACGCTCGCCACCTTGACGCCCGGCGTGGCGTTCGTCGGGTCCACCTCGAAGTTGACCCCCAGCGCGCCCCGGATCACCCGCTTGTGCTCGATCAGGCTGCTCATCACCCCTTTCACCAGGTTCGCGGGTATCGCAAACCCCAGCCCCTCGCTCCCGCCCGTCCGCGACGCGATCGCCGTGTTGATCCCCACGATCTTCCCGTCGAGGTTCAGCAGCGGCCCCCCCGAGTTGCCCGGGTTGATCGCCGCGTCCGTCTGGATGAAGTCCTCGTACCGCCCCGGGTCGTTGCTGAGCGTCCGCCCCGTCGCGCTCACGATCCCCGCCGTCACGGTCCGGCTGAAGCCCAGGGGGCTCCCGATCGCCACCACCCACTCGCCCACCTCCAGACGGTCCGAATCCGCGAACTCCACCGCGGTCAGATCGTCCCCCAGCGTGCTCGTGTCGATCCGCAGCACCGCAACATCCGTCAGGTCATCCCGCCCGATGTACTCGGCCTTGACCTCCCGCCCGTCCGACAGCCGCGCAATCAGCGTCTCCGCCCCGCGCACCACGTGCGCGTTGGTCACGATGTACCCCTCCCGGCTCACGATCACCCCTGACCCCACCCCCGTCTCCACCGAACGCCCCTGCCCCACCGAGAGCGGGCGCCCGAAAAAATCGCGCCGCACCGGACGGATCGTGTTGATCTGCCGGATATGCACCACCGCCGGCTCCGCCGTCTTCGCCACGTGGTTGAAGACGCGCGACAACTTGCGCGCGAACTGCATGTCCTCCTGCATCGCCGCGCCGCCGGACACCGGCGCCGTCTGCGCCGAAACTCCCGCAACGACCAGCATGCAGGTCAAGGCGACTCCCAAGGACAACAGCGTGCGTGCGTTCATACTTGAGCGTACTCCCTGTTCCGCACATGACCAACACCCGGGATCGGCCGGAAGGCTCCTTACCGGGCGTACTCCGCCCAGGTGGTGCTGGTCTCGCTCACTCGTACGCGCTCCAGTTGGAGTCGGTTCGGAAGGCGGTACACCAGCCCGTCGGAACCCTTGAACTCTCGGCCACTTGCGATCAGCGCGGCCAAGGCGTCATAGATGTGCTTCGCCAGCACTTCCGTCGTCGGGTCTTTCCCCTGCATCACCACCACCCGCTCGCGCACCTCCGGCTGCGCCGACAGGGTCGCCAAGATCGGGTCTTCACTGTTCACCACCAGCGCGTGATCAAACCGGTCCGCGATCTCGTGCAACGCCAGTTTCAGCGCCTTGAAGTCGCACACCATGTCGTTCTCGTCGAGTTCGGCGCTCGCCAGCACCACCTCGATCGTCCGCGAGTGCCCGTGCGGAAAGCGACACCGCCCCGGGTGCTTGCTCAGCATGTGCCCCGACTCAACCTCAAAGGACTTGCAGACGCGGAAGGGCATGGGCCGACATCGTAGGTTTACGTGCCCCGCCGGTGGCCGAAGAGTTCGAGATGAAGGCGCGGGCAGTATCGCCAGCCTCGGGCCAGACATTCCCGGACGATCCATCCCGTGCACTCGGGCGTGGGAACCGTCACGCCCTCGGGCATGAGCAGGACATCGTCGGGCTCGACCCCGCGGAGGCGGGCGAGGATCGACTCGATCTCGGCAAGGTCCGCGGGCGAAGCGACCACGAACTTGAGTTGGCGGCTTGGATAGGCATCGAGCAGCCCCTGCAGAGCGCTCAGGTTCAGTCGGCGCTGCTCGTGCCGCTCGCGCCACGCACCCCGCGGATCGCGCGGATCGCCCGTTCGAGGCGTCGAGTTGCTCAGTTTGGGGCTCATGCTCATCAGGTCGCACGCCACCGCCTGAACGACCGTCCCCGCGGTCTCGATCGTAATGTGAAGCCCGGCGGCGCGGAGTTGCTCACACAGGTCCCGGCTCTGCGGGAAGATCATCGGCTCCCCCCCGGTCAGCACCACGTGCCGCACGCCCGACGCGCGCGCTCGCGCCACCAGGTCGGCGATCGACACCGTCCCGCCCTCGGGTGTCCAACTCGCATAGGGCGTATCGCACCACGCGCAGCGCAGGTTGCACCCGCTGGTCCGAATGAAGAACGACGGCACACCCGCCAGTTTGCCCTCGCCTTGGATCGACGTAAACGTCTCGGAGATCGGCAGCGCCACCCGCCCCTCGTCCGCCCCCTCGGAGAACAAGACCACGTCTCGGCTCATCGGTCGTCCGCCCGCGCCTGAGCCGATCGCGTGACGTACACCGTCGGGTCCGCCACGCCCGCGTCCTGAAAACCCTGCCGGCGTAGGAGGCAACTGTCACACGCGCCGCACGCCCGCCCACGCTCGTCGGGGTCGTAGCAACTGGTCGTCCATGCGTACTCCACGCCCAGGCTCGCCCCCCACCGGATGATCTCCGCCTTGCTCATCCCGGCCAGCGGCGCGTGCACCCGCATGGGACGACCCTCCACGCCGGCCCTGGTGGCGAGGTTCACGGTCTTCTCGAAGGACTCGACAAACTCCGGGCGGCAGTCCGGGTAGCCCGAATAGTCGATCGCGTTGATGCCGATGAACAGGTCGCTCGCCCCCACCACCTCCGCCAATCCCGCCGCCAGCGAGAGGAACACCAGATTCCGCGCAGGAACATACGTGATCGGAATGCCCCGCGACCGATCCTCCATGGATCGAGCCTTGGGCACGGCGATGTCCGCCGTCAGGGCCGAACCCCCGATCGCGCGAAGGTCGATCGTCACCGTGCGATGCGAGGCGGCCCCAAAGCCCCGCGCGATCCGCTCCGCCGCCTCCAGTTCATGTCGATGGCGCTGCCCATAATCAAGGGAAAGGGCATGGACCACAAAGCCTCGCACCCGCGCCACGGCAAGGCAGGTCGCCGAGTCCAGGCCTCCCGATAGAAGCACAATCGCGGGTCGTGGGGCGGGGGTCGTCACCCCCCATTGTTGGTGATCGAACGGATCGGGGACAACGCTCCATCCGCACCAGCCCGGGCCGACCCCGCATCCGTTGGCGCCGCAAGCCAACGCCGAATCGCCTCCACCAGCAGCGACCGATCGATCGGCTTGGTCAGATGATCATTGCAACCCGCGTCCAGGCATCGCTGGCGATCCGCCGGCATCGCGTGCGCCGTCAGCGCCAGGATCGGAACACGACATCCGCTCTGCCGGAGGCTCGCCGTCGCCGTGTACCCGTCCATCTCCGGCATCTGCATGTCCATCAGGATGACGTCGAACGGCGCCCCCGACGCCTCGGCCCGGCGATACGCCTCGCACGCCTCGACCCCGTTCGTCACGATCTCCACGCGCACCCCTTCACGCTCCAGATGGTGACGCAGCAGTCGTTGGTTGTCCGGCCCATCCTCCGCGAGCAGCACCCTCGCCTCGACCAGGCCCCGCGGTCCCGCGCCCCGCGCATCCGTGGCCCGACGCCCGACCGCCGGGCACGAAACCCCTCCCTCCCCGCGCAGCCCTTGTCGGAACGGCGGAGGAGCCACCTCGCCCGCCTCGACCCGCAACTCAAACGTCGAGCCCGATCCGAGCCTCGATTCCACGCGGATGCCTCCACCCAGCATCTCCGCAAACTGCTTCGAGATCGTCAGGCCAAGCCCGGTCCCGCCAAATCGCCGGCTCATCGATGAATCGGCCTGCGTGAACGGTCGGAAGAGTTGTTCCAGGTGCTCGGCGCTCATCCCGATGCCCGTGTCGATCACCTCGTAGCACATCGTGGGCGCGGGAGATTCCTCGTACCACATGCGAACCGTGATCCCCCCCTTCTCCGTGAACTTGATCGCGTTGCCCACCAGGTTGATCAGGATCTGCCGCAGCCGCGTCGGATCGCTCGTGATCGTCCGCGGGACCGGGTCTCGCACCGCGCACTCCAGCGCGATCCCCTTCGCGGCCGCCCGCGGCCTCAGCAACGTCACCACGTCGTCCAGCACCGCGAAGGGCGACATCGAGATCCGCTCCACCGTCATTTTGCCCGATTCGATCTTCGAGAGGTCCAGAATGTCGTTGATGACCGCCAGCAGATGCTCGCCGTTCCGCCGGATCGTGTTCACGAAATCCCCGCGCAACTCCGCGCTCAGCCCCGGGTCGAGCAGCAGGTCCGCATAGCCCATGATCGCCGTCATCGGCGTGCGGATCTCGTGGCTCATGTTCGCCAGGAAATGGCTCTTCGCGTGGTTCGCCGCCTCCGCCTTCGCCTTCGCGTCCACGATCGCGTCCAGCAGCGAGTTCATCGCGTGCGCCAGCGTGGAGATCTCATCCGCTCCCCGATCATCCAGCCGCCGGTCAAAGCTCCGCTGACCCGCGATCGCCACCGCCTCGTGCTGGAACGACTCCAGACGGTTGAGGATCGCCACACGCAACAACCCCCACGCGAGCGCCACCAGCACGCTCGCCGCGAGCAGCGTCACGAGCACGAACTTCGTCGCGACGCTCCTCGCCTCCTGCACCACGTACCGCTGCATCGTGGTCCGCAGCGCGAGGGCCGGCCGGCCGAGAAGGTCCCGCACGATCGTGTACCCGCACGTCCGATCGTCGTCGATCGCGTGCACCGCCACCTGCCCGTCGCCCTCGATTCGTTCCATGTGCGCGATCACGTCCTCCGGGATCCCGCCCGCGTCCAATCGCCAGAGGTCCATGTCCAGCCTCGATCGCGACGCCCACTTCCCAACCAGTTCCGGGCTGATGTCCTTGACAAAGAACAGAATCCCTCGGGCCTCGCCCTCCCGATTCGAGGGCAGGATCGGGCTTGCCGCCACCAGCACGGGGCTCTGCGGGAGCAGGATGAGCCCCGCCCGAGCATCCTCGATCCGCTCGAACGTCCCGGAGGCCGCGACGTCTCGACACATCGATTCCAGCGTGCCATCCGCCCGCCCCAGTTCGTCGCGTTGCGGGTCCACCACCGCCGAATGCACGACCTGCCGCGAGGGGCTGAGAAACACGATCGCCCGGAGCCCGAGCCCCTCGACGGACTCGCGGAGGAGATTGGACGCGATGAACTCCTCGTTCTCATCGATCATGAACTGGTACGAATCATCCCACGCGGCCCAATCGCTCAACTTTGTCCCCAAGGCCTCCAGTTCGCTCTCGATCACCCCGAGCGCCGCCTTCGTCGCCCGCGCCGACGCCTTCTCCTCGATCGCGAGAAAGCCCCGCGTCCCGAAGATCGCCGCAAACGCGTAGACCGCCCCCATCAAGATCAGGAGCGTGCCCGCGAGCATGAGAATGATCTTGCGCTGGAGGCTCACGCCTCGTGCTATCGAGCGCCCCGCGTCGTCGATGTTGCGGAAGTCGTGCGTCGAGGCGCCGCAACGTTCATCTGTTCCGATCGTTCGCCTTATCTGGGCCGCCCACCCGACGCAGCACGCACGCATGGGGACTTCGCCCCCGGCACATCTTGCGCTCGTAGTTCGTCCCCACCGTCTCTCCCTCCCCGGTCCATTCCGGAGCCGCGAACGCCATCCGCTCGAACAAGGGAGGACGCCCCGTCGACCCATCCTCGCACGTCACGCGGGCAAAGTGCTCCTCGTCCCACGCCCACAGTTCGTCGTGATCCGTCACCACGCGCAGTTCACCACCCGGCGCGAGCACCCGGTGCGCCTCGAGCAAAAACCGATCCTGGATCACCCGATTCTTGTGATGCTTCTTCTTCGGCCACGGATCCGAGAAATACAGATGAATCACCCCGAGGACCCCGTCCGGGCATCGCCACCGCACAAACTCCGTCGCGTCCGCTCGCAACAGCCGGACGTTGCGCAACCCTCGCCGTCGTATGCGATCGGCCGCATAGTAATAAATCTCCGGCTCCCACTCGATCCCCAGGATGTTCGTCCCCGGGTTCGCCGACCCGTGCTGCAGCAGGAACGACCCCTTCCCGCTCCCGATCTCCAACTCCAACACCCGCGTCGGATCGGGAAACCAACGCCTCGGATCGAGCCGCCCCGCATGCGGGTCCGTCAACACCGCGTCCGGCAGCGGCGGATACTCCGCCGACGAGAGCCCCACCACGCCCGGGGCGTCATCCAGCGACCGACCTCGACCAAGATCCGACGACACCAGCATCCTCCGGAACAGGGGAGGCAGCGTACGCCACCGCAAGCCCCCACGCCCCTCGGCCCGTTCGTATTCCGACCCGCGCGGTTTCATGATCCCCGGGCCGTTTTCGGACGTATAAAGGGGGGGCCAGATTTCGCTCCATCGGCATCGTTTCTCGGAATCCTCCGACCGATAGCACTTCACGCTCCGCGCCGAGGGAGCGCGAGGTTCGTCCGGTCCAACCGCTTTCGCGGGAGTTCACCATGCACACCCGTCCTCCTCAGTTCCATCCCACCAGCGCCAGCGGCGGCGGGCGCGATCTTCTGGGCGCCATCGAGTCCAGGCTCGACCGACGACGCTTCCAAGATCAGCACTGGTCCGGCTCCTTCGAGGACTACCTCGACCTCTGTGCCGCCAACCCCGGCAACGTCCGCAATGCCTACCAGCGCCTCTACGACGCCATCCTCGCCCACGGCAGCGAAAAGTACAAACTCTTCAAAAAAGACTGCGTCCGCTACCACTTCTTCAGCGACCCCTTCGACAACGGGGCCGACGGCATCTTCGGCCTCGACTTCGCCCTCATGCAACTCGTCGACTTCCTCCGCTCCGCCGCCGAGGGCTACGGCACCGACAAACGCATCCTCCTCCTCCACGGCCCCGTGGGCAGCAGCAAGAGCACCATCGCCCGCCTCCTCAAAAAGGGCATCGAGCACTACAGCCGGACCCCCGAAGGCGCCCTCTACTCCTTCGGATGGCTCCTCGACGAGCATTGCGAAGTCTCCCCCTCCTCCGCCGATCCACGCGTCGCCGCCATGACCCACGAGTTCCGTTGCCCCATGCACGAGGACCCCCTCGTCCTGATCCCGCGCGAAGCCCGCGACGAGGTCCTCGCACGCCTCAACGCCAACTACAAGCCCAAGCACCACGGCGGACGACTCCGCGTCGCCGGAGAGCCCGACCCCTTCTGCCGAAAAATCCTCGAAGACCTCATGGCCTTCTACGACGGCGACTTCTCCCTCGTCCTCCGCCACGTCAAGGTCCGACGAATCACCCTCAGCGAAAAAGACCGCGTCGGCATCGGCACCTTCCAGCCCAAGGACGAAAAAAACCAGGACTCCACCGAACTCACCGGCGACATCAACTACCGCAAAATCGCCCAGTACGGCAGCGACTCCGACCCCCGCGCCTTCAACTTCGACGGCGAACTCAACATCGCCAACCGCGGCATCTGCGAGTTCATCGAAGTCCTCAAACTCGACGTCGCCTTCCTCTACGACCTCCTCGGCGCCAGCCAGGAGCACACCATCAAGCCCAAGAAGTTCGCCCAGACCTTCATCGACGAGGTCATCCTCGGGCACACCAACGAGCCCGAGTACAAACGCCTCCAGTCCAACGAGATGATGGAGGCCTTCCGCGACCGCACCATCAAGATCGACATCCCCTACAACATCCGCCTCGACGACGAGATCAAGATCTACCAGAAAGACTTCGGCTCCGGTCGCATCAAGAACATGCACATCGCCCCGCACACCCTCGAGGTCGCCGCCATGTGGGCCGTCCTCACCCGCCTCGAAGAGCCCAAAAAGGCCGGCCTCTCCCTCCTCCAGAAACTCAAACTCTACAACGGCAAAAGCATCCCGGGCTTCACCGAGGACAGCGTCCGCGAACTCAAGGAAGAAGCCCAACGCGAAGGCATGAACGGCATCTCCCCACGCTACATCCAAGACAAGATCTCCAACGCCCTCGTCAGCCCCCAGGCGCTCGCCGAACGCACCATCAACCCCTTCATGCTCCTCAACGAACTCGAGGCCGGCATGAGCCACCACAGCCTCATCAGCGACGAGAACACCAAGAAGAAATACCGCGAACTCCTCAGCGTCGTCAAGGAGGAATACGAGGACATCATCAAGGGTGAGGTCCAGCGCGCCATCAGCGCCGACGAAGAGGCCATCAAACGCCTCTGCACCAACTACATCGAGAACGTCCGCGCCTACACCCAGAAGGAACGCGTCAAAAATCGATACACCGGCCGCGACGACGAGCCCGACGAACGCCTCATGCGGAGCATCGAGGAAAAAATCGACATCCCCGACAGCCGCAAGGACGACTTCCGACAGGAGATCATGAACTACATCGGCGCCCTCGCCCTCGACGGCAAGAAGTTCGAGTACAACACCAACGCCCGCCTCTACCGCGCCCTCGAACTCAAACTCTTCGAGGACCAACGCGACACCATCAAACTCAAAAACCTCGTCTCCAGCGTCGTCGACGACGAAACCCAGGCCAAGATCGACGTCGTCAAGCAACGCCTCATCAAGCAGTTCGGCTACAACGAGGCCAGCGCCACCGACGTCCTCAACTACGTCGCCAGCATCTTCGCTCGCGGGGATACCAAAAACAAATAGGCGCGTCCCCCCTCGCCAGCCCCCGACCGCCGACCGCTCCCCTCTCGCCCAAAATCAAACGAAGCCGCGGGCTTGCGCCTGCGGCTTCGTTCTTGTTTCGCCCAGTGCCTCTCGGCCTGGGCGATCACTCGCAACGCGGACCCTCGGAGGAAACAGGTCGACGGCTCCCCCCCGAATCTGACGGTCCTCAACGCTTGATCCAGGCAGAGCCTCTCCCTACTGGCCGATGCCCGCGTTGCCTCAGGCTCCGAGCGTACCACCAAACGCGCCAAAGTTGAACCCCTCGCGCCAAAGTTCACCAACTTCTCACGCCATTCCATGGTTTCCCGGGCACCTCGCCATCGCCCATGAGCACCAACTCATTCCCAGAATCAAATGGGTTATTCCCCCCATCCCCCGAACTTCGTCAGGTCCGCACCCGCCCTCAAGCACCGCGAGATTTCCGAGATCGCCCCCTGAACCTCCGGCAACGGCTTCACGAACTCCAGACCGATCTGGTGATGGAACATCCCATCCCGCCGCCGCCATCGGCACACCACCATGATCGATAACTCCGTCGCGCCTCCCAGGATCGTTAGAAAGAACACCTCGCCCTGGTTCGGCGGCTTGATCCCGCATCGCACCCGCATCCCCGACGCCGACAGGTCCAGCACCGGCCCCCAGTCCGTTTCGATCCCGCTCGCCGTCAGCCGCGCATGCCGACGCATCTCTTCGCCGCCACGGGGCGAGGGCGCGACGGACGTCTTCGTCGAGTTGGACGGGCGAGGACCCACGACTCGATTCATCGGCGCGCCATCCACGCCCCACCCACCCGGTGTGAGCAGGCCCACCCACCCGCGTTCGGAAGAATCCGATCGATCCCGCGTTGCCGCCGGTTCTCGGGCGATCCTCCGCGTTATCGCGCCAAGGGCACCACCTGCGCCAACGCCTCCTCCGGCCTCGGCGGATGCTCCAGATCGATCGGCAGGTACACCCCCCGCGCGTGGTCGCTGTTCAAAACCACCGCGTTCGGCGGCACCAACATCGCCCCATGCTCCACCTTCTCGTGGCCCAGGATGAACAAGTTGACCCCCCACCGCTCCACCAAGTCCTCCAGCCCCTCCGCGTCGTACCCGCGACCCCACACCATCATGTACGCCGATCCCGTCCGTGGCTGATAGTCCGCTTCCTCAATCTCCCGGAACAAAATCCCCGGATCAAACCGGTTCATGATCGCCGCCTGCGGCAGGCTGTGCGCGCACAAGACGTCCCCCTTCGGCGTCACCACCCGCAGCGCCAGCGGCATCGAACGCACAAACTCCGCGATCGCCTCGTGGATCCGCTCCGCCTCGCCCCCGAAGATGTAGTCCACACCCTTGTTGAACGCCTCCACCACGCGCACACCGTCCTTCACGATCCCCGCGCCCGCGATCTGCGCCAGTTCGTGATTGCCCAACAGCACGTGCACGTACTCCGGATACCTCGCCTTGAGGTCCGCCACCTTCACCAGCGCGCGGTAACTGAAGTCCATCCCGTGATACAGCCGGTCCGGATGGATGATCTCGTGCAACAGCAGATGCGACAGCGCCGGGGACGACGGGTGCGCGGGCCTCCCGTCCTCATCCGCCATGTGCGCCGCACGAACCAACTTCTCAAAGTGCACCGGATTGTCGTGCAGGTCCCCCGTTGCGATCAGCGTGCCGGGTGACGTGATGCGGTCGATGGACCCCTCCCGGCATGAGGCCGAGCGATTCGCCCTCGCGCCCGCACGCAGGCGCTCGACGATCGTGTCGGCGTTCTGCAAATCCAGGCCTTGGCTCACGTGCCCCCCGCCGGTCCCTTCGACCCCATCGACGGGTCGCCCGAACGCGAGCCCTGGTTGATCGCACGCATCCCCATCCCCGATGAGCCGCCCGAGGACCCGCCGCTCCCCATCGACGGCATGATCCCCGACGAACTCGGGCTCCCGCGAGACACCGGCGACCCGCTCCCCATCGAGCCCGACCGCTGGTTCCGCGCCCGAAGAACGCCCAGCACCAGACGCAACTGGTCCACCACCTCGCCCATGTGCGCCGGCCGCTTCTCGTGGTCCGCCTCCACGCACTGCAGGATCAGGTCATTCAACTTCGGCGGCACCGCCGCGTTGAACTGCGTCACCGGCTTCGCCTTGTCCAGCAGGTTGTCGTCCACCCGGCTCACCAGCGCGTCGCTCTTCGCCAGCGCCGTCGGGATGAACGTCCCCGTCAGCACCCAGTACATCGACGCCCCGATGTTGTAGATGTCCGTCTTGGGCGTGATCGCCCGCCGGTGCACCTGCTCCGGCGCGATGTAGTCCGGCGTCCCCTGGATCCGCTCCTTCACCGTCCCGATCTTGCAACTCTGCCCAAGATCGATGATCTTCGCCACGTTCTCATCGCACACGATGATGTTGTTGGGCTTCATGTCCGCGTGCACGTAGCCCTTGTCGTGCATGTGCTTGAGGCCCTCGCACGTCTGGATGAAGAGATCGAGGAACAGGTCCAGGTCCGCCCGCGGCGGCTGCTTCTCCATGCTGATCCCGTCCACGAACTCCATGATCAGGATGATCGCCTGCAGCGACAACAGCCGCTTCTGCTTGATCACCTTCTCGATCCGCCGGACCGCCGGATGCCGCAGCGCCGACGCCACCTCATACTCGTGGAGCGCCTGATCCAGGAACCGCGTGTCCTTGTGCCCCTCCCGGTGCACGTGCTTGAGCGCCCACACTTCCTGCGTCCGCGGGTCCTTGACCAGATAGATCTCCGAGGCCGCGCCCACGCCCAAGGGCTGGATCACGCGATACCCCTCGACCATGTCGTTTGCCTTGAACTCGAACTGGTCCCCTGCTTCTGTCATCCACGCTCGCTCAATCAATGACCAACACCACTCGACACCGCGACCCCCGGACACGCCACGACCGATCGCCTCGCGCCTTGAACCCCAACGATATGAAGCCCACGTGCGTTCGTCGCGTCCAAACACACGCCGTACTTCATTTTCCTGCGTCGAGCCGCCCGGCGCGAAGCCTCCTCCTCACGCCGCGTCTAACCAAGGGCTGATCAAAGCAAAGCCGAGGCCGCACACCGTGCGGGAACGCGATCATGAACGACGCAAGCCCGGCGATTATCGACGAGCCGCCAAGCCCTGACGGAATGACCGCTCCGGGAAGAGTTGCCCGGGCGATTTGGTCTTCGAAACATCGCGGGCCAGGTACACCTTGTCGCGACCGATGCCGCACTGCTTGCTGAGCATCGCGACCAGTTCTTCCAGCCTCGCCATCTGCGCCTCCGTCGGCGCCCGGCGCTCGCCGTCCCCGACGAGGCAAATCCCGATGGTCGTCTTGTTCCACTCGTCCGCGTTCGTCCCCACCACGTGCGCGCCGAACTGCTGATCGCGCCAACGACGCGACACGAACAGTTCGCCGTCTTCCATCCCCGTCCCGTTCCCGATGACGAAGTGATAGCCCAGGCCCTTCAGGCCCACGCGCCGCGCCTCCGCGTCCAGCGCGTCCGGTGAGCCCGAGACGCTCCCGCTGTGGTGGATCACGATCCCGCCCCAGTTGTCCTTCAGCGGGTTCCGCGTCTCGAAGATCGAGCCCATCGTCGTGGGCGTCCGCGTCGCGATCAACGGCGGGACCGACAGCCCCTCCAGCCGATGCGCGGGCGAACGGTCCAGCATGAACAGCATCCCGCCCACCAACGTCATCGACGCCATCAGCGAGCCCCACACCACCCGCGCCCGCGGCGCGACGTTCCCCAGAAGCCCCGCGCCCAGACGCTGGACAACCTTCTTCTTGCGGCGACTCGTGGTGGCAGACGGACGAGACATGGCGTTGGCTTTCAACTTCCGATCCCGGCGGCGCGTGCGGGGTGTTCCGCATCCGTCGCTCCGTGGAGTGTCGGTCCCACTCATATCGGCGTGACCGAACAAGGTTATTCAAAGGTCTCAAACTCGGCGCGGTTTTTTTCTCGCTTCTCAACGCGAATTGTTCCCGCCGCTCACGCCAGCCGGTTATTCACGCGTCAGTAAGCGTGAACGGATATTCGGCCTGCGCTGCCCGAACTCGTCGAAGACGTACGGCTCCGCACGCTTGTCCCGGACCGCGTCGTAGCGATCAAACTGGCTCCGCGCCTCATCCGGACCAAACAGCGCCTTCTTGCACCCGCCCGAAATGGTGCTCCCCAAAAGCGTGGCAACCACCAACGCCCCACGCGACGCCCAACCTCTTGTGCGATGTCCCACCGTTGACCCCATTCGTCGATCCGTACAAACGCCGTGTCCACAGCATGCCAACACCAAAAGCAGTGTACCGCCCCTCACCGGATGGGGCGGCACACTGCAAGGAGAGAGATGAGACTTTCTTGGAAGGTCCGGCTCGTGGGTCGCTCGCCGTTCCTCGCCTCTTTGTACTTCCCACCCCGCATCATGGTTCGCTCTCGGATCATTCCACACCACGTATTTCTTATCAGATCAGGTGTCCATTCGGGTCGAATTGGACCTCGCCCCGCACAGAACACTGACGAACCGCCTCATACACCGCCGCACACACCGCCGTCGCGAGATTCAGCGATCGCTCGCCGACCGCCATCGGGAATCGCACCAGGCGCTCCGGATGGGCGTGCAGAATCGCGTCCGGCAGGCCTCGCGTCTCGGAACCAAAGACCAGGTGATCCCCCACGCGGAACTCCGCGGCGAAGACGCTCCGCGACGTCTTCGTCGTGAACAGCCACCGCCGCGCCGCGGGCGCGGCAGCCACATACCCGGCCCATGTCGCGTGCTCGCGCACCTCCAACCGAGGCCAATAGTCCAGCCCCGCCCTCCGGCACGCCTTCTCCGAGAGGTCAAACCCCAACGGATGGATCAGGTGCAGCGCGCTCCGCGTCGCCACGCACGTCCGACCGATGTTTCCCGTGTTGTTCGGGATCTCCGGCTCGTGCAGCACCACATGAAAGAACGCCGACCTCGACACGCTCACTTCTGCCGTGCCTTCACGTACTCTTCCTCCGCTCGACGCCGCGCCAGGACGCCCGGATCATTCTCCAGCATCGTGAGCAACGCCCCCGTCGGGTCCATCGCCTCGGTGGTCGACCACCAGTGCGCCAGCCCATCCGTCCCGATCAGGATGTAGAACGGCACCGGGAACTCGTTCTGATTCCCCACCACCGAGTTGAACAGCGAGTTGCTCGCGTCCAGCACGAACGCGTGCTTCGTCTGCCTGGCCTTCGCGAAGTCCTGCATCCGCGTCCGCAACTTCTCCGGGTCCTTGTCCTCCTCCGACAGTTGCTGCGCGTTGTTCGTCGGCACCACCAGCGCCCCCACCACCACCAGGTCCCGACCATACTGCCGTTGCAGCAGGTCCGCCCGCGGCATCTCCCGCTCGAACGACTTGATGTACCTCGGGTGCCACAGGTACACCAACGTCACCCGCCCGTTCATCTCCGGCTTCTTCGGGAAAAAGTCCGTGTCGCTCGGCAAACTGATCGGCTTCGGCTCCGGCTTCTTGTTCTCCGTCCCGAACTGCTGCGCGTTCGGGTCCCTCGGCACCTTCGGCCACTTCGCCCGCTGATACGCCTCGGGCGATGGCTTCGCGAACGGCAACTCCGGGATGTTCGTGTAGTCCAACTGCTGGTTGATCGACTCCGCCCTCCGCAACTCGGCCTCCGCCGCCGCCTTCTCCGCCGCCAGACGCTCGTTCACCTTCCCCGCATCCCCCGCCGATTCCGCCAGCAGCGACTCGACCGCGCCCTGCACCGTTTCCGTCGTGATATCCGCGAACCGCAACTGCCCGGCCTTGTCGATCACGTAGAAATCGGGGTCCGCGTCCGACTTGATCGCCGACCGGAACTCCCCCTTCGCATCGTGCGCCAGGAACAACTTCGCCCCGTCCCCCGCCTTCGGCTTGTTCGCCTCGTCCCATCCCTTCACCGCGTGCGCACACACCACCACCAACCCGTCCTTGGCCTTCGCTTCCGCCAACCGCTTCGCCAGGTCCAGCGCCTTCTGCGACGTCGGCACGTAGTCCGCCCACGTCAGGACGAGCACCACCTTCCCAGCCGTCTCCGCCGACGTGAGCCCGCTCGTGTTCTTCCAATCGCTCAACTTCCCCCACGCTTCCGCGGGAAAGGGCTTGAGTTCCATCTTGTTCAGGTCCGCCCGTCGCGGGCCATCCCCTTCACGGATCGGCTGAAAACTCTGGGCATGCACCCCGCCCGTCAGGGCAATCAAGGCGGCAATCGCAACGGCACGACGAATCGTCATTGGTGAACCCTCGTTGAAAAACGGGTGAACGAGCCCCGGACTGTACCAGATCGACTCCGACCAGACCATCTCTTGGACGCCCGAACCCCGCCTTTGTTCGGGCTTTACGCGCCCACGTCGAACAATCGGTGCAGCGCGATCGCGCACGCCACGTTCGCGTTCAGCGAATCCGCCTCGCCCCGGATCGGTATGCGGACTCTCCGCGACGCCGCGGCCATCGCGCCCGCCGTCAGCCCCGCACCCTCCGCCCCGATCACGATCGCCGGCCTCTTGATCGGTGGAAGTTTGGTGATGTCCTCCGACCCCTCCCCGGGCGTCATCGCGAGCGTCTCAAACCCCGCCGCCCCGATGGTCCGCAGCGCCCCGGGCCAGTCGCGCGCCACCGCATACGGAATGTGCAGCACGTGTCCGATCGAGATCCGCACCGACTTGCGATAGAGCGGGTCACAACACCGGGGCGAGAAGACCACCCCGACCCGAGGGCCCGCCAGGCACGCGATGTTGCGAAAGACACCCCCAACATTGTCGTGGTTCGTCAGGTCTTCCAGCACCACCACGCCCCGCACCGTGTCCAGCAACTCGCCCAGTTCCTTGGGCCTCTCCCTCACCGCCACCGCCAACACCCCCCGGTGCAAATCAAACCCCACCATCGCCTCCAGCATCCCCGGTTCCACCACATACACCGGCGCTCGCACCTGCGCCGCTTCCAAGGACTCCCGCATCGTCCTGAGCCGCGCCGGCGTCACGAGGATCGACCGCACGTGAAACCGCGATCGCACCAACTCCCGAACCACCAACTCCCCCTCCGCCATGAACAACCCATACGGCGCCCCCCCATCGACCTCCCGGTGCAGGTGCAACTGCTTCTCCTTCACGTCCACGTAGGGCGCGACACGCGGATCATCGAGCGACGAGATGGGCTGAACATCCAGGGGCATCCTCGCGGTCGATCGTACCGCCGCCACCTCACGCCCCGCGCCGGACCCCGCCCCGCCCCAGGCAGCACACGCCGAACGCCGCGGCAGAACCGATCACCAGGTGCCACGCATACGTGATCTTCACGTCGCGCACGTGCTCCCGCGTCCAATCGAACAGATCGGTCCACCATCCCCACACGATGGGCTGGAAGAGCAGCACGACGACGAAGCCGACGACGAGCGCCGCGATCGCGGACCGCGTACTCCCTCGGCGCGTGAACAACGCCGTGCCAAAGACCCCGAGCAGACCCGCATACGCGAAGTTCATCACCGACAACACAAACCCGATGAGACGCATCCCCGACGCCGCGAACCAATGGGTGCACACCAACGCGAACAACCCCAGCGCCACCCCCGCGCCCAGCACACCCAGCCGCCCCACCCGGAGATAGTGCCCATCCTCCCGCCCCGGCGTCCACCGCCGATACAGGTCCGACACGAAGGTGCTCGACATCGAGTTCAGCCCCGAGTTGATCCCCGCCGGACCCGCCGCGAACAGCCCCGCCAGAAAGAGCCCCGCCAGACCCCCGGTCATCTCCCGCAGCGCAAACACCTGGAACGCCTGGCTCGAACCCTCGGGACGATACCCCGGCGCGGCCGCGCCCATCACGTCCGGCCTCGCGTAGTACACGTACAACAGCAGCCCCAGCGTCAGGAAGATCAGCACCGCGGGAATCCCGATCACCACGCCCCCCATCACCGACATCGAGCCCTTCGCCGCACTCTTGCACGTCAGCATCCGCTGCACCAAATCCTGGTCCATTCCGTGCGAGGCGAGCGTCAGCAGCACGAATCCCGTAAGGCACGTCAGCAGCGAAAACTCCTGCGCGGGATCAAACCCCAGGTTGGGCTTCCCCGCCTCCAGCCCGATCGACAACAGGTGCAACTTGCTCCTGCCGCTCGGCCCCGGCTGCGCCAACACCTCGATGATCTCCGGGATCGAGAGCGGGATCTTCGACAGCACGATCGCGATCGTCGCCACCGCCGCCCCGAGGTACACCGTGACCTGGAGCACGTCGGTCCAGATCACGCTCGACACGCCGCCGACGAACGTGAAGACGATCCCAAAGGCGACAAACCCGGCGATCGTGATCGCCATGTGCGTGGGGCTCGTATCCCCGAAGATCGCCAGACTTGCGGGCAGCGACCCGACGAAGACCCGCGCCCCGCTCGCGAACACCCGCCCCACCAGGTACGCGATCGACGTCGCCTGCCTCGCGCCCTCGCCGAACCGCGTCGTCAACAACTGATACGGCGTCGTGACGTTCAGCCGGTAGTACGCCGGGATGAACACCGTCGCCAGCAGCACCGCCGCCAGCATACCCCCGATGTTGCTCGCCAGATAACTCAGATCCCCCGCGTACGCCTGCTCCGGCACTCCGACGAACGTCGCCGCCGACTGCGCCGTCGCCAGGATCGAGAACGCCACCGCCCATGCCGGCATCGAGCGGTTCGCCAGGAAGTACTCGTCGGTCGTCCTCGCGCGCCGCCTCGAGAAGTACACCCCCGCCCCGATCAGCACCGCAAAGTACCCGCCCAGCACCGCCCAATCGCCCCACAAGAGCGACGTGGCCGCCAGCCCATGCGGATGCAGTATCATGCCCTCCATGACGCGAGCGAACTCCTTTCCCATCCGTGGCGCGGGCCTCCCGCCCTTGCCGACCGCACGAGCATACTCGATCTGGCTTGTCCTCGCGTGCGCCCTGCTCCTGTCCGCGTGCGCCTCCACCCGCCCCGGCACGCGCCTCCAACGCCGCGGCGACGAAATCGTCATCGCCGGCCAACTCTTCCACACCAACACCCCCGTCGTCCTCTGGACCGACCCCGGCGGCTACGACGCCTACCGCGTCGAACAACGCTTCGCCCCTTACGACGAATCCACCTGGGAAGCCATGCAGAAGGCCGGCAAAGCCCCCGACTCCCCCAACCGCTACAGCCTCCGCTTCGCCAAGTCCCTCAACCCCGACGAACTCGAGCGCCTCCGCGGCGGCGGCTGGTCCCTCAACGACGTCCAGGACCGCGTCGACCAGTTCGTCCTCCACTACGACGTCTGCGGCACCAGCCGAACCTGCTTCCGCGTCCTCCACGATCAACGCAACCTCTCCGTCCACTTCATGCTCGACCTCGACGGCACCATCTACCAGACCCTTGACGTCAAAGAACGCGCCTGGCACGCCACCACCAGCAACGACCGCTCCGTCGGCATCGAGATCGCCAACATCGGCGCCTACTCCTTCAAGGAGAAAGACCCCTTCGACCAGTGGTACCAGCGCGAGCCCGCCCCCGCTCGCCGCGGAACCGTCGGCCACTCGCGCACGCGCCTCACCATCCCCCCCCGCTTGGGCGACGGCGGCGTGCGCACGCCCAACTTTGTGGGCTACACCGATCGCCCCGAGCAAATCGTCGGCGTCATCCAGGGCCGGACCCTCCGCCAATACGACCTCACCCCCCAGCAATACGCCGCCCTCGAAAAACTCACCGCCACCCTCTGCACCGTCCTGCCCAAGATCCGCTGCGACTACCCACGCGACCAGAATGGTCACCTCATCACCGGCAAACTTCCCGACGAGGAACTCTCCCGCTACGCCGGGCTCCTGGGACACTTTCACGTCCAGGACAACAAGATCGACCCAGGACCCGCCTTGCAATGGGAGCGGGTCATTCGCAACGCCCGCCGACAGATGCCCGCGCGATCGCCCGCGTCTGGGTTTCGCGCTCCATAAGCCTGGTCGCCCGCGAGGACCCACTCACGGCCACTCCTTCACCGAGCCGACTTCGGGGAGACGATATAGCACGTCCCCTTGTTCCCCTCCAGCCACACGCGCGTCAGGTCCTCGCGAAGGTACACGCGCTTTCCCTCCTCCGCGGTCGACGCCGCCGGGTCGTTGACGCACACGTCGCCCCGCTCATCAAAGCCCGTCACGACGATGAGATGCCCGTCCGTCTCGCGGTACGGCGCGTGGCGGAGTTCGCCCGCCTGCGCCTTGAAGGAGATCACGACGGGCAACCCGCGGTCGATCAGCCGCTCCACCTCGCGCCAACTCGAGAGGCGGGTCACCTCGCCATAGGCCCCCAACTCAAACACCGCCTGCATGTTCCTCGGCCAGTTCCCATAGAGGTCGTGCCGCGCGTCGTACGCCCGCTTCGCCACGGACTGCACCTCCGTCGCCACGCCGAGATACCGAAGCACCATCGCCACACTTGTCGGGCTGCACAGCCGTCCCGCGAGCGCGGGATCGTCCGTCTTCTGCGAAAGGAACGGGACATCCAGGCGCCTCGCCCTCCCGGGGGGAGGGGGCTGGAGAGCGGGTTCGCCATGTCGTTCGCCCGCCCGCGGGTTCTCGCGCGTCAGCGTCACCGCCATTCGCCGAAGGACCACGCCCTCACCCGTGCCGCCCACGCGCTCCGCGATCGCGCGCCACTGGAAACGCTTGCACGCCCGCTCGCACCGCACGGAGTCCACATCGACGCGCGCCACACCGCCCTCGCGCACGATCTCTCCCGCGTACGCCGGCTCTCCTACCTCGCCCACGAACATCCAGGGCGTCCAATCCCGACCCGTGTTCGTGGGTGAGACGCGCACCTCAAACCGAACCCGCGCGCCCCTCGGCACGTGCACGTTCCACGAGACCAACGCCTCCACGAACTCCTCGTGGATCGCCGGGCTCTCATAGATCGCGGGCGTGCCGCCCCCAGGGCTGAGGTTGATCCACGCGGGCGACTCGGCATCGACCAGCGCCAGCGGCCCGGGTGTCCGCACCCGCCGCGATCGCCAGGATGAATCACCCTCGCGCGGGGCGCTCGCGCACCCGCCCAGCGCCAGCACGCACGCCGACAGTACTCCAATCGCCCGTCTCACGGCTTCACCGCGTCCCCGTTGGCATCGAGCAGGACCGGCACGGGCAGGTCGATGCCCTTGATCTGCTCCAGAATAAGGCCCTTGTCGCCGACGAGCACGAGGACGCCCTGCTCGAGCGGGATCGCGGGGCGAGCGAGCGCGTTGAGTTGGGCCGCCGTGACCTTCTCCATGGCGGCGAGGTCCCTGGCGATGGTGTCCAGCGGCAAGCCGCACTCGACGAGGCGCGCGTTCGCGCCGAGAAGGCCCTGCAGCCCCTCGAAGGTCGAAACGGTGGTGTTGCGCACGGTCTCGCGCACCTTGCCGGCCTCCTCGTCGCTGATGTCGCCGCCGCGAAGACGGGCGATCTCACCCAGGAACTCCTTGAGCGCGGGGCCCGTCACCTCCGCCTTGACGCTCGAGGACGCGACGAACGACCCCGCCGAGGGCTCCATGACGAAGTTGCATCGCGCGCCGTAGGTGTACCCGTGCTTCTCGCGCAGGTTCTGGTTCAGGCGGCTCGTGAAACTCCCGCCCAGCACGGTGCCGAGCAGCGTGCGGGGGATGCGCGACGCGTCGGCATACGGAACTCCGGGCATGGCGAAGCGGATGACCGTCTGCACCGCGCCGGGGCGATCGACGATCGCCACCCGTAGCGCGTCGCCGGCGCGGGGAGTTACGAACCCCCCCTGCGAACCACCGACGGGGGGGGCCTGCGGACTCTTCCAATCGCCCAGCGCCGCGTCGAGCGATGTCCTGGCGTCCTGCAGGCTCAGATCGCCCGCAATGAGGATCGTGGCGAACTCCGGACGGAGCACGGCGGCATGGTGCGCCCGGACATCCTCGATCGTGAGTTGCTCGACGGTCTGCACGGTGCCGCCGACGGGCTTGCCGTAGGGGTTCGCGTCCCCGAAGAGCAATCGGGACGCGACCTTCGCGGCCACCGCGTTGGGTTCCTCGTCCGCTTGGCGGAGTTCGTCGAGATGGGTGCCCTTGATGCGCTCCCAATCTTTGGCGTCCAGGCGCGGCGACTTGATGGCCGCGCTCGCGAGCGCGAGCGCCTTGTCAAAGTTCCGCTTGAGCACGGTGAGCGAGGCGCTCGCCGTCTCCTGGTCCGCGCTCGCGCCGAACTGCGCCCCCAGCGACTGCATCGCCTGTTCGAAGGCGAGCGCGTCCAACGCGCCCGTGCCCTGCTCGATCATCGTCGCCATCAACGGCGAGAGCCCCGCCTTCGCCGGGCTGTCGATCGCGCTCGGCGGCTTCACGAGCACGCGCATCGCGACCATGGGCAGATCGCGGCGTGTCCACAGCATCACCTTGATGCCGTTCCTGAGCGTGAACGGCTCGGGCGCCGCGGGGCTGAAGGTCCCCGAGTTCATGGCCTTGGGCGGCGTGTCCCGCGCGCTCGGCGCCCGCTCGGGCGTCTCGGGCAGGACGCGCATGATCACCCGCGACGCGGGCGTGAGCGTCCTGGCGGTCCAGGCCTTCACCGCCTCGGGCGTCGCATGGCGGAACCGATCGAGGTCGCGCTTGAACGAGTTGGGCTCGCCCCAGTAGTACTCGTACTCGTTCATCTGGTCCGCCTTGCGCTGGAGGCTTTGCAACTGCGAGAGCGCCCCCAACTCGATCGCGGCCTTTCTCGCCTCCAACTCCTCCGTCGTCGGGCCATCCTTCGTGAAGCGGGCGATCTCTTCATCGATGGCATGCTCCACCTGCGCGAGGTCGGCCTCGGGCTTGGCGTAGACCTGGATGATGAACTGCGAGGAGAAGGGATAGCCATACTGGCCCACGCTGACGGAACTGGCGATCTGGTCGTCGTAGACGAGCCTCTTGTACAACCGGCAGGCCTGCCCCTCGCCCAGGACGCGGGCGGCGAGTTGCATCTCGGCGTCGCCCTCGCTGAAGGCCGCGGGGCTGTGGTAGGCGATCATGACCATCGGCAACTCGACCTTGTCGATCATCGTGTACCGAACGACCTTGCCGATGGTCGGCGTGTCGAGTGCTTTGTGCTGCACGTCGGCCCCGCGGGGGAGCGTGCCGAAGAGTTGCTCGATGAGGGGTTTGACCTCCGCGCTTTGAAAATCACCCGCGACGACGAGGCTGGCGTTGTTGGGCACGTAGAAGTTGGCGAAGAAGTCTTTGACGTTGGCGAGGGTGGCGGCCTCGAGGTCCTCGTGCGTGCCGATCACGCCGTAGTGGTACGGGTGGGACGGGGGGTAGAGGAGGCGGCTGAGGTGCTCCTCGGCCTTGCCGTAGGGACGATTCTCGGTCGTCTGGCGGCGTTCGTTTCGGACGACGTCGCGCTGGAGGTCGAGTTTTTCCTTGGTCATGTAGGCGCCGAGGTCTTCGAGTCGATCGGCGTCGAGCCACAAAAGCGTGGGCAGGAGTTTGGACGGTCCCCACGAGAAGTAGTTGGTGCGATGGAGGTCGGTGGAGGCGTTGTTGGCGCCGCCGCCGTTCTCCATGAGGACGTCGAACTTGTTGCCCTCGACGCGCCTGGTGCCCATGAACATCAGGTGCTCGAAGAGGTGGGCGAAGCCGGATCGGCCCGGCGGCTCGTCGATGGCGCCGACGCGGTACCAGGTGTTGATGGTGGCGACGGGGAGGGAGTGATCCTCGTGGAGGATGACGGTCATGCCGTTCTTGAGTTGGTACTTCTCGACCTTGACGTCCTGGGCGAGGGCGCCGGTGGCGGTCAGGGCGAGGGTGGTGAGGATGGTGTTCAGGATGCGCATGGTGGAGTGTACGTGGGCGGGGTTAGGGTGTTGTGCGTGCGGGCGCACGGGCATGCGCCCGTAGGATTTTTTTTGTGTGGTGCTCCATATGGGTGCGGAGGACCACGTTTGTGCGCGCGCGAACGGTCCGTAAGCGATCGCAAACGTCGCGAAGGGCAGGATTTCTCGAGGCCGATTGATCGCGAGGAATTCTGGGATAACGGGGTTGGGACGTGCGCTCCTGTGCGCACAAAGAGCGTCACTGCACGGTGGAGATGGGTTTGTCAGGCTTACAGCAACGCGGCGCAATCGGGCCTCTCTAGCAATTCGGAGGCGAACTCACCACCCGTCATAGACGCCGGGTGGTGGCACGGGGGAGCCAAGGACGGCTTCAGACCCGCCCCCCCGCCTTGATCTTGCCTTCGACGAGGTCCCACCATTCGGGTCTGGGCATGGCGTAGGGGCGGAACTTTTCATGCGTGCCCATTTCCTCGCGGAAGAGGAGGGCGCGGTGGCGGCCGAGTTGGCTGGCGGCGGGGCTTTCGATGAGGTAGGACGAGTCGGTGGCGGACATCTGGAAGAGGACGCGGGTCTCGAACTCGCGCATGGTTCGGCGTTCGACGCTGCGTTCGAGGTTGGCGGCGGTGTCGCACCAGGCGACGACGTGCATGTTGAGGCCTGGGCCTTCGCGGAGGAGTTTGGCGAACTGCTGGGCGGGGGTTTCGGGCTTGTCGCTGGAGCCAAAGTCGAACTCGTCGCCGCGGCGGAGGTCGCGGAACTTGTGGAGGGCGTGGACGAAGAGGTACATGGGGGCAGCGCTTGCGGAAGCCGCGGGGCCGGTGGCGTTTTCGCCCGCGGCGGCGGATTCGCGGCGGGCGAGTTCCTGGGCGAACTCACTCAATACTGAGGCGACGTCGCGTGGGGTGGCGACGCGGATGGAGAGCGGGGCAGGCTCTTGATTGGCGAGGTTGGCGACGTTGGCGAGGCGTTGGAAGACCTGGGTGCGCTCGCCGTGCTCGTCGCCGGAGTCGAGGATGACGAGTTTGGCGGGGGAGGGAGGGGTGTTGGGGTCGGGCGTATCGGCGTTGGCGTCGTGCGCGAGGGCCGCGTGGTGGGCGGCGAGGCTGAGCGCGCTGGTGGCGAGCATGGCGAGGGCGGAGTCATCGCTTTGCCCGATGAGGAGGACGTTGCCGCCGGATTGGCGGCGAAGGACGGCGGCGGTGGGGTCCTTGATGGAGATGGGGTCGCCCAGCCAGAGGCGGGGCTCGTTGGGCGGGAGTGCGGAGCGATCGAGGATGGCGGCGAGGAGCGGGTTGTGGGCGATGTCGCCCGGGATGTTGCCCTCGAAGACGATGGCCTTGGGCGGGAGTTGGGCATCGGAGGCATTGGCTTTGGCGGCGAGGAGTCGGAGGGCGTCGTCGCGCGTGTCTTCGCTGAGCCAGACGACCTGGAAGGGGCTGTTGCCCTCGATCATGCCGGACTGGTCGTTGTAGATGGCTTCGCCCGGGCGGGAGAGGAGTCTGGGGGCGGTGTTGTCTTCGCCCATGATGAGGTAGGCGTCGCCCTCGGAGCATTGGAGGGCGATGCGGACGGCCATCTGGCCGATGGTGGAGCGGGCGATGGAGAAGGCCCCGGCGAGGGTTTGGGAGCCGAGGATGACGTGGATGCCGAAGGCGCGGCCCTGTCGGACGAGGCGATCGAGGAGGAGCGCGGCCTCTTGTGAAACCTTGTCGTCTTCGACGAAGAACTCCTGGAACTCATCGACGATGAGGAGGGTCCGGGGGACGGGCCCGGCGTCGGCGGCGAGGCCGCCTTGCTGCTGGGACTTGCGGAAGGCGGGCATGTTCTGGACGCCCACGTCGCGGAAGAGGGAGCCGCGGCGTGAGAGTTCGGCGTCGAGGCGGCGGAGGACGGAGAGGCCGAACTCGCGTTCACTTTCGATGGCGATGACGCGCGCGTGGGGGAGGTTGTGGGTGGCGTAGGGTTTGAACTCGACGCCCTTTTTGAAGTCGACGAGGTAGAGTTCGAGTTCGTCGGGGGAATACCAGAGTGCGGCGTTGGTGATGAGGACGTGGAGGAGGGTGGACTTGCCCGAGCCGGTGCGTCCGGCGATGAGGGCGTGCTGGGCGGTGCCCGGGCCGAGGGTGATGTGTTGGATTTTGTTGGCGCCGCTGCGGCCGAGGGCGACGTGGACATCGTCGGCGGAGTCGATGGACCACTCTTGGCCGCGGGGCGGCGCGACGTGGTCGAAGGGAACCTGGACGCGGGAGGAGTCCTTGGCGGCGGCGCCGATGGACTTGACGATCTCGATGAGGCGGGGCTCGTCGGGGAGGGCGTCGAGGGTGAGGGGCCACGGGGCGAAATCGTCGTCCTTGATCGTGAAGGCGTTGTCCTTCCAGGTGTAGACGTTGCTGTGGCGTTCGATATCGGCGATGGGGATGGAGGTGGGGAGTTTCTGCTTGGAGTCGGCGGCGATGAGGGTGAAGACGCCGCAGCGGGGGCCGCTGGTGATGATGCTGGCGAGGCGTTTGGCGGCTTGCTCGTTGACGTTGGCGGGGAAGTCGGCGAGGACGAGGAAGCGGAAGGGCTCGGCGAGTTCGCCGGCACGCTCGTTGTAGTCCTGGATGCTGGCGTACTCGTTGCGGAGGTACTTCTGGATCACGTTCTCCATGTGCTCGGTGAGGTCGGTGAGTTTCTGCTCGACGTGCTTGGGATCGGTCCAGATGCGATCGGAGACGAGGGCGGGGTCGTGGTCGGCGAGGTGCATGAAGGAGGCGAAACTCTGCCCGAGGCCCACGGGGTCGATGAGGGTGAAGCGGGCCTTGCCTGGGGGGAAGTCGGTCAAGATGCGGAGCATCGCGGCCTGGAGGAGCCTGATCGAATGGGCACGGGCTTCGGCGGGGGCGAGGGCGAGGAGCGAGCCTTTGGAGTAGAGGTCGAGGAGCAAGGGGAGATCGAAGGGCGCGAGGCCGCGGGAGGTCAGATCGCCCGGGAGCGCGGCCGGATCGACGGCGAGGCGGCCAAGACGGATCGCGTTGGGGACGAGGGAGGGGAAGGTGAGCGCCGAGGAGGAGCACCAGATCGGGGGTGTGACTTCGGGCGCTTGGGTGATCACGCGAAGTTCGGCGTGGGTGGCGGCGAGCGACTCGTCGGTCGTGCGGTCGAGGTCCTGTCGTTCGCGGGCTTCGGCGTCGAACAGGGCGGCGAGGCGTTGGTCGCGGGTGGATCGTGCGGCGGCGAGGCCGCGGTCGCGCTGGGAGGCGAGCGCGGCGAGGTGCTGCTGGTGCGATTCGTGCATCGCGCGGAGTTTCTCGTCGTGGGTTCTCTCAAAATCCGCGATGATGGCCTGGTGGCGCTCGCGGAGTTTGGGGCCTTCGATCTCGCGTCGTTGCTTGACCTTGGCGGCGAGGGTGCTCTGGAGTTCGCGAAGACGGGCGATCTCGTTGGTGCTGCGCTGCTTGGCCTCGGCGGAGCGTTTGGCCTTGTCGGCGTCGGCCTGGGTGCTGGCGGCGTCTTTGGCGGCGAGGCCTTTGCCCAGGATTTCGGTGAGCGCTCGGGCGATGGGTCTGACCTTGGCGCGGGCGATGGCGTGGAGGACGAGGATGATGGCGAGGCCCAGCCCGAGGCCGACCCCCGCGCCGAGGGCCAGGGGCTTGGGGTCGCCTTTGCCAACGAGGTAGCCCGCGGCGGCGCCGGCGAGGGACGGAGCGAAGGTGATGAGCGTGCCGAGCGCGAACCTGGGCTTGAGACGCACGGCGAGTTGGGCGAGCGTTTGCTGTCCGTGGGCGATGGCGCTGTCCATCGCGCCCAAGGCGTGTGCGGGGTCCGGGGCAGCCCATTCGCCCGGGTTGATGTCCAGGGGCTTGTGCCCGCGCTTGGCGAGGGCCAAATCGGCCTCGGCCTGGATGCGGGCGAGTTCGGCCTGCTTGGACCGGATCGCGGCGTGCGCGGCGTTCCACTCTTCCTTGGCCTTCTTCTCGCCCGATTCCACCATGGTCTCGGCGAGCCATTGACCTTCTTCGAGTTGGGTGTTGGTGGCGCTGATGAGCGCGTTGGTTTCGAGGGCAAAGGCGGCGAGTTCTCGATCCATGCGCCGGCGGGCGGTGTCGATCGCCTCCAGCCCGGATTGGCGAACCTCGTCGAGGGCGAGGGCGTGCTGACGCTCGGCGGCCTCGACGGACTTGGTGTACGACGTCTCGATGTTCCTGGTCGCGTCGCGGAGGTCTTTCTCGGCGGCGTGTTCTTCGGCGGTTCGGCGGTCGGCCCAGGCCTTGTCGCGCTGGGCGCGCGTGGCTCCCAACGCGGCGATGCGTTGGAGGACGGCTCGTTCTCGGGCGCTCAGCGGGACGTCGGGCATGCGTTGATTCTCGCCGGGGCCGCAGGGGCGCGGCGGGGCCTGGTCGTGTGGACGGGTATTGTGCCACGTTTCGGCGCGTCGTGCCGAGGGTCAGTACACGGGCTCCTCGTCGATGCAGTCGCGTTGGACGGCCGCCATCAGTTCGTTGACGTGATCGAAGCCCTTGAAGGCGGCATGGATGGCGGGCTCGAGGGGGTCGATGCACTCCTTCTCGAAGCGACGGCGGGCGTCGTCGTCCCACGTGGACTTGATCCGATCCCATCGGAGGCGGAGTTGCTTGAAACCGTCGAGGAGGTTGCCTTTCGCCACGCCGACGCTCATGGGCGGGGGTCCTTATCGGGTTGGTTCTGGGACGGCGAACGCTGCGAGGTGCTACCGGCGGAGGACTTCGGGGATGCCGAGTCGGCGCTGTCGGACCACTGGCGCGTTGATTCGGATTCTGTTTGGTTATCAGATGAAAGCGAGGCGAGGGCGTCGGGATCGCCGGAGGGCGCGACGAGTTTCGCGTAGTCCTCGAGGGACTTGAGCATGGCCTCGAGACGGGCGACGGCCTTGGGGATGTCGCTGGCGAGCGCGTCGTTGAGGGCGCGGCAGGCGCCGCGGTACTGCTGGGCCTGCTTGTCCCACGCCATGGCCCATTTTCGTGTGTTGGCTTCCTTGCGCCGGGCGATCTCCAGGCGGGCCTCGGCATGGCGCATCTTCTTTTGCTCGAAGACCACGGAGGCGGGCTCCGGGGCCGCGATGAGGCGTTTGCGCGAGATCTCCATCTTCCACTGTTCGACTTCCTCGTGGCGCTTGCGGCACTCGGCCTTCCACTTGGCGGGCAACTCGCGGTGGAGGCGATCACCCATGCGGGCGACGTCGGCGTCGACGGAGATGTAGGCGGCGTGGGCCTGTGCGGCGAACTCGAGGAGCGCGGCCTTGGCGTCGAGGAGGGCCTGGGTGGAGATGACTTTGGCGGGGCCGTGCATGGGGCTCAGCGGAGGGGCACTGAGGAACACCAAACCTCAACATCCGAACAACGCACGTTGAAGATCGAGGCGCGGGTCGTCCATGGTCTTCGTTTGCCGTGCCTCCGTGTTGCCGTGGATCTTATCGCTGTTGCAGATACTCCTCGATCTTCTCGGCCTTGCGGACGAGGAAGGGCACGTGCTTGTCGGAGACTTCGGTGAAGCGAGCGAGGACGCGGGTGGTTTGCTCGAACTCTTCGGCGAACTTCTTCTGTTCCTGGTCGCGCCAGGTCTGGGACAGGTCGTTCATGCGGGCCTGGAGCGCCCCGAGTTGGTCGCGCAGGTTCTGATTGAAGCGTTTGAGGTCTTGCGCGAAGCGACGGAGTTCGGCGGGATCGACGACGGCCTTGGACATCACGGGCTCCGTGCGGGTGGTCCCCGATGGAAGCACGCCGGGAACGCCCGGCGTGCGGCTGGACCTGTAGTTGTACGCGGAGTGGGGAGGTGGGGACGCAGAAAGTCTGCGGAGGGACGGGAAGAAGCGAGGATGGGTCGAGCACGTTGGCGGCGCGGACGGTTATGGGCTCATCTTGCCGTCTTCGAGGATGAGGAGGCCGCCGGGGTGATTGGGGTCGTCGATGGTGAGTTCGCCGAGGAAACCAGAGACGCTGAGGCGTTGTCCGGCACGGAGGCGTTCGACGGGGTCGATGGCGGCGTCTTTGAGGCGGATCACCACGGTGGCGCGCCAGCCGGCCTCGTTGGGGAGGGCGGCGCGGCAGATGAGTTCGGGGCCGATCGCGGTGCGACGCCATTTCTCGTAGGTGACCTCCCACGCGCCGGCGGGGGAGCGACCCAAGAAGTTGGCGGCGGCGTCGGCGCGGTCGTCTCGACTGGCAGAGGCGACGGTGGAGAGGATGGAGGACGGAGAGTCGGACCAGGCGAGCGTGCCGCCGAAGTGGCTTGCGCGGTAGATGGTGACGGACGCGGGCTTCAGGACGGCGCTGAAGCCGGTGGGGGGCGTGGGCGGGGCGGCGTCGGTGAGCACGCGGATCGCGCCGGAGCCGGTGTCGGCGGGAGTTGGGAGGGCCTGGGTCAGGCTGGGCGAGGCGTCGGCGCGGAAGGTTTCGACGGCGGTTGATGAGCCGGGGGTTGATGAGCCGCTGGAGTACCAGGGCGAACTGGTGTCATAGAAGGTGGTCGACGAGGTGAAGAGCGGGGCCTGGGAGGAGTAGAAGAACGAGCCGGCCGCACGGCTGCTTGAGTGGGAGGTGAAGAACGAGATGCCGAGGGAGGAGCCTGTGGAGTAGTAAGGCCACGTGGAGAAGGTGTAGGTTGGGCCGGGCCAGAGGGGGGCGGGGAAGAGGGTGTAGGGGCTGTAGGTCCAGCGGGGCTCGCACCAGCGATCCCAGGCGCACGAGGTGTAGACTGGGCGATACCAGTGGCGACGGGGCGGGCAGTAGGTGACGGGTGGACACACCACGCGGACGGGCTCGCAGACGGGTTCGTAGCGAGGACGCCAAGCGAGGCCCGAGCCGATGACGATGGAAAGATCGACTCGGCGGTGAGGACGGAGAATCTCGACGGGACGGCGGCTGGGGTAGATGACGTGTCGATCGGGGTGGCGATCGAACGAGCCATAGCGCGAGGGATCGCGATCGTCGCGGAAGTCGCGGCGGTTGTGGTCGCGGAAGTCCGCCCGAAGGTCGCGTGGATCGCCGCGTGGGGCATCCCCATCGCGTCGGGCGTCGGGGGGGAGCGCGATGCGGTCACCGGTGGCGGGGCGTGGGGCGCGGGGTTGCCACTCGACGCGCGGGCCGCGGCGAGAGGCCTCGGCCTGAGGCTGGGCTTGCGGGGCGGGCGAGAGGGGATTGGAGAAGTCGGGCGTGGGCGACGGGGGCGCGACTCGGGGAGTGTCTCGCTCGCGGCGACGATCGTTGTTGGCGAGGGGTTGGGCGGGGGAGGTGCGGGGAGTGCTCCGCGTTCGGTTGATCTGGGGCGTAGGTGGCGGGGTTTGGGGGATGGCTTGCGGAGCCGGGAGCGT
>CAZIZO010000018.1:0-62799 GCA_964543905.1 uncultured Phycisphaeraceae bacterium
AAGCCACTCGCCTTGGAGGATGGTCGTGACCGCCGCCCCGTCCCCCACGCCCCCCCCGCCCCCCACGCACCCCCCCACGCCCAGCACGATCGCCGCGTCCGAAGCCTGCGTCCCCTGCCGCGCCGGGCGTCTCTCGTTCCTGGACCGCTACCTGACGCTCTGGATCTTCCTGGCGATGGCCGCGGGCGTCGCGCTCGGGCGGCTGGTGCCGGACGTGAGCCGCGTGCTCAACAGCGCCTCGGTGGGGACGACCAACCTCCCCATCGCCATCGGCCTGATCCTCATGATGTACCCGCCGCTCGCGAAGGTGCGGTACGAGAAACTGCCGGCGGTCTTCCGCGACCGCAAGGTTTTGGCCGTCTCCCTGCTGCTGAACTGGGTCGTGGGCCCGCTCCTGATGTTCGGGCTGGCCGCGGCCCTCCTGCGCGACAAGCCGGAGTACATGCTCGGCCTCATCCTCGTGGGGCTGGCGCGGTGCATCGCCATGGTCCTGGTCTGGAACGACCTCGCCGGGGGCAGCCCCGAGTACGCCGCGGGGCTGGTGGCCTTCAACAGCATCTTCCAGGTGCTGTTCTTCAGTCTCTACGGCTGGGTCTTCATCACCGTGCTCCCGCCCCTCTTCGGGCTGCGCGGGGCCGAGGTGCACGTCACCATCGGGCAACTCGCGCAGAGCGTGGCCATCTACCTGGGCCTCCCCTTCGCCGCCGGGGTCGTCACGCGCGCGGTGCTGCGGCCCATCAAGGGCGAGGAGTGGTACACACGGCGGCTCATCCCGCGCCTCGCCCCCATCACGCTCATCGCGCTCCTCTTCACCATCGTCGCGATGTTCAGCCTCAAGGGCGACGCCATCCTCCGCCTCCCGCTGGACCTGCTCCGCATCGCCCTGCCGCTGCTCCTCTACTTCGCCCTCATGTTCTTCGCGAGTTTCTGGATGGCGTGGAAGGCCGGCGCGGATTACCAGCGCGGCGCCACGCTCGCCTTCACGGCCTCGGGGAACAACTTCGAACTGGCGATCGCGGTCGCCATCGGTGTCTTCGGCGTCCAGTCGGGCGTCGCGTTCGCCGCCGTCGTCGGCCCGCTGGTCGAGGTGCCCGCACTGATCGCGCTCGTCAACGTCTCGCGCTGGCTGGGCCGCCGCTGGTTCGGCCAGAGCCCTTGACCACGCCGGCCGACGGCCGCGACGGACCTCGCCCACGAATCGCCGACCCGCGCGATCGGCGGGTCGGCGTCGGCGTCGGGGGACGTGGGGGGCTTCCCGTCTCCGCGTCTCTTCAAGCCCCCGCCCCCAACGCCTATCATCCCCCCCTTGGTTTCTCCCGTCCCCTTCGTTCAGGATTCCCCCATGAAGCGTGCAAAGATCTCCATCATCGGCGCCGGTAACATCGGCGGCACCTGCGCCCACTGGGCCGCCGCCAAGGAACTCGGCGACATCGTCCTCCTCGACATCCCCAACAAGGACAAGCCCGAACTCCACATGCCCAGGGGCAAGGCCCTCGACCTCTTCTGCTGCGGGCCCATCGAGAAGTTCGACTGCAAGGTCACGGGGACCTTCGACTACGCCGACATCGCCGGCAGCGACGTCGTCGTCATTACCGCCGGCCTGCCGCGCAAGCCCGGCATGAGCCGCGATGATCTTGTGCAGATCAACAGCGGGATCGTCAAGTCCTGCGCCGAGAACATCAAGAAATACGCCCCCGACTCGATCGTGATCGTCGTCAGCAACCCCCTCGACGCGATGGTCTACGTCGCGTGGAAGGTGACGGGATTCCCGGCCCACCGCGTCATGGGCCAGGCCGGGGCCCTCGACGTCGCCCGCTACAAGGCCTTCCTCGCCATGGAACTCGGCGTCAGCGTCGAGGACATCCAGGGCCTCCTCCTCGGCGGGCACGGCGACGACATGGTGCCCCTCCCGCGCCTCACCAGCGTCAACGGGATCCCCATCAGCGACCTCCTCCCCGCCGACAAGATCAGCGCCTGCGTCGAACGCGCCAAGGGCGGCGGCGGCGAGATCGTCAAACTCATGGGCACCAGCGCCTTCTACGCCCCCGCCAGCGGCACGATCGAGATGGTCGAATCCATCGTCCGCGATAAGAAACGCGTCATCCCCTGCGCCGCCTACTGCGAGGACGAGTTCGGCGTCGCGCCCGGCCAGAAGGGTCGAGGCTACTTTGTCGGTGTCCCCTGCGTCCTGGGCGCCAAGGGCGTCGAGAAGGTCCTCACCTTCAAGATGAACGACACCGAAAAGAAGTTCATGGACGAGTCCATCAGCCACGTCAAGGACCTCGTCGGCGTCGTCCGCAAGTTGTTCCCCGAGTTGGCCTGAGTCGGATCAAACCGCGGCCGATGGTCGGCCGTACCAGCACGATATCAAGCAGGGCGGCCCGCGTGTGCGGGCCGCACGGGGCCGGGAAGAAGGATTCCGCCCCGCCCGAGCCTGAGTATTCCCCGGTGCAAGCCTATGAAACAGACGAAGAACATGATCGCGATGTTGGTGGTGGCCACGGGCATGTGCATGCCGATGGCGACCTTCGCCCAAGACGCCAAGGAACCTGCCAAGGCGGACCCCGCGGCCGTGACCCCCGCCCCCGCCCCCGCCCCTGCCCCGGAGAAGAAGGCCCCCACGCCCACCTGGACCAGCCCTGACATCGAGGCCGCCGCCAAGATGCTCATCGGCAGTTGGAAGACTTCCGCCCCCGTCCAGCAAGGCGACCACGCGGGCCGCACCAACGTCGTCCTCAGCGTGGCCCACGTCGGCGTCGAAGGGCTCGCCAACACCCTCTACGTCGAAGCCGCTCGGGAGGACGCCCTCCACAAGCCCTTCCGCCAGGCCGTCTGGCAGTTCTACAAGAAGGGCGACAAACTCCGCCTCCGCACCATGGAGTTCCGCACGCCCGCCGGCGACATGCCCAGCGCCACCGGCACCTGGGCCGCACCCGCCGCCTTCCCCGCCATCGACACCAAGAATCTCATCGGCACCCTCGACATGGACGTCACCAACTCCGGCGAGAAACTCTCCGGCAAGACGCCCTACCCCTATCCCACCGCACGCGACGGCGCCGTCGAGATGACCAGCGAGTTCAGCGTGAGCGGCAGCACCTTGGAAACCATCGACCGTGGTCTCGCCGCCGACGGCAAGGTCGTCTGGGGATCCGGCGCCGGCGAGAAGTACTCCTTCACCCGCACCACCCCCAACGTCAAGGCCACCACCTCCTCCGATGGGCTCACCATCATCGACTACATGCACCCGACCACGGGCGACGCCGCCGTCGCCGACGGTCGCATCGCCGTCCACTACACCGGCGCTCTTGCCAATGGCAAGCAGTTCGACACCTCCCGCGAGCGGAACGCGCCGTACGTCCTCGTCGTTGGCAGCCCCATGCCCATGGGCATCGCCAAGGGCTTGGAAGGGGTCAAGAAGGGTGACCTGCGCCGCGTCGTCATCCCCGCCGCGCTGGGCTTTGGCGAGCAGGGCAATCGTCGCGCCCAGATCCCGCCGAACGCCACGCTCTACTACGAGTTCGAGGTCATGGACGTCGAGCCCCCGCCGCCCCCGGCGCCCGCGATGAGCCCCGGCGCGGAAGGTCAGCCCGGCGTGGAGATCAAGGGCTCCTCGCCCGGTGTCAAGATGACTCCGGTCGATCCCAGCCAACTCCCGTTCGATCCGTCCAAGATCGTCGGCCCGGGTCGCACCCCGGCGCCCGAGAATCCGCCCAAGGAACAGCCCAAGTAACAAAGCACTCGTCGTCTCTCGACAGGGCCGGAGCACGCGCTCCGGCCCTTTTTTCTTTGACGCTCCATCAACCCGCCGCACGCGATCGCCTTCACGATCCGCAACTCCGCTTCCTCCTCGAATCATGCTCGTGTTTACCCCTCGTCACGCGCCTAGATTCTGCCCACTCTCAGGGAACTCCCATGAAACAAGCGCCTCCTGCGAACGCTGGTCCAACGAGCGGGATCCTCGACCTCATCGAACGCCTCGGCAACAAGATCCCCGAGCCCGCGATCCTCTTCGCCCTCTTCGCGGGCGTCGTCATCCTCATCGCCGCCATCGGCGATGCCGCCGGCTGGACCGTCCAGCCCGTGCAGCCCAGCGTCCAACTCGTCGACAAGGTTGGGCCCGATGGTCACGTCGAACGACACGCCGACGGCACGCCCATCCAAGTCCCCATGCTCGATGCCAACGGGCGACCGGAGATCACCCTGAAGCCCAAGGGCGATCCCATCGCGCCGCGGACACTCCTCACAAGCGAGGGGGTCTATTGGATGTTCTCGTCGATGCTCCGCAACTTCACGCACCTCCCCGCGCTCGGGCTCATCTTCGTCAGCATTCTCGGCATCGGCCTCGCCGAAAAGTTCGGCATGTTCGGCGCCGCCATGCGCGGGCTCGCCCAGATCGCGCCCAAGCGATTGCTCACGCCCATCATCATCATGATCGGCGCGAACAGTTCGCTCGCGAGCGATGCGGGCTACATCATCCTGCCTCCCCTTGCCGCCGCGCTCTACGCCGCCATGGGGCGTTCACCCATCGCCGGCCTCGCCGCCGCGTTCAGCGGAGTCGCGGGCGGGTTCTGCGCCGGCTTTAGCCTCAATGCTTCCGATACCTTCATGGCCGGGCAAGCCCAACAAGCCGCCCACATTATCGACCCCGAACGCGACGTCCTCCCCACGGCCAACTGGTTCTTCAAGGCCGCCTCGGTCCTCGTCCTCATGCTGGCTGGTTGGCTCGTCACCGACAAGATCGTCGAGCCTCGGCTCCTCGCCGCCGAGAAAGCCCGGGGCGCGAGCACCGATCAGCAGACCATCCAGTCGATGTCGCTGACCTCGCTCGAAAAGCGGGGCCTCCTCGCCGCCCTCGCCACCATGATCTTGGTCACGGGCGCGTTCCTTGCCCTCATCTTCATTCCCGGCGCGCCGCTCCACGGCGAAGGCCAGCAGACCCTCGCCAACGGGCACGTCCTGATCAGCGGGCCCCGCGACGCGCTCAAGGGCGACTCGCCCGGTGCACTCCGCCTCGTCGAGTCACCGGGCCACCGATGGGCCCACGTCATCGTCCCCATGATGTTCTTCGTGTTCCTCTTGCCCGGGATGGCCTACGGCATCGTCGTCGGCACCCTCCGCTCGCAGAAGGACTTCATCGAGGCCATGCAGTCGGGCGTTCGCTCCATCGTCCCCGTCCTGGTCATTATGTTCTTTCTCGGGCAGTTCGTCGAGTACTTCAAGTACACGCGACTCGACCGCATGCTCGCCTACGCCGGCGGGCAACTCCTCGTCGACGCCAGCCTCCCCGTCCCCATCCTCATCGTCGCCTTTGTCTTCCTCGTTGTCCTTGGTGATTTCGCGATGAGCGGCCTCATGAGCAAGTTCGCCGTCATGGCCCCCATCTTCGTCCCCATGTTCATGTTCGTCGGCATCAGCCCCGAACTCATGATGGCCTGCTATCGCATCGGCGATAGCGTTGTCAACGTCATCACGCCCCTCAACAGTTACGCCCTCATCGTCCTCGCCGTCCTTCAGAAGTACAAGCCGGGCGCGGGCCTCGGCTCCCAGATCGCCCTCATGCTCCCC
This sequence comes from uncultured Phycisphaeraceae bacterium, assembly GCA_964543905.1. Taxonomy (GTDB): domain Bacteria; phylum Planctomycetota; class Phycisphaerae; order Phycisphaerales; family UBA1924. The sequence continues at coordinate 5,566 of CAZIZO010000018.1, forward strand.
TACTCCGTCGTCTATTTCGCCGTCTGGACCGGGTTCCTCCTGCTTTGGTATGCCGCGGGCTTCCCGCTCGGGCCGGGCGGCTCCCTGACGTACCTCCCTCCGCACTGATCCGCCCACCTTGGGCCTCGCCTCCGCCCGCCTTTCTCGAACCCCTCGTCGTCGGTCCCGGTACCATCTCGCAGCATGCCCGTCATCCTCCGATGGCTCCTCCGCCTGGGGCCCACGAATCCGATCGCCGTGCGTCTGGTGCAGAACGCCTCTCGGCGCACGCGCCACATGTACATCCGCAGTGCCTATCTGGGCGTGCTGATCCTCGCGCTGCTCTGGCTCCTCATCCTGGGAACCAAGGGCGGGGCGCTGAACTATCGCGACCTCGCCGCCGCCGCCGCCGGCGCCTTCACCAGCATCTCGTACCTCCAGATCTTCCTCATTTGTGTGCTCGCCCCCGTCTTCATGGGCGGCGCCATCGCTCAGGAGGCCAATCCACGCACCTGGGAAGTCCTCCTCACCACCCCCCTCAGCGCCACCCAGATCGTCCTGGGCAATCTTCTTGGCCGACTCTTCTTCGTCCTCGCCCTCCTCTTTGCCAGCCTCCCCCTCTTTGCGCTCACCCAATACTTCGGCGGCGTCCCCTGGCAGTCCATCTTCGGCAGTTACCTCATCGCCGCCTGCGCCGCCATCCTCGTCGGCGCGATCGCCATTGCGCTTTCCGTCAGTCGTCAGGCCGGCAAACGCGCCTTCTTTGTCTTCTACGTCTGCGTGGTCAGTTACCTCGCCCTGACCTGGGCCATCGACAAGTACCTCGCTTCCACGGGCAAGTCCGTGCTCGGCGGCAACATCACCGCCATGACCGCACTCAATCCCTTTCTCACCCTCAACGCCCTCCTGGAGCCTTCCTCCCATCCTCGTGCGGCCCCGGGTACATATCGCGGCGTCGCCGCCTGGCTCTTCGAAACACCGGTCCAAACATGGTGCTACGCCAGCCTTCTCCTCAGCCTCTTCTTCGTCTTCGGTTCTATTGCGACCGCACGCCTCGGCGGGCTCCAGTCGTTCGGAAGTGAAAGTGGCGCCATCCCGTGGTATCGCAAACTCTTCGGCTTCGGCGTCGCCGGCGCCGAGCATCGCCCTCCCCGCACCGTCTGGACCAACCCCATCGCCTGGCGTGAGGCCGCCGCCCGGAACGCAACCCTCGGCAAGACGATCGCCCGCTGGGGCTTCGTCGCCGCCGGTGCCATCTTCGGCATCGTGCTCATCGCGCTGCACCGCGTCAGCAGTTACGACGACACCAACCCGGGTGCCAACACCAATACCTTCCAACTCGCCCTCACCGCCACCGTCTGGGGCGAACTTGCCGTCATTACCCTCGTCGCCATCAACATGGCCAGCACCGCCATCTCACGCGAACGCGAGGACGGCACCCTCGACATCCTCCTCACCACGCCCATCACACCCTCCGCCTATCTCAAGGGCAAACTCCGCGGCCTGCTCGCCTATCTCCTCCCCCTCCTCGCGGTCCCGCTCGGGACCCTCCTCCTCGCAGGCCTCTACGTCCTCTTCGATGGATTCGCGCATCCGCACGGCGTCTCCGTGCTTCGAACCGTCGGCGCCAAGAACTCGCCCCTTCCCATCGTCCTGCCCGAGGCCGGGCTCCTCGCACCCATCGTCATCCTCCCCTTCATGGCCTTCTGCGTCATGCTCGGGCTCAACCAATCCCTCCGCAGCAAGGGCACCATCGGCTCCGTCGTCGTCACCGTCGGAATCCTCGGCGCCGTCGCCGGCGTCATGGGGCTCTGCTCCTGGCAAGCCGGCAGCGGCATCAACGTCGTCGGTCCCATCTTCGCCGCCCTCAGCCCCGCCTCACTCGTCAGTGCTTGCATCACTCCCGACGAGGCCCTCGCCAGCGCGGTCGGAGCCAACGGCCTCGCCCAATCTCGCGTCGTCCTTGCACTCGGTTGCCTCCTCGCCGCCGCCATGTACTTCCTCATCTGCTACGGCATCCACAATCACATGGTCCGCACCTTCGACACCACGGTGCGAAAACTGGCCGGCGTGAAGTGAACGCTCCTCCCACGTCGGCCCGCTCTACGCTTCCCCGCATGTCCACCGATCCCACCTCGGCCAACGCCCCAGGCACCCCCTCGCCCGACACCGAGCGAGAAGTCCTGCTCAAAACCGCGTTCAACGCCTTCAAAAAGCGCTACAAACTTACCAAACTCGACCAGGAATCGCACTTGGGCGCTGGTCGCCCCATGACCTCCGGAAGGAGTGCCGCGGGCATCGGAATCAACCCGCCCAACCAGTTTCCACGCGAGGTCTGGCAAGAACTTGCGAAGCAGGGCAAGATCAAGGATATGGGCGGCGGGTTCTACTCGATGTGAACCCGCTCGCGTATCGCCGCGTCCGCCTTTCGAACGTGCGACGCCACGATCATCGTGTTCATTCCCCCACCCGAAGGGAGGCGCTCGAGGAGGGTTCGTCCTCCTCTCCCGTCCCTGAAACCCCTACGCATAGCACACGACTCTTCCTCAGCCGCCCCTCGCCGACGGCCCCGCCCCATCCCGCCGCACCTCGATCTCCTCGATCGTCGTCCGCCGCAAGATCACCTTGCCCTCCGGCGTCTCGCGGGTCTCTTCCTCGATGCGCTCCCGCACCGTCTGCCGCTTCGCGGCAGGCTTGCTCGGGTCCGTGGTGATCCCCTTCGCAATGTGCCCCACAAACTCGCCCAGCGAGCGCATCAACGGTTTTTTCTTCTCGCCCTTCGAGTCCGCCACACTCCCTTTCTCCGAGGGAGGGTGCTGGGTGGGGCGCACGCTTTGTCCGTTCTCAAACGCGTTCGCAGACGCCCCACCCGACGCCCCCCGCGAAGTCTCTCTTCCATCCGAGTTTCCAGCCGATTCAGCCATGTCCCAAGCGTAGGTTTTGGAACTTCAACGCGTCGGGCGAGTCTCATGCTCCATGCAAGGACTCGCCAAATGGCTTGAAAACTCTTGGTGGGTCTTCGTCGCCATCCCCCTTGCCGCACTTGGTCTTTGGCTCCTCTACCGCGCCCTCTTGGCCGACCGAGCCAAGGGCCGCCGACGTTGCCCCAAGTGCTGGTACGACCTCCAGGCCGCCGTCGTCCCAGTCCAATGTCCCGAGTGCGGCCACGTCACTCCCCACGAGCGACTACTCCATGGCACGCATCGAAAATGGGGCGTCGCGATCGCCGCCCTTGCCCTCCTCGCCGCCGCGCCGTGGACCAAGCGATTCCCCGACGCCGTGCGTAACGGCCCCGCACGCCTCGTTCCAACCTGGGCCCTCCTCCAGTTCTGCCGCGAAGAGCACGTCAAGCAGTGGACCGAAGAAACCCTGCTCTTCGGACCCAAGGCCTCCTCCCCCTTCGCCCAGGAACTCGTCCGACGCGGCGTCGAAGAGCCCATCCCCATGTGGCAAAGCGAGATGTTCGAACGCCGCGTGCGCCATTATCTGGTCACCAAGGGCGAGGCCGTCATGCCCAGCGGCGAAGAAGACATCCTCCGCACGCTCGACGCGGCAAAGTTGCCCAGCGATCGGTCGATTCCAGAGATGGAGCAACTGTTCGACGAGGTGGGCAACGCGATGGGGACGACCGTCGAGGTCGATTGGGAATCGATGTGGCAAGGCAAGATCCTCAAGACCGACGCGGTTGGGTTCGACACACGCTCGCTCTCGGCCCGAGTCGCGATCGATCGCGTGCTCGCCGCAAAGCCCACTCCCGTCTGGCTCAAGTGGACCAGGATCGGCGATCGCTTGAGGTGTGAGAAAGGCCTCGACCCGAGGCCAACTGAGGTGCGAGGGTTCGATGTCGGGCTGTGGATTGATGCCGCAACGCGGCGAGATCAACACAAGTGCCAGTTGATCGCCACGCATCGCACCAACTCGCCATCGCCGATCCGTGACAGCCTCCGTTGGACGCCGCTCGCGAGGGACGAGATCCTCTACCGTTTCGCCAAGGTCCTTGTCGCGAGCGTGCGTCCCAGCGATTGGGTCGAGAACGGCGGGGAGAGCGCGCGGCATGCCTGGCTCGGCAACCGCGTGCTTGTGTCCGGTCCACTCCCTCTACATCTCGAAATCAGAGACTTTCTCTCCCTGCTCGCAAGCCCGGTGCGCGGCGCCGAGGAGGTCCACAAGGTCCCTTCCCGGAATCCGATCGTCTACGACCTCACCCCGTTTCTCGATGCCCTTCCACCGCTGCAGCCCGACTCCAAGATGCACGATGACCTCCAGAGGGTCATCACCTCAAACGTCGCCCCGGACACTTGGGCGAACAACGGCGGCGAAGAAGGTTGGATCCTCGGCTTCGGCTCACTCATGATCGTCTCCCAGAACGCGCAGAACCAACTCGTTGTCGCGGGTTTGCTCAATGATCTACGGCGCAATCTCCCGGCGTTCAAGCGCTGGAACGAAGCGGCAAGCACGAAGTAAACCCCGACGAGCCCGAGCCGTTCCTAACGTTCGCCATGACGACGCACCCCCAATCCGCATCCGTGCCTCCCCGCCACGCCTCACGCCGTGGAAACATGGCCTTTGGTCTCCTCGCTCTCCTCGTCGTCGCCGCTATCGTCCTTTATCTCCTCTTCGGCATGGGCGGCGGCAGCACAATCACCCCCGGCGCGGGCGCCGGTGGTGGGGGTGGTGGGGGGGGCGGTGGTGGGTACGTGGGGGCGGTGGCCAACTCACGCAAGAGCGGCAAAGCCCTCGCCTCGCAACTCAATACCAAGCAGATCGCCTCCCTCGCCGCCCAGTACCGCCAGACCTACAACAAACTCCCGGCCTCCGTCGCCGACCTCGAAGCCCCCGCGCCCACCATCACCGACCAGTGGGGCACTATGGTCGCCATCTCCTTCCAGGACGTTGGCGCGGCCACAAAGATGAGCGTGCGGAGCGCCGGCCCCGACGCCCAGATGAACACTCCCGACGACGTCGTCACCACCGAAGACCTGCCTTTCTAACCAACCTTCAACGCGTCACGCCGTGCATCGCCGTATCCAGCCACGCCTCGGCCTTCGCCGCCTCCGCTCGCATGAGCGCCCAGCGCCCACTGGCAATCCGCTGTGACACGCGCCACAGCATGCGCGCAAGGAACTCCCGTCCCGATCCCCGAGCGTGGGCCGTGAGCCAGCGAAGCATCTTGGGCCCCGCCCGCTGCACGAGTTGATCTTCGAGCGAGACGAACGCCTCCGCCGATCCGGGGTCCCCCTGCCGCCCCGCTCGTCCGAACAGTTGCCGATCCACACGCTGCTCGTCGTGACGCTCGGTCGCGATGACCGCAAGCCCGCCGGCCTGACGCGCCGCCGGATCGAGGATGATGTCCGTCCCTCGCCCCGCCATGTTCGTCGAGACCGTGACCGCGCCGGCTCGCCCCGCGCGGGCGATGATCCCCGCCTCTTCCGCTTCTCGCGTCGCATTCAGCACGCTGCACTCCACCCCGCGCTCGCGCAGCATCTCCGCCACACGCTCCGAGTCCGTCACACTCCGCGTCCCCACCAGCACGGGACGACCCAGGCGGTGCAGTTCGATCGTTCGCTCCGCCACCGCCTTGAACTTCTCGTCCATCGTCGCGAACGCGCGATCGGCATGGTGCACCCGGATCACCGGCTTGTGCGTCGGGATGCGCACCACCGGCAGGCGATACCAACGCCACAACTCGTTCGCCACCTCCCGCGCCGTCCCCGTCATCCCCGCCAGCCGCCGATAGCGCTGGAAAAATGCCTGGTAACTCGAGCGCGACGTCGTCCGTCGCTCGGGCGTGATCTCCAGCCCCTCCTTCGCCTCCACGGCCTGGTGCATGCCCAGTTGCCACTGCCGCCCGGGCAAGATACGACCCGTCGATCGATCCACGAGTTGGATCTGGCCGTCCTGGATCACGTAGTCGTCCCCGAGGCGATACAACTCCTTCGCCGTGAGAGCCTGCTGCGCGAGTTCTTCGCGGCGACGTGGACCCGCCCAAAACGATGGAAACGACTCCGCCATCCGTCCCAGCGTGCGTTTCCCCGTTTCCGTCAACGTCACCCGTCTCAGTTCGCGATCAACGCGATAGTCCTCCCCCTCCTTCAACTCTCGCGCCACGTGCGCGCCCAGCCGAAACACGCCGGCGTTCGTGCTCTCTCGCCCTTCCGCCTCTCCGCTGATGATCGCCGGCGTCACCGCGTCGTCCACCAGAACACTGTCCGCTTCGTCCACAATCGCCGCATGCAGCCCACGCTGCACCACCCGCCGCGACCAGTCTCCCCCCGATCTCGACGCACCCGATCCCCCGGTCATTCCGTCTGCAAGCCATCGTGCGCCATCGCTCGTGTCACGTTTTCCACCAAAGACCTCGTCCAAAAGCAACGGCGTCAGCCGAGGCGCCAGCGGCGCCACCAGCCGATCCCGGAGGTAATCAAAGATGACCTGCTTGTCGCTCGAATACGTCACGTCCGCGGCATACGCCTCCCGCCGTTCGTCGTTCGAGATCGTCTCCTGGATCACCCCGACCCGCAGACCCAGTCGCTTGTACACGCCCCGCGTCGTCTCCGCGTCGCGTCGCGCCAGGTAGTCGTTCACCGTAATGACATGAACCCCTCGCCCAGTCCACCCCGCCAGTGCCGCAGGTAGGATGGCCGTCACCGTCTTCCCCTCCCCCGTCGCCAGTTCCGCGCAGCAACCTTCATGCATCGCGAGCGCGGCAAGCACCTGCACCCGATGCAGCGAGAGCCCAAGTTCCCGACGCAGCGCCTCATACCCAACGGCAAACGCCTCGTCCACCGCGCTCGCGTCCCCCGCCGACACCAGCAAGCGATCCCGCGCCGCCGCGATCGTCGCGTCGAGTGCGCCTTCGCTCTGCGTCCGCAGCGCGTTCGCGCGCCTTTGGATCCGATCCGCTCGTGCCCAATCCAGCCGTCGAGCCCGCCATCGCCTCATCACCCCCAGCGCATACTCCCCGAACACGTCCGCCCCTCGCGTCGGTTGCCGACGACGTCCGACGGGCACCAAGGCCGCCCACAGGCGATCCGAGACCTCCTCGCGCGATCGCGGGTTGGAATCCGACAGCGAGATTGGAGTGGCCGACGATTGCAACATCCGACGTTCACCCCGTCCTTCCAACGAGAGCCAAGCCTTCTCCCATGAACACCATCCCTCGCTCCCGCGGACGCCGTGCGCTTCACATCTGCGAACGTTCCGTGAACAACTGCGACGCACGCCGCCACCATTGCGCGAACAACGGACGAGATGCAATGCCGAGCCGGACCCGCGCACGCACCCCCGCGGGCGGTGGCTGATCAAACCGCGGCCTCACTTCCAGCACAAACTGCGACGCGAGCGTCGATTGCCGCTTTGGATCGCCGGGGTCCAAAAGCACCTCGCCACCCGCCGCGCTCCCGAGCGCCTCGTCCGAGATCTTCCGCGAGCCCGCTCCAGCCACCCGGATCAGCGTCGCCGGAAACTCCCGCCCGGCCATGCCGGCAATCCGCACCGAGGGCGTGATCGCGTCGAGGCACGTCCCGCTCGCAAAGACATACGCCTGATCCCGATCCGCCATGGTCGCACGCACGATCATCCGATCAAAGGTCGCCACCACGCCCACGATCGATCCCTTCACCGAAAACTTGCCCTCCAAGTTGCGCAACTCCACGTCCGTCCCCGAAACCGCCGCGAACGTGCCGTCCATCGGCGATCTCAGCACGAGCGCGTCGACCCTCGCTTGCGCACGCTCCCACGCCGCGAGCGCCGCCTCCCGTGAGCGTTCGGCCACCTCGCGCTCCGAGAGCCGCTTCGTCGCGGCCGCATCCAACTCGCCCTCCGCCTGTCTCAGCCTCGCCTCCGCGCTGGCCAGTTCCAGCATCAGGTCCGGATTCCGCAGCGTCACGATCGTGTCACCCTTCGCCACGCGCTGTCCCACCCGCACGTGAACCCGCTCCACAAAGCCGTCTTCGAGCGTTCGCAGCACCAGTTGATCTTCCGCCCGAACCACCCCCGGCGCATACCCCTCGTCCGGAAACGGAAGGACCCCGAGCGCCAGCACCACCACGCCGACGAACGCCGTCGTCACGCCCACCGCCCGCCCGCGCCGTCCGAGCAACTTCGATGAGGTCGCCAGGTACGTCACCCCCTTCATCGCGGGCCACAGCAGGAACGCCACCCCCGCCACGATCGCCAGCACGGGCGCGAGCGTCGAGTAACTCTCGTTCGACCACACGACCAGGATGATCCCGAACGACACCACCAGCCGATATGGATACGACAGCGCGCCATACGTCACCAGCAGCCAGAACTCCGCCCGATCACGCACGAACGGCGGCATGGCCGCGGGCGACTTGAACGCGTACTTCTCGATCAGGAATCGCCACAAGTCCCGCGAACGCTGCCACAGGTTCGCCGCGCCCGTCAGGTCCGAGAGGATGTAATACCCGTCATACCTCAGCAGCGGGTTCAGGTTGAAGACCAGCGTGGTGAACCCTGAGATCAGCATGATATTGAAGCAGATCGACCGCACGAACGGATCGTCCGTCCTCGCCCAAACCACCGCCGCGATCCCGGCCACGAACGTCTCGAACAGCATCCCGCCCGCCGACACCACCACGCGCTTCCATACCTGCGGAAATCGCCACGCGCTCGACGTGTCGCAATACGGAAATGGCAGCACGAAGAGCATGAAGATCACGCCCACCTCCGTGCAGCGCCCACCAAGCCCCTTGCACGTCGCCGCGTGTCCGAACTCGTGCCACGCCCTCAGCAACAGAAAGACCACCGAGCCCATCAGCAGGTTCGTCGGATCGATCAGCGTGTTGTATCCGCTCAGGAGATCGCCCCACTTGGAGCCCACCTCGAACAGCCCCCACACCACCACCCCAATCCACGCCAAGAGACCCCAAGGCGAGATCACCCCGCGCAGGACCCCCGACCATCGCTCCAGCCATCGTTCGGGATTCAACAACGGGATGCTCGGCGCCAGGCCCATCCCCGTCCGCTGCTTCACCCGCTGCGAGCGCAGTTGCGACCGCCGCACCTCCAGCATGTCCGGATCGATCGGCAAGTCCCCGGTGATCAGCCCGAAGAGTTGCAGCCGCGCCAGCACGTCGATGCACTCCCGCTGCGTCGGCGCCGCATCGCCCAGTTGGGCCACGCTCGCCTGCCACGCCTCGTCCGCCGTCCGTCGCCCATCCAGCAACCCAAGGAAAAAGTGTGCCGACTCGCTCACGCGAAAGTACTGCCCACCCGCCGGGTCCTCCAGCACGAACACCGTGCGACCGCCGAAGCGCTGTCGAATGACCTGCGCGTGCGACGCCAACCGAGGACGCATCGCCCCGATGCGATACCACAAGTCGCTGAACGATGAGCCGGCATTGGTCTCAAGAACTCGCAGCACCGTCCACCCTTCGCTCACCACCACCATCGCATCCGCAGTTCATCCACCAGCGGCCTCAGCACCCGGATCGCCGTCGTCGTCCAGCCCGTCTTCATCCGTGCGATCCCCGTGACGCCCGGCAAGAGCGCCCGCTGCTCTTCCCCGTCCAGGCCCACCAGTTCGCACTCCAGCAGATACACGTTCTCGCCTCGCACGACTTCCGCCACGGGTTGCAGTCGCGTCGCCTTCAGCCCCAACGCCTCGCTCGGCCTTGCCTTCAGCGTCAGTTCGCCCTCCAGATGCTCGCCCTTGCTCTTTGCCGCCTCGAGCCGTTCCCGCACGCGGTGCACGTCCCGCTCGCGAATCGCCACCACCACCACCCGCTCATCCGTGATCACCTCGTACATCGCCTGCGTCGGCTCCACCCTCGCGCCCACCAAGGGGTCCAGTTCCCCTCGCCCGATCGTGCCCGTGAGCGGCGACACGATCTTCGTCTGCGCCAGACGATCCCGTAGGCTCGCCAGTTGCGCTTCCGTCTCCTGCAACTGGGCCGCCGCGATCCGCTGCTTCGCCAAGTCCCCTTGTCCCGACGCTTCATCCCTCTGGACCGTCAGCGCCGCCGCATGCGCCGTCGTTTGCGCGATCTGCTTCTCCAAGTCCCTCGCGTCCATCGTCGCGATCGTCTGTCCCTGCGTCACGCGATCGCCGGGCTTCACGCTCGCGCCCGACAGATACCCCACGAACGGCGGCACGATCGTCCGCGACACCGCCGCCTTCACCTCCGCTTCCGCACGCGCCGTGTCCCGCACCGGCACCACCACGCCCAGCACCACCGCCAACGCCACCATCGCCCCGACCAACTTCGCGGCCGTATACCTCGGTCCAACCAACACCGCGCCGAACTCCAGGACTCGATCCCGCGTCACCGCGGCAATGCCCCGATCCGCCAGCCGCCGCGTCCACACCGCCGGCCCGATGAACTCGGAGATCAATCGCATCAGCCCCGCCGCTTGCATCGGGAATGGGTCCTTCGCGTCCCGCTCCAGCAGGATCACCCCGACCATGTCCCCCTCCACCCGCAACGGCAGACTCAGCATCGCGCTCGGACCAAACCTCCGATCCAACTCCGCGTGCGCTCGAGTCACCCGACGAAGCATCGGATCGTGCTCCACTTCGCCAGGGGGCGGATACACGATCTCCGTGTCCTGGTCCGCGCATTCCTCCATCGCCGCCTCGATCGCTTCCGCCACCGCGCCCTTGCGATCCACGTGGTCCGACCCGCTCACCGCCTTCAGGCGGATCCAATCCCGCTCGACCAGTCCGATCGACACTCGCGTGCACCCGAATCGCCTCGCCAACTCGTGGCACATCAGCGACGCCATACTCCCCGCGTTCTCACCTTGCTGCGCCAGGTCGAGCAGTTCCACCGCCTCCCGAAGTTTCGCCCGCTGCTCGGCCTCCGCCGTTGCTTGCATCCTCCACAAGTACGCATCAAATCGGGCGCTCGTCAGCGCCAGTCGAGTCAGCAACTCGTCATCCGTCAACCGAGGTCCGCTCCGCGACCGCTCCGGAACAATCACCACCGACGCCCCCCGCGCCACCCCGTCATACAGCAGCGGGATCGCCGCCAACCGGTGCGTCGCTTGCTCACCATACAACGCCGGCCCACTCCCCAGCGTCGCCGTCTCCAGCGCCCCGCCTCCTCGCGCCTGCACCACCCGCGCCGCGAGCCGTTCCAGCCGCGGCAAAAACGCCCCGCTCATCGCCTCGGGCGCGATCCGATCCACTCGTGCCGCCGTCGCCGAGATGTAATGCCCCGCGAACCCAACCCCGCGCTCCCCGGTCAGATACACCACCCCCAACGTCCCGCCCACCAGTTCGCACTGGATCTCCAGGAGCCCCACCAGAAACTTCTCCATCTCCCGGGAGTGCTCCGGTGGAGGACCCGCGGGCGATCGCGCCAGGTCACTCGTCGATCCCGCTGGACTCGCGTCCGCGGCGTTGGTTGTGGGGGGGCTGGTGGTCATCGCGTGCGGGCTTGCCCTCGCGTTCCGTTTATGCTCCACGCGAAGGACTCGCGCTGTCGTCCCGTGGTTCCGCGTAGTGTAACCTCAGCGTGCACGTTCCCGATCGTACCCTCCGCACGACCCGCCCCGACGGTTGCGGTCGAACCTTCTCCGTCCTCGCCAGGCTCAAAACGAGCACAGCCCGGCCTGCGCCGGGCTGCGCTTGAAGTCACGTCCGGGTATCACTGCGTCAGACGCGGGCCACCCTGCCCGCCGCCACGCTGCTGTCCGATGTTGATCTCACCGTTCCGCTCTTCAAACTGCCGAACCACCTGCCCAAGGCTGATCGCCAGCCGCTTCGCGCCCGCCCAGTTCATCACCACACGCGAGCCCACGTTGAACTGCAACACGGGCTGGTTATCCGGGCCCGGCATCGGGAGGTTCATCCCGAAATCCAGCACCACCTCATCCGTCGTCGTCGACGTCCGAATGGTGTTCGCGTAGCACGTCACCATCTTCGTCTCGTCGATACGGAGTTGGATCTGACGCTGCTCGCCCTGGGGGGGTACTTCGCTCATGTCTGTTCACCTTCTCCCGGATGCCCGGGCTGTCTCGCCGATCGCTCGATCGGCCCTCTCTACGTCTGGACGCCACGCCGACCCTTCTGGGCCGACACACCAGGCCACTCGCCCGGTTGTTGGTTCCACCCTTTCCTGCAAACCCCTCTCACGCGGTCGGCGTGGAGTGGGGTCAAGAGTCTAAGCCTACTTCTTCGTAGGTCCAGCCCCGGGCGCTTTCTCACCAGTCGAAGTGGGGGACTTGTTCGGTGCCGGCGTCCCGTCCTTCGTGCCCTCCTCCTTGGGCAGAAACCGCAGTTTGCCATGCATCCCGCTCGGGATCTCACTCGGGTTCGCCAGTTCCACCCGCAGTTGGATTCGCCTCGCCCCCAGATCGCCCGCCGGTGCTTTATACGTCACCCGTCCTCGCATGGGCGTCTTGTCGTCGATGTCGTCCCACACCACCTCCGCCCCCTGCCCGACCGAGATTCCCGCCGCGTCTCGAGTGGGCACGTCCACGTCCACCCGGAGCGGGTTCACGCTCACCAGCGTCACCACCGCCTTCGTCTCGTCCACGATCTCCCCCGCACGCTTCAGCACGTCCAGCACCGTGCCCTCAATCGGGCTCTTGATTTCCATCTCTCGTAACTGGGCCTCCTCGCGCCGCAGCACCGTCTGATTCAGTTGCTGCCGCACGCGTGCGTTCGCCAGTTCGATCTCCGCCCCCGCCGCCCGATACACCGCCTCGCGCATCTGCGCGTCCGTCCCCCCGTCCTGCGCCCGAGCCTTCCTCAGCATCTCCACTTCGGTCTTGCGATACTCCACCGTCGTCTCCGCCTGTCGGATCGTCGTGTCGTCCTCGGCCTGGATCTTCGCGACCGCCAACTGCTGCCGCTGCACGTCCGTGTTGAGCGTCGCCAGCAGGTCCCCAGCGCTCACCCGGTCGCCGGGCTTCACCCGAACCTCGCCCACGATCCCACGCGTCGCGAATCCCAACTCGCGGATCTCCGAAGGCCTCGACACGCATGAGTATGACGCGTCCAGCACGCCGCGATCGCTCGCGATCGTCGCCGGGCTCGACACCACCATCACGCCCACCATGAGCGGTCCCGCCGCCCAACGCACCAGCCTTTGTACACGAGAGGTCTGATCGATCATGTGTCATTGTTCGGGGGCTCAACGCCGCGAGTCGTGCGGTGCTCTTGCTTTCTCGTCGGCCTGCGCCCGTCCACGATCCGCCACGCGAACACTCCTCTTTTCGCGGAGTTCACGCTCCGGTTCCGTCCATTCCAATCTTCCCATCACCCGGCGATCGGTCGGCGTTCGGCTGCTCCGTCCCGTCCTCCGCTATCCAACGATCCCACGTGCTCGTCCCCTCCTCATCTTGCCCACCCATGCCGCTCCGCGCCGCCATCATCGACATCGGGAGCGCCAGCATTCGCTCGATTGCGGTCGAAATCGATTCCTCGGGTGAGCGCCGCATCTTGGCCGAAGATCGCTCCATGACCAAACTCGCCGGGGCGCTCGCGTCCACCGGCCTTCTCACGCCCCAGGCCATCTCGCGATCCGTCCGGGTGATCTCCGATTTCGTCACCCTTGCTCGTGCCCGCTCGTGCTCCGTGATCCGAGCCTTCGCCACCTCCGCCGTCCGCGAGGCCCGGAACTCTCCAGATTTCCTCCGCGCCGTGCACGACGCGACCGCCGCCACGGGCTTCCCCCTCCACGTCGAAATCATCAGCGAAATGGAGGAGGGACTTCTTGCCCTCCGCAGTGCGGCCACGCGAGTGGACCTCACCCAACGCCACGCCTGCGTCGCCGATCTCGGCGGCGGCAGCCTCGAGGTCGTCCTCGCCACGCACGGCAAGGTCGAACTCAACGTCTCGCTTCCCCTCGGCGCGGTCCGCCTGACCGACCACTTCGGTGGCGCCGAGGCCTGCTCCAACCACGCGTTCCCCGCCCTCCAACGCCACGTCGCCGACGCGCTTGCCCGCGCCATCCCCGCGCCACGCCATCTCCCAATGCTCATCGCCTCCGGCGGCACGCTTACCTCGCTCGCCCGCATCGCGCGCGGGGGCGATCCTGACCCCTCAACCTTCTCGCCTCACGATTGCTCGCGTTGGACCGTGCGCGACCACGAAGTTCACGACATCCTCGATCGCGTCCGCCACACGCCGATCGACCGCCGCCATCAGATTCCGGGCCTCCCGCCCGATCGGGCCGACATCATCGTCGCCGGCCTCGTCGTCGTCGAGGAACTTTTGTCCCGCCTCGCCGTCGAGTCGCTCCTCGTCAATCCCGCGGGCCTGCGCGAGGGTCTCCTGCTCAAGGTCATCGAAGAAGCGCGCTCGCCATCCCCGTGACGCGATCCCCGGGATCGCGCCCGCCCGGTGTCTCAGAGCCCAAGGCGTGCCAGCACCGATTCCAAGATGCTCCGCGAGAGTTCTTCATTGCCGAGCGGGTCGCAGGTCACCTCGATCAGCGTATGGTCGCCAAAGTCCGACGCCTGGAACCTGACCTTCGGAAAGTCCGTGTGCCGTGGGGGCACCCCCACGATCACCCCTTTGTAGTCCGTCACCTCGTTGCTCTTGATCGCGTAGCCCCGGCGCGAGTAGGTGTCCTCCGCCGCCGCCATCACCGCACCCACCCGCGCCTTCTCGCTCGGGACCTGCGCCGTCAGCGTCCGCAACTTGTACGTCGCGGTCACGCCGCTCGCCCCTTGGCGCTGCTGCGTGGCGTTGCACCCGGACAAGACCAGGCACCCGATCACCGAGAAAACAAGGAACCGCGAACGCATGGAGTCTCCAATCGGCAAATGCAACATCCACAACCGCCCACCACCAGAAGTCACTCGCTACACCTCGATGCACGCTCCCGCATCGTCGTCGCCCCGCCCCCCGCCCCCCGCTCTCGCCCAGCCGTCCATGTCCGAACCGCTTTTTATTTGAGAGGTCGGATCTTGATATTCCGGTACCACACATCGTCGCCGTGGTCTTGCAGCGAGATATGCCCTTTGCTCAACGTCGCAAACTTCGGCATGTCCTTGAACTTACTCCCCGCGATCAGTTTCTTGAACTCCTCCGACGCCGTGTCCGTCTCCACCACCTTCCATCCGTTCATCCAGTGCTCGATCGTCGTCCCCTTGCACACGATCCGCACCCGGTTCCATTCCATCGCCGGCCTCGCCACGTCCACCTTGGGCGCGTACAACGCGTACATGCTCCCCGCGCTCGTCAGCGGGCTCTTCCCGTCATGGTGCTTGAGGTTGTCCAGCACCTGGCACTCCGGACCCGTCCGCCACGGATAATCCTCCGCCGCGCCGACGTGGTACATGATCCCGCTGTTCCCGCCAGACTCCACCTTCCACTCAAGGGACAACTCGAAGTTGTCAAACTGCTCCGTCGTGATGATGTCCCCGCCGCCCGCGCCCTTGATGTGCCGGATGGTCCCCTCCTCGATGCTCCATCCCTTCGATGGGAAGCCCGCTTCCTTGAACCCCCTCCAACCCGTGCTGGTGCTCCCGTCGAAGAGCAACACCCACCCATCCTTCTTCTCTTGGTCGCTCAGCGTGTTGTGCACCCGCACGTCCGTGAACGTCGTCCCCAGCGTCACCTTCCCCGTTGCCGCCCACTCCGTTCCGCGAGCCAGGAAGACCTTGAACTGCGGGTCCGTCACGCTCACCTTCTGGTCCGTCGAGCCCGGCCAGACGTGCCCCAGGGGCGTGTGGAAGACCCGCCCCTTCCCAAAGGACAGCGTGATCCCCATCGGCTCGTCCGCCCCCGTGCCGCCGCTTTCCTTCGACGAATGGGCCGTCGCGATCGTCTGAAACTCCGTCTTCTGCGGGTTGACCAGTTTGTGATACAACTCGTCCGGGTGCGCTTTCATGTCGCTCAGCCCGCTCGTGATCGGGTGCGACTTGTCCACATACCTCACGTCAAACTCGTGGAACTTCCCGTGCCCCGTGACCCCGTTCTCCCAGCACAGCGCCACGATCTGTTCATACTCCTTCCACCCGCGAAAGGCGTTGTTGCTCGCGTGGATCACCACCACGCCCGTGCCGTCCTTCACCGCGTTCGCGAAGTTCTGCTGGGCCTGCGTTCCCCAGTCCTTCCCGTTGTAATCCAGCACGAACACCTGGTACTTCGCCAGCCCCGACGCATCCGCCAGCGTCTTCGACGGCTCCGTCGTCACGTCCACCACAAACCGCCCGCTGTCCTCCAGCGTGTCCTTGTGCACGCTGCTCGTGTACGGCCAGTTGTGGTTGTTCTCACCCGTAATCAGCAACGCCCGGATCGGCGTGGGTTCGGCGGCCAGGCTCGTCAC
This sequence comes from uncultured Phycisphaeraceae bacterium, assembly GCA_964543905.1. Classification (GTDB taxonomy): domain Bacteria; phylum Planctomycetota; class Phycisphaerae; order Phycisphaerales; family UBA1924. The sequence goes on from CAZIZO010000018.1 coordinate 21,795, forward strand.
GACGGTCGCAAGGGCGAAGGTCAGCATCGGTGTCTCCGGTGGGCCCCGCGCGGACTCATGCGAGCCGCGATCCATGGGAGGCGGTGGCCGTCAACACAGCATATGGCCGATCGCGCTCGCTTTCCCGCCGCGTCCTCAACGCCCCGCCCGGCACGCCACCCCTTCACGCCATCCAACCTGTCCAAACGCCGCCTCCCAGCGCTCTCGCTCCGCCGCCGCCTCTGCGTCCCCGGCGCCCGCCTGATTCCACCAGCACAACGTCGTCGCCACGTTCATGTCCGCCGCCAAGTCCGCGATCTGCTCATCCGTGAAATCCACATAGGGCGTCTCGATCATCATCCCCGCCTGACCGTGTTCATCCGCGTCCAACGCCACCAGACGCGACACCAGCACCGCGCGATCCGCCACCTTCGCGATCTGGTCCAGGTTCGGCTCGCCGTGCTCCACACACTGCACCGGCCAGACCACCACCTCGCACCCCAGCCGCGCCGCCGTATACCCCGCCGACAGCAACTCGCGCGTCCGCATCTCCCCGGCGCTCGTCTCTCCGCCGATCGTCTCGATCTTCGCCGTGATCAGTTCATGCCCGTACAACTCCGCCTGCAACTCCGCCGCCCGTTGCCGGCTCGCCGGGAGATGAGCCCGAGGCATCATCACCACACGTCCCGCCGCCTTCGCCCCCTTCTTGGGTGGGACCGACTGCCACTCCCTCGCCACCGCCGCCGCCAGCAGGCTCGTCAATCCACCGTCACACAGGATGAGCGTCTTGCGCATGGGGTCCATGCCCTTCCCATCGGCACGCCAGTCCGGGCCAGCCCAGTTCGCGCCTCGCCCCATCCGGGGGACTGCACCTTCCCTACTCCAGCCCCACCCGATCCACCACCCGATGCTCCGCCCCCGTCGCCCTCAGAACGCTCTCCACCACCGACACCTCGCTCACTCGGAACGTCGCCATCTCCACCGGTCGTGAGATCGTCTCGCCCCCCGCGACCGCGTATCGACACAGCGTCAAGTGCGGCAGGAACTCCCCGCCCCCGCGCACTCCCCGTCGCGACAACCGTTGCGCCAGCCGCCGCTGCAACTCCACCAGGTTCGACGGCGCATCCGACTCCATCGCCACCAACCGCGCCGCTCCTCGCTCGGGCAGCGTCACCAGCCGCATGGGACGCAGTTCAATCGGGCCAATCCCGCTCACCGACCGACGCACCGATTCGATCAGAATCCCCACCTGCCTCGGGTCCGTGTCTCCCACAAAGAACAGCGTGAGATGCACCTGCGCCTCGGGCGTGACCCGATGCCTCGGCAGGTTCAACCCCCTCAACTCCGAAAGCATGGCCCTCACCACCTCCAGCGGCGGATACAACGCCACGAACAGTCGCCTCGCCGCTCGATGGGCCATGGGCGATCACTCCTTCGCCATGAACTTCCACGCCGCGATCACCGTACGCTTGCCGACGTCTCGTGCCGTCTCGACATCTTCCCTTGTGTACCCTGCGCCGCGCATGTTCATCAACATCCTCCAACTCGTGGGCGGCCTCGTCCTTCTTCTGGTCGGCGGACGCCTCCTCGTCTCCGCCTCCGTGGATACCGCCACCCGCCTCCGTGTCTCTCCTCTCCTCGTCGGGCTCACCCTCGTCGCCTGGGGAACCAGCGCCCCCGAACTCGCCCTCAATCTCATCTCCGCGGTCAAGGGACGCAGCGCCCTCGCCCTCGGCAACGTCGTCGGCGCCAACATCTGCAACATGGCCCTCGTCCTCGGCGCGTGTGCCCTGATCAAGCCTCTCGTTGTTCAAGAACGTCTCATCAAGGTCGAGATTTGGCTCAACGTCTTCATCCTCGGCCTGGTGGCCTTCCTCGGGCTCACCAGCGGCTTCCAAAGGTGGGAGGCCGCCCTCATGCTCGCCGTCTTTGGTGCCTACAGCGTTTGGACCATCCTCTCCGCGCTCCGTTCTTCCAAGTCCGCTCCTTCTCCCCACGCCGCCGACACCCTGGGATCCGACCCCACCCGCGGACCCGCCCCCATGGGTTGGTTCATGATCGCCGCCTGCTTCATCGGCGGCCTCGCCCTCCTCGCCTTCGGCGGCTCGTTCGCCAGCGACAGCGCCTCCGCCATCGCCATCTCCCTCGGCATCCCTCCCGCCATCGTTGGTGTCACCATCGTCTCCATCGGGACCACGCTCCCCGAAATGGTCACCGGCATCCTCGCCGTCCGACGCGGTCAGACCGATCTCGCCATGGGCAACGCCATCGGTTCGTGCCTCTTCAACGCCGGCGCCATCTTCGGCATCGTCGGGCTCGTCTCCCTTCCCGCCATCGACGGCTCCTTCACGCTCCCCCTCGCCTACATGGGCCTCCTCTCCATCGCCCTCGTCCCCATGAGCCGGTCCTTCGGCAAAACCGTCTCTCGACTCGAAGGCGCCATCCTCCTCTCCTCCTACGTCGCCTTCCTCGCCTTCTCCGCCTATCGCGCTTTCCGTGCCGAATCTCCTGCCTAATCCCCCCCTCTTCTTCACCACATATCCCTTCTCGGCGCACGCCCACATCCCTTGCCTCGTCCGGCATCTCGCCACGTCTCCTCAAGTCTTTCGTTTGCCGACGAATCAGGGTGACAGGATTTGAACCTGCGGCCTTCTGGACCCAAACCAGACGCTCTACCAAGCTGAGCTACACCCTGCACCGCCCATCGTAGGCCTTTGCCCTCCCTCTACCATCCTCCATGTCCTCGCCCGCTCCACACTCGCGGCCCGTCGCCCTCATCACCGGCGGCACACGCCGCGTCGGCCTCGCCATCGCCACCGCCCTCGCCAAGGCCGGTTGCGACATCGTCTTCACCTCTCGTCACGACAGCGCCGAGGCCCAGCGCTCACTCCAAGACCTCCGAGTCCTGGGGGTGCACGCCGATCTCGCCTGCCTCGACCTCGAAGACCTGCACGCGTTCCCTTCCGCCGCCCAGCGACTCGCCGCCTCCAAACCTCGCTGGGACATCCTCGTGCACAACGCCTCCACCTACGCCCCCGCACCCCTCGCCGACACCACGCCCCATCGCCTCGTCCGTGACTACGCCGTGCACGCCGCCGCGCCGCTCCTCCTCTCCGCCGCGCTCGCGCCCTTCCTCGCCCGCTCGCCCCTCCCGGGTGGCGGCGCCATCGTCGCCATGGCCGACATGCACGTCCTCGGGCGTCCACGAAAAGACTTCGCGTCCTACGCCATGTCCAAGGCCGCCCTCGTCGAGATGGTCCGCTCCCTCGCCCGCGACCTCGCCCCCAGCATCCGCGTCAACGCGGTCGCGCCGGGAGTCATCGCCTGGCCAGATTCCGGGCACGAGTCCGACAAATCCTCCCAAGACGCCTACCTCGCCCGCGTCCCCCTCGCCCGCGCCGGCACCCCGCTCGATGCCGCCGAGGTGGTCCGCTGGCTCGCCCTCGATGCCCACTACATCACCGGCGAAGTGCTCCGGCTCGACGGCGGGCGCTGGCTCGCCTGAGCCCCCGGCTCCTTCGCCAATCCCGCCATCTCGAGAATCGCGTCCGCCGCCAACGACGCCGTCTGCATCCCTTCAAACTTCTTCAGCATCTCCCGGATCGCCCCTCGCTGCACCTCCGCGTGCTCCGCGTCGTCGATGATCCGCACCGCCTCGTCCACGATCCGCTTCGGGCCGCCCCAGTGCGGCACCAACTCCGGCACGATCCGCTTTCCCGCAATCACGTTCGGCAGCGAGAACATCTTCGTCGCCAGCACCGATCTCGCCATCAAATACAAGATCGGATTGGACTTCTTGTAGAAGATCACCATCGGCCGCACTTGCTTCGCCACCTGCATCGTCACCGTGCCGCTCTTCACGAGCGCCAGATCGCACCAGCGCACGATCGCGTCGGTGTCCTTCACCGCGATCGCCAGCCCCTCGGGCCAACCCCCGCGCTCGCTCGCCACCCGACGCAGGTTCACCGCCACCGGCTCACGCGTCGCCGCCACCACCCCCGAGCACGAGGGATACCGCCGCCGCAACTCGCGGAACGCGTCCAGCAGCACGGGGAAGTGCCGCCGCAACTCGTCCGGCCGCGAGCCCGGCATGATCGCGATCCGCGGCCGCCCCTGCGGAAATTCCGCCGCTCGAGCATCCAACTCCGCCAGCGTCGCCGCGTCGAATGCATGATCGAACAGCATGTGCCCGATGAACCGCGCCGGGACCTCTCGACGCTCAAAGAACGCCTTCTCAAACGGCAACAGGCACAGCACCAGGTCCGTCAGCCGCCGCAACTTGTGGATCCGCCAGCGCCCCCAGGCCCAAATCTGTGGCGCCACCAGATGCACCACCTTCGCGTGGTACTTCTTCGTGATCTTGCAGATCGGAAAGTTGGCCGCCGGCGAATCCGTCGGCACATGCACCGTGATCGGGATGCCGCTCGCCTTCCGCTCACGCACCCAATCGTCAATCCGCCGGTTCATCTGCTGGTGCTCGCGGATCTTCTTCCATCCCGGAAGCCCCATCACCGCGTCGTCCCCCGTTCGCTCGATGATCTTCGCCCCCGCCGCCTCCATCTTGGGCCCGCCCCACGCAAAGATCGGCAGCGACGGATACCGCCGTTTCAACTCCGCGATCACCACCGACGCGTGGTCGTCCCCGCTGGGTTCAAAGGCCGTAAACAGGATGGCCGCATCGCCGTGCACCCCTAAGAAAAGCGGTGGGGGAACGCGATGTCAAATGAAGGGGTATTGAATCTCTCGTCCAAACCTGCGGGGCGGGTGCCCCACCCGCCTCGACCTTCTTCTGCACACACGCGCTCATCAACCGAGCCTCACACCGTGATCGTCCCCAGGCTCGGGGCGACGTCGATCTCCGCCTCGGTCTGCTTCAACACCTCGTCCTTCGTCACCCCAGGCGCCAGTTCCTTCAGCACAAACCGCCGCTTCTTTGGGTCCATCTCCAGCACGCACAGTTCCGTAATGACCATGTCCACGCACCGCTTCCCCGTCAGCGGCAACGAGCACTGCTTCACCAACTTGGCCGTCCCCTTCGCCGTGTGCTCCATCGTCACGATCACGCGTTGCACCCCCGCCACGAGGTCCATCGCCCCCCCCATCCCCTTCACCATCTTCCCCGGCACCATCCAGTTCGCCAGATCACCCTCCTCGCTCACCTGCATCGCCCCCAGGATGCACAGGTCCACGTGCCCGCCGCGGATCATCGCGAACGAATCGGCGGACGAGAAAAACGACGCACCAACGCGAGCGGTCACCGTCTGCTTCCCCGCATTGATCAGGTCGGCATCCACCTCCGCCTCACGCGGAAAAGGCCCAATCCCCAGCAGCCCATTCTCCGACTGGAGCCACACATCGATCCCCTTGGGCACATAGTTCGCCACGAGCGTCGGGATCCCGATCCCGAGGTTCACGATGAAGCCGTCACGGAGTTCAAGGGCGGCACGCTGGGCGATCTGGTCGCGGGTCAGAGGCATCCCAAAACATAGGTCGCTCTTCCCGCCCTCGGCTCGTTGACCATCCACCACGTTCCGAACATATCATCTGGGAATGTCCACCCTCGCCGCCACCGACCTCGCCTCCTACCTCCCCGTCCTCATCATCCTCATGATGGCCGTGACCTTCGCCGTCATCAACATGGTCGGCACCCACCTCTTCGGCCCTCGCCGACAGGGCAAAATCAAAGGCCAGATCTACGAAGCCGGCATGAACCCCGTCGGCACCGCCCGCAAACGCTTCAACGTCCGCTTCTACCTCATCGCCATGGTCTTCCTCGTCTTCGACGTCGAAATCATCTTCCTCTACCCCTGGGCCGCCACCTTCCCCAACATCGCCCCTCACCCCAACCACGAGGGCCTCATCTGGCTCGCCCGCATCCTCTTCTTCCTCTTCACCACACTCGTCGCCTACCTCTACGGCTACCGAAAGGGCGTCTTCAAGTTCGATTAGCCCATCGGCTCCGCCTCGACTTCTCGACCGAGCGCCCCCTCCGACCACGCCTCTGCACCTTTCGCTCGCGTGGCATTCCACGCTTTCATCACAGCCCTCTTCGACTCGCCAACTCTCCTCGCTCGTCGCGTGGCGAGATCTCCGGGTCCGGCGTTCGGGCGCTCGCCGTACGCAACTTGTGTGGTCGATCTTCGACGCCTCGACACGCCCTCCGAACTTCTTGCAAGGACCCGACTTGACCTCCAAACCTCGTCCGTGAGACCGCCCTCGTCCGACACCTCCGCCCGCGCACGTTGCAACAGCGCGGCATGGTGAGCGTACAACTCACGTGAACGCGATCGTCGTTCTGGAGACTCGACGTCTCCCCGCGCGAGCCCTTCATCCTCGCGCTTCGGATCATTGGGGGACCCTATGAACGATCCGACTTCCCTCACCTCGCCCAACCCTCCCGACGGGGAGGACATGGACGCACGATCACGTCACGCCCGTGACGCGTTTCCACGCACACGCCCCGATGTCATCGGCAAGTTCATCATTCTCAAGGATCTCGGCGAGGGTGGGATGGGCGTGGTCTACCTCGCTTGGCATCCCATATTCCAAATCGAGGTCGCGATCAAGGTCATCAAGCGTCCCCCCGCCACGCCCGAGTTCCTCCGGAGAGTTTTCGGCGAAGTCCAGGCGATCGGCGAGGTTCGACATCCCAACGTCGTCACCGTTATGGACGCCGGCGTCTGGGAATCGCCCGACGGGCCGCGTGCCTTCTACGTCATGGAATCGCTCAAGCCCCCCCGGCGCCTCGACGATCCCGAGTTCCTCTCTCGTTCAGACCTGCGTGCCAGGGTCCAACTCCTTGCCGACGCCGCGGGCGGACTCGCCGCCGCCCACACCAAGGGCATCATCCACGCCGACATCAAGCCGTTGAACATCCTCGTGGACGAGCGCGACGGGCATCGGACGCCCAAGATTGTTGACTTCGGTCTCGCGCACATCATCCGAGCCTGGGATGAGCAGCCCATCCCCGCCGTCGGCGGCACACCCGCCTACCTCGCCCCCGAACTCCTCCTCCGTGGTGGACGCCATCCCGACAAAAGCAGCGACGTCTTCGCCTTTGGCGTCGCGATGCATGAAGTCCTCGTGGGGAGCAAGCCCGACGTCTCCTTGCCCATTTCGGATCGGTTCCGCGTCGAAGATTCCGCGCTGCGACAGATCCTCGCTCGCGCTCTGGCTCACGATCCGCACGATCGCTTTGCCAACGCCAACGAGGTCGAAGAAGCCCTGAGGGACTGGCTGCGGAACCCCGTGCAGGTCGCGAGCACGCAACTCGCCGAGGCCGCCGTTCGCCATCCTCGCGTGGCCATCGTCTCGCTCGCGACCTTCGTTGCCGTGCTCGTCTACATCATCGCCACGGTGCTCCTCTTCCGATCATCCGGCGTCTCCGGCTTCTTCAGCGGTCTCCGCGGAGCCCTGTCCTCGCCAACCGCACTCGATCATGTGCGAATCATCGCCTTGCGAGAGACCGATCGCGTCGCGGCCATCCCATCCATCGGCCCCCCCGATCCCAATGCCGACCTTCGGCTCTGGACTCGCCGCGTCTATACCGAACTCGCTCGCACGTTGGATCGCGCCAAGGTCCAGCCCGCCGGCGTCTTCTTCGACATCTTCTTCGCCAATCCCCCCTCGGGCGACGAGCATCTTCGAGACGTCGACCTCCAACTCGCCAAGGCCATTTCGGACTTGCGGACGCGTGAGATTTCCGTCGGCGTCGCCTGGCCATGCTTCTCCGAACGCATCCCGGAGAACCGCATGATCCTCAGCCCCGCCCTCTCGGGCGACCATGGCGCTTGGGGCGTCCGATCCTCGATTCCCTGCTTCCCCGCGCTCGCTGTTGAATCCGAGCACCACCGTCGCATCTACATCATCGCCTCATGCCTCAAGCCCGGCGCTCGAGACCCCATCCCGGGGCTCGCCTTCGCGGCCTTGAGCGCTTCTCGGGCGCCCGGAAGCATCCCCATCCTCGCCTACACCGACCATCAGACCGACACGCTCAAAGTCCACGCCGAACTCGCTTCGGGCAATCAGGAGTTTGTCGAGATCATTCCCGCCCTCCTCGACGTCGCGCGGAACAATCGTCTCGAATCGAAGGGCATCGGTCCCGACGACCTCACGGCCGCGTACGAGCCCGTCGTGCCCTCCATCGAGGCCCTCGAGCACGCCACCATCGACCTGGCCGACGCGTTGCAAGCCGATCCCCTCCTCCTTCGCGATTGGCTCCCGAACGGTTCGATCGTGCTCGTTGCCGATCTACGCCCCAAGACGGACCATCGGGGGGCCGATTCCGTCGTCACCTTGCCCGACGGCCGTTCCGTACGGGGCGTCCATCTTCAGGCCGCCCTCATCGAGGGATTGATCAAGGGCACCTTCGTCCGCCTGGCCGCCGCACCTGGACGCTGGGTGGCGACCATCGCCTCCGCTTTGCTCGGGTTGCTCTTCGCCCTCGCCGCTTCCCGCTGGATCAGTCTTCATCGCCCCGAGGCCCCTTCGTCCCTCCACCTCTTGGCCCTCGTCTTCTCCGCGATCGTCGCCGGCGCCGTCGTGTGCCTCACCCTTTCTTTGGTCTATCTCTTCGCCTGGTACGATTGTCACCCAGCCGTCCCCACCCTCGCCGCGGGGGCGGGGGCGATTGCCGCTTGGGTCTTGCCGCGTCGAGTTTGGCGTCCCTCCATGGTTCCTGCATAACTGGGGATATCCATATGAACAAACTGCTCGCTGCCATCGCCTCGGTCTCCTTGCTCTTCGGATGTGCCAACAAACAACCCTCGCCACCTTCCCCTGGCGTCCGATCATCACTCCACGCCGAGTCGTCCTCCTCGCGTCTTGAGGCATCTGGTTTCGATGAGCGCGCCGGACGCCTCCCCGATGGGCGGCAGTACCACGCCTTCCGCGTCAGCATGGAAGGCAACCGCGTCGCCACCATCGTCGTCGGCGGCCTCGGCCAGGCCGGCATCAAGGCCCCCTGCCCCGACCTCGCCGACGCTCCCGACAACAAGATCGAGTATCCTTTCGACATCGAAACCGGCAAAGAGGTCAACGGCGTGCTGCGCCTCAAACAAGGCTTCGCCTGGGTGCACGTGCACCAGTCGTCTCCTTCCTCTCCAATCGCCGACCACGGCCGTGGCACCCCCAAACGCATCCTTTGGATCACGCCCTGGACGATCGTCGTCAGCAAGAGCCTCGCCACCGGCGCGTACGGAACCATGTACGCCGTCCTCGTGTACCCCAATTCCAGCGTCGCCGACGGCCTCATGCAGCGCGTCTACCAGTTCGAAGGCGAGGTCGCCGCCTCCAGCCCCGTCCCCACGCATCCCGACGACAAGCCCGAAAGAAAATGGAGTGACGCCTCGCACCGCCGAGTCAAACGCTTGATCGTTCATTATCTCTCAAGCCCCAAGTCGAACCACGACGACTCCAACGACGCTCAGAAAGATTGCCAGGGCGACGGACACAATCGTTTCCTCGATGACGCCAAGGCCTTCTTCGAACAGGTCACGGCGATCGAATGGCCCGTCGTCGAGCCCGGTTGTCCGAGCCAGCCTTGAGCCTCGCCCCTCATCTCGCCGACTCGTCACTCGTGCACATTCCCGGATCAGACTCGCCCGTTCCCTCGCGGACGATACGAACCAGCACCCGAATTCCACTTGCTCCTCCGCCCTTTTCGGGTATGCTGCGTCCATGATCCCCTCACGCCTCTTCCGCTCCAACGCATCCGCCTTGCTCCTGGGCGGTGGCGCGATCTTCGCCTTGGCCACGCCCTCATGGGCTCAGCCCTGCACCCCGCACTGGGACAATCCATTCACGCCCAGCGGCATCTCCTCCGGCTACGTCGGCGCCTTCGCCGTCTACAACGACGGCTCGGGCGAGACCCTCTACGCCGGCGGTTCCTTCTCTTCGATCGGGACCGCCGGGCCCTACCTCGCCAAGTGGAACCGCTCCCTCAACCGTTGGCAGTCCCTCGCCTCCGGCATCAGCGGCGGGTTCACCAACGCCTTCCTCACCAGCATGACCTCCTACAACCCCGGCACCGGACCCGAACTCATCGTCGCGGGCTTTTTCGCCTCCGCCGGTGCCGTCCCCGACACCAAGAGCCTCGCCCGATGGAACGGCACACGCTGGGCCTCCCTCGGGTCCTTGTTCCCCTCCAACTCCGCCAGTTCCATCTGGGCCCTCGCCACCTTCGAGAATCGCCTCATCGTCGCCGGTGCCTTCTCCAACATCGGGCCCAACCCCGGCGCGGGCGTCGCCGCCTGGGATGGCACAACCTGGACGCCCCTTGCCAACTCCCTCACCAGCGTCTCCAACAACCCCGTCGTCTTCTCACTCATCGTCTTTGACGATCGCCGCGGCGGCGGACCTGCCCTCTACGCCGCCGGACGCTTCGACTCCATCGGTGGCACCAACGCCAAGTTCATCGCCAAATGGGTCGGCGACTCCTGGACGCCCGTCGGCGCTCCCTTCGCCGCCACCAGCCCCTTCTCCGACATCGAAACCATGGCCGTCTTCGACGACGGCAGCGGCAACGGCCCCGAACTCTTCGTCGGCGGTTGGCCCTTCATCCCACCCGCACAGCCCGCCGCCGCCGTGGCCAAATGGAACGGCCAGCGCTGGCAATCCGTCGGCGCCAACCTCGGTGGGCGCACCACCTCCCTCGCCGTCTGGGACGACGGTCGCGGTCCCAGCCTCTACGCCGGGGGCACCGCCCAGCCCGCCATCAACTACATCGCCCGCCTCGAGAACGCTCAGTGGGTTCCACTCGACGGCGGCGTCTCCGGCTCCGTCTCCGGCAACTTCCCTTCCGTCTTTGCCATGAACGTGTGGAATGGGAACCTCGTCGTCGGCGGGGATTTCACCGCCGCGGGCTCCGTCCCCGCTCGCGGCCTCGTCACTCGCGCCGCCTGCCCACGATGCGTCGCCGACGTCGATGACGGCTCCGCCACCGGCTCGCCCGACGGCGGCGTCACCACCGACGACCTCTTGTATTACCTCGCCATCTTCTCCGACGGCAACACGCGGGCCGACCTCGACAACGGCACCTTCTCCGGCACACCCGACGGCGGCGTCACCATCGACGATCTCCTCTTCTTCCTCGTCCGCTTCGAAGCCGGTTGCTGACCTCCTCCCCACGCCTCGCTACTTCGGCTTCTCCTCCGGACTCCACACCACCGCCTCCACGTTCCCCGCGCCCACCACCCCCGAATACCCGTCTTGCCACATCGTCGCGCGACCAATCGTCACGTCCGGGAATCCAACCCCCGACGTGAAGTAGTTCAACCGATCCGTCGCACGCATCCCCGCAAGGCCCGTTCCGCCAACGATGCCCACCAGGCGATCTTTCATCCCCCCACGCGGCACCACCGCAAGGAACGCGAGATCGTCCCCCGTGAGCGTGTTCCCGGCGATGCTGAGTCGTCCGGGTTCCAGGTTCAGCCGGGCGCCCCGAACGGTCGTGTTCCACGCCAGATTGCTCGAACGATGCCCATACACAATGACGTTGCCGTTCGTCGGCATCGCATTGAACTGGGCATCGGAAAGCACACGTGCCAGCCCGTTCCCCCGATACCACCACTGCTCCGCGTCAAAGCGTGCCTTCGCCATCGACCACGCGTTCTCTTCCGCCGTCCCCGCCGTCGAGTAGACGAGCACAAACTCGTGGTCAAACGCCCGCTTGAACGAGCCGCGCGCAAAGCCCCTCGCGTCGATCGGCGGCGGCACCTCCGCCCGCGAGGCCTCGTCCTTCAATCGATGCGCCGCGAACGTCTCCCAGATCCCAGGCCAATCCAGGCACGCCGCCCCGGGCTGGTCATCGTCCCACCAATGCCCCGCCCCCGCCTGCTCATGAAAGGCGTACGCAATCTTCATCTGGTCCAGGATCGTTCGCGCCTGCCGCGCCTGATCGATCGGCACATTGTCATCCGCGTCGCCGTGCAGGATATAGATCCCCTTGCCTCGCAGGTTTCCCATGAGCGCGGGCGTGTCGCTCGACGCTCGCGCCGCTCGAAAGACCTCTCCCAACGCTCCCTCCGGCGCATACGCCGGCCCACCCCGCGACGTGTAAGTCTCGAACGACAGCCACCCGGCACTCGGCGCGATCGCCGCGAATCGCTCCGGGTACAGCGTCCCGATGTTCCACGTCCCGTGTCCCCCCATGCTGTGCCCCGTCAGATACTGCCGCGCCGCGTCCGTGCCGAATCGCTCCTTCACAAGGTCCATCACCTCGATCGCATCGATCCGCCCCCAGTCCTCCCAGTCAAAGCCGTAGGGTCGCCGATTGGTCGGGCACGCGATGACATAGCCCGCTCGTGGCGCGTACGACGCCGCTTGGTTCGTCGCCTCAACCGACGCGCCGTGCAAGGAAAGCACCAGCGCCGGACGGAAGGGCGAGCCGTCCGCCGGAGCGGGAACAATCGACGCGTACTGCGCCGACCCGTCCACCCGACTCGTATACGTGATCTTGTACGCCGAGCCCGCGCGGGGCGATCCCAGCGTCGCCGTGTGCGCGGTCAGCACGCGATCTCCCTCCAGTATCTCCAGCCGGAGCGCCACCTCGGTCTCCGACTTCGGGACACGCACTCGGACGGTGCCCTTCAGCACCGTGCACGCCGCCATCCGATACGCCTCCGATCGTGCCTCGCCCGCCCCCGCGTCCGCCCGCAGCACCAGCGTCCGCTCCACCTCGCTCGCGTTCACCATCGGCACGCCCACCACCCACTCGCCCTCCCCGTCCGGACGCGCGTCCGGAAGCGTCAGATCACGCTCCAGCAGAACCGCTCCCGACGCCGGCTTTCGCAGCGACGCCCGCAGCCGTCCTCTCCCCGCGTGCGCGAACAGCATCGTGTTCTCACCCTCGCGAAGCAGAACCGGCAGCGTCACGTACCCGTGTCCATACGGGTCGCCCACACGCGGCTCCCCGTTCACATACACCATCCCGTGCCCCGTCGCGTCCATGAGCATCACCCGCGCCCGCTCGCTCTGGACCTTCGCAAGCACATACGTCGAACGCCCCACGCTCGCGAAGCCTTCGCCCTCGCCCGAAACCTCGCTCCACGCCTTCCCCGCAGAGAGTTCATCGCCCGCCTTCACGTTCCCGAGGTCGAGCGTGCCCAGCACCACACGCGAGATCAGGTCGTCCGTGTTGATCGGTCGCCGCGCCGACTCGCCCACGCTCGACACCGCAAGCCCACGGTCGATCGAGAGCGTGTCCGCTTCCTTTTTCAACGTCAGTTGTCCACAGGCATGGGAGTGCCAAACCAGTGCGGCCGAGATCATCGCGAGGCGGAGTGCATGTGCCATCCGCAAGTGTTGGCGCGATCGGCCGTCGCTTCTCGAAAGTGAGAATGACGCCGCTCGAAACGCTTCCACGCCGCATGCCCATCCAATTCGCACATCGATTTGGGTTATGGACTTGAAAGGCGAATAAACGATCGCCTATTCTGTTGATGAGAACTCAGGGCTGCCCATCACGGCAGCGCGTGCGCCAGGTCGCACGTCAGGGCGAAGGAGCCTTCGATGTTCCAGATTCGCATCCACGGTCGTGGCGGGCAGGGCGTCGTCACCAGCGCCGAACTCCTCTCCATCGCCGCCTTCCTCGAACGTCGCAGTGCTCAGGCCTTTCCCAGTTTCGGCTCCGAGCGCATGGGCGCTCCGGTCACTTCCTTCTGTCGCATCGACGATCGCGAGATCCGCCTCCGCGAGCCAATCGCCGATCCCGACGCGCTCATCATCCAAGACCCGACCCTCCTCCACCAGGTCACCGTCTTTGATGGGCTCTCGACCAAGGGCTACGTCCTCATCAACTCCGGGCGTACCCCCGAGCAACTGGGCCTCTCCGAGATCGTGGACCGCCTCCCGCACGCGCACATCCGAACCGTTCCCGCCACCGACCTCGCGCTCAAGCACGTCGGGCGACCCCTGCCCAACGCGGCCCTCCTCGGCGGCTTCTGCGCCCTCACCAGGGTCCTGAGCCTCGAGTCGATCGAGTCCGCGATCATGCACAAGTTTCCGGGTGCGGTGGGGGAGCGCAACGTCGCCGCCGCCAGAGAGGCTTTCGCGCTCGTGCACGCCGCCGAGCGACCGCACCCCGCGGGGGAAGGAGCAAAGGTCCATGCTCAAGCAAGTTGAAGGGTCCGTGGGTGTCGCCGAGGCGATCGCGCTCTGCCGTCCCGAGGTGATCTGCGCGTATCCCATCACACCCCAGACGCACATCGTCGAATCGCTCAGCCAGATCGTCAAGAGCGGACGTCTCTCGCCCTGCGAGTTCATCAACGTCGAGAGCGAGTTCGCCGCCATGTCCGTCGCCATCGGCGCTTCCGCCGCCGGCGCACGCGCCTACACCGCCACCGCCAGCCAGGGCATCCTCTACATGGCCGAGGCCATCTACAACGCCTCCGGCCTCGGGCTCCCCATCGTCATGACCATCGGCAACCGCTCCATCGGCGCGCCCATCAACATCTGGAACGACCACACCGACAGCATGTCCATGCGGGACGCCGGTTGGATCCAGTTGTACGCCGAGACCAACCAGGAGGCCATCGACCTCCACATCCAAGCCTTCCGCCTCGCCGAGGCCATCTCCCTCCCCGTCATGGTCTGCATGGATGGTTTCATCCTCACCCACGCCTACGAACGCCTCGACATCCCCTCGCAATCTCAAGTCGATTCCTTCCTCCCCAGATACGAGCCCCGCCAGGTCCTCGATCCCAACGAGCCCGTCACCATCGGCGCCATGGTCGGGCCCGAAGCCTTCACCGAAGTCCGCTACCTCGCCCACCACCGCCAGATGCAGGCCCTCCAAATGATCCCGGGCATCAGTTCCGAGTTCCAATCCAAGTTCGGGCGAGCCTCCGGCGGCCTCATCCACTCCTACAAAACCGCCGACGCCGACCTCGTCGTCGTCGCCCTCGGCTCCGTCAACGGCACCATCAAGGACGTCATCGACGAGTTGCGATCCCTCGGCATCCGCGTCGGCTCCGTCAGCATCTGCTCCTTCCGCCCCTTCCCCAGCGCCGCCCTCTTCGACGCCATCGCCCACGTCCCCGCCGTCGTCGCCATCGAGAAGAGCCTCTCCGTCGGCATCGGAGGCAACGTCTCCCACAACCTTCGCATGGCGCTCCACGACTCCAAATCTAAGGTCTTCACCGTGATCGCCGGGCTCGGCGGAAGACCCATCACCCGCGCCAGCCTCCGAAAAGTCTTCAAAGACGCCCTCGACGGGAACCTCCCCGCACTCTCCTTCCTCGACCTCAACATGGACGTCGTCAATCGTCAACTCGATCGCGAGCGCGCCGTCCATCGTTCCGGCCCCGCCGCCGAATCCATCCTCAAAGACTTGGGCTCTCGCCCCGTACGCGTCTCATGAAGGGAGTACACATGAGCGGCCCCGCACGAGTCAAGTTCTATCAGACCGGCACCTTCACCGTCGGCAATCGCCTCCTCGACATCGCCGTCCGCTCCGTGCAATCCGACACGCAGCGCCAGAACTCCCTCAACTCCGGGCACCGCGCGTGCCAGGGCTGCGGCGAAGCGCTCGGCGCTCGCTACGCCCTCGACGCCGCCATGCGCGCGACCAACAACAACCTCATCGTCGCCAACGCCACCGGTTGCCTCGAAGTCTTCTCCACTCCCTATCCCGAATCCTCCTGGCGCGTCGCCTGGCTCCACTCCCTCTTCGCCAACGCCCCCGCTCTCGGCACAGGCATCGCCGCCGCACTCAAAGTCAAAGGCAAATCCGCTACCCGCGTCATCGCCCAAGGCGGCGACGGCGGCACCGTCGATATCGGCTTCGCCTGCCTCTCCGGCATGTTCGAACGAAACGACGACGTCCTCTACATCTGCTACGACAACGAAGCCTACATGAACACCGGCGTCCAACGCTCCTCCGCCACGCCCGCCGCCGCCACCACCGCCACCACCCAGGCCGTCGGCCCCGAGCCCGGCAACGTCTTCGGCCAGGGCAAAAGCGTCCCCCTCATCGCCCTCGCCCACAACATCCCCTACGTCGCCACCGCCTCCGTCGCCGATCTCCGTGACCTCGAATACAAAGTCGAACGCGCCATGAAACTCCATGGCGCACGATACCTCCACGTCCACGTCCCCTGTCCCCTGGGATGGGGCAGCGACACCGGCGACACCATCAAGGTCGCTCGCCTCGCCATCGAATCCGGCCTCTTCCCCATCTTCGAAGGCGAGTATGGCGAAGTCACCGGCCGCCGCACCATCCGCAAGCGCGTGCCCGTCGACGATTACCTCCGCCTCCAACGACGCTTCGCCCACCTCTTCAAAGACCCCCCCGACACACGCCGCCTCGCGATGATCCAAGCCATCGCCGACCGAAATATCCAACGCTTCGGGCTCCTGTGTTCGGAAGGGAACGACCATGCATAAGCCCTTTGCCATCACCCTCGACATCGGCTCGAGCCTCGCCAACAAGACCGGCACCTGGCGCACCGAACGCCCCGTCTACGTCGATCGCCTTCCTCCGTGCAACCAGGCCTGCCCCGCCGGCGAGAACATCCAGCAGTGGCTCTACCTCGCCGAAGAGGGCAACTACGAAGCCGCCTGGCGAGAGATCATGCGCCACAACCCCTTGCCCGCCGTCATGGGACGCGCCTGCTACCACCCCTGCGAAGGCGCCTGCAACCGCGCCCATCTCGATACCAGCGTCGGCATCCATGCCATCGAGCGATTCCTGGGCGACGAAGCCATCAAACGCGGCTGGTCCGTCCCCATCGAAGCCAAAGCGTCAGGCAAGCACGTCCTCATCGTCGGCGCAGGTCCCTCCGGCCTCTCCTGCGCCTACCACCTCACCCTCCTCGGTCACGCCGTCACCATCCTCGAGGCCGGTCCTTTGCCGGGCGGGATGATGCGCTTCGGCATCCCCAAGTATCGCCTCCCTCGCGACGTGCTCGACGCCGAGATTCGCCGTATCGAAAAGATGGGCGTCAAGATCGAACTCAACCGAAAAGTCACCGACCTCGACGCCACCATGAGGCAAGGCAACTTCGATGCCGTCTTCCTCGCCGTCGGCGCCCACCTCGCCAAGCGCGCCTACATCCCCGCCGGCGACGCGTCCAGGATCATGGACGCCCTCCACCTGCTCAAGGGCATCGAAACCGGTGACACGCCCCTCCTCGGCCGTCGAGTCCTCATCTACGGCGGAGGCAACACCGCCATCGACGCCGCCCGATCCGCCAAACGCCTCGGCGCCACCGAAGCCATCGTGGTCTATCGTCGCACCCGCGAGAAGATGCCCGCCCACGACTTTGAGGTCCAGGAAGCCGCCGAAGAGGGCGTGATGTTCAAGTGGCTCTCCACCATCAAGGCCGAATCCGCCGGCGCCTTCACCATCGAAAAAATGACCCTCGACGACCACGGCAAGCCCCAGCCCACCGGCGAGTTCGAAACCATCCAGGCCGACAGTTGCGTCCTCGCCCTCGGCCAAGACGTCGACCTCTCCTTCCTTGACCAAGTCACCGGCCTCAAAGTCACCGACGGCGTCGTCCAAGTCGGTCACGACATGATGACCGGTCACCCAGGCGTCTTCGCCGGTGGTGACATGGTCCCCGCCGAACGCACCATCACCGTCGCCATAGGCCATGGCAAAAAGGCCGCCCGCCACATCGACGCCTTCCTCCACGCCCGCTCCTACACCCCTCCCCCCAAGCACGACACCGCCTCCTTCGACAAAATCAATCCCTGGTACTACACCGACGCTCCGCCCAGCATGCAGCCCACCCTCGACGCCGCTCGACGAGCCTCAACCTTCGACGAAGTCGTCGGCGGGCTCGACGAACACACCGCCCTCTTCGAAGCACGTCGCTGCATGTCCTGCGGCAACTGCTTCGAGTGTGACAACTGCTACGGCGTCTGCCCCGACAACGCCGTCATCAAACTCGGCCCAGGCAAACGATACCAGTTCAACTACGACTACTGCAAGGGCTGCTCCCTCTGCGCCACCGAGTGTCCCTGCGGTGCCATCAAGATGGTGCCCGAGAACATCTAAACGCCCGCTCTTCTCTCCCGCCGCGAAGGGCCGCAGGCCGTGGCGCATCCTCTCTCGTTCTGCGGCGAACGCACGCCGCTCAGGCCTCAACGCCCACCCAACTCCATGATCTCGATGGATCGCCAACGCACCTCGAGCGGTTCGGCACGCGCGCCCACGCCGTGCACCTGAAGCCCGATGAATCCCTCCGCCGTCATCGAATCCAGCACATCGACCACCGCCACCCCATTCAGCCAGGTCTGAATGTGTGGGCCAACCGCCCGAATCCGCAGTCGGTTCCACGCGCCCGCCCGAAACGCCGCCCGCGCCTCCGCCTTGTCCCTCAGGTCCACCAGCCACCCGCGCCGGCCTTCGTCGTACAGCCCGCCCGTCCACGCCCGCGCCGACGGGTCGATCTCGACCTGATACCCGAACACCCGCTCCCCGCCTCGATCCTCACGCCACTCGCTCCGGATCTGCACGCCGCTGTTGAGTCGAGGATCAACCTTGAACTCGAGTGCGAGATCAAAGTCACCAAAGGTCCGCTCCGTACACAAAAACGAGTTGGGCTGGTTTGCCGCCGTCCGCCCGACGATGCACCCATCCTCCACCGTGAACGAGGCCCTGCCCCCGCGCTGGACCCATCCGCTCAGCGTGCGTCCGTCAAACAACACCTCCCGCGCCGATGTCCGCGCCGCGCTCCGCGAAGTTCCGCACGCCGCCAGCAAGGTCGCGCCGACCACACCCAGCAACACCATGCCGCGACGCACCACACGCCAGGTTTCCCTCATCGGATCGCCTCCAACTCCGCTCGCGTCCACGGCCGGTTTCGCCCCAAGGTCGCCTCTCGCACCCGACGAACATCCTCAGGGAGGATCGGCTCCGCCGTGTTCGACCACGCGCGCCGTACGTACGTCAGCACCGCCGCCGCCGACTCATCATTTACCGTCACCGGCGGCATCGCCGGGTACGCCGTCGATCCCACCCTCGACGCTTCAAGCCCATGCAGAAGAATCCGAATCGCCGCCCCGCTCGGCCCTTGCGCCAGCGCCGAGCCGTCCAACGCCGGGGCCTGCCCGGGCGTCCCCATCCCGCTCGGCCCGTGGCACGAGTAACACAGCGAATACACTCGCTCGCCTCGCTCATACAGCGCCCGCTCCCGCGTCGTCAGCGCTCGCGGCTGCTTCGCCGCCACCGGGCTCGCCTTGCCGGGCCACTCCAAGCACTCGCCCAACGCCCTCATCCGCCGCCCAAAGTCATCCCCGCGCTCCATCGCCTCTCCCCATCCCTCAGGCGCCCGGGCCAGGTGCACCACGCTCGCCCTGCGCGACTGAGGCCTGAGCAGCCGCTCGACATTCGCCAGCAACAACGACCCACGCTCGGGATCTTCCGCTTCGCTCCGCACGAGTTGCTCCAGCAGCCATGCCCGATCATCAGGCGTTTTCGCGTGCACGAGCGACGCCGTCAGCCGCTCCCCCAGCGCCTTCCAGCCTCGCTTCTCCAACCCACGGTCCATCACCCGCCTCAGCAACTCCCGCTGAATCCCCCTCGCGCTCGTCAGCACGCACGCGTGCATCACCTCATCCCCAGGGTCCGCCGCCACGCACTCGATCAGCGTCGGCAACACCCGTTCGCCCCCCATCTCCGCGATGGACAACGCCACCTGCCGTCGCACGCTCGCCTCCGCATCGCGCGCCAGCCCTTGCACTCGCTCCTCGATCGCGACGCTCGCTCGACGCTCGCTCAGGCGAACTCCGCTCGCTCGCACGTGCGAGGAGTCATCGTTCAACGCGGCCAGCAGGTCCTCCTCCTCGACCAGCCCGAGCCCCTCCAGCGTCCAGAGCGCATGCATCCTGCTCGTCCACGTCACGCCCCGCCGAGCAAGGTCCCGAAGATTCGTCGCCTCGTCCACCGCCCGACGCTCGACCAACAGCCGCTGCGCGGTCCGCCGCCACCACAAGTCGCCATCGCCCAGATGCCCCACCAGCGTCGCGTCGTCCGCTCCGCTCAACCTGGGCATCGCCCTTGCCTTGCCCTCCTTCGGCACGATGCGATAGATCCGTCCCAGATGCAAAGGTGTCTCCAGGCCCCGGGCCTTGATCTGCTCCTTCAAGTAGGGCGTCAGAAACATCTTGTGCTGGATCACCCCGCGATGCATGTCCACCACATACAACGCCCCGTCAGGCCCGACACACGTATTCACCGGGCGAAATCGCTCGTCCGTCGAAGTCAGAAACTCCGTCCGCTCATACGCGTTCCGCGCCACCGGCCCGCTCGTGGTTTCCGTGACCGTCATCCTCCGCAGCAGGTTCCCCGCCGGCTCGCACACAAAGGAATTGCCCACGCAATCGGGTGGAAAGAGACCCGCCAAGTACAGGCTCGGCCCGCACGCCGCCGTGTGCGAGGCCAGCGTGCCGTCGGCTCGAAGCACGTTCTCCATGTAGCCACGGTTCACGCCCCGCGTCGCCGGCGCAGGCCAGACCGTCTGGTCCGGGCTGGCCAGATGATTCAGCCCGGGAAGGTCCCGCGCGTCCGGATTCCGCGACGCATAGTGCTTGGGAAACAGGTCCACCCGAAGCGCCTCCGAGTTGGGGGTGTAGTACAGCCTCCCCTGCTCGTCCTGCGTCAGTCCCCATTGTCCCACCACGGGTGTGCCCCGCGTCTCCGCTCGCGCTCCATCGAACCACAGTTCCGACGAGTGCTGCGCCAGGTGCCACCAGTTGTCGTGCCCATACACCACCCCGTTCGCCGCGTGCTCCGGGTTCTCCAGACCTCCCAGCCCCGTCATCAGCACGCGACGCTCGTCCGCCTTCCCGTCCCCATCCGTGTCCGTCGCGAAGAACAGGTCCGGAGGGGCAATCACCAGCGCTCCCTTATGGCAAGGTGCGACGCCCCGCGGCAGCACCAGGCCGTCCAGAAAAACGCGCCGCGTCTCGTACGCGCCGTCGCCGTCGCCGTCCTCCAGGACGACGATCCGCCCGCTCGCGTCGAGTTCCTTCGTCCCCTCCGCATCCCGCATGTACGCTCGCATCTCCACCACCCAGATGCGACCGTCTTCATCGAACGCCATCGCGACCGGCGCCTCGATCGTCGGCTCCGACGCCACCACGGAGACTCGAAAGCGAGGATCAACTCGGAAGTCCGCGATCGCCTCCTCCGGGGAGAGAACGGGCGTGCGCCCCTCGCTCGCCATCGCCTCCCTCCCGGTCGATGCCGAGACGTGGTCCCTCCGCCCGCCCATCGCTCCAACCGTCGCGATCCCCGCCAGCAGCAGCAGCACCATCGCCGTGCGCAGTCGCCATCGTGTCGTGATCATCGTTCCCTCGTTCATGGCTGCCGGCCAGCATACCAACGATGCCCGTCGCCTGCTCGCCACGCCACCAAGGGGGGGCACGCATTCATCGCACAAAAAAGCGGACCATCTGGTCCGCTCTCCATCACGCAATCGAGGAACGGCGACTTACGACGCCGCCGGAGCCTCCGCCGTCTCGGTCGCCTGCGGGGTCGTCACCGCCGGACGCTCGGCCCGCAACTTCGCCTCCGTCTCCAGTTCGCGACGTCCGTCCGCCGCCTGCATCTGCTCCAGCGTCATGTGGTCGCAGCGCAGGATCAGTGTCCGCAGGATCTTCTCCGACAGGTTGCAGTCCCGCTCGATGTGCGCCACGTCCGCCCCCGCCGCCTTGAAGTACACCAGGATGTACATCCCGCGCTTCTGTCCCTGCACTTCATACGCCAGCCGCCGCTCATCCCATTTCTTCATCGCGATCACTTCCGCATGTCCACGCTGCAGAATCTCGTTGATGTGGGCGATCGCGCCACCCAAGTCCGCCGCCACCGCCTGGGAAATCAGGAACATCGCTTCATACTGATACACACGCTTCTCGGCCATGGAATCTTTCCTTTCAGTCTGGACGTGAGCCCCGCCGCATGGCGGGGACTGAGGTTTTTCGAACTCTAGTTGCGACTCTCCGACTTTGTGTTGAACGCGTTCATCGCCGCAGGCAGCCCCTTCGTGATAAACACTTCGCACGCTTGCGCCGCCCGGTCGAGCGACGCTTCAATATCCGTTTGGTCTTCGCTCGTGAATCCTTGCAAGACGAAATCCGCCTGATCCATGTACGCCGGTTTGCCCCCGTTGGGCTTCATCCCGACGCCCACTCGGAGCCTCGGGTACGCGTCCGAACCCAGCGCCCGATGGATGTCGTCGAGCCCGTTGTGCCCGCCCGTCCCGCCGCCCGGCTTCAGGCGGATCACCCCCACGGGGAGGTAGATGTCGTCGGTGATCACCAGCAAGTCCCCCGACGCGTTGATCTTGAAGAACCGCACCGCCTCACCCACCGCCTGCCCCGATCGGTTCATGTACGTCGTGGGCTTCATGAACAACACGCGCTCCCCACCCACCGGCGCCTCGACACACGCCGAGTGAAAGCGAGCCTTCAACGCCTCCCCGCCGGCATACTTCCCCAACAGGCGATCGATCACCATGAACCCGGCGTTGTGCCGGGTCTTGGCGTAGCGACCTTCGGGATTGCCCAAGCCGACGAGCAGTTTCATAACGCAAGCACGCGGAGACGGACACGCAAAGCAAACACCGAAACAACCACCGGGGGAGATCCATCGAATCCACGGGCGGACCCACACACCAACCGTGCCAGGCCCGATCGCCGACACTTCGGGTCCGGAGGCCCGTCGCACGTTCGGGGTTCCCCCACGTGCCTCCGTGCCTCCGTCCCCTCGTGCCTGCTCGATCATTTCTTCGGCGCCGCCGCCTTCGCGGCTGGTGCGGCCGCCTTCGCGTCCTTCGCCGGTGCCGCCGCCTTCGCATCCTTGCCCGCCGGGGCCTTTGCTCCCGCCGCGGCCTCCTCGCCCTCGGGCTTCTTCGCCGTGATCACCTCGGGGCCCGCGGCCGCATCCACCGCCGCCGCTTCCGCCACCACGATCTCCTGCTGGATCACGATCTGCGCCACCATCCCGTGTGGGTCCGTCAGCAACTTCATGTCCGCCACCGGCAACTTCACGTCCCCCGCCGTGATCGCCTTCCCAACGTCCAACTCATTGATGTTCACCTCGATGAAGTCCGGGATGTCCTTCACCGCGCACTCCACCTCGATCTCCGACACCGGGTGCATCAGGATCGCGCCCGCCTGCTTCAGCCCGATCGCCTCCCCGATCAGGTGAATCGAAACAAACGTCTTCACCCGCTCGTTCAGGTCCACACGCGCAAAGTCCGCGTGCACCACGTTCGTGCCCAGATAGTCGAACTGCAAGTCCTTCAGAAGCACCATCTGCCCCTCGTCCTTGTTCGTCTTCCCGGGGAAGTCCAGGTTGAAAATCTTCTCGCCGGCCTTGATGTGCGAGAGCGCCTCCCGGAAATCCACCGCGATCGACACCGGCTCCTGCTTGTGCCCATACACCACCGCCGGCAACTTGCCCTGCTTCCGCAGTCGGTTCGAGTAGCGACTTCCGAGGCGTTCGCGGGTCGTGGCTTGAAGGACGGGAATTTTCTCGTGCATGTTCTTCTCCGATTCGAAACCTATTCTCAACTCATTCGACTCATTCTGCGATTCTTCGTGTTCTCGTTCGGACGCTCATCGCTTGGTGCCCGCCGTCTTTCGAAAGAGGGCGCTCACCGACTGGTTGTTGTGAATACGGAAGATCGCCTCCCCCAGCAGTTGTCCCACGCACAACTCCACCAGTTTCCCCCTCAACGCCGCCGCCTTCCCCGCGTGAAGGTCCGTCAGCGGGATCGTGTTGCACACCACGATCTGGCTGATCGGGCTGCCGTTCAGTCGATCCACCGCGGGGCCCACCAGCACCGGGTGCGTCGCCGCCGCGATCACCCGCTTCGCCCCCTTCTCCATCACCAGTTTCGCCGCCTCGCACACCGTCCCCGCCGTCGAGATCATGTCGTCAAACATCAGCACCGTCTTGTTCTGCACGTTCCCGATCAGGTTCCCCGTCGTCACGTCGCTCCCCGACAAGCGGCGCTTGTTGATGATCGCCAAGTCGCCCCCCAGAAGGTTCGCCATGCCCTCCGCCACCTTCACGTTCCCCACGTCCGGGCTCACCAGGCACAAATCTCCCAGCGATTCTCGGTGCTTCGTGAAGTAATCCACAAACACCGGCGTCGCCGACAGGTGATCCACCGGGATGTCAAAGAACCCCTGGATCTGCGCCGCGTGCAGGTCCAGCGCCAGCACGCGCTGCGCCCCCGCGGCCACGATCAGGTTCGCCACCAGTTTCGCCGTGATCGGCACTCGCCCCTCGTCCTTGCGATCCTGCCGCGCATACCCGAAGTACGGGATCACCACCGTGATCCGCTCCGCGCTCGCCCGACGGAGGCAATCAATGAAGACCAGCAACTCCATCAGGTTGTCGTTCACCGGCTCGCACGTCGAAAGCACCACGAAGATGTCCCGCCCTCGAACGTCCTCGTCCAACTTCACCAGCACTTCCCCGTCCGGGAACACCACCGTCCGCGCCTGCCCGATCCCCATCTTCAGATGTTCGCACACCCGCTGCGTCAGCGTCGCCGACGATCGCCCCGTGAAGATCCGCAGTTCGTGGTTGCCGTTCATCGTGCCGCCACTCCCTTCAGGGATCCCGGGGGAACCTGCACCCCAGGCCGTGAGCGATAGATCGCGTCCACCTTCGCAAGGTCCTCGGGCGTATTGATCGACAGGATGTCCTCCGGCGGCACCGCCTCGATCACCTCCACACGCTGCCCCATCTTCTGCAACAACTCGAACACGTCCGTGATGTAATACTCCCCCGTCAGCGGGTTCCGCTGCACCCGCCCCAGCGCCGAAAACAGCGACCGCACGTTGAAGCAGTAGTAACTCGGATTCACCTCGTTGATCTTCAGTTGCTCCGCCGTCGCGTTCTTCTGCTCCACGATGCACTGGAAGCGCCGACCCGCATCCCTCACGATCCGCCCATACCCCGACGGATGCTCAATGACCGCCGTCGCCAGCGTCGCCGCCGCCCCCGTCGCCCGATGCCGTTCCAGCATCTTCTCGATCGTTCCCGGGCGGATCAGCGGGCCGTCGCCGCACAGCACGAGCACCTCGTCCGTCGCCAACGCGCCATCAAAGAGCCTCGCCGCCGATTGCACCGCGTGCCCCGTCCCGAGTTGCTCCTCTTGCACCGCGTACTCCACGCTCGCGCCATACGACGCCAGCGCCGTACGTACATCCTCCTGCTTGTACCCGACAACCGCCACCACGCGCGAACACCCCGACGCCAGGCACGCATCCACCACCGCGCACACCATCGCACGTCCACCCACCGGGTGCACCACCTTCGGGAGATCGGACTTCATCCGAGTTCCCTTCCCGGCGGCCAAAATGATCGCGGACAGTGACATCGATGAACTCTCACGCGAAACGACGGTCTGAAATCAACTGGCCGACCAGGATTCGAACCTGGACAAACAGGACCAAAACCTGCTGTGCTACCGTTACACCATCGGCCAAGAATGGACCCGCGCGGAACAGCGCCTCTGCGGCACGCGCCGATGCGGTGGACGTTCTCTCTGGATCGAGCGAAGGGGCTCCAAATGCGTCCCGACCTCGTCGAGACTAGGCGAACGGACCATTCGCGGTCCGCACGCACGCCGGTCTACCCAGCACGGAGCGAAGCCGCGGCACATGTGCCCACCCGAATCGGCATCGCCAACTCGGTCGAGCGGGAGCGGGACGTTCCATCAGCCGCGATAGAAACGCCCTCAACCGCGCCTCGACCCGGTCCAGCCTCCTCTTGAGGCCTTCACGGGCTTCCGTCACGGTCGGCTCCGATCCATCATGTTAGGCAACCACACGGCAAAATCAACCCAACCCGATTTCCTCATCCCTCCCCGCCAGACTCGACCCCGCGCGACTCATCCTCCTCCACTTTTTTTCCATGACCAGTGATATCGCCCTCCGCAATCCCCCCGCCCTGGCGTCGTTCCTCCTTGATCGGTCGTGCACCCCAGGAGGTCCCATGATCTTCTCCCCTCTTGCCATCGTCCTTTCCTTCATCCTGTCCTTGCTCGCCTCCGCTCAGCCCTCTCCGCCCAAGCCCGAGAAGGCCGACGCCCCTGCACCCAAAGTCGTCAAGACCCTCCTCGTAGGAACACTCACCCAGCGTGACTGGACCATCCAGGGTGTCCAACGCTTCGCCCTGCTCCACATCCCGCCCAACGCCATCCTCTCCGCACCCGACGATCCCAAGCCGCGGAATGACGCGCCAGCCCCCGTCATCTTCGCGTTCCACGGCCACGGCGGGAGCGCCCGCCAAGCCGCCATCTCCTTCCACCTCCATCAGGAATGGCCCGACGCCCTCGTCGTCTACATGCAAGGCCTCCCTACCCCCGGCGCCCTCACCGACCCCGAAGGCAAACGCAACGGCTGGCAAAACCGCGAAGGTCAGCAAGGCGACCGCGATCTCCACTTCTTCGACGCCGTCCTCGCAACTCTCAAAGCCGAGTATCGCATCGACGAGTCCCGCATCTACGCCACGGGTCATTCCAACGGCGGCGGGTTTACCTACCTCCTCTGGCGCGCCCGTCCAGATCCCTTCGCCGCCTTCGCTCCCAGCGCCGCCGGCGGCGCTCGCCTTGGTCATCTCGTCCCCAAGCCGGCCATGCACATCGCCGGCCGAAACGACGAACTCATCAAGTTCGAGATGCAAAAGAAGAACATCGACGCCGTCAAAGAAGCCAACGCCTGCGACGAGCAAGGGCAGCCCTGGGCCCAGCACTGCACCCTCTTCCCTTCCAAGATCGGTGCCCCCGTCGTCGCCTACATCCACGACGGCACCCACAAGTTCCCCCGCGAAGCCCCCGCACTCATCGTCAAGTTCTTTCGAGAGCACGCCAAGCCCGAGAAGTCGCCCGAGACCCCGGTCGAGAAGACCCCGCAGGGGCGGTAATCGATCGTCCTGCCTTCACGCAGTGACGCCCCTTGTGCGCGCAATCGCGCACGTCCACCTCCCGTTATCTCAAAATTCCGCGCGCGCAATCGGCATCGACAAATCAAGCCCTTTCCAATGTGAGCAACCGCTTACCGACGGTTCGCGCGCGCACAAACGCGGTTCGCCGCCCATGGGTAGAGAGTTCGCATCTTTGACATCGAAAGACGAACATCAATGTGCCACCGACCTTGCTCGCGCTTGGGCAAGGTCGGTGCGCTCGCCTCCAGACCACCCCCTTTTACTTCTTCTCCTCTTCGCCCTTCTTCTCGCCCTTCTTCTCGCCGCCCTCCATCCCCTTCAGCGCCAACTCGATGTAGTGCGACATCGTCTCCTCCGCCCTCGGGTCCGCGCCCACTCCACCCCACAACACCTTCCCCTCCGCCGAGAAGACGTAAAACGTCGGCCAGCCCGGCACCTTGAACTTCGGCGCCACCTTCTCCGCGTTCAACACCAGGCCATAGGTATACCCATGCTCCTTCATGAACTTCTCCGGATTCGCGTTCTTCTGACGCTCCGAGTTGAACCCGACCACCACCACCCCCTTGTCCTTGTACTTCTCGTGCAACTTCTGCACGCCCGGCATCGCCGCCCGGCACGGCGGGCACCAACTCCCCCAGAAATCCACCACCACCACCTTCCCCTTATAGGTCGCCGCCGTCACCTCGTTCCCCCGGGCATCCTTCAACTTGAACTCCGGCATCTTCGCGCCCACCGCCAGCAATGAATCATCGTGTTCGATCAGAGGTCCCTTCGCCCGTGGCGTACTCCGCTCCGCCTTCGGTTCCACCTTGATCGTTGGTCGCGCCGGGCGGTCGGCGATCTCGCGGATGGCATACCCCTCCGGCGCGTTGGAGAGATACGCGCCGGGCGCCGCCTTCCCCTCCGTCGCCAATCCGCGAAGCACCAACGAGCGCGTGAGACGACTCGCCGCTCCCTTCTCCGTCGGCACGTCACGCACGCGGTCGATCCGCCGTGGCAGATGATCGTCCGTGCCCAGGGACAGCCGGACCTCCGTGTCGGTGTCCGCATCCCCCGCGGGCGGGTTGTTCGCCGCACGCTTCAGGACCACGACCTCGCAGGGCGTGCCGTCCACCTCTCGCCCCTCGACCATCGTGGCGATCCATCCCTCAAAGATGAGTGGAACGTCGGCGAGCATCTCCCACGCCACGACGTGCCCCGCCCCCTGCTCCTTGAAGAACTGCGACAGGCGCTCCATGTCGCCCACCGCCTTTTCGAGCACCACCTTGTCGCTGTCCTTGATCGACCAGGCCGTCGCCCCGTCGTAGCCCACCTTGAAGCCCGTCCCGCCCTTCTCGTCCTTCGCCGTCCCCGCGCTCCCGGTGGCCGCGACCTTCCAGCCGCCCGCCTCGGCCCTGGTCGCCTGCACCTCCGCCGTGTAGATCGGGGCGTTCTCCGAGCCTTTGCCCTCCACGCTCGATCGAGCCGCGTAACTCAGCCGCGTCAATCCCTGCACTGCCTTCCGCGCCTTCTCGAGCGCGGCGTTTGCCTTTGGCTCGGGCGCGATCGCCCCTCCCGCCGAGGGATTGGGCGGTGTGTCTTGCGCGAGCGACGTGGTGGCGAAGAGGCACAAGGATGCGAGGATGAACGCTCGGCGCATGGCAGACCTCCGTTTGGCTCTCGGGATAGTAACACCCGCGTCCTCGTCTCGGGTCAGCCTCGCGACGCGGCCCTGGCCGCGACGAGCATCCGATCGACCAGGTCGTCGGGCTCCGGGGAGGCGAAGAGTTGCCGTCGGTGGTCGAGGCGGAGGAAGCCCTGCCCGCCGCAATGGTCGAGGAAATCGAGCATGCGGTCGTAGAAGGCGTTGGTGTTGACCAGCCCGATGGGCTTCTGGTGGATGCCGAGTTGGGCCCAGGCGATGATCTCGAAGAGTTCGTCGAGGGTGCCGAAGCCGCCCGGGAGGACGACGAAGCCTTCGGCATGGTTGGCCATCTTCATCTTGCGTTCGTGCATGGTCTCGACGACGTGGAGTTCGTGGAGACCTTTGTGCGCGACCTCGCGCGAGTGGAGGAGTTTGGTGATGACCCCCACGACGCGCCCACCCTGGGCGAGCGCGGCATCGGCGACCGCGCCCATCAGGCCCATCGACCCTCCGCCGTAGACGAGCGTGAGCCCGCGGCGTGCGATGGAGGCTCCAAGTTCGAGGGCGGCGGCGCGGTAGGCGGGATCGTTCCCGTCGCTCGCGCCGCAGAACACACACAGGCTCTTGAGTGGCATAAAGAAGGTCAGGAGAGGGGGACGGGCGTATTGGGACGTGCAGAGAGGACTCGGGGGCGATGATAGTCTCGCGCGCGAGGTCCACACTCCGGGCACGACGCGGGGAGGACGGATAAGAACGTGATCGGGAGGAGTATGTGGGGGTGATCCCGCGCGGGGCGTGGTACACGTCGTACACGCGGTACGGGCCGTCGGCGGAAGTTGCGCGAGGACTGATGCGGGGCGGGCAAGACGACGATGTTCTGGCTGTTCGCGTGCCCGCATGTGCGGGGACACGAGCGGCGAAGAGAGCCCTTGGAGGAGGGGGCTTTCTCGTCACCGTGCCGTCCGGCGGGAGACCGCCGCGGCGAGTCGTTTTCGGGCCCGTTTTCAGCGCGAAGGTCGCGCGGGAGTCCGAGGGGTCGTGGCGGTGAGCGCAGGGGCGCTTGCGAACGGGCCACAAGTTTTCATGAGGAGTGTACTGATGCGCAAGTTGCGGAACACGAAGGGCTTTACGCTGGTCGAAATCTTGATCGTCGTCGTCATCCTGGGCATCCTTGCGGCGATCGTCGTGCCGCAGTTCACGAACGCGACGCAGGACGCCCAGAAGGGCAACATGAAGGCTCAGATCAAGAGCCTTCAGAACCAGATCGAACTCTTCCGCGCTCGGGAGAACGTGTATCCCGACTTCGCCACCGACGGCTGGGGCGATGCGACCGCGGGCACCGGGATGATTGGTCGTGGCTACATCAAGTCCGCGCCCAAGAACCCCTACAACAACAGCACCACGATCGGCACCGACCCGGCGACCGACGGCTGGCACTGGTTTGACTCGGACGGCGACGGCACCGACGACACCATCGGCGCCACCAACTACGACGAGGCGACGGACACGATCACGCCCGGCGTGCTCTGATTCGACGCTTGGATGGATTCACGCGGCCGACCCCGGAAACGGGGTCGGCTGTCTTTGCGAGGTGCGCCATGAACGTCCTGCAGCAGCGAACCATGAAGCGAGCGGTGGAGGCGACGATCGTCGAACGCGCCCGTGCGCTGACGGTGGAGCGTGCGATCGCGGTCGTAATGATCGCGACGATCGGGATGGTGGGGGTCCCCATGCTGGGCGAGGGCGGTCCCGCCGCCGCGATGGCGGAGGTGGGGGAGGGCCCGGTGCTGGATACTCGGACGGCGACCGCCCCAGATGGGCGTCAGGACCGCTACAGGCATGAGAAGGCGCACATGGATGGGCAACGGCTGCGCGATGGTCGGGGTGTCGCTGGTCGATGAGGTAGACGTGTCTTGTGGCCTGAGCAGGGAGTGAATCGCATGCGACCGCGTCATACATCCGCGTTCACGCTGGTTGAGATTCTGATCGTGGTGGTGATCCTGGGCATCCTGGCGGCGATCGTCGTGCCGCAGTTCGCGAAGGCGTCGGATGACGCATCCTCGACGGCGACGTACGACACGTTGAATCGGGTTCGGCGCGCGATCACGATCTATCACGCGCGGAACGGGAGCCAGTGGCCGGACGTGACGGCGGGGAACGGGACCTGGGGCGGGTTGAACGGGCCGGACTCGCCGTTCATGCGTGAAGCGCCGATCAACCAGTGGGTGGGGGCGGCGAACGGACGGGTGATCGTGATCGGGAACGCGCCGGACACGGCGTACCAGGACCAGTATGGGTGGATCTACGACCCCGCGACGGGGGATGTGTGGGCGGGCGGGTTTGACGACCAGGATCGCCCGTTCCCGAAGCCGTGAGATTGGGTTGATCTGGGACGAATGTGTGGGCGTGGCTTATGTGTTCGAGATTTTCGGTCGATGGCGGACGGGAACGAGGACACATCCATGGAGACGAACATGCCCGCAACCCGCAACACGACGACGAACACGAACTCCGGACGACGGTATCTCAACGGCATCCTGACGGCGAACGCGGTGCTGCTGGGGGTGCTGGCGCTGAATGGCGCGGGGCTTTCGCTGACGAGCGTGTCTCGGGCGGAGCATGAGCAGCCGCGATCAAACGAGGCGGACGAGGGAGGGCGTGTGTCGGCGGCGGAGCAGCGGAAGACGATGATCGCGCAGTTGGCGACGCTGACGCAGAAGGTGGAGCGGCTGGAGAGCCTGATGGCGCGGGGCGTGCCGGTGCGTGTGATGGAGATGCCGGCGGGCTTTTCGAGCAAGGGCGAGGCCAAGGCGGAAGACAAGGACAAGGACAAGGCCAAGCCGGAGGGGCGGGCCGAGATCAAGGCGCGTCCGACGGAGGGCGGGAGCAAGAAGTAGGCGGGCGAGGCGGGAGAGGGAGGTCGAGGCGGTATGGCGAAGGGAAGTCAAGGAGCGCGATGTGAGGGCGCGTCACGGGCGTACACGCTCGTCGAAGTGCTGATCGTGGTGACGATCCTGGGGATCGCGGGCGCGATGGTGGTGCCGGCGTTCTCGCAGACGGGCGTGCTGCGGACGCAGGCGGCGGTGAGGACGATCGTGTCGGACATTACGACGGCGCAATCGGATGCGTTGGCGCTGCAGGTTGGGCGTGCGATCCAGTTCACGCCGAGCAGCGGGGAGTACCGGATCGCGGAGGTTCGGAGCGCGACGGTGGATTTCAGTCTCGATCTCCTGGGGCACACGGTGATCACCGGGGAGACGTTCGGGAACACGACGATGACGGCGGCGCGGTTCGGGACGGGGACGACGCTGTACCTGGACGAGATGGGAAGCCCGGAAACATCGGCGATGAGCGGGATTCCAGCCTCGGCGGGGTATGTGGAGGTGGAGGGCTCGGGGCAGAAGTATCGGATCACGGTGGAGGCGTACACGGGTCGGGTGACGGTGCAGTCGATAGCGTCGTCGCCGCCGCCCGGGCCGTGAGGATGGACACAGGAAGGTGTGAGGTGCGATGATGAGCGTGGTGCGAGCGAAGGCCGGGAAGAGCAAGGCGATGATGCTGGCGAGTTTCGCGGGCTTCACGGCGGCGTTCGCGCTGGTGATCTGGATCAAGATGCGGGTGGTGACGACGATCCCGAAGCAGGCGTATGCGGACCCGGAGTCGCGGGCGCAGGAGCCGCGGGTGGAGGACGAGCCGATGAAGGTGGGGGAAGGGCGAACTCGATAAGCGGAGGGAGTGGAGCACGAGCATGGGTTGGCGGCATGGAACCCCTCGATCGCGAGGGGTTGTTTGTTGCGCGGAGGAGGCGCGGGGAGGAGGATGTGCGGGCTGTGCGGTTTGGGCGTGCTGCACGGGCCTAAAAAGCCGTAAACCCGCCTTGCGCAGCACGTTCGACGCAAAGTGGGTGCGGGAGGCAGACGACAAACTCAGCACGAGCGCGAACGCGGACGTGCCGCAGCGCGATGCACACCGAGACCATGGGTCGCATAGGACGACTGACAAAGAAAAAGAGGATAACATGGGCAGCAACCAGGAACGTGAAGGGCGCGGCGCGAACTCGACGGTGAGCACGGTGGGGGGTCCGGCGGCGTGGTCGGCGGCGATGATCCTCGCGCTCTCGGCGGGGAGCACGACGGCGCTGGCGTGGAGCGCGCCGGAGCCGAGCGCGGGGAAGACGGGCACGCGGAGCACGACGAGCGGGAAGACGACGACGGGCGGGGGGAGCGCGGGCGCGAACTTGAACTTCGGTCTGGATGCGCCGGACACCCCGGCGACGCCCGCGTCGCCGGCGAAGACGGCGCTGTCGCGAGCGGAGGAGCGTCGGGCCGAGCAGGCGAAGACGCGGAACGAGGACACGCTGGTGGTGGACCTGCACGTGCAGGACGAGGAACTGGCGAACGTTCTGGAGATGCTGTCGATCCAGAGCCAGCGGAACATCGTGGCGAGCAAGAGCGTGTCGGCGCGGGTGACGGCGAACCTGTACGGGGTGACGTTCTTCCAGGCGCTGGACGCGATCCTGCACGCGAATGGCTATGGGTATGTGGAGAAGGGAAACTTCATCTACATCTACACGCTGGAGGAGTTGCAGGAGATCGAGGCGACCTCGCGGAGCCGGGTGTCGCGGCTGATCCGGTTGAACTATCTGAACGCGACGGACGCGGCGGAGTTCGTGAAGCCGCTGCTGAGCGACATGGGGCAGATCAAGACGAACGGGAAGACGGGGAACTTCCCGTCGCTGGGGGAGACGCCGGTCTCGGCGGATGAGTTTGCGAACGAGGCGACGCTGGTGGTGTTCGACTACGAGGAGAACGTGGGCGAGATCCAGCAGATGCTGAAGCAGTTGGACACGAAGCCGGCGCAGGTGCTGGTGGAGTCGACGATCCTGCAGACGTCGCTGAACGAGGCGAACGCGTTCGGGGTGGATTTCTCGCTGATCGCGGACCTGAACTTCACGGACTTCATGAGCGGGTGGGGCGGGCCGTTGCAGGCGGTGAACGCGCTGAACAGCGGTCGCGCGGTCCCGGGCGGAACGGGGAACCCGCTCCCGACGGACAACTCGGGTCGCGCGTTGTCGAGCACGCCCGGGAATACGGCGGGTCCGGCGACGCTGAAAATCGGGATCGTGGAGAACGACGTGTCGGTGTTCCTGCGGATGCTGGACGAAGTGACGGACACGACGATCCTGAGCAACCCGAAGGTGTTGGCGCTGAATCGGATGCCGGCGCGGGTGCTGGTCGGTCGCAAGGTCGGGTACATCAGCACCACGTCGACGGACACGGCGACGACGCAGACGGTGCAGTTCCTGAATACGGGTACGCAGTTGTACTTCAGGCCGTTCGTGACGACGGAAGGCATGATCCGGATGGAGTTGAAGCCGCAGGTGTCGGAAGCGCAGATCCGCGACGTGAAGGACGCGAACGGGGCGGCGGTGACGATCCCGGACGAGTTGACGAACGAGTTGGTGACGAACGTGCTGGTGGGTGATGGGCAGACGATCGTGCTGGGCGGATTGTTCCGCGAGCAGACGCAGACGACGCGGCGGCAGGTGCCGTTCCTGGGCGACATCCCGGTGTTGGGGAATGCGTTCCGCGGGACGGAGGATTCGACGAACCGGTCGGAGATCATCTTCCTGATCACGCCGAGCATCGTGAACGAGCAGGTGCTGACGAACCAGGGGAAGCGCGGCGTGGACGCGGTAGAGCGAGCGCGGACGGGAGCGCGGGACGGGCTGTTGTTCTGGAGCCGGGAGAAGTTGACGGGGCAGATGAACCTGGAAGCGGATCGTCTGGCGCAGAACGGGGACAAGGAGAAGGCGCTGTGGAAGTTGCAGCAGTCGTTGTGGCTTGATCCGTCGCAGAACGACGCGATCGCGCTTCGGGAGCGGCTGACGGGCGAGGCGAAGCCGCTGCCGTCGCGGAGCATGCTGGACGACGTGGTGCGAGGTGAGGCGGTGGCGCGCTATCGCAAGGTGAGCATGGACGATTCGCTGCACTCGCACGGTTACGCGTTCGACGAGGTGCCCAGCCTGAAGGACACGTTCGAGAACGAGTTCATGGGCGGGGACCGCGAGCAGGGCTCGACGGCGACGGCGAAATCGTCGGAGGCGTCCGAGGCGGCGTCGGGGACGATCGTGGCGGAGGCTGAGACGACGGAGTCGTTCAGCGTCCCGAGCATGGCGTCGGCGAACGGCACCCGATTCGGGGGCGCGTTGAGGTGGGCGCAGTATCGGACGATGACAAGTTCGGACCACACCGCGATCACGAACGTGGTGAACGAGCCGATGACCGAGACGAAGTGAATGTGAATCGAGCGGACACGCCGAGCCGGGACTTGGTTTCCCCCGAAGGGGTGGATCGAGTCCTGGTTTTCGTTTGGTGCAGGTGCATCCCCGGGATGGGCAACGCAGATAGGAGCCGAGCATGAAGCGCATGAACCGAGTCTGGAGCGTGGTGGCGGTGGTGGGGGTGGGGATGAGCGTGGGGTGCATGGGGCACGGGACGCACACCGGGCCGCAGGTGAGCCAGGCGAAAGAGAAGATGAACGCGATGAAGGCGGCGACGGAATGGCAGACGGCGCGGCAGGCGTTCTTCGGGGGGGACCTGAGCAAGGCGCTCAAGCACGTGAACATCTCGCTGGGGTTGAACGGGGACGTGGCGAAGAGCCACGTGCTGAAGGGGCGGATCCTGATGGAGTCGGGAGACCTGGAGGGGTCGGCGCAGTCGTTCGAGAAGGCGGAGGCGTTGGAGCCGGACAACGTCGAGGCGCAGTATTACCAGGGGGCGCTGTACGAGCGGCTGGCGCAGAAGGACAAGGCGCGGGATCGGTACCTGAAGGCGGCGGAGTTGGACGCGGCGAACCCGCAGTACGCGATCGCGGCGGCGGAGATGATGATCGACCTT
Source organism: uncultured Phycisphaeraceae bacterium (assembly GCA_964543905.1). Taxonomy (GTDB): domain Bacteria; phylum Planctomycetota; class Phycisphaerae; order Phycisphaerales; family UBA1924. The sequence continues at coordinate 57,211 of CAZIZO010000018.1, forward strand.
GGGAAGTTGGACCAGGCGGAGGATTACCTTCGATCACGGCGAGCGGCGTTCCAGCACAACGCGGGCGTTCGGCAGACGCTGGGGCACATCGCGACGATGCGTGGGGACCACAAGAGCGCGGCGACGCTGTTCAACGAGGCGCGGCTGCTGGCGCCGGACGACGTGGCGATCCTGGAGGATTATGCGCGGGCGCAGTATGAGAACCGGGAGTATGCCGAGGCGGAGTATGCGCTGGGGAAGGTGCTGACGAAGGATGAGAACGAGACGCGTCGTGACCTGAGGCTGATGCGGGCGGAGTGCCTGATGAAGTTGGATCGGCTGGTGGAGGCGAGGACGCTGCTGTCGGAGATGTCGCGGCAGGCGGCTGGGGCGTCGGACGCGGCGGTGTGGATCCAGTATGGGCAGGTGTCGTACAAGATGAAGGACTTTCCGCGGGTGAAGGTCGCGGCGTCGCGGGTGATCGCGATCGATCCGAGGCGGCCCGAGGGGTACCTGCTGAAAGCGCTGCACGCTCGGGCGACGGGAGACTTGGCGCTCGCGGAGGCGTCGCTGGTGGATTCGATCAAGGCGCGGGCGACGGCGGACGCGTGGCTGCTGCTGGGGGTGGTGCAGCGTGACCTCAACAAGAGTGAGGCGGCGCAGCGGTCGTTCCAGGAGGCGGGGAAGTTGGACCCGACGATCGATGTGCGGGCGATGGTCTCGGGTGTCGAGGAGAAGTAGACCCGAACGAGACGGATGGTGCGTGATTGAACTCCCTCCCAGAAGGAGGGGGATTTAGTTGCGCTCGGCGAACATGGCCTCGACGAAGGCTTCGGGATCGAAGGGCTGGACGTCGTCGGGCGTTTCGCCGACGCCGACGAACTTGACGGGGATGTTGGTGGCGTCCTTGATGGCGATGACGATGCCGCCCTTGGCGGTGCCGTCGAGTTTGGCGAGGAAGATGCCGGTGAGGCCGGAGGTGGGCTGGGCGTTGGGGGAACGGGGATCGGTATGGGAGGCCGGGGCGAGGGAACGACCGAACTCTTCGGCCTGCTTGAGGGCGTTCTGACCCTGGGTGGCGTCGAGGACGAGGAGGGTTTCATGAGGGGCGTCGGGGATCTGCCTGGCGATGACGCTCTTGATTTTGGCGAGTTGACGCATGAGGGGGTCTTGGGTCTGGAGGCGCCCTGCGGTGTCGAGGATGAGGACGTCGACGCCGCGGGCCTTGGCGGCGGCGCAGGCGTCGAAGGCGACGGCGGCGGGATCGCCGCCTTGCTGGCCTTTGACGATCTCGACGCCGAGGCGTTCGGACCAGATTTCGAGTTGGCGGACGGCGCCGGCGCGGAAGGTGTCGCAGGCGGCGAGGAGGACGGACTTGCCCTCGCGGCGGAAGAGGTTGCAGAGTTTGGCGATGCTGGTGGTCTTGCCGACGCCGTTGACGCCGGTGACGAGAATGACGGTTGGTTTGGAGGGTGCGAGGTGGAGTTGGCGATCCTGGGGGGGCCACATGGCCTTCAACTCAGATTTGAGGTAGGCGAGGACCTGGTCGCCGGAGTCGATCTTGCCGGCCTTGAAGTCGGCGCGGATGGCGTCGATGAGGCGGGAGGTGGCTTTGGGGCCGACGTCGGCCTGGAGGAGGAGTTTGTGGAGTTGCTCGATGAGGGCGTCGTCGAGGCGGCGACCGAGGAGGAGGTTGCGCAGGCCGGAGGCGCCGGTGACGAAGACCTCGCGGGTCTTTTCAAGGCCTCTTTGGAGACCTTCTTTGACCTTGGAGAAGATGGATGAGAGGAAGGCCATGGGAGGAGGCGGCAGGAAGGGAGGGGTGGATTAGAGGCACGAACTGGAGAGCGGAGGTTCGAGACAGCGGGGGAACGAGGAGAGGTGATGGAGAGAGAGCGTGGAGGGAGGGGGGGATCGAAGGGTCAAGGCGCAGGGGGTGGTTTGGGGTGGAGTTGCTTGGCGACTTTGTCAAGGAGGGCGTTGACGAAGGCGGGGGATTTGTCGGTGCTGAACTCCTTGGCGAGTTCGACGGCTTCGCTGATGGCGATGTTGGGGTCGAGGGCCTTGGCGGTGAGTTCGTAGTGGGCGAGGCGGAGGATGGCGCGGTCGGCGGCGGCCTGGCGATGGGCGGGCCAGGTGGGGGCGAGGGCGAGCATGGCGGCGTCGGCGGCGTGGCGATTGGCGAACGCGGCGGAGGCGAGGTCGAAGGCCTTTCGACGGTCGGCGTCGGAGTATCCCTCGGCGGCGTCGAGGCCGGTGCGTACGTCGGCCTGGTCGACGCTGGGACGCGCGTCGAGTTGGAAGAGGGTCTGGAAGGCGAGTCGGCGGATGTCGCGGGGAGTGGCCATGTGCTTGATGGTAGAGAGTGATTGAGAGAGGGGGGGGAAGAGGCGGGTGGGGAAGCGCTCCCCACGAGCGTGTGCAGGGCGGCGTGGTGCGGAGAGGATTCAGCGGTTCCTGGCTTTGTCGGGACGAGAGGAGGTGGGGTTGGGTGTGTTGGGGGAGTTGGAGGCGAGGGATTGGATGGCGAAGACGGTGTCGATGAGTGCGGCCATGGCTTCGCGGCCTTTGTTGCCTTTCTTGCCGCCGGCGCGGTCTTTGGCTTGTTGGACGGTGTTGGTGGTGAGGAGGCCGAAGGCGATGGGGACGCCGGTGTGGAGGGTGATGTGGGTGAGGCCTTGGGCGACGGCGTGGGCGATGTATTGGTCGTGGGGGGTGTCGCCCTTGATGACGCAGCCGAGGGCGAGGATGCCGGCGAACTTGGCGGAGCGAGCGGCGTGGAGGCAGAGTGCGGGGAGTTCGAAGGAGCCCGGGGCGTTGATGATGGCGAGGTGGTCGGGGGAGCCGCCGGCGGAGGCGTATTCGCGGGTGGCGGCGTGGAGGAGGCGGTCGGTGATGGAGGCGTTGTATCGGCTAACGACGATGGCGAGTGGGAAGAGGGCGGTCTTGGAGGGACTGGACTTTGGCATGGGGGTCGATGGTAGGGGAGGCGGGGGTGGCTTACGCTGAGGCCGCGTGATTGGACTCTTGCTGCTGCTGGGGTTGGGATGGGTGGTGGGCGTGTCGCTGTTGACGGCGTACACGGTGTGGGGTTTGACGCGCCCACCGAGGCGGACGTATGCGTCGGCTTTGGCGAAGGGGCGAGCGGGCGAGCCGAGCGAGATACCGGAGGATTGGGGTGGGGCGAGGGCGTTTGAGGCGTGGACGTTTGAGTCGCGAGGGTTGGAGTTGGTGGCGTGGGACGTGGTGGGGGAGCGTGCGGATGGGCCGGTGGTGATCTTGACGCACGGATGGGGGGATTCGCGGGTGGGAGCGTTGTCGCGAGTGGAGGGGGTGGTGAAGGAGGCGTCGCGGGTGATTTTGTGGGATCTGGCGGGGCATGGGGAGTCGGGTGGGACGAGTACGCTGGGGGTGCGCGAGGTGGAGGACCTGCTGGCGCTGATCGAGAAGGTGCGTGGGGAGAAGGGCGTGGTGCTGCATGGGTGGTCGCTGGGGGCCGGGGTGTCGATCGCGGCGGCGGCGCGGAGCGAGCATGTGCGGGCGGTGGTGGCGGAGTCGGCGTATCGGCTGGCGAAGACGCCGGCGCGGGCGGTGATTCAGGGGTGGGGACTTCCGTGGCGGATCAATCTGGCGGTCGCGCTGGCGTGGGTGGGGTGGAGGGCTGGAGTGGGTGTGAGGTGGCGCGGGTTTGATCGCGCGGAGACGGCGCGAGGGGTACGGGTGCCGATGCTGGTGCTGCATGGCGAGGAGGACGGCGTGAGTCCTGTGGAGGATGGGCGAGCGATCGCGGAGGCGGGGCGCGGGATATTTGTGGCGCTTGCGGGGGCGGGGCATCATGGGATGTGGACAGGGGAGACGCGCGGGGAATGCGTGCGGGTGGTGAGGGAGTTTGTCGGACGAGGGATCGGCGCATGATCGAGGACGCCCGAGAGGATCGAGTGATCGGTCGCGGGTTGGTGGGACACGACGCAGGGCATGCCGATGCCCAGGTCTTTCTGGCAGAAGGCGTTAGGACGGAGTGGCCTCGGGGAGCGAGAGGATGAACTCGGTTCCTTGGCCGAGGGCGGAGTTGACGGCGATCCGTCCTTGGTGGGCGTCGAGGATGCGGCGGGTGGTGGGGAGGCCGAGGCCTGTGCCGCCGGACTTGGTGGTGAAGTAAGGGCGGAAGATTTTTTGCTGCGTCTCCGGGTCGATCCCCGGGCCGGTGTCGATGACGTGGATCCGCACGGCACGGGACTTGTCGGGTTCGAGGGAGGTGGAGGTGCGGAGGATGAGTTCGCGGGGCTTGTTGCTGGACGGGTCGGGGGCGCCCATGGCTTGGAGGGCGTTGAGGAGGAGGTTGAGGACGGCCTGCTTGATGAGAGCGGGATCGATGTTGGCGGTGAGGGGGCCCGGGGCGAGGTCGACGCGGAGGCGAACCTGCTGTTTTTCGGCTTGTGGGGAGAAGAAGTCGGCGAGTTCGTCGAGGAGGGGATTGAGGTCGGTGGGGTGGGGATCGAGGCGGAGTTCGCCGGCGTATTCGAGGAAGTCGGTGAGGATGGTACGGAGGCGTTCGACTTCGCGGCGGAGGGCGGAGTTGCGGCGCGTGAGGCGTTCTTTGTCTTCGTGGGGAATGTTGAGATCGTTGATCCCCTCGGCGAGGAGTTGGGCGTTGAGGCCGATGGTGGAGAGGGGGTTTTTGATCTCGTGGGCGAGGCCGCCGGTCATGGAACCGAGTTCGGCGAGGCGTTCGGCGGAGCGAGCGCGCTGCTCGGCGGCGCGGACGCGCTGGACGGAACGGCGGATGGACCACCGCGCGGCGAGGGCGGTGGCGGTGATGCCGGCGAGGGCGCCGAGGGCGAGCATGGCGAGCGGGCTGGGCACGTGGGGGAAGTGTTCGCACGTGCGAGGAGGAACGCAAGGGCGTGAGGTCAGCGGCGAGGAGTGCGGGAGTAGCCCTTCTTGACGGTGAGGTTGACCTCGGGGGCGTCGATCCGCACGACGCGCGTGGCTTTCCAGCCCTTGTCGGTGCGGACGGCGTCGTAGCGGACGGGGGTGCCGTCGTCGAGAGACTTGAAGCCGTCGCCCTCGATGGCGGAGTAATGGGTGAAGACGTCTTGGTGGTCGGGGCCGACGATGAAGCCGAAGCCCTTGCGCTGGTCGAACCACTTGACGACGCCCTCGGCGTCGGACAGAGACGAGATGTGATCCCCGGACATGAAAGGCTCCCCAATGCACCGAACCGGGGGGCGAGCACGCAGCCCCGCGACGCACGAACAGCATCTCTCACACAACAGATCCGGGCGGCGAGTTCGGCATGGCACGAGTTGCAACGCGGAGAGTCGTGCGAACTCACGTGCGAAGCGGAACAACCGGCGCGAAATGTCCTCCGATGAGCAATGTACCACGCTTGCCGGAAGGGTCAAGTCATCATTTTGAATCGTCGTGAAGAAGAAGATGAGGTGTGGAGTTGCTTATATTAGAGTTGTTCTAAGGAGATGGCAGAATAAGGGAAAGGAAGTGGTGAGGTTTGGAATTGCAAGAAAAACGCCTCGCGGAGCGCGAGGCGTTGGAGGGTAAGAGGGAAAGTCGAGTGGGGTGGCGGGGTTAGTAGGTGCCGCGGTCGCCGCC
>CAZIZO010000019.1:0-61248 GCA_964543905.1 uncultured Phycisphaeraceae bacterium
CGTTGCCTCGAATTAAGCAACATGCTCCACCGCTTGTGTGAGCCCCCGTCAATTCATTTGAGTTTTAGCCTTGCGACCGTACTCCCCAGGCGGTATGCTTATCGGTTTTCCTACGACCGATACGGCGTCAAAACCGCACCGGTCTAGCATACATCGTTTACGGCGTGGACTACCAGGGTATCTAATCCTGTTTGCTCCCCACGCTTTCGTGCCTCAGCGTCAGGACAAGCCCAGCGGGACGTCTTCACCATCGGCATTCCAGTCGATATCTACGCATTTCACCGCTCCACCGACTGTTCTTCCCGCGCCTACTTGCCTCAAGATTTGCAGTTCGCTCTGCTGTTCCCCGGTTGAGCCGGGGGCTTTCACAAAACGCTTGCAAACCCGCCTACGCACCCTTTAAGCCCAGTGATTCCGATTAACGCTCGTGGCCTCTGTATTACCGCGACTGCTGGCACAGAGTTAGTCGCCACTTCCTTTGGGGGCAATCATTGTTTCCGCCCCCTGACAGTGGTTTACACACCAGAGATGCTTCATCCCACACGCGGCATTGCTCCGTCAGGCTTTCGCCCATTGCGGAAGATTCGTTACTGCAGCCTCCCGTAGGAGTCCGGACAGTGTCTCAGTTCCGATGTTGCGGGCCGTGCTCTCACACCCGCTACCCGTCTTCGGCTTGGTGGGCCGTTACCCCGCCAACTACCTGATAGGACGATCGCTGCTCCCAAGGCGACAAATCTTTGCTCCGGAGAGATCATGGAGTATTACCCGCAGTTTCCCACGGCTATCCTCCACCTCAGGGCACATTCGATCGTATTACTAACCCTTTCGCCACTTGCCCTTGCGGGCACGTTCGACTTGCATGTTTTAGCCATGCCGCCAGCGTTCAATCTGAGCCATGATCAAACTCTTCAATTAATGTCCGTTCACCCTCGCCTTTCGACGGGGTTCCAGAACTTGAAGATGACCATGTTACCTGCCAGCCGCACCCTTTCGAGCCGACCAGCAGGCGGTCTTCGACAACTCGCTCAACACCTTTCGGCATCTCCCGAGTCGCCGGCCGCGATCGGCTAGGATCGCGGCATTTGGCATTCTCTTACAAATGAGGGTTCACCTCAAATAATACTACCACACGAAGAATGCACTTGCGGGGTCTGTGAATCCCCCGACGGACCCGCCCACTAGGTGGAGCGGTTTTTGGATCGGCCAAGACCACATGGTCCGACATGCCTCGGGCGTGGAACACCCAGAGCCTTGGCCGCACATTCTCGCGCGGTTTCCCAACTGTTCACTTTTCAAGGATGGAACGCCTCGCGGAGATCAACTCCGGTTGGCGACTCGCTCAACTGGCAGGGAGGGAAGTTTAACCGTGACCCCGGCCGGGTCAAGCCCGTTTCTCCAGTTCTCCTGCATTTTTTGACATAAGCCTATTTTTCACAACAACTTCCGTTCCAATGAGTTTCGGCGATTCACGCCGTTCGTGCAAAGTACGGGTTTCGCCAAAGGGCTCCTCCGCCGCCCATCGGCACACGATCCGGTACACCCTCGAGGCCAACTCGTCGTCCAGGGAACCAGCCCAACCTCGGCCTCGGTCGCTCCCTCCGCCTCCGGAGCACCTCCTGGTCAATGCGGGTGACAGGACTTGAACCTGCACGCCCTTTCGGGCACGGGAACCTAAATCCCGCGCGTCTGCCATTTCGCCACACCCGCCGGTCTTCACATGGATCGTACCCCGTTCCCCTTCTGGCACACGCTCTCGGCAAGAATCTGCTACTTTGGGGCGACTCGCCCGGGCTCATCGGGCCTCTTGGTGGGTAGCAACCCCCGCCCACGCTCGGCCCGCTCCTGGATCTGGTCGAGGCGGACGTCCTGCTCGCTGGGGGTCTGCCCGACGACCCGACTCAAGAGTCGATTGGTCCCCGGCAGCGTCAGCATGTTGATCTCCGGCTTCTGGAGCGAGCCGCGAACCTCCGCGGTGACGAGTTCGTTGCGGATGCTCTCGATCGCGGTGCTCAGGAGTGGAATCTCCATGTACGTCTTGGTCCGGAATCGCAGATCGAGGTTGGTCCCATTGAGTTCGCTGGTGCCATAGCCGTACAACCCGACGCTTTTGGACGCGATGACGATCTCCTCAAAACTCACGCGCGAGGCGGCAACGAAGAAATCCGCCCTCGCGAAGTCCATGCGCTCATCATTGGGAAACTGCAGGTTGCTGAGTTTGATGAGCGGGACGACGAGCGGCACGTTGATGACGCGCTCCCCGCCAATCCGCACCGAGCCGCGGCCGCGCCGGGTTGACGGGTCGCCCGAACGCCCGCCCAGCGAAATCTCGGCATCCAGCCGCCCACGAGATTCGTCGAGCGTCCGAGCGCCCCCGGCGCCCGAATCGACCACGGGGCGAGTGCCGGGCATCGCGGGGGTGTCGGCCTTCAGGTCCTCCAGCAGCGAAGCGAATCGCACGTCCGAAAGGCGGATGTGGCACTCGTACTCCCGAGCCGAACCGGGGGGAGCCCCCTTGGGCAACTCGTGCATGGTCGCCGTCGCGCCCAAGCGTCCGCCGTGCACGTCGGCGGAGATCGTGGGGACGATGATCTCGCCGTCGGTGCGTTGCTGCAGGCGAGCCTTGCCGTTGGTCATGCCCACATCGAGCGAGGTGAACCTGGGCGCCGACACCCAGAGGTCCAACTCGCCCGAGGCCTCCGCACCCGCACGGGAATAGCCAAAGTCCACCGTCGCATCGCAGTCCTTGACTTCAACGCCCACGTCCATCGACGCGTCGTGCACGACCAGTTGCCCCTGGGCACGGAGGAGCCTCGCCCCGGACTTCACGCCCGCGCCGGCGCTGCTCGGACGGCTCACTTCCGCCGAGAAATCCGAGTGGCGAAGTTCCACGTCGCCCTTGGCGTCAAACTTGATCTCGCGCAGGATCTGCATCAAGGTCTCGGGCAATATGGCGCGCAGATCCGGTGGCAGCCCGGTGCACTTCATCGACAGTTTGGTGTCCGCCATGAGGCTGCCGTCCCCGATATCGTGCCAGCCGCCTTGCGCCGTCGCGCTCCAGGTCGGCGCGTGCAGCGACAGGTCCTGGAAACTCCCGCCACCCTTGAGGATGCGGATCAGTCCCTCCACCCTCGGAAACTGCACGCGAACCGCATTGCTCGTGAGCGCAAGCGATCTCGGCCTCAACTCGCCCTCGGACTGCCAGCGCCCCGCCTCTGACGCACTGCCCGAGAGACTCAGGTCCATCTCGAACTCCCCCTCGGGCGAGGCGGAGTCGTACTTGTTCGCCGTTGCGTCGCCCAGCGCGGCACGCACCATGCGTGCGACGAGCGGCGACTCGAACCGTCCATCCCGCAACTTGACCACGAGCCTTGAGTCGGGGGATGGAGGCGAGCCCCCGACGAGAATGGCGCCATCGAGGTGCACCATCCCGGGCGGCGTGTCGCCGCCCCTCATCTTCGCCGCAAAGCCCGTGAACTCGAACCTTCCGGGTGCCTCGCCGCGGCCGGCGATAAACCGCGTGGAGCCCTGCCCCTCGCTCACGTGGATCCGCGTGCCTGCGTTGCTAAACGCCACCGTCGGATTCGTAAACTCCGACTCCAGTTCCAGGTCCTCCCTGCCCGGCTTGCGGACCGACACCGCCACGTCGACGACCCCCACGGGCTGCAGGTCCGCACGCAGCGCGACGAGTCGGCTCCGCCCCTCGGGAGACACCACCCCCACCAGATCCTCCGACCAGAGCGTGGTGTCCAGGCCCTTGGCCTCAACCTCCGCCCACATCGGGCTGGCGCCGTCTTGGAATCGCACGCCGCTCTTCACGCTGAACGGCGCGGGCTTGGGGGCCGCCGCCCGGTCGGCCGGGCTCAGCGTCTCCAGCAACGTGTTCGATGGTCCGATCTCGCCCGCGAGGTCCACGTGCAAGCCATCCTGGGACACCATGACCGTCCCCATCATCTTTGAAGCACGCACGCGCGGGGCACCGCCCGGCCCGAGCGGTTGGGAGGAGGCGTCCCTCGCCGTGACCCGTACGTCGTACGTCACATCGCCGTCCGACGTCGGGTCCAGCGTGACATCGCAGTCCACGATCGCGGAGAGGCGCAGGTCGTCCAGCATCTGCACGGGCGAGGCGCCGTCCATCCCGGCGCTCCGCTCGGGAATGGCATGGATGAACAGGTCATCCACGGGAAGCCCGCGTCCCTGCACTCGGATCGAGGGAACGAAGGGCCGATTGGGATCGTCAACGTGCTTGAGGTTGGCGTTCGCGGTCACGCTCGCGCTGCCGCCTCGGAGCCCGCTGTACGACCCGCCGCGGATCGTCGCGTCGTCGTTCTCCTTGGAGATGAGCACGTCGTGCGCGAGGATGGGGTATGGGAACTTCTCGGGCAGGATGCGTGCGCTCGCCAGATGGATCTGCACCGAATCGTTCCACGCCTCGTCCCCGAGAACACCCGCGACGCGCCAGACGCGAACGTCGACCTTGGCCACGCCCCCGGGCTCAAACTCGGGCCTCGCGAGCACCCGTCGAGCGGCATCCGCCTCGGGCGAGTCCCCCTTCCCCCGGGCTTCCAACGCGGCCAGGTCGGTCTTCGCCCTTGCCGCCGCCGCGGGCGAGACCACGCGCCCAGACTTGAGCAACTCCGCGTAGCGCTCGCGACTAAAGAGGGCGTCGAGGATGCGGCGTCGCTTGCCCATACCCTCCTCGAGCGCCGCGTCGATCGGAAGGTCCTCCACGTGCACGTTGATCTCCGCGCCCGCGTCATCGGTCAGCGGCGCGATCCACCCGTTCGCCTTCACCTTCGCCCCGCTGGGAGCCACGGCTTCCACCCGCACGATGTCGATCCGGTTCTCGTCGAATCTCCATTCCCCGGTCATCTGCTCGAAGCGGTAGGGAAATCGCTCGAACGCCGCCGTCCCGTCCCGGATTTTGAGCACGCCCGAGACCTTGATCTCGCCCGCCGCCGGCGTGCCGTCGGTCCGCTTGATCGCCTCGCCGCGCTCGATCGTGACCGTCGCGTCCACGATCCCCGTCGGATGGCTGAACTGCTCCATGCGGCGCTGCGCCGTCGCCGTCGCGAAGCGAAGAATCTGCGGGTTCTTCGTGATCTCAAACTCGCGACACGAGAGTTCCAGAACAAACGGCGACGTCGCGCTCGCGCCCGTCGTCCGCAACTTCACGTCGTACGGCAACTCTTCCACAAAGCCGTGGAGGTCCGCCTCCAGGTGCCCCTGCCCATCCGCCGCCTTCAACGCGATCGTTCCGTTCGTCCGCTGCAGTCGCAACTGCCGACCCACCTGCTCCGGCGGCAAGGGCACAGGGTTCCCCTCCCGGTCCTCCGAGGGGCGTGTTTCCACTGGAAGATTCAGCGCCACCTCATCGAGCGCCATCGTCGCCTCGACCTGCCCGTCGCTCTTGTACTCCAGCGTCACCCCCTTGATCCGTCCCTCGAGCGCCAGGGCTCGATACGCATCACGCAGGGGCGTGGGCACCGCCTCCGGCGGCAACTTGCCCAGCGGCAACGCCCCCAGGCCCAACGACAACCCCTCGGGACCATACTTCCCCTCGACGAGGATCGCATCGCCCCCAAGCCCCGGTTCCACCTGCTGAAAGCGGATGGTGTACTCGCCCGCACGCTCCGACCGCGCCACCTCGCCCGCCACGTCCACACGCTTGAGCGAGACGAACGAGCCACGCGTATGCTCCCCGATCTCCAAGGCGCCGCGGCGAACCACGACCTTGGGCGGCTCGCGGCGCTCCGCGCGCCCGAAGTCCGGGACGCGCATCCCCTGGATGTTCAGCCGACCGTCGTCCACCGATTGGCTCAGCCGCGCCAGCGGCTCTTCGAGCGTCAGGCTTCGCAGCACGATTCGCCCGAGGAGCAGCGCGGGCACGCTGACCCGCGCCTCCAGCGAACGGACGCGAAACGCAACCCCACCCTCTCCCGGCACGTCCTTCGCTCGCCCCACCAACCCTTGCACAAGAATGAGCCCATCGGGATCGATCTTCAGGCTCTCCGCGGTCACCTCCGCGCCGATCATCGCCCCCACGCGCGAGAGCACGATCCATCGCGACACCGCCGTCTGGGTCAAGACGAAGTACACCAACCCCACGACCACGACCACTCCGCCCACCCAAGGCAGCACGCGGCGCCATCGACCGCGCGGCGCGGGGACGATGAGGGCGGGCGCGGCGGGCTTCGTCTCGCTGGGCGGGGTGGCAGTCATGGCGCGATCACGCAGATCCTTCCCAATACTCTAAGTCATCGTCCACCCTCGCGTCGGCACGGTCCACCCGCCCAGGCGCGCCCCACCCGAAACGTCGGAGAACCTCGTGGAGTGACGTGGTTTGGGCGCACAAACAACGTCACTGCGAAATTGCGCGATCGTTTTGTCCCTCCAACTCGAAACTCGGGCCGGGCCTCCGCGTATTCTCCTCGCGGGGTGGGGTGCCGCTGGGAGTGTGTGCATGCGACGAACGGTGCGTTCTACCTCCGACCGCTTGGGCCCGACCGCCACCAGCCTGTGGCGTCTGGAATCCCTCGAACCCCGCCAACTCCTCAGCACGGCGTTCGACCTCATCGGGCTTACGGCCCTTCGCAGCGACCCGCGGTTTGCCGGGGTCGATGGGAGCGGCGTCACGGTCGCCGTCCTCGACGCGGGGGTCGATTCCACCAATCCGATCCTCGCGCCCGCGCTGCGGACAAGCGTGGACTTCGTGAACATGGGCCCCGTGGCCAGCCAGCACGGGACGGCCAGTGCGTCGGTCATTGGATCGCGCGACGCGAACATCGCCGTCGCGCCCGCCGCCGACCTGGTCAGCCTCAAGGTGATCGCCGACACGTCGGGTCCGAGCACGTCGTATATCACGCAGGGATTGCAGTGGGTCCTGAACAACCGCGTCACCTACAACATCAAGGTCGTCAACATCTCGCTGGGCGACGGGAACCGGTACACCGTGCCCAACACCGGGGGCTACCGCACGCTGATCAACCAGTTGGAAGCCGCCGGCATCACCGTCGTCTCCGCCGCCGGGAACGAGTACTACTCGAACCAGAGCCAGGGCGTCGAATCCCCGGGCATCGACAGCACGTTGGTCGTCGGCTCGGTGTGGCCCGACAACGTGCGTCGGAACGTGCAGTATTCCAGCGGGGCCATCGACATCCTGACCGGGCCGGATCGCATCGCCGCGTTCAGCGAACGATGGACGGGTTCGACGTTCCTCTTCGCGCCCGGCGCCAACATACGGGCCTCGGGGATCGGGGGGGTCCCACTCATCGAGGACGGAACGTCGATCGCGGCCCCGATCGTCGCGGGCGCGGTCGCGCTGATCCAGGACGCGGCCTTCACGTTCGCCGGGCGATACCTCACGCCCGGGGAGGTCCGCACGATCCTGCTCTCGACCGCGGACACGATCCACGACGGCGACGACGAGGTGGACAACGTCGCCAACACGAACCTGAACTATCCCCGCATCGACCTTGCCGAGGCGCTGCTCCAGGTGGGCCTCCAGTATGGTCGCCTGAGCGTTGGACAGGTGCAGGCGCAGTTCATCGCGAACCCCGACGGCAGCGGGACGCTCACCGCCACCGCCATCAACGTCATCGTCGGCTTCACCTCGCTCACGAGCGTGGACTTCTACCTCGACATCGATCGCAACGGCGCCTTCTCGTCCAACGAGTTCATCGGACGCGACACCACGAGCGGCGACGGGCTGACGGCGACCTACGCCATCCCCGCGAACTGGGCGCCGGGGGCATACCGCTTTGGCGCGGTCGTCTCCAACGCCGCTGGCCAACGCGGGCCCACCAACACGTTCACGAACACCATCAAGCCCAACCTCGCGCATCGCGTCTTCTACGCGGAGGGGTACGCGAACGAAACGACGATCGACGAGTTCGTCCCGCTGGTCAATCCGAACGGGGCGGCCGCGACGTACGTGGTCATCGCGCACTACGAGGCCGGTCCGGCGGGCTCCCAGATGGACGTCGTGCTCGAAACCGGAACCATCGCCCCGTACAGCCGCGGCGGGATGCAGACGAGCGCGCGAAACGCGGTGGGACTCTCGCTCGTGCGCCTGAACACGCCCTATGCCCTCGAGGTGCAGAGCGATCTCCCTCTCGGAGCGGTGCTGAGCCACTACGACAACTTCAACCCGGGCGACGCGCTCTCGGGCGTGGCGACGGGCGAGGCCTTCAGCAACGTCACGCGGCAGAGTTGGTGGATCCCGCAGGTCGAACGCCGACCGGGCATCGTTAACGACTTCCTCGTGCTCTTCAATCCGGGCGACTCGGCGATCAACGTCACCGTCACGTTCATCGGCACCTCGAGCGGCTCATCGAACATCGACGTGAACCTTTCCATCCGGGCCCAGGGGCGCGGGGGGCTGGCGATCAACGATGTCGCGGGCCTGACCAACGGGACGTACGGGCTCGTCGTCACCTCGACGTCCCCGTTCACCGCCGCGCTCTCGCATTACGTCACCGACGGCACCGGAGACAGCAGTCTGGGCGTCCCGGGCAACGCCACGGGCGGGCTGGCGACGACGGGCGTCGTGCCCTTCGTCGATCGCACCAGCGGGATCACGTCCACCTTCGTGCTGTTCAACCCGGGGAGTTCGCGCTCGACGGTGACGCTGACGGCCCGTTCCGAGGACACGACCAAGGCCCCCATCGCGCGCACCTTCGAGATCAACGCCCGAAGCGTCCTGCGCACGGACCTGCTCTGGGCGACGTTCGGCGGGGTGCGCCCGTTCCACATCACCTACACCTCGACCCAGCCGGTCGCGGGCACGATCTTTCAGACCGCGGACGATCGGGGGGATTCGGTCTTTGATCCGACGACCAACGTGACCTCGACGGGGTGGGCGATCGCCGACGGGTTCTTGAATCGCCTGAGCGCGGGGGATACGTACTTCGAGACGCTGGCGCTGACGAATCCGACGGCGGCGTCGTTCAACGTGACGGTCGAGTATTACCTCTACGACCACCGCACGCCGGGCTCGCAGGGTGGACAATCGCAGCGCGTGGTGCAATCGGTGCAACTGCCGGCGCGCGGCATGGTGAGCGTGCAACTGCACCTCCCGACGAGCGTGCCGCTGCAATCCAGCGGCCCGGACCTGATGCCGTTCGCGATCTTCGTGCGGTCGAGCACCCCGATCTACGCCTCCTTTTCGCACTGGGACCTCTTCCAGGGCGGGGGTTGGTCCACATTCGGCACGCCGATCGATGTGGGCGGCATTGGCTCGTGACGGCCGCGCACGCGTCGAAGCGCGCCGGTGCCAAGAACGCTCGGGATGGGATCTCTCTCACTTCCCGGTCGCGGAGGGCGTCGGGGTGCCCAAGGGCGGCACCTCCACCCAGAACCAGCCTCGCAGATCGCCCTCGGCGTACCCGGTGGCTTGATCGTTGGGATACAGGGTGCCGAGCGCGGCGACGACCTTGGAATCGATCTGGTCGCGCGGGCCGTGGCAGGCGATGCAGGTGGAGGCGAGTTTGATGGGCAGGGTCACCCCAAGCGTGCCATCGCCGTTCGCGGCAAATCGCGGTTGGTCGGGCTTGGTGGCCAGGATCGGCTTGGCCCAGGCGGGAGCGCCGCTGGACGGGTTGCGAAGTTTGTCGCTCGTCCGCCCGATGAGCAGGCCCTTTTCGCGCGAGACGGCCTGCGCGATCTTCGGGGCTTCTTGCTTGCACACGGAGAGCGCCCCCGCGGGTCCGACGGGCTGCCCGTCGTCGCCGGGCTTCGACATCGCCTGCCCGAGCGCGGCGAAGAGGCGAGAGAACATGACGTTGCGGGCCTCCTCGGCGCGTGCACGTTGGGCGGCTTGCGCGGAGGAAAGGGATGACGACTCAACGGGCGACCACGTTGAAGAACCCTGCCCCTTCTGCGCGAGCGAACGGCGGACGGCGTCACGGGCGGCGCTCTCCAGCAGCGGGTCCACCAGCCCGACGGCGCGAGCCTCGGCGAAGGCCTGTTCGACGGGGACGCCCATGTCGAGGACGCGATACGCCGCCCACGCGGGGCCGACGCGATTGCCCGTCCGGCAGTGCAGCGCGGCGGTGTCCCCCTTCTGATCGGCTTCTCGCAAGATCACCCGAGCCTGTTCGAGTTGGGCGTCGGAGAGATCGCCCGCGCCGGAATACGCGGGATTGGCGTACGACACCCCCACGCTCGCGGCGGCGGCGGCTTCGTCGTACGTCGCGTGCTCGGTGGGCTTGCGGAAGTTCACGAGGTGCTGAACCCCCTGGCTCTGGAGCGCGGCCACCTGAGCCGCATCGGGTTGCCCCAGCAGGAAGCGGTGCGCCACGCCCCCGATCGCCACCTCATTGGGCGGAAGGGGCGCCCCCACGGGCCAGCGCGGCGTGACCTCGTGGTCGATGGCGTGCCCATGACGAACGAACGCGCTCACGCCCATCGCGTGGGAACGCATGAGCGCGATCGCCTCCGGATCGCGGCTCGACTCCACGATCTTGACGCCCTTCTCGATGGGCGTGACCTCCAGCGTGACCGCGGCGTGGCGCGCAAACAAATCCTCGAACACCGGGTCCCAGATCCGAACGGGCGCCCCGGCCTTCATCCGGGCCTGCATCGCCTTCGCGTGGTCGATGATCCTCGCGGCCACGGCCGGGTCGTCGCTCTCCGTCAGCGTCTCCACGATGCCCAACTCCCCCTCCTGCTTGTGCACGAGCGTGCGGCGGATCTTGGCATGATCGGTCAGCAGGCGTTGCCACACGCCGCGGTCGCGTGCGACCGTGTTGACGGCGGCCATCGGGTCGTCGGGAGTCGGCGCGGGCGCGCTCGACTCCCGCGAAGCGCCTCCCTGGCATGCGGCAAGGGCGGACGACAGCAACACCAGCGCGAGCGTGGCACGAACGGACACCTGAGCAACGGAACCGAGCGAGTTCATGGGAGGACTCCTGCTGACTTCTGAACGGATGCGCCAACCTACGCCGGGCGGGCGGTGTGTTCGCGCTTCTCCAACCACGTGAAGAGGACAAGGGCGACCACGCCGAGCCCAACAATAAAGACCCACGGAGAAACCCGCGTGATCTCCGGGAGCGTGATCTTGCCATACTTGGCGAGCGGCTCGATCGTGCGTGCCAGCCACGGATACGCCTCGGTGTAGACGCCCGCGCCGACGAGCGCCCCCAGCACCCCGACGGCGGCGTCGCGCGAACCCTGCCCCACGGCGGCGAGAGCGGTGCCCGGGCAGTAGCCCAAGAGCACCATGCCGACACCGAAGATGAGACCGCCGCCCGCGTTCATGGCGAGTTCGGCGGGCTTGACGCTCAGGCCCTTGATCATCCCGAAGTGGAGCATGGCGTAGATGCCGACGGCACCGACGACGATCGCGGTGAGCATCGTCTTGAGCACCGTGAAGTCGCGGAAACGGAACTGATTGACGATGACGTTGTATTGCGTGACCCCGCCCTTCTGGAGCAGGAATCCAAAGATCAATCCGGTCAAGGCGCCGAGGAGGAGGGTCTTGGGATCGGCGAAGAAGTGCTCAAACACGGGACACCCCCTTGGAGGACGGGCCGAAGCCGAAAAGGACCGCGGCGGCGACAACGCCCGAGGCGAACATGCTGAGGAAGAACACCCACGACGAGACCGCGAGTTGGAGCCCGCCGGAGATGCCGTGACCGCTCGTGCACCCGCCGGCCATGCGTGCCCCAAAGATGAGGATGAACCCACCGACAAAGGCGGCGACGAAGCGTTTGGCGACCGAAGGACCAAAGCGCTCGGCCCAGAGGGAGGGCACGCGCTCGGCCCTTAAGGTGCGCCCGAACCACGCGGCGAGGAACGCGCCCGCGATGAGCGCGAGGTCGAGGGCCATCTGCCAGTCGAAGATGGGCTTGAAGCCACCCCCCTTCGCGCCATATTCCTTGAGGAGGTAGGCGCTCTGCTCGCAATGCTCGGGGGCGACGGCGCAGAGGCCCGCTCCGGCCGCGCCCACGAACGACGTGCTCGTCCCGAGCGCTTTGCTCATGAAGTAGAACGTGCACCAACTGAGCAGACCGATCCCGATGCCGACGGCATAGGGAGACCAACGAGGTTTTCGCAGCACACCGAGCATTCGAGACCTCCGGGTTAGACGGTCGTCCCGTTGGAGGCGCGGAGCCCGCCACGGGTTCCCAACTCATGGTACGTCGAGAGCCAAGGACACGAACGTGAACCTACCGGGCGAGACGCTCCATCTCCTCGCGGGCTCGGTCGCTGAGCCCCTGGAGTGGATCGAGGCGAAGGTGGGCGTTGTTGTCGAGCGCCTGGATGGCCCATCGACGCGCGTCGATGGGCCGCCCGAGGCGGGCGTAGGTGCGGGCGAGTTCGGCCTGATGCGTGATCGCATAGGGATCGAGCGCGGCGGCCTTCTCCCAGGCTTCGCACGCCTTCACGAGCAACGACTCGTCGCGGAGGAGCGCCGCGTGGGCACGCGTGAGCGTGGCGAGCCAGGACCAGGCGGAGGCTCGCGTCGGATCACGATGGACCTGTGCTTCAAACTCGGTGATCGCGAGCGTCGAGACGCGAACGGCATCGTCACGCAGAGCGTTGCGTTGCAGGACTTCGGCAAACTGGGCGCGGACTCGGCTGAGGGCTTGATGGGTCGCCACGTGCGAGGGGAGGAGGCGGGCCGCGGAAGCGAGATGAGACTCGGCACGCGGGAGGCGATCGATGAGCACGCGATCGACGAGGCGACCGAGTTCTTCTTGGGACTTGGGCGGCGTCGCGCCGGGACCTTCCGCGGACAGGAGCAACTTGATCGCGGCGTCCATGTCCGATCGCGACGTCTGATCGCTCCGCCGGCTCGACTCTCGCAGGAGGGTGTTGGCCTCGGCCAGAACGGCGACCTCGCGAGCCGCGATGCGGAGTTCACGCTCCCAGCGGATGAGCGTGGGCACACCGGAAAAAAAGGCGATCGCCATGGCGAGAGAGGCGATCGCGCCAAGGCTATCACCCCACGACGGACGCGCACGCGAGGACGCGCCGGGGGACCCCGCCACGGCGAGCACGGCGAGAAGCCAGGCACACGAGCCCGGATTCACACCGGTGAGTTCGATCTGCGCATGGGCCAGCACGGCAAGCGCGCCGGCAACGACGCCCAGCATGGTGCGCGTGGCGTCGCGTTGGTAGGCGAGGAGCATGAGGAGCCCCACGCCCACGCCGAGGGCGAGCCCCACGAACCTCGCGAGCATGCCCTCGATCGAAGTCCCGGGCGATTCGATCCACGACGCAAGGACGGTGGGCAGCGCCACGACGAGGAAGAGCACGCGCCGATCGACCCGGAGTTGATGGGACGAGACGTCCAGAGGCTCATCGCCACGGGAGGGCTCTTGTTCGCGTGAGTTTGCGAGGGAGCGACCGAGGAAGAGGGCGAACACGACGAGGAGGACGCACCACGCGAGGCCGAAAAGTCCAAGGGTGCTGAGCCAATCGAGGAAGAGGCTGTGCGGACTGGCGACGGCTTCGGGGCTGAGGATGGGCTTGGCGAGGAGATAGGCTTCCTGGAATCCGTCGGGCCCGACGCCGACGAGGGGGTGTTCCCTGATGATGCGTGCGGCCCCTTGCAAGTAGAACCAACGGAACAAGAGGGAGAGTTCGGTCAGCCGCTCGCCCGCGAGGCCGCGAAGAACGACGGCGAGGAGGGGGAAGACGATGCACGCGAGCCCCGCGAGTCGGAGGACGCCAGGCCATGCGCGACGCGGGAGAGCACTGCGATTCGCGGGCTCATCGTGGGCGTTCGAGGACGTCGACTCGGTCTCCATCGATCGGACGTGAGCAGCAAGGCGCGGAGCACGAAGGTGCAAGAGGCCTGCTCCGAGGAGGGGAAGCCCGACGACGATGGCGCTCGCGATGCCCCCCTTGGACTTGGAGAGCGCAAGGGCCGTGATCGCGATCGCGAGCGCCACGATGGCGAAGAGCATGGCCCGCGTGCGCGCGACCGCGATCGCACACGCGACGAGCGCGACGCTGGCGAACGCCGCAAAACTGGAGTAGACGTTGGAGAGTCCGATCCATCCGCTCGCCTCGGGCTGGCTGAGCCGGCGGATGAACGCTCGGGCCATGGGCGAATCTTCGCTCCAACCACGGACGGCGAGCATCTCCGTCTTGTTCTCGTTGAAGGCCGCGAGCGTGTGCGGGTGGTCGACGAAGACTTGCACGACGCCCTTGGCGGCGAGCGGACCGACGAGGCCCACGAGGCAGGCGACGATGAGTCCTCTGGCGCGGACGTCCATCGCTGCCGCACGAATCGCGAGGGCGGCGAAGACCCCAGCGGACCAACTCGCGCCGAGGGTGAGGTGCTCCAACTGGAGGCCGGAGGGCGTCTTGTGCAGCACGTACGCGTGCAGCAGGGTGCCGCACGCGCCCATCGACGCCAGGGCCGTCATCCAGACCGGCGTGTGGCGGGCGTCACGGCCGGCGCCGCGGATCACGACGCCCGACGCGAGGAGCATCATCGCATCGACGACGAGCGAGCCGGCGGGGGTCAGCGCCGTCACGGCGGCGGGGACGACCGCCGGGTCTTCGCTCCACAGCGGAAACGCGTCGAAGGAGATGATCGCGCGGAACACGATGGCGGCAAGGAGCACGGCGAGCGCCGCGCCCTCGGCCACCTTCATGCGAGGGAGCACGGCGGCGCTCACGGCAACCCCTTGGACGCCCGCCCATCGCCCTGGTCGGCACGCAAGGCCGACCACTCGAAGAGCCCCAGCCCCGCGAGCAGCACGAACGCCTGGGCGCCGACGAGCACGGCCTGCCATGGTTCGAGCGTGGGGAGTGCAATGGCGCCGAGGCCCGTGGCGGCGGCGAAGGCATAGAGGACGAGCACGGCGGTGCGCTTGTTCACGCCGCGTCGCACCGTGCGGTGCGAAAGATGCTGCTGATCGCCGACGAAGGGCGACCGGCCTTGGCTGAGACGCAGGATCACGACGCTGACGAAGTCGTAGAGGGGAACGGCGAGGATGAGGAGGGGGACGAGCACGGCGTACCACGGCGATCCATATCCCTCACCCTGAACCAGCATGGGCCTGTTCGCCTGGTCGGGCACGGCGAGCGGGTTGGAGACCAGGCCGTCGCGGGTGATGTAGGTCATGCGTGTCGAGAGGAACGCGAGCAGGAACCCGAGCACGATCGATCCGCCGTCGCCCATGAAGATGCTGGCCCCCCCACGGCCGTCGGGCTTGAGCCGCCATGGAAAGTTGAACACGAGGAAGCCAGCGAGGGCGCCGATGAGCAGCGCGAGGCTCGACGCGATGAACCACTGCCCGTGCATCAACGCGACCGCGAGGAGGCACGACGCGGCGATGGCGCCGACGCCCGCGGAAAGGCCGTCCATGTTGTCCATGAAGTTCATCGCGTTGGTGACGACGAGGAACCAGAGGACGGTGATGGTGATGGAAAGCCACGGGCCACCGACGTGGGCGTCGAGGAGGGTGAGGAGACGGGTGTCGCTCGCGCTGGCGATCCAGATGGCGGGAAGGGCCATGACCACAAGTTTGAGGAATGGCCCGAGGGGCTTGCGATCGTCGATGAGTCCAAGGACGTGGAGGACGAGGACGCAAGCGAGGAGTTGGAGGGCAAGGGGCGTCTGAGAGCGGATACCGGGTAGGTGCACGAGAAGGCGCTCGGGCGCAACGCCGACGGCGGAGGCAAGAGAGCCGAGCGAGGTCTCGCCCATGAAACGGACCGAAGCGAGGCCCGCGAGCAGCGGCAGGGCGAAGGAAGCGACGATCGCGATGCCGCCGGTGTTGGGAATACGGCGGCGGACTTTCTGCTGCCCCGCGACGCCATGGGAGTCGTGGGCGCCGAGGCGGTTCGAGATGCCGCGCACGATCGCGGTCAAGACCAGCGAGAGCACCAGCGCGAGCGGGATGAGCAGGAGGGCGAGAACGACCATGCGCTGGGGGCATGGTATCGCGAGGCGATCGCGGCCGCACGGGGACGGGATGACCACCACACGAAACCGCGTGCGGAAGAGTGAGTCTCCTGGACACACTTCTCCGCACGCGGCGTGAGATTCAAGATTCGGATTCGACGGAGTTTATTCCGCCTCGACGCGATCCTCGACGGAATGCTCCGAGGTGAGGCTCTCGGCCGTGTCCTCACCCATGAAGCGCTCGCGCAGTTGCTGCCCGGGCTTGTCGTCCATCAGGCGCTCGTTCAACTTGGTGAGCGCCTCGTCGACCACCTGACGCACGCGCTCGCGGCTGATGCCGACTTCATCGGCGATCTGCTTGAGCGTGAGCGGCTCGCAGCCATCCAGGCCGAAACGAAGGCGCAGGATGCGGGCCTCGCGATCGTCGATGGAGTCGAGCAATCGCTTGAGCGTGACCAACTCCTCGGAGCGGAGCATGGACTCGTCCGGCATGGCGGCGCGGCTGTCGGCGATGATCTCGCTCATGCTCATGAGGTCGCCGCTGTCGTCCCGCGTGCCGCGGAGGGGCGTGTGGAACGCCTTGACGGCGCGGCGGATGATGCGGAGTTTCTTGATGGGCAGGTCCATCGCCTTGGCCAAGTCCTGCAACGAAGGGGCGTACCCCAACTCGGCCTCGAGCCTCCGAGCGGCGACCTTCCACTTCGAGATCAGTTCGACCATGTACGCCGGGATGTGCACCGGCTGGGCGGCATGGATCAGAGCCCTCTTGATACTCTGCTTGATCCACCAACTGGCATAGGTGCTGAACCGGGCCCCCTGGGCGGGGTCGAATCCCTCGACCGCGCGCATGAGTCCGATATTGCCTTCTTCCACCAGGTCCGTGAGCGACAGCCCCCGGTTGGTGTAGTTCTTGGCAATGGCGACGACCAAGCGAAGATTCGCCTTGATCATCTTGTCGCGTGATTCGATGCAGTTGTCGTTGATGATGCGCCAACCGAGTTCGCGTTCTTCTTCCGCGCTCAGCAGCGGCACGTTGTTGATCTCGCGCAAATACAACTGAATGTCGCTCTGGAGCGGGGCGGAACCCGATCCAAAGCCGACCCCAGATTGGCCGCGCGACTGGCCTGATGTCCGTGTCACTCTCTACCTGCCTTCCCGGCGGGAACCCGCCGCTCCCCGACGCACTTCACTCTGGAGAACCAGAGTCACCCAACTATCCGCCCGGCTCCAACTCCGGGTTTCATCGACTTGGGCATTTCACGCCTGAAGCATGAAAGAAGAGCGCTCCTCTCCATATGCAATCTGCGCCATCTTTTTGCAAAAGCAAGGCGAAGTGGAAATTTCCTTTCAAAAACGTGCGATTTCTCTCGTGCTCACGGCTCATGAATCTCTTCGCCTAGACTTCTTTGTTCTTTTATCCTCTCAAATTACAATCTAAATACAAACATAGACCAAAAATGAATCACGACATCAGTCCCATCCTCAAAGAGTGGCCCTTTGAACGTGGACAAATCTCTGCACGGCTTGTTCGTGGTTTGGACGGAGAACCGAAGATACAGGTTCGATTGGATCTCGGACTCCTCCAGATGGAAGTCGAAGGCCGACCGGATGGCCAACGTCCCTTTGGTTATGGGAGCCTGCTCGAGTACTTTGAAGCGAAAATCGATGGGGTCGAGGTTTCTGCCGAAGAGGAGCGCCCTGGGGAGTCCAAGCCCCGGAAGAATGGGATCAAGGGGGGTGTCACCGGGCCCGAGGATGAGGATGAAGAAGAGGACGTGATGGAGGCCGGGTCAGAGAAGGGCGACGTATCGCTGACCTCGGAAGAGTGCAGCGCGATCCGGGATGAGGCGCTGCAGTATTACCACCGATACGTCGCGTTGTGGATACTGGAGGACTTTGACGGCGTGGTGCGGGACACGACGCGAAACCTGCGCGCGCTGGACTTGTGCCGAGACCGCGCGCAGAACGAGCAGGACCGCGTGGTGCTGGAGCAGTTCCGGCCGTACATCCTGATGATGAGGTCGCGTGCGCTGGCGCAGCGGGCGATCAAGGACAACGAGCCGAAGGCGGCGGTGCTGGCGCTGGACGATGGGCTCGAGCAGTTGCGTGCGGTCTTCACGGAGGCCGGGCAGCCGCAGGCGTTTGAAGAATCGAGCGAGGTGGAGGTCTTGCGGGCGATGCGGGAATCGCTCGTGCCCAAGTTGCCGGTGAGCGAGTCGGCGGAGTTGAAGCAGCGATTGCAGCGGGCGATCGAGCAGGAGAACTACGAGTTGGCGGCGATCCTGCGCGACGAGTTGAAGATGCTGCAAGGGGACAAGGGACAGAAGCCCGGGAAGAAAGACGGCGGGCCAGCCGCGGGGACGGGGGCGTAGGGTCACTCGGGACCCTCCCGCACCACAAAGATGAGTTGGTGAGGAGTTGAGGTCGGGCCTCGCTGGCCTGGGGTGTGGCGGGGCGGACATCACGCCGAAGCCCGCACCGGGGACGGGCACCGGATCTTGGCGGAGGTGTTGTGGTAGGGGAGACGACTATTCCTTCGCGGCGCCGGCGAAGGTGACGGGGCTGAGGTAGCCGTCCTTGTCGATCGCGCGCACGCCGAAGAAGAGGTTGTCCTTGCTCACGGGCACGGTGATTTCGGTGACGTTGCCTAGATCGCGGGAGTGGGTCCAGGTCGGGTCGGTGGTGGCACGCCAGACGAGGATGTATCCGGCGAGGTCGGGCTCGGGGCTGGGCGACCACCGGAGAGTGGTGTCGGTGGTGAGGTCCTTGGTCAAGATTCGCACATTCTTTGGGGTGCGTGGTGCATTGGCGAGATGGACGAGGGTCATGGCGTTGAGTCGGGCGACGTGGGCCAGGTAGTCGGCGTCAACGAAGCGCGGGACATCGCCGTAGGGTTGGGACTGGCCTGTGGGGTCGGGCCTGGTGGTGACGTTCGCGTGCTGACGGGAGTAGTCTTCGTGGACGACGGTGAAGCGGACGGCGGGGATGCCCCGCTCGTTGAGGGCGGAGTGATCCCCTCCGCGGAGGAAGCGGTCTGGTCGAAAGACGAGGGTGGGACGGAACGAAGACGCGTGCCATGCGGCCACCTCATCGACGAAGCGGGCGATCTGGCGGCTGGCGGAATCCGACTCGGACGAGAACGCGCGGAGGTCGGCGAGTTGGGTGGCGGATGGATTGCGCGAGATGCCCTCGGAGAAGATGCGCACGGTCTTGGAGGGGTCGGGGGCGGAGGGGTCGAGAGGGCGAGCGCCCGCGCCGAGCGCTGGGTGGTGCTCACCCCAAGGATCGCCCACGATGTCGTTGCTGAGCACGCCGAGAACCTCGTAGGGCTGGTCGCTGGTGACGAGGGCGGCGTGGTAGGCGGCGCCGACGAGGCCTTGCTCTTCCGCGGCGGTGCAGAGGAAGACGACGGTGGACTCGAGGGGATGGTCGGCGAGGGCCCGGGCGATCTCGAGGACGACGGCGGTGCCGGAGGCGTCGTCGTTGGCGCCGGGCGCGTCGCCGACGGCGTCCATGGCGTCGGCGTTGCGGCTGTCGTAGTGCCCGACGACGTAGGAGGCTCGCGTGCGTCCTTCGGGGGTGCTTCCCGGCAGGACGGCGACGACGTTGACGACGCGCCCGCCGTTGGGGAGTCGCTGGCTCCTGGGGGCGTCGAACTCCTCGAAGCGCACCTCAAGATTGGGGGAGATCTTCTCGAACTCGGACTTGAGCCAGCGACGAGCGGCGCCGATGCCGCGGGTCGTGGATTCGGTCTCGGAAAGGGTGTGGCGTGTGCCGAAGTTGGCGAGCGTGGTGACGTCGGCGTGGAGCCGATCGGGCGAGATGCGCCGAGCGACATCGGCGGGTTGCGAGGGAGGCAGGGCGAGGCAGGCGGCGAGGAGTGTGCAGGCGAGCATCGCGGCAGTGTACCGCGCGGCGAACGCGTCGGCCCTGAGAAGAACAGCGACAGGGAAGAGGGCACCGAGTCGAACCCACCCCCACTCCCCTTCCCCCCCCCCGTCCATGTGAGAGAAGGAGTTAGTCCAACTTGCGTGGGCTGACCGAGGACACGAGGCGGATGGTGGGCGTCTGGAGATCGCCGCCGATCTTGGCGTCCTGGAGATCGTTGGGCTTGATGGTGAGGTCAACGGTGGCGCGGACGAGGCGTGGACCGACGTCGTATTCGAGGGTGAAGGAGGCTTCGGTGAGGCCGGACAAGAGGACGTGCTCTTCGGTGCCGGTGAGGCTGTCGCTGGCGTAGTTCTCTTCGACGTACCAGAGTTCAAAGGGGCCGGATTCGGAGGTCGCGGCGTCGCGGCGCTGGATGCGCACGATCTGGTAGTTGCCCGCGCCGTCGTCGAAGGTCTTGAACTCGATGCTGGTGGAGCAGAGGGGGTTGTTGCAGGCGGAGCGGTCGAGGACGTCTTCGGGGAAGGGGCCGAACTCGGTCCCGGTGCGGATCATGGACATGACGCGGTGGATGACGATGCGGGAGACGACGTGGGTGCTGGCGCTCTCGGTGGTCGCCTTGTAACTTTTGAAGGAGGCGTCGAGCGCGCCGAGGGTGGCGGCGAGGAGGGTGCCGGTGATGCTGAGGGAGATGAGGACTTCGATGAGGCTGAAGGCACGGCGGGATGATCGCGTGCGGCGCCGGGAAAGGGCAAGCGGGGTGATGGTGCGGGGCGTGTGGTTCATGCGACACTCTCGGGTACGGTGGGAATCGGCGCGAGGATGGGGCGGGGGCGTGGTTAGGGCTTGCCCTCTCGATAGGTCGTGGGCAAGTCGACGACCTGGAGGGGGAGCATGAGGCCGTTGGGGATGCCCATGTCGGGATCGAATCGGATGTCGATGCGTCCGTAGCCGTTGAAGGGGACGGCGGTGGACCCCGGTGGTTGGGCGGAGGTTGCGGGGACATCGAAGATGCCGTCGCCGTCGGTGTCCCATCCGGCGATGCGTTGGCCGTTGACGATGGGGAGGGTGTTGGGATCGAGCGCTTCGGAGTCGCCGTCGTTGGAGCCGAAGTAGCCGATGGTGGAGTTGAACCCGGCGGGGTTTCCGATGGGGTTGCCCTGGGAATCGCGGAGGGGGCCTTGGCCTCGGATGGGATCGAAGGTGAGGAGGAGCGCGCCGTCGATGGTGGCGTTGCCGCGGATGTCCATGACGCCGGCGATGATGGCGCCCTTGAGGCGCAGGTCCTGGTCGGTGGGGCTGTTGAAAGCGCCGAGGTCGACGGAGTAGTTGGGGACCATCAAGGACGACCGCGAGATTTCGTCGAGTGAGGAGGCGTCGGGGTTGAGGTTGGCGTCGTCGGGATAGGTCGGGTGTTTGTCGAGGAACTTGGTGGAGCCGGTGAACTGAAGTTTGTTGCGAGCCTGGGTGTAGCCGGTGACGGGATCGCTGACGAGCGAGCCGATGATCAGGCAACCGTGGAAGCGGATGTTGTTGGAGTAGGCCTTGGTGTCGGTGACGCGGCGTCCGCCGATGACCAAGGGCTCGGGGAGTAGGTTAAAGCCCTGGGTGATGGCGGCCTGGCTGACGAGGAGGTCGGCCTTGTCGAGGGGCGGGTTGCCCATGAGGAGCGTCTGCTGCGGAGGAACGGCGGTTGGGCGGGGCAGCCCGGCGTAGACGTCGGTCTCGCTGCCGGTGTACGCGGTTCGGGGCGAAACGAGGCGCGGACGGCCCGTGCCGGAATCGATCTGCAACTTGCCGTACTCGGACCAGATGACATGGGTGTTGTCGGTGTGGCTGCGGATGTGGGTGACGCCGACGAAGGTGCAGTTCTTGAAGAGGGCGTTGGTTCCCATGGGGATGACGACGTTCTTGAAGACCATGTTCTCGTAGACCGGTCGGAAGTAGATGTCGGTGGGGGCGGGGCTGCCGAAGGGCATGCGTTCGAAATAGGCGGTGGCGTGGTTATCGGGGAGCCCGTCGCCGTTGGCGTCGGGATCGACGCGGAGGTAGCGGATGACGCCAGCGCCGGCGGCGCGGGTTTCGACGTAGGTCGGGAGGAGGGATTCGCCGATGCCGAGGTTGGCGGCAACTTGGGCGGCGAAGGTCCCGCCGTTGGCCTCGGCAATGAGCGCAAGTCCGTCGCTGGACATGGTGGACGGGTCGATGGCGGGGAGTTCGTCGTCGCCGACGCCGTACCGTCGCGGGGATTTGCCCGGATCGGGTTTGATGGAACCTTTGACCTTGGGCGAGATGTCGCCTTGGGCCGCGGTCCACGCGGCTTGGGTGACGCGGAAGGAGACACGGCCGTTGACCTTGGCGTACTGGTCCTTCTTGTCGATAAAGCCATCGCGCCAGCCGAGGATCTGATCGCGATTGCGGTTGTTGGAATCGCGATCGTTCATGGCTTCGCCGGAATCCCAACGCCCGTTGTTGTTGTCGTCAACCCAGCCCCAGACGCCGTTGCGGTTTCGATCGGGCCCGACGCTGTCGATGAGGACGGCGAGATCGTCATCGACGGTGAACTCGGCGGAGCCGCCGGAGGAGGCGGCGGGGGTTCCGTCGGTCAGGGCGGTGGAGAGTTTGAGTTTGTTGTCGGCGTTGCGGTCGAAGTGTCGGATGAAGATGTCGAAGTCGTCGAGGTAGCCGTCGGTGGTGACGTCGGCGAAGGCATCCTGGGGCGTGCCGTCGGGGTTGTAGAAGCCTGAACTGGAGGGGATGCCCTGCGTCTCGACGGGGTGGCGGACGCGGAGGCGATTGTCGCCGTCGACGTCGTATTGGCGGACGCCGTCGAAGAAAAGGGCGAGTTTCTGATCGAGGACGCTGTCGAGCCCGAGGAAGTCGCTCTTCATGACGAGGGGATCGCCGTTGGTCTGCGAGACGTCGTTGTAGCGCAGGCCGAGGTCGCCGGCGATGTGGACGTTTTTGCCGATCATCACGCGGTTGGGGCTGACGATGGCATGGTTGACACGCTTGGCGATGCGGAAGTCCTGGCTCACGGTACGGGTGATGGGCTGCCCGCCGCGGCCGTAGGCAAAGTCATATCCGGTGACCATGACGCGGATGTCGGTGCCGTTGGCGAGGGGCGCGTAGGTGACGCGGTAGGAGAGGGGGAGGTTGGCATCGCCGACGATCCGGGGCTCGATGGCGACGGCGGGCGCAAAGACCCAGGTGCCGCCGGAGAGGTATTCGCCGTAGCGGGCGTTGGTGGTCTCGAGAGGGTTGTTACCGGTGCTGACGGTGCTGGTCCCGCCGGGAACGACGACGACGTCTTGGTCCTGGGCATGGAGGTCGGCGATGGCCTGATAGAGCGACGAGGGCGTCTGGACATCGAGGCGTCCCGTCTTGGGGGGGAGGACTCGGTAGGTATCGCCCGCGTCCCATCGCCCTTCCCATAGACGCACGCCGAACTCGTCGACGTTGCTGGAGGCGACGACGAACCGAGCCACGGCGGCGTTGAGGCGGGAGCGAGCGATGGCGAGCCCGGTCTCGGCGGCGCCCTGCGCACGAGTGACGTGGAGGTGCGTGGCGGCGGTGGTGATGTTGCCCTTGCTCACGATCGCCATGGCGACCGAAAGAGACCCGAAGAGGACCATGAACATCATGGCGAGGACGGCGGCGACGCCGCGTCGGCTCTTGAACCAGGCGATCTTCTTCGCGAAGCGGGGATGGGTGATGGGGCTGCTCCAGATCCTCATTGCGCTCTCCTCCGTCCGATCCAACCGAATCCACACCGCCCCACGACGCCCGCGTCCCCTGCTAGTTTGGCACGATCCAGGTCACGCGCGTGACCTCGTGCGGGGCGTTGTCGTGCGGGCCCATGTACTCCACCACGACGGTGACCTTGAGGGGGAAACCATCGACGTTGATGGCGGGCAGTTGCGCGGTGGCCGCCTGAACGTAATAGTCGGCGCGGGTGAGATTGGCGTTGTACGGATCGATCTTTTCGACGGCGACGCGCTGGGTCCAACCTTCGAGGGCGGTGGCGTCGCCGCTCTGGCTGCGGATGATGTTGCCGTCGATATCGACGGCGGGCACGACCTCGCCGAAGGCATCGATGGGACCGGGCATGTTGCCGCCGGAGCCGAAGACCTTGCCATCGAGGTCGTCGATGTCGTCGATGTCTTGCGGGGTGACCTCGCCGGTCTCGGAGCCCCAGCCGACGAGGGTGCTGCTGCCGCCGCTGGGGACGAGGTAGAGCCCGGTGACGGGATCGTGCCGAGGGAGGCGGCGGGTCATCTCGCGAATCTCATTGGCGAGGAGTTGCGCGGTGGCGGCGTGGGAACTCCAGCCGTTGCTCTTGATGAAGGAGGTCTGGGCATCGACGAAGGCGAGGACGCCGACGCCGATGATGATGAGGGCGAGCATGGTCTCGAGGAGGGTGAACGCGTGTCGCGTGCCCGCGCGAGGGTGTTGTCGTGCGTTGGTGCCGTTGTGCCTCGACCAGACCATGGCGCTCCCTTCGCCCCGCGCCGAGATGGCGCGGGGCCTGGGAGGGATCGGTCATTTCACGATCTGGCTCATCTTGAAGATCGGGAGGATGATGGCCATGGCGATGAAGCCAACGACTGTACCCATCATGAGGATCATGATGGGCTCGATCATTCCGGTAACCGCCTTGATGGCGTCCTTGAGGTTCTTGGCGTAGAAGATGGCGATCTCGTCCAGGACTTCGCCCAGTTTACCAGACTCTTCGCCCGCGGAGATCATCTGGACGACCGAGCGCGGGAGGACCTCGTCCTTCTGGAGGGCGATGGTGACCTTCTTGCCCTGCTTGACGGCGGCGTGGACCTTGCGCCAGGTGGTCTTGAAGATCACGTTGCCCGAGATGTCGGCGGTGATGGCGAGGGTGTCCAGCATGGGCACGCCGGCGTTGATGAGTTGGCCCATGGTCTGGAGGGAACGGCTGATGTAGAGCGCCTTGAACATGCTCTTGACGACGGGGATGGTCAGTTTGAGTTTGTCGGCCCAGAAGGTGCCGACCTCGGTCTTGAGGAAGGCGTAGAGGGCTCCGCCCAGGACCGCGAGGCCCCCGAGGATCATGTACCAGTATTGGATCATGAACGCGGACAGCCCGAGGAGGAACTTGGTCGCCCAGGGGAGGACTTCCTCCTTGCCTTCGAAGACGCCCGCGAACTTGGGAAGGACGAAGGTGAGGAGGAAGACAGTCACGCCGACGGCGAGGGTGCCGATGATGACGGGATAGATGGCGGCGCCGACGACCATCTTTCGGGTTTCGAGTTGCTGCCCGATGTAACCGGCGATGCGGTCGAGCATTTTGGCGAAGTTCCCGGCCATTTCGGAGGCTCGGACCATGTTGCAGTAGAGCGGGTTGAAGAGTTTGGGATGCTTGGCGATGGCCTCGGAGAACTGCTTGCCGGACTCGACGTCGGCCTTGATCTTCTGGAGCACACGCTTCATCCCGGTGTGCTGGGTCTGGTCGGCGATCCCGTCGAGCGCCTGGCGGATGTTGATGCCGGCGCGGATCATGACGGCGAGTTGGGTGGTGAAGTCGAGGACGTGCTTCTGGGTCGGCTTTCCGGCATTGAGTTCCTTGAACTTGGCGAGCAGACTCTCGGCATCGATCATCCCGCCGGCGGCGGTGAGCGAGAGGATGTGCGCCCCCTGGTTGCGCAGGATCTGTGCGGCGGAGTTGACGCTGTCGGCGGCGACGACGCCGTTCTGCACCTGCCCTGCCGACGTCCGGATTTGATAGCGATAGTTGGGCATCTGAACCGGGCATGGAGGCACGAGGGCACGACGGCACGGGGGGCAAGGCCCGCGTTACCGACATCCGTTGTGCTTCATGCCGCCTCCTTTGTGCTTGCTGCGTGCCGTCTGCCTCTGTCCCTTGGTGCGATCCCGCTTCACGCGGCCAACTGACGTTCCAACTTTTCGGGGTAGGCCGAGGAGGCGATGGCGTCCTCGCGGCTGATGAGCCCGTTGAAGTAGAGTTCGGTGATGGAGCCATCGAGGCTGCACATCCCGATCTGACGGTTGGTCTCGATGACGTTGGGGATTTCGAAGGTGCGTGCCTCACGGATGAGGTTGCGTACGGCGGGGGTGCAGAGCAGCACCTCGACCGCGGGCACCATGCCCGGACGATCGATGCGGCTGAAGAGCGTCTGCGAGAGCACGGCCTGGAGCGTGTTCGCGAGCATCGAGCGGATCTGGTTCTGCTGCCCACCGGGGTACATGTCGATGATGCGCTCGACCGTCTGCGACGCGTTGACGGTGTGGAGGGTCGAGAAGACGAGGTGCCCCGTCTCGGCGGCGGAGATGGCGAGGGCCGTCGTTTCCAGGTCTCGCATTTCGCCGACGAGGATGATGTCCGGGTCCTGGCGCAGGGCGTGCTTGAGCCCCGAGGCGAAGGTGGGCATGTCCTGCCCCAGTTCGCGTTGCTCGATGATGCACTCCTTGCTCTCGAAGACGTACTCGACGGGGTCTTCGAGCGTGATGATGTGCTTCTTGTAGCGCTCGTTCATCGCCTGGATCATGGCGGCGAGGGTGGTGGACTTGCCCGAACCGGTGTCGCCCGTCACGAGCACGAGCCCGCGCGGGAGATAGGTGAGTCGGGCGATGACTTCCGGGAGGTTGAGGTTCGCGAGGGGCGGAACCTTGGTCTTGATGGCGCGCATCGCGAACGCGATCTGCCCGCGCTGCATGTGCGCGTTCACGCGGTAGCGGGCGAGGCCCGGAACCTGATAGGAGAAGTCGGCGTCCTTCTGGCGATCGAACGTGGCGATCGTCTCGGGCTGGGCCATCTGCTCCAGATACTTCCGGGATTGCTCCTTCGTGATGACGGGAAAGTTCATGGGCGTCATGACCTGGTTCACGCGGATCACGGGTGGCTGCCCGGAGATGAGGTGAACGTCGGACGCCTCGGCTTCGAATGCCGCCTTGAGCAGTTGGTGCAAATCCACAGCAGCGCTCCCATACGGAGAATCCCGTGGAGCAGTCATCGTCCCATCCCGCCGTCCGGTTGATCCGGGCGGGCCTGCGAATCTGTGAAGAGTGTGCCGGGGTCGGCACATTCGGCACAGGTGGAGCATGGTCCCACCCCGCTCGAACGAGGGATCGACCGCGCAACACCCGATCACGCCAACGCCGGAACACGCATGGAGTGGTGGAGGGAACTCCCGGAGACGGCATCCACACCCCGGCACCAGAACTCCAGCACGAGGGTGCGGTAGAACAGATCGGACTGTGCCGCCGCACGTCCCGCGGGCTTGCTGAGCCATACGGCGGCATCCGGATCGATGATGCCGTGTGTGACCAGATACCCCTCTGGAAGCGAATGGCGATACGCGTCGAGCAAGGCAGGCATCCAGGTCTTGGAAGGGGGAGTGAATCCCGATTTGGGGCGGTTCATGATCCACTCGGGCAGCAGGTCCGCGATCGCCGCCTTGAGATGGTGCTTGGGAGGCAAGTGATCGTCGGGGTGAGCCTTGCGCAGACCGACGGCGAGTTCCGCAAGGCGATAGTCACTGAAAGGCAATCGCAACTCGACCGAGTTGACCATAGAGAGGCGATCCCCCTGCACCATGCCGTTCTCGACCAGATACGTGGAGCAGATCAGCGAGGTGATCAAGGCCCCAAGGTCGGGCCACGGCTTGGGCGTGTCAAAGAGCGATGCGGGATCACGCCCTTCGAGGCGCTGTTGCATCGAAGCCGAGAAGATGCGAGGCATCGCCCATCTCCCCAGTTGATACTCTCCCGCGAGATTGTAAAACACGGGACGATCCTTGGGTGATCCTTCGTCGGGATGGACACGGCGATAGCCGTAGTAGAATCCGAGCGTCCGGAGAGCCCACGCGCGCATCGCGCCATGATTCACGCCTCGAGGAAAGAGGTCCCTCACCCGTTCCCATTGCTGGCCGGGGTCGTCGAGTCGACCCGCCGCCTTGAGTTTGGAGAGACGAGCGGCCTGCTGGACCCACGAGTATCCCCAGAACAGTTCATCGGCGCCCTGCCCTTGGAGCAATACGGGGATTCCCGCGTCTCGGGCCGCACGGGCCACGGCGTAGTAGTTGTGCCCCGCGATGTCGGCGATCGGATCGTCACGCCAGAACGAACGCTCGGCGAAGAGTTCCACAAACTCACGAACGGAGACTTCGACCGGATGGAAGGGCATGCCGAGGTGCTTGGCCCAGCGTGCCGCTGGTCCTCGTTCGTCCTGGCGGGGCGACCCGGTGTACCCGATGGTGAAGGCGTGCACCTGCCCCGGCTTCTGCTTGGAAACCAGCGCGGCGACCGCGCTCGAATCAATCCCTGCGGAGAGGGCGACCGCGATGGGCACGTCGGCCCGCGTGACCAACTGGGCGATCCGCTCCAACTCCTCGCGCACGAGTTTCCGTGGCTCACCATGCACGGGAGGAGCATCGAGTAGTCGCCAGTAGCACTTCTGCTCGACCTTCCACGAATCCAGGCTGATGGTGAGCGTGTGCCCGGCGGGCAACTTCCGCACGCCGACGATGGGCGTTCGGGGTTCGGGCACGTACAAGTAGTGGAAATAGTCCTGGACCGCTCCAGGATCGAGTTTGAAGGGGACGAGTTGCCCGACCATGATGCTTCTCAACTCAGAAGCGAACCACAACTCGCCCTCTCGCTCGACCACGTAGAGGGGCTTCTCGCCCATGCGATCACGCCCCAGGATGACCTTGCGATTCCTCAGGTCGTAGAGCGCAAAGGCGTACATGCCTCGAAGTTTGTGGACAAAGTCCTCTCCAAACTCCTCGTATGCATGGAGGATCGACTCGCAGTCCGAGTGGGTCCGATAGCAATGTCCCTTGCCTCGCAACTCGTCCTGCAACTCAAGGTAGTTATAGACCTCGCCGTTGGACACCAAGGCGATGGACTTGTCCTCGTTGTACAACGGCTGCCACCCACCGTTGAGGTCGATGATCGCGAGACGCCGCATCGCCAAGTGTGCGTGGGGGCCGACAAACTCACCCTCGCCATCCGGGCCGCGATGGCGTAACGACGCGCCGATGCGACGCACGCGCATCGATTGATCGGCGCGCAAGGGCGCGCTTGAAATCACTCCACATATGCCACACATATGCTGCCTGCTTCCATGGGGCACCGCGCGATGCACGACACCCAAAGCCTCGCTTCGTCGTCGAGAAAACGGACTGAAGTCAACTCCGCATGATCGCGCGGCCCACACCGGGCCTCGCGGGACAACTCCACACTACAGAACGTCGGCAGGCGGACCACGCCGAGGCGTATGGGGATCGAGTTGCTGAAGGCTCCTGGCCCCCCTGTTTTCGAGCCGAATCCACGAGGTCACGACGAGGGAAAGATCCCCAGGTCGGATTATTCGCCGCAACGGCAGTTTCGCGTACCCTAAGCCACCACCTGAACTGAGCCCAGCCCCCATGCAAGGCGCGGGGGTGGACGCCAGCGATCGATCAAGTCCTCGATGCGACGATTCAATCTCCACCTGCTGGAGCCGCCTCGCGGCGTCGTCAGCCTCCAGGAGCCGCGCCAGATCGGGAATACTGGGCTGTGAATCCGTGCGACACCCTCGGGTAGCCGAAACCACCAGAAGCAGGAGCCAGAAGATGAGGGTGCTCAAACGCAAACGCTGATCCAGGGTTGCGGCACTCGGGCTCCTTTATTCTAGCACGGATCGTCGATTCTCACAAAGAGCCTCCCGCAAGCACGCACACAACCCGCTCGACACGAGGTTGATCTCAGCCTTCTATCGGCAAGTCGATACCCAAAGTCGCCGGTCCATGCGGGACTCGGGGATGCTGGCTCCTACAACTACCCAAAGGGACCGAGAACTCAGCCCTCGTGAGAGGATCACATAGGCCTGACGCCCAGTTCGCTCCCCCGAGCGGCGATCTCGTGCCCGATGCGCACCACAAAGTCCTCGAACTTCATGGCGCCCAGGTCCTTTTCGATGCCGCGAACGCGAACCGAGACCGTCCTCGCCTCCGCGTCGCGCGGCCCCACGATCAGGAGGTACGGGATCTTCCAGTCCGTCGCCTCCTTGATCTTGCCTTGGACGCGGTCATTCCCCAGATCGGTGGTCACGCGCACGCCCGCGGCCTTGAGCGCGGCTTCGACCTCGGCCGCGTACGCGTTGGACTTCTCGCTGATGGGCAGGATGCGAACCTGCTCGGGGGCGAGCCACGTGGGGAAGGCACCGGCAAAGTGCTCGATGAGCACGCCGCAGAACCGCTCCATGCTTCCGAAGGGCGCGCGGTGGATGACGACGGGCCTGTGCGGCTTGTTGTCGGGCCCGATGTACGAGAGGTCGAAGCGATTGCCCATCTGATAATCGACCTGCACCGTGCCGAGTTGCCACTCGCGACCGATGACGTCCTTTACGACGAAGTCGATCTTGGGTCCATAGAACGCGGCCTCGCCGGGCTCCTTGCTGAACGCGACGCCGAGGGATTGGGCCGCCGCGATGCACGCGGCCTCGGCCTTGTCCCAACTCTCCGCGCTGCCGGTGTACTTGCGGCTGTCGGGATCGCGCAACCCGACGCGAACGCGGTAGTCCTTCATGCCCAGCACGTTGAAGATGATCTTGACGAGCGAGAGGCATCCCTGGATTTCGCCCGGGATCTGCTCTTCGGTGCAGAAGAGGTGGGCGTCGTCCTGGGTAAAGCCGCGGACGCGGGTGAGGCCGTTGAGTTCGCCCGACTGCTCCCAGCGATAGACGGTGCCGAACTCGGCGAGTCGAACGGGCATATCGCGGTAACTGTGCGGCGCGCTGCCGAAGATCTTGGCATGGTGCGGGCAGTTCATGGGCTTGAGCATGAAGCCTTCGACGAGTTGGTCGTCGGGCAGGATGCGATCGGGAGGGATGGTCTGCGCCTTGGTCCGCTCGTTGATGCCGCGGGCCAGTCGCTCGCTCACGCCCTCGACGCGGTGCATCATTTCGGCGCAGGTGCAGCCGGAAGCGGAGAGTTCTTCGAGGGCTTGGCGTTCGACGATCGGTGCGAACTGCGAGTCCTTGTAATACGGGAAGTGCCCGGAGGTCTTGTAGAGTTCGAGCCGACCGATGTGCGGCGTGAAGACCTCGGTGTACCCCTGCTTCTTCAACTCGGCGGCGATGAAGGCCTGCAACTCCTTGCGGACGATGGAGCCGTGCGGCGTCCAGAGGATGAGCCCTTGGCCCACGTCCTCGTCGATGTGGAAGAGGCGGAGTTTCGCACCGATGACGCGGTGGTCGCGGGCCTTGGCTTGTTCCAGTTGCGCGAGGTAGGCGTCGAGGTCGGCCTGGGTCGGGAAGGCGGTGCCGTAGACTCGGATGAGGCGGTCGGAGTTCTCGTCGCCATGCCAGTACGACGAGGCGAGGGACATCACGCGTGCGGCGCCGATGCGCCCGGTGCTTGGGACATGCGGACCTCGGCAGAGGTCTTCCCAGTTCTTGCCGGGGGTGCCGGTGGCGTAGAAGGAGAGTCGCTGCTCGCGCGACGCGCGTGCGTCATCCTGAGCCGCGCTCTTGGGTCCCCGGTACACGGAGGAGGGAAGCCCCATCGCCCGCTCGGCGTTGTCCACCTTGTACTTGTTCCCCTCCCCTTTAAGACGAGCGAGGCCCTCTTCGCCGCCTTGCTCGTAGCGGGTGAACGGACGATCCTCTTTGAGAATCTCCGCGATGCGGGCGTTGATCTTCTCGAAGTGCTCGCTCGAAATCTTCTTCCCCTCCGGGACGAACATGTCGTAGAAGAAGCCGGTGTCGGTCGGCGGGCCGTAGGCGAGTTGCACGTCCTTCCCGATGACGTCCTGGATCGCCTCGGCCATCACGTGGGCCGCGGAGTGACGCATGAGGAAGAGCGCGTCCTTGCTCGCGGGCTGACCGGGCTTGGGGGCCGTGACGATCGCGACGGCACAGTCGGCGTTGATGACGCTCGACAGATCGCGCAACTCGTCGTTCACGCGGATGCCGAGCGCGGCCTTGGCGAGCCCGCTCCCGATGGATTGGGCGACTTCGAGGCCGGTGACGGGCTTGTCAAAGGATTTGGTCTTGCCGTCGGGGAGGGTGATGGTGGGCATAGCGGGTCCGTACGTGAATGAAAAAGGTCATGATGATAGAGAATGCCGAAGTCGATCGGCGATGCAGGAAGGGCGACAAGGTCATTCGGCCGCCGGAGCATACAGCCGGAGCGCCTCGCACTCCGGGCAGCGATACGCGACGATCTTGTACCCTTGCTTGACCTGGGAAGCCTTGGCTTCTCCCGACCAGAAACTCGGCTCGGGTTCGCCCTCGCACCAGCGCGGGATGTGGAGCGTTCGGTAATGCCCCACATCGGTCACGAAGCCCTTGACCATCTCCTTCTGACACACGAGGCACACGGGTTTCTTTGCCATGGGTCGTACTCCTGCTCCCCTTGCAGACGATGGAGGCTGGGGGAGGGGTGAACTCGTCTCCGTCGCCGCTCGGCCCTTGCCGGGCTCGACCTTTGTTCGATCACGTCCAGAAAAAAAAGCCCGACGATGCTTCGCCGGGCGACCTCAATCCTCCAAATCGCAGCGGGCCCGGCCTTATCCGCTGCGGCAAGTCGTCATCGTCGTCGTGGCACGGGTGATCATCACGAGTGGAGTATAGCGGCGTGCTCACCGGGAGGAGATGGCGCCGGCCGACGCCCGATCGCATGGGTGACAAAAAAACCCCGACGTCCCGTGAGGGTCAGGAACGCCGGGGCTTCGGGGTGTGCGCTGAGAACGGGGCGCTGGACCATCAGGACAGAGCCCCCAACTCCAGAATGTCGGGACCCGGCGCGTTCTTTCGGAAATTGGGCAAGAAATCCGGCGTCGATCAATCCGCGGAGGGACGTCGGCGAAGAACAAGGGTTCGTTCGCCTTCGGGGTCCGACTCCCCGTCGATCTGGATAGCGTCGGTGTCGAGGATATCGAATAGGCCGGTGGCTTCGATGTGGCGTCGGGCCTCGTCCTCGCGCCAGATACGGAGGGTGTACGCATCTTCGAGAACGGGTGGAGCGTCGGGCACGCCTTCGAGGCGGACGGTGCGTCGCATGTGCTCTCGGCGATCGCTGGGATTCCAGGCGATGACCTCGTAGGTGACCTTCGCCAGGCCGCCTCGTTCGAGCGGGATCGCTCCGGACTGGTAGGAGACCACGGGCTCGGGCGAAGGCGGGCGATCGACCTCAAAGAAGAGCGTCATCAGGAAGAGCCCGCCCGGACGCAGATGGGCCGCCACGGATCGCAGATGGGCATCGAAATCAGGGGGATCAAGTTGGGAGACGGTTCCGGCAAGTTCGATGGCGACGTCGAAGTTCCCGCTGGCGAACCGCAGCGATCGCATGTCGCCTTGGATGATCTCGTGCGGGAAGCCGAAGAGGACCTTTCGAGCGCGAGAGACCATGTCGGGGCTGATGTCATTGCCGGCCACAAAGAGCCCGTCGAACGCGAAGGGGAGAAGCCAGTTGGCCGGTCCACAGGCCGGGTCCATGATGCGGCGGACCTCGCCGAGGGCGTGGGCCTGGATGGCGAGGCGAGCGCCTCGGACCATGGCAGGGCTTGGAGCGCGCAGCGCGGAGTAGACGTCGGGGTAGTGGTAGAGGGACATGACGGGTGCGAGTCTACGGAGCGTCAGTCACAAGAGTGTAAGTGCAGCCCTCGGGAAGACCCAGAACACCAGTGTTTTCACTTGGTTTCGCAGCGAAGGAGAGTACAAAGCGCGGAGGGTGCCCACGCTCGCAGGATTGCTTCGGGCTCGACATCGACTCGTGTCTTGGCTGGGTGCGCAAGTTTGTGGTGAATAAAGGTTTACTGAGACTTGGTTGGGCCGAGAATTCGTCTGAAACCTTTGGAGAAGATGCGACCCGAGGTGCCGATGGAGCGAATCGACGGTAGGATATTCATCTATCGTATGGGTTTCTTTCTGTACCTGAGTCTTGGGGGCCACCGAATCTGGAGGTTGGACCTATGAGTAGCGTGACGACGGAGGCCGGGACGGGGTTTGAGGCCGGACCTTTCGGGGGCGAGCGATCTGGAGCGACCATGCGTGTGCTGGTGATCGAGGACAATCCAAAGATGGCGACCGCGATTTCGCAGGGCTTGCGCGAGCAGGGCTTCGCGGTGGACGCGGTGCACACGGGATTCGAGGGGGAGGAGCAGGCGGCGGCGAACTCGTACGACGCGGTGGTGCTGGACTTGATGCTCCCGGATCGGGACGGGCTGGACGTGTGCCGATCGCTGCGGCGACGGGGGATCAAGGTTCCGATCCTGATCTTGAGCGCGATCTCGGCGACGAGCGACAAGGTGACGGGCCTGAACGCGGGCGCGGACGATTACCTGGGCAAGCCGTTCGAGTTTGATGAGTTGGTGGCGCGGGTGCGGGCGTTGCTGCGGCGCGGTCAGGCGACGGAAGCGACGACGCTGCGTGTCGGCGACGTGGAGTTGGACCTGACAAAGCGGACGGTGAAGCGGGAGGGACGCGAGATCCCCTTGACGAACAAGGAGTTCGCGCTGCTGGAGTACTTCATGCGGAAGTCGGAGCGGGTGCTGACGCGGGCGCAGATCGGCGAGCACGTGTGGGACATGAACTTCGACCCGACGAGCAACGTGATCGACGTGTACGTGTCGATGCTGCGGCGGAAGGTCGACAAGGGATTCGCGACGCCGCTGATCCACACGATCATCGGTCGGGGATACATGTTCAGCCTGACGAAGCCGTGATGGGGGGAGGGGGGGAGCGCGGCGCGAACGGTCGGCGCGAGGTCGAGACCGGAGTCGAGGGCATGCACACATTCACGCGCACGCTGCGATTTCGGTTGGCGTTGACCTTCAGCCTGCTGATGGTGCTGGTGCAGGGACCGCTCACGTTCATCCTGCCGCTGGTGCGTGAATCGCTGGCGATGCAGCAATCGAACGCGATCCTCGCGGAGAAGGCGTTTGCGATCGCGGCGTTTGCCGAATCGGCCATGCGGGATCGGAGGGAGATCACGCGGGACGACCTGCGGCAGATCCTACAACTGAACTACCCGACCGCAAGCCTGTACGCGCAGATCCGAACCGGCGAGAAGCGCATCCTGGGCACGACCAGGGGGCTGGAGGAGACGGTGCTGCCCTTCGCGACTCCGGAGGAATCGGGATGGGCGAGCGACAGGCCCGGCTCGACCTACTACACCGACGTGACGCTCGAAGCCTCGTCGCCCAGCGGCGAGAGCCCGGCGCGTTCGAACCTTCGGATGGTGATTACACGACTGCGTCAGCCGAACGGCGCGGCGGCCTACGTGCAGGTGGCGGCGCCGATCACCGAAATCGACAAGACGGGCACGCTGCTGCGGTGGGCGCTGCTGACCGCCGGGATCGGCAGCACGCTGGTGGCCGGGCTTTTGGGGTGGTTCGTGGGCGCGGTGGTCACCAACAAGGCGGACCACGTTCGATCGGCGGTGAGCAAGATCAGTGCGGAACGGCTGGGGGAGCGGGTGGACCTGCCCGCGGGGGATGATGAGATCGGGCGCATGGCGGGCGAGGTGAACCTCATGCTGGAGCGCGTCGCGCAGGCCTTTCTCGCGCACGAGCGCTTCATCACGCACGCCTCGCACGAACTCAAGACGCCCGTCGCGACGCTGCTGGCGGAGGCCCAGGCCCTCCGCATCGGGCAGGCGGGGGACGCGGAGTATCGACACTTTGCTCGCAGCGTGGAAGACGAGATGCGTCGATTGAGCAAACTCGTCGAGAGTTTCCTGCTGCTGGCGCGCGTCGGTCACGGCAAGCGATTCACCGCGGAGGCACGCCTTCCCATCAATGAGATCGTGATCGACTGCGTGCAGCACGCGGCGTTGCTGGCGCAGCAGACCGGGGTGCACATTCGCCCAACACTCCACGACCCGGGATCGGCCTCGGGCGGGATCACGGCCGAGGGCCTGGTGCGGTGCGATGGGGAGTTGCTTCGCGTGGCGATCGACAACCTGATCCGCAATGCCGTGCAGAACTCGAGGAAGGGTGATCCCGTGGAGGTCCTGGTGCGCTGCGACGAAGCCAACGCCGTGGTGACGGTGCGCGACCACGGACCTGGAATACCGGCGGAGTATCTGGACCGGATCTTTGATAAGTTTGCGCAGGTCCCACGGGACGAGCGCCATCGACGCGGGACGGGCCTTGGTCTGACGATCGCCAAGGGCGTGATCGATCTGCACGGCGGGCGGATCGAGGTCGCGAACGCCCCTGAGGGCGGGGCGGAGTTTATGGTGGTCCTCCCGCTCGCGGAAGGATCGTCGTCGCGAATCGCGGCCCTGCCCACGCCGCCCCAGGACGCGACGACGCCAGACGGCGCGAGCGAGGCGAGGGGTGACACGTCGATCCCGGCGATGGCGCCGCAGACGAGCCCGTCGTAGCGGGCGTGGTGGCGGGGCGGCGTCACGCGACAACGGACGCGCGGCGGGGTGCTTCTCGCGCGGTGGCGAGGCGGAGAATATTGGCCTGCGTCATGTCGGCGCCTTGGAGTTCGCCGGTGATCGCGCCCTCGCACATGACGAGGACGCGATCCGAGAGCGCGAGGAGTTCGGGCATCTCGCTGGAGACGAGGAGGACGGCCATGCCGGCGTCGGCGGCCGCGCGGACGAGCCTGTAGACCTCGGCCTTGGTGCCGACATCGATGCCCCTCGTGGGCTCATCGAGGAGGAGGACTTTGGTGTCTTTGCCCATCCATCGAGCGATGAGGAGTTTTTGTTGGTTTCCGCCGGAGAGCGTGGCGGGCGAGACGCTGGGGGAGGCAGCCTTGACCTGGAACTCTCTGATTTTGTCGGCGACCAGAGCGCGTTCGGCACCGAAGGCGCGGAGGCCGAAGGCCAGGGCGAGACGATCCATGAACGGGAGGATGATGTTCTCGTCGATGCCGAGTTGGAAGAACAATCCCTGCAAGCGACGATCTTCAGGGACATAGCCCATCCGGGCGTGGATCGAGGCACGGGGATTGCCGCGTGGGATGGGCGTGCCGCAGACGTCAACGGTTCCGGACCTCTTGGGATCAAGCCCGAAGATGGCGTTGAGCAGTTCGGAGCGGCCGCACCCGACAAGTCCGCCGAGCCCGACGATCTCACCCGCACGAACCTGGAGGGAGACGTCGTGGAGTTTGCCGGGCGAGGAGACGCCCTGCACCCGCAGGCGGACATCACCAGCGCGGGCATGGGGCTTGTCGCCGTCGGCAAGGGCCCGGAGGGCCTGGGCCTCGCCCTCATTCCCGCCCGCCGGATCGGGGGATGCGATTCGGCGGGTCGGGGTGGAAAGGCGTCGGCCGATCATTTGCTCGACCAGCGTGGGCTCATCGATGTCCTTGACCGTGCTGGTCGCCACGAACTTGCCGTCGCGCAGCACGGTGACGCGATCACAAACGGCAAAGATCTCACCCATGCGATGGCTGACGTAGATGATGGTGAGGCCCTGGGCCGCGAGTTGGCGCGTGATCTCCAGAAGGCGATCCGCTTCTGCAACCGAGAGTGAACTCGTCGGTTCGTCGAACACGATGACCTTCGCACGCTTGCCCTCGCCCCCTTCGCTCCGCTCGTCGAGGCTGCTGGCGATCTGGACGATCTGGCGGCGGCCTGGCGCGAGCGTGCCCAGCGGCGCCTCGACGTCGATGCCCGGATCAAGTCGATGCACGAGGCGTGCCGCCCGTTCGTTCATGCGGTCGCGATCGACGAAGACGCCCAAGGTCGTGGGGAGGTTGTGGAGGCTGAGGTTTTCGGCA
Organism: uncultured Phycisphaeraceae bacterium; assembly: GCA_964543905.1. Taxonomy (GTDB): domain Bacteria; phylum Planctomycetota; class Phycisphaerae; order Phycisphaerales; family UBA1924. The sequence continues at coordinate 37,470 of CAZIZO010000019.1, forward strand.
ACGGTGAGGTTGGGACACTGGGCGAGTTCCTGGTGCACGATCCGCACGCCCGCGTCGAAGGCGTCCTCGATGGACCCGGGCTTGAGCGTGCGGGCGTCGATGGAAACGGTGCCGGCATCTTGCCTGTGCAGGCCGGCGATGACTTTGCCGAGGGTGCTTTTGCCGGCGCCATTCTCGCCCATGAGGGCGTGGACTTCGCCCGCGCGAAACGAGGCGGTGACCTCATCGAGGGCCTGGGTGATGCCGAAGCGTTTGGAGATGCCGCGGGCGATGAGAAAATCGTCGGACATGATGGGCGAGTGTAGTGCCGATCGCACGGGGCGCGGGGGTGGACGGCGGCTCAGGTCCTTCCGAACAACTTTTCCAACTCTCGGATCGAGAGGCGAATGCTGGTGGGGCGACCGTGCGGGCAGTTGCTGCTGCGTTCGACGACTTCACGGAGTTTGGCGAGTTCGTTGAGTTCCACTTCGCTCATGCGATCACCGGCCTTGACGGCCGCCTTGCACGCCATCATGTCGAGCACCTCGCGGAGCGATTCTTCGCTTCCTGGGGCGAAGTCGGCGTGCTCGGCCTTCTGGAAGAGATCGTCCAAGAAGTCCAGCGGATCGACGCCGCGATCAAAGAGGAAGGTGGGGAAGGCCTGCACGCCGATGGTGTTGGGGCTCATGGGCTCGGCGACGACGCCGATGCGGTCCAGGAGGGGCTTGAGTTCGACGAGCCGGTCCACCCGCATGGGCGTGGCGGGGACGACGACGGGCGTGAGCAGGCGCTGGCTTTCGAGGCCTGAGGAGCCCGGATCGGAGACTCTCGCAATGAGGTACTCGAACATCACGCGTTCGTGGAGGGCGTGCTGATCGATGATGACGACGCCCTGGTCGTCCTGCGTGACGAGGTAACTCTTGTGGACCTGCAGGATGCGGGATGCGGGCGTGGGCGTGGGAAGTGTCTCCAGGGCGGGTGGGGCGGACGAGACTTCGCCCAAGCCGCCGATGATCGTGCGCGAGCCTTCGGCGGGCGCGGACGCCCCCCCGTTCGGCGCGTGCCCCAGGGACTCTTTCATCGCGGAGTACGAGAGCGCCTCGCCCCGTGTCGCGGGTGCCATGCGTTTGAAGTAATCGACAAAGGCCTGTGGATGAGCGTGCACGCCCGGGCTGGGCTGGGGCTCGAGCCGCCCGGCGCCGGGCAACGAGTGCAGAGCGCCGACGCCGCCGATGTTGGGGCGGAGGGAGGAGATCGAGGGCGTCAGGTCCGCCGTTCGGAGCGCCTCTCGCACGGCCCGGAGCACGACGGAGTGGACGAGCGACGAGTCGCGGAAACGGACTTCCGCCTTGGCGGGATGCACGTTGACGTCCACGCCGGCGGGAGACATCTCGAGCATCAGCACCGCGGTGGGGTAGCGACCCGGCTCGATGAGACCACGGAAGGCCTCGCTGATCGCGTGCTGGATGGTCTTGTCGCGGATGCATCGTCCATTGACGAAGATGTATTGGCTCTTGTTGGTGGCCCGAGCGATGGCGGGGCGGCCGACCATGCCCCAGAGCGCCACGCCCCGCGCATCGTCGAAGGAATCCGCGTGGACTTCGAGCAACTCGGGCGCGAGTTCCTTGCCCAAGATGGCGAGCGCTCGCTCCTTGGCATTCTGCCCACTGGGCACGTCGATAAGGACGCGCCCGTCGGCGCTGGCCGTGAAGGCCAGCGCGGGGTGGGCCATCGCCAACTCGCGGACAACGTCGAGGCAACGCTGCTGTTCGGTCGTGATGGTGCGGAGGAACTTGCGGCGAGCGGGCGTGTTGAAGAAGAGGTTCCGCACCGTCACGCTCGTGCCGACGGGCCCGGCGGCGGGTGCCACCGGCTTGATCGCGTCCCCCTCGATCTCGAGCACGCTGGCGGAGGCGTCGTGGAGGGTTCGACTCCGGATCGTCATGCGCGAGACGGAGGCGATGGACGCCAGCGCCTCGCCTCGGAAGCCCAGCGTCCCGATGTGGTCGAGGTCGGCCACGTCGGCGATCTTGCTCGTGGCGTGGGGCGCGACGGCGAGAGGGAGGTCGTCCGCGGGCATGCCTCGCCCGTCGTCGGTGATTCGGACCAACTCCGTCCCGCCTTGCTCGAGTTCGATGATGATGCGACTTGCCTCGGCGTCGATCGCGTTCTCGACGATCTCCTTGACGACCGAGGCCGGGCGCTCCACGACTTCACCCGCGGCGATCTGGTTCGCGACCAGCGCCGGAAGGGTGCGGATACGTCGGTTCGCGGACTCGATGGTCACGCGGGAGGGTAGGACGAGGGCACCCCTCGCACCCCTCCCGGAGTGCGGGGGTTCGCGCGACGCTGGGCATGACGCACGACCGCCTGGCCTTCGCCACGAACGCACGGACACGCCCATAACCAGCGAAGACGGAACCATGCCCACGTCGCACGACCCCACCTGTCGGCACTCCCCGCGCCGCCTGCCCGATCTCTTCAATCCGATTTCACCGCGTGTCCAGTTGAGTTCCGCGTGCGCCGATCCTCCGCCCATGAACGACGCCATGCGTGGATACGAGGTTTCCGGACGCACCTCCGACCGACCGCCCTTTGCCGATTGGCCCCGTGATCCGCTCGATCGCGTGGGGATCGCCTGTGCAAAGGTGGGCTGGTGGTATCTTCATGGCCTGCATACCTGCGTGCAAACGCTGGTGGACTTGGGCTCGGAGGAGGAGAGCGGTCGCGCGACGCACGACACGATGTGCGGGTGGCACGACCGCACGAACTGGCCCACGAGACCCCTCCGACTGGGGTTGCACAACCCTTCGACCTGGGGCGAGGCGATTGTTCGCGCCGATTCGGGCATGGAGTGCGAGTTCTTCGTGGTGCCCGAGCACGTGCATCCGGCGAGCGCGTGCCAACGGTACAACCTGGACGGGCTGGTCGCCGCACAGGGGGAGGACTCGTACGAGATCTTCACGAACGAGGACCCCACGCGCGAGGCGGCGTGGTACGACTGGACGATCGAGAGGCCGCTTTCCTATGCCAGCGTCTTTCCGACGCGGGTGGATTGCGGAAGGATCACGCTGCCGGCGAACGAGGACGGGCCGCCGGCGGCGTCGATCCTGCGTGCGTTGCTCGACGCGGCGGCGTTGCTCTCGCGTCATCCCGCCCGCCTCGGATTCCGCGACCGCTTGAACGGGCGTCGTCCGGTGATATCTCGCACACCGCGCGCCGACCGCTTCGGGCCCTACGTGCCTTCCCGCGAGTTCATCGCGCCCGCGATGCTGGCGCTGGCGTCGTGCGTGGAATCCGCGCCCTACAGCGCCACGCCTTCGTCGTCGCTCCGGGCTGGCGCCCATGCGTGCGGAGCCTGGCTGTCGATGTGGAGCGATCGCCTGCACGACGATCGGCGTCGCAACCTGCTCGAGGGCATCGCCCGCGTGACGGGGGATGAACCACAGACGATGCTGCGCCTCGCCGCCGCCAGGTTTGCGGTGGTGGACGACTCGGCGGGCATGGAGGCCCTGCTCCGGGCGCAGCACGTCCTGCACGCCCAAGGGCTGCCCGAGTTTGATCAGAGCGCGTTCCTGCAATCGGAACTCGAGCACGGGATCTGCGCCCCGATCGCGCTGGGGCGCGTCGCGGCGGGCATCGCGCTCGTGTGCGCGAGCCTCGCCAGCGACAAGATCCCCTACTTCCGCGACGACGTGATGGACGACGCCCGCTACAGCGGGTGGCTGGTCGGACGCGACCAGGATCGCAAGTTCCTGCTCGAAGTCTTCGACGCGATCATCCGCGATCGGGCGAATGTCCCGCAGCGTCGGCGCGAGGCGGCGTAGCGCCACCTCCACTCCGAGCCGGACGGGATGTGGGCATTGGTTCTCCCGGGCAAGTCTCGCACGCCCGGATGGCCCGCGTGGCGACCTACGCCAACAACTCGGCCATCCTGGGCTGCGAATCCACGTACTTCTCGTGGACGGCCTTGTAGTGCTTTTTGTACATCGCGTCGCACTGTTCGGGCGTCGGGAACTTCTTGCTGAAGCCCGGGACGTCGCGGTCGAGCGTCCCTTCGGCGGCCTTGATGAGGTGGGCCATGAGGGTGCGCGGGTCTTCGGCACCGACGGCGACGCGAACGGTGGTCGGGCTGATGCCGGCGTCGTGCAGGGCTTGCTCGCTCATCTCGCTGTGGCTGGTGATGGCGGGGCAGAGGATGACGGTGTTCGGCTGGCCGAGCGAAACCTGGTGCCCGAAGATCGGGTCGAGGCAATCGAAGAAGCGCTTGAAGGTGTCGCGCTTGATGGGCGGCTTCGCGCCGCGAGCGCCCGTGCCGCTCGTCTTGCCTTCGAAGTCGAACGTGAAGAGCGGGGCGGGGAAGCCCAGGTACATGCACTTCTCGCGGATCGCGGCGTTCTCATTCCCCGGGGCGGCGTTGCACTTGACGTTGATGTCCGGGTGCGCGCCCAGAAACTCGGCGAAGGCGAGCGTGTTGACGACCTTGTTGAGCATGCGCACTTCGAGGGTGTGCATGCCGTTGAGCACTTCATAGCACTTGTCGGAATCGAGGAAGGCGCCCTTGACGTAGTAGACGTTCCAGAAAAGGGTCTCGTCGTAGGAATAGGTGCGAGGCTTGCCGTCGACATCGGTCCCGGGCACGCTCTCGTGCTTGCCCATGAACATGCGTTCGGTGCGTCCGATGACGACGCCGGCGGTGGTGCTGCCGTGCCCGCTCAGGTCTTTGGTGTACGAGTGGATGATGAAGTCGGGGCGTTCGAGGATGTCGGTCTTTTGGAGGGGTCGATGGAGGAAGGGTGTGCCGACGGTGCAGTCGCAGATGACGTTGAGGCCTCGCTTGTGGGCTTCCTTGCAGATGCCGGGCACGTCGAGCACGTAGCCGTGGGGATTACAGGGTGATTCGAGGTAGATGTAGACGTGTCGGCCATCCTTGAGGCGATCGGCGTTGTCCTTCTGCACCCGGTCGAGTGCCGCGAGGAAATCGGTCGTGGTGTATCCGTCGAAGAAGTTGACGCTGACGTCGAGGTTCGCCTTTTTGGCGTACCAGTCGTGCATGAGTTGGTAGACGCCGCCGTAGACATTTCGGGAGGCGAGGATGATGTCGCGATAGCCCACGAGGTGGGAGAGCACGGCGTCGACGGCGGCCATGCCCGAGTTGAAGTTCCACGCGAAGTAATCCGCGGCGTAGGGACCGGCCTCGAGATCGACGATGTGATTGGCGAGGGAGACGTTGGTGGGGTTGAGCAGGCGTGAGTAGACCTCGAGCATCAACTCCTTGCCCTGGAACGCGTCGTCCACCCACTCGGCACAGGCGTAGATGTAGGTGGCCGTGCGGGTGATGAGGGGCTTAGCGCTGAACAGGGCCGTGACGTTGTCGAAGATCGGGTAAGGCCCTTTGGGCAGGCGCTGCGAGGTGCTGGTCACGAGTGATTGGTAGGTCTTTCGAAAGGGATGCTGGAGCGTGTCGAGGATCTTCGCGAGTTGGAAGCAGAGGAACTTCTGGGCCGCGAATCGCTCGACGCGATCCTTGCGGGGCAGGCTGGCGAGTTCGCCCACGATGACATCCCACGAACGTCGCATGTCGGCGTGGGCGGAATAGAGGTGCCCCGCGATCCCGCCGAGCGCTTTGCCGTACTCGGAGTTCGGGTCAATCCCGAAGTGTTCGAGTTGCTCGCGTACGAGGCCCGGGACGTCGTGGGCCTGGGTGCTCTTGCGAAGGGGCGAGATCTGTCGGGCGAGATCGAACTCGCTGGGGGCGTGGTTGGCAGGGGCGGCTTGGCGATGAGGGGCGGTCGTCATGTAGAAGTTTATCGTCGTCGAGCCGGGCGTCCCGTTGGAATCAAGGGTGATTTTGGGGGCTCCTGAGGTCGGATGAGGACGACCTTCAAGCCGGCTCCGGGGCACGCGGCGCTCAAGCGACAATGGAAGCCACCGCGTCCACGAATCGGCGAGCGAACCCGACGGCATCGCACAACGGCGACGCACGCACGCGATCCCGCATCGCGCGTCGCAGGCTCGCCAGCGCGCCCCGGTCGCGTGCCAGACCCGCGGCCACCTGGACGTACTGTTCGGGTGATGCCGCGACCAACTCGGACAAGCCAACGGCTCGGAGCAGGCTGACGCCCACGCGTGCCGCGTGGGGCAAGCCGGCGAGCGTGACCACGGGCACACCCATCCAGAGGGCCTCGCACGTGGTGGTCGTCCCGTGGTAGGGGAAGGTGTCCAGGGCGATGTCGACGCGCGCGTATTGCTGGAGATGCTCGCGCGTCGTTGGTGCCGAGGGGAGCAAGTCGACGCGTGATTCGTCCACGCCGCGGGCTCGCAAGGCCGAGATCAAGCGTTCGCGCGAGTGCGGGACCTTGATCGCGGCACCCTTGAGCACAAGGCGCGAGGTGGGCGCCGCGGCCATCACCTTGGCCCAGAGGTCCAGGGTGGTGTCCGAGGCCTTGGTCAGTTTGTTGAACGAGCCGAACGTCACGTGCTCGGCAGCGAGGCACGGCGGAGGCTCGATGTCGGGCGAATCGGGATCGGGCTGGTAGCACAGGAAGCACGGGTCCAGCCGGATCAGCCGTTCGGTCGCGAAACGATCGGCGTGGTACGGGTGCTCCGCCGGGTCCGTCTGTGAATCAACGATCCGGGCGTGGATGCCCCGGAAGCCCGTGGTGTTTGGATACCCCAGATATGTGGCCCGCACGGGCGCCGGACGGTGCAGCATCACGTTCAATCGATTGCCCGCGGTGTGTGCCCCCAACTCGACCAGCACGTCCAACTCATCGCGACGCATGCGTGCGGCGGCGGCGGCATCGTCGAGTTTGTGCACGTCCCGCCACTCGTCCGCCAGCGAGCGGATCCGCTCCGTCACCGCGTCCGACTGGTCCGAGGCATGATAGAGCACGAACGACGCGGCGGCGCGATCCCTCCCGCGGAGCAGGGGCTCGATGAACCTCGCGCACGAATGATCTCGAAAATCTCCCGAAAGAAGACCGATGCGAAGAGACCGACCTTCGCGCGACTTCGCCACGGGCGCCGCGGGCGGCTTGACGGCGGCCTCCAGGAGCCGGCCCAACGCGGCATGGTGCTCGAAGACCTCTTCGCGACTGACGCGATCGCTGTAGTTGAGGATCGAGGCGAGTTGGACGCGGATTTCGGCGGAGTCGGGAAACCTCGACGCCGTCTTCCGGAGCAGATCGATCGCGTCCTCGGGCCGCGACGCTTCACCCAGGGCATAGGCGTAGTTGCAGATAAAGGGGATATTGTCGGGTGCGAGCGCATAGGCCTTCTCATACGCGGCCAGCGCCTGCTCAAACTCGCCGAGTTGCGTGAGCACCGACGCGAGTCCGTTCCAGATGCCCGCGGACTTGGAATCGATCGCGACGGCCTTGCGGAACGCGTCTCGTGCTCGCTCCTTCTGACCCAGTTGGATGAGGATCGTGCCGAGCACATCCCACATCGCCGCGTCCTGCGGACGTCCCGCGACCGCTTTTTCCGCAAAGAAGATCGCCTGTTCGCATCGGTCGAGTTGCATGAGCGCGAACGAGAGCAGGTGATTGGCCAGGATATCTCCGGGCTCGCGCTGCAGATGGCGACGAAGCATGGGCTCGGCCTGTGCCGCCTTGCCGGTGTTCACCAGCATCCGTGCTTTCTCGACCATGGACATGGACATCGGGCCAAGGTTAGGCCCAGCGCTCCTCACGATTCGGCCGTCAAGATCCGAAGCACTCGCGGTTCACGACGTCGATCCGGTCTGCGCCGCGAGTCGCTGAAGGCACGCCGTGAAGCGGGCGGCGAACCCCGGACCATCGCAGAGAGCGGAGGCACGCATGCGATCTCGCAAGGTTGTCCGTAGATGCGCACGCCGGTTCGCGTCGTCCGCGATGGCGCTCGCGATGTCGATGTACTGCTCGGGCGTGCGGGCACACAGGTCGGACAGGCCGACCTGCGCGAGAAGGCTGGCGCCGACGCGGCTTGCGTGCGTCGGCCCCACGAGCGAGACGACGGGCACGCCCATCCACAGCGCCTCGCACGTCGTCGTGGTGCCGTGGTACGGGAAGGGATCGAGCGCGACATCGATTCGTGCATAGGCGGCGAGGTGGTCCGAGGTTTCGACCATCGGGGGCAACAACTCGAGGCGTGACGGATCGATGCCGCACGCTTCGAATCGGGACGAGAGGTCCGACCGCAGACGCGGGTCGGCGAAGTTGGTCGCCTTGAGGAGCAGACGCGCACGGGGCACGCGATGCAGCACGCGTGCCCAGAGATCGATCAGGGCGGTGTTGATCTTCTGCGCGGTGTTGAACGAGCCAAAGGTGATCGAATCACCACGGAGGCTCGGGCCGGGCGAGACCTCGGGCGAGGACGAAGGCGGCGAGAAGCACAGGAAGCACGGGTCGAGGCGGACCAGGCGCTCGGTGGCCAAGCCGTCGGCGTGTGGCGAGGGATCGGTGATCGAGTCCACGAGTCGTGCATCCACGCGAGACAGCCCCGTCGTGTGCGGGTACCCGAGGTAGGTGACCTGGACCGGCGCGGCCCGATGCGCGAGCACGCCCAGGCGTGCGCCAACCGTGTGGCCCGAAAGTTCGACGAGCACGTCGATCGTGTCCTGCCGTATGCGCCACGCCAGATCGCGATCGCTCGTCCCGGGCTCGGATCGCCAGGATGTGACGAGCGGCTTCAAACGGCGCGTCATCTCATCTTCGACGGGCGAGGTGGAGAACACGATGACCTCAACGTTGGCGGAGTCGTGGTGCATCAACCACGGCTCCACAAAGGAGGCGACGGAGTGCCTTCTCAGGTCCGGCGAGAGCACGCCCACGCGGAGCGGGCGCGAAACGAGGGGCGCGCACCTCGCGGGCGGAAGGGGCGATAGGGCGTGTTCGAGCACGCGTCCGAACGCTCGGTGAACCTCGAACACCTCCTCGGGAGAGGCGCCGGGCATGTAGTTCATCGCGTTCGCGAGATTGCTCAGGAGCAAGGTGTTCTTCGGATGATGCTGGATGGCGTCGCGATACAGCGCGACGCACTCCTCGATGCGGGACACGTTGAGCAAGGCGTTCGCGAGGAAGGCGATGAGATTGGGGTCGGTGCTGGGAAGCCCGGCGCGACCGACGTCGGCCGCGTCGGAGAACCGGCTCAGGCCCGCGAGCGCGCCCATGAGCGAACTGCGAGCCTCGGCAGAGTGGGGCGCGTCCCGCACCGCACGCTCGAGGTGAGGCACGGCCTCGGCATACCGGCCCGACATCGCCAGCACCTGGCCCAGTCGTACGCGGAGATCGGGCTCGTCGGGCAGCAGTTCCGACGCGCGACGCGCGTAGAACACCGCCTGGTCGTACTGCCCGAGCCGAGAGAGCACGACGGACTGCATCGCGTTGACGCCCGGATCACTCGCGTGCGATTGAACAAGCCTCGTGCAGAGCATGCGGGCCTGCTCCACGCGCCCCTCGGCGAGCGCCTGCTGCACGTGCGCGAGTTTGCTCAGGATCGCGCTCATACCCCACCTTGCGCACTGGTGCACCAGGAGGTCCACATGGAACGGAGGGCCGCGGCAAACCTCGCGGCGTGGGCCGGCGCGTTGCAGAGCGGAGACCCTTGCATGCGCTCACGCAGCCCCGTTCGCAGCGAGGCGAGGCGTGCGGGGTCGTTCGCGAGCGCGGCCGCCACGCGCACGTAGTCGTCCTCGTCCTTTGCGATGAGTTCGTGCAGCCCGACCTGCGTGAGGAGTGACGCGCCGACGCGGGAGGCGTGCATGTCGCCCGGAACCGTGACGACGGGAACGCCCATCCACAGCGCTTCGCAGGTGGTGGTGGTGCCGTTGTAGGGCACCGGGTCCAGCGCGAGGTCGAGGCGGTCATACGCCCGAAGGTGATCCGTCGGGCTGACTTCGCTGGGAAGGAATGTGACCCGGGCAGCGTCGAGACCGTGCCGCATGAAAATCGCTCGAAGGTCGTCGCAGAACGTCGCGTCGGAGAACTGGTGGGCCTTCAGCACCAGCCGCGAACCGGGCACGGCCAGGAGCACCTTGGCCCAGAGGGCGCACGTCCGCTCGTTCAGTTTGGCGCTCGTGTTGAATGAGCCGAAGGTCACGTGTCCGGCGCTGGCGCTTGGGGGCTGCGGCGCCGGTGGCGGAGCGTCATCCGGCGGACGGTAGCACAAGAAGCACGGATCGAGGCGAACGAGTCGTTCGGTGCAGTGCTCCTCCGAGCCGGGCGGGTCGGTGATGGAATCGACGATGCGGTAGTCCATCGTCGAGAGCCCCGTGGTCGCGGGATATCCGCAGTAGGTCACCTGGATCGGAGCAGGGCGGAGTTGAAACACGGGCAGCCGATGCCCCACGCTCACGCCGTGCAGATCGATCAGGATATCGATCTTGTCGGCCAGGATCCTCGCGACAAGATCGGCGTCGCGCCACCCCTCGACCACGCGCCAGGTCGAGCACGCCGCCTTGATGCGGTCGCTCACGTGGTCCAACTGGCGCGTGTTGGCGTAACAGGTGATCGAGAACCGCGTGCGGTCGAGATGCTGGATCAACGACTCCACAAAGAACGCGACGGAGTGACGACGAAGGTCCGCGGACAGGAACGCGACGCGCAGCGGACGATCGGGATCCCTGGAGTTGGAGAACGCGCGGGGGGGGGTCGCGTGCTGGGCCGCGAGGGCCCGGCCATAAGCGCGGTGCGTCTCGGCGATCTCGCGCGCGGACGCATGGCTGGCGTAGACGATCGACGAGCACAACTTGATCGCCGGCTCGATCTCGCCGGGGTGTGCGGCAAGCGTGGCCTTGCAGAGGGCGATCCCCTCGTCGGCCCGCCCCAGCAGCACGAGTTGCGGCGCGATCCGCGCCGTCAGTTCGGGGTGGTCCGGGACGAGTTCGAGTCCCGTGCGGAGCACCTTGGTCGCCTCGCTGAAGCGTTGGAGACCCCAAAGGGCGTTGCATAACGTGATCCGTACATACGGATTCGCAGGCTCGATCAGGAGCGCTTTCTCCAGCGCCCGGATCGCCTCGTCGTATCGCCCGAGCGCGTTGAGCGCCGTGCCCAGCGTATTTAGAATGTTCGCGTCGCTGGGGGCGCCGGCGGCGGCTCGCTGCGCGTACATCAGCGCCCCCTCGGACTGCCCGAGATTGTTCAGCACGATCGACATCCCGTTGTTGGCCGTCGGGTCCGCGGGGCTGAGTTGGAGCACGCGCTGTAGGAGCGCCTTGGCCTGCTCATAGCGTCCGGCGTTGATGTGGTCCGCCACCTGGGCAAACTTCATGGAGTGGTTGGGCGGCACGGCTCGATCTCCAGCAGCGTTCGGACACATTCGCGGGCGCGACGATCGGCCTCCAGCGCCTCTTCCACGGAGGTGAGCGGCAACGCGGGCACACGCTCCATCACGCCCGCCACGAGCGACGCCAGGCGACCAAAAGGCAGGCGCCCCTCCGCCCGCAGAAAGGCGTCGACGACGGCCTCGTTCGCGGCATTGAGGATCGCGCCCGCCGTGCCCCCACGCTCCAACGCGTCGTACGCAAACCGAAGCGCCGGAAACCGCGTGAGGTCCGGAGGCTCAAAGTCGAGGCGAGCGAGCGTCCGGAGATCGAGGCGCGAGGCGGGGCCGTGGCAACGATCGGGAAAGGTGAGCGCGTGCTGGATGGGCGTTTTCATGTCGGGCACGCCCATCTGGGCGAGCACCGAGCCGTCGCGCATCTCGACCAGCGCGTGCACGATCGACTGCGGATGCACGAGGACGCCGATGCGGCTGGGCTCGAGACCGAAGAGCCACCGTGCCTCGATCACCTCCAGCGCCTTGTTCGTCAGCGAGGCGGAATCGATCGTGACCTTAGCGCCCATGCTCCACGTCGGGTGTCGCAGGGCTTCGCGGGGCGTGGCGCGATCGATCTCCGCCTTGCTCCAGGCGCGAAAAGGGCCTCCCGACGCCGTGAGCACGAGGCGCTCGACGCCGCTCATGTCGATCCTCGGCGGACACTCGTCGCGTCCGCGAGCGAGACACTGCCAGACGCCCGAGTGCTCGCTGTCGACGGGCAGGAGTCGTGCGCCGGACCTGGCCGCCGCCGCGATCACCAGTTCGCCCGCGGCCACAAGCGTCTCCTTGTTCGCCAGGGCCACGTCGCGTCCGAGTTCGACCGCCGCCAGTGTCGCCGCGAGTCCCGCCACACCGACGATCGCCGAGAGCACGACGTCGCACTCGACCTCTCGCACGAGCCGGCGTGGCGAGTCGGGCCCCGTGAAGGTGGCCGCGCCATCCTGTGCCGCGCCGTTCGCGAGCGCGGTCCACCGCACGCCGAGCCTGCGGGCCTGCTCGCGAAGGCGAGACGCGTTGGCCCCCGCGGCAAGACCGACCACCTGGATCGCGGGCTCTCGCCCCTCGGCGCGGCACGCCGCGTTGAGTGCCTCAACGACCTCGATCGCCTGCGTGCCGATGCTGCCCGTGGAGCCCAGGATAAGGAGTCGGGAAGGCATGGGTGCGTGCACTCCCCGAAGACTATTCGGGCTTCGCGCGACGGTTGAGTTCCGCCGGGCTCACCTTTCGCTTGATGTTGGCATACAGCAGGCGCGGCTTGCTCGCGGGTGTCGGAGCCGCTGCCGCAACAGGCGCTGGAGATGGCGGGGGCGGTGGCGACGACGTTCGATCGGGCTCGCGCTGGACGGGCCTTTCCTGCTCCCGAGACGGTGGTCGATCCATGCGCCGATCGGGCCCGTGGTCCGACCCACGATGTGGATTTGGACCTCGATCGGGGCCGCGATCATCCCGGCGTGGCGGCTCCGGACGTCGCTCCGGCGGCACGCTCGGCACGTTCGAGGCGGACTCGCCCTGCCCCGACATCCCACCCTGCGGCTGCCCCGGCGCCCCGTCGCGCCCGCGACCACCGCGCCCACGACGACGGCGGCGCCGACGACGACCGCCCTGACCTTCCCCACCCTCGCCCTGCTGAGGTTGATCGCCCGAGACATGCCCTTCGCTCAACGAGTTCTCGTCCGAGTTCTTACCTTCGTGCAGATCGTCGCCCGAATCCTCGTCGGCATCGTCGACCGCCTCCGCCGACTCACCCACGGTGCTCGGCAACTCCGGCCTCGCGGAGACCGGCGGTGGCTCGGCCACGAACGTCGACGAGATCGGCTGCGGCTCGGGGATGTCGGGAAGTTCAAAGATCGGATCAAACGCGTCGCCTTGCGTGCCCGCGAGCATCGCGGGAGGCACCGGTCCGCTCAGCGGCACCCGTTCGCGACGGGGCGATGGACCACGCGACGCCAGGGGCGACATCGGCGGCGAGGGAACTCGGACGCGTCCGTCCGTGGGCCGAACCTCGTTCGTGACCATGCCGGCCTGCGGGGAGGGCACGGGTTGACCACCCGACTGCGGCGATCCATCAAAACCTTCGCCCCCTCGGCCGCGACCGCGACCGCGGCGACGCCGACGTCGGCGACCGCCACCCTCGTCTCCAAACTGGTCCGGCCCGACGCCGGCACCCGGGGGAGTGCCCTCGCCCGAGCCGCCGACCAAACCCGATCCGCTCGAGGTCGTCGCGGGAGCATTGCCCCATTGTTGTGGCTGTGGCCGACCTGGCGATGGCGGAGGCTGCGACGGACGCGGCTGGCTTGGAGGCGCCCCGTGCGAAGCCTGTCCGGGACGCCCATCGCCCGGCGCGGAACCTTCTCCACGATCGCGTCCCCGCCCCCGACCACGGCGGCGACGACGACGCCCACCCTCGCGACGCTCCTCCTGTTGATCCGGCGCCGGCGCCGAGCCCTCGCCCTCGTCCAGCATGAGGTCCTCCGGCTCGAGTTCGATGGGGTGCACTTCCTCCGGCTGCGGCTCTTCCTCGGGGGGCTCGGAGGCTTGCGTCGCCGCGACCTCGGCGTCCACGTCCATCGCCCAGTTCTCGTCCTTTGCCGGCGCGAGTTTCCACTCCACCATGTCCTTGGGCTTCTTGGGCCGCGGCAGGTTCGTGACGTCGATGTCCGCTCCGTTGCTGTCGTACGCGTAGAACGACACGCGATCGAGCGGCACGGCCTCGCTCACGCGCACGTCCACGTGCTTGCCGTGGTGGCGCTCGATGCGGCTCAGCAGTTGGCGCTTGGTCGAGAGCAGTTCGCCCGCGACGCGCGGCGCCACGACCATTTCCACCTTCGCCACAAAGGGCACGTCGAGCACCGCCGCAAGGTCGCGCAACGCGTCGCTCGCGATCGACTCGGGACGTTGCACCATGCCCCGTCCGCGGCAGGTGGGGCAATCGACAAAGTGCACGCTCTCATGGCTCGCCCGCATCCGCTGGCGCGTCAGTTGCAGGATGCCAAACTCGCTGATGGGCAGGACGGTGCTGCGGGCGCGATCCCGCTTGAGACGTTCCTTGAACCGGTTCTCGATGTCCTTGCGGTGGCTGATGTGCCGCATGTCGATCAGGTCGTTGATCACGATGCCGCCCATGTCGCGCAGGCGGAGTTGGCGGCAGATCTCGTCCACGGCCTCGATGTTGGTCTGGTAGGCGTTGTCCTCGCTGTTCCGGCTGTCGCGGCTCTTGCCGGAGTTGACGTCGATCGCGACGAGGGCTTCGGTCTGGTCGATCACGAGCCGACCGCCGCTCGGGAGCGGCACCTCCCGGGCATGGATCAGGGCCACCTGCGGCTCGACCCCGAAGGTGTGGAAGATGGGCGCCTTGCCCGGATAGTGCAGCAGTTTCGCCTGCCCGCGCGGCGCGACGATCTTCATGAAGCGTGCCGCACGCTGGAGCGCGAGTTCGTTGTCGATGATCACCTCGTTCATTTCGCTGGTGAGCACATCACGCAGGCAACGCACGAGCAGATCGCTCTCGCTGTACAGCAGACGCGGCTTGTTGCCGCCGCTCAGCCGTTTCTCCATGTCCTTCCAGAGCCGCTGCAAATACGCCAGGTCGCGCTTGAGTTCGATCTTGGTGCGCTCCATGCCCGCCGTGCGCACGATGAAGCCGAAGCCTTCCGGCAGGTCGAGTTGGTCGAGGATCTCCCGCATCTGACGACGCTGATCCTCGTCCTCCACCTTGCGGCTGACCCCGCTCTTCTCCATGTAGGGCATCATCACGAGGAATCGCCCGGGGATGCTGAGATAACTCGTCAGCGTCGGGCCCTTGGTCCCCACGCCTTCCTTGAGCACCTGCACCATCACCTCGTCGCCCTTGCGGAGGCACGCTTGGATCGGCGGACGCTCACGTCGCGGGGTCTTCAGCCCCACACGCTCGGTCGTGTCGTCGTCCTGACCCGGAAAATACCGAGGGTGCAGGTCGCTGCTGTGCAGGAACCCGTTGTCCCCCACACCGAAGTCCACAAACGCCGCCTGGATCGCGGGCTCCACGTTCGCCACCCGCCCCACGTAGATATTCCCCACGCGACTGGCGCTCGCGAACTTCTCGACAAAGTACTCCTCCAACTTCCCATCCTCAACCACCGCCACGCGGCATTCCTCGCCCGGGACGTAGTTGATGATCATCTGGCTTTCCGGCATCGCACATCCTTCCCGGCACGGGCGAACAGCATCGCCCGCGCCTCGTCAACGGCACACGCCACGAACCCACGTCGAATCCGGGAACTTTGACCCTCGTTGCGGCTCTTCCGCCGCCGGCGCCCGCCCGCGAACAGCCCGCGTGCAAGGGAAGCGCCCGAGTTTCCCGGCCCGCACGGGAGGCTCGCTCCCGGGGCCGCTCGAAACGCTCGCTCTCGCGCCGCGCTTCGTCATGAACGCCCCTGTCGGTCGCGGCCTCACACAAAGCGCGGCCCCGCGGGAGCGATCGAAGTTCGTCCGATCCGACGCGGCCGGGTGTCCGTCACCCGCCCGGCGTCAAACCGCCATCTATCTCCCTTTGGCTACTCGGCGGTACGCCCGTCGAACGCTTCGGGAACAATCTTTCTCGCCCAGTCTCGCAGCAGGGCCGCGATCTGGACGTCGGAATCGAGCGACCGACCGTTGGGCCAATCGCAGGACATCATCTGTGTCCAAGAATAGGCTTCTCCGTGGGTGATCGGCTCACCACCTACAAAATGTTCGGCATGGAACAGGGATGCCAAATCACAAACACGCCGAACACAGCCGTTCACGACAGGAACGGACCACCCTTGTACGGTTTTTGGTCGCACGCTATCGCATGCTGCGTTCGATATCTGCCGCAGAGGATGGTCGGGAAAACGCGAGAGGATATCCGCCGCATCTTGACGTGTTGCCGCTGGATCGCGCAGCACCGCCCTATGGAGGAACCACTTCGTGGTGCACATTGAACTTTCAAACGCGCGAGTTTCAGAGAGCGATCGAGGAGGCTGCCCCTCCGCCTCCACGCGGTGGGCCACATGCTGTTCGTTGACCTGTTGGAGCACCATGGCATCCGCGGCGAGAAGGCGATCGATCAGGGTAATTGCCGTCTGTGCACTCTCGCGTGTCTGCCGGCGCACCAACTCATTCACGAGTCCCGCCATGCGGTTTACGTCCGTCACTCCGAGTGTCCGCGACGCGACCGACGTTTCCACGAATGTGATGCGACGATCCAAGGCGATAGACGCATCTCGAACGACCGAAGTGATGGCATGATCCCGAGAATGGACGTCATCGAAATGGGCGAGATCGCAAGTCTTTAGCGCCTCGACAGGCTGACCAGCCGCACAAAGCGCCTTGGCCGCATCGACCAAGAGCGCAAATCGATCGACCACAAGGCTCCTTCCGGCCTCCGTCTCGCCAACCGTGCGCTCGAGTTCCAGAAGCCTCGCCGCTCTTTGGTGAAGGTCCGATTCGCAGCACGCGGACGCATGGTGAAGAACGACCGCATACGCAAACGCACTGCGTTGATATTGCAGTTGCGAGAGGCTGTCACATCCTTGCAAGGCCGATCGTGTAATTGAGAGCACGACATCCGCCGAAGGCATCCGTCCTGCAACCTGCGATTCGGCTTTCTCAACTCCAAGAGCGAAGTTGCCCCACTTCAACTTCCCCTCGCACCCCGTCTGCTCCGCCATCCCAGACCGAACGACCGCCCGTGCCGAGACAAAGTCCTGGATTGGAATCAGGAGTGCCAAGAGGGTGCTTCGCACTTCATCCCTCGTGCTGATGGCGATGGATGCATCGAGGCCTTCATGCAGCGTCATGAACCTCGTTGCCCAGTACAGGTGCTGGTCATTGGTCCACCTTGCGGGATCGAGTTGTGTTCTCGCCTGCGAATACTCCTCGAATGCGGATCGAATCTGAGACTCCAACCCCTGACCGTACGCCGTGCTTGCCAGCAGCGAACCCGAAACCAAGGCCAACTTCCAGAGACTCATGATCGCCACTCCATTTGGCTATTCATAACTATCGCATTGAGGACCGCACTTGTCCGCACAGAGCACTGCACAAGAGTCACTCGTGTACAGCGATACCGTGATTGTACTTTTGTCCGAGCCGCAGTCTTTGGTCCAGGTTCCCGGAGCCGGAATAGGACACCCGGTACCCACCCAACTCCCGGCAAGTTGCCATTCATGGTACATGTATGCCGTTCGTCCCAACTCGTCACTCAGAGAGGCCTGATTGAAAACTCTTCCACAGACGTGAAGATTGTTGACTTCACATTTCGAGACGACCGTCAACGTCGTAGTTCCACTCCATCCGACCGTTCCTTCAAGAGCGGCTTCGATCGGTCCTTTGACTGCAACTTTCCCGGAAGTCGATCTCGAAACGGTCTGAGTAAACGTCAGGCTGCACGTCACACCACAGTGCATCAGGAACCACGGACATCCTCCCGTTTGGCAACACGCTGGGCAGTTGATGCATCGGCCAATGTTACTGAACATGGTCGTCGGCGACCCAGCGGTCAAGACTGGCGCACTATCCCGACGTAGGCAACTCGTCACCTTGGCCGTACAGCGTGGATCATTGTCCGAGGGAGCGGAGCAACCACAGTTGTCTGTGACAGGCAACCAAGGACCCCAACTCTGTGCACGAACGTGTGTCACACCGAACACGATCCCACAAAGAACCACGAAAAACCGCAAGAACCGCCTAGAGAGAGAGAGAGAGAGTGAGAGAGTGTGTGTGTGTGTGTGAGGCCCATACTGGCAATCTAATCGAGTTTCGCAGCGGTGTCAATGCCCGACGCGACAATGCAAGGCGCGAACCGTATCCTAACACTACCTTCATTCGACATTTCTGCCGTCAAACGCTTCGGGAACAATCTTTCTCGCCCAGTCTCGCAGCAAGGCCGCGATCTGGACGTCGGAATCGAGTGAGAGCGCCTTTCGCGCCACCTGCTCGCAGTCATGCACCGTCACGCTCCGCACGAACCGCTTCAGTTGCGGGATGGCCACGGACGTGACCGAAAGGGTACGCACCCCCATCCCGATCAGCAAACCGGCATATTCCAGATCGGCCGCCGCCTCCCCGCAGCATGAAACGGGGGTCTTGTGTTTCCGGGCATCCCGGACGACGTCCCGGATCAGGCGCAACACCGCCGGATGCGTTGCGACATACAGGCTTGCAATCCTTTCATTCGTCCGGTCCACCGCCAGCGTGTACTGCACCAGATCGTTGGTCCCGATGGAGAAGAAATCCGCCTCCCGGGCGAACTCGTCCGCCATCAGCGCCGCCGACGGCACCTCGACCATCATCCCCACCTTGATCTCGCGGTCAAACTTGACGCCGTCCTCGTGCAGGTCCTCCATCACATCGCTCAGGATCGCCTTCCCGTGCCGGAACTCCACGAGGTTCGTCACCAGCGGGAACATGATCTTGATGGGCCCAAAAGCCGACGCCCGCAGGATCGCCCGCAACTGCCGCTTGAACATCGGGATGTTCCGCAGGCAATAGCGAATGCTCCGGCAACCCAGGAACGGGTTGCGTTCCGGGTCGGCCTCTTGCTCCTGCGTGTACTTGTCCGCGCCCAGGTCCATCGTGCGGATCACGCACTCGCGCCCCTTCAACTTCTCCACGCACGCCTTGTACGCGTTGAAGTGGTCTTCCTCCGTCACTTCGCCCTTGGACGTCAAATACAGAAACTCGGTGCGATAGAGCCCCACGCCCTCGCCGCCCGAGTTGAGCACCGCGTCCACCTCGCCCGGGAACTCGATGTTCCCCACCAGATGCACGGCCTGCCCATCGCTCGTGACGCATGGCAAGTCCCTCAACTCGCCCAGCGAAACCTGGAACTCGCGCCGCTGCTCGATATAGCCGCGATAGAGACGGATTGTGGCATCATCCGGATCGAGGATCACCGTCCCGCGATCGCCGTCCAGGATGATCGTCATCCCGTCGGCGGCCATGCGCCGCAGCAGTTGGCACCCGACGACGGCGGGGATTCCAAGAGCCTTCGCCACGATCGCCGTGTGGCTCGTGCGCCCACCCAGATCCGTGGCGAAGCCCACAACCTTGCTTCGATCGAACCCCGCCGTCTGCGAGGGCGTCAGGTCCCGCGCCACCACCACCAGCCCCGACTGCGACGCCGCCCGCAGCGGGTCGTGCTCGGGCTCGTTCAGGATGTGCCGCAGGAGCCTTCGCGCCAAATCCTCGATGTCGTTCACCTTCGTCGCGAACGCCGAGTCGGGCATGGAGCGGAACTTCGCCGCGAGTTTGCTGAACTCCTGGCTGACGGCATAGTCCGCCGTCACCTTCTCCCGTTCGATCATCGCGCGGATCGGGGCCGTCAGCGTCTTGTCGCTCAGCATCCCGATGTGCACAAGGAAGATCTTGGCCGCTTCCTCCCCCATCTCCGTCGTGGCCTTCGCCTGGATGGTGAGCAACTCGGCGATCGACCCCTTGATCGCCCGCTCCAGCGTCGCCAACTCCTCGGGCACACCCGCCTCCCCCACCACCCGCCGCGGAATGCGATGAAGATCGTTCTCAAGGACGGCAATGCGCCCGATCACGATGCCCGGCGAAACGGCGATGCCACGGAGGGATTCCATGCGAGGCCCAGATTCTATCGCGTGCGTGGGGAGAAGAAGACTCACCGCAGAGGCTCAGAGGCCGCAGAGGAAGGCACGCAGAGAGAGGAATGGGAAGAGAGGCACGAACAGGAGGCTTTAGAAGGCGCCGAAACTCCACGCCTTCCCCGTCTTCGCCCCGGAGGGGCCACGTGAAGGACGTCGACGCACGAGCACGGACCCTCCGAGCAGGGTCCGTGCCACGATCAAGTCCCGCCCACCTGCCGTTAGAAGCTCTCTGCGGACATTGGGAGAGACTGGAGATTGCCATTGCGTTGCAGGATCAATTCCACCGTATACCCGTTGTACCCCTCGGCGGTACTTGCAAAATCAAAACGGGAACATCTGAACAATCCCGCGTGTGTGGTGCCGGGTGAACCGAGGGCAGGTGAACTCGATGAGGTCGGGTGCTTGGTTGGAGGAACTTCCCCGCGGCTCACGCCGCTCTCAGGCTCAGGCTCCTCTTGATGTTGCAGGCGGTAAGAGTCAGGGCGAAGTCCAGGGCATTGCGTTCTCGTCCTCGGTACCGCACCCTCCGGTATCCGAGTTGCTGCTTGAGCATCGCCGTGGGATGCTCGACACGGGCCTGGTCCCGGGCCACCAGCCGGTTCCACCGCTCCTCGTGGGAGCGAAAAAGCGGGCGACGGGATTTGAACCCGCGACATTCAGCTTGGAAGGCTGACGCTCTACCACTGAGCTACACCCGCGTTGTCCGATTGTACCCTCCCGCGACTCGCCACGTTCGTCCGCATTGCTCACATGCGTCATCGCGCGGTCTTGGCCGATGGCACGGGGCCCTGCGCGCGTTGTCGCGTGCCCTACCGACCCCCGCCGTGTTCCATTTGGAGGGCCGAACGCCGTGTGGATCGCCCTAGGCACGATTGGTTCGTCCTCGGGCGAGAAGGACGCGGCATCGCGGCTCAGCGCCGAGTCGAACCAGACGAACCTCGACGCGCAACGTGACTATCTGCGGCTTCTGGGCCGCACCGAGCATTGGTCCATCCAGGCCCGCCGCCGGCTGGCCTGCTTCGAGACACGCGACGGCAAGGAGGTCGTCATCAAGACCGACGATCGCGGCCGCACCATCGACGTTCATGCCCTGCGGCACACCTTCGGCACGCACCTGTCGAAGGCGGGCATTCCGCTGCGGACGGCGCAGGCTGCATGCGCCATAGCGACCCGAGCCTGACGGCCAACGTCTACACCGATCCCAAACTCCTCGACGTAGCCGGGGCGGTGGCCAGCCTGCCGGACCTGCCGCTCGCAGTGTTCGACGGGCCCGCGGTCGCGGTGGCGGCGCGTTGATTGCGACACATGCCGCGTGCCCCTACTCGGACGGGCTGGCGTACTTGATCGGGTTCGCCGCGCCCCTCTTGCGGAACTCGTCCGGTACACGCTTGCCGACGTACATCTTCTGGATCTGCTCGGGTGCCTCGCGGCCGACGAATCCATAGCGGCCAGGTACATCCTGTCGACCAGGAAAGTTGGCCGCTGTCGCTTCCAACCAATCGTCGGCGATAAACGCCCCCTTGATCACGCCCTGCACTGTGGCGAGGATCACCTCCGCCTTCTTCGCTTTTGATGGGCTGATCTTCCACGCGTACCGCGTCGCCTCGTAGAGAGACGATTCGGCCAAGGCGCTGCGGTTGACGCTGATCAGCACGGCGTCGTGGCGGAACGTCGCAGGCTCCGCGGCGTACTCGCGGATGATCTCCATCGCGTGCATCGCGCCGAACTCGTTGCCGCCCACCCCGCCCGCCTCGTTCGTGAGACCGGGATACGCATCCATCAACGCGGACTCGACCTCGAAGGCCGTCGCCTCATCCATCCCGTGCCGGTGGATGACATGGGCCACCTCGAACCCCGCCAGCCGGATCTGGCGGATGCGCTTCATCTTGTTGTCGAGGTCGTCCCCGTCGATGCCCTGCTCGCCTCGGATGTGCGCGAAGACGCGGTTGCCCTTGCCCTTCCCGACGTAGAACGTCTCGCCGTTGCGCGGGTCGATCAGCCGGTAGACGTACGTCTTGAGCCTCTCGATGACCTCGGGGGGAAACGCTTCGGCGTGCGGGTGGTCCATAATGACCATGATTGTCCACGAAGCCGGACGGCGGCGTCGGAACGACTCGGTCCGACCGCCGATCGGCAGCCTCATCCCCGCCACACCTTGCACACCCGCTTGCACATGCGCTTGCACAAGCGAGCGTCCACCCAGGTCATCCCCTGTCATCGTCCGGCCGTTGGCCCCGATCCCGCCGCTCCCGCCCGCGTCGCCAAACCTCGCGGAATCTGCGGAGTTTGTCAACGAAAAGCCGCCGGTGGCATCGTGTGCCAACGGCGGCAGACAAAGCGGGCGAGGAGGATCGAACTCCCGACATTCAGCTTGGGAACGCCCGGGCTGCCGATCGGAATCCCCGTGAATCTGGCCGTTTCAGGCGCGCCGCCCGCCCGCTTGCACACGCGCTTGCACAAACTCGCGCGCGGCCGGAGATTCCGCCTTCGCGCCCGTCCCGCGACGTTCGCCCACGGTCGGGACAGCCCGGCGCTGGCCCCGATCCCCGGGCGTCGCCAATCGGTGCGACGTCGGGCCAACGTGGCGGGACGTGGGCGTCTACACGTCTACGCATACAGAATCCGCGACGTTGCCGCCGTGGGCGGGGATTCTGTAGACGTAGACGCCCCACGGCCGCGTAGGTACTCCGTCGGGGGGGGGACCGGTCTCGAAAGGCCTACGGGAACAGCCGCGCGGGTAAACAGAGTTTGTTTCGCGCCGAGATGGGCGATTTCCGGCCAAATCCGCCCGTTTGCCCATATGGGGCCGAACTTGCCCACATGTCGCGGAATGAGGGCGAAATCGTTCCGGTTTGCCTTGCCTGTTCCCGGATGTCATGGCTTCATGTGTCACAACGCGGGGCGGAACCCCGCGACGGAGAACACGAACATGAACGCCACCACGAAGAGCACGATCGAGATGGCCAAGATGCTGCGACGCCGCGGGTTCGCGGTGCGGAGCGTCGAGGTCCAGACGCCCGACGGCCGCTCCTGGTCGATTGACACGATCCCCGCCGGACGCGGCCGCCATGCCGACGGGCACTGGGGACCGAAGGCCGGAGCGCCGGGCGGGTTCCGCCTGTTCGAGATCGACCGCGATCGCGACGATGCGCCGACCGAACACGACCCGGTGGATTACGACACCTGGGACGCGGGCGACCTGATCGACTACCTGAACGCGGTCGGGCAACCCAAAGCCCGGCCGAGCACGACTCGCACAACCGATCCGACGACCTGAAGCCCGCGTGATGCGGGCTTCGCTGTTTATCAGAGACCACGAACCCAAAGGAGCACGACCATGACGAAGCGCACGACCAAGCCCGAACCGACTGCCGCCGAGACCTACGCAGCCCGCCGCAACGACATCGCCCGGCTGATGGACGTCCTGCAAATGGAGCTCGACAAGCACGCCGAGGAGGCGAAGGCCGACCCGCGCAACTGGGGCTTCGCCGGAAGCCTCGGAAAGGTCCGCAGCGACCTGATCGATCTGGTCGGGTTCCTCAGCAACATGGACCCCGAGCACGTCGTGGCCTTTCTGGACGACGCCGAGTGATCGCCACGCGGCGTCGCGGGGAACCGCGACGGCCACGCTTCCCCGCCGCGAAGTGCGGCGGGATTCCGCACCCGACAGAAGGAGTCCGACATGGCACGCAAAGGCACGATCAAGAACATGGGCAAGGTGCAGCGCGAATTGAGCGATGCGCGGAAGTCTCGAAAGGTGGCGAAGGCCGCGCCGCCCGCCAAGGAGATGACGCCCACCCCCTCGAAGCGAGTCAGCGCCCTCAGCGCGGCGGCGCAGGTGCTCGCCGCGAGCGAGGTGCCGATGCGGGCCAAGGAGATGATCGCCGCGA
>CAZIZO010000020.1:0-56550 GCA_964543905.1 uncultured Phycisphaeraceae bacterium
GTCGGGCGAACCATGTCTCCGCCGCGACGGATAGCGCAGAGCCCTCAGGTTATTTGCTGGATTCAAGCTGGCTGGCGACGCGTCGCCACCAAGCGCCCAAGGTCTTCTTTCTTTCATGACCCCACAGGAGGGATTCTCATGCGCAAAGGGTTGATCCTGACCCTTCTTCTCGGCGCGTTGGTTCTGGGGATGGGGACGACGGCGAATGCCGCGTCGCCGATCATCGACGAGATTCCGGTCGTTATCATTTCCGACCTCGAATCGAACTCGCTGACCCAGGACAACAACGTCTTCGCGTTCTCGAACGCTTGGGACTTTGCTGACTATGCGACGGACGCCGACACGGCGGCCGGTTCGCTCCAGTGGTCCTTCTACTACGACGGCAGCCTTTCGGGCAACGTCGGTGACATCCAGATCAACGGCATCGCGTCGCTGAACCTCCCCGGTGAGGACCCGACGGCTCCGGCCGCGAAGAACATTCGCACCGGCGCGTCGGCCAGCTACCGCGAGGTCGCGCTGAGCCCCGGCTCGGCCTCCTCGTATCCGGCTCCGGCCCCGGGCACCCCGGGCACGATCCCCGGCTTCGGCAGCTATAGCGACATCGTTGGCGACCTGACGGTCACCTACTACGTCTCCGACGGCACCGCGTACGACTTCGACGAGTCGTTCGTCTTCACCGTGGACACGAACCCGGGCGACACGACCCCTGGCGACCAGGTGGTCGAGGGCCCGCCGGTTCTCACGTTCACCGCGGCGTCGCTCACGGGCTGGACGTTCGCGGACGGTGGCGGCGGCACGCCGAACTTCTTCGCGACCGGCGCGACCAGCGGCACGACGGGCGGCCTCCAGATCATCCACCCGGCGACCCCGGGCACGTCGATCCTCGGCCAGACCTATGCCTTCTGGCTCAACGGGGCGCTCAGCGGCTTCAACTTCACCGCGGGCAACCTGTACCTGGCGCGCTTCGGCGCGACCTGGAGCGCGGCGCAGGGCGGCGGCGACCAGAACCGTCTCCTCGCGATCGCGGCTCCGGCCTCGGGCATGGACCTCACCTACTTCCTGAACGTTGCGGATGCGGCGCACCCGACGCAGGCGGTCGGCGGCAACACGTACCTCGCGTACTATGCCCCGAACGCGGCTGACGGCAGCGGCCAGCACACCGCGCTGTTCGACTCGGTGGACAGCGGCGCTCGCACCACCACCCTGACCTCCCTCGAGACCGCTTCGTCCACGAAGTCGGCCTTCACGGGCAGCGCTCAGTCGGTGGCGGCGGCGACCTTCGCCAGCAACTTCACCACGACGAACTGGGCGTTCACGAACTTCGGTCCCGCTCTCGGCGTCGTGCTCGGCTCTGCGGCTGGCACGATCACCGGCGGCAACCTCGTCGTCACCGACACCGACTCGGCCACGGCCGGTCAGGGCGGCGCGGCGGAGTGGGCCTTCGGCGGCGCCGGTCAGGGCTCCGAGGGTGACCTCACCTATGCCACCGGTGGTGGCCTCTACTACAACACCTGGACCGCGACGGTTGCGAACGGTGGCGGCGCGGGCTTCCCGCAGCCGGTCTTCCGCGCTCGTAACAAGACGGCGGCGCACGGCGCCGACGCCCTCGTCCGCGGCACGTCCACCCTGTTCGACACCCTCGCGGGCGGCTCGAACAGCTACGACAACTTCTGGACGGCGGCCGACTACTCGGCCACCGGCGGCGGCGACATGGTCCTCGCCCTCGGCCTCCAGAACCTCCAGGGCGGCCAGACTGACGTCGGCGGCACGGTGACCGTCACGGGCCTCGGCACGTGGCTCCTCACCTCCGACGACCCGAACCTCCCGTGACGTCTCTCACCTGAGAGAACCTCACGAACCCAGGTTCTGGGGGGGGGATTCTTCCGAATCGGGCCCGGGGTGGGGGGGGCCCGCGGCGGGGGGGGGGGGGGGGGGGCGTGGCGCGGGGTGAGGCGCGGGGAGTGGCGGGAGGTGTGGTTCGGCCGCTGAGCGCGGAGCAGCGGAAGCACATCGCGGCGTTGGATTCGTCGGTGCTTCGGGAGCGGGAAACGGCGATGGCGGCGTTGCGGACGAGCCCGCTGCTGACGCTGGACCAACTGGAGGGCGTGCTGTCGGGGGAGGCGTTGAGCCCGGAGCAGTACAACCGGTTGCGGGTGGTGGCGAAGGAGCAGTTCGTGTCGTCGCCGCGGGCGGCGCTGGGGGTGCAGTTTGATGACATCGGATCGAGGTCGTCGGAGGGGGTGCCGATCGCGCGGACGATAGAGGGTTTTGATTCGGAGCGTGTGCTGAAGAGTGGGGACGTGATGTACGCGATGTCGGGGGTTCGGGTGACGAGTTTGGACGATGCGCGGAAGATCATCACGTCGCACGACCCCGGGGAGCGGATGACGATCCACCTGTTCCGGAATGGGGAGCCGCTGATCGTGCGTGCGACGCTGGGGAGTTTTGAGGACCTGGAGCGAAGGCCGGAGCGAGGGCGGAACTTTGGGGTGGGCGGGGTCGGCCTGAACCGGGGGGGGCGAGGGAGCGACGTGATGGACGCGGCGTGGGAGATCCGGCTTGCGCGGGTGATGGGGACGAGGTTGGAGGGTGCGCGGGCGATCGATCCTGGGATCGGGGTGGCGGAGTATTCGGCGATGGAGGGGGAGTTGGCGCGGGTGGTGGAGCGTCGCGAGACGCGGGAGCAGGTGAAGACGGTGGCGCGGCCGGATGGGATGGGTGCGAAGGCGGACGAGTGGCCTGGAGTTGTGGCGGGCGGGGGCGCGGGCGGCGTGGTGGGGATTGAGGCGACGGCGGAGTTTTCGGGGAGCGGACGCGCGACGCCTGAGAATGAAGCGGCGCTCCTGGCGCAGCGAAATCAGTTGCAACTGGAGTTGAACAACATCAACATGATGATGATGCAGGCGCCACTGGACCCGAAGAAGCGTCAGGCGCTGGCGCAGCAGTCGATGCGGGTGCGGATGATGATCATGGAGTTGGATGGGAAGTTGGCGAAGGAGAAGATGAACCGGATGGCGCCGCCGCCGAAGCCCTAACAGAGGCTGGACTTGGGCGGGATTTCGGGAGTGTTGGTTGGTAGTGGAGGCTGACGGAATAGGACGGGGGCTGGGCGGAGTGTGGGGGGATGGTGGGGAGTTGGGTGAAGGTCTCGACGGGGGCAAAGATGGCGACTATCATCTCGACCCAAGGTCGGGCGGGTGCTTGGCCTGAATATTGATAGGTGTGCGCCATGTCTCAACAGCAGATTCTGGAATCCCTGAACAGCGAGTTCCTCAAGAAGGATTTTCCGGTGGTGGATGTGGGGGACTCGGTGAACGTGCACTTCCGGATTGTGGAAGGCGAGAAGGAGCGCACGCAGGTGTTTTCGGGGGTGTGCATCTCGCGATCCGGTCGCGGGGTGGACGAGATGATGGTGGTTCGGCGCGTGGTGGATGACGTGGGGATCGAGCGTATTTTCCCGATCAACTCGCCGCTGGTGGCGAAGGTTGAGGTCACGCGTCGAGCGGACAGCCGGCGCGCGAAGTTGTATTACCTGCGGGATCGGCAGGGGAAGAGCCGGCGGTTGCGGGATCGCCGCCGCGGCTTGAAGCACGTGAAGGATCAGCCGATCGTGCACGGCTGATCGAAGGGCGAGGGGTGAACGAAGGAGCGAAGCCCGAGGCGGGCTTCGCTTTGTTTTTGGGTGGGGCGGTGGGGGGTTGGACGGGGAGGGGCGTGGGAGCGACAACACATGAAAACGCCCGGGCGGGCACGAGCCCAACCCGGGCGTGGAACTTCCGAGATGGGCGACCGCGCGGAACCGGCTCGCCCATCGGGGGGGCGGGGAAGGCCCCGCCCCGAGCCCGCCCGTCCGCGGTGCTCTCTCCCCTCCCTCAGGCGGAAGGACACGGAGCGGACGGGGCGACGGCGACGGGGGGGAAATGGGGTACCCGTCGAGCGTCGCGGCGGAGCGCGGGCTTAGTCGTAGAGGCCGCTGGTGACGGGGGGTTCGACGGCGCGGAGTTGGAGGTTGGTATCGATGCGGAAGTTGGACTGGGTGGTGTGACGTTCGGCCTGGAAGACCTTGAGGGAGTAGGTACGGCCGTGTTCGAGCCAGTTGAGGCGATCGAGTTCGATGGTCTGGGAGACGGCGGAGTGGATGCCGCCGAGGTCGATGACGAGTTTGCCATCGATGAAGACCCAGACGTCGTCGTCGCCGGTGAAGGTGAAGGTGTAGCCTGCGCCGCGGTTATAGACGAACTCGGTGGAGAGTTCGAAGGTGAAGCCGAAGTTTTTGGACTGGCCCGGGGAGTTGCCGAAGAGTTCGCCGTTGACGGGGAAGAAGCCACCGCGGGAGGTGTAGAAGGCGTCGGAGCGGTCGGAGAAGGTGTACATGTTGGTGCCGGGGTTTCGGACGAGGGTGAGGGCGAGCGGACGGGAGACGTTGGCCCCGGGGACATCGCGATACCACTGGGCGAAGCGTTCGCTGCTGGTGGCGGCGCCGCCGGAGGTGGAGGATTGGGCACCATTGGTGTCGCCTTGCTTGGCGGTGATGTAGGACTTGGGAGAGATGCGGTTCCGGCCTTGGGCGTCCTTCCACTCGGTGGAGACTTTCTTGCCGGCGGAGAGGAAGACGGGCTTGCCGTCGGAGTCGAGTTCGGAGGCGACCATGTCGTTGTAGCGACCGAAGCCGGCGGAGGGGGTGAGTTCGAAGTCGGGGTGGCCGCCGGTCTCGTTTCGCCATTTGAAGTCACGGACGGTGCCGGTGAGGGAGAGGGTGGCGGGGAGGGCGGAGAAGGGATCGCTCCCGGAGGTAATGGACTGGGATTGGGCGGTGGATTGGGCGGGAGTGAGGCTGATGGCGAGGCCCGCCGCCAGAGCCGTGCCCAAGACCAAAGTTGCCGTCGCTTTCATCGGGATCACACTCATGGCATCCTCCCACTACTGCAAAGCCATCCTTGCATCAGGCTCCAGGGCCGACTCGCCGCCCTCGCGGGCTTGCACGCCGCGTGTACCGAGGTTGGCAGGCCAACCGACGCAACCACGAGCAAGCACGAGGGGAGTTTGCGATACGGAGCGGGAGGATGCAAGTGGAAAGCCCGTGAAGGAGCGTGAAGGTGTGCGGGGGGTGCGGGTCGTGCGGAGGAGGAGGGAGGAGGCGAGAACCTGAGTCGGGGATCGAAGGGGGCGGAGTCGGAGGACCGATGTATGATGGGACGCGGAGCATCGGACTCGACGAACCCGAGCCAGGGTTGGCGCGGGGAGCGAAGGGCGCACGAAGGAAGAAACGTATGGACACGTTCGTGATTCAGGGGGGGCGGCGGCTGTTTGGACGGTTGCGGATCAACGGGAGCAAGAACGCGGCGTTGCCGCAGTTGGCGGCGGCGTTGTTGACGGACGAGGCGGTGACGCTGCGGGATGTGCCGGGGTTGGCGGATATCCGGAACATGGTTCGGTTGCTGGGGGAGTTGGGGTGCACGATGGAGGAGGGTGCGCCGGGGGTGATGACGCTGAGGGCGACGGACCCATCGGCGAGCCATGCGCGGTATGACATCGTGAGGACGATGCGGGCGTCGATCTGCACGCTGGGGCCGATGCTGGCGAAGCGTGGGTATGCGCGGGTGTCGCTGCCGGGCGGGTGCGCGATCGGGGAGCGTCCCGTGGACCTGCATCTTCGTGGGCTGGAGGCGTTGGGTGCGCAGATCACGCTGACGCAGGGGGACATCATCGCGCAGGCGCCGCCGGGCGGGTTGGTGGGGGACACGATCTTTCTGGGGGGGACGTTTGGCTCGACGGTGCTGGGGACGGCGAACGTGATGTGCGCGGCGACGCTGGCGCGTGGGACGACGATCATTGAGTCGGCGGCGTGCGAGCCGGAGATCGTGGACTTGGCGAACCTGCTGACGAAGATGGGTGCGAAGATCGAGGGGGCGGGGTCGCCGAGGCTGAAGATCCACGGGGTGGCGGAGTTGGGAGGGGCGGACCACACGGTGATCCCGGACCGGATCGAGGCGGGGACGTTCATCATGGCGGCGGCGATCACGAACGGAGATTTGACGCTGGACAACTGCCCGGTGGACGCGATGCTGAGCGTGAACTATTTGTTGGAGAGCGCGGGGGTCCATGTGCAGCCGGTGGCGGCGTATGCGGGGAAGGTCCGAGGGGCGGCGTTGACGCCGAGCACGAACATGCTGGACACGTCGTCGATCGTGAGCGGTGGGAGCGGGGATCCGATGCGGCAGTCGGTGCGGATCACGTGCGATCGGGTGCTGAAGCCCGTGGAGGTGACGACGCAGCCGCACCCGGGATTCCCGACGGACTTGCAGGCGCAGTTGATGTCGCTGTTGTGCCTGGCGGATGGGAACTCGGTGATCACGGAGCGGATTTTCCCGGATCGATTCCTGCACGTGGCGGAGTTGTCGCGGATGGGGGCGCGGCTGATCCGGCAGGGCTCGACGGTTATTGTGTCGGGGGTTCGACGGTTGGTGGGTGCGCCGGTGATGGCGAGCGACCTGAGGGCAAGCGCGGGGCTGGTGTTGGCGGGGCTGGCGGCGGAGGGGACGACGGTGGTGAATCGTGTGTATCACCTGGACCGCGGGTATGAGAAGATGGAAGACCGGCTGCGGGGCCTAGGGGCGACGATCCAGCGTGTGGATGAGAAAGAATTGTCTTCGGCGGATGTGGTGACGGCGTGAGGGGGGAGGAGTTGGTGTAAGCGTTCCAACCTTGTGTGAGAGAAGAGAAAACGCCTAGAAACTAGGCGTTTTTTGATGGATGGAGCGCGAAAACTGCGCCTTGACAGGTCGTGCAGGACTTGGTACTCCATGGCACATCGTGCTCGACGCGACGCACGCGGCGGGCGAACGAGGCGATGGATTCGTGGGAGGTCGAGCATGTGGGCTGGACGAAAAGGCGTGTGGGCGATGGTGTCCGCGGTGGTGGCGATCGCGGGTGCGGCGATGGTGGTGTCGGCGCGTCCGCCGTCGGTGAGGGCGGGGATCGGCGCGGTGCCGTATGCGGGGGGGACGACGTTTCGGGTGTGGGCGCCGAACGCGACGGCGGTGACGGTGGGGGGGAGTTTCAACGCGTGGTCGGCGACGGCGACGCCCTTGTTCAGCGAGGGGAACGGGTACTGGTCGGCGGATGTGGCGGGGGTTGGGGAGGGGGCGGAATACAAGTACGTGATCACGAACGGGACGTCGAACTGGAAGAACGATCCGAGGGCGAGGGCGCTGACGAGCAGCGTGGGGAACTCGATCGTGCGCGGGGACACGTTCGACTGGTCGGTGTACGGGAGCACGGTGACGCTGTTCACGGACAACTTCGACTCCGGGGTGTGGAACGCGGCGTGGACGCGGACGGGGACGGGGACGTGGAGGATCCAGTTTTCGACGACGTACAAGGCGGCGGGGACGCGCGGGGTGACGTTTGACAGCACGACGTCGAACTCGTATGAGACGAGCCAGTTGACGCTGGCGATCAATGGGAGCACGCACGGGGCGTTGTCGCTGACGTACAAGGTGCGGAACGTCGGGGAGGAGGTGCACGCGGAGGACGGGGTGTGGATCACGAACGACGGCGTGACGTGGACGAAGGTGGACACGTATCCGGCGATTTCGAGCGTGTGGAGCACGCGGGTGGTGAACCTGACGGGGGCGGCGGCGGCGGCGGGGTATGTGCCGGGCGCGAACTTCAAGGTGCGGTTTCAGCAGCGGGACAACTACCCGCTCTCGACGGATGGGATGGCGATCGACGACGTGACGGTGACGGGGAGGTTGAAGAGCCCGGCGTGGTCGACGCCGGCGTGGAATCAGATGGTGATGTATGAGATGCACATCGGGACGTTCAACGACACGGCGGGGGGCGGTCCGGGGACTTTTGCGACGGCGATTTCGCGGCTGGACCAGTTGCAGGCGTTGGGTGTGAACGCGGTGAAGGTGATGCCGATCGGGGAGTTTGCGGGGGATTTTTCGTGGGGGTATAACCCGGCGTATCCGTTCGCGGTGGAGGGGGCGTATGGGGGGATGAACGAGTTCAAGCGGTTCGTGAACGAGGCGCACGCGCGGGGGATCGCGGTGATCCTGGACGTGGTGCACAACCACTATGGGCCGAGCGATCTGGACCTGTGGCGGTTTGACGGGTGGTATCAGAACAATCTTGGCGGGATTTATTTTTACAACGACTCACGGTCGAGCACGCCCTGGGGGGACACGAGGCCGGACTATGGGCGGAGCGAGGTGCGGCAGTACATCCGGGACCATGCGTTGACGTGGCTGAACGAGTATCGGTGCGACGGGCTGAGGTGGGATTCGACGGTGAACATCCGGAACACGAACAACGGGGTGGGGTCGGACATCGGGGATGGGTGGTGGGTGATGCAACTGGCGAACAACGACATCGATGGGAGCCAGGGGTGGAAGATCTCGATCGCGGAGGACTTGCAGAACAACGAGTGGCTGACGAAGCCGACGGGGGCGGGCGGGGCGGGCTTTGACAGCCAGTGGGACGCGGGTTTTGTGCACCCGATCCGGAGCGCGGTGATCGCGGGGAGCGATTCGAGCCGGAACATGTATTCGGTGCGGGACGCGATCGTGCACGTGTATAACGGGAGCGCGACGCAGCGGGTGATTTATACGGAGAGCCACGACGAGGTGGCGAACGGGCACTCGCGTGTGCCGGAGGAGGTCTGGCCCGGGAACGCGGGGAGTTGGTACAGCAAGAAGCGGTCGACGCTGGGCGCGGGGCTGGTGATGACGTCGCCCGGGATCCCGATGATCTTTCAGGGGCAGGAGGTGCTGGAGGATGGGTGGTTTGCGGACACGGACCCGGTGGACTGGACGAAACTGACGACGTATGCGGGGATCCAGACGATGTATCGGGACATGATCCGCCTGAGGCGGAACTGGTATGACACGACGCGAGGGCTGCGCGGGAACAACGTGAACGTGCACCACATCAACGACACGAACAAGGTGATCGGGTTCCATCGATGGGAGAACGGCGGGGCTCGGGACGACGTGGTGGTGGTGGCGAACTTTGCGAACACGAGTTACGCGAGTTACAACCTGGGGTTCCCGCGAGCGGGGACGTGGCGGGTGCGGTTCAACTCGGACTGGAACGGGTATTCGGGCGACTTTGGGAACACGGCGAGTTATGACACGACGGCGGTGGCGGGCGCGAAGGATGGGATGGGGTACAACGCGAACGTGGGGATCGGGCCGTACACGGTGATTATCTTGTCGCAGGATTGAGATGGGGAGGTGGATGGGGAGCGCGGCGGCACCCCGACGGCACGGACCTTGCACTCGCCGAGCAGGGTGCAAGGTCGGTGGCTCAGGAGGACGTGGGTGCGAAGGGGCGTGAAGGGGAGGGCTAAAGTGGAGGAGGTGGGTGGATGGAGGATTGACGCGTGAGCCAGCCTGTGATGACGCCGCCGAAGACGCCCTGGCAGAGCCGGGTGGGGTATTACATGATCGGGATCGCCGTGGGTTTGGCGATTTTGGGAGCGGTGAACGCGATCAAGAAGATCCAGGCGGCGCGGAGCGCGGCGGAGGGGTCGGGGGCTGGGGCAACGAGCGGCAAGTAGCGTGTTCGGGGCGGATTGGGGTGGTTGGAAGGGGATCCGGGCTGGGGGGCGTGGCGGGGGCACGGGCGGGAGGGAGCACCCTACAATGGGATGAAAGCGGTTGCGTGACGTGAGCCGACGTTCGCGGGGTGTGGTTGCACACCGCGAGGGGACGCGTGTGCGAACTGGCTGCACATTCCGGGGAAGCGCAGGATGACACAGATGATTTCGCAGACGAAACTGGATCGCCCGATGGCACTGCACATGGAGGGGGTTCCTCAGCGGGAGCGGATCCAGCGGGCGTCGAGCAAACTGCCGGCGTCGACGCTGCTGAAGTGGTTGCGGGACATGGTGCTGATTCGGGAGTTTGAGAATCGGTGCGCGCAGGCGTATCAGCAGGCGAAGATCGGCGGGTTCTGTCACCTGTACATCGGGCAGGAGGCGCTGGCGGTGGGGACGATCGCGGCGGTGAACAAGGACGATCCGATCGTGACGGCGTATCGGGACCACGGGCACGCGCTGGCGCGCGGGATGGACCCTGGGGTGTGCATGGCGGAGATGTTCGGGAAGGTGACGGGGTGTGCGAAGGGCAAGGGCGGGTCGATGCACATGTTCGACAAGCCGAACTATAACTTTGGCGGACACGGGATCGTGGGGGCGCAGATTCCGCTGGGGGTGGGGCTGGCGTTCGCGGTGCGGTATGAGTGGGAGGTGTTGCAGCGGAAGTTGCCGAACCCCGGGGTGAACGCGGGGGAGCCTGCGGAGAAGAAGGTGTGCCTGGCGTACCTGGGTGATGGGGCGCTGAATCAGGGCGCGCTGCACGAGGCGATGAACCTGGCGGGGCTGTGGGATCTGCCGTGCATCATTATTGTGGAGAACAACGGGTACTCGATGGGGACGGCGATCCATCGTGGGACGACGATGTCGCATGATTTGACGAAGAAGGCGGACGCGTATGGGATCCGCGGGGAGATCATCGACGGGTTTGACGTGATCGATCTGTACGATGATTTCAAGCCGCTGGTGGATTGGTGTCGGGAGAACCAGAAGCCGGCGTTTGTTGATCTGAAGACGTATCGGTACCTCGGGCACTCGATGTCGGACCCGCAGAAGTATCGCACGAAGGACGAGGTGGAGCAGTACAAGCAGCACGATTCGCTCGATCGGATGGCGCATCGGTTGATGACCGAACTGAAGGGCGCCGACGGCAAGCCGATGCTGAACGAGGGGACGTTCATGGAGATGCAGGCGGAGGTGAAGGAGGAGGTGAAGCGGGCGATGGAGTTTGCGGAGAACTCGCCCGTGCCGGAGGTGGGGACGGAGTTGTACAGCGACGTGCTGAGGAACCCGATGGCGAACATGAGCCCGATGGGGGAGTATGTGAAGGGATTGGAGAATCCGTTGGCGTGAGGGCGATGTCGTGGCGGTCGGGAACGGTCGCGGAGCACGAGCAAAGCAGGAAGGCCAAGGCGGGAGCCTTGGCCTTTGTGTTTGGTGGGCGAGTTGAGGAGGGAGGGGAGGTTAGTTTTTGGCGATGGTGTCTTTGAGGAAGTCGTTCATGCGTTGGCTGAAGTAGAGGCGGTTGTCGTACTTGGCGAAGCCGTGGCCTTCGTCGGGTGCGATGAACATGCGGGGCATGAGGGCGGGGTTGCGTGCGGCGGTGGCCTTGTCCTTGAGGGCGGCGGCGAGTTGCATGGCTTCTTCGACGGGGACGCGAGGGTCGTTGAAGCCGTGGGCGATGAACATGGGGACGTTGATCTTGTCCTTGTGGGTCATGGAGGAGACGCTGAGGAGGAAGTCGGGATCGGAGAGGGGTCCGTATTCGACCTCGCGGAGTTTTCGGCGGTAGCCGCTGGTTTTTTCGAGGAAAGTTTTGAGGTTGACGATGCCGACGACGTTGATGCCGGCGCCGAAGAGGCGCTCCTTTCGCTTGCCGGCATCGACGCGGTTTTGATCTTCGACGAGGCAGGCGACGGACATGAATCCGCCGTAGGAGCCGCCCCAGGTGCTGATTTTGCCCGGGGAGGCGTAGCCCTGAGCGACGAGCCATTCGGCGGCGTCGACGCCGTCGGTGACGCTATCCCAGCGTTTTTTGTAGTCGTCCATCATGTGGAAGGCGCGGCCGTAGCCTGTGGAACCGCGGACGTTGGGCATGAGGATGCCGTAGCCTTCGCTGAGGAAGAACTGGACGGGAGCGCTGAAGGTGGGGCGGTGCTGGCTTTCGGGGCCGCCGTGGTAGAGGACGAGGAAGGGGATGGGCTTGGGTGCGGCTTTGTTGTAGTTGGGAGGGAGCCAGAGGAAGGCGGGGATGTCGAGTTTGTCCTTGGAGGACTTGTATTTGATGAGGTCGGGGAGTGGGAAGGCGTCGAGGTCGATGCCTTGGGTGTCGGCGAAGGTGAGTTGCTGGGCCTGAGGGACCATTCTGGTGTCTTTGGCGGGGACGTTGTACATGAAGGCGAGGCCCGGGGTTTGGGCGTTATTGAGGGAGTAGACGATGGTGTTTCCCTCGAAGTCGTTGACGCTGATGACGCCCTTGGGGATGTTGGGGAGGGCGACGGGGGAGAGGTCGGGGAGGCGGAAGAGGTGGAGGACGCCGTAGCCGTCTTCGTTGGTGATGGCGTAGAGGAGGGACTTGTCGCGGTTCATGCCGGCGGAGTCGATCTCGAACTGGTCGAGGGAGGAGAGGGCCTTGCGGATCTCGCCGGACTTGAGGTTTTTGATGAAGAGTTTGGCCTTTCCTTCGTCGATGTCGGAGAGGAGGAGGACGTCGTTGTATCCTGGGAGGTAGCCGACGAGGTCGTTGGCGGAGGTGGAGTTGTGGGCGGTGGGTTTGGGGGTGAGGTCGGAGAGTTTGCCGGACTTGATGTCGAGTTCGTAGATGCTGGAATCGGAAGCGGAGCGGAACTCGGCGACGAGGGCGCGAGCGCGGTCGGGGGTCATCTCGGGCGCGCTCCAGGAGCCGGGATTGGCGAGGATTTTGGTGGACTTACCGGAGGGGGAGTCTTTGGAGAACTCGTAGAGGTAGATGTGGAAGTCGTTGGGGCTGGCGTCGTTGGCGGTGTAGAGGAAGGCGGAGGAATCGGGGAGCCAGGCGTTGGCGGCGAACTGGACTTTGGGGTCGGCGAGGAGGGGGGTGATTTTGCCCTTGGCGTTGTCGGCGTTGGGGTCGAGGAGGGAGATCTGGGTGTTCTCGTTGCCGCCGGCGGCGTGGAAGAGGAGGATGTGCTTGCCGTCGGGGGCGACGGAGTAGCCGGAGAGGCCGTCCTGGAAGTTGGTGAGTTTGGTGGTGGGTGTGGAGGGTTTGGCTTGGGGTCCTTGGACGCGGTAGAGTTGGAAGATGCCGTCGGGCCAATCGCGGACGTAGAGGGTGCCGTCGGCGGCGAGTTGGGCGGCGCCCGGGGTACGGATTTTGAGGAAGCGTTCGAGTTTGGAGAGGGCTGGGGCGTGGGGCGGCGAGGGGGATTGAGCGGAAGCGGAGGGGAGGAAGGCGAGGGCGACGATGGCGGTGGCGAGGAGGGTCCCGGCGCGTCCAAGAGTGCACATGAGCATGCGGAAAAACTCCAGAGAGGATCGGCCCAACCCGTCCGATCGGTGCGAAGTGAACTATACGTTGTCGGGGTGCGTGGCGGGGAGGCTACCTGGTGAGGAGGTAGAGAAGGAAGAGGGCGAGGAGGACGGCGCTGGTGAGCATGACCCACTTGGGCGGCATGGAGGCGTGTGAGGATGCGGAGAGGGGCGAGCCGCAGTTCCAGCAGAGTTCGACGTCGTCGTAGA
This sequence comes from uncultured Phycisphaeraceae bacterium, assembly GCA_964543905.1. Taxonomy (GTDB): domain Bacteria; phylum Planctomycetota; class Phycisphaerae; order Phycisphaerales; family UBA1924. The sequence continues at coordinate 13,319 of CAZIZO010000020.1, forward strand.
GTTGGGTGCCGCAGTTTTTGCAGGTGGTGGTGACGTCGGCGAAGCGATCGAGGTCGTCTTGGGAGGGCCCTTCGTCGAGGTCGCGATGGCCGCGGCGTTTGGTCATGGGGAGAGGGTATTCGTTTGGCGGGAGGGCCTCGAAGGGACGAGGGCGGAGTCTCGGGAATGAGAAAAAGGGAGGTGGGGGCCTCCGGGCGGAGAGAAAAGGCAGTGGATTCTCAGGGATGGGAGGAGGAGGAATCGTTCAAAAAAAGGCTGAAAAACGGGACGGCGGCGGGTACGGGCGATAAACTTGACTGTCGGACCATGTACTCCTGTTTGAACACCGAAGGCGGCGATGCCGCGAGAACGGGAGTGGGGAAGGAACGGTGAGTCGTGCCTGCTCATGCGCCACCCCGAAAGCGAGACGAAGCCCGCGCGAGGGGTGGTGTCGTGCGCTGGTGGGTGGGTGTGGCGTGGTTGGTGTGGTTGGTGGCGTGCGGGGTGGGGCGAGGCGAGCAGCCTGGAGTGGGTGGGGACGAGGGGGAGGCGAACAAGCGGTGCCTGAACTGCCATGGTCAGGAGCACATCGGGAAGTTGAATGCGGCGGAGCGGCTGTCGATGGTTGGGACGTGGCTGGGGACGGAGCCGGCGCCGGAGCGAGGGCCGCGGGTGAAGGTGGAACTGACGGGGCAGGAGCCGGCGGCGCGTCCGGGGCTGTATGTGAATCGGGAGGCGTTGAGCGGGAGCGTGCACCGGGGAGTGAGGTGCGTGGAGTGCCACGAGGATGCGGCGAGGTTGCCGCACGAGGCGAGGCTGAATCGGGTGACGTGCGCGACGTCGTGCCATGCGGAGGAGGCGGCGGCGTATCGCGGGAGTTCACACTTCCGGGCGTTGGAGGGGAAGAACCCGCTGGCGCCGACGTGTGTGTCGTGCCACGGCGGGCATGACATTCTGCGGGCGTCGGATCGGCGGGCGCCGCAGCACAAGTTGAACTCGTTGCACTTGTGCGGAGATTGCCACGAGCAGCATTCGGCGCGAGGGGATGGAACGGGTGGGGCGTCGCGCGTGGCGGACTATCTGGACTCGGTGCACGCGCGGGCGGTGACGAAGGCTGGGGTGCCGATGGCGGCGACGTGCGCGGACTGCCATGGCGCGCACGGGGTGAGGCCTGCGAAGGATCCGGAGTCGATGGTGCATCGGGGGAATGTGCCGAGGACGTGCGGGACGTGCCACGTCGGGGTGGTGGAGGAGTATTCGAAGAGCGTGCACGGTCGGAAGCACGCGGAGCGGAACGGGAAGGCGGCGGTGTGCACGGATTGTCACACGGCGCACCAGATCACGCGGGCGAACACGGCGGGGTTCATGCTGGACGTGATCAACGAGTGCGGGCAGTGCCACGACAGCGAGGACGCGACGGGGGATCGCGTGGGGACGTACTACAAGACGTACGCGGAGAGTTACCACGGGCAGGTGACGCGATTGGGGACGACGCGAGCGGCGCGATGTTCGGATTGCCACGGGGCGCACGACATCTTGCCGCTGGATGATCCGAAGTCGCGTGTGTCGAAGGCGAACCTGGTGGGGACGTGCGGGGCGTGCCATCCGGGGGCGAACGAGAACTTTGTGCGGTTTGATCCGCACGCGAACCACCGGGACGCGAAGAACTATCCAGTGTTGCACGGGGTGTGGCTGTATTTCATGGTGATGATGACCACGGTGTTCACGTTCTTCGGCGTGCACACGCTGTTGTGGTTTGTGCGGTCGATGGGGGAGCGCGCGAAGGCGGGGAAGGAGCATCATCATCCGGCGGCGGGGACGGCGATCCGGCGGTTCACGAGGCTGGATCGGGTGAATCACGCGTTGGTGGCGATCACGTTCTTTGGGTTGACGGCGACGGGGATACCGCTGGTGTTCGCGTCGCACGGGTGGGCGAAGTGGCTGGCGGCGATGGTTGGGGGCGTGGAGGCGGCGGGGCTGTGGCACCGGGCGTTTGCGATTCTGTTGATCGCGAATCTGACGTTGCACTTCTGCAATCTGTTCATGCTGTTCGTGAGGCGGAGGTGCTCGTGGAGGGAGTGGATGTTTGGGCCGAACTCGCTGATGCCGAGGTGGAAGGACGCGAAGGACATGATGGGGATGTTCAGGTGGTTCTTTGGGCGGGGGTCGAGGCCGAGGTTTGATCGGTGGACGTACTGGGAGAAGTTTGATTACTGGGCGGAGGTGGGAGGATCGCTGATCATCGGGGGTTCTGGGCTGTTGCTGTGGTTTCCGGAGTTGGCGTCGCGGGTGCTGCCGGGATGGGTGTTCAACGTGGCGATGATCGTGCACGGGTATGAGGCGCTGCTGGCGATCGGGTTTATCTTCACGATCCACTTTTTCAACGCGCACCTGCGGCCCGGGACATTCCCGGTGGACGAGGTGATCTTCACGGGGAGCGTGCCCGAGCATGAGTTGAAGGAGCAGAGGCCGGCGGAGTATGAGCGGCTGGCGCGGAGCGGGGGGTTGGAGGCGTTGCGCGTTCCGGCGCCGGATGCGAAGCGGCGACCGGTGATCCTGCTGATCGCGATCGTGTCGGTGGGGTTCGGGGTGCTGTTGCTGGCGTTCATCCTGATCGGGGGTCTTACGTAAGAGGCGACGATGCGAGTTCCGGCGATCATCACGAGGGCCTTGGGCGTCGCGAAGCGTCGGCGGAGGCTGTCGCTGGGCGTCGGGGTTGGGGTGCTGGCGCTGGTGGGCGTGGTGGGGTGGTGGTGGGTGCGGGCGGCGTATCTGAAGGTGGAGTTGCGGGAGCAGTTGGATGGAGCGATGCTGTTGGCGAACGTGCCGGCGCCCAAGCCGACGAGGGTGGTGACGTTTGAGGAGGGGTGCACGACGTCACGGTGTCACGGCGAGATGACGGGGATGGCGGCGGTGCACGCGCCGGTTGGGCAGGGGCGGTGCGGGGAGTGCCATGCGGCGGACGCGGGCGGGCACCGGTATCCGTTGGTGCGGGCGTCGAGCCAGTTGTGCACGTCGTGCCATGAGATGGGGCTGGATGAGAGGTATCCGCATCCGGCGATGGGTGAGGACGGGTGCGTGGCGTGCCACAACCCACATGGAGGGACGACGCGGGCGATGCTGGTGGGGGGGAGCGAGCGGGAGACGTGCGTGCGATGCCATGCGATGACGCGTGGGAGGGTGGTGCACAAGCCGTATGCGGGGGAGGGGTGCGAGACGTGCCATGATCCGCATGGGGCGGGGAATGCGAGGTTGCTGTTGGGAGGGGAGGGGGAGGCGCACTGCGTGCGGTGCCACGGGGAGGTGGTGAGGAAGGTGGAGGGCGGGCCGCACGAGCGGATCGAGGGACGGTGCATGGGGTGTCACGCGGGGCATGCGTCGGAGCATGGGTCGCTGCTGGTGGGGGAGATTGGGGCGGTGTGCGTGGGGTGCCATCCGAAAATCGGAGAGGAGGTGTCAAGGGCGGTGGTGTCGCATGATCCGGTGCTGAAGGGGCAGCGGTGCACGACGTGTCATGATCCGCACGGGTCGGGGAACGGGAAGATGCTCCGGAGCACGAAGGCGCAGGTGTGTCTGTCGTGCCATGAGAAGGCGCAGCGAGGGCGGGACGGACGGATGGTGGCGGCGGTGGGCGCGGCGTTGGCGAGCGCGCCGGTGGTGCACGGGGCGGTGCGGATGGGGGATTGCAGCGCATGCCACAGCGTGCACGGGAGCGAGCATGAGCGGCTGCTGCGCGCGGGGGCGGCGAACGTGCTGATGGGTGCATATGACGTGAAGAACTATGCGTTGTGTTTTTCGTGCCATGACGCAAATCTGGCGGAGGCGAGCGGGGCGACGGCGTTTCGGGACGGGGAGGTGAACCTGCACGCGGTGCATCTGAAGAGCGGGGAGCGGAGCCGATCGTGCGCGACGTGCCACAGCGTGCACGCGGGGGACCTGCCGAGGCTGATCGCGAAGAACGTGAACCTGGACGGATCGACATGGAGCATGGCGATGGGATTTTCGTTGACGGAGGAGGGCGGGCGGTGTGCGTCGGCGTGCCATGAGACGTTGTCGTACAGCCGGCGGGAAGGCGGGGCGAAGGGGGAGCGGAAGGGAGGAAGGCCATGAGCGTGCGAGGGTGGACGATGGGCGTGCTCGCGGTGAGCGTGGCGCTGGCGTGGCGATCGGCTGGGCAGGAGGTCGCGAAGACGTTGGACGCGACGGGCTCGACGAAAGCCGCGCCGACGACGGTGGTGGGGCGGGAAGGGTGCGTGACGAGCGCGTGCCATCCGGGGATCAAGGATCGGCCGTACGTGCATGGGCCGGCGCGGACGAACGGGTGCGACGGGTGCCACACGCTGGAGGATGCGGGGAAGCACAAGTTCAAGGCGATACGAGAGCGGCAGGAGATGTGTGCGTTTTGTCACACGCCGGAGACGCCGGCGGGAGCGACGCGGCTGCACGAGCCATTTGCGAAGAGCGAGTGTCTGTCGTGCCATGATCCACACGGGAGCGTGGAATCGAAGTTGCTGCGAGGGGAGCGGTACTCGGAGTCGTGTGCGGCGTGCCACAAGGACATGACGGGGGCGCACGATCGGGTGCACGGGCCGGCGTCGGTGGGGGCGTGCGGGGCGTGCCATGAGCCGCACGCGTCGCGATTGCCGAAGTTGCTGCGCGAGGAAGGGCGAGGGTTGTGCCTGAAGTGTCACGTGAGGACGGACCTGGAGATTCGGACGAAGGCGGTGGTGCACGAGCCGGTGCTGGGGGACTGCCAGGCGTGCCATGACCCGCACGCGACGGACCAGCGGGGGCTGCTGACGCGGGAGGCGGGGAAGTTGTGCACGGAGTGCCACGCGAACATTGGGGACACGATGGAGCACGCGGCGACGCCGCACGGGGCGATCACGACGAAGCGAGGGTGTTTGAACTGTCACGCGGCGCACGCGAGCGATCATGCGGCGTTGCTGAGGGACACGCCGCAGAACCTGTGCTTTGAGTGCCACAACCAGGCGGTGACGGGAGCGGACGGGACGAAGTTGGTGAACATGAAGAAGGTGATCGAGACGGGGAAGAGTCTGCACGGGGCGATCACGCAGAAGGGATGCGTGGAGTGCCACGAGATCCACGGGGGGGGTCATCGGCGGCTGCTGACGAACGAGTATCCGTCGGAGGTGTATTACCCGTTCCGCGAGACGACGTATGCGTTGTGCTTCAGTTGCCACGACAAGGCGTTGGTGAACGAGGCGAGGACGACGGCGGCGACGGGTTTCCGGAATGGGGAGCGGAACCTGCATTACGTGCACGTCCACGACGACAAGAAGGGGCGGACGTGCAAGGTGTGCCATGACGCGCACGCGTCGAGCCGCGAGAAGCACATCCGGGACGAGGTGGCGTATGGGAAGAAGGGATGGAAGTTGCCGATCCGGTATGAGGCGTTGGCGACGGGTGGGCGGTGCGGCGCGGGGTGTCATGCGTCGTACGAGTACAACCGGGATCGGGCGGTGGTGTATCCGGTGATGAAGAAGGACGGGGCGTGGAAGGGGATCGACCTGGCGCCCGGGGCGTTGGCGGAGCCTGCGGGGGAGAAGAAGGAGCGGAAGAAGGAGTGACGCGAGGACGGAGGATCGGGATGGAATGGACGACGGTTGGACGTGTGAAGAAGGAGTCTCCCATGTTTGCGAAGCGAGTGATCCTGAGCGTGCTGATGGCGGTGTGGATGATGATGGCGTGCGAGTCGGAGGCGAGGGCGAGAGACCTGCGGAACGTGAAGCGCGGCGAGCCGGTGCCGGCGTACACGTTGCCGACGCTGGACGCGACGGTGATCGACAGCGCGACGATGAAGGGGACGGTGGTGGTGTTCGTGTGCGTGTCGGCGGAGCAGCGTCGCTCGGAGTTGGCGGCGATGGAGTCGAACGAGGTGGTGCAGGGGCTCGGGGTGGAGGGGGTGAAGTTGATCCACGTGACGACGGACGTGGTGCAGAAGCCCTACTTCGAGAAGTTCCGAGCGGAGCGGAAGATCGGGGCGACGCTGGCGTTTGACGCGGACCACGGGTTCTATGGGAAGTTGGGGCTGATCGCGTTTCCGACGACGATCGTGATCGACAAGGAGGGGAAGTTGGCGAACACGATCGCGCTGCACAGCGGGGACTACAAGCGGACGCTGGACGCGTACATCCGGCACGCGTTGGGGATGCTGAGTGATGAGGAACTGAAGGAGCGGCTGGCGGCGCAGCCCTCGGACCGGTCGTCGCCCAAGAGCCTGGCGTCGGCGCATCGGGCGCTCGCGCGCTCGATGCGGGAGAAGGGGAAGTTGGCGGCGGCGGCGGAGGAGTTGGCGAAGGCGGCGGAGCAGGACCCGGAGAACCGCGAGGTGATGATCGACGTGGCGGACCTCAAGGTGGTGACGGGAGACCTGGACGGGGCGGACGCGTTGCTGGAGAAGGTGTTGGCGGCGCAGATGGATCACAAGCGGGCGAAGCAGTTGCGCGGGGTGATCCTGTTCCGGCGGGGCAAGATGGATGAGGCGGAGGCGCTGCTGAACGAGGCGATGTATCTGAACCCGAACCCGGAGCAGGTGCACTATTACCTTGGGATGATCTGCGAGTCTCGTGGGCAGCAGGGCAAGGCGATGGAGCACTACCGCGAGGGGCTTCGGCATGCGATCAAGGAGCCGGGGTCGAGCGAGGGGAAGGGAGACTCGGCGAAGGCGACGGGGAAGTGAAGGGGAGTGGATCGCGGCGCGGCGGGCGTGGGAGAGGGGCCGCGTCGTGATCAGGCGGAGGCGAGTTTGACGGCGGCGGAGATGAGGGCGGCGTGGGAATAGGCTTGGGGGATGTTTCCCAGGCCGGTGTGCTCGATGGGGCACCACTGTTCGGAGAGGATTCCGGTGGGGCCGGCGGCGGCGCAGAGGCTGTCGAAGAGTTCGCGGGCGCGTTGGCGGCGACCGACGGCGAGGGAGGCTTCGATGAGCCAGCCGGTGCAGAGGTGGAAGCCGCCCTCGGGTCCTGGGAGGGCGTCGTGGTAACGGTAGCGGAAGACGGAGTTTTGGACGGTGAGTTCGCGTTCGATGAGGTCGATGGTGGCGAGGAATCGCGGGTCGTCGGGGGGAAGGAGGCCTGAGAGGCCGACGGCGAGGGCGGAGGCATCGGGTTCTTTGAAGTCGTAGGCGGCGACGAAGCCGTTGTGGACGGGGTCGAAGCCGTGGGCGAGGACGTCGTCGCGGATGCGGTCGCGGAGGGTGACCCAGGCATCGCGGCGGACGCCGACGAAATCGTCGGCGAGGCGAACGGCGCGATCGAGGGCGAGCCAGCACATGGTTTTGCTGTAGACGTGGTGTCGTTTGTCGGCGCGGATCTCCCAGATGCCGTGGTCGGGCTCGTGCCAGGTTCGTTCGACGGCGGTGGCCATGGCTTCGACGAGACGCCAGTGATCGGGGGAGATGGCGGCGCCGGCCTGGGCGAGGAGGAAGACGAGATCGACGATGGGCCCGAAGACGTCGAGTTGGACTTGACGGGCGGCGGCGTTGCCGACGCGGACGGGACGGCTGGAGCGGTAGCCACGCAGGTGGGAGAGGTCGGCCTCGGCGCCGAGTTCGTCGGCGGTGACGGAGTAGATGGGGCGGAGTTTTTCGGGGCCGGCGCAGCGGTCGACGATGGCGAGGAGCCAGTCGAGGTATTTCATGGCGACGCCGGTGTTGCCGAGGCGGACGAGGGCGGAAGCGGCGACGGCGGCGTCGCGAGGCCAGCAGAAGCGGTAATCCCAGTTGCGGAGGCCGCCGAAGGTTTCGGGGAGGCTGGTGGTCCCGGCGGCGAGGATGGCGCCGGAGGGTCCGTAGAAGAGGGCGCGGAGGATGAGGGCGCTACGACGGCAGAGGTCGGTCGCGATGGGGGGGAGGCGGAGGGAGGCGGCCCATTGGCTCCAGACGCGTTCGGAGTGGAGGCGGCGCTCGTGCTCGGGGACGCGAGGGGGCGCGAGGGAGCGGGTGCCGGCGCGGAGTTCGAGATGGATGGGACCGGAGTCGAGGGCGACATCGGCGACGGCGGTATGGTGACCGTCGGCGTCGAGGATGGACCAACGGACGCCCGGGGCATAGAGGACGAGGGCGTCGGCGGCGCCTTCGACGAGGAGGCCGGACTCGTGGGGGATGAGTTTGGTGCGAGCGCGGGCGAAGTCCCAGCGAGGGGCGAAGATGATCCGGGCGGTGCCTGAACCTTCGATGATGCGGAGGAGGTCGGTTCGCCCGGCGCGTTGGAAGGCGCGGCCGGCGGAGGCGTCGAGGTAGTCGGTGACGCGCATGGAGGGCCAGCGGGTTTCGAGGGTGAAGGTGTCGGGGCGGTAGGCCTGGGAGAAGGGGGATTCGCCCGAGAGGGGGAGGATGGACCAATGCCCCATGGACTCGGAGTCCAAGAGGGAGGCGAAGATGGAACCGGCGTCGATCCGGGGGAGGCAGAGCCACTCGATGGCGCCGGCGGGGGAGAGGACGGCGAGGGTGCGTTGGTCGCTGAGGATGGAGTAGTTCTGGATGGGGGTGCGTGCGTTTTCGAGGAGCCAGGCGCGTCGGGCGGCGACGAGTTCTTCGATGGCGGCATGGGCCTGCTCGATGGACTCGACGCACTCGTGGGCTTCGGTGGGGTGGGAGCCGACCTTGACGCCGAGGTCGGATTGTTCGAGGGAGGCGAAGGCGTCTTCGTCGGTGACGTCATCGCCGAAGAAGGCGACGGCGGAGGCGCCGGCGGCGAAGCGGAGGGCTTGGAGCGCGGCGCCCTTGTCGGCATGGTCGATGAGGAGTTCGAGGACGCGTTTGCCGTGGCGGATGCGGAGGTTGGCGGGCTTGGCGATCTCCTCGACGAGACGATCGACGGCGGGGAGGGCGAGGTGGTCGGGGACGTTCCGGTAGTGGAGGGCGAAGGCGGTGGGCTTTCGTTCGAGGAAGAAGCCGAGGTGTTCCGGGGCGATGGCGAGGATGGGAGCGCGGAGGGATTCGAGGACGAGGGAGACGTCGCGAGGGGCGAGGCGGAGGTTGGGGCCGAGGATTTCGGCGCCGTGGCCGCCGACGAGGTAGGCGGGATCGAGGGGTCCGAGGCGCTGGCGCAGGTCGTCGAGGGAGCGGCCGGAGACGACGGCGACACAAGTTTGAGGGAGAGCCGCGGCGAGGCGGAGGTGGTGCATGACGCCCGGGGAGGGGCGGGCGAGGTCGGGGTGGGAGACGATGGGGGCGAGGGTGCCGTCGAAATCGACGGCGAGGAGGAGGCGAGGGGCGCGGGCGAGTTGGTGGAGGCGGTGGCGCATGGGCTAATCCTTCAAGCAGTCCATGAACTCTTTGCACCATTGGTGGACGTCGTGGCGTTTGACGCGGCTGCGGAGGAAGGACATGCGCATGCGGGCGTCGGCCTTGGGCATGCGGAGGGCGAGTTGGATGGTGTTGACGAACTGGTCGAGGTCTCTGGGGTTGACGATGAGGGCGCGGGTGAGTTCGCGGGCGGCGCCGGCGAACTGGCTGAGGACGAGGACGCCGCTGTTGTCGGGTCGGCAGGCGACGTATTCCTTGGCGACGAGGTTCATGCCGTCGCGGAGTGGGGTGACGAGCATGACGTCGGCGACGGCGTAGTAGGCGACGAGGTCTTCGCGGGAGAGGTTCCGACGGAAGTAATGGACGGCGACGCGGCCGGGCTGGCTGAACTTGCCGTTGATGCGACCGACATGGCGTTCGACTTCGTCGCGGATGGTGGCGTAGTCGGCGACGGCGTCACGGCTTGGGGTGGCGATCTGGATGAGGACGCAGTCGTCGGCGTCGGCCTTGCCTTGTTCGAGGAGTTCCTCGAAGGCTTCGAGGCGGCGGAGGATTCCCTTGGTGTAGTCGAGGCGGTCGATGGCGAGGAGGATCTTGCGGTTTTCGCCGAGGCGTTCGCGGAGGTCGCGGGTTCGTCGTGCGGTTTCGGGAGACTTGGCGCGGAGGTCGAACCAGTTGTAGTCGATGGAGATGGGGAAGGAGCGAGCGAGGACGTCGCGACCCTGGTGGTGGAGGAGGGAGCCGCTGGACTCGACGTCGCAGTATTCGCGGCAGAGGCGGATGAAGTTCTGTGCGGCGCCGTGGGTTTGGAAGCCGACGACGTCGGAGCCGAGCATGCCTTCGAGGATTTGTCGTCGCCAGGGGAGCCACTCGAAGAGTTCTTCGGGGGGGAAGGGGATGTGGAGGAAGAAGCCGATGCGAAGGCGAGGGCGGGCCTTGCGGATGATGGCGGGGACGAGTTGGAGGTGGTAGTCGTGGACCCAGACGAGGTCGCCCGGCTTGGCTTCGGCGATGGCGGCACGGGCGAAGCGTTCGTTGACGTCGACGTAGCGATCCCACCAATCGCGATGGAACTCCGGGGTCCGAATGGCGTCGTGGTAGAGGGGCCAGAAGGTCCGGTTGGACATGCCGTTGTAGAAGTCTTCGACGTCTTGTCGGGAGAGGCGGACGGGTCGGATGCGGACGCCGTTGTGTTCGAAGGGGCGGACGGCGGATTCGCCGCCGGGCCAGCCGACCCAGACGCCTGGTGTGGATTGGAGGACGGGAGCGACGGCGGTGACGAGGCCGCCGGCGGAGGACTCCCAGCGGGTGCCGGAGGCGGAGGAGACGCGATGGACGGGGAGGCGATTGGCGACGACGATGAGGGAGGAATCGCCCGGAGAACGTGGGGGTGCGGCGAGGAGGGCCGGGTGGAGGGGCTTGGCGAGGTCGGGATGAGATCGCGAAGGGCGGGACATTGTGGCGCTCCAAGAGGAAGGCACGGAGAGAGACGCGACGGCACGCCGCGAAGCGCACGGAAGCAATGGCCCCAGAGCGGAGTTATATGGTCGGCGGGGCGCCGGGGGCGTGGGCGAGCAGGAATATTGCGAGGCTGGCGTCGACGGTGAGTGGTGGTGGGGAGGCGATTTCTGAGAGCAATCTCACGGGGTCGGGCGGAGGAGCGAGGCGCTGGCGGGCTTTGACTCGAGCGGGGTGATCGGGGATTTCACGATGGACACGATCGTGATCGAGTTCGACATTGCGGACGAGACCTTTGCGGCTTCCTTCTTCGACAACACGGTGAGGGCGATGTTGACGAATGGCTCGTCGTCCACGCTGCCGCTGGGATTGCAGGGCTTGCACGTGGGCGAAATGATGCGAGGGGAATATGAGGCGCCGTGGGTGGCGGACTACGACGCGAACGGCGCGGTGGAGGATGCGGACTAGGAGGCGAACTTGGCCGCGTTCGTCGAGGGCGACCCGGACGCTGATCTGGATGGATCGGGAGAGGTGAAGGCGGACGACCTCGCGTTGTTCCAGGAGCACTTCGAGATGGGGTGATGAGCCGCGCATGGAGCCCACGGCTCGATGTCGGGCCGCAAGGTCATGGGCTGAGGTTGACATGGATCCGGAGCGGGTCCGGAGGTCCGGATTCGCTTCGATGTTCATCGGAAGGGCGGTACGAACGGGAGGGAGCGAGGGCGCGGGCTCACGGGCTGGTTGGGGAGGAAGGGATGCGCGTGCCGGCGACGGTGAGCGGGGTGCTCTGGGAGCGGCGTTCGGCGGCCATTTTCTCCCAGCCGCTGCCGAGTTCACCGAGGGGATCGGGTGGGGTGATGGAGACTTTCTTTTCGCCGAGTTTGGCGGCGCCGCTGAGGACGCGATCCTGGAAGGCGAGACATTCGCGGAGGAGGACGGGGAGGATCTCGTGCTCGGGGACGTTGGCGACTTTCTCGCCCTGGACGTAGAGGATGCCGCGGCGATCGCCGGCGAAGACGGCGACGTCGGCGCCCTCGGCCTCGCCCGGGCCGTTGACGATGCATCCCATGACGGCGACTTTCATGGGGACGGTGATTTTCTCGGCGAGGGCCTTGCGGACGTCCTGGACGAGGGAGAAGAGATCGACCTGGATTCGGCCGCAGGTTGGGCAGGCGATGAGGTCGACGCCGACGCGCTCGCGGAGGCCCAGGCAGTAGAGGAGTTCGAGGGCGTCCTGGACTTCGAAGATGGGGTCGTTGGCGTAACTGATGCGGATGGTGTCGCCGATGCCTTGGATGAGGAGGCCGCCGAGGGCGACGACGCTGCGGATGGTGCCGGTTTCCTTGGGGCCGGCGTGGGTGACGCCGAGGTGGAGCGGATGATCGAAGCGTTTGCTGATCTCGGAGTAGGCGTCGATGACGAGAGCGGCGTCCATGCTTTTGGCGCTGATGGCGATGTCGTGGAAGTCGTGTTCGTAGAAGATCTCGAGGTATTCTTCGAGTTTGGCGATCATGATGGCGAGGAGGTAGCCGTGCTTGTGCTGGCTGAAGATGGCGCCGAGTTCTTTCTGGCGCTTTTGTTTGTCCTTGCGTTCGATGATGGAGCCTTCGTTGACCCCGACGCGGATGGGGATGCCCTTGCCGGCGTTGGCGGCCTTGCAGGCGTTGATGACCTCGAGGACCTCGGCGCGGTCCTGGATGTTGCCGGGGTTGAGGCGGATTTTGTGGACGCCGGCCTCGACGGCTTCGAGGGCGCGGCGAAAGTGGAAGTGGACGTCGGCGACGACGGGGACGGAGACTTGGGGGAGGATGTGCTTGAGGGCGTCGGTGTCTTTCTTTTCGGGGACGGCGACGCGGACGAGGTCGGCGCCGGCGGCGGCGAGTTTGTGGATTTCGGCGACGCACTTGTCGATGTCGTGCGTGTAGCCGGCGGTCATGGTTTGGACGGAGACGGGAGCGGGGGAGGAGGGCGTGCCGTCGCGTCGGGGGAGGCCGCCGCCGATCTGGAGGATGCCGGTGCGGGCGTCACCGACGAAGATGGGACGAGTTGGACGGCGGGGGCTCATGGGTCCAGATGGTACGACGAGCGTGGTGGGGGCGTTCGGGACGGGCGGCGGATGAGCGGAGGGGAGTGGCGGTACACTGGGGACATGAAGCACGTGGTTGCCGGGATGGTCCTGTTCGCGCTGGTGGGATGCGTCGGCACGCGGTCGGCGTCGCTGGCGGGGGCGGACGGCCGCCTCGAGATCGTGGAGATGAGGACAAGCAAGGGCACGATCGTGCTGGAGTTGGATCGCGAGCGAGCGCCGGTGACGGTGGCGAACTTTCTGAAGTATGCCGATCGCGGGGCGTATGACGGGACGATTTTTCACCGGGTGGTGGAGAACTTTGTGATCCAGGGCGGGGGCTACACGGCGGAGTTGGTGGAGCGGGCGAAGCAAGACCAGGAGGCGGGCAACCCGGATGTGGCGATTGTGAACGAGTGGCGGAACGGGCTGAAGAATGAGCGCGGCACGATCGGGATGGCGCGGGAAGAGCAGGCGGACACGGCGACGCGCGAGTTTTATATCAATGTGCAGGACAATCCGAAACTGGACACGGCGCGGGCGCAGACCGGGAACGCGGGGTAAGCCGTGTTTGGACGGGTGGTGCGTGGGCTGGAGGTCGTGGATGCGATAGGGAAGGTGGCGACGGCGCCACGACCGACGGCGGGTGTGACGGACGGGAGTTTGAACAACGTGCCGACGGAGTCGATCGTGATTGTGAGCGTGAAGCGAGGGGGCACGGTGGGAGGTGGTTCGTCGTCGAGTGGACGGTGAGGAGGGGTGGGCGAGTGGACCGAGACGGTGCGGAATGGGGGGTTTGCTTATGATTGGGCATGACGCAGACCTTACCGCACGCGACGACGGAGTTTGAGAAGAAGGACCGCGGGGGCGATCTCCCACACCGGCCGCGTGTGCTGCTGGGGAAGATGGGCCTGGACGGACATGACCGCGGGGTGAAGGTGATCGCGCGGGCGCTTCGGGACTCGGGGGTGCATGTCATCTATTCGGGGCTTTGGCAGACGCCGAGGTCGCTGGCGATCTCGGCGCGGGACGAGGATTGCGACGTGATCGCGGCGTCGATGATGAGCAACTCGCACCTGGTCCTGGGACCGAAACTGGTGGAGGAGTTGAAGCGGCTTGGCCGGCCGGACTTGCCCGTGTACATGGGGGGGATCCTGCCTCAGGAGGACATTCCGACGTTGTTGGGCGCGGGGATCCGGCGGTGCTTTACGACGGGGACGGGGTTGATGGACATCGTGGAGGCGGTTCGAGGGGCGACCAAGGCTCGCGAGGCGGTGTTGCGAGGGGAGGGGATCACGGCGGCGGCGCAGTTGGCGCGGGATATCTCGCTGATCCATGCGGGGCAGGCGATCCGGAAGGATGCGAAGCGACGGCGGCCGCGTCGGGTGATCGGGATCACGGGCTCGCCCGGGGCGGGCAAGTCGACGCTGGTGGCGCAGATGGTGTCGGAGTTTTCGCGGGAGGCGAAGGGCGGGGGCGGGAGGGTGCGGGCGCGGTGTGCGGTGGTGGCGTTCGACCCGATGAGCCCGATCACGAGCGGGGCGCTGTTGGGCGACCGGCTGCGCGTGGACTTCAACAACCTGGATGAGTCGGTGTACTACCGATCGTTGGCGATCAGCGGGGAAGACTACCACGCGCTGCCGGACATCATTGAACTGATCGGGGGCGCGTATGAGGGCGAGGAGGCGTACGACACGGTGTTCGTGGAGACGGTGGGGGCCGGGCAGAATGAGACGAAGATCCGGCAGTACGTGGACAAGACGGCGGTGGTGTTGACGCCTGGGATGGGCGATGCGGTGCAGATGGACAAGGCGGGGATCCTGGAGATCGCGGACGTGTTCGTGTGCAACAAGGCGGACCATCCGGGGGAGAACGAGTTGGTGCGGGATTTACGGGATGTGGCGGGGAAGCGTCCGATCATCGAGACGGTGGCGACGCGAGGGCAGGGGATCGTGGAACTGCTGGGGGAGTTGATCGTGTAGGGGCGATGATGAACGAAGAACCCCCGGCACGGGCCGGGGGCTGGTGGGGCGAGTGGTGCTGGAGGAGCGGGCGGGGCTACTTGTTGCCGAGCCATTTTTCCCAACGTCCTTTGACGTTGGCGACGTTGTCCTTGGTGACGATGTCGAGTTCGAAGTTGTTGATGGGCTTGTCGGGGGTCTTGTTCTTGACGAGTTTTTCGACGATCATGCGGACGGATTCGTAGCCCCAGCCGTAGCAATCTTGGCCGATGAGGCAGGCGACTTGGCCGTTTTCGACGTACTTGAGTTGCTCGGGGAGGGTGTCGACGCTGACGACCTTGGCCTTGTCGGCGATGCCGTCGAGGGCCTTGTCGGTGAAGAGGGGCCAGCCGCCGACCATGGCCCATCCGGAGATGTCGGGGTTGGCGGATTGGGTCTGCTGGAGGAGGCCGACGGCGGAGGCGGGGTCTTCCTTGGTGTAGAAGACTTTTTTGAACTTAAAGCCCTTGGATTCGAGGGCTTTGAGTTCGTCTTGGACGCCTTGGATGCGGGCGTTGAGGTTGGGGGCGGTCTGGCTCCCGGAGAGGATGGCGACGGTGCCGCCCTTGTCGCCCATGGCCTTGGCGAGTTGCTGCATGATGGCCTTTCCGCAGGCGGCGTCGTTGATGCCGTAGTAGGCCATGCGTTTGCTCTTGGCGGAGTCGGAATCGAAGGTGACGACGACGACACCCTTGGCGACGGCATCATCGATGGGTTTGAGGAGGACGTCGCCGTCGGTGCAGGAGACGGCGATGCCGTCCACGCCTTGGCTGACGAGTTGCTCGATCTTCTGGGCCTGCTCCTGGGCGTCTTCCTTCACGGGGGTGAGCCAGATGGGCTTGATCTCGACGCCGTATTCCTTGCTGAGGGCGGCGCAGGCGTCGAAGGCGCCGGTTTTGGCGGCCTGGAAGACGGGGTTGGTGGTGCTCTTGGCGACGATGCCGATGGAGTAGGACTTTTTGGCGGCAGGAGCGGAGGCTTTGGTGGAATCGGCCTTGGGGGCTTCGGTCTTGGGTGTATCGGCGGGTTTGGAGTCGGCTTTGGGGGCGGCCGCGGGCGTTTTGGCGGGCGTGGGTGCGGGTTTCTTTTCTTCGCAGCCGGTGGAGAGGAGGGCGAGTGCGGCAATGCCGGCCGCGAGGAGACGCCAGGTGGATCGGTTCGACATGGTGAAAACTCCGGAAGGTGAGCGGCATGGTAGCCGGAGGCGGGGCGGAGGAGCGGGCGTTCACTCGACGTTGAGGGAGGCGAGGAAGGCGTCGAGGTCGCGCTGCTGGGATTCGAGTTGGGCGCGGAGGGTGTCGATGGTCTTGGCCATGTCTTCGAGTTTGGTTTCCTGCTCGGTGAGTTTCTTCATGTAGCGGGCGTACAAGTCGCTCTGGCGGTCGATGGTGTTCATGTTGCTGCGGATGCGGCCCTGGTCGGTGTCGATGGCCTTGCGCTCGTTGTCGAGGTCGGCGATCTTCCTTTGGGTGTCGGCGATGGTGGCTTGCTTCTTGGCGGCTTCCTTGAAGGCGTCGATGACACCTTGGGAGGCGACGCCGTCTTTTTGGAACTGGAGGAGCGTCGGCATGCTCTGGGAGAGGAGGGTGTAGGAGGAGAGGGAGGTGGTTTCCTGTGTGACGGCGAGTTTGGCGGCTTTGCCGGCGTCCACGTGGACCTCGAAGCGGTAGATGCCCTCGGTTTGTTCGAGGGGCTTGTCGGGTGCGGCGAGTTTCCAGCCGCTGATCTTGGGCTGCTCGACGATGATGGCGCGGTCGCGGTTCTTGTCTTTGTTGTCGAAGAAGTAGGAGTTGGTGACGCGGCGGAGGATGGTTTGTTCGAGGAGGCCGCGGACGATGCGGACCTTGCGGGTGATGCCCTTGTCTTCGGATTCCTGGCGGGCGGAGACGTCGAGGTCGACGGCGTAGGCGAGGAGGCGCTTATCGCCGGCGGGGACGTGCCCGATCTGGGCGTCGCCGGCGTAGGCGCCGTTGTCGAAGACGGAGATGGGCCCGGGCATGAGTTGGAGGTTGGTGGAGTTGGTGATCCAGACGCCGCGCATGGGGTGCTCGCTGTTGTCGGAGGCGTTGTAGATGCTGACGCGGCGGCCATCGAGGGCGGAGGAGAGGATGGGGAGCATGGCGGAGCGCTGGCGCTCGACGCTGACGGGGGCTTCGAGTTCGTACTGGAAGACCTCGCCGACTTCGATGGCTTGGGCTTGGGCCTTGGCGGCGTAGCCGGCCATGTCTTCGGCGGAGATGGCCTTGGCGTAGTTCTTGTCGGCCTGGTCTTTGCGGCCGGCCGAGCGGCGGTATTCACCGGCATCGAGGCCGCCGGCGGGCTTCATGGCTGGGGCGGGGGATCCGGGGGCGGATGCTGACCGGGCTCGGAGGATCGACTGTGCCTCAAACTCCGTTGCGGAATCGCCGGAGGGTTCGGAGGGTGACTGACCTCCGGCGTAACTGCGCGGCGCGACGCCGGGGACGGTGGGGACGGGGACGCTGGGGCGAGCGACGTAGAGAGGTTCGTAGAGGTCCATGGTGAAGGAGACGGGGCGGCCGGAGACGAGGGCGAGGCGGACGTTGGTCCAGTCCTCGTCGGTGGTGTTCTCGACGATGGCCCAGCCTTGGATCGTGAGCGCCTCGCCCTTGGCGGCGTCATGGGCGTCTTGGCCGGTGCCGGCGGGCGGGGTTGTTCGCTTGCTCGGTTCGGGCAGGATCAGGCGATACGACGGCTTCCAGACCGGTGTTTCCTGCACATAGGCGACGACGATCTCGCGGGCCCCTAGGCCGCGGAGGTTGATGTCGACGGTCTTGGTGCGTTCGGCGCGGTATTCGGCGAGGGCGGCGAGGGCCTTGTTGAGTTCGTCGGCGAGGGCGGCGTCCAGGATTTCGAAGCCGGTGGACTCGGTGAGGTTGACGCTCTTGATGCCCTGGTCGGTGACGAGGTTGATCCAGGGGAGGTCGACGACCTGCGGGGGTGCGGCGTTGGCTCCGGGGAGGATGGTGGGCTTTTTCTCGACGTTCATGATGGTGCCGGAGGATTCGCCGGAAGGGGCTTTGATTTTGACCTTGGTGCCGCGGAGGCGGTTGAGGATTTCACCGGCGGAGGGGTTGTCGGAGATGTTGACGCCGAAGGAGGAGAGGCGGCGGGAGAGGGGCTCTTTGGAGGAATAGGAGACGCCCTCGATCTGGCCCTTGCCCTTGGAGAGGTCGAGGACGACCATGGATTTCAGGATGTCGTTGATCTGGTCGGTGTTGAAGCGGAGTTGGACCTTGTTGTCGCCCTCGATGAGGCCGCGGCGTTCGAAGGCGCCCACGCCCGAGCGGTAGAGGGTGATGCGGCGGATGGGGAGATCGGCGTCGGGCGTGTGGCCCGCGCGGGTGACGGAGGCGTGGGGGGATGGGGATTGCGCGAAGATGGAGGCGGGCGTGAGGCAAAGGCCCGCGGCGAGGATGATGGCGAAGGGACGGAGAACGACGGTGGTCGAGAAAGAGAGATGAGACATGGTGGCTCCGAATTTGAGTGCGGGATGGGGAAGCAATGGAGCGTGGGCGCTGGATGTGCGGATGAATGTACTCTCGGAACGGGGGGAAGTTCCGCGGGGTTGGGCGAGGGTGTTGCGCGGGCGTGACAATCGATCAAAATCGGGTCATGGTCCTTGCGGGTGAGGCGGGGTTGTGGTACGTTGGCGTGCCGAAGCGGCGCAGGGAAGCGGAAGGTGTGGGGTCCTGGCTGGCGTTCTTGGTTTGTTGGGGGTTGGGTGGTTGTTGCTTGCGAGTGCAAGCGGGAGGACTCTGTATGCAGAAGCGATCGACGATGAGTGGCGTGTTGGGACTGGTGGTGGTGAGTGGCGTGGCGCTGGCGCAGCCGACGAACGACAACTGGGTGGATGCGAGGGCGGTGAGCGGAGTGGGGACGGCGTTTGACACGGACAACGTCGGCGCGACGACGGATGGGCCCAGCAACTGCGGGCTGATGGCGTCGGATGTTTGGTTCTGCTGGACGGCGAGCGCGAGCGGCTCGGTGTCGGCCACGACGTGCAACGGGGTGGGTTATGACAGCGTGATCAGTGTCTACGACGGGTGCGGCGATCCCGCGACGCTGGCGTCGCTGGGGTGCAACGATGATTCGTGCGGGCTGCAAAGCCGCGTGCTGTTCACGGCGGTGGCGGGACGGTCGTATCTGGTGCAGATCGGTGGGTTTAATGGTGCGACGGGAACGGGCACGTGGCAGGTGGTGGACCCGAACGCGCCGCTGGTGAGCGTGACGAACCCGGCGAACGGGCATCGGTACACGATGCACACGGCACGAACGTGGACGCAGGCGGAGGCGCTGGCGGTGTCGCTGGGCGGACACCTGGTGACGATCAACGATGCCGCGGAGAACGAGTTTGTGCGGGCGAGCGTGTTGGGCTTTGACGGCGTGGATCGCCGCGGGTGGATTGGGTTCAACGACGCGGCGAGCGAGGGGAACTTTGTGTGGAGTTCGGGGGAGGCGGCCAGTTACACGAACTGGAACGGAGGGGAGCCGAACAACGCGAATGGCACGGAGCACTACACGGAGATGCTGGGCGGAAGCGGCGCGTGGAATGACCAGCCGGATGGGGGGAATGGGCTTGGGCAAGTGGCGATCATCGAGTATGGGGTGACGTGCATCGCGGACGTGGATGATGGGACGGGGACGGGGACGCCGGACGGCGGCGTGACGATCGATGACCTGTTGTACTACCTCGGGCTGTTTGCCGAGGGGAACATCCGTGCGGATGTGGACAACGGGACATTCACGGGGACGCCGGACGGCGGCGTGACGATCGATGACTTGTTGTATTACCTGAGCCGGTTTGCGGATGGATGCTAAGGAAAGCGGGTGGGGCACCCGCCGAACACGGAGGGCGATGAATCTGGAAAAGGAACGGCCCGGGCGCTGGCCCGGGCCGGCTTTGTATGGGCGAGAGAGATGCGGGAACGAAATTGATTACTTGGGGGCCTTGGCCATGACGGCCTTCTTGCCGGCGTCGTCGAGGGCGGCGAACTTGCTCTGGCAGCCGTTGCAGCAGAAGCCGACCTTAGCGCCGTTGTAGTCGGCGGTGACACCTTCCTTGACGGGGTTGCCGCTGTAGGGGCACTTGGTGTTGATGACGGACATGGAGGCGGTCTTGGACGATTTGGAGTCGGCGGCGGCGGTCTTGTTGTTCTGGCAGCCGGTGAGGGCAAGTGCGGCGATGGCGAGAGCGGCGAAGGCGATGCGGGTCTTCATGGGAGGCTCCTGAGCACGTGTCACACGAGAATGAGCGGCGGGCAACAGGCCTGGCCGCGATGAGGAAGAGTAGACGGATCAGGCGTTGTCGAGGAGTTCGACGCTCTCGAACTTTTTCCCTTCGAGCATCTCGAGGCTGGCTCCGCCCCCGGTGGAGACGTGGGTGAGGAGGTCGGCGACGCCGAACTGTTCGGCGGCGGCGGCGGAATCGCCCCCGCCGACGATGGAGACGGCGCCGTTCTTCGTGGCGTCGGCGATGGCCTTGGCGACCTGCATGGTTCCGACGGCGAAGGGCTTCCACTCGAAGACGCCCATGGGTCCGTTCCAGACGATGGTCTTAGCCTTGGAGAGTTTGATGGCGTACTTGCCCTGGGTGGCGGGGCCGATGTCGAGGCCCATGTAGCCGTCCTTGATGTCGGGGAAGACCTCGATGTCGCCGGCTTTCTCGTTGAACTCGGTGGAGCAGACGTGATCGACGGGGAGGAGCAACTCACTCTTGAGTTTGGCGGCGAGTTCGAGGATGCGCTTGGCGTCGGCGATCTTGTCGTCCTCGACGCGGCTCTTGCCGACGGGTTTGCCGAGGGCCTTGAGGAAGGTGTAGGCCATGGCCCCGCCGACGATGACGGAGTCGGCCTTGGGGAGGAGGTTCTCGATGGCGGGGAGTTTATCGGAGACCTTGGCCCCGCCGAGCACGACGACGAAGGGCTTGGCGGGCTTGGCGATCGCCTCGGCGAGGAACTTGATTTCCTTCTCGACGAGGAAGCCGACGACCTTGGGCTTGGACCCCATGGCCTTGGGGACGGCAACCATGGAAGCGTCGGGGCGGTGGCAGGTGCCGAAGGCGTCGTTGCAGTAGATGTCGGCGTAGGCGGCGAGTTTGGCGGCGAAGGCGGCGTCGCCCTTCTTTTCGGCCTTGTGGAAGCGGAGGTTTTCGAGGAGGACCACGTCGCCGTTCTTCATGTTGGCGACGGCTTGTGCGGCCTTGTCGTCGATGCAGTCTGGGGAGGGGAAGAGGACGGGCTTTCCGAGGAGTTTGGAGAGGCGTTCGGCGCAGACTTTGAGGGAGGCGTCCTGCTCGTAGCCGTTGCCTTCGGGGCGTCCCATGTGGGAGCAGAGGATCGCTTTGCCACCGCGGTCGATGACGGACTTGATGGTGGGGATCGCGGAGGCGATGCGGCGGTCGTCGGTGATCTTGGCGCTGCCGTCGGAGAACTCGACGGGGACGTTGAAATCGACGCGGATGAGGACGCGCTTGGCGGCGACGTCGACTTGGGCGATGGTCTTCTTGGGCATGGGAAACTCCAAAGGCGGGATAGGTCCGATGGGTCCCACGGGACCTATGCGGAGGGATTAGTCGAGGATGCGGTCGATTTTGCCGCGCAGGTTGGCGAGGCCTTGGACGTTGAGTTGGTCGCGCATGGCGCGGAGTTTGGTTTCGATGGAGCCGTCGATGAGTTGGTCGCCGATGCGGAACTTGACGCCGCCGATCATGTTGGCGTCGACATACGGATGGAGGACGATGTCCTTCGCGAGTTTGGCGGCGAGTTGGTCGCGGAGACGGGCGACCTGGTCGGCGGGGAGGGGATCGACGGTGAAGACATCGACCTCGACACGGCCGAACTTGGCTTGGGTGATGGCGTCGAAGGCGGCGGCGATGGGTGGGAGGTAGGCGAGGCGATCCTTGTCGTTGAGGACCTGGAGGAACTTGAGGGTGAGGTCCGAGACGCGTCCCTTGAAGATGCGGTCAAGCGAGGAGGCTCGTGCCGCGGCGGGGAGGGCGCGGGAGGAGAGGAGTTCGCCGAACTTGGGGTTGGCACGGGCGAGTTCGAGGATGTCTTCGAGTTCGGCGAGGCAGGCTTCGATGGTGGCGCGGCCACCCTTGGCCTCGGCCAGTTCGAAGAGGCTCTTGGCGTAGATGTTGGCGAGGGCGTCGGGTTGGGCTTCGCTGAGCGGCATGGGGGAATCCAGATCGGAGAGGGCAGGTGGCTGAGGGCGGGTCGGAAGAAGGGCAAGATGAAGGGGAAGGGGAGCACGGCGGGGCGATTACCCGCGGGCGCCCTGGAGTTGGGCGAGGGACTCGTCGATGAGGGCCTGCTGGTCGCCCGCGGTGATCTGGCGGCGGAGGATCTTGCTGGCCATGGTGGTGGAGAGGTTGGAGGCCTGGGTGTAGATCTCGCTGATGGCGGCCTTCTTGGCGGACTCGATGTCGCGGGTGGCTTTCTCGCGCATGGCGGCGAGTTCGGCATCGGCTTTGGCTTTGAGTTCGGCGGCGAGGGCGATCTGCTGCTGACGGGTCTTTTCGAGCATGGCCTGGGCCTCGGCGCGAGCGTCGGCGAGGGACTTCTGGTACTGGTCGAGGGCGTCCTTGGCCTGCTTTCGGGCCATCTCGGCGGACTCGATCTCTTCCTTGATCTTGTTGGCGCGTTCGTCGAGGCCCTTGACGATCTTGGGCCAGACGGCGACGGAGAGGACGGCGAGGACGATGACGAAGACGATGATGGAGACGAGCATGGGGACGATGCCCTGCTCGACGGTGGGGAGGACGCCGGCCTTTTCGCCGGCGTGGGCGTCGTCCGCGGCGAGCGCGAGCGCCGGTGCGGCGGCGAGGGCGAGGGCGAGGGCGAGCGAGCGAAGTTGAGCGGGCATGATGATCGACTCCTGCGGCGGGGTGGAGACCCAGCGTGCGATGTCAGCGAACGGTGAAAACCACGCCCGGGCGTTTCGGCGCGGGCGAAGAGGGATTACTTGACGAAGCCGACGAGGAGGCCGACGACGACGGCGAAGAGGGTGGCGCCTTCGACGAGGGCGGCGGCGAGGATCATGTTGGTCCCGATGGGGCCCTTGGCCTCGGGCTGGCGGGCGATGGACTCGAGGGCGCCCTTGCCGATGAGCCCGATGCCGAGGCCACCACCGACGACGGCGAGGCCGGCGCCGAGGGCGGCGAGGCCCTGACCCACGCCGACGGGTGCGGCGGCGGACTGGGCGAGGGCGGGCGAAGCGGCGAGGGCAAGGGCGGCGGTGAACAGAATCTTCTTCATTCGAACGGTCCTTTCAGAGAGACACACACGAGAGAGTGCAGTGGCCGAGGGGTCGGCCTGATCCGTTATTCACGCGTGCTCAGTGAGCGTGGGCGTGCTCGTGATCGTGGGCGCCATGATGCTCGTGCTCATCGTGGTGCGCGAGTTGGGAGATAAACACGGTGGTGAGGAACATGAAGACGAAGGCCTGGAGGAAGGCGACGAAGAGTTCGAGGAAGTAGATGGCGATGGCGGAGAGGATGGAGACGAAGGAGATGGCGCCGCCGAGGACGATGCCCCCGGCGGACATGGCGGAGAGGAGGCCGATGCCTTGGACGGCGAACATGAAGAGGACGGCGACGAGGATGTGCCCGGCGGTCATGTTGGCAAAGAGACGCAAGGCGAGGGCAACGGGCTTGATGAGGGTTCCCATGATCTCGATGGGGATCATGAGGGGCCAGAGGTACCAGGGGGTGCCGGCGGTGAGGTGGGCGATGTAGCCGCCGAGGCCGAGTTCTTTGATGCCGGCGAGGTTGATGACGAGGGCGGCGATGAGGGCGAGGGCGGCGGTGACGAAAAGGTTTTGGGTGGCGGTGGCGCCGATGAGGCCTGTGAAGCGGTGGGAACCGGTGAGTTTGTCCATGAGGTGGAGGAGGTCGGTGAACGGGACGAGGCCGAGGAGGTTGTTGAAGAGGATGAAGAAGAAGACGGTCCAGAGGAAGGGCATGAACTTGTTGGTGCGAGAGCCGAGGAGGGGTTGGACGGTGGTGTCACGGAGGTAGAGGCAGATGACTTCGATGGTGTGGGCGAGGGCACCACGGGTGACGAAGCGGTCGGTGCCTTGGCTTGCGGGGCCGGTCTGGATGCGCGAAGCGGCGTACATCAGGACGAGGATGGTGAGCAGTCCGGCCAGGATGAGGGTTCCGACGTGGCTGGACCAGATCCAGACGCCGTCGCGGCCGAAGAGGTGGCCGACCTTGTAGACCTGGTTGACGACGTGGTCGACCGGGTTGGAGGCGGCGAGGGTGAGGAGGGAGGCTCCCGTCATGCGTGGACTCCGGAATCACGAGATGAGGAGGAGTCGGGCGCGGCGGGGAAGACCCGACGCATGGCCGACAGACCCCAGGACGTTTCAACGAGCAGGCAAAGCAACCCGCCAAGGAGGAAGGAGGCCCAGAAGGTCTTGCCCTCGGGGTTGAGGATGAGAAAGAGGGCCAGGGCGGCGGCGAGCGCGACGAACATTCGGATGAGGCCGCTGGCGACGATGAGCATGGGAAGGCGCTCGATGGATTGTCGAACGGCGACGACGAGGACGAAGAGGCCGTGGGCCGAGCCGATCAGGATGCAGAGCGCGGCGAGGGCGGCGGCTCGAGCGGCGGAGGCTGGGGGAGCGAAGCCCGCGGAGGCGGCGAGACCGAAGGCGAGGAGGGCGCCGAAGAGAGCGGAGGCGAGGAGAAGGGCGATGAGTTTGCCCGTGCGGACGTCCCGACTCTGAGAGGCGGTGAGGCCGCTCGGGAGATTTTGTTTGGGGGATGTACGTTGCGAATCGAGCATGAGGAGGGGTCGGCGGTCGAGGGGAAACGGAAAGCGAGGCCGCGGGAGGTGCCCGAGGCGGATTTTTGGGGGTCCAAGGATAGCGCGACGGCTGGGCGCGGGCGAGGGGAGCGGGAAGAAACTGCCCGGTCAAGAGCGGTTGGCGCGGAGGGCTTCCTTGATGAAGCGATAGGTGCCGCCGACGAGGCCGGCGGCGAGGCAACCGACGAGGAGCCAGGGAGCGGTATTGGGGAAGATCCAGCGTTGGAGCGCCCAACCGAGGAGGGCCATGCCGCCGACGGAGTAGGCGAAGGAGAGTGCGATGCCCCAGGCGGCCATCTGGCCGGTGTAGTCGGCGGGCTTGCTGGGGTCTTGGGGGCTGTTTGGGGGTGAGGGGGGCACCTCGGGATGGTACGGCACGAGGACGCAGGCTCCATTGGTGTCGTGCCGCCGGTGGCACCATGCCCGAGTACGACGGTGCACGAAGCAATAGGCTCTTGGTCGGTCGCCCGTCGGACTGGAAAGGAGATCGCGGCGTCCAACTCAGAGGAGGATGCGCATGGCGGCGGCACGGGCTGCGGCGATGGCCTCTTTGACCTTGGAGGGATCGGTGCCGCCGCCTTGGGCGGCGTCGGGCTTCCCGCCGCCGCGTCCGCCGAGGATGGTGGCGGTGTCGCGGACCCAATCGCCGGCCTTGAGGCCCTTTCTGATGAGGGCATCGGGGACGGCGGCGGCGATGGCGACCTTGGGCGGCGCGTCGGCGGGGGTGTCGATGCTGAGGAGCATGACGGCGGCGGTGGGGCACTTCTCGCGGATGATCTTGAGGGCGGCACTGAGCGCGTCCTTGTTGTCTCCCGCATCGACGGTGCCGAGGATGACCTGCTCCATGGCGGTGGAGGCGGATTCGGCGAGGATTCTGGCTTCGCGGGTGGCGGAGTCGATCTTGGCCTTGCCGGCTTCCTTGGCGGCGGCCTTGATCTTCTCCTGCAACTGCGTGATGCTCGCACGAATCTGTGCCTTTCGCGCGGAGGGGATGGTGCTCGCGTCGAGTTCGGCGAGGAGCGCGGTGACTTCCTTGGGGAGGTCGGAGGTGGGGAGGGCGGCGGCGGCCTTGACGCGCTGGTCCATGGACCCGGCGGCGAGGATGGAGGCCTTGGCGGCGGCGCCCGTGACGGCGGTGATTCGGCGGACGCCCTTGGCGACGGCTTCTTCGCTGATGATGGCGAAATCGCCGATGCTGCGGGTGGACTCGACGTGGGTGCCGCCGCAGAACTCGACGGAGACCTCTTGCCACGCGGGGTTGGCGGGGGAGGAGAGGAGATCGGGAACGGGCTGCCCGATGGAGACGACACGGACGGGGTCGGGGTAGGTTTCGCCGAAGACGGCGCGGACGCCGTGCACGCCCTTGGCGGCCGCGAGGGGGGCGAGTTGGGCGTAGACGGTGAGATCTTGGCGGATCTGATCGCGGACGATCTTCTCGACCTTGGCGAGTTCATCGGGGGAGACGGGCTGGCTGTGCGAGAAGTCGAAACGGAGGCGGTCTTGGGCGACGAGGGAGCCTTTCTGGTGGACGTCGGCGCCGAGGGTGGCGCGGAGGCCGAGGTTGGCAAGGTGGGTGGCGGTGTGGTTGGCGGCGACGAGGGCGCGGCGGGTGTCGTCGATCTGGACGGCGACGGTGTCGCCGACGCGGATTTCGCCCTTGGCGACGTAGCCGATGTGGAGGACGTAGCCGCCGAAGGCTTCCGCGCGTTCGATGACGAACTGCCCGTTGTCGGAGCGATCGCCGCCGGACTTGGCCTCGGCGAGGACCTTGATGGAGCCGGTGTCGGCTTCCTGCCCGCCGGAGTTGGCGTAGACGCAGGTGCGATCGAGGACGATGCCGATGGGGTGCTTGAGTTGGGCGAGGCTGGTTTTGACGTGCTCTTCGAAGGACTTGCCGTTCCAGATGGCTTCGACGCGGGCGCGGAGTTCCTTGGGGGCGTACTTGGGCGCGTCGTCGGTGGGCTGGACCTTGAGGTGGCGGAGTTGGGCGACCTGTTCGCCGGAGAGCGAGAGTTTGGAGTCGTGGGATTCGGCGTGGGCGCCCCCGGCGCGGGAGGTTTCTTCGGCTTTTTTGCGTTCGATGTCGTATCCGGCCATGTCGACGCGCAGGCCTCGTTCTTCGGCCATGAGTGCGGTGAGGTCGGGGGGGAAGCCGTAGGTGTCGTGCAACTTGAAGACGTCGGTGCCCGGGATGATCGCCCCTTTGCAGACGTCGTGGGGCTGGACGCCCAGCCCGCGGCGGAGGGCATCGTGGGCGTCGAGGCCGAGCGTGTGGCGGAAGGACTCTTCCATGTCGAGCCCGAGCGCGCCGCGGGTCCACTGGGCGGGATTCTCGTTGAACATGGAGAGGAGTTGCTTGTGAGGGGTCGCGGCGAGGGCGGCGCGGAGTTTGGCGGCGCACACGTCGACGGCGACGGACTCGAAGAGTCGGATGCCGCGGTCGAGCGTGCGTCCGAAACTCTCTTCTTCATCGAGGATGATCTTCTTGACGCGGGCGGGGTCATTGTGGAGTTCGGGGAAGGCGCCGGCGAAGCGATCAACGACGACGGGGACGAGTTCGGCGAAGAAGCCGGTCTTGGCGCCGAGCATCTGGCGCCCGTAGCGGACGGCGCGGCGGAGGATGCGGCGGAGGACATAGCCTCGCCCGACGTTGCTGGGGACGGCGCCGTCGGTGATGGCAAAGGTGAGGGTTCGGATGTGGTCGGCGATGACGCGGTAGGCGGTGTCGACGTTGTCCTTGTCATGCGCGCCGAGTTTGCCCGCATAGGGGCGAGCCCCGGTGAGGCGCTCGATCGCTTCGAAGATGGGGAAGAAGATGTCGGTGTCGTAGTTCGAGCGTTTGTGCTGGAGGATGGAGACGAGGCGCTCGAGACCCATGCCCGTGTCGACGTGCTTGGCGGGGAGGGGGACGAGTTTGCGGAACTTGGCCTCCACCTCGGCGCGGGACTTGAAGGGCAGTTTGGCGCGTTCGGCCTCGGGCAAGGTGTCCCACTTGTGGAGCATGGCGAGGCCGTCGTCGGGGTATTCGGCGTTGAACTGGATGAAGACGTTGTTCCAGATCTCGATGACGTCGGGGTCGCTCTCGTTGACCTTGTGCGCGACCATGCGGACTTCTTCGCCCATGGCGGTCAGGCGATCGACGTGGATCTCGGTGCAGGGGCCGCAGGGGCCCGTGTCGCCCATCATCCAGAAGTTGTCTTTCATGTTACCGGGCAAGACGCGCTCGGGGGGGAGGTAGCGCTCCCAGAGGGCCTTGGTTTCGAGGTCGGGCCCGATGCCGGCGGCGTCGTTGCCGCCGAAGTAGGTCGCGTAGAGGGCGGCGGGGGGTAGGCCGTAGACTTTCGTCAGCAGTTCCCAGGACCAATCGATGGCTTCTTTCTTGAAGTAGTCGCCGAAGGACCAGTTGCCGAGCATTTCAAAGAAGGTGTGGTGATAGGTGTCCTTACCGACGTCCTCGAGGTCGTTGTGCTTGCCGCCGGCGCGGATGCACTTTTGAGAGTTGACGGCGCGCTTGAGGCGTCCCATGTCGGAGTTGGGGTCGGCCTGCCCGAGGAAGATGGGCTTGAACTGGTTCATGCCCGCGTTGGTGAAGAGAAGGGTGGGGTCATCGAGCGGCACCGCGGGCGAACTGGGAACAAAGGTGTGGGCGTGCTTTTTGACGAAAAAGTCGATGAAGGTCTGGCGGATCTGGTCGGCGGTCAGGGGCATGGGGGGTCCTGCAAGGAGAGTGAGGCCGCGGGGTGCAAGGTCGACCGAACGCGGACAAGCCGGGAGTATAGAAGAGGGTCAGGCGGATTGGTTCCAACGCGAGCGAGGTGGATGAGACACGTGATGGCAGGACGGCTCGGACTCGCTATGGGCAGGAGCAGGCCGCCGACCGTGGGGGCATCGCCGAACGATCTCGCCAGGAGATCGAGAGTTGAGCCACGGAAGGGAGTGGACTAGAGTAGGAATATGCCGCGGGCGTAGTTCAGCGGTAGAACGTCAGCTTCCCAAGCTGAATGTCGCCGGTTCGATCCCGGTCGCCCGCTTTGTCTGCCGCCGATGTCACACGATGACACCGGCGGCTTTTCGTTGACAAACTCCGCGGTTTCCGCGAGTTCCGGCGAGGTGGGCGGGAGCGGCGGGACCGGGGCCAACAGCCGGACGATGACAGGGAATGACCTGGGCGGACGCTCGCTTGTGCAAGCGCGTGTGCAAGCGGGTGTGCAAGGTGTGGCGGGGATGAGGCTGCCGATCGGCGGTCGGACCGAGTCGTTCCGACGCCGCCGTCCGGCTTCGTGGACAATCATGGTCATTATGGACCACCCGCACGCCGAAGCGTTTCCCCCCGAGGTCATCGAGAGGCTCAAGACGTACGTCTACCGGCTGATCGACCCGCGCAACGGCGAGACGTTCTACGTCGGGAAGGGCAAGGGCAACCGCGTCTTCGCGCACATCCGAGGCGAGCAGGGCATCGACGGGGACGACCTCGACAACAAGATGAAGCGCATCCGCCAGATCCGGCTGGCGGGGTTCGAGGTGGCCCATGTCATCCACCGGCACGGGATGGATGAGGCGACGGCCTTCGAGGTCGAGTCCGCGTTGATGGATGCGTATCCCGGTCTCACGAACGAGGCGGGCGGGGTGGGCGGCAACGAGTTCGGCGCGATGCACGCGATGGAGATCATCCGCGAGTACGCCGCGGAGCCTGCCAAGTTCCGCCACACCGCGGTGCTGATCAGCATCAACCGCAGCGCCTTGGCCGAATCGTCTCTGTACGAAGCGACGCGCTACGCGTGGAAGATCAGTCCGGCGAAGGCGAAGAAAGCCGAGGTCATCCTCGCGACCGTGCAGGGGGTGATCAAGGGGGCGTTCATCGCCGATGAATGGCTTGAGGCGACGGCGACCAACTTCCCCGGTAGGCAGGACGTGCCGGGGCGCTACGGGTTCGTCGGCCGCGAGGCACCTGAGCAGATCCACAAGATGTACGTGGGCAAGCGGGTGCCGGACGAGTTTCGGAAGCGGGGCGCGGCCAACCCGATCAAGTACGCCAGCGTGACCAAATAGCAAATCCCGTGTGGACTCATCAGCGAGCGGCCACCGCTGCCGGTCGCTCGCCAACCCCATCCAGTGGCAGGTCCGGCAGGCTCGCCACCGCCCCGGCCACATCGAGCAGCTTCGGATCGGTGTAGACGTTGGCCGTCAGGCTTGGGTCTCTGTGCCGCATGGCGGCCTGAGCCGTCCGCAGCGGAACGCCCGCCTTCGACAGGTGCGTGCCGAAGGTGTGCCGAAGGGCATGGATGTCGATCGTGCGGCCGCGATCGTCGGTCTTGATGACGACCTCCTTGCCGTCGCGTTTCTCGATGCGGGCCAGTCCGGCGAAGACCAGATCACGGTCGAAGATACGGATCAGCCCTTCGGGCACGTCGAAGAGCGGCTCGTCGCTCGGCAGTGCGGCGGGGATCGGCTCCTCCGCGTCGCGGGCGGCCGTCTGCGCCCACGCCAGCCGGTCGGCCAGCCACGAGCGGATGTCGGCCGCGAGGCCGGCACGCAGCGGGATCTCCGACCCGCGCCGATTCTTCTCGTCCCGAGCGTTCAGCAACAGGTGCGGCACCCGGCCGCCGAGATCGACCTGGCCCACGGTGATGCTGGCCAACTCGCCCTTCCGCAGGCCGGTGAGCACGAGCGTCTTGTAGATCAGCGCCCGCTCGCGGCCGATGCGCAGCAGGTTCTCGCGCGTCGCGGGCGTCACCTTCGCCTGAGCCTGCCCCTTCGCCTCGCCGCGACGTACGGTCATCGCGTCGGCCAGCGGGCGGCGCTGCGCGGCGTCGAGCAGGCGGGCCAGTTCCTCCTCGGTCAAGGCCCGGCGCTGCCGCCGCGTGTCAGCCCGCTGATCCGCCACCGCGACGGCCAGCAGCGGGTTGTGTGTCAGCCGCCCAGCGCGGACGCACCAGTTGACGAACGTGACGCACGCCTGCCGATAGCCGTTCCGCGTGCCCGCCGACATGTTCTGGTCCGTCTGATCCGTGAGCCAGCGCTCGACCGTCGCGGCGGTGAAGTCTCGCAGGCGCTTCACGCCCCGGTCGGTAGCGACGCGGGCCACGCGACGCCGGGCCTGCGTGTACCAGTGCTCGGTGCTGCCCTTGAGCCGCAGGTGGTCGCGCCACGCGTCCAGATTTGTCTCGATCGATTCGGCCCCGTGCCGGGAGGCGGCGTCTTCCTCAGGCGTGATCACGCCAGCGCGGATCAGCTCGGCCCGGCGGACCAGTTGGGCCAGCACGGCCCGCGCGGCGGTCTCATCGGAACAGCCGGTCGGCCGCTCGACCCAGTATCCGGCCGCGTCGCGGAACTTGGCGACGTACGACTTGGTCTCGCCGCGAATGCGCACCCGACCGTCGGCAGCGGTGAACACCTCGGCGGTCCGCACTTTGCCGTTGCGGAGTTCGTAGCGGGCAACGCGCTTGCCGCGCTGAACGATGATCTCCGCGCCGGGCGGCAGGGGTGCGGTCCAGGCTTTGCGGAACACGGTGCCCATCGGGCGGGGATCTCCATCGGCCCGACCTCGGCGGATTGCCGCGGTTGGGGGTCACAGTCAGGGCTGGCCGGTGGCACGGGTCAAGTCGCCCCCCGGCGGCAAAGCCAGGGGGCGATGCATGTGGGATGTGCCGGACTACAGGGCGCTGCGGGCCTTGGCATGGGCCCGCTCGGCGTCGCTGAGCCGCGCCTCCGCGGCCGCGAGGGCGGCCTTGGCCCGCTCGATCTCAG
Source organism: uncultured Phycisphaeraceae bacterium (assembly GCA_964543905.1). Lineage (GTDB taxonomy): Bacteria > Planctomycetota > Phycisphaerae > Phycisphaerales > UBA1924. The sequence goes on from CAZIZO010000020.1 coordinate 44,669, forward strand.
CGTTCAGCCGAGCCTCCTGCTCCTTGCGGTCGCGCGAGATGGGCAGGTACTGCAGTTCGCGCTCCAGCCGCTGCACCTCCTCGCGGAGGCTGTTGCGCTTGTTGGTCGCGGCGATGACCACGGCGTGGGCCTGGTTGACCTTGGCCTCCAGCGACCTCCGCTCGATCATCGCAGCAACCTCCTTCGGCAGGCGGGAGACAGGAATGAGCCCCTCCTCGTAGACGGAAAGCACACGCGTCGCAGCGGACTCCGCATCACCGAGTTCGCGCCGCGCGGCATCGGCCTCTCGGGCAACGGCTTCCGCCTCCGCCTCGAGCTTGTCGATGGCAGCCTGTGCCTTCGCCCCGACCGCATCGGAGTGGGCCTTCGCCTGACTCGCCACACGCCGGAGATGCGCGACGGTGTCCGCGGTGGCCATGTCGGTGCGGATGTCCGCGATGCGGGCGAGGATGGCGTCCGCCGCAGCGAGCTCGATCCCGGCGTCGTTGGCGAGCTCCGCCAGGCGCTCCGGCGGCTCCTCGGACCACGCCGCGTTGATGAACGCGGTGCGGGCCTGCTGCTTCTTGTTCTGAGCGATCTGTGCGAGTGACATCATGACTTCGTCCTTTCCGTAAGGGGGATCACGACAGCGCCGTGCAGGAACAGCTCCCGCGCGGCCTTGACGATCTGGGCTTGGTGCTGGCTGATGAGTTGCTCGGCGAGCGGGGTGGCCCACTCGCGGCGCTCGGACCATCGGTCTGACCAGTCCTCCGGGCCGTCCATGCGGAGTTCGGCGGCGAGCGAGAGCTCGGTGGCGGCCCGAAGATCGGTCAGCAGGTGGTCGAACGGCTCGATCTGGCCGACGGCCTCCAACTGGACGAGCTTGTTCCGCAAGTGTGGCGGGAGCGCCGGCTCCAGTTCGCACTCGGCGAGAGCAGCCGCCAGGGGCCCGATGGCTGACACGATGTCCCTGCTCGCAGGAGTGAGCTCCTGGGATGGCCAGCAGGAGCATCCATCCTGGAACACCTTCGCCACGACTTTGTGATTGGTGAGCACATAGGCGGCGACCGCGCGGCCCGCCTCATGCAGACTGAGTTTCCATCGATTCATGAGAGTGCCTCCTCGAGCGCGCGCTCGCACGCCCACTTTGCTGCCCCAGATGTCCCGTACACGCCAACGACCATCCACTTCCCCCTCAGGCACGCCATCGCGAGGAAGAGCCGACGCTGACGGCCACAACGGTGAGGCCTGACCGGAAAGCCCACGATCCGCTCGAGTTCGAAGACTCGGGCGACGTACTCGCCGTTGAGGCGACAGTCGATGTGCCGCCCCTCGTCGAAGGCCTTCGTCCAGTAGGAAGTCCAGCGCATCACGCGGCACCTCCAGCGGGTGTGGAGGCGGACGTGTCTACACCGTCTACACAAACAGAATCCCTGTTTGCAGCATCACCAGCGGGGGTTCTGTAGACGGAGTCGCCGGAAGCGCCGGGCAGGACGAACCTCCGGGCTTTGGGCGCACCGGGGCCGCATTGCGGCAGGTACACCCACTGTCCCTGGCCCGCATCCACCAGCCGCGACAGCGCGGCCTCGGCGTCCTTGACGGTCTTGAACTTCCTGCTCGACTGAACGAGTTCACGCCCGCTGATGCTGCCGCCCTTGCGGCTGACGATGTCAAGCAGTTGGCGGGCCTCGCGGTCGTCATCGCCCTCGGCGAGGCGGGCGTACGTCCTCTCGGCCTCGCGACGGAACCAGTTCGCCAACTCGATGCCGCGACGCATCGACTCGCCGTCGATGACATCGGCACCCGCAGGCTCGCCGCCGGCGACCCTGCCGAGGTGGACGACGAGGGCCAGACGCGCGGCCGCGCACTCGATCTTCGCCATCATCGCGCGAGCCCGCTCGTCCTGGCCTGCCATGTCTGCGTTCAGGGAGTTGTAGAAGTTGGCCCAAAGCTGACTGGCCTGCTCGTCCAGTGAGAGGGCTCGGGGCACCGGGGTCCCGTGCTGATCCTCGTCGAGCTCGAGCGCGTACAGCTTCTCGACCATCGCGCTGTACTTCCGCTCGACCATCGGCGGGATGCCACCGGGCTGCCAGCGTCGCGTCGGGATCGGCGGCATCGACAGCAGGAGCCGGGCCACCAGCCCCGAGTCGAAGTCCGTGCCCGTGAGCGCCGCGGCGAGCACCGAAGGCTGGATCAACCCCGAGACGATCAGGGCGGCGCGCTCGACGCGGATGGGCGGGGCCGTTTTGCGATCGACCTTCAGTGGCTGAGCCCGGTGCATCGGCAGCCAGCGAGCGGCCTCACTCGCGGCACGCCCACCGTTGGCGGAGTACCGGCCGAAGTTCAACCAGGCGGCGAGTTCGTCACAAGCCAGCAGCATGCCGCGGGGGCTGGCGGCGAGCATCGCGGCGAGTGCCTCGAACGTGACGTCCGAAGTGACGAACCTCTCACAGACCGGCGCTTCCGGCGCGACGGGCGGTGTCGCGGGCAGATTGCCCTTGCCAGCCCCCCCCGCACCCCGCTCCCAGCCCCGCATCGCCTTCTCGTGGAGGGCCAGGGCAGCGGCGTGCGCCTTCATCGCTTGCTTGTGCTCGCGAAGCGCGTCGGCGTCCCGGCGCTCGGCGGGGCGGGTGACGAGATCGAGGGCCGGTGATTTGCCCGAGCCAGATGGCGCGACGACGACCGCCCAAATGATGGCGGGCTCTTGCCAGGAGGCGTGCAGTGCTATGGTTCGGCTGTTTCCGACCGCGGATGCCATCGCCGCCAACGCGAGCGGTCCGAGCATCCCCGGATCCACCTGCAGTGAATCCGCGCCGGCCCGCACGAGATCGGCCGCGGCTTTCGGCAGCGCGTCCGTCGGGAAGGGCACGAACTCCGGTACCGACGGACGCTCCGGCGTCGCCAGTGCTGGAGGTGTATATGTCTGAGCCTCTTCGATCAGCCGAGCGATATCCGCAACACCGGCCCCGCCGTCAGCGACCCACGACCGCACGTCCTTGTGCCCTTCCGGTGGGAACGTGAAGCGCACAGAGACGCACACACCGACGAGCGCGGCGCACAGCGACTCGATGCTCTTCCGGCCAGCGGTGTCGTTGTCGCCGATGAGAACGACATGCCGGTCTCGGAGCAGGCGGGCGAGCTCATCTCCACCGCGCCCTGCCATCGGCGCGCCCACCGCCGTGAAGGCGAACGTGTGCAGGCACGCCGTATCGCTCGCCCCCTCGGCGACGAGGATCGGATCACGCAGGCTCGTGCCCGCATACGCAGGCAGACCGTCCGCTGGGAAGATCAGCCCGCGCTTGCCGCCCTTCGCGGCGGTGTAGCGCGGCTGGCCCTCGGTCGGAGCGTCCCGGCGCGTGATCGTGCCGATCCGCTCGCCCTGGGCGTTCCGCTCGGGGTAGCGCCACCCGCCCTCGACCCGCTCGCCGCCGATGGCGAGCCAGCCGTGCGCGGCCGTGCCGGGGGGCATGTTGTTCGCGTGGAGCCCCTCGCTCATCGACGGGCCCCCCGCCCACCCGACGTCGCCCGGGACTCGGCCATGTCACCACCGGCCTTGCGATCCAGGTGCTCACGAATATCAACAAGCCTCCAACGCAAAATCCTGGTCCCGAGCCGAAGCGGCGGGGGAAGCTCGTTCCGCTGACACAGCCTCCAGACCGTGCGAGTGTTCACCCCGAGGAGTTCCGCCACCTCGCGCACGCTGATCACCGCGACGTCCGTCTTTCGAACCTGAAGTTCATCCATGAATGCACCCAGAGTGCCGCCGCGAGCGGGATCAGCCGGCTCGCAGGCGCAGGACAACGGGAACCCCGGCGCACCGTGCGGCGGGGCGGGCTGGTGTTGGATCGCGGCAGGTTGGCTGGATTGGGCTGGGTGGCTGGTTCGGTTGTGCGCGTAGGTGGGTGAGGCTCTACATCACCCATCTACGCGAAAGCCACGCGGCGTGGCGAAGACTCGGGAGGATTCTCCGGGGCGTTGAGGGCCTCGGTGCTCCCTATATCTGCGCGACCATCGAAAAGTGTCGCGCGAATTCGTGTTCCTGTCATCATGCGTCATGGCCAGCGTCCCCCAGTACCTCTCTGACGTTCACACCAATCCGTCGCGCGGAAGCGGCCAGTTCGTGCCGAAGACGCACTCCGCCATAGAGCATCTAACCCGTTCACGGCGAAAGTGCCGAACACCTGAGTCATTTTCGTGCAGATTCCTGTCATGGCCTGTCCGCGAGGGACTTCCGGTATGCCATTATGCTTTTCCGGCTAGGGCTGTGTCGCGAAACACACGGTCAGTCCCCCGGCTGCATACGCCGTCCCGCGGTTCCCTGTCCGCCACGCCCAGGCCGATTCCGGCTGGGGGGCAGGGTCAGTGCGGGTCATCGCATGCCTCTCTATGTGTTCCCTATGCAGCCGAAAGGCCATCTGCCCGGAAATCTGGCGGCCGAGCGCCCCGAGGCACGTAGAGTCGCCACGGGTCATCTCGCGTCCGCGGGTCGCGGTTCACGACGCCCGCCGACTCCGGGCGCGCGTGTCGTCTTCAAGATGTCACTTCGGGCTCGACAGCCGAGACCAGACTCGTTTACCCGTAGTTGGTCGCGGTCGCACTGCGATACAGCGACTCCGCGCTGGATGCCGCCATGACCGCGCTTCGAACTTCGGCTTTGGTCAAGTCCAGCACCCGAAGTTTGCCTGCACCGATCTCGGCGACGGCCTCGATGCGGCGGAATGCCTGCCGGTGCTTCTCTGCAAACTGAGCGAGACCCTGCAGCTTTGGGAGTGCATCTGCGAGGTGGAATCCGTGCGGGTCGACGATGTCCACTACGACGTCCTTGCCCTGCTTCGCAAAGAAGAGGAAGTCCGGCCTGAGGATCTGCGTCTCCTCGCCCAGCGTGTACGCGACGCCCAGTGAATCCTGGCTCGGCCGATCGGGGTTGCGGTACCAGAACATGAAGCCCTGCCGCGACATCTCCGCGTCAAGCACCGCCCGCTCCCAGGTCAAGAGCTCAGCCGGGTAATTGCTGTCCGCGTCGCAGAGAAGGTGGTTTGGATAGACGGGGATGGGGCTCTCCACGTCGTTTTCTCGAACACTCGTCGGCTCGAATCGCGAAACGGGACGCACAAGATCCACATCCTGAGGAGCAGTGCTCAGCGCCGCAATCTGCCTGTATGCCTCCTGGCGTTCATCCGAGAGGCGTTTGATCCGCTCGTGGTGATCAGCGAACCACTGATCCGCGAGACGCTTTGCCTCGGCATCAAACAGGACCTGCAGGTTGTCCATCAAGTGGAGCGCTGCCACCTCCTCGCGTGCTTCGATGAGGGCGCCGTCAAGATCATCCTCGGCCTCCGGCTTCCGCTTGGCTCGCTCCACCGTGTATGTGCGTGCGATGTCGGGGCTGATGATTCGTGCGGTGCGGCGGTAAGCGTCGCCTACGACCGCGTCGTCAGCATCCGCCTGAAAGTGTCCATCGCTGAGCATGCCGGTTCGCAGGTCGGCGATGACCGTCCGGCCATTGACCGTCATGACCTGGGCCCGTTTCGCTTCGAACGCTCGAGCATTGCTCGAAACGAAGCCGTCCAGCATCTTGTGCATCGCCGAGTGGGCTTTTCCACCAGCTCCCGGGAGGAGGCCGTCAGTTGCCAATTCGTGTGCCAGCGCTGTCAGGCGCACCGCCGGCTTCGCGCCCCGCTGCGGCCGAGTCTGCGAAGGCAAGGAGATGAACTTCTGCCAAACCGCCTCGGGCACGGCGGGGTTCGGCTTCATCTCCACAGGGTTGACGAGGATGCGGCCGGTCGGAGGTGTGTCGCCACCGCCCTCTCGCAACGCACGAACGACATCCTCGACCGTTTCCTTGTCAAACTTCGGCAACAGGCAGTCCACCGCGTTGAGCCTGTCGTTGCCAGGTATTCGCCGCGCGAGTGGCGTGCGGACCATGCGGCCCAGCAGCTGCGCGATGTACGTCCGGTCCTGCGCGGGACGGAATGAGATCATCACCTCAGCGCGGGGGCAGTCCCATCCCGTGCTGATGGCGTCCTTCGCGATCAAGATCCGAACCCACGTGTCGTCCTGGACGCGCTGCGGCTGGATGTAGGGCACGGAGTACTTGCCGAAGGTCTGCGTCGTGTGATCGCCGAAGACGTGCGCGACGCAGGTCTCACCAAGCTCCGGCCACTGCTGGAAGATCGTTTCAAGCGTGCGGCCGATGTCGTTGTGGCTCGGGGTATTGGGGACCTGCAGCACCATCAGCGGCAGCACGGGCGTGCCGGAGTTCTGCTGCGCGGCGTAGGCCGACCACCCCTCGGTGGACTCGCGCAACTTGTCGGTGGCGCGGCGGACCAGCACCGTGTCGAAGTCGCCAGCCTCGTCGGGGATGTCCAGGACGATCGTGTCCTTGAGCAAGCCGGAGTTTTGCACCAGCACGGGATCCACGGTCACGGGTGGCAGGGTGCTGCGGCCGCGTGCTCCCTCCATCGCCCGATCGAAGCGTTCCACGGTCGCGGAGATGCCCCACACGACTGGGATGCCCGGCACGCCCTTCTCGCCGTTGATCAACCGCTTCACGATCGTCGACTTCTCGCGATTCTCCGTCCCCATGCCCCGGTGCGCCTCGTCGAGCACCATGTAGAGCGTCAGTTCCGGATCCTCGATTGTGTTCCGGATGATGTCCCAGATGGTGTGGCTCCGCAGATCGGGCCGCATCTCGGGGAACGTTCCATCCTCGTCGCCGTCGAAGCCCCGCACCAACAGGCTCTTCTTGCCGAGTTTCTGGGTGTTGAGGAAGTAGATCTTCCCCGCCTCCAGCTTCGGCCTGTTGAAAGTGTTCTCGACGACCACCAGATCCGTGTGCCGCAGCCGGTCGGAGGACTCCATGAGCCGGAAGCGGGTCTGCTCGTTGAGCGAAGGGTCGTCACTGAACCAGATGACGACCGCGCCGGGATCGCGGTCGAACTCGAACGCATCGTCGCCGTGGAACAGCGCCTCGAACACCGCAGCGGCCATGACAGTCTTGCCCGCCCCGGTCACCGCTGTCAGCGAGAAGGCATGGCGATCTTTGTCCTGGTGCCAGCGCCGGCGGGCCTTCTTCAGGTTGGCCAACACTTCGCGGACCGCATCATTCTGATAGCCGTGGAGGGTGAACTTCATGCGCCATCTCCGTTTGCGAACGCGAAGTTGGTCAGGTACGACTCGTACAACCGGACCGTGTCGACGCCCTCCGGCAGTCGCCGGGACAGGGCTTGGAAGCGACGCTCATCGTCCGTGACGATGAACGCGACTCGGAGCGACTTCGCCTTGCGTGCCGCCTTCAGGAAGTCTGTCGCGGTATCCAGATCGACCAAGAGCCCGTAGGAGTCAGCCACGTCCCACCCCGCTGCGGGCAGCTTGTCGATGCGCCGCCCCACACTCCCCGCACGCAGCCACAGCAGGGGCGCGATCCGCGAGAACGCGGTCTGGTAGCTCACGCCGACGGGCGTCTCATAGGTCAGCGTAAAGAACTCCGCGTTCTCCTCGAAGCCATCGGCTATCGGAAACTCGTCAGTGAACCTGTAGTCCCCCTTGATTGGGTCGCCTTCAGGAGTCTTGCCTGTAATCGCAGCTTGGACACGCGGCTTCGTAATGTGGTCGCAGATGCCGAGTGCCTCCCATTCGGGGTCGCCTGGGCGCAGGCCACGCTCCCGCAGTGCCTTTTGCTCGTCCGCGCTCACCTCGTTGTTGGTGATGCTGATGCTCTGACGCGAGCCGCCGTCCTGCTTGTTGAGTCGCATCACGGCATGAGCAGTGGTTCCGGAGCCGGAGAAGAAGTCGAGAACAACAGCCTGCGGTTTTCCAGCGACCGTTGTCCGCAGGGCATCCTCAACGGCAAACAGGCTCTTCGGATACGGGAACTTTCGCCCCGGGAGAATCTTGGCAAGCAGCTTGGTACCGTGAGAGGTCGCGTTGTGCGACGAGAATGCCCACACGGTCCTGCCAGATGTCGCAGCCTGTCGGAGGACGGTGATCTCGCCATCAGGAGACAGAACGACTTCATTGGTCTTGATTCGCTGGATCGTCCCATCCCGGAGGTACGTAATGCTGTGACGCCCGAGTTTCGATGAGAACTTGCCAACTCGGGCGTAGCCACTCTCGAACAAAGCCTGCGCCGAGTCGGCAGAAGCCTGCCACACGCCATCCTTCTTGTTTGTCTTGATTGGCCAACAAGCGACAGTTCCACGCGGGGGCCGTACCGCTTCGCGTGGTGTCCCAGCGGGAAGAGGCTTTCCCACCGAATGGAACTGTCCATCTTTGGTGACGAAGATCGGGTAATGGCATCCAGGAGAGTGCTTCCTCGTCGAGTTACTGCCGGCTCGCATGAAAGAGAACCAAAAGGTCTCCTCGTTTCCTTCTGGGGCAGTCTCGTCTTCTTCGTCATCATTCCTGGCGAGCAACGCGCGGTAGTCGTTTGGCCTACCCAATGATGCACTACCGATCCTGACAAAGAAGAGATACTCGTCAACTCGCGACAGTTCATTCTCTCGTGCAACGCCAAAGGGGCTGATCACGCTTGTCACCATCTGGATGTTTCCTTCTGGAAACGTCTGCTCAAGCAGCAAGCCGAGCCGCAGATACTCCTTCTCGTCGATCGTGACGATCAGCACAGAGTCGGCCGGGTTGAGCAGTTCCTTGGCGACGAGTAAGCGACGCTCCATCATCGCCAGCCATTTGCTGTGGCGATAAAGATCGTCCCCTTCGACGTAGTCGTTGTTGTACTTCCAGTCCCGCGCGCCTGAGTTGTACGGCGGGTCGATGTAGATGACGTCGATCTTGCCGCGGTGAGTCCAGGTCAGCGCCTTCAGGGCGTGGTAGTTCTCGGCGTTGATGACTGTGTGCCACGGCTTCCCCCCGCCTCGCGAGACCTTCCCGGTCGAGACCATGCCCGGGAAGATCGTGTCACGGAACTCGGCAACCACGACAAGATCCTCGATCGCGACGGTCTGTGTCTCTGGTTCATGCGCGTCCATCAACCGAAGGTCGGCGGACTTCTTTGCTTTGTGGATCGCTTCCACAACCCACAGCCGCTGGTCGCCCTTCGTGGTCGTTCCGCGGGGCGGCAGGATGCGAACCTTGTCGCCGCGCCGCACCGGGCGCTGCGGCAACTCCACGGCTTCGGGGCGATGCCGCTCAAAGTTCAAACCAAACGAGAGCCGCGAAGAGAGCGCCCGGAACTCGCGCTCCAGATCGGCCCCCAACTGCGGGTTCTGAGCCTTCGCCTTCGTGATCAGATCAGTCAGAAGCGACACAGGCTCCCTCCCATCATGCAGGTGCGGGGTGACCGTGCCGGTCGAGCTCGCCCGTGACAGCTCGGCCCCGGGGTCCAGGGGGGCAAGAGCATCGGCTTCGGAGGCTCCGAAGGTCGTCGAGTCTCTGATGTGCGTTCGATTGACATCATCACGGGTTCACTTCTTCGGGGGATGCGATGGCTTGATGGAGGACTCCTGCAGCCACTTGTCGATGGACACCTTGTGGAACCGCCAGTGCCGACCAACCTTGTGGCCGGGCACGCTGCCGCGCTGCACGAGTTTGTAGAGGGACGACTGGGACATCTGTAGATACACCGCCAGATCGGAGATCGTCATGACCTCCGGCGTGGTCGGCGGATGGCGATGGGAAGCACGTGCGCGGGCCATCGGCGGAGTGTAGCAGTTGCTGGCAGCTGGTGGACGCGTCGATTCGGCGGGGAGGGCCGGGGATGCCTGCGGATTCGGGCAGGTGGTGAATGACGGGGCGGGCGATGTGGACGGTCCGCGGGTTGCCCGGAAGGGGACGGCCAAGGCGCTCCCCGATACCCTTCGATCGGCGAGACCAAGCCTGCCGACCCGGAGCATTCAGCGGCTCCGGTGGCAGAGCGCAGCCGCGTGGCTGCCGAGGATCGCGTGCACCATGAATAGAGGATGCTCCCATGACCGAGTCGGAACTCCGCCAGCTGGCGGACGCCGCGTCGCAGGTGCTACGGCCGCACATAGAGAAATCAGAGCCGCTCCGGCGGGCCATTGCGCTGATAGGGAAGTGGCTATGCGAAGAGGCCGAGCGCGTGGCAGGCCCAGCGCCGGCCGCCGTTGAGCCGATAGCCGCGACCGAAACGCCGATAGCCCCGAGCCTAGCCGAGACCGCCCAGCCAGAGCCAGACCCCGCGTCGCCCCCTCCGATCCCGTCGCCCGCTCCGAGCATCGAGCCGAAGATGCAGCTGGCGACCATTCCGAAGACGCTCCCCGTTTCCTCGGCGATCGTGCCCCTCAAGATCGGGGATGCCGTGGTGCATCTGCCGCTCACGGGGACGACCGAAGAACTGGGACGTGCCCGCGCATCGGCGTCGGACGTGTCGGTCGATGATGATGTGGACGGCGGTGGTCCCAGCGCCCCATCCACCATCGACCTAGCGCTCGTCGAGAAGCGATGCCGCCTGAAGGCGGCGTCATGTCGGCTCTTCATTCAGCGGCGTGCAGCGGCCGCCGATCCTGACGCGGAGCGTGAGGTGCTCGAGCGCCTCAACGACATGATCGCCACGGCCAAGGCGATGGAGAATTGCTTCCTGTGGGTGTTCTGGCGTAACCAGCCCCAGCCCGCAGACCCGATTCTCAGGCAGATCGCTGACTGCTACGACGCTCAGGCCGATGCAGTCGCGTTGGTGCGTCGAATCGACGCCGTCGCGGACGGGCGGCGGGCTGAAGACGAGGAGTCTGCGTTCCACCTGTTGGCCGAGACCAACTCGGCCCTGCGGGTCGCACTCGCTGAAACCTGGCTCAGCGACGATGATCGGGATCAAGCCGAAACGCACGTCTGGCTGCGGCGCGAGACCGCCGAGCGGCGCGTGTTCATCGAACGCCACATGTCCGCCGATGACCCCGCAGACCCGGCCAACGCCGCCGATCTGAGGACACGGATCGGGGCGCTGGGCAAGCGTCTGGACGAGCGAGAGGCCGCGGCGAAGAAGGTCAAGAACGCATTGGGTCAGATAAGGTATCACGCCGGGCAGCTCACCAAGGGACGCCCGGAAGAAGCGCCGGCCCACTGGACGAAGATCGCCGATGCCGTCAAGCGTCTGGAGGGCATGGGCGTTGCGACAACCGACCGCCGCATCGCGGAGGCCGTCGGGTCTGTCGCCGCGGCCGCGTGGCCCGGGCCATCGGCAGGCTCGGAGTTCATGGCCGACGTCATCGCTCGTGCCTTGGCGCTCAAGAGCGAGGCCGGGAAGACAGACCCCAAGCGGCCGAACGGCGATGAACGCGAGTGGAGTCCATCGGTGCTCGGCGTGCGGGAACTGCTGCGTGGGAAACGCATGGTGATCATCGGCGGCGAGCGGAACGCGGAGGCGGTGCAGCGTCTGACTCAGGCGTTCGAGCTGAAGGAAGCCGAGTGGGTTGAGCTGACCGAGCACGGTCCCGGCACGCCCATGCGGGCGCCGATCTACCGGCCGGACACGGCCGTCGTCATCGTCATCATCAAGCTCACCGGGCATCTGCACTCGGAGGAAGCGAGAGACTATGCGGCCGCGGCGGGTAAGCCGTGCGTCATGCTCTCGGGCGGCTACAACCCCGAGCGGGTGGCCGCTGAAATCATGGAGCAGGCCAGCGGTCGACTGAGGTGAACGGTGGCGGCAGCAGTGTTCACCGCCACGCCCGGCCGAAGAGAAAGCCGCGACACGTGTCGCGGCTGGTAGCAAGGCGTGACGTGCGCCTCACTCGTCGAGGTTCGGGAGCGGGCCGTCGACCGCTTCGTCCCATTCGAGGGCGTAGCGCTCGGCGATGTCCTCGAGGTCATGCTCGGTCAGGTAGTCGGCGGTCTTCCGCTCCTGGCACGCGGCGACGGCGCGGGCCAGGTCTGTCCACTCCTCGATGGTGAGCATCTGGTCCTGGCGTGCGCCGAGCAGGTAGAGCGCG
>CAZIZO010000021.1:66-50580 GCA_964543905.1 uncultured Phycisphaeraceae bacterium
CCCCCGCGCCCCCCCCCCCCCGCCGCCCCCCCCCCCCCCCCGCCCCCCCGCCCCCCCCCCCCCCCCCCCCCCCCCCGCCCCCGGTCGATGCCGGGAGGTGGTCGTGACGGGGAGGGAGGTGGAGGTCATTGGATTCGGACTTCACGGATCGTGGCAGGGATGGTTGAACGATCGATGGTGGCGACGATTTCAACTTCGATGGCGGATTTGGCGTCGCGGCCGCGGGAGCGGACGATGAAGACGTTGGATCGTGTGGTGAGGAGGTCGAAGAGGTTGGCGAGGGTTCGGCGGCCGACGCCGGAGATGTCGCGGAGGTCGAGGACGGAGGTGAATCCCTTGGACTTCCCGGCGCGTTCGGAGACGATGGCGTCGGCGACGGCGGGGTCGATGTCGGGGAGCATCTGGAGGACTTCGGGCTCGCAGGTGTTGATGTTGAGTTTGCCGGGGTTGGGGAAGAGTTGGGTCGCGGAGGGGATGGAGCACTCGGCGAGGAGTTTTTCGAGTTGATCGTCGGAGAGGTTGTCGACGCGTGGCTGGGTATTGCCGCCGGCGCCGGATTGCTGGGCGAGTTGGGAGAGGTCACGACGGATGAAGTCGGAGAGGCGAGCGGAGGAGTTGGCGGCGACGTAGTCGAGGATGGCCTTGGCCTGGTCGGAATCGACGCCGGTGCGGGAGATGAGGTCGCGTTCGGCGGCGGTGGAGAGGTCGAGGGGCACTTCGGCGGAGATGGTGAGGCCGCCTTCGAGGGAGGAGGCGGTGAGGATGGCGGACCATTGAGCGTCGAGTTTCCCGTCGCGGTTGTCGGGTGGGAAGGAGGCGTCGCCGTCGTCTTCGTTGGGGTCGAGGAAGCCGTTGAGGTTCCAATCTTCACCGCGGACGTCGTTGGCGTCGGCGTTGAGGATGAGTTCGAGTTCTTGGATGGAACGCATGGGGGCGTTGCGGGGTTGGTACTTGAAGGTGAGGGTCTGGTAGGCGGAGATTTCGGCGCCGACGATGGGCTGGGGGTCTTCGTCGGGATCGACCCAGTCGAGGATGCCGGCGGCGACGTCCTCGGTCATGAAGGGTTCGAGGTTCATGAGTTGCTGGAAGTTGAGGCGATTGATGTTGAGTTTGGCGTGGGCGTCTTCGGGGCCGAGGACTTCGCCGCGGGGTCCGGAATGGGAGACGCGGAAGGAGGCGTTGAGGAGGGAGGCGAGGGCGGCGGAGGCGAGGTCGTCGTAGAGGCGGAAGGCGTCGTCGGGGTCTGGGGAGAGGGAGTCTTCTTCGAGGCGAGCGATGGCGGCTTCGACGCCGGCGCGGGCGGCCCAGTAGGCGCGGACGCGGGCGAGGGATTCACGGCCGGCGGAGGCCTGGGAAAGGGAGGAGGCCTGGAGGGTGGCGACGATGATGATGGCGATGGCGATGGCCCAGAGGACGACGAGGAGGACGGTGGCACGTCGGCGGGGATGGGACGTGGTCGAGTGGTTGAGCGGTCGAGTGTTTGAGTGAGAAGAAGGGATCGAGGCATAGAGGCGGGCGGAACCCACGGCCCAACCCACGCTCTCATCCGGGAGGGGGCGTGAAGGCACAGATTTGAGGTTGGTCATCCGCCACCTCCTCGACCGGCGCCGCCGCCCGCACTGCCGCCGCCGGGGGGGGCAGGGCGTGGGCCTTGGTTTCCGCCGCCGCGGTTGCCGGGGGTGTTGCCACCGGGACGACCCGGGTTGCCGGCGGCACCGGGGTTGCGGTTGCCGCCGCCGTTGTTCCCGGCGCCGGGATTTCGGTTGCCACCGGCGGGATTTCGGCCGCCTCGGGGGTTGGGGGCGGTGGGTGTGGCGCGCGGGGTTGTGCCGCCGGCATTGGAGGTGGAGGGCGTGGTGGAGGGTGAGGAGGGTTGGTTGGGGGAGTCGGAGTTGGAATCGTCTTGTTCGGGGGGCGGGAGGGGCGTACGGTCGATGGCGATGACCCGGCGAGCGGTGGCGAAGACGGAGGCATCGTCGGAGGTGGCGCGGACGATGACGCGGAGGGCGTGGGGGTAGCCGTCGGAATCGGAATCCCAGGCGGGATACCAGGATTCGCCGTCGTAGGCCTCGATGGAGAGAGAGGAGACGGAGGGGACGATGGGGGAGGCGATGCCGCCGCCTTCCTGGTTGTCGTCGAAGGCGTGGTCGATGCGTCGCCAGAGGGATTCGTTGGAGCGTGGGCCGAAGGCGTTGCCCTCGACGCGGTATTGGACTTCGTACTCGCCGCCTTCGGCGCCATCTTCGGAGGAGCGGATGGGGCGGATGGAGCGTGTGAGGAGGAGGAGTTCGTCGTGTGGATTCGCGTCGCCGCCCCGGTCGAGGACGCGAAGTCGAGACATGGCGAGAACGGGATCGCGGACGAGGGAGGCGGCGTCGGAGGCGATGCGGCTGGCGGCGGCGTCGGCGCGGGCGAAGGCTTGCTGCCGGTTGGCGGAGGTCGCGCGGCTCTTGAGGAGCATGGAGAGGGAGGAGGCGGTGGCGGAGGCGACGAGGGCGGCGATGACGCCACCCACGATGAGTTCGACGAGGGAGAAGGCGCGAGGGGAAGGACGAGGACGAGGAGCGATCAAAGGTTGCTCCTTTCGACGGGTGCGCCGGGGCGGCGGTCGGGGTCGGGCTCGTCGCCCAGGCGGGGGGCGATGAAGGTCTGGACGGACTCGGACATGGGCTTGCCGTTGTGGAGCCAGGAGACGGTGGCGGTGACGGTGTAGGGCTCGCCGGCGGTCCCGCCGGAGAAGGAGAGGGCGAAGGCGTAGTTGGAATAGGGGGCGTCGCAGGGACCTTCGGTGGGAAAGGTGGCGGCGTAGTTGTCTGGGCCGCGGGCGAGGACGAGGTTGAGTTGTTCGTCGAGGAGCATGGCGGCGATCTGGAGTTCTTCGCCGGTGCGTTGGGCGGAGAGGGAGCGGCCGGCCATGGCGAGGACGACGGCGAGGGAGGCGGCGAGGAGGACGACGGCGATGATGACCTCGGCGAGGAGCATGGCGCGGCGCCCTCTCACTCGCGGATCGGAGGGGGCGTGTGGAGAAGACACATTTATGTGGCTTGCTCCTACCATGTATCTTCCTCCCTCCCGATCTGGTCGAGGTCGGTTTCGTCGGTGGGGAGGTCCTTCTCGGAGCCGGGGATGAGGGAGGCGGCGGTGGCGGTGGGGCTGAGGATGAGGACCCATCGGGCGTCGTCCTTGGCGTCGGCGAGTTCGATGGTGAGTTTTTCGCGGGGCTCGATCTGGGGGAAGTCGACGCGCCATTCGCGTGGGTCGAGGGTGCGCACGCCGGACTGGATCGAGACGATTCGGGCGTCGGAGAGTGCGACGGGGGCGACGATGGGGTCTTGCTTCCAGAGGGGGACGGCGTCGGCGGAGGCGGCCTGGACGGAGAGCATGGAGAGGCGCGAGGTTTCGGCGTCGAAGGCGAGGGCGATGGGCTGGCTGGTCAGTTCATCGCGCATGGCGGCGGCGGAGAGGAGGGCCGCGACGGCCTGGACCTCGGACTCGGCACGGCGCGAGCCGAGGGAAAGGAAGCGGGGGGCCACGGCGCCGGCGAAGATGGCGAGGAGGACGATGACGACGACGAGTTCGATGAGGGTGAAGGCGGGACGGACGTTGGACGCAACGAGGGAGGGATGCGTAAACGAGGAGACAGGACCGGCGAGGCGAGGGGAGAGCGCGAACCGTTCACCGGGGCACCCGCCTCTTGGAGGGGGAGCGGGCACTGGTGAGATGGCGGGTCGCGGGTGACGAGTCACGAGTCACTTCTTTCCGTTGACGATGTCGGCGTTCTCGCCCTCGCCGCCTTGCTGGCCGTCGGCGCCGTAGGAGACGATGTCGAAGTCGGCGTTGAACTGTCCGGGGATGAGGAGGATGAACTCCTTTCCCCAGGGGTCTTTGAGTTCGTCGGGGTTGTTGACGTAGGGGCCTTTCCAGGCGGATTCGGCGACGTTGCTGGGGCGTTCGATGAGGACGGAGAGGGTGGCGCCGGACTCGGGATTGCCGCAGTCGATGATGAAGGTTCGCATGGCGGTGGCGAGGGCGGCGGCGTTGGACTGGGCGACGGCGGTTTTCGATTGGCCGATGCGGTTGATGAGGCGAGGGGCGATGACGGCGGCGATGATGCCGAGGATGACGACGATGACGATGACTTCGATGATGGTGAACGCGGAGCGGCAGGTGTGGCGGCGATGGTTCATGATTCGGAATCTCCTGAGAGGTCCCACACGGACTTGTGTGGCTGAACTCCGATGTTGACGGAAAAGGGGGGAACGGGGAGCGGAAGGCGGAAGAACCGTCGCCTGTACTTCGGGATGTGGACGGTCTACCCCCCCACTGCTTTTTGAAGTTCGAGGAGAGGGAGGAGGATGGAGAGGACGATGAAGCCGACGGCCATGGCCATGAAGACGACGAGGAAGGGAGGGAGGGCGGTGGTGAAGAGTTTGACGGAGGTTTCGGTTTTGTCTTCGAAGGCGTCGGCGGCCTGGAGGAGCATTTCGTCGAGCCTGCCCGAGCGTTCGCCGAGGTTGACGATCTGGACGAGCATGGGCGGGAAGTAACCGGAGCGTTCCATGGGGTCGGCGATGGTTTTGCCGCCGGCGACCTGATCGCAGACTTGGTCGATGACGACTTCCATGGCGCGGTTGCCGAGGGTGCCCTTGGTGATTTTGAGGGCCTGGAGGATGGGGAGGCCTGAGGAGGTGAGCGTGCCGAGGGTACGGGTGAAGCGTGCGACGGCGACGTCGCGGAGCATTCGGCCCATGATGGGGATCTGGAGGAGGGTGCGATCGATGGTGAGGCGCGGGCCTGGGGTGCGGTAGGTGCGGATGATCGCGATGATGGCGATGACGACGGCGGGGATGATGACGAACCAGTAGGAGCCGAAGAAGTTGGCGAAGGCCTGGACGACCTGCGTGGGCCAGGGGAGTTCTTTGATCTGTCCGGCGGCGGTCTTCAAGACCTTGGGGACGATGACGGTGACCATGATGATGATGGCGACGACGATGAGGAAGAGGAGGATGGCGGGGTAGAGGGTGGCGCCCAAGATGGTGCGGCGGAGTTTGACGTCGCGGTCGAGGAGCGACGCGGCCTGCATGAGGACGTCGCCGAGTTTGCCGGAGGCTTCGCCCGCGCGGATGAGGTTGACGGCGAGTTCGCCAAAGGTGCTCTCGAAGTGATGGGCGGCGTCGGCGAGGGATTTGCCGTGCTCGACGTCGTCGATGATCTGGGCGAGCATGGCCTTCTGCTTGGGGGAGCGGCCTTGGCGGGCGATGGTGCGGAGGGCCTGGATGAGGGGGAGTCCGGCGATGGTGGCGGTGCCGAGTTCGCGGATGAAGGCCGCGACTTCGGCGCGGGACATGGCGGAGGAGGAGAATGTGGGAGTGCCTTCGCTGGCGCTTCGGGCATCGACGGACGAAGTCGCCTCATCCTCGCTGGCGGTGAGGATTCGTGGGGTGGCGAGTTCTTCGAGTCGGGAGGGGGTTTCGCCACGGCGGAGGAGTTCGCGGATGGCGGCGGCGCGGTCGGGGGCTTCGATGGTGGCGGCGCCGTTGGAGGCGCCCATGCGGCGATAGGAGAAGGTGGGCACTAGGCACCCACCTTTCCGGCGGGGATGTTGCCGTTGGTTGGGTCGTCGGCGTCCTGGGTGGCGCGGAGGACTTCTTCGACGGTGGTTTCGCCGTTGGCGGCCTTCATCATGCCGTCGCGGCGCATGGTGACGAAGTCGGGTCCGAGGAGTTTCATCATGTCGGGGGCGGAGATGCGTTGGGAGATGCCCTGGCGGATGGCGGGGGTGGTGAGGATGGTTTCGTAGAAGCCGATGCGGCCGCGGCCACCCGAACCGTCGCACTTGTCGCAGCCGGCACCCTTCCAGGACATGTTGGCGGAGAACATCCTCAACTCTGAGGGAGCGAGGCGGTGCATGACCTCTTCGGTCAAGGGGATCTGTCGCCTGCAGTGCTGGCAGGTTCGGCGGCCCAGGCGTTGGGCGAGGATGCCTTCGAGCACGCTGGAGAGGAGGAAGGGCTCGATGCCCATGTCGAGGAGGCGGCCGGCGGCGGAGATGGCGTTGTTGGTGTGGAGGGTGGAGAAGAGGAGGTGGCCGGTGAGGGCGGCGCGGACGGAGATTTCGGCGGTTTCGGCGTCGCGGATTTCGCCGACCATGATGACGTCGGGGTCTTGCCTCAGAATTGAGCGGAGTCCCTGGGCGAAGGAGAGGCCGCGCTTGGGGTTGACGGGGATCTGGTTGACGCCGTCGAGTTCGTATTCGACGGGGTCTTCGATGGTGATGATTTTGAGGGAGGGGTCGTAGAGTTTGGTGAGGGCGGCGTAGAGGGTGGTGGTTTTGCCGGAGCCTGTGGGCCCGGTGACGAGGACCATGCCGTGGGGCAGGTCGATGAGTTTCTGCATGACGGCGCGGTCGGCTTCGCGCATGCCGAGGGTGGCGAGATCGAGTTGGATGGACTCTTTGTCGAGGATGCGCATGACCACCGATTCGCCGTAGATGGTGGGGACGGTGGAGACGCGGATGTCGATTTTGCGACCTTCGAAGCGGAGGGTGATGTGGCCGTCCTGGGGGGCGTAGCGCTCGGCGATGTTCATGCCGGCCATGATTTTGATGCGGCTGGTGATGGCGGGCTGGAGGTGCTTGGGGGGGGGTTGTTGTTCGACGAGGGAGCCGTCGACGCGGTACTTGATGGAGAGTTTCTTTTCGAAGGGTTCGACGTGGATGTCGGAGGCGCGGGCGCGGATGGCCTCGAGGATGGTGAGGTTGACGAGGTTGATGAGGGAGGGCTGCTCGGCCATCCGGTGGAGGTCGTCGGCCTCGATGGCTTCGAGGTTGGCGACGAGGTCGTCTTCTTGCGCGGAGCCGCCGAGGCGGGCGGCCATTTGGG
Organism: uncultured Phycisphaeraceae bacterium; assembly: GCA_964543905.1. Lineage (GTDB taxonomy): Bacteria > Planctomycetota > Phycisphaerae > Phycisphaerales > UBA1924. The sequence continues at coordinate 6,948 of CAZIZO010000021.1, forward strand.
CGGCGGTGATGCCGTAGGTTGAGCGGAGGAGATCGGTGAAGGCGTCCTGGGCGATGGGGACGCGGGTGATGGGGCGTCCGGCGACGACGGAGATTTCATCGCCGGCGGCGATGTCGGTGGGGTCGAGCATGGCGACGAGGAGGCGACGGCCGCTGAAGGCGTAGGGGACGGCGCGGAGTCGAACGGCGTGCTCGGTGGAGATGAGTCTGGCGGCGTTGGGATCGACGTCGGGCTTTTGGTCGAGTTTGGAGGGAGGCTGGCTCGGTGAGGGGGTGAGCGTGGCGTGGCGATCGGGGGGGGAAGATGAGGGGCTGAGCGAGGTCATGTGTTGAGGCGGAACTTGGTACGTCATTCAACGGCGATGGGGTGAGCGACGCGCTCACCCCTGAGGGCGTTTCCTCCGTCACACCCGCGAAGGCTCGTACGACCCTTCACGCCGGTGGCGGGGCCGGAGGAACGGCAAAGCGACGCCTGCGCCGCGTGCGATGGCGGAGGGGAGTCAATCTTCGCCTTCATCCTTTTCGAAGCCGGGCATGAGGTCTTCCATGGGGTTGAAGCCGTCTTTCTTGTCGGCTGGGAGTTTGGAACGCTGATCTTCCTTCAAGATTGCTTTGAGGCGGTCGATGGTTTTGGCGTCGAGTTCTTCGCGGACTTTCTTGGCCTTGGCCGCGTCGTCTTCACCGCCCTGCTCTTGCCACATGTTCATCATCATTTTGACCTTGCCGCCCTTCTTTTCTTCTTTTTCTTCCTGGGCGGCGGCCCACTTGTCGTTGGCGGTTTCGGCGTCGCGCTTGTAGGATTCCTGGAGGGACTTGATGGCCTCCTTCTGGTCCGGGGTGGCATCGTCGAACTTGAGGGCGGCGGCCATGGCGCGTTCGGGGTTGGACTCTTTGTAGATGCGGGGGAAGGATCGGCGTTTGATCTCGAGGTCGACGGCGGCGCGGTCCTTGTCGCTGAGGAGGGGGAGGATTTTTCGAGCGGCGTCGCGGTTGAGGTCGCGGATTTTCTTGGCTTGGTCGTCCATGGGGACGAAGGCGTCGGCCATGGTCATGAAGTCGCCCTTGCCCATCTTGTCGAACATTTTGGTCATAGCCTCGTCGAGGAGACCTTCGACGGGGCGGAGGAGTTTGTCGATGTTTTCCATGTAGGCGGTGACGGCCTCGTTGAGTTCGGGGTTGGATTTGGGATCGATCTTGTTCTTTTCGAGGGCTTCGATGAGGTCGACGCCTTGGCCGCTGCGGAGGCCGATGCGGAGCCAGGTCTCTCGGCGGCGGTGGTACTCGACGAGGTTGAACTTGGCTTCCTGCTCGGGGGTGAGGAGGGCCTTGAGGTCTTCGAAGAAGGACTTTTCGATGGCACGGGCCTTGTTCATCGCTTCCTTGGCGATGGCGGGCATTTCCTTGGCCATGAGTTGGAAGTCGCCGGCCTCTCGCATTTTTTCCTGGAGGGCGTTGGACTTGGCTTCCATCTCTTTCTGGAGTTCCTTGAGGGCGGCGCGGTTGCCCTTCATGAGGTCGAGGGCGGCGTCTTTCTGGGTCTCATCGAGGGAGAGGATTTTGGCGTAGGCGTTGACGCCCTTGCGGGTGATGCCGCCCTCGAAGGAGCCGGAGGGCCCGAACAACCCCCCGATCTGCGCACGAGCGGGGGAGACGAGAGCGAGGATGAAGGCAAGGGAGAGGAGGAGGGAGAAAGGTGCGGCGAGAGGGCGTTTGGCCGCCGGGAGAGTGGCGAGGGTCAGCATGGGATGCTCCAACAGAGGGCCGATGGGCTCGAGCGCGGAACAACGTGCGAGTATAAACCGACCACGCCCCACGTGGTTGCGAGGGGCGGGAGGGGACCGGGGTTGTACCGCGGATGGAGCAACTTGTTACGAAGGGAGAACGAGCGGACGGAGAGGAGGAAGGGCTATCGGCGGATGACGCGGGCGCCGCCCGGGGCGATCATGGCGCCGGAATCATCCGTGCTGTCGGGCTTTGGGAGTCTGTCGCGTTGGGCTTCGGTGAGGATTTCCTTGAGGCGGTCGCGGGTCTTTTTGTCGAGGTCTTTGCGGGCTTTTCGAGCATCGGCGAGAGGGCCTTTTTCCTCCTGCTCGTCGCCCATGGCGAACTTCATTCGCATGACGGCGCCGCCGGGGCCGATCAGTTGCCCCCCGGTGTCACCCCTTTGGTCGGCGTCGCGTTGGGCGGTGGCCCAGGCGTCGTTGACGGGAGCGGCGTCGCGTTGGTGCTGCTCACGGAGGGTCTCGACCTGCTGGCGCTGGTCGGAGGTGAGGTCGTCGAACTTGAGGGCGGCATCGATCTCCTTTTCGGCACGGCTGGGGCGATAGATGCGGGGAAAGGAGGCGCGACGGACGGCGGCGGCAAACTCGGCTCGCTTGGATTCGGGGAGGTGGCCTTCGATGGTTCGGGCGTGGCGTTCGTTGACATCGCGGACTTTGATGGCCTGCTCGCGAGCCTGGGCCATGCGGGCCTGCATGGCCTCGACATCGATGGGCTTGCCGGGCTCGAACTTGAATTCGGACTTGAGGTTGTCGCGTTCGGCGAGTAGGCGATCGAGGTCGGCCTCGTAGTGCTCGATGGACTCGGCGACGGGGGCGAGGTCGGCGTCGGGGAGCCGGAGATCGTCGAGGATGGAGGTGAGGTCGGCGGAGTCTCCGCCGACGAGGCCGCCCATGCGGAGGCCGACTTCGCGCCGGCGGGCGCGCTCGACCTTGGACCACTGGGATTCCTGATCGGGCGAGAGGAGAGACTTGATGTCGGAAAAGAGCGCCTGCTCGAGTTTCCGGGTTTGCTCGGCGTGCGTCTTCTGGACCTCGGGGATCTTGGTCAGGAAGACGGAGCGATCCTCTTCATCGTCGTTGTCCTTGAGGAGACGTTCGATGGCCTCGCGGCGGGCCTTTGAGGCATTGCGGAAGGCGGTGACGTAGCCTTCGTGCAGGGCGCTGATCGCGTCCTTCTGGTCGGCGTTGAGGTTGAGGGGGCGGGTGTAGCGATCGAGGGAGCGGGAGGAGATGAGGCCCTCGGCGTCGGCGTCGCCCGTGGGGCCACCGGCGATCACTTCGGACGTGATCATCATGGACCGCTGCTGGGCCTGGGCGGTGGGGAAGAGGAGGGCGAAAGCCGCGGCGGCGGAGAGGAGGGGCACGAGTTTGAGGAGGCGCATAATGATCTCCGGCGAACGAGCGACCCGGGGTGGAAGGACCACGGGAAGCCTTTGAGCGTAGATGCGCGAGGGTGGGGCCTCCGTCGCGGAGGGCGAGGGGGAGCGTGGGGGGAGGAACGAACGCGACTCGGGCGAGATGGCCCGAGTCGCGGCGGGGAACGTGGAAGATGGAGTGGAGGCGAGGTCAGGTGCGATCGCGGGGGATGTTGCGGGCACGGTTGTTGTTGCCGGGTCCACGATTGCCCGGGCCACGGTCGAAGTTGTCGGCGTCGGGATCGGGCTTGGGGAGGCGGTCGGCCTGCTCGGACTTGAGGATCTTGCGGAGGCTGTCGGAGGCGGCCTTTTCGAGGTCACGGCGCTGGCGGCGAAGATCGGCGGTGGGATCGTCCTGATCGTCGCCGCCGCCGGCGAAGCGGTTCATCATGCGCTGGACGTTGAACTCCATCTCCTGGCGTTCGATGGCGGCGGCGAGTTTCTCGTTGGTGTTGTCGAGGTCGCGCGAGAAGGACTCGCGGAGGGCGGTGAGGGCGTCTTTCTGCGCGGGGTCGAGGTCGTTGAACTCGAGGGCGGCCTTGATCTCCTTGTTGGCTTGGGTCTCGCGATAGACGCGTGGGAAGGACTGCTGCTTGAACCAGTTGGCCAACTCGGTTTTCTTGGGCTCGGAGAGGGCTTCCTCCATCTGGCGGGCGTACTTGCGGTTGATGTCGCGGACCTTGATGGACGCGGCGCGGCCTTCTTCGAGCATTTTCTGACCGGCCTCGGGGTCGCGGTTCTGGAAGACTTCGCGCATGCGGCCCTGCAACTCTTCCTGCTTCTTGTTGCGGCGGATGAGTTCGCGATCGAGTTCTTCCTGGTAGTCCTCGAGCAAGGCGGCGATCTTGGAGCGATCGGCGTCGGAGAGTTTGAGGTCCTCGACGGCGGTGACGAGGTCGACGCGTTCGCCGCTGAGGCGACCGTTGTTCATGGTGGACTGGCGACGGTGGGCGCGTTCGACCTTGGGCCAGGCGTTGAGTTGGTCGGGTGTGAGGAGGGCCTTGACGTCGTCGAAGAAGGTGGCCTCGGCCTTTTTGCGGTTCTCGCGGGCCTTCTCCATTTGGGTTCGCATGTCGTCCCAGACGGCGGGGTCCTGGGAGTCACGGAACTTGTCCATCGCGTCTTCGCGTTTTTTCTGCATGTCGCGATCTTGGAGTTCGAGTTCCTTGTTGAACCCTTCGCGGAGGGCGTCGGCGGCTTCGCGCTGATCGTCGGTCAACTTGAGGAGATCGGCGTAGGTCTTGAACTGACGTTCGGAGATGCGGGAGGCGCCGTCGCGCATGCCGGCGAACATGCCCCCACCGGGCCCGCCGCCCATACCGGGGCCGCGGCCACGACCACCGCCCTGGCCGGGCTGGGCGAGGGCGGTGTGGGGCACGAGGAAGACGGAAAGCGAGAGAGAAGCAAGGGAAATGGACAGGAGATTCGCGAGGAGGCGTGTCCGGAAAGCAGAGCGAGCGGTGGACATGAGTGAACCTCAAAGGGGGTGCGCGTGGAAACGACGCCGCCCACCCCGAGCGGCACAGAAAGGATAACGGGCGGGCGGGGGGATATTGCTGAAAAAGATGGGGGATTTTGAAATGAGCGTATGAGAGAAGGGGATGGGAAGGTCGGGGAAGGATCTTGAGGGCGAGGGCATCTGCGCGTTGGGGGTACGAGGCGAACCCTCGCCCCAGTTCGCTCCCACTGGGAGGGGGAAAACAGGATCAGCGGCGACGGCGCTTGGCGGAGGCGAGCCCGAGGAGCGTGAGGGCGGCGGCGCCCGGAGCGGGGACGACGACGAGTTGGATGCGGTCGCTGAGGTAAAGGACTTCGAGGTGTGTCCAGGGGTCGAGGGAGAGGCCGCGGTAGCGTGCGAACTCGCCTTGGCGTTGCAACTCGTTGTGGAGGATGATGTCGAAGGTGTCGCCGTGCTGGGGCCTGAAACCTTCGAGGAGGACGATGTCGAGGGTGGCGGCGGCGAGGGACTCAAAGTTGAGTGCGCCGTGGATGACGACCTGGTCGTACTCGACGCCGGCGACGAGGCCGGCGAGTTCGATGCGGAGGGTGGCTTGGTTGTTGAGGAGGGTGTTTCCGGCGACGGTGAAGAGGCCGGGCGAGTTGCCGGGGTTCCAGGTGCCGTTGATCACGGGAGCGCCGTTGAGGGTGCCGGTGCCCTGGAGGGTGCCGTTGATGGTGACTTCGCCGGCGGTGGTGAGGGAGCCGTTGTTGAGGGCGAGGGTGCCCCCGGCTTGCACGGTGAGTGGCCCGGCGGTGGTGACGGCCCGGTTGTTGGCGATGGTGAAGGTGCCGTTGGAGCCGATGGTGGTGAGCGGGGTCAGAGCGTCAAGGCCGGCGGAGTTTTCAAAGATCGAAGAGGGACCGTCGAGGGTGAGGAGGTTGTCGATGGTGTGGATGGCGAGGTTGTCGGCGCGGAGGGTTCCTTGGATGTTGAAGGCGCCGTCCTGGAAGATGCCGCCGTTGAAGTTGGTGAGGTTGTTTCCGGCGGGAACGGTGAACTCGGAGCCGGCCCCGACGGAGAGGCGCCCGCCGGGGGCGACGGTGAAATCGGAGGAGGCGCTGGAGTTGAAGTCTTCGCCCGAGCCGAGGGCGAGTTCGCCGGTCGCGCCGATGGATTCGAGAGCGGACTGATTCCCTTGGGGGAGGAGGGGACCGCGGAGAAGGTCGTCGGCGCCGGTGGAGGTGAGGACGGCGGAGGTGTCGGCGAGGATCACCTTGGAGTTGAGCGTGCGGATGGAGGTGCCGTTGAACTGGACGGAGGCGCCGGACGCGAGGTCGAAGGTCCCGCCGGAGAGGGTTTGGGTGACAGGGTTGTAGTTGGTGAGGAGGCCCGGGCCGGAGACGGTGAGGGAGGTGCCGGCACCGAGGGAGAGGCGGCCGTTGTTGGTGACGGTGCCGGTGGACTGGATGGAGTTGGTGCCGGCGAGGATGGTGATGGTTCCGGAGGCGTTATTGGTGAGGGAGGCGCCGGAGGCGACGACGATCTGGGCGTTGCCGCCGGTGATGGAGATGGTGCCGGAGTTGGTGAGGGCGTCGTTGGCGTTGATGCGGCCGTTGCTGGCGTTCATGGAAATGGTGCCGGAGTTGGAGGAAGTGGCGTTGGTGGAGAGGGAGGTGTTGGCCCCGGAGAGGGCGATGGTGCCGGAGTTGGTGAGGGCGTTGGCGGTGGTGATGGAGGAGTTGAGTCCGGTGGTGGCGAGGGTTCCGGCGTTGGTGAGGGCGTTGGTGAAGGTCTGGGCCTTGCCGTTGGAGAGGGTGATGGAGCCGCCGGCGGCGTTGGACGAGAGGGCGGCGAGTTGGGTGAAGTTGGCGTTGGCCCCGTTGAGGGTGATGGAGGCCTGGTTGGTGTTGAGGGTTTGGGAAGCGAAGTCGAGGGTGGCGTTATTTCGGACGATCCACGAACCGCCGCTGGGGAGGGTGTTGGCGGTGAGGGTGTTGTCGGCGGAGAGGGTGCCGGAGGAGACGTCGATGGTTCCGGTGTTGTTGAGGCGGATGCCGACGAACTGGGAGGTTCCGGCGGCACCGAGTTTTCGGAGGGTGCCTTGGACGGTGACGGCCTCGGAGTTGTCGGCCATGGCGTCGGGGCGGAAGGAGGCGTTGGAGGAGATGGTGACGGACGACCCGGAGAGGAAGCGGAGTTGGGACCCCGCGCCGAGGAGGATGTTGCCGTTGCCGTCGATGGAGCCGACGCCTGCGGCGTCGATGTCGGTGTCGCAGATGTCCACGTCGGTGCCGGGATCGGTGTCGCAGACGATGCCACCAGAGATCGCGAAGCGTCCGGCGTGCATGAGGGTGGTGCCGCGGAAGGTGGCGGTGCCGGCGATGGAGGTGGTGGCGGAGCGGGTGACGCCGCCGATGACGGAGGCGGCCTGTTGGGTGTAGTTGCCGAGGATGTTGAGGGTGTTGGGGGTGCCGAGGTTGAGGGTGGCGTTGGGAGAGGTGAGGGAGAGGTTGGAGAGGGTGACGTCGATGTCGAGGTCGCACTGGTAGGCGGGGCCGAGGGCGTCGAAGATGGCGTTGAAGGTGTTTGGGCCGGCGTTGTTGGGAATGGTGGCGGGGCTCCAGTTGGCGGAGTTGCCCCAGGTGCCGTTGGCGGGGTTGGCCCAGCGAACGTCGGTCTGGGCGAGGGCGGGGGCGGCGCCGGCGAGCAGGGCGAGCGCGGCGACGTGCGCGCGGGACGGCGTGGAACGAGACGACGGCAAACGCATGGGCATGATCCTCTCCTCAGCGCCCGAACGAAGGGCTGGTACGAGCGAGATTCTACGAGGGATTGGGCGGGAAAGGGAGGGGGATCGGGGGTGTGAAGATGGGAAGAGGGGGTGGTTGGAGATCGGCACGGAGATGGAGGCGGAAGAAGCCTGGCTCGAGTCCGCGCCCGGTGGACTGGGGAGCGAGGTCATCCGCCACGGAGTTTGTCGAGTTTGGCGTTGATGGCGAGGAGTTTTTTTCGGACGGCCTCGAACTCGACGGCGTTGTCGTCGAGGGCGGCCTTGTTTCGAAGGGCATCAAACTCGGCCTTGGATTGGGCGAGGAAATCGAGGGCGCGGTGGTAGCGTTCGGCTTGCTTGGCGCCGTCGTCGAGTTTGTCGGCAAGGAGGGCCTCGATCTCGCCTCGCTTGAAGAGTGCGAGGGCGAGGTCGCGACGGTGCATGATGGTGTCGTCGGTGCGGACGAGGTCTTTGCGCATGGAGAGGGAGCGTTCGAAGGCTTCGAGGGCGTCCTGCAAGCGATTGAGGTCACGCAACTCGTTGGCGACCTTGTTGGTGTAGACGGCCATGTCGCGACGGGGGTCGATGTTGGCTTCGTCGGAATCGGCGAGGGCCTTGGCGACCTGGAACGCGCGGGTGAAGGACTCGAGGGCGGCGGCATGGAAGGCGTCGGCCTGGGTGCGGCGTTCGTCGAGCCTGGCGTCCTTGGAGGCGCGGGCGGCACGAGAGAGCGTCTCGGCGGATTCCATGCTGGCTCGCCCAACTTCGTGGTGGGCGACGCCGAGCGATTGCTGGACGTCGGCGTTGGCGGGATACTCGGCGGCGAGGCGTTCGAACTCGCCCACGGCCTGCTTGGCGAGTTCGCCCGCCTGGCGGAAGCGTTCGAGCACCTTGGGGAGGAGGTGATCGACGACCTCGGCGTCGTTTCGTTCGGCGGCGGCGATGCACTCGCGTTGGAGGGTGGTGGCGAGGGCCATCTCGAGTTTGGAGCGCTTGACGAGGCAGCGGGCGAGTTCCTTTCGGGGGCGGAGTTCGCCTGGGGACTTGGATTGGCGGCTCGCCCAGTAGATTTCAGCGTCTTTGATATGGTCCTTGGCTCTGGCGACGAAGGGGGCTTGCTGGTCGGCGTCCCTGGTGGACTCCTCGGCCGCGCGGGTGAGGGTCTCGACGAGTTCAAGGGTGAAATCCTGGCGGCGATCGGCGAGGAGTTCGGCGCGTGGGGCTTCGCTCGGAGCGAGGCTGCGGATCGCGAGTTGGAGTTCGGCGAGGGCCTTGGCGAACTCCTCCTCGGCCTTGGGATACTGGCGATCGGCGTGGAGCGACGTGGCGGCGCGGCGGGCGCTCTCGGCGAGGTCTTCGTGGGACTGTGGGTCGTTGGGGAGTTCGTCGGCGAGGGCGAGGCGAATCTCGCGGGACTTTCTGAAGTTGTCGAGGGCGCCGGCCTTGGAGCCGGTGCGCGGGCCGAAGAGTCGCCATTGGAGATCGCCCACGCGCTCGTACGCGTTGGCGAGATCGCGACGGAAGGCGGGGTCTTTGGCGTTGAGGGGATCGGCCTTTTCGAGGAGTTCGAGGTAGTTTTTGGCGGCGGCGAGGATGAGTTCGCGGGAGCGGGTGGTGCCGCGGAGTTTGTCGATCGACTCGTTGAACTCGAACATGAAGGTGCGCGCGAGGGCACGTGCGGCGTCGAAGTTCTTCTGGGCGATGGCCTTCTGACGGGATTCCTCGAGGCGTGCCTGGTCGGCTTCGAGGGACTTCTGATCGGCGAACTGGCGTGCGTCGTCGGTGCGTTTGTAGAGGATCGACATCCAGAGGGCGAACCCCAAGAGGGTGACGAGGAAGAGGGCGGCGGCGGCGGCTTGCCAGCGGTAGCGGGTGAGGGTCTTGCTGATGACGTACCAACCGCTGTCTCGTTTGGCCTCGATGGGCTCGCCGGCGAGATAATGGGCGATGTCGCGAGCGAGTTCGCCCGCGGACTGGTAGCGGCGTTCGCGTTCCTTGGAGAGGCACTTGAGGACGATGGTTTCGACCTCGTTGTTGATCTGTCGGCGGATGGTGCTGGGCTTGGCGGGCTCGGCCTTGAGGATGTTGTCGAGGACCTCGCGCATGTTGCCGACGACCTTGTAGGGGAACTTGCCGGTGAGCATGTGGTAGAGGATGACGCCGAGGGAGTAGACGTCGGTGCGGATGTCGATGTTGCTGGGGGTGCCCATGGCTTGTTCGGGGCTGGCCCAGGGGAGGGAGCCCAAGAACTGCCCGGTCATGGTCATGGCGCGGACGTGGGCGTCGTCGCTGGGATCGTGGACGGCGAGTTTGGCGAGGCCGAAGTCGAGGATGTGGGGTTGCCCGTTGGCATCGACGAGGATGTTGCCGGGCTTGAGGTCGCGGTGGACGACGCCGCGGAGGTGGGCCTCGTTGACGGCGGAGCAGATGGTGGTGAAGAGTTTGAGGATGTCGTCGATGGAGAGTTTGGAGGAGGCGAGGTAGGCGTCGAGGTTTTGGCCGTGGATGTAGTCCATCACGACGTAGGAGACGCCGGCGGACTGGCCGGAGTCGTGGATGCCGACGATGTTGGGGTGGTTGAGTTGGCCGAGGATGTGGATCTCGCGTTCGAAGCGTTGGCGTTCCTTGGAGGTGGCGAAGGGGCCCTCGCGGATGACCTTGATGGCGACCTTTTGATTCGTGGATTTCTGGATGGCCTGGTAGACGACGCCCTGGCCGCCGCGGTGGATTTCGCGGACGATGTCGTAGCCTGGGAAGGAATCGCGGGGGACGTTGTCGATGGCGGGGAGGATGGGGCGGGAGCGCGGGGTGGCCTGGCGGAGCGCGCCGGCGATGAGGTCGCGTTCTTTGCTTGCGGGCTTGCTGGAGATGCCACCTTGTTCGGACAACGTCGCTCCTCCAAGATCCGTCGGCGAAAGTGTACCTCAGGGCCGGACGCGAAAGAAGGAACGCACGGGGCGACCGTGACTCACGAGGAACGGGAGAAGAACTTGGAGCCGGAGCCGAGGAGTTCGCGGAGGCGGTCGTGGGCGCGGGCGCGGAGCATGAAGACGGCGCCCTCGCTGCGTTTGAGTTCGGTGGCGACTTCCTGGACGTTTTTGCCCTGGATGTCGTACATGCGGATGACGGTCTCGTAATCGGGGGGGAGGGCCTTGATGGCGTCTTCGAGGATGCCGGCGGCCTCGCCTCGCGCGGCGTTCATGCTGGGGGTGTTGTAGGTGACGCCGAGCAGTTCGACGAGGGTGGTCATGGAATCGACGCCCGGCGCGACGGAGAGTTTCTTGGTGGGGTTGGGGCGTTTGGCGCACTCCATGGCGCGGATGGCGTCGATGAGGTTGTTCTCGGCGAGGCGGCTGAGCCAGGCCATGAACTCTTTGTACTGGCCGCTGGTGAAGTGGTCGAGGCGCATGACGGCCTCGATGTACGTGACTTGCATCACGTCGTCCTCGTCGATGGCGGCCTTCCATGGGCCGCTGATCTTGGCGGCGAGGCGGGCACGGATCTGAGGCCCGGCGTTCTCGAGGACTTCCATGAGCGCGGCCTGATCGCCGGCCTTCGCCTTTTTCAAGAGGGCATCGAGATCGGGGGGTTGGTAGGACAAATCCTTCGCCGCACGGGCAGATGCGGGCGCAGGCACAGAGCGAGGGCGAGAGAACTCGCTCCGTGAATAGTGTAAGCCTGCCGAGGACATGCGGGAGGGAGCCGTGGACGCTGGGTGGAGTCCGAGGGAGGGCATACGGAGTCAACGTCGTCGAGCGCGTGGACTCACGTCAAAGCGAGGGGATTGGGGTGCGCGGGCCGGGGGTCCACGTGACGGGCTGGGGCTGGCCAGGGCACATGGGAGCGACGCGGGACCACCCAACCACGTTCCAAAGGGAAGATGACGGCGGGACGCATGGACGGCGTGGGCACTTGGCGCCGCTGCACCGCGCCCGATCATGGCTTGCCTGACGAGGCGCAGGAGAACTCGTCGCTCGAGAGATCGAAGACGAGTTCCATCGGCGTCCACCAGTCGCCCGGCCCTGCCTGGGGGACGCGTTGTTGGAAGGTGCGCATCAGCGCGTCCCACTCCCGGCCTTTGGGGTCGAGCGTGAACGTCTGGAAGTCGCGGGCAGGGTCGAAGCCGTCGATGGCTTCGAAGTGCATGAAGAGGTGGGTGCCGAGGAGATAGATGCGCATCTGGGTGATGCCGATGCGACGGAGGGCGGCGAGGACCTCGGGCCAGACGGCGCGGTGGTGGGCCTTGTAGGCGGCGATGAGGGCGGGGTCGTCCTTGAGGTCGAGGGCTTGGGCGAAGGCGGGCATGGGGGACGATAGAGGCGGGAGGACGCAGGAACCGGAGGAAAGGACGGTGGGGCGGAGATTGGTTAGGATGGTGGCCCGAGCGGGGAATGTGCGGCGGCGGACGTGTTCGGGCGTGCGGCGACTGGAGGATAGAGCATGGTGAGCGGCGTGCGATGGGCGAAGGGCGTGGGGGTGGGCGTGGCGGTGATGGGACTTGGGCTCGCGCTGGCCACACTTGTAGGGTGCGAGGAAAAGAAGCCCGGGGGGACGGGGGCGGGGACGAGCGCGAACACTCCGGCGGTGTCGAAGGAGCCTGCGAAGCGTGGTGCCACGTCTTCGACGAACACCAAGGCCGAACCCACCCCCTCGCCCGCTCCCGCTGGGAGGGGGCGCGATGCCAAGGTCGAACGCCGGATCGCCGTCGTGCCCAAGGGGACGGCGCACGAGTTTTGGAAATCGGTGCAGGCGGGGACGATCCGGGCGGGGAAGGAAGCGGGCGTGAGCGTGTCGTTCACGGGTCCGGCGCGGGAGGATGATCGGGAGCAGCAGATCGCGTTGGTGCAGAACTTGATCAGTGGAAAGGCGAGCGCGATCGTGCTGGCGCCGCTGGATGAGCAGGCGCTGGTGGAGCCGGTGAAGCAGGCGAAGGCGGCGGGGATCCCGGTGGTGATCATCGATTCGCCCTTGCAGGGCGAGGCGGGGAAGGACTTTGTCACGATCGTCTCGACCGACAACTTCAAGGGGGGCGAGATCGCGGGCGAGGCGCTGGCGAAGGCGATGGGCGGGAAGGGCAAGGCGTTGTTGCTGAGGTACAACGAAGGATCGGCGAGCACGACGCAGCGCGAGGAAGGGTTTGCCCAAGCGGCGAAGAAGGCGGGGCTCGAGGTGATCGATCCGAAGCGCTATGCGGGCGTGACGCGGGCCTCGGCCCAGGAAGCGGCGGAGAACCTGCTCGCGGCGAACGGGGACCTCGCGGGCGTGTTCTGCCCGAACGAGTCGTCGGCGTTTGGGATGCTCCTGGCGCTTCGGGCGCGTGGGATGGCGGGCAAGGTGAAGTTCGTGGGCTTTGATTCGAGCGAGGCGGTTGTGGACGCGATGAAGAAGGGGGAGATCGCGGGGCTGGTGTTGCAAAATCCGATCCGGATGGGGTACCTGGGGGTGCAGGCGGCGATCGAGGCGCTGGACGGGAAGAAGGTGGAGACGAGGATTGACACGGGGGCCATGCTCGTGACGCCGGAGAACATGGAGAAGGCGGAAGTGATGGAGTTGCTCAGGCCAGACTTCAAGGCGTTGTTGGGTGGGTAGAGGTGGTTCGCGGACCGGCGAGGAGTTGGCCGACGGAGAGGGGATAGAGGCGGTGGGAGCCCCGTTCGACGAGGATGGGTGGAGTTGCGGGCGTGCGGCCGAGATAGGCATGAGTGACGAGGCACATATTCGTGGCAACGGCTGGTCCGCGTGGGGGCGCCGGCTGGGGCCGTTTCTTGGATTGCTGGTGGTGGTGGCGGTGTTCTTGGCGGTGCCGCCGCACAAGGGGGTTTCGCTGCTGGATGTGCGGACGGTGCTGGTGCACGGGGTGATCGTGGCGATTCTGGGGATCGGGATGACGCTGGTGGTGCTCTCGGGCGGGATTGACCTGTCGGTCGGTTCGGGCTTGGCGCTGTGCGGGGTGACGGCGGCGCTCGCGTCGGCGCGGGGCGTGCCGGCGGCGGGCGTGGTGCTGACGGCGATCGGGACGGGGGTGTTGTGCGGGGTCTACAACGGGCTGCTGGTGACGGGGCTGCGCTTGCCGGCGTTTATCGCGACGCTGGGGACGCTGGGTTTTTTCCGCGGGGTTGCGAAGTGGCTGGCGGGGAGCGGAGTGGTGAGCGCGCCGGATCATGGGCTGAACGCGATGATGCAGCCGATCCCGGCATCGCCCGCGTGGGTGGTCGCGCCGGGCGTGTGGTTGATGGCGGCGCTCGCGCTGGGTGCGGCGGGAGTGCTCCGATACACGACGTTCGGGCGGCACATGATCGCGATCGGCTCGAACGAGACGGCGGCGCGGCATGCGGGGCTCCGCATCGGTCGATGCAGGGTGTATGTCTATGCGATGTGCGGGGGCTTCGTGGGGGTGGCGGGCCTGTTGCAGTTTGGGCGGCTGACGGTGGGAGACCCGACGGGCGCGGTCGGATACGAGTTGGATGCGGTGGCGGCGGTGGTGATCGGAGGGGGATCGCTCGCGGGCGGATCGGGGTCGATCCTGGGGACGGTGATCGGGGCGCTGATGATGGCGTACTTGCGGAATCGGTGTGCCGCGCTGATGTGGCCGCAGTTTGTGCAAGAGATCATCGTGGGGCACATCATCATCGTCGCGGTGGCGATGGATCGGTGGCGTCGGCGAGGGGAGTAAGACCGTCCTTCGGGCGCCCTCGCGGAGCGAGCGTGGACATTCCGGAGAGACCACAGGGAAGAAGAGGGCCACGCACAACGCGGGCCTCGCTTCCATCTGGGAGATGGGAGTCAGGCGGCGAGGTCGATGTCGTTGCCGCCCTCGGGCTCGCCGAAGTGGCCCCATTTTTCGCGAGGGAGGTGGCGATGGTGGGTGTGGATGACGCGGGCGAGTTGGCGTGCGAAGAGGTCGCGGATGAGGCGGAGCATGGGGAGTTGCCCGGCGGGGAAGGGGGTCTTGCGATCTCGGAAGAGGGTCACGATGGCGAGGCATTCGTTGTCGTGCCGGCACGGGAAGGCGAGGAGCGTGGAGTCTTCGATCCAGTGGGCGTGGTGGCCGAGTTTCTTGACGAGGTCGGCCTGGGTGGGGAGGACGGCGATGTCCTGCTCGTGCTCGAAGGCGGGCGCGACGCAGTTGGACATGTGTTCGAGGAGGACTTCGGCGGAGTCGCGCGGGCAGTCGTAGTTGACGTAGGCGCCGAGGGAGAACTCGCCCGAGGTGGCGGGGAGGAAGATGGCGGCGTTGGTGTTGCCGATGCGTGGGAGGGCGTATTCGAGGACGGTGCGGAGGAGGCCCTCGATGTCGAGTTCCTGGCGGATGAGGCTGTTGAACTCGCTGGCGAGGGAGGCGAGGTCGAGTTGGCTGGAGAGGTCGCTGGTGGTGGCCGCCATGTCGCCGCAGAGGGTGGTGAAGTGGGCGACGAGGTCGCGGCGGGATTTGATGAGGCCCTTGCAGAGGGCGGTCAAGCGCGAGGCTCGCGCGAGCGCGGCGGACTCACGACGAGTCCGGTCGCGGTGGCGGGCGACGGCTTCGGAGAGTCGAGCGAGGAACTCGGCGCGCGAGAGACGGATGGGGAACACGTCGAGCACGCCGGCGCGGAGCGCCTGGGCCAGGATGGCGTCGGTGGGCGTTTCGCTGATGAGGATGCAGGCGTGTCCTCGTGCGCTGAGGCTCTTGAGCGTCTCCCACGTATGTGGGGAGGAGTCGTCATGGACGAGGATGAGTTGATCGAGGTCGAGGCGGGCCATCTCGGAGGGGAGCGAGTCCGCGGGCTGCACGATGAGGCCGGCGTGCGCGAGGTGGGCGAGGAGGCGATCGCGGACGGCCTTGGTGCGCCAGACGAGTGCGACGGGCGGAGGCTGGTCGATCGGGGCGGGCGACGAGGTCGCGGGCGAGCGGCGAGGCTTGGGGTCGTTGGTGGAGTTTTCGCCGCGGCGTGGCATCCGTGTCCTTTGGTCGACGTGAGTCGAGGCGGGCCATCCGTGGCGCCGCGCCAAGAGGATCGGCCAGCGGAAGAAAAGGATTGAGGAACGGGGGCGGGAAAGATGAGGAGACGTTGAGGGAGGTCGAACGTGTGATCTCGGACGTGGGCGTGGGATGAGGATGGGGGTCGCGTGTGGAGCGAAGCGCGGGATGCGAACGCGGCGAGGCGCAGGGGGCAACCGCGGAGGGCGCGTGCGGGGCGTGACGCAGGGTCAGGCGACGGACGTGTGCGCCCCAGCGAGGGAGCGCCAGGTTGTGAATCGGAGCGTGGCGATGGTCCCGACGCCCAGGACGCTCTCGAGGGAGAGGGAGGCGTTCATGGCTTCGGCGAGTCGGCGAGCGCGGGTGAGGCCCAGTCCTCGGCCACGACCGGCGGGGCGCTCGCTGAAGAAGGGGTCGAAGGCATGTTGGAGCGCGCGGGCGGACATCCCTCGGCCGGAGTCGCGGACGCGGATGGACCAGGTGTCGTCGGTGGGGTCCGTCGACGCCTCGATGCGGATGGGCGTCTCGGGGCTGGCGTCGGCGGCGTTGCAGAGGAGTTCGGCGAGGATGGAGGACGTCAAGCGGGCGTCGATGTGCACGCTGGAGACGTTCCATGCCGCGGGGACCTCGACGCGGAGGACCTTGGCGAGTCGCGACTGGGCGAGGGCGATGGCGTCGTGGACCAC
This sequence comes from uncultured Phycisphaeraceae bacterium, assembly GCA_964543905.1. Lineage (GTDB taxonomy): Bacteria > Planctomycetota > Phycisphaerae > Phycisphaerales > UBA1924. The sequence continues at coordinate 22,994 of CAZIZO010000021.1, forward strand.
CTGTTGTGGGGAAGCGTCGGAGGGTCGCACGTCGGGCGGAGAGGCGAGGAGGTGGAGGCTGGAAATCAACTCGGTGAGGTCGTGGCAGGCGTGGGCGATCTCCTGGGCGGCGGCCTTGTCCTTCTCGTCCTGGAGTCGCATGGCGAGGAGTTGGCTGTGTCCGGCGATGACGGTGAGGGGGTTGTTCATCTCATGGGCGGCGCCGGCGGTCATCTCGCCGAGGCGGGCCATGGATTCGGCTTCGGTGAGCCTCGTCTGCGTTTCGACGAGGGAGCGGTTGAGTTCGACGAGGCGTTCGCCCAGCCGACGGAACTCTTCTTGTCGAGCGGCGGCGGCGACGGCGGCGGACCAGCAGACGGCGAGCGCGCTGAACGGACCCGGCGACAGGCCCCCCTGCGCGAGGTCGCGATCGGTGATGATCGCGGCGACGTCATGGCTGAGGCCGCGTGCGCGGCGATCCCCCACGAGGGGGAGCACGCGGAGGGCGTTGGGCGATTTGAGTTCGGGGAGGTGTTCGCTGAGCCAGGGGAGGCAGGCGGCGAGCGGGGCGCCGGCCAGCGGCAGTTCTTCGATGGCGGCGAGGGCCTTTCGTGCGGCGGCGGGCGTGCCTTGGGTGATCACGCGGGAGAACGCGAGTTGCCCCGAGGGCTTGAACTGCATGAGTTCCCAGGTTTCACCCCGGTGGAGCAAGATCGCGTAGAAGCCTTCGCCGAGCACTTTGGCGGCGGAGCGGGAGACTTCGCAGAGGATGGCGGATTCGGTGGTGGAGGCGCCGGCGCGATTCTGGAACTCGGCGATGGCGTCGAGCGTGCGAGCCTGGGATTCCTCGTGGCGGGCGCGTTCGCTCATGCCCTGGTTGAGCCTTGCGAGTTTCACGTTGGCGGCGGCGAGGGATTCGAGCAGCAGCGACGGGGGTGAGGCGTCCTGGAGGCCCAGGACGCGGAGGCGATTGGAGAGCGCGGAGGGGAGGAGTTCGCCGCGTGTTGGGGCGAGGAGGGTGTGGACGGTCTTGGCGTCGGCGACGCCCAGTTCGATCGCGAGGCGCTCGGGATCGGGGATAGGACCAAAGTCGCCCGACCACCCGAGGTGGAGGTGTCGGCACATGGCCTTTGCGACGGTGACGAGCGAGATCAACTTGCGGTCGGACGATTCGGGGAGGCTGCGCAGGGGCTGGTCGCAGAGCCACATGACCTCGCCCAGTTCGTGGGGCAGGCCCCACCGCTCGGCGAGCCGCTTGCCGGCGGTGTGGTGATCAAGACCCAGGATGGAGCGTTCGACGCCCGCGCTGTCGAGGGCGTGACGCTCGGCAAGGGCGACGACCTTGGCGTAGGAGCGTGGGAGGACGAGTTCGAGGGCGATCTTTCCGATGCCGTGGAGCAGACCGGCGACGAAAGCCTCCTCGGGGCGAACGCGGAGTTTGGCGAGCGAGGCGGCCATGAGTTCGCAGGCACAGGCGGTGGCGATGGAGAAGCGCCAGAAGCCCTGACGATCAAAGGGGGCGAAGCCGGGTTCGTTGGTCGCGGGCAACTGCTCGCCGGGCGGGTCTTTGAGCAAGTCGTAGACGGCGACGGAGAGGGCCGCGGCGCGGACGGACTCGAGGCCCAGCATGACGACGGCGCGGCGGACGCTGGTGATGCGATCGCCCAGGCCCTTGTCGGCGCGCCGGCACAGCGCGAGGATCCGTCCGGCCATCGCGGGGTCGGCCTCGACGATCTGGGAGATCTCGGCGAGGTCGATCTTGTCGTCGCTTCCGATCGAGAGAAGTCGGCTGGCGACCGCGGAGAGCGTCGGGAGCGCGTCCACGCTTTCGAGGATGAGTTCGGTTTGGCGTGAGCGCACGGGATCGACCCCCGAGGGGAGGGGGGCGGAGGTCTCCGCGCTGGATGGATTCGCGCTCATCGGGTGTGTAGATCGGTCGGATCGCGGCGGGAGTATGGCGATCGGCGCGTATACTGGGCTTGTACCGGAGGGCCGCGTCCCCTGCGTCGGGGGGCGAGGAGCGATCGCGAGCGAGGGAGCAAATCCGGGCGACCTTGGCGTCGGCGCGGACGGGGGGGCGCTAGACGCTCAGTTTTCGTTCGCGGGACTGGTCTTCGAGTTCGAGGAGTTCGACGACCTTGCTCATGAGTTCGTCGACCTTGAAGGGCTTTTGAACGAAGGCGGAGGCGCCGGCGTCGAAGAGCGCCTGGACGCCGGCCTTGTCGACGACGCCGCTGACGCAGAGCACTTTGGTGTGTTCGTAGGCGGGGTTCTGCTTGATGCGAGAGCAGACGACGTTGCCGTTGATGTCCGGCAGCATGTAATCGAGCACGATGAGGTGGGGGCGGAAGGACTCGGTGAGGATGCCGGCGTCGTAGCCCGTCATGGCCGACTTGACTTCGAAGCGACCGTCGCGATTGAAGAGGTCTTCGAAGAGTTCGACGATGCGAGGGTCGTCGTCGACGACGAGGACGCGCTTCTTCCCGCCTTCGAGGGTCTCGACGGGGATGCCGTTGCTCTTCATGAAGCGGATGAGTTCTTCGCGTGGGATCCGACGGAACTTGGAGCCTGGGACACGGAAGCCCTGGAGGCGACCGGCGTCGAAGCAGCGGATGATGGTCTGCTGGCTGACCTTGCAGATCGCGGCGGCTTCACCGGTGGTGAAGATGCGTTTGCTGGCCCAGTCCGCTGGCGTTGTGGCAGTGTCCTTCGACATGGTGAGGCCTCGATCGCACGAGCGGAAGGGCCGATCCGTGGCCTGAAGCGAAGGGCGTCGTTGCCCAACTTCCCCGCGTGCTACGGGCGAACATCGGAGCCCAAACAGCCTATGTTCACACACACTTTCGCATTGCCACGAATTTGGGTTGCCAAAATGCCCGAACTCGGGGACATGGCTTGCCTGGGTTGGCGAATATTCGGATCCTGCGGGCGGGGGCAAGGTCTGAAAACTCAGCGCGTTCGTGGCTGGGCATGCAGGGCTCGCCACTTGGTGACCGCCTCGGGCTCTCGGGGGTAGAGGGGCAGGAGCAGGACGGGGTCGATGGGCGAGGTGGCCTGGGCGACCTCGACGCACGCGAGCGGGTCGAAGCAGGGGGTGACGATGCGGGCGCCCAAGGCGGCGGCTCGATCGCGGAACGAGATCGGAAGGAACCGATCGGCGATGAGGAGGCGAAGGTCGGTGGGAAGATCGGCGGCGGTGGAGAGTTTGCCGGAGTCCATGGGTCGGCGATCCACGCCGAAGCGTGTCAGGAAGACGGTGTCATCCTTGGCACCGAGCGCGACGGCGAAGGGCTCGCCTTGATTCTGGACGCGTGCCGCCACGACGCAGGGGCTTGGCACGGCGTAGCAGCGGGCGCCGGTCGCCTCGGCGATGAACTTGGCGGTGGTGACCCCCACGCGGACGGCGGTGTATCCGCCGGGTCCGACGGAGACGGCGATCGCGCGGACATCGCGAGGGCGGAGCGAAGACGTGGAGAAGAGGCGATCGATCGCGGGGATGAGGTTCGCGTCGTGCGGGGCCTGCGGATCGAGCATTTCCACGGCCAGGGACTCGATCACGCCCTTGGAGACCCGGGCGAGAGCGACGCCCGGCCCACCGGGCTCGCCCACAACGGCGGCCGAGGGGTTACTCGTCTCGATGCCTAGGAAGATGGTCGGTGTGTCGGGCACTTGTGAAGGCTAGAGGGGCGAACAGGCGTGGGCTTGCGATTCGATCGCGATCGTGCTCGACGCGTGTGGACGATCCACGGTACCCTGTGCGGGCACCCAGGGCGAATGGAGCATGATGATGCGGCACAGAGTGAGTCTGAGCGTGGCGACGGTGGTCGCACTGGCGGCGGCCGGCGCGGGGTACGCACAAGAACCGACAGGCACAAACGCGGTGAAGCAGGTCGAAGAGGCTGGGCACGCCGAGTTCTCGACGGCACCCCGCTGGGAGTTGTCCGCGGAACCCGGGCTGTGGTACGTCGCGCCGAGCGGGAAGGCCAACTTTCCGGCGTCCACAGGCTCGCGCGGCCCCAAGATCTTTCTGAATGACATGAGCATGGACAGCCCGCGGCTCTCCCCGGCGGCCGAGATCAACCTGCGGCGCGGGAACTGGGGCGTCAGCGTTCGGGGTTTCATGTTCAGCGCTTCCGACCAGAACTGGTCGGCGACGTATGCGTCACGCATCGGCACGATCGACTTTGTGCCCGGTGACCAGTTTCAGACGTCGCTGGACTTTGGGACCTTTGAGTTGGAGGGTTCGTACCGATTCCTGGAGACGGGCGGCTTGCCGGCGGGATCGGGCGACGGATGGAAAGTTCGTGCGGCGTTGGACGGGGTCTTCGGCGCTCGGCTGTATGACATCGACTTTCGAGTCGACCGGGTGTCGGGCTCGCCCGCGTCGGCACGCGAGAGCGCGACGCTGATCGAGGTGCTCGGGGGCGTCAAAGGCTCGCTGGACATCGGGAATGACTGGACCGTGGACCTGCTGACAACCTTTGGCGGGCTGAACGAGTCGTTCTCGTGGGACATCATGCCCGGCTTCCAATGGAAGCCCTTCCGGAACTTCGGCGTGCAGATCGGCTATCGACAGTTGCTCTTCCGGATTGACCAAGGCGACGAGGGAATGAAGTGGGACGGTGCCCTTGCGGGCCTCTCGTTTGGGATCATCGTGCGGTTTTAGCAGCGTGGTGCGTCGAGGCTGGGAGTATACTTTCGTACGGAAGATAGAAGGGTCTCTCGACGTGAAAAGAAAGAGTTTTGGCGCTGTTGTTGACGGCGGGTCAAAATCCTGTCATACTGAAGGCCTCGTGGTTTGCTGAAAGGAAGAGTGCTGGACGGTCTGGCAGGGTCGGCATGGACGAGGGCGACTTGCCCATCACGTCGAGTGCCAGGGAGGGGATGGTGCCTGTGGTGCCGTGTGGGCGTTCGCGTTCACGCGTGGGGATGAGATAGATATGGCCACCATCACAAAGAAAGACCTGTTCGAACGCGTTGCTGACCGCACGGGCATCAAGCGCAACCTTGTCCGAGATTCGGTCCAGGAGTTTCTGGATCAGGTGATCGCGGAACTGAAGAAGGGCAATCGCCTGGAGTTCCGAGATTTCGGTGTCTTTGAGGTGAAGGAGCGAGCGGCCCGACGCGCGCAGAATCCGAAGACGCTCGAGCAGGTGTTGGTGCCGGCGAAGAAGACGGTGAAGTTCAAGATTGGGCGGCTGATGCGGGACAGCGTGGAGGGCTTGCCGGCCGCGGTTGCCGAGACGAAGCCCGAAACCCGCACGAAGTCTATGGCCCGCTGAGCGCGGTCTCGGACGGGGTGGGGCCGTTGATTGGATGCGGACGCGGGGCAGGCATCACCCCCCACTGCTCCGACGGCGCGTCGGTGGTCAATCCGCGGGCGCGAGGACGCCGGGCTTGAACTGGTGACCGGTCAATCGGAGCATGCGATGGAGCGCGAGGAGCGCACGATCTCGCACCTGAGGATGCACGCGCACTTCGTTGACCACGCGAGGGCGTCCGTCCTTGCTGAGGACCCCGCACAAGTTGTCGAGGGTCCAGAGCAGGTGCGGTTGATCGATGCGATACATTGTGGTGCAGAGGCACTGGCAGTCGCTGAGGATGCGGACGTGAACGCCGCGGGGCTTGGATTCGCGGGCGAGGCGATTGACGAGGTGGACCTCGGTCCCGACGGCCCATCGACTGCCGGGCGGCGCTTCGCGGATGGTGTTGATGATGAACTCCGTGGAACCGTTGAGATCGCTCCGATCGACGACTTCCTTGACGCATTCGGGATGGACGAGGACCTTGATGGGTTCGAGGTGGGGGCTCTCGGCGTTTTCCCGGCGGACCTGGTCGCAGTGTTCGGGACGAAAGAGTTTGTGGACGGAGCAATGCCCCGCCCAGAGGATGACGCGGGCGTCGTGGAGTTGCTGGTGGGTCGCGCCGCCGAGGAGATGGCCCTTCCGAGCAAGACGCGGGTCGTAAAGGCAGGTGTGGCGGGTGACGTCGATCCCGTGGGCGGCGGCGGTGTTTCGCCCGAGGTGCTGATCGGGCAAGAAGAGGACCTTGATGTCTTCGCCCGGACGCGCGGGCACGTCGCCCCCGGAGATGGCCCAGCGGAAGACCTGTCGAGCGTTGCTGCTGGTGCAGCACGCGCCGCCGTGCTCACCGACGAAGGCTTTGATGGCGGCGGAGGAGTTGACGTAGGTGACCGGGACAATTCGCCCGTGCCAGCCCTGCTCGCGGAGGGCCGCGTGGAGATCGGTCCAGGCCTGGACCGTGTCGTCGTATTGGGCCATGTCGGCCATGGAGCATCCGGCGGAGAGATCGGGGAGGATGACACGAACCTCCGGAGGAGTGAGCATGTCGGCGGACTCGGCCATAAAATGCACGCCGCAGAACACCACATACTTGAGCGATCCTGAACCGCCGACGGCGGCTCGCTCCAGGGCGATCTTGGCGGCGATCTGAGAGAGTTTGAGGGAATCGCCCGTACAATCGGCGTGTCGAATCACCTCGTCGGTCTGGTAGTGATGCCCGAGGATGACAAGGGATTGACCGAGTTCATCGCGGCGTTGGGAGATGCCGCTCGCCAGTTCGTCGGGCGAGAGGGCAAGGTATCGATCCGGGAGGGCCGGTTGCCAGAGCATTGATGGATAGTAGTGGCGATTCGCCTGGGCGTTCAGGCGGCGGCGGAGAAGAGGTGGGCGGCGGGCGACTCGAACTCGACGGCGACGAGTTGACGCCCAGTGGTCGCGAGGGAGCGACAGATGCGGCCTCGCTTCGCGCTTGATTCGGGGGCGATGGCGTTTCCCGTCCATGAGACGTAGATATCGACGGTGTCTCCGACGGCGAGGGCGTGCGGCCAGTGGACGCTGAGCATCACGCCGCCGCGCGAGGCATCGCAGGTCAGCGCGGGGAGATAGCGCCGCGAGGGATGGTGGAAGACCTTGCACGCTTTGGTGACCGCCTGGCGGGGGAACTTTCGGCGCTCGTCATGGTCCCCGGATTGGGTGAGTCTGAGATTCGTGCTCTTCGCGTTGAGGAATCGCATGGAGTCATCATCGGCACGCCGGAGGGCTATGCATCGCGCGAGGGGAGCGAGTGGGCGTGGTGGGGCTCGAACATTCACGGGGCGCACGCTCGCCGCGCCGATAACTCGGGCGCGAGATGCAGATCAGCGTGATCATCCCGACCTATCGACGTGCCGCGAAGATCGCGGCGTGCGTCGCGACGCTCGCCCGTCAATCCCTTGAACCGGGGGAGTACGAGGTCTTGGTGGGGCTGGACGGGGACGACCCCGAAGCGGCGCGCGCGGCGGAGGAGGCGTGGAGGAAGGCGGGCGGGCGGCATCTGCGGATCGTGACGTGCGAGAAGATCGGGCTTGCCGGGGTGCGCAACCGGTTGCTGGACATGGCGTGCGGGCGGCTGCTGCTTTCGACCAACGACGACGTGCTGGCGGAGGAGCGATTCCTTGCGTCGCATGTTCGGGCGCATGTCGAGGCGGGGCGAACGGCGATCGTCTCCGGCGCGTCGCCATGGGTGGTCCACACGCCCGACCGGATGTTCGACCGGCTGCTCCGAGAGACATCGATGGTGTTCTTCTATCCGGCAATGGAGACCGCGGACGCGCGGGGCGACCGTGATCGCGACTGGGGCTTTCGGCACGCGTGGGGGTTGAACATGTCGGTGCCAACGGAGGCGGCGCGAGAGGTTGGTGGCTTCGGCGTCTATCCGGCGAAGTATGGATATGAGGATAACGAGTTCGCGTTCAAGATCGCGCAGCGCACAGGAGCGCCGGTGCTGTATCGAGCCGAGGCGACGGCGTGGCACGACCACCGGATGGAGCCTCGCGAGTATGCCGAGCGAGAGTACAAACTCGGGTACGCGGCGTGGGGATTCGCGGCGCAATGCCCGGAGTGCGCACGGGCGATGTTTCGCCGGGACATCCGGAGCGATCTTGAGCGAACCTACACGGTGGAGCATCTTCGACGGGAGCGGAACGCGGTCGCGGCGGCGTGGGCCACCTTCCGACGCACGGCCGAGGCACCCGCGAGCATGCTGGATGGTCCGCACGGTTCGTTCCTGCGCGACCTGGCGTATCAACAGCACCTCACGGTGAAGCGTTGGGTGTGGAGACGGGGCTTGTGCGACGCCTTCGAGGAACGACCGCTTGACGCGTCGAGTGCGCTCTCGCAGTTGTTGTGAACCTCATCCACGTCGGGCGTGCGTCCGACGGACTCGTCGAGGAGGTCGAACTCACGCCGCGAGTTTGCTGTTCGCGGGATCGTGATAGAGCGCATGCACGCGGACCCCGAGGCGCTCGTAGACGTCGGAGCGCCGGAGGATGGCCGGCTCGTGCATGGCGGAACTGATGACCACGTCGCTGACGCCCAGATTGGGAAGGTCACCGGACGCCACGATCGGCCATCCCCAGAGCGTGCGTCCGTGCTTGCATGGATCATCGTCGACGATGCCCACGATGGACGCGGGCGAATCCGCGAGCACGCCCGCGAGGGCCCGAGTGTGGCGACCACCGCCGTGGATCGCGATTCGACGTCCGGCGAGCATGAGCAGGACACGCCGCAGGCGCTGCGGAGCGTCGTGCGGGACGATGCCCGAGGCGGACGCGATGGCGCCGGTGAACGAGCATGGACGATCGCAGGCCCAGGCCCGGGGAGGGGAACAGGCCGCGTCGTCGATCAGACGCTCGAAGCGATCGGCATACTGGTCCAAGGAGAATCTCTCACGAACCGTCTGCCATGCCGCGAGGCTCATGGCGTCGATTCCCCGGCGCAACGCGCGTTCGATGGCGTCGGCCAAGGGGCCCGCGACTTGGGGGTCATCGGCCTCGGGATGCACGTCCGCAATCTCGCCGCTCACGCCCGGGGTAATCGCCTCGCACGCCCCGGACTCGACGCGGGCGACCACGGGCACACAGCCGACTGCCATGGCTTCGAGCATGGAGAGGCTCAGCCCCTCGTATCGCGATGGGAGGACCATGATGTCGCTGGATCGATACAGGGCATCCACGTCGACACCCGAGGCCGGGCCGGAGCGATGGACGTGGGGAGCCTCGCGGACGAGCGCGTCGAGTTCCGCGGCCGCCGGGCCGTCGCCGATGATTCTGAGATCGTGGTCAATCCCGCGTCGATCCAGTTCTCGGGAAAGCAAGGGGAGGGCGAGCGCGCGTTTCTGCTCACGATCCAGGCGCCCGGCGTAGGCGATGCGGAGCGGTCTGGAGGGGAGTGGTTCACGGCGCGGGAGTTCATCCTCCACGGGCACGCCATGCGGCAGGTGAACCACGTCTGCCGCACGCGACGGATGGCGAGCCGCGAGTTCGCGGGCCAGGTGGGACGACACGCCGACGAACTTCGTGAGGAGAGGCTCGTAGTGCGCGAGGTAGCGTGCCTCGTACGCGATGTCCGAGTGCTGAACGCCGATGACCCGAAGACGATCCGCGAGCGTGAGGCTGAGTGCGGCGGCGATCCCGTAGCAATCGCCCGCGAGGTTGGGGCTCAGGACGACCGGAGCGTTCGTGTGCTTCCAGACCCAATCGACCGCGTCGAGATAGGCGGGCACGTACGGGGCAAGATGGCCCTCGCACGACTCGATCGGTCCAACTTCCCTCACGAAGACACAACGCAAGCGGGGATGCAGATCGAGCGAGACGCTCGCGTATCGAGCATCCGACTCGTGCAGCACCAGGACGACATGCCGCCCACGATCGGCCAGGATGTTCGCCAATCGCACGCCCCAGACGGGCACGCCCGCGGGCACCAGCCCGCTCGGGAGGGCGATGACGAGGCCGGGCGGCATGGCGAAGGAACTTGTGGGGCGTGGTCTTGACATGCGCTGCGTTGCCTCTCTGCGGACGGTCGAGCGGCGTCAGGCCGCCACTTGCATCGACCTGACGTGGCCAAGCGCGAGCAACTGGCGTGCGCGCTGGGGGTAACTGAATCGCTCGGCGAGCCTGGCCGCGGCCTGGCGCCGCACTTCGCGCTCCGCGGCGCCCATGCGGAGGACCGCGCGAACGCTCGACACGAGCGACGAGGGATCACTCGCACGAAACCACGTCACCGCGGGCTCGGCGACCCAGGTGCGCAGCCCGGGGATGTCGCTGGCGACGATGGGAGGCCCGCTTGCGAGGTACTCGCCCAACTTCACCGGGCTCGTCCAACGGGCCGAGGGGTGGTTCGCCTCGGGCGGCAGGATGAGGACATCGGCGTGCCACATCCACGAGGGCATTTCGCGGTAAAGTTTTCCGCCGTGGACCACGACGTGCAACAAGCGGCGTCGCTCGACCTCCGCTCGCACGCGGGCGACGTCGCTCGCATCTCCTCCCACGAGATGCCAGGTGATGTCCGGAGCGAGGCTCGCGGCGTTGAGGATGGTCGGGATGCCTTTGTAGTCGTAGAGATGTCCGCCGTAGACTGCATGCGGCCCCTGGCGTTGGGCGTAGGGGCTGGGGCCAGCAACCGCGGGGGGCGCGAACATCTCGACGTCCACGCCGTCTGGAACCACGGCGACGCGTGTTGCCCGCGCGCCACGTTGGACGTAGTGATCGCGCAGCACGGGCGAGATGGTCGCCACCCCGAGGAGGGCGTTTCCGCGGCGTGCGGTGGCGCGGAAGCAGGCGTCGACGACGGGCCTGAGGTCGCCGATGTGCGCGTGCGTTTCCATGATCGTCGGCAGACCGAGGTCCGCCGCCACCAGCGCGCCCCAGAAGTGGCGTGCGTAGACGAACTCGGCGCCATCCCGGGCGGCCTGATGCGCGGCCCACGTTCCCAGGGCCCTCGATCGATCGTCATCGCTTCGGGTGGTGTCGAAGATCGACCCGGGCGCTCCGACCACGCGCAGTCGCGGTTCTCCGTACGCGTGGAGGGAGAGGAGTGGCGACTCATCCGTGGGCGGGGGCGATGCGCAGTACACGGTGACGTCGTGCCCGAGGCGCTCCAGGCCTCCCGCGGTCTTGAAGACGTTGATCGCGTGAGCGCGTATGCTGCCCGGGGCGGCTTCCGTGATGACCGCGACGCGCATCGCTCCGTTGGGCGGTTGCTGGTTGCTCACGCGCGCCTCGCTTCGCACCAATACTCGCCCCAGCGTGTGAGGCACTCGGTGATGTAGAGACCACCTTCGGAAAGTTCGGCGTCGAGTTGCGCCCGTGAGTACTCGGTTTCGTGCGTGGGGTCGAGGCGCCACTCGACCCCGAGTTCCTGCTTGTAGGCCACGCGCCAGTCCCGATCAATCGCGGGGACTCTGATGAGGAAGCGCGTGGGCGCGTACCACGCCGACCAGCGCTGGAGGAGCGTCGCGCGGTCGGGAAGATGCTCGAGCACGTTGGAGAGGACGATGGTGTCGAATCGACCCGCGACGCGGTGGGAGGTGATGTCGCCGCACTCGAACGTGGTGCGCAGGGCGACGCCGGCGACGTCCGCGCGGGCCTTGGCCTCGCCGAGGTTTCGGGCGGAAAGGTCGATGCCGGCCACGTCCGCGCCACAGCGCATCGCGATCGAGATCGCGAGCGCCCCAACGCCGCAGGCCAGGTCGAGCACGCGCTCGTGCGTTCGGATCCGATCGACGAAGAAGTCGTGGGAGCGCAGGAGGCGGTGCATGGGGTGAATCCCGTCGCCTCCGTCGCGCGAGGCCGCCACCGCCGCCTCCCCCTGCATGGGGTAGACCGCCGAATCGAGGGACATGAGGAACTCGGCCCGCTTCTGGGCGGGGAGGCGTCTGGCGAAGGCGCCGATCGCGCGGGCCCACGAGCCCACGCAATCGCTCGTGCGGGCCTCGAGGAGTTCGGGTTCGAATCGCACACCCGACGCGGCGGTGCTTGGGGCGGTTTGCGTGGACATGAGGACCTCCATCCGGCGGATTCGGCCGGGGTCGCGAGGACGGGGCTGCACGCAAGTTCAAGCGGCCAGTGCTCGCGCACCATCGATTCGGCAAAGCACCGCCTGGCAGCACAACTTCGACCTCTCTTCGAGCCCTCGGCGCCACCGCACCTCCTGGTCCCAGCATCCCCGGATCGGGGCATCGTCCTTGGGGAGCAGCCTGCTGCGGATGGGCGAGAATCCGCGCGAGCGCAAGAAGCGTGCAAACTCCGCGCGGGACCACTCGCGGACATGCTCGGGCTTGTTCGAGCCCATGCAGCCGCGGCCACGCTCACGATCTCGCTCGGGCGTGGAGATGAGGAGCCGCGTCCGAGGGGACGCAAATCCTCTGAGCCACGCGAGCATGGGGTCCGGGTCGAGGAGATGCTCGACCACGTCGGCGCAGACGATCAGATCGAAGGTGCGGTGCGCCGCGAGCGAGGGGGACTCGAGATCGACCGCGTGCAGCGGCGTGCGGCAACCTTGGCGGCGGGCCTCCTCCAGGGCGCTGGGCTGATCGACGCCCTCCACGTCATCACACGCGGGCAGGAGGTGGTGCATCAACTTGGTGCCCACACCGCAGCCGACGTCGAGCACGCTCCGGAGGCCTTCGCGTCGAAGCACCCGGGCCGCCCAGGCGTAGACGTGGAACTGCCACTTGGCGCTCTCGGCGATGCGCCACGGCGCCCAGTAGCCCGCATCGTCGCGGTTGCGATCGAGGGTGAGGTTCCGCGTCTGTTGGCGATAGGCGGGGGGGAGGCAGAGGCTCTCGGGCGTGGGCGGGCTCGCGGTGTCAGGCATGCGCCGCCCCCGCCGAATCGTGGCGCACCTGGAGGAACCAATCGACGACCTCGCGGACCGCGCCATATCCGCCCGGAAGGCGGGTCACTCCCTGGACGTGGGGGCGCACGGCCGGGTGGGCGTCGGCGACGCCGATGGCGACGCCCCCGCGCGCGGTGACATAGTCCATGCAAGGAACGTCGTTCACGTCGTTGCCGACGTAGGCCACCTCACCGGCATCGACGCCCTTGACTTCGAGCATTCGCTTGAGGCCGGCGAGTTTGTCCTTCACGCCCTGGACGCACTCGATGGCGAGTTTTTCGCAACGTCGGGTGACGACGGGGTTGGTCTCCGCGGAGAGGACGGCAACGCCGAGCCCGGCACTCTTGAGCATGCCGATGCCGAGTCCATCGCTCCGATTGCACAGCACGCCCTCGGTGCCATCCTGCATCACCATGACGAGGTTGTTGGTCATCACGCCGTCGAAGTCGAGGACGAGGAGACGGACGCGTCGCAGCAGCGGGCGCATGGCGCTGCGCTGGCGGGCGTAGACGATCGACTCGGCAATGTCGAGCGCGTCGTACGAGTCCACGCGGAAGGAACAGAGCGCATCGGGCGAGGGCAGCAGCAACGTTTTTCCGGTGCTGGTGCTCCTCCGCTTCAAGGCCACGATCGAGGGCGTCGCCTCGAACCTCGCCGCATCCTCACGGCCCTTGGTGCCCAGAAGGGTCGTGCGCGCTCCATTGGAGCGCCAGACCTCGCCCCGCACGGCGCGAGCGGACTGCACGCGGGTGACGCCGGGCCGATCCAGCATCTCGACCGCCTGCGTGATCTGATCGGGCGAGCGGAGGGGCATCAGGGCGTCGAGCACGACCACCCGATCCATCGCTTTCTCGCGGAGGTACGCCGGGATCGAGCCCAACTCTCGTGCGCCGGGGTGCAGTTCGACGCGAACCCCTTCCCGCCGGGCGATCTCGGCGATCGCGACGTCGGCACTGGCGACGAAGACGGAGCCCAAGCCCTTGGCCGCTCGAACGTGGTCGAGCGTATGGCCGATCAGTTCACGCCCGGCGACGCTTCGACGTGCGAGTTCGCATTCCTGGGACGAGTTGCCGAGCGTGACGATCACCGGCGCGTTGGACATGCTGTCTCCCTTGCGTGGCCCGAGGGTCCGGGCCGATGCTCCAAGATCGGTCCGACGACGCCCGCGACGAAACTCTATTCGATGGTCCGAGTATCGGCACGGGACTCCCGGCGCGGCTCGCTCACCGCTCAATCCGGCGATCCCGGGGGGTCTTGGACTCATCTGGAGTCCGAGCGGGATCGCGTGGCTCACGCCGATCTGCGAAGCGGCAGTGAGGGCGAGTTCTTTTCCGCGCCGCGTGCGAGTGCGACGCGATGCACCTCGATTTCTTCCCGCAGGACGGTCGGCAGGCCGAACCTTGCCCGCACGACGCGGGCCGCCGTGGCCCCGAGCAGATCGCGCCACTCGGCATCTGGAAGCAGGTCGTTGATGGCAAGGGCGAACGCCTCGGCGGTCGGGGGCACGCGCAGGCCGCTCGAGCCGTGGTCAATCACTTCCGCCAGGCCCGGGCTCGAGGCGACGAGGACGGGCGCGCCGGCCGCCATCGCCTCGAGGACTGTCTTGGGGTGTCCCTCGAGTTCCGACGCCTGTGCATAGATGGTGCACGACTCCATGAGGGTGAGCAGTTGGCGATGGGGCACCCTGGAGGAGAACTCCACGGGCGCCCCCAACTTCCGTGCCAGTTCCCGCAAGCGAGGCTCTTCGCGGCCTTCGCCCACGATCTTGAGTTTGACTCGGTCGCGCAACTCGTCCGAGGCCACGGCCTCGATGAGCACGTCCACGCGCTTGCGCGCGACGAGTTGTCCGGCGTAGAGCACCGTGCTCTTCTCGCGGCCTTCGCTGGGAACGACCATGCCATCGGCGAGGACGTAGTTGGGGATGACGCGGGTCTGGCCCGGATTGAGCGCGTAACGCCAGGCGAGATCGTCCACCATGTCGTCGGTGGTGCCCACGACCATGTCGGCGGCGGTGCAGAGTTGTCGCTCGCGCGCGGAAGCGTCCTGCGCGGCTTCGGAGTGCGGGCCATGCTCATAGGTGACGAAGCGGGACCAGAGGTATCCCCCGCGAGCGACCAGCCCGACCGACTTTCCGGCGGCGCGAAGCGCCTCGGTGACTTCGACCGCGACTTCGCCGCCCATCATCTGGTTCGTCTTGACGACGACGGTGCGGCAATCGCGCAGCAGTTCGACGACACGCGATGGTGCCGATCGAGCAAATGTTCTCAGGTCTGCGTGTTCATGATTGCAGATGAGGCGGACACCGGCCCGCTCGATGTCGTCTTTGAGGACGCGATCGAGGACGGCGCGATCGGTGTCGTCGCCGTACGTCAAGAGGACGATGCGACGATAGTGCGGGATGAGTTCGCGATAAAGCGCCCACTCGCGCTCGAGCATGCCGGACTGTTCCCAGCCCCGCAGCGACACGCCGGCGGTAAACGCGAGCACCAGGCTGTCGGCAATCTTGCTCTCGCTCATCGTCGCTTCTCACGAGACCATTCGCGCGGGCCCACCCCGCGCTTCGGTGATCTATCGGCCCTTTCGATCTCCAAGATCGGACGTCTCTGCCAAAACCGCGTCCGCTTGCGACCTTCTCCCCCGTTCGGGCGTCGTCCGAAGCCTCACGACCTCGTCGCGGTCCACGCGGCTCATCTCGTGGCACCAAGGTCCGTGGGTCGATAGATCAAGGCGTGCTCGAGTCGCTCTCCCCTATCTCGGTCGCGTTCCCGGTCCATCGTGCCCCGGCGACGCTTGAATCGGCCTTCGCGAGCATCATGTCGCAGAGCGCCGCCGATCTCGACATCATGATGGTGCTCAACGGGAGCGACCCCGACACCCGAGCCCGCGTCCACGCCTTGGCGCGGCAGGACGCACGAGTCCGCGTCCTCGACCTTCCGCGTGCGAACCTGGCGGCCGCGCTGAATGTCGCCCTGCGCGAGGCCCGTCACGATCTCGTGGCGAGGATGGACGCTGACGACCACTGCGGACCATCGCGACTCGAACGGCAAGCGTGCGCGTTGCGTGCGGACGCCTCGCTCGCGGGCGTGGGCTGCGCGTACCGCGTTCTGACCAACGACGACCAAGCGCGGTTCGTAGTTCGACCGCCCACCGACCCGGGGGAGTTGCGCTGGCGGCTGCTCCTGGGCAATATGCTCGCCCATGGCTCGATGATGCTGCGACGGGACGCCGTGCTTGGCGTCGGCGGCTATGACGAGTCGTTGCCGCGTGCGCAGGACTATGACTTGTGGCTGCGCCTAGTACGAGGGCATCGCGTCGGCTCACTGGCCGAGGTCCTGTATGACTATCGCGTGCCCTCGGCGGACGGGGCCGATCGATCCACACCCGAGCAAGCCGCCACCGCCGCACGCTGCATGCTGCGGGAGTGGCGACTGCTCGCGGATCGCGATGGCACGGATGGAGTGGAGCGATCCATCGCGGCGATGCTGACCCGAGCCGCCGTCCCCGAGGTGATCCGTGGCCAACTCGCCGAGCACCTCACGACGCACGGCCCGACGCGTGAATCTATGTTCGCCTGGACGTGGGCGAACGCGGCAACGCCCAGCGCGCCGACGCTCGCGCTGCAGGCCGCTCGTCGCGCGCTGGTGCGCGAGGCCACTCGCGTCTTGGCGGATTGCGGCGTCGCTCGCGTGTGGCTCTACCCCGCCGGCTCGTTCACGCGCTCGCTCCTGGAGCATCCCGAAGACTTTGCGACGGAGATCGCGGGCGTGCTCGACGATCGGGCCGACGCGGCTCCTATCGCTGCATGGCGAGCGCTCTCACCCTCAAGGGTGAACACGGGCGAGCACATTCTCATTACCTCCGATTGGCACGAGGATGCGCTCTGGGAGGCCTCGAACGGACTACGAGCCCGCGGCGTGCGGGTGCATCGCCTCCACGCCTTGAGCGTCATCGATGCGCAGGCCTCGTCCCACGGGCAACGCGCACCCGGTGCGCCCCGCGCGTCGATCGAAGACCCTCACCCCGCGTGCCCGCAGATCGCCTGAGATCGCTTCCCCGCCATTGGGCGTAACCAGCACCACGTGCCTGGGCGTCAGGTCTTTCCTCTCAATCCGCTGGCATTGTGTGGACAGTTGGCGGGGCAGGCCTGCGGATTCACGATCGTCAAGCCAGCACACGCCCGCACGCACCTCGCACGCGCCCACCAACGCCTCACGGCCATTCTGCCCGACCCCCAGAACAACGCCGACGTCATCATCGAGGAGCGAGTGGGCAAACGCTCGCCCAACGCAACGCCAACTGTCCGGGAGCAGGTCCAGCGACCGGGCCAACTCCGTGCCACGCCCATCGGGGAGCACCGTGGACAGCCACGCTCCCCACTCCTGAACGAGCGACGCCGCCGCCTCGGGACCGACGAGGCGCGAGCGCTGCATCGCCGATCGATACATGCCCGCGAACATGGCACGATCATCGATGTCCATGGGCTCGCAGGCGCGCAGCAGGGCGCTTGCCTGATCCCCGTCACCGCTCGCCGCGTACCGGGCCGCATGGAGAAGATTCCATTGACGAATCGCACCGGAGCGTTCGTCTTCACTTCGTGCGTGGCTGCGAATGACCCCCAGCCCGGCTTCGTGCATGCGCTCCACCGCCTGGCTGAGGCTGCCGCCGCGGAGGCGAACGTGCACCAGCGGCTCTTCGACGAATGGCGCCCAACGCACGTCCGCCTGCGCCAATCTCAACCACAAGTCCCAGTCTTCGAGCACGCGGAGCGACGTGTTGAACGCATCCACGCGCCCGAGCCTGCGCGCAAGCGACACGCGTCGCACGACCGCCGTCACCGCCAGCGGGTTGTTTCGAATCAGACGATCCCACGCGAGGTCTACGCGCGAGGGCGTGCACGCCCAGCCCAGCGGCTCTCCGGCGGGGCCCACGAGTTCGTACCAACACGCGACCGCGTCTTCGTCACCGATCGCTCCGAGCATGCTCTCGGCGAAGGAGGGTCGCACCACGTCATCCGCATCGAGGAAGCACACACACTCACCGGTGGCGCGTCGAAGGCCCGCGTTGCGTGCGCCCGCGAGCCCGGTGTTGCCCTGGCGCACGACGGTGACCCTCGCATCGCCGAAGCCCATGGCGATCTGGGCCGTCCCGTCGGTGCTTCCATCGTCGACGACGATGACCTCCCAGTCGGTCCTCGACTGCGCGGCGACACTCGCGAGCGTGTCACGCAGCGTGTGTTCCGCGTTGTACGCGGGAACGATGAAGGAGATCGCGGGACTGGGAGTTCTGCGTTCGTGCATGTCCATCCACCCGGCACCGGACCTGCGGCGAGATCACCTCGCCACGCGTCCGGATGTTCGTCTATGCCGCACGCCGGAGCGATTCGCACGATGCCGTGAACCGATCCGCGACGAAGGCGATGAGTCTCTTGGCTAAGGCGTCGTGGGTCAGGTGGGCCTCGACACGGCGAGCGCACATGTGCGACACCCCATGCCGCCAATCGGGTTGCTCAATGGCCCGCTCGACCAGGATCTCCAGTCGCTCCGGACTCGTAAAGCCGATCTCACCGAGGTCACCAAAGGCCCAGTTGGCGTCTTGCTCGGGCACGTGCAGCGACGCCAGGCGACGCGTTGACTCGGCTTTCAACTTCGGCACCCAGAAGATGGGCTCCTGGCTTGGGTAGCCGACGCGCTGCAACATCGCGGAGAACGCGATCGCGTCCGCATGGTCGGCGATGACGTATCCGATGCGGTGCTCCTCCTCGACGTCGGGCTGGCGATGCAGGAGTCTGCGTGTGAGGGTGGCGCGGGGCGCCGCGATCGAATCTCGGGTAAGGCGAATCAGGCACACCCCGCCGCTCAAGACGCACTCGATGACCCGCTGGTGCACCGTTGCGGTCAAGGAGGCGTGCAGGTGGACCGAGGATGCCGCGTAGACCTGGCGGAGCGCGTCGTCGTGCGAGATCTCTCCCTTGGCAAACTCCGCGTAGTCCGGATGCCTCGCCCATCCTCGCCCGTACAACCCCAGGCGCCAGCCGCGTCGCCTCGCCATCTCCGCCGCCCAGGCGACCGTCTCATGGCGCAGGATTCGATCGGCGAGCGGCAGCGCGTAGTTATTCTGCAGCAGGGTCAAGGCCCGAGGTGGGGGGTCGTCGCCTATCTGCTCGCGCCACACCCGCTCCACGCCGCGTCGGAGCAGCGCGATCGGCGCGTGCTCATTGCACCCGCGCATGATCCTCTCGATGGCGGGCCGCAGTGCTTCCAGCACCCGCACCATGCCCGGGTCCTTGCCGACCTCGCGCTTGAGTCGCTCGTGCATCGCCTCGGGCGTCTCGCTGTGGTGGCTGACGAGGGCGATCTCGCACGCGCGCCCTCGGCGCTCGTCAGTCGTCGCGTTCCGATGGAACTTCGCCCCATCCGCCACGACCACCGCCGGCATCGTCCGATCCATCGGATACGAGTACTTCGAGTACAACTCGGGGAAGACGTGCCCCATCACGAAGTCGTACACCCCTTGCGACTCTCCGACCTTCGAATCAAAGAGGTGCGGCATGGCATCCTGCATCCAGCACATCACCGGGACATTGCGCGGCATGTCCAATCCGAGCGTCGGTCGAGGGTAGTTGATGAGCACGACCAGATCGGGTCGAAACACAGCCAGACGTTCCAGATACGCCACGCTCGACAGCCGGCTGTGCGGGTCCCGCTCGATCAGCACCTCCGCCTGGAGACCTTGTCGCGACAGGGCCACGGCCAAGTCCCGCGCGGCGTGCTGAACGAACGTGGTGTATCGGCACGAGGGCAAGAGCACACGGAGCGGCTCGCCCCCGGAGAGCGCCGTCGTGAACCGCCTCGCCCACCATGCGACATCCCGTTCCGCATAGATGGCCGCCACTCGGGCGCGCAGGCGGGCGTGCGTCTGTTCCTGAAGGCGTGCCACCGCCTCGAGGACCCGTCCCACGTCGCTTGTCAACTCGCTGGCCTCACCGTCGTCACTCACGCAGAGGTGCTGCATCGGGGTATCCAGCCGCGCTGAAAGCGCTTCGCGGAATCGCCCCAGGGCGTTCTGCCCCACGACGAACTCGACGCGAGCATCCGAGATGATCGATGCCAGGTCCGCCTCGCCGAGACCCTGGCGTGCCCTTGCCATGTCGGGCTCAACCACCCAGATTCGTGGCGTGTATCCGTCTTTTCCTTCGGCCGTTGATCGCCAGACTCCACGCAACATCGAAGTCGAGCGCAAGCCCGCGACGACGATCGGCGGCACGCTCCCATCTCGAAAGACGGCCTGGGCGGAGATCCATGCCGAGACGTCTTCATCCGAACGGGCGGGCACCGGGTCCACCTCGTTCGGTGGCCCTGCGAAGGTCATCTCGGCGAGGTCAATCCCGCGCGCTCGCAGCGCGTCAACGTTGCGATCCAGAATGCACGCGCCGCGGGTTGCCGCCCCCTGGGTAGGGGAGAACTCCACCCCACGCGACCCGATTCCCGTGCATGCGACGACACTCATCCCACTTCTATCGGCCTCTGGCCGCTCTCTGTCGTACGCCATCCTATCGGACGCTGGCTCGCTCCTTGCCTCCCGCCCACGTGCCCTGAGCGTCGATGTAGTACGCGATGTCCGACGCGACGCCACGACCGACGCCCAAGGTCCTCTCCTGGGACGACTTGCTCCGCACGCGAACCGCCTTGCGCCGTGAGGGCAAGCGTCTCGTGCAGTGCCATGGCTGCTTCGACATCGTTCACCCCGGGCATATCCGCCACCTCCGCCAAGCGAAGTCGCTGGGCGATGTGCTCCTCGTCTCGATCACGGGCGACTCGGGGATCAGCAAGGGCGTCGGCCGCCCGCTCATCCCCGAAGAACTCCGCGCGGACAATCTGGCCGCCCTTGACTTTGTGGACTATGTCTACATCGAGCACCGCGCGACGGCGGTCGAGATGCTCGCGCAGGTGCAGCCCGACATTTACATCAAGGGCAAGGAGTACGAGTCGAACCGCGATGCACGATTCCTTGCGGAGCGTCAGGCGGTCGAGCGTGCGGGGGGACGGGTGGTCTTCTCCTCGGGGGACGTGGTGTTCTCGTCGACGGCGCTCATCGCCGCGATGGAGCAGTCCGTGGACCCCTTCCACGCGCGCCTGGCGCAACTTGTGCGACGCGAGGAACTCCAAGGCGAGCGCCTCTTCCAAGCCTTGTCTCGGGTCCGCGGGCAGCGCGTGGTGATCGTGGGGGAGTCCATCCTCGACACCTACGTCCTTTGCGACCGTCCGGACGTGGCGGGCGAGAGCCCGATCCTCACGCTGCGCCCGCTCGAAGCCCGTCACTACGACGGCGGCGCGGCCGTGATCGCTCGTCACGCCGCCTCGCTCGGGGCGGCTCCCATCCTCATCACGCCGATGCCTCAGAGTGAGGCGGCGCACGAGATGCGACGGCGGCTCCTCGCCGAAGGGATCGACGTCCGCACGCTCCCGGTGCGCTCGCCCATCCCTGAGAAGCAGCGATTCCTCGTCGGGCAACAGAAAGTACTGAAGGTGGACCTGGTCGAACCCCTGCTGCTCGACGGCGCCCAGCACCAATCGCTCATCGGCCTGGTCCGCGATGCCGCGCGTGAGCACGGCGGGGTCGATGCCTGCATCGTCGCCGACTTCGGGCTTGGGCTCTTCTCGCCCCAGGTGCTGCACGCGATCTGCGAGACGGTGCGGCCCCACGCCCGCGTGCTCTCCGGGGACGTGAGCGGGAAGCGCTCCAGCCTTCTCGCGATGCACCACATGGACCTTCTCTGCCCCAGCGAGATCGAACTCCGCGAGGCCCTACGCCTGCACCGCGAAGGGCTGACCCTCGCCGTCTGGAAACTGCTCGAAGAGACGAAGTCACGCTCGGCGATCATCACCCTTGGTGCCGATGGGCTGGTCGCCTTTGACAAACTCCCCGGGCTCGACCTCGCGGACCCGCTGGACGACTGGACGACGCGTCTCAAGAGCGAGCACGTTCCCGCACTCTGCCCGCTCGCCATCGACCCGCTGGGCTGCGGAGATTCGCTCCTCACGAGCGCCACCCTCGCCCTCGCCGCG
Organism: uncultured Phycisphaeraceae bacterium; assembly: GCA_964543905.1. Taxonomy (GTDB): domain Bacteria; phylum Planctomycetota; class Phycisphaerae; order Phycisphaerales; family UBA1924. Next base: position 44,715 of record CAZIZO010000021.1, read on the forward strand.
GGCGCGCCGCTGGTCGCCGCGGCCTTCCTTGGCGCTTGTGCGGCATCGATTCAGGTCCAGCGCCTCGGGAACAGCGAGATCACCGTGACCGACCTGCGCCAGCAGATCGTTCGTGTTCATAACGCCCATCTCGCGTTCGCGGGGAGTGAGACCATCCGCGCGCGAGGGCTGTCCCCGGCGTATCGCCGGGCGGGCTGAGCGCGCGGCCACATCTGTGGGGCATCCGCCCCGGGCAAGCCGATATGACATCCACGATGTTCTCCTACGTGCTGCCCACGCGCAACCGCCCCGACCGACTCCGCCGAACGCTCCTGGCGATCGAGGCGTTGGGTCCGCATCCGCGGGGCGTCGAGATTCTGATTGCCGACAACGACAGCGACGAACTCCCGATCCTGCCGCGGGCGCTCGCCAGCACTATCCCAGTGCGACTGCTGCGTCGTCCGACGAACGAGGGCGCCGCCGCACGCAACGCCGCCGTGGAGGCGAGCAACCCGGAGAACGCCTGGATCGTGATGCTGGACGACGACTCGTCTCCGATCAATCTCAACTTTGTGGAGGCTCTGCGTGCGGCTCCGCGCGACGTCGCCGCCATCTCGGCCGACATCTTCCTCACACCCCCGATGCGGGCGAAGGGACCGGGAGAAGGTCTCGCGGCCCCGGCCGCGTGCTCCGAGGGCGATCACCCCGCGCCCTTTGCACTCGCCCGGTCGAACACCCACCCCCTCACCCTGACCTTGTCGCCCACCCCCGACGACGCCATCGATCCCTCTTGCCGTCCCAAGCGGGAGTCCGGCGGACTGCCGGAAGTCTTCGTTGGGTGCGGCGTGGCACTGCGTCGCGAAGCGTTCCTCGGCGTCGGTGGCTACGACGCGACCTTCAACTACTACGTCGAGGAGTATGACCTGGCGGCGAAACTGCTGCTCGCCGGGCATCGCATCGCGTTCGAGCCTTCCTTCCAAGTTCATCACGCGAAAGACCAGGCCCACCGCGACTTCCATCAGATCATCGCTCGCCTCGTGCGCAACAACTCCTGGGTCGCGCAGCGATACGCGCCGGACCACGAGCGCCTGCCCATGCTCCGCGAGACACGCCGACGGTATCGACAAATCGCCGAGGCGGAAGAAGCCCTGAGGGGATATGCCCGAGGTCTCAACGAACTCCGTCGCACGATCCGCGGCCAGCCTCGCACGCCGATGCCCCAGGAACTCTTCGACCGATTCACGGGCCTCGCCGCGGCACGCGAATCGCTGCAATCGTCCTTCGCCCAATCGCCGTTCCGTACCGCCCACCTCTGCGACGTGGGCAAGAACGCGTCCCTGGTCGCCAAGGCCCTGGCCGAACTCGGCGTGCGCGTCACCAGCGATGACGAAGAGGCCGAGGTGCAGGTCATCGCGACGATGTCGCCGGGGCCGATGCTCGACGCGCTCGCCAAGCGCCGCGCGATGCGTCGGCCACACTCGCCACGCACCATCGCGCCGTGGCTCTTGCCCGCCGGGAGCCTCCGCGATAATGCCTCGACCGAGATGGCCTCGATGCCGCCATTGCCGTCGAGACCGCGGGTGGCGGTGCGACGAGCGGGTTGAGTGGCGAGGGAATATCACTCGAAGCCCAGCACACCCAGGGACCCGCCCGCGACGAGAAGCCACCATCGCCCGTTGCGAGGAGCCCGACGATTGCTTACAGCGCGTGTGCGCATACGCCCCAGCGACTTCACGCTCCGTCGATCGATCGCCGGGGATGAGTGGCACACTCGGCCCACGTCGCCTCCTGGATGCCTTCAACAAGGCGGCCATCCCACGAAGGGCCGTACTCGGCGTGCCGAGCGATGTGTTGCACGATCGGTTGATCGTCGATCTCGATGTCGTTCGGCCCTGATGGACTCCGAGGATCGTGTTGGCACGGAATCCCCCACTACACCGGAGGGTCGAGCGCGGTGTTCAACACCCCCGCCTTGTCGAGCGTCTCGAGCCACTCCGACTCCGCCACACTGTCGGCGACAATCCCCGCGCCGACGCTGTAGTCCATCACGCCCTGCACGATCGCGTCGCACGCTCGCGACGTCGGGTCCACGCGACCGGAGATCAAGGCCGTCCGGATACCCACGTTCATCGCGCACGAGCCGTCGTCGCCCACAATCCCGATGGCGCCGCAGTAAGGACCGCGCCGCACGGGCTCCAACTCGTCGATGATCTGCATCGCTCGGATCTTCGGCGCTCCCGTCACCGATCCGCTGGGCACGAGGGCGCGAATCACATCGGCCACCGTCAGCCCGGCCCGGACCACGCCGGAGATGGTGGCCGTCGCCTGAAGGATCCCCCCACCGGTGGCACGATGCTCCGTCGCTCGATCGCGGATGTAGGCTTGGGGCTCCCCATGCCACTCGACCTCCCGCCCACGCTCAACGCGCACGCTCCCCACCTCGCAGACCCGACCGAGATCGTTCCGCATGAGGTCGACGATCATGTTCAACTCGGCTTGGTCCTTGGGGCTCTCGCGCAGCGCCTCGGCCGCTCCGTCCGCGGGGGCTCGCGTGCCCTTCATGGGTCGCGCCACGATCCGTCCCGTCGCCCCTTCGATGCGGAACAACAACTCCGGGCTCACGCTGCAGAGGGCATGCCGCCTCGACCCGTCGGTCGCTTCCAGGTATGTTCCAAACCACGGCGACGCGATCGCGAGCAGACGCCGGTAGAATCCTCTCGCCGATCCCTCAAATGTGTGTGAGAGGCGATGGGCGAGGTTGACCTGGTACACGTCCCCCGCGCGGATGTACTCGAGCACCCGCTCGCACGCCGCGATATAGGCTTCCCGCCGACTCCGCGTGAGCGAGCGAACGGCAGGTGGTGGCGCAGACGCCACCCGGGTCCGAGCACCACTCGCCGAACTCGCCCCGTCCGGGACCGTGGCGCTGTGGAGCACCGCGTGCCAGACGCGCTCCCACCCCTCCCCCACCACCCACCAGCCCCCCGTCGCGCGATCGTGCACGAGCGCCTGGTCGCATCGCTGCCATTCCATGATCGCCCAGTCGCGATCGCGCTCGGCTCCGTCCGGGTGACTCGCTCGACGCTCGATCTCGCGCCCGAAGTCGTAACTGATCCAACCCATCCACCCGCCGGTGAACATGGGGGCCTCGCCCGCGCCGCGTGCCTCACGGGGCACCCCGGCTCGGAGGAACGCGCACGCTCGTTCCCAATCTTCCCCCGCTCGCACTCGGACGAGCGTTCCGGGCCTTGCGAGGACGGTCCACCTTGCGTGCTCCAAGGGTCCTCGCCCCGAGAAGAGCACGGCCAACGGCTCGCCGACGGGCCAGCGTGCGAGGGCCTCCTCCGGCGAGATGCCGCTCTGGATGGATCGCACGGTGTTCAAGGGCACCATGCTACGTCCGTCCGGCGTGCGTGAGATCTTGGCGCCGGAGCCGTCATCTCGCTTCCGCCTTCGACCCTCCCTAAGATTGGGAAGGTGGTTCGCCCGGGTCGCACGGCTCGGCGATGCAACACCGAACAAACACCTTCGCACCGGCACGACGCCGGTCGGGGTCTCCGTCGCACGTCACTGCTCTTCTTCCGGGGAGCGCGTTCCATCGCCCGATTTCGAAAGGTAGTCCAATGGCGAAGTCCGGTTCCAAGGGTAACTCCCTCGTCCTCACTCCCAAGAAGTCCAGCAAGAAGATCCACATCGATCCTCTCGCCGCCGCACACGCCAACGGCTCGACCGCCGCCGCCGCTCCGATCCTGCGGGCGAAACCCGGCAAGATGGTGTACTACTTCGGTGGGAAGAACACCGAGGGGTCGGCCCACATGAAGCAACTGCTGGGGGGGAAGGGGGCGAACCTCGCCGACATGACCTCGATCGGACTACCCGTTCCACCCGGCTTCACGATCACCACGGACACCTGTGCCGCGTACTACAAGGCCGGTCAGCGTCTGCCGCACGGGCTGATGAACGAGGTGCACAAGAACATCGCCCAACTCGAGAAGGAACTCGACAAGAAGTTTGGGAGCAACGAGAACCCGCTGCTGGTCTCCGTTCGATCCGGCGCCGCCGTCTCGATGCCGGGGATGATGGACACCATCCTCAACCTCGGCCTGACGGACGCGGCCGTCGCGGGGCTCGCCTCCGCCACGGGCAACACGCGATTCGCGTACGACTCGTATCGCCGGCTGATCAACATGTTCGGTGACGTCGTGATGGGCGTCGATCACCACTACTTCGAAGAAGCCTTCAACAAGATCAAGCACAAGTACAACGCCAAGACCGACACGGACGTGCCCGAGCAGGGCATGATCGAACTGTGCGAGGCGTACAAGGCGGTCTACCAGCGCTATGTGGGCGAGGTCTTCCCGCAGAACCCCTTCAAGCAACTGGAACTCGCGATCGAGGCGGTGTTCAAGTCCTGGAACGGCGATCGGGCCGTGTCGTATCGCCGGATCCAGGGCATCACGGGGCTCAACGGCACCGCGGTCAACGTCCAGACGATGGTCTACGGGAACATGGGCAACGACTCGGGCACGGGCGTCGCCTTCACCCGCAACCCCGCCACCGGTGAGAACGAGTTCTACGGCGAGTACCTCGTCAACGCCCAGGGCGAGGACGTCGTCGCGGGCATCCGCACCCCCTTGCACGTGGATGAGATGCCCAAGTGGAACAAAAAGGTCTATCAGCAACTCCTCTCCATCAAGGACAAACTCGAGAAGCACTACAAGGACATGCAGGACATCGAGTTCACGATCGAGCGCGGCACGCTCTACATGCTCCAGACGCGCACGGGCAAACGCAACGGCGTCGCCTCGGTCCGCATCGCCTGCGACATGGTGAAGGAGCGACTCATCGACGAGAAGACCGCACTGCTCCGCATTCCCGCGCAGGACCTCACCCAACTCCTGCTCCCCTCGTTTGACCAATCGAAGAAGAAGGGTGCGGAAGTCCTGACGAGCGGTATCCCGGCGTCGCCCGGCGCCGCCGTGGGCAAACTGGCGTTCACCGCGCACGAGGCCGTCGAGCGCGCCGCCAAGGGCGAGAAGGTGATCCTCGTCCGGAAGGAAACCAGCCCGGAGGACGTCGAGGGCATGCACTCCGCCGTGGGCATTTTGACGAGCACGGGCGGGCGTACGAGCCACGCGGCGGTCGTCGCGTGCGGATGGGGCAAGTGCTGCGTCGTGGGCGCGGGTGAACTGCAGATCGATGCCGCGAAGGGCACGCTGACCGTCAAGGGCAAGAAGTTCGGTCGCGAGGACGTGATTTCGATCGACGGCGGGACGGGCGAAGTCATCGCCGGCTCCCTCGCCACCGTCGAACCCAAACTCTCCGGCGACTTTGCGACGATCATGAAGTGGTCGGACAAGTACCGCACGCTGGGTATCCGCACGAACGCGGACACGCCCGAAGACGCCCAGCGCGCCCGCGACTTCGGCGCCGAGGGCATCGGGCTGACCCGCACCGAGCACATGTTCTTCGAGGGCGACCGAATCAAGGCGATGCGCGAGATGATCCTTGCCGAAACGGTCGAGGCCCGCAAGAAGGCCCTCGACAAGTTGCTCCCCTACCAGCGGGACGACTTCATCGGGATTTTCAAGGCGATGAAGGGCTGCCCGGTCACGATCCGCCTGATCGATCCACCCCTCCACGAGTTTGTGCCCCACGAAGAGAAGCAGCAGTCCGAACTCGCCAAGAGCCTCGGGCTCACGCTGGCGAAGGTGCAGCAGCGCGTCAGCGCGCTGCACGAGGCGAACCCGATGCTGGGGCACCGCGGCTGCCGACTCTGCGTCACGTATCCCGAGATCCTGGAGATGCAGGTTCGGGCGATCGTCGAGGCGACGATCGACTGCCTCCGCAGCAACATCAAGGCCCTCCCCGAGATCATGATCCCGCT
>CAZIZO010000022.1:0-24975 GCA_964543905.1 uncultured Phycisphaeraceae bacterium
AACGTCGCCATGCCCATGATGGCCGCCAACGTCCTCGACTCCGCCCACCTCCTCGAACGCGCCTGCACCATCTTCACCGACTTCCTCCTCAAGGACCTCAAGCCCGACACCGAGCGCTGCACCAGCCTCATCGAGGGCTCCCTCGCCATGTGCACCAGCCTCGTCCCCGTCATCGGCTACGACAAGTCCGCCGCCCTCGCCAAGCAGGCCTTCAAGGAGGGCAAAACCGTCCGCCAACTCGCCCACGAAACCCTCGTCGGCACCCCGGACGTGCGCGGCAAAAAGATCACCAAGGACCAGATCGACGAGTACCTCAACCCCTGGAGCATGACCCTTCCCGGCGGCGAGGGCAGCGCGGGCGGGTAAACCATCATGCGGCCCAACGCGATCGCCACATCGATTCGTATGCGAAGGCGATGGGGCACGAGCAACACACACGCCCCCAGGTCGATTTCTCCCGGCGCCGCTGGTTGTCCCCGCATACCGGGGACCACCTCCTGCGGCATGACCTGGTCGGCGACGTCCTCAGCGCAGCCGAGTCATCGCCGCGTACGCGTCGTATCGTGCGTCGATCTCCTTGCGGCTCAGTTTCTTCAGGCGATCCAGGCTGAACGCCTCGATCGTGAAACTCGCCACCACCGTCCCGTGCGCCAGCGAGCGCCGGATCGAATCGAAGGAGCCGGGGTCATCACCCGCCGCGCCCGTCGCCGCGATCGAGCCCATCATCCCGCCCGCGAACGTGTCCCCCGCGCCCGTGGGGTCGACCACGTTCTCCGTTGGGTAGGCCGGAAACGCCGCCAACCCGTCGCGATGCACCAGCAGCGCCCCATGCTCGCCCTTCTTCACCACGACGAAGCGCGGGCCGTAGTCCAGGAGGTGCTTCCCCGCCGTCACGCTGTTCGCCTTCCCCGTAAAGAGTTCCGCTTCGTCATAGTTGAGCACCAGCCCGTCCACCTGCGCCAAGAGCGCCAGAAGGTCGGGCTTCGCCACGTTGATCCACAGGTCCATCGTGTCCGCGACCGTCAGCACCCGCTTGGGCACCTGCGCCAACATCCCCGCCTGCACCGCCGGGTGCGAGTTCGCCAGGAACAGGTACTTCGAGTCCGCGTACGCCGCGGGCACCTTGGGCGGGGCCTCCGCCACCACGCCCAACTCCGTAAAGAGCGTCTCGCGGCTGTTCATGTTCGCGTGGTACTTCCCGCCCCACGCAAAGGTCTTCGATCCCTGCCGGGTCTCCAATCCCCGCGTATCAATCGACGGGAAGTGGGCCAGCGTTTGACGCGACTCGGCCGGAAAATCCCCTCCGACCGCCGCGACGATCCGCACCGGTCCAAAGAACGACGCCGCCGCTGAAAAATACGTGCACGACCCCCCCAGCACCTTCTCGGCATGGCCGGTGGGCGTGTAGATCGTGTCGATGCCAATGGTTCCGGTGACGAGCAAACTCATAAGGGCGAGAGTGTAGGTGGCGCGGCCGCCCACGGCGCTCGCCGGTCCATGGCCGACCAAGGTTCTCGGATCGAGCCGACACCAACACCCCGCCAATAGCCCCCCGCGTCTGTCACTCCCACCCTCGAACCCTCGCATAAGGAGTGTGACGCGCGTGCTTCCCTGGAATCTCGTCGATGGGCTTTGGCTCGGACGCCACAACGCCCGCCGGGGTGATCGCGCCGGAGACGATACCATTCGCAACGTGCAGGAAGGTCGCTCATCCGACATCGAATCCGACCCGATCGGCCGTGAGGCCGAGCGGGCCGAGATCCTGCGCCACCGCGCCGTCTGGTATTGCATCGCCGCACTCTTCCTCGTCACGCTGAGTTTCTGCGGCACGCTGGGCGACATCCGGGATCAGGTCCATCCCGACGGCTCGCCCATCCTCACCATCCGCCACGAGGTCACCGCCGACATCCTCATGGTCCTTCTCTACGGCGCGGGCATGGTCCACATCCTCCTGTGGAAGCCCGATCGTCGCCGACTCGTCTTCATGCTCAGCCTCCTGGTCGTCCTCGCCGCGGGCATCCAGATCGGCGCCGAGTTGATGACCATCCGCCTCGAACCCCAGTTCGTGTCCGGCAAACGCCCCGTGGGCGACGCCGCCCCACGCATGTTCGCCATGGCCCTCCTCGACTTCGGCGTCCTCCATCTCGTCGCGTCCCTCATCGTCCCCATGTCCTGGCGTGAATCGCTCCGCATCGTCATCCCCGGCTGGGTCCTCTACACCGTCGCCGTCATCGTGCTCATCCCCGGCCCCCTCCGCAACGGGCACTTCCTCTTCCCACTCCTCTTCTTCCCGCTCGCCGTCCTCCCCGGCATGGCCTTCAGCGCCTGGCGATTCCGCGAGATCGACGAAAAACTCGACAGCAAAGAACTCAAAGAACGCTTCCAGGAAGTCACCGCCGAGTTGGCCCACGCGCGCCGGATCCACGAAGCCCTCTTCCCGCCCACCATCCACCGCGGTCCGATCCGCCTCACCTACCGCTACGAGCCCATGCGCGAGATCGGCGGAGACTTCCTCTTCGTCCATCCGCTCTCCCCGCCGCCCGCGGAAACCCAGTCCGTCCTCAACGTCGTCCTCATCGACGTCTCCGGGCACGGCGTCCCCGCCGCGCTCGCCGTCAATCGCCTCCATGGTGAACTCCAGCGTGTCTTCGCCGACGAGCCCGACATCGCCCCGGGCGATCTCCTTCGGTTGCTCAACCGATACGCCAACGCCGCCCTCTCTTCCCAGGGAGTCTTCGCCACCGCCCTGTGCCTCCGCATCGATTCTCCTCGCGCCGAGTTGACCTGGGCCAGCGCGGGCCACCCGCCCGCCTTCCTCCGCCGCCCCGGCGCCGAGGTCGTCGAACTCGCCTCCACCGCGATCATGCTCGGCGTCGTTGAGGGCGATGCGTTCGAGCCCGGCGAACGCCGCGTTCGCCTCGGCCTTGCCGACGTGGTCCTCGCCTACACCGACGGCGCGCCCGAAACACGCGACGCCAAGCATCACGACTTCGGCATCGACCGCGTGCGCGCCACCGTCAAGGCCGGCGCCAAGATGGGCAAGTTGGCCGAGTCCCTCATGTCCGCCGTCAACAAGCACCGGCGCGGCCGTGTCGCCGACGACACCCTCATCGTCGAGATCGTCCACGCCGGGGGCGATCTCGGCGAGTGGAGCCGTAGCCAGTCCGGCGTCCTCACTCGACCCAGTGGCGTCCTCGGGCGCTGAGTGCTCTCTTCCCTTCCTATCTTAATAAAATCACCATGATATCGTGAAGTCTATAATACCACGTGACGTGGATTCGCCCCATCTCGGCGACATGCGTGGTTTTCTTCGTGATCTCCCTCATCAGCGCCGCTCGCGCCCAACATCCAGAGACCTCCACACCGACGAATCTCGCCCAGCCCGTCCCGAGCCAGACCCCGCGCGATCTTCACCCTGCCCATCTCCTCGGTCCGATCGACGCCGGACCTCATCGTTACCACGTCCGATCCACTCGCCCGTGCAAGGCCATCCACGGCTGCTTGCCCTACTGGATCGATCCCAACCTCGTACCGTGGGATGTCGTCACGCATCTCCCGTGCTACGCCATCGTGTTCCATCGCGACGGCACCATCGAGAACGCGTGGCGCTGGCCTTGGTCGGCCACCATCGCCGCCGCTCGCTCCCGCGGCATCGAAGTCCTCCCCATCATCACCCTCGGCTTCGACGACGACGCGAACGAGACCTTCCTCCACGATCCGGTCGCTCGTTCCAGAATGATCGACGCCCTCCGCCCCATGATGACCCCCCACGCCGACGGGATCTACATCGATCTGGAAGGAAACGACTCCGACCGCTGGGCGCCCTTGATTCCCGACTTCGCCCGCCAACTCCGCAGCGCCTTCCGCGCCGACAACCCCTCCTTCAAGGTCTACGCCGCCGTTCCGCCTGTGGACTGGACGCAAGGGTGGGATTTCATCGACGCCGCCTCGGCCTGCGACGCCCTCTTCTTCATGGGTTATGACTTCTTCGGGCCCTTCAGTTGGTTCTCCGGGCCCTGTAGCCCACTCACCGGCCTCGACTACTGCATCACCAACTCCCTCAACTCCGACTATCGCCAACTCCTCACCCTCAACCCCGACCGCCTGGTCCTCGGCGTTCCGTTCTACGCGAACCACTGGATCACCCAGGGGTCCGAGCCCTATTCCACCGTCGTGCGATTCGTCGAGCAAATCCACTACGACCGCGCCGCCGAACTCGCCACCCCGCCCGGTCGACGACGCTTCGATGAACTCTCCAGCACGCCTTGGGCCGTCTGGATGGAGAACGCCGAGTGGCATCAGGTCTGGTTCGACGATGTGCAAAGCCTCTCCCTCAAGTTCGACGAGGTGGACGCTCGACGCCTCGGCGGGATCGGCATCTGGGCCCTCGGCTTCGACGCCCAGCGCCCCGAACTCCACGACCTCTTGGTCCATCGCTTCGTCGACGCCTGCGCACGCGAATGCGTCGCCGACATGGACGACGGGTCGGGCACCGGTCGCCGCGATCGCGGCGTGACCGTCGACGATCTCATCTTCTTCCTCCACGCCTACTCCATCGGCCTCCTCATCGCCGACATCGACAACGGCTCCGGAACAGGCACGCCCGATTCGGGTGTCACGCTCGACGACCTCGTCTACTACATATCTCGCTTCGTCGAAGGCTGCTGAAACCCCGCCACACGCCCCGGCACGCATCCGCCAGCGCCTGCTGGTCCGCGACGCGCCTTGCGCTCTCCCACCCATAGCCAACTCCGGTCGTCGCTCGCCTCGCCCACGACTCCCAAGACCCCAGCCGCAAGCAAGCCCGCCGGGTGATCCACGATATCGCTACGGTTTCTCCATTTGTGCCACCGGAATCATGAACGACACTGCCAAGAGCCACAGAGTTGAGCCGATACCCCAAGCCCGACAATACCATCCGGAGGTCCTGCTTCGCCGTAGAACCCAACACCGTCCACGCCAACGCCGGTACCGCGCCGGCCAGTCCAACACCCAGGTCGCCCAGCACGACGACCTCCACAACATTCCCACCCTCTCGATCGCTAACACCTACCCCCGCCGCGTCGTCTCCTAGGGCAGGCGCCCGTGCCGTGCGGGCCCGTCTCTGTTCCTCGCTTCCTCAGGAGATGCTCATGCCTCGTCCCCTCGTCGCGTCCGTCTTGAGCGGGCTCTCGCTCGCGCTCGTGCCCGTCTCTCTCTCCTTCGCTGGCGGCGAACACTGCCGCATGCAGTCCCCCGAGGGGCTCATCGCCCATGAATGGGGCGCCTTCACCAGTTTCTCCGGCTCCGACGGCAAGTTGTTGCGATTCTCCACCAACGTCGTCGAGGGCGTGCCCTCCTTTGTGTTCTCGCGCTCCAAGCAGGATGATCAGCCTCGCCAACTCAAGACTACCTTCTCGACCCTGCAACGCATGGAAACCCCCGCCATCTATTTCTACGCCCCCGAGCCCATGGCCCTCAACGTTCGCGTCGATTTCCCCCAGGGACTCCTCACCGAGTTCTATCCACCCGTCTCCAACATCGGACCCGCGCCGGGCAAGGAACTCGACACCGCCCCGACGAACGGCATGCTCGAATGGCGCAACCTCCGAGTCCTTGGACACAACGCCCGCGTGAGCCTCCCCAAGATCGAGGCGACGTCGCACTACGCCGCCGCTCGCGAAGCACGTGAGGCCCACGCCGTCCAGTTCTCCCACAACGGCGAGATGCACACCGAGAGGTTCCTGTTCTATCGCGGCCTGGGCGACTTCGAGCCGCCCATCCGCGCCGAAGCGCTCGGGAACGATCGCTTCCGATTCACGACGACCCAGAAGTCCCAGTGGCCGTGCGTGTTCCTCGTCTCCGCGAAAGATGGACAAGTACGATGGTCCGTCCAGGACAACGTCACAGGATCACATGAGTTCAGACTGATCTCCGCCACTCGCAACAAGGACATGGGCGTCGAGAGGCTCATCTCGGAACTCCGCGAGGCCGGCCTCTTCGAGCCCGAAGCCCGCGCCATGGTCAATACCTGGAGAGACCAATGGTTCGCCGAGCACGGCACGCGATTCCTCGCGATCATGCCCGCCGATGTCGTCGATTCCACCTTGCCCCTCCGGATCGAGCCCAAGCCCATCGAGACCAAGCGCGTCTTCGTGGCTCGCCTCGAGATCCTCACCCCCGAACTCGAGCGCCAGATCGAGAGCGTGATGAGCACGGGTGACGCAGGGCACGAGGCCACCTGGACGCGCTTGCGAGAACACTTCGGCTGGATGGGCCGCTTCCTTCCACCCGCCGTCGATCGCGTCGAGGCGCTCACGCCGAATATCGCTCGGATCGAACGCCCCCGCGCGAAGTGAACCCCCCATCCCCGCCCCCTCGACCGTGAGCCTCATGCCCGACGCGCACGCTCGGACAGTGCCCCAGCCGGACGCAACGCCGCCGACCGCGTGCGAGGACGCCCTCGACGCGCGCTCGGCGGCCTCCGGCGACCCCCAGGCACTCGCCCGCCTCTACCAGCGACACGCGCCCATGGTCCACGCCATCGCCCTCCTCCGCGTCGATCGCGCCGACGCCGAAGACGTCACCCACGACGTCTTTCTCAAAGCCCTGAAGTCGATCACGCTCCTCAAGGATGGTCAGGCGCTCGCCCCTTGGCTCGCCCAGATCGCGAGGAACGCCGCCATCGATCACGCCCGGTCTCGCCATCGCTGGCAATGGTTCGCAAGGTCGGGCGCGAGGCCGGAGTCCATCCCCACCGCCGCCCGCGCCGTGTGCACCCCCGACGCCGACGACGTCCTCCGAGCCATCCGTTCGCTCCCCGAAGCCTACCGCGAAACACTCGTCCTCAGACTCGTCGAGCAGATGACCGGCCCCCAAATCGCCGCGGCGCTCGGCATGACGCACGGCTCGGTGCGCGTCAACCTCCACCGCGGCATGGAACTGCTCCGAGCCCAACTCGCAAGCCCCAACACCGGAGCAAGCGCATGAGCGACGAACGCCCCACGCCCCACGCCCCTCCGCCTCCATCCGCGTCCGGTTCCACGCCCGGCGAACAATCCTCATATTTGTGGGACTGCGCCGGCACGCCCGACCCCCAGGTCGTGGCCCTCGAAGAGTCCTTGCGCAGCATGAGGTACAGGGGCGAGGTCGCGAGCGAGGACCGCTGGCGTATCCACAACTCGCGATCCACGCGTCGCCTCTCCACCCTCGTCGCCGCCGCCGCCGCCATCGTCCTCGTCGGCGTCGTCGTCCTGTTCACCCTCCCGCGCCCCGCCCTCCAGATCCACGCGTGGACCCTCCACAACCATTCGGGCGATCTGGCCATCGACGCGCCGCAGTTCCACGATGACCTCCAAGCCGTCGCCCAGCGCGTCACCACGCCCCCCGGGGCGAGCGCCATGCTGGTCGCCACGTCCGGCGCCCGCTTCCATCTCGACGACGCCTCCCGCGTGCGCCTCGTGGAGTCGCCATCGGAGACACGATTCCACCTCGACTTCGGCAAGGTCTACGCCGAAACCTGGAATGGCCCGCCCTGCCATCTGGCCACCCCCGCCGGCCTCGCCAACGTCTCGGGCGACACCGCCGGCGTCTTCGAGTGGCGCGCCGAGGGGCTTGGCCTCATCGAACTCAAAGTCGGCCACGTCGAGTTCAAAGGTCCGAGCGGCTCCGTCCGCCTCCTCTCCGGGATGACCTGCGAACTCACCACCGCCGGCGCGTCCATCCCCATCGCCGTCTCCACCGATCCGCTCTACCGCAAGCAACTCGCGATGGTCGCCAACGCCGCCAACGCCAAGATCGACACCCAGACCCGTTTCGCGCAACTCGACGACCTGCTCAGCCGCTCCCGCGCCGAAGACGCGCCCACCCTCTGGAACCTCTGCTGGCGCGTCGGCGCGAGCGAGCGCCGCATGATCGCCGAACGCTTGGCGATGCTCCTCCCCGTCAAGGGGACGATCGAAACCGACCGGAATGGAAAACTCGATCCGGCGGCGATGGAGCGCGTGTGGGAACGGATCGTCGAGTCGCGATAGTCGCCCCGGCCCTGTTCCACCGCGGCCCACGCTCCAAGCCCCATGCGCCCGGGTGCGAGGTTGGTCGATGTGAGACGGATCTCTCTCAACCGGTACGTGACGTAATCGAAGTTCTCAGATAAACGGAAGGAACGCAGTTCTTCGAAGTGACCGTGCGGGGGGGTGATGCCTTGAGTAGACACGAGGCGCTCTCGTGGCGAGTCTTTGCAGCAGGGAGGAGGACCTCGAAATCATCGAAGTTCCACGGCGTCGAGCCATAGTTGTCACGGTGCCCAGACGTTCGTCGTCTTGATCCCCATGCCGTTGGCCGCTCCGTTCCCCGTCCCATTCGTCGGCGCGGGGATCACGCTCTGCCCCACGTCCGCCTTGATCACGCTCACCGGCTGCGTCTCGCGGGGGAAGGCCGCCGCGTGGATCGGCGGGACCGTCACGCCGTTGAGGTGCATCCTGTGGCTGGAGAGCCCCGGGAAGTGCTCGCCCTGCCAACTCGCCGGGTAGTTCTGGTCGTCCATCTCCAGCGCGGCCTTGGTCGGGAAGAGCGGCCTGAACGTGTCGCACATGACGGCAAGTTCGGCCGTGTGCGTCGCCGTCAAACTCGCCTCGATCGTGCCCGGGTGCGGGCCGTGCGGGATGCCCTGCGGGTGCAGCGTGAGGCTCCCCACCTCGATGCCCTTGCGGCTGCCGAAGTTGCCTTCGACGTAATACAGCACCTCGTCGCTGTCGAGGTTGCTGTGGTTGTACGGCACCTTGATGCTCTGCGGGTGATAGTCCAGCATCCGCGGCGCGAACGTGCAGATCACGAAGTTGTGCGCCTCGAACGTCTGATGGATCGGCGGCGGCATGTGGAGTTTGCCCGTGATCGGGCTGAAGTCGTCGGCATTGAACACGAACGGGTAATAGCAGCCGTCCCACCCCACGATGTCGAGCGGGTGGTAGTGATAGATGTACTCGTGCACAAGGTCGCGCGCCTTGATCCGCACCGGGAAGTCGCCCTTCTGGTCCCAGGTCATGGGGAACTCGGGCGTGCGCAGGTCCCGCTCGCAGTAGGGGGCGTGCTCCAGGTATTGCCCGTGCATCTTCGACACATACCGAGGCGGCGGCCCGATGTGGCTCCCGTTGGTCGTCTCGATGAGCAGCACCTTGCCATAGGGCATGTCCGCGAACGCCGGGCCGCCGTCGATGGGCTTCCCGTCCGAGCCGATCTTGACCTTGTCTTCGCGCTTGTCCCAGATGATCGTGTAGATGACGCCCTTGGGGATCACGAGGTAATCACGCGGGCCAAACTTGAGCGTGCCCAACATGGTGTGGCACACCCCCGAGCCAAAGTGGATGAACAGGCACTCGTCCCCCTGCCCGTTCTTATAGTGGTACTTCATCTGCTCGGCCGGATTGCACACCGCCATCTCGCAGTCGGAGTTGCCGAACAGCACCACGCGCCCCGTGACGAAATCGCCCTTGGGCTTCATCGGCGCCGACTTCACATGCCGCATGCGCATGATCTCCGGCTCCACGTACTCCACCTTGGTGCCGTAGAGCGGCTTCCACCCGTAGACCTGCGTCGGCGGGTGGATGTGGTACATCGTCGTCGTCGGCCCGCTGAAGCCCTCCGTCCCGAAGACCTCTTCCGAATACAGACACCCGTCCGGGCGACGGAACTGCACGTGGCGCTTCTGCGGCATGAGCCCGAGTTTGAGATAGTGCGGCATAAATACTCCCTGGACCTTCCCGCTCAATGGTATCTGCCTCCCTCCTTCGACAGCACCTCCCCACCCCACGTCGTCGCCCACGCTCCGCGCCCGAGCCCCTCCCGCCGCCTCGCTACATCATTTTTCATTTCTCGTTGTACATCCCGCCCTCGCTCCGGTAGTATCCCCGCTTGCGGAGTGGAGAGGCGGGCGCACGGCATCCCCGCGCGCCTTCGTTGCCGTGGGTCGGAAGAGAGCCTCGAAGAGTGGAGTGACGGGATGCCCGCAAGTTCGGATGGTTTGTCGTCGGCACGCCCCGGTGCGGCCGCCCTCGGTTGCGTGATCGCCGCCCTCGGCCTCGCCCTCATTGTCATCCCCGCCGCCGGACCCCAGTCCTCTTCGACCCTCTGGATCTACCTCGCCGGCGCCGTCTCGCTCGCCCTCGGTTCCGCCATCGTCGCCTTCGATGTTCGCGCCAGTATCGCCGCCGCCTCCTCGCTCTCCAAAGAAGACCACGCCCGTTTCTTTGGACGCCACCTCTTCGATCGCCACGCGACCAACCTCGCCTTCTTCTTCATGGTCGTCGTCATCCTGGTCAGCATCGTCACCATCATGATGCTCCACAACGGGCAACTCGCCGTCACCGCCCGCGATTTCGCCACTCAACTCAGCACGCCCGCCACCCTCGCCGCCAACGGCAAGGGACGCATCCTCGCCATCGTCCTCGTCTTGTCCATCGCCCTCTCCTGGTGCGGCGCAGGGCTCTACGTCGTCCAACGTCTCGAGATCAAACGCGACGATCCCGACCAGACCTTCAACTTCCTCGAGTTTTTCCGCGGTATCTGGTCCCGGGTGGGCCAAGCCAACCTCTACACCCTCCTCTTCTTCCTCCTCATCTGGGCCAACGCCGATTCCCTCTCCTCCGATCGCGTTCCCAACGGATCCAACCCCGCCGCCACCTGGGACATCGTCAAGTCCTACGCCTGGCTCCCCATCCTCGGGCTCCTCTCCGGTTTGCTCGTCAAGTCCGCCGAGAGCGTGGTCTTCGGGCTCGGCTCCCGCATCCTCGCCGCCGTCTCCGCATTCCTCGGCTCCGATCGCCCCGACCACGCACCCCCCCCTCGCACCTCCGTTCCCGCGCCCTCCCCCTCGCCCCCCACGCCCTCCCGCACCGACAACTCCGCCAAGACCCCGTCGATATCCCAACCCTCGTCCGAGCACTCGACCTCCACTCTTTCGAGCCCGAGCGAGTCCTCCCTTCCGCAACGCGCCTCGCCCCCGGCGTCCGTGGTTCCGCTCCCGACTTCGCCCTTGCTCATGCCGTCCGCCCTGCCGACCCCCGCCCCGTCATCCAAGCCAACGTCCAACGGTTCCCATTCCAGCCCCGCCACATCCGTCTCGATTCCCGCTCCTCGCCCCGCGCCCGTCGTTCACGCGGTCAACGCCAACGGCACACCCAAACGCGATTCACCCTCCGATTCCGCGTTCGCCGTCCCCACCACCGTGCCGGCCCCCAGCACCTCGGGATCGATGTCCTTCGCTGCGCCCTCCTCCCCCTCGTCGGCACCCGTCCGCATCGTTCCCGTCGCCGTTCCCGCACCTTCCACCATCGACGTCAAGCCCACCATCGTCCCCGTCCCCGCTCCACCCTCCACCAGTGTCATGGTCAACATCGAGCGCCCCGAGGTGCCCACGCTCCAAGATGTCGTCGGCCCCGCTTCCAACTCCAAGCCGCAGTCGTCCACCACCGGCATCCCTCAGTCCAACATGTGGCCCGCCCTCATCCGCGTCGTCGCACCCTCTCGCATGACCCCCAACGAGCCCAAGATCCTCCTCCCCGACCTGCCCGAAGGTGATTGAACACCGCCGCTCCACCCCTCTCGCCACTCGCGCTTCGGGCCATCCTCCTCCGTCCTCGTCTGATATCCTTCTCCATGGTGTGCCACCTCCTCGCGATCGCCTGCGGCCTCTTCGCCTTTCCCGACGCCGACACCAAGATCGTCACCGCCGTCGTCCAAACCACTCCCGTCGCCCATGCCGGTGATGCCGCCGACGACCCCGCCATCTGGGTCCATCCCACCGACCCCGGGCTGAGCCTCATCCTCGGCACCAACAAGAAGGCCGGCCTTGTCGTCTACGACCTCGACGGGCATCCGGTGCAATCCCTCGCCGACGCCAAACTCAATAATGTGGACGTTCGACAGGCCGTCGCCTGGAACGCCCGCGCCGCCAAGCCCGCGACGATCGATCTCGCCGCCGCCGGCGGACGTGACGACGCCTCCATCCACGTCTATCGCATCGACCCAAAGTCCCGCAAACTCTCCAAACTCGGCTCCGCCAAGACCGGGCTTGCCGAGTGCTACGGCTTCTGCCTCTATCACCCCGCCGCGGGCCCCTATGCCGCCAAACTCTTCGCCTTTGTCAACGACAAGTCCGGCGCCATCGAGCAGTGGCTCCTCGAACCTCGCGACGATTCCTTCGCCGCCACCCTCGTCCGACGTTGGGCCGTCGCCAGCCAGCCCGAGGGCATGGCCGCCGACGACGACGCCCGCACCCTCTACCTCGGCGAAGAACGGCGCGGGCTCTGGCGATTCCCCGCCGACCCCGCCGAGGGCGACCCCAAGCAAAGCGTCCCCGCCACCCTCATCGACGAGACCAAGCCCAAGGGTCGAATCACCCCTGACCTCGAAGGCGTCGCCATCTATCGAGGAAAAAAGGACGCCGGCTACATCATCATCTCCGCCCAGGGCGCCAGCGAGTTCCTGGTCTATCGCCGCGAGGGAAAAAACGAGTTCGTCGGCGCCTTCTCCGTCGCCGCTACGCCCACCGTGGATGCCGTCCAGGAGTCCGACGGCATCGAAGTCACCTCCTCCTCCCTCGGCGCCCTCTTCCCCTTCGGCGCGTTCGTCACCCAAGACGGCCTCGTTCCCGGCAAAAACCAGAACTTCAAGGTCGTCGCTTGGGATGCCATCGCCAACGCCTTCAACCCGCCCTTGCAGATCTCTCCTGCGAAATAGTCCAAGGTGTTCTTGTTCGTAAAATGGTTGTTCGACGTATGGAAATCGGTCAAACCTGCCCCCATCGTTGTTCATCACGCCCCCTCTCCTTTCCTCCTTCGACCTGAGCCCGATGCCCGCCTATTATCCCATACGTCCGGGAGTCCCCTCCCGGACGGTGTTGTCTTGAGGATGCCTCGGTATCGATTTTCGCGAGTGGTCGCGTCTGTCGATCCCGAGTTCATCTGGGTTCACCTTGGGTGGTAGGCGGGCGTCGGTGGACGCCCCGCCCGCGGAACGTGCGAGGCTCAGTTATGGCGAAGAAGAAGTCCATGGCGCGTGAATACTGCTGGCTCCAGTGCGCGGAGACCGGCGATCTCAACTACCGCACCTCCGTCAACACCAAGGGCGGCATGCCCGAAGGCCTCAAGGAGGGTCTCATGAAGTACTCGCCTCGGGTGCGCAAGCACACCATCCACAAGGTCAAGCGCAAGTAAGCCGGCGGTCTCTCCATCGAGACCGCCTCGAAGCGAACTTCTCCACGCTCGGCCCACACCTGCTTCCCTCTGACGCCGCCCTTCCCCTCTACGCGTTCTCCCCTTTGGGCGATACGCTTGCTCGAACGGCAGCATCCGACGGCCTCCCCCATCGAACGACTGGAACTCACCGTGGCGAAAACGCCCACATCAAAGAATGGTTCTTCCGGCCCCAACTCTTCGGGTGGGGACCGTACGCCGGTAGCTCAACTGGTAGAGCAGCGGATTCCAAATCCGCAGGTTGCGGGTTCAAGTCCCTCCCGGCGTGTTGACGACGTTGAAAACGGCGACGGTGACCACGCCGGCGACGATGCCGTCCGCACCACCGCCGTCGATGAAGGCGGCCACGGCGGCATCTACAAGTTCGGCCAGGGCTACTGGGTCCGCGTCCTCACCGCCACCTTCGTCGGTCTCCTCGTTCTCGCTTGCGCCGGCTGGGTTGCCTCCCAGTTGTCCGCGGTCGATCTCCCCGCTCCCACCTCCAGCGTTGAACTCCGTGGGGCCTCAGGTGGCACCCTCGCCCCAGGCGACCGCGTCACCCTCCTCAACGACTCCGTTACCCCGCCCGTCACCCTCGGCACCGCCACCGTCCAATCCGCCACGCTCAGCCAGGTTGGCGATGGCTCGGCCATCCTCCGCGACGTCAAACTCGACGAAAACCACGCCATCGGCGAGACCAAACGCCTCCTCGGCACCGGCTCCTTCTCCTCCGTCGTCGCTTCCGCCAATCCCATCCCCATCTTCGAACGCCTGTATCTCCAAGGCGGCGCGGCCCTTCTCATCCTCCTCACCGGCGCCATCTTCATCTATTACTACGTCGCACGCAAGCCCGCCACCGTCGATTTCTTGATCGCCGTCGATGGCGAAATGAAGAAGGTCAACTGGTCCACCCGCCGTCTCATCCAAACGTCCACCACCGTCGTCATCATCGCCACCTTCCTCATCTCCGCCATCCTCTTCATCATCGATTACGGCCTCCAGACGTTCTTCCAGGCGATCGGCGTCCTCCTGCGCTTGAAGTAAGTCCCTTCAGGCTCGGACTCGGCGGTGGGGGGCTGCACGATTTTCGCCGGCGGGTTCGCCCGTCCTTTTCTCTCCCTCGAGCGACGCACGCGTCGCCTCCGCAATACCCGTTCGTTTCTCCGAGGTGTCCACATGAGCGACCATGCCAGCAAACCCGATAAGACGCCCGCCCCCATGGACGGCCGCCCCAACGAGAAGCAAGGCTTGATCGAAGCCAACGAACCCCTCATGCAGGAGGGCATGAACTGGTTCACCCTACGCGTCGCCAGCAACAAGGAAAACTCCGTCCGCGAAACCCTCCTCCGCAAAGTCCAGATCGAAGGGATGACCCACCTCGTCGGTCGAATCCTCGTCCCCACCGAAAAAACCAAAACTGTCAAAGGCGGCAAGCAAAAGATCACCGAAACCAAACTCTACCCGGGCTACGTCTTCGTCGAGATGCGCCTCGAACCCGATGGCCGGATTCCCCAGGACGTCTTCTTCCTCATCAAGGAAACGACCGGCGTCGGCGACTTCGTCGGCACCGCTGGCCGCCCCACTCCCCTCAAGTTGCACGAAATCGAGAAACTCCACAAGGACAGCCGAAAGCCCGAGGACGAGCCCAACGTCAAACTCGTTTTCAGCAAGGGCGAGCATGTCATGATCAAGGAAGGCCCCTTCGCCAACTACGAGGGTACCGTCGACGAACTCTTCCCCGAGAAGGGCACCGTCCGCGTCCTCGTCACCATCTTCGGCCGTCAGGCCCCCATCGACCTCGAAGAGTGGCAGATCGGCAAGGCCGAGACCGTCTGATCGCCTCCTCCTTCCCCCACGCTCGCCCACCCACGCCGGACCACGCGACCTCTGGATCGCGTCCGCCGTCGTTCGTCTTTGCGCCTTCCCCTTCCCGTTCGCAAAAGAAACGGGTAGTCACTATCTGTATTTGTGATATACTCATCGTGTAGTCAGGAAATCCAACAGCCGGTCCCTCGGCCCTCTTCACTCCGTGCTCGCCATGCCGGCGAACCGTCAACGGACTCAGGGGGAAGGTCAGAAGATCTCCGGGTGCTGGGCGCAACAGGGTCGTCTCCTCCGGAGGTGGACCGTGACGAGGATTCCCGAGAGTCCGCAACTTGGCCCGATCGCACGTGACGCGCACCCCACGATGAAGCCCAACGAGGCGATCGTCGAAGCCGACGCCTGCCTCCAATGCGGTGGCCCGTGTGCCGCGGCTCCCTGCTCGGGCGCCTGCCCCGCCGGGATCGACATCCCCAGGTTCATCCACGAGATCGCGCTGGGCACGCCGCTCGAGGCCGCCCGGA
This sequence comes from uncultured Phycisphaeraceae bacterium, assembly GCA_964543905.1. Classification (GTDB taxonomy): domain Bacteria; phylum Planctomycetota; class Phycisphaerae; order Phycisphaerales; family UBA1924. The sequence goes on from CAZIZO010000022.1 coordinate 15,554, forward strand.
CCATCTTCCGCGACAACATCCTCGGCGGCACCTGCGCCCGCGTCTGCCCCGTCGAGGTGCTCTGCGAAGGTTCCTGCGTCCTTCTCAAGGAAGGCCGACGCGCGATCCACATCGCCCGCCTCCAGCGCTACGCCACCGATCAGGCCCTCGACGCGGGACACATCTGCGTCACCCGCGAAGCGCCAGACGTGAAGCGTGAGAGCATCGCCGTCATCGGTGCCGGGCCCGCGGGGCTCGCCTGCGCCGCCGAACTCGCCAAACGCGGATATCCCGTCAGCGTCTACGAACGACGAGATTTTCCCGGTGGGCTGATCACCAGAGGCATCGCGCCCTACAAACAGCAGTACAAGCCCCTCCCCGCCGAGATCGAGCAGATCCGCCAACTCGGTGTCGACTTCCGCTTCGGCGTCACCGTCGGAAGGGACCTGACCCTCGACCAACTCCGACGCGAGCATGCCGCCGTCTTCCTGGGCGTCGGGATGGGCGACGACATGCCCGCCCGCGTCCCGGGCGAACACCTTCCCGGCGTCTGGGAATCCCTCCAGTTCATCGAGCAACTCAAACTTGGTCCCGCCGGCTCACTCCGCGTCGGACGCAAGGTCGCCGTCATCGGCGGAGGCAACACCGCCATCGACGTCGCCCGCGAAGCCGTCATGCTCTGGAATACCGAGGTCACCGCCGGGAACACCGCCCTCGACGTCGCCCGACAGGCCACCATGATGGGCGCCTCCGAAGTGATGATGCTCTACCGTCGCGGCGAATCCGAGATGCCCGCCTTCAAGCACGAGATCCACGCCGCCAAGGTCGAAGGCGTCAAGATCATCCCCCTCGTCGCCCCCGTCGAGTTCCTCGGCACCGACCGCGTCCTCGCCGTCCGATGTGTCCGCATGCGACTGGGCGCGCCCGATTCCTCCGGACGCCCTCGCCCCGAGGTCATCCCGGGCTCCGAGTTCGACATCGAGGCCGACACCGTCATCAAGGCCATCGGCCAACGTCCCCACGCCGACCTGTTCAAGGCCTTGGGCGTCGAAATGAACGGCAGCGTCGTGCGCGTCGATCACGACCTGCAGACCAACGTCCCGGGGCTCTTCGCCGGGGGCGATTGCATCAACGGCGGGTCCACCGTCGTCCAGGCCGTCCGCGACGGCAAACTCGCCGCCGCCGCCATCCACCGGCGTCTTGCCCACAAGCCCCCAGCCGCTCCACGTCCTCCCTCCCCGCCGCGCATCGAGATGGACAACGGCACCATCCACCACTTCCAAGCCGACTATCGCCTCACCACCGCCCCCAAACTCTGCAAGGGCTGCAACGTCTGCGTCACCGGCTGCCCCTCCCACACCCTGCGCCTCGACGACTCGCAGCACATCGAAGTCATCGACCCCAACACCTGCGTCTTCTGCGGCTTGTGCGAGGCGCGTTGTCCCGACTTTGCGATCTGGATCAACCGGGGCGAGAGCGAGCGGGCCCGACCCAATGCCGTCCCCTTCGAGGTGACCCCATGAAGAACCAACGACTGGTCCAGGGCAACGAGGCGTGCGCGCACGGCGCGCTCTACGCCGGATGCGATTTCTTCGCGGGGTACCCCATCACCCCAAGTTCCGAGATCATGGAAATCCTCGCGACCGAGATGCCCGCGCGAGGTCGGACCTTCATCCAAATGGAAGACGAGATCGCCTCCATCTCCGCCATCATCGGCGGCGCCTGGGGCGGTGCCAAAGTCCTCACCGCCACCAGCGGCCCGGGCTTCTCCCTCATGCAGGAAGGCATCGGCTACGCCGCCATCACCGAAACCCCTTGCGTCATCGTCAACTGCCAACGCTGGGGACCTTCCACGGGCCAACCCACCAAGGCCGCCCAGGGCGACGTCATGCAAGCCATCTGGGGCACCCACGGCGACCATCCCGTCATCGTCCTCACCGCCTCCAACGTCCGCGACGCCTTCGAGATGACCGTCCGCGCCTTCAACCTCGCCGAAGAGTTCCGCGTGCCCGTCACCCTCCTCCTCGACGAAGTCCTCGCCCACATGCGCGAGAACATCCACTGGCCCGAGCCCGGCGAGATCAACATCGTCCCCAGGCTCATCCCCGCCGACCTCCGCGGGTTCAAGCCCTTCGCCGGCAGCGGCTTCGTCCCCTTTGGCAAGGGCGGGCGTTTCCACGTCACCGGCCTCGCCCACGGGCCCGAGGGCTTCGCCGTCGCCGACGATAACGCCGCTCGTGAACTCCGCCGCATGATCGCCAAGATCCAATCCCGCGTCCTCGATCTCGCCTTCAGCGATTCCTACAAACTGGACGACGCCTCCCTCGGGATCGTGAGTTACGGCATCACCTCCCGCCCCGCGCGCAGCGCTTGCGATCTCCTCCGTGAGAACGGCACCCGCGCCGGCCTCCTCGACCTCAAATCCCTCTGGCCCTTCCCCGACCACCTCGTGCGTGAGGTGGCCGAACGCGTCGATCGAATCCTCGTCCCCGAACTCAACATGGGCCAACTCGTCCGCGAGATCGAGCGCGCAGCAGGTGGTCGCTGCGAGGTCCTCCCCGTCCAACGCATCGACGGGCACCTCCTCACCCCAGCCCAAATCGCCGACGCCGCCAAGCACCGCGCCGGCGCCACCCAAGGAGCACTCCGATGAGCGACGACTTCCGCAAGTTCCTCCGTCTCCATCAACTCCCCCATGTCTGGTGCCCCGGGTGCGGTAATGGCACCATCGTCCACGCCCTCCTCCTGGCCATCGACGAGTTGAACTTGGAACAGGACAAGGTCGTCGTCGTCAGCGGCATCGGCTGCTCCGGACGAACCCCCTTCGTCCTCGATTTCAACACCATGCACACCACCCACGGTCGCGCCCTCGCCTTCGCCGCAGGCATCAAACTCGCCAACCCCGACCTCCACGTCATCGTCATCATGGGCGACGGCGATGCCTCCGCCATCGGCGGCAACCACTTCATCCACGCCTGCCGACGAAACCTCAAACTCACCGCCCTCATCTTCAACAACGGGATCTACGGCCTCACGGGCGGGCAACTCGCGCCAACCACGCCCACCGGCAAACGCACCACCACCTCTCTCGCCGGAAGCATCGAGCCCGCCTTCGACATCGTCAAACTCGCCCTCGGCGCCGGCGCCGGCTTCGTCGCTCGAACCACCTCCTTCGACCACAAGCACATGCAGTCCCTCTTCAAGCAGGCCATCCTCCACCCGGGCTTCGCCCTCATCGACATCATCACCTCCTGCCCCACCTACTTCGGCCGTATGAACGACGTCAACGAACCTTACGACATGCTCCGCTACCTCCGGGATGCCACCTCTCCCCTCGACGAATGTCCCGGTCAGGACGATCCGTCCTCCTCCACCAAAATGCCCACCGGCCTCTTCCGTGCCGAACTCCGCCCCGAATACGGGGAGTTGTGCCGCCGAAAATCCCAGGCCGCCATCGCCGCACGAGGTGCTCGATGAATAAACCCATCCAAGTTCGTTTCTCCGGCGCCGGCGGTCAGGGCCTCATCACCGCCGGCATCATCCTCGCCGAAGCCGCCATGATCGACGGCCGAAACGTCGTCCAGACCCAGACCTACGGCCCCGAGGCCCGCCTCGGCTCCAGCAAGTCCGAGGTCATCATCGCCGACGCCGTCATCGCCTATCCCGAAGTCACCGTGCCCGACGTCCTCCTCTGCCTCTCCGACGAGGCCGCTCGAAAGTACGTCACCAAGGTCCGCCCCGACACGCTCGTCATCCTCGACTCCACCTTCGTCCCCGAGGGCCTCGCCAGCCCGGGCCGCGTCCTGCGCATCCCCATCACCCACACCGCCCTTGCCCTCGGCAGCAAGGTCGTCGCCAACATCGTCGCGCTCGCCGCCGTCAACGCGATCATGCCCATCGTCTCCGATCGCGCCCTCCTCCATGCCGTCCAAGCGCGAGTTCCCGCCAAGTTCCGCGAGTTGAACGAGAAGGCCCTCGCCGCCGGTGCCGCGCTCGGACGTGAGACCAGGTCCGACTCCACCACCCACCTTGCACCCGTCGCTACCCCCATGTGCAGCGACGCGTGATCATCGCTTCCCATCCGCGCCCCGTGCCGCGACAAGCCCCCGGTCTGGTCCGCACCCCCCGAATCCTCCCTCGCCCTCGCCCGTACACTCACGGACAGGCCTTATGTCTATTTCCCCCACAAACTCCCCGAACGCACCACACCTTGCCAATCCCAACGCGACGTCCCCGTCGGGCTCGCCCATCGACGCCCAGGCCCTCCACCCCGCCGAGGCCGCGGCCCGCCAGCGACGCCTCCTCGTCCGCGCCGTCCGCGTCGCCTTCCTCGTCCTCATGGTCACCCTGACCGTCCTCGCCGTCATCCGCCAACTCGACCTCAAACTCGCCGAATCCGAGCGCCGCCTCGCCTATGTCCCCCTCCTCGCCGGCGCCGTCCTCCTCCTCATCGGCCTCGGGATCGACCTCCTCACCCCACGCAAAAAAATCCAGACCATCACCGGAGCCATCATCGGCATCCTCGCCGGGCTCCTCGCCGCCGCCACCTTGGGCTTCGTCGTGGATCTCCTCCTCGAAAGTTGGGTCGAGCCCGCCGCCTTCGTCCAGATGAAGCCCGTCATCAACTCCATCAAACTCCTCATCGGCGTCGCCCTCTGCTACCTCGGCGTCGCCACCGTCCTCCAGACCCAGGACGACTTCCGCCTCGTCATCCCCTACGTCGAGTTCGCCAAGCAGATCCGCGGCCCCCGCCCCATGCTCCTCGACACCTCCGCCCTCATCGACGCCCGTATCCTCGACGTCGGCGCCACCAACATCCTCCAAGTCCCCCTCGTCATCCCGCGCTTCGTCATCGCCGAGTTGCAGCAACTCGCCGACAGCGCCGACCCCATGAAACGCACCAAGGGCCGCCGAGGGCTTGACACCATCTCGAAACTCCAGCGCGCCCCCATGCTCGACGTCTCCGTCGACGAAACCATCGTCCCGGGAAAGGCCGTCGACCAAATGCTCGTCGAACTCGCCCGAACGATGTCCGGCCTCGTCGTCACCTCCGACGTCGCCCTCGCTCGCATCGCCGCCATCCAGGGCGTGCCCGTCATCAACCTCAACGACCTCGCCAACGCCCTCAAACCCAACGTCGTCCCCGGTGAGTCCCTCTCCATCAAACTCGTCCGCCCGGGCGAACAACCTTCTCAAGGCGTCGGCTACCTCGCCGACGGCACCATGATCGTCGTCGAAGACGGCGGCAACAGCATCGGCGAAACCGTCTCCCTCACCGTCACCTCCAGCCTCCAGACCAGCGCCGGCCGACTCATCTTCGGCCGCATCGGCGACAAGTCCGGCGTCTTTTCCCCCCCTCCACGCGACCCGGCGCCCACGCCCGATGCGCCCTCCCCCTCCGCAATCCCCGAGACCGATCCGCCCGCCGACTCCGGGTCCACCACAGACCAGGCCGCGCCTCCCGCCAGTGATCCCAGCCGCCCTCGCACCCCCTTCCCCCCCAAGCCGCCCCGCTCCATCCGCGGCGGCACCCCACGCAACCCGCGCCGATGATCGCTCTCGCCACCCCGCGCCAACCCAATCTTGGCTAATCTCCCACCATGTCCGAATCCGGCGGCCTCCCCCTCCTCCGAAAACTCGGCCTCGCCCTCGGCCCGCTCGCCGCGATCGTCATCTACGTCCTGCTCCCGTCCTCTCACCTCGAACCCACCGGCGCCACCGCCTCCGGACTTTCCCATGCCGGTCGCATGACCCTCGCCATCGGCGCCTGGCTCGCCGTCTGGTGGATCTCCGAGGCCATCCCCATCGAGGCCGCCGCGCTCCTCCCGCTCGTCGCCTTCCCGCTGGCCGGCGTCACCAACATGAAATCCGCCGCCGCCCCCTACGCCGACGAGGTCGTCTTCCTCTTCCTCGGCGGCATGATGATCGGCGCCGCCATGGAGCGTTGGGGGCTCCACCGCCGCGTCGCCCTCCTCACCATGCTCGCCCTCGGCACCCGTCCCGCCATGCTCATCGCCGGCCTCCTCGCCGCCACCGCTCTCCTCAGCATGTGGGTCTCCAACACCGCCGCCGCCGTCATGATGCTCCCCATCGCCAACGGCGTCGTCAAACTCGTCCTGCAGCGCCACGACGCCGGACCCCATCCCCATCCCAAGCAAGCCAGGAACTTCGCCGTCGCCGCCATGCTCGCCGTCGCCTACGGGGCCTCCATCGGCGGCGTCGCCACCCTCGTCGGGTCGCCCCCCAACGGCGTCCTCGCCGCGTTCATGCGTCAATCCTTCGGTGACTCCCTCACCTTCGGCGAATACCTCAGAATCGGCCTCCCAACCACCCTCATCGTCCTTCCCGTCGCCTGGGCCCTCCTCCTCCTCCTCCATCCCATGCGCGGTCTCCACGCCCAGGGCGCCCACCACCTCCTCCGCGCCGAACTCCGCTCGCTCGGCCCCGTCTCCCGCGGCGAGTGCACCGTCCTCGCGGTCTTCGCTCTCGCCTCATTCTTGTGGATCTTCCGCGAGCCCGTCGCCATTTGGCTCCGCCTCTACCGCGACCGCCCCGGCGCGCCCCCCGGCTCCAAACCCGAAATCCTCCTCACCGACGCCGGCATCGCCATCGCCGCCGCCCTCCTCCTCTTCCTCATCCCCGTCCGCGCCAAGCAAGGCGTCTTTGCCCTCGATTGGAAGACCATCGGCGCTCTCCCCTGGGGCATCCTCCTCCTCTTCGGCGGCGGGCTCTCCCTCGCCGCCGCGATCGAGGCCAACGGCGTGGACACGTTCCTCGCCTCCGCCTTCTACGTCCTCCAAGGCCTCCACCCCTTCGTCCTCCTCCTCGTCACCGCCGCTCTTGCCGTCTTCGCCTCCGAGATCGGCAGCAACACCGCCGTCGCCACCGTCCTCTTTCCCATCGTCGCCACCGCCGCCCCCGCCCTCGGCATCCGTCCCGAACTCCTCTGCTTCGCCGTCGCCTTCGGCGTCTCCCTCGCCTTCATGATGCCCAGCGGCACGCCCCCCAACGCCCTCGCCTTCACCAGCGGACACCTCCGCGTGCCCGACATGGCCCGCGCTGGTCTTGCCCTCAACCTCGCGTCCATCGCGATCATCGCCGCCGTCGTTTATTGGATCGGTCCTTGGATCGCGGTCGGCCCATAGCACCCTCACCCCGCAACCCCATCCTCAGGACCCAACCACCCACCCGCGCTCCGCCCACAACTTCTCAAACCGCGTGCCCAGTTTCCCGCCCTCGTCCAATCGCTCCCCACACGCCACCAGCAAATCCACAAGCCCTTCAAAGTCCTTGAGCGCGATGTACTCGCGCTCGATCTTCGCCGCCGTCGTGTTCGTCCCCGCCTGCACGTTCGCCAGGTCCCCCATGTTGTGGTAGTTGCCCAGCGGCAAGCACACGCACGTCGCCTCATACCCCGCATGGCAATACACGCTCGCCTCGCACGCGCCCCCCGCCATCAGTTTCCGCTGCCAGGGCCACGCCATCCGCTCCCCCGCCTTCTGGCTCGCCATCACCGTCGAGGGGCCCCCGATCTCCTCCGCACGCGCCGCGATCGCGTCCGTCAGCGATGGGCTGAAAATACTGATCCGATCCCCCACCCGCACGATCGGCCCGCCACCGATCGGCGAGTCCGCGAAACTCCGCGAGTTCTCCAGCGCGATCACTCGCGCCTCGCGCGGCATCGTCCCCTCTCGCACCGCCGCGATCGCCCCCACAAACCCAATCTCCTCCGCGCGTGTCAACAGCAACCGCGGCATCTCCCCGGATCGACCCGCCTCGCCCCCCAGCAGCACATCAAACGCCGCCAGCGCCGCCGCCAGCGCCGCCAGATCATCGCACGCCAGCGTGTGCACGTTTCCGTCGATCACCTCCGCCGCCGCCACCTCCCACACCGCCACGTCGTTCACCGAAAACTCCGGAGCCCGCCCGCCGGTCGAGACCTCATCCAACTCCGCCAGGTACTGCTTGAAGACCGCGCTCCCGACATTCGACACGCCCCCGCCGTCCTTCACCTCGCCCCGCAGCGTCGCCCCCTGCGATTCATCCGCCGCGTTCCACACGCGCACCCGCGCGTCCTTGAAGTAGTCGTCCATCACCCCGCCGCGGAACGACAGTTGCAGCGTGCCCGGCCCAACCACCCGTTCCACCACGAACGCCGGATGATCCAGGTGCGCCGTGAAGTACAACGGTCGCCTTCCCTCTCCGCCCGTCCTCGCGCCGGCGCTCCGTCCCGCCGTCGATTCCACGTGCAGGTTTCCCGCCGCGTCCCGCGTCAGCGACACCCCCCGCTCGTGGCACCACCGCTCAATCCAACGGCTGACGCGGAACTCCCGCCCCGCCGCCGTCGGAATCTGCGTGATCTCCTTCAGCCACTCCAGGTGCCGCGCTCGCTGTTCAGGCGTGATCGTCATGCGCTCACTCATCCACGCCCAGGTCCCGCTTCGTGAACAACGCCTCAAAGAGAAGCCCCGCCCGCTCCACGTTCTCTCGCGCGCCTTCCAGCCGATCGATCGTCGCGATCACCCCCAGCACGTTCGCACCGCTCTCGCGCAAACTCTCCACGGCCTCCAGCGCCTGCCCCCCCGTCGTCGCCACATCCTCCACCAGCACCACCCGATCCCCCTTGTGCAGCACCCCCTCGAGTTGCTTCGCCGTGCCATAGTCCTTCTTCTTGTTCCGCACGAAGATGCACGGCAGCCCCGTGTGCAGGCTCGTCGCCGTCACCAGCGGAATTCCCCCAAGTTCCGCCCCCGCCAGCCGATCCACGCGCGCCTGCAATCTCGCCTCCACCACCTTCAAACGTTCGCCAAACAGCGGCGCCAACTGCCGCAGCAACTCGGGTCGCGTCGAAAACAGGTACTTATCCAGGTAATACTTGCTCGTCTTGCCCGAACGTAAGGTGAACGTGCCCCGCAGCAGCGCCACCTCGGAAATGGCTTTCGCCAACGAACTCTGATTGATCGTCGCGCTCGACATGATTCGAGCGTATGCCCCCGAGCGCGCGCCGTGCGTCCGTGGATCACCTCTTCGTCCCACGCCCCGGCCTTGCGTCCTGCGGACGGGAAAAGTACGGAACGTCCCGCGACCCGCGTCGCGGTACGCCGAGACCAACTCGAACCCAGGCTATCCTTCTCCCCTTGTCCGTCGGTGTTGGCCTCAGGATCACGATCTTCCTTGCCTCGGGCCTGCCGACGCTCGCCCTCCCGACTCTGGAGAATCGAATGAACCGCCTGCTGCCGTCCTGCTCGATCGCCATTCTCGCCCTGGGCGCCCCCTCGGCCCTCGCGCAACTCGTCACCCCGCCCTCCCAGGCGCCGGCTCCCACCGAGCCCTACAAGATCCCCGAGCGTCCCCCCACCCCCCCCCCCCGGGGGCCCACAGGGTGCAAAGGGGCCCCCCCACAACAAACCCCCCCCGCCCCCCCCCACCCGGGACGTGGCCCC
>CAZIZO010000022.1:24985-45037 GCA_964543905.1 uncultured Phycisphaeraceae bacterium
TCCGCCCACCCCGCCCCCGGTCGCGCCCATGGATGCCAAGGGCGCCCCCGACATCCAGCCCCCCATCCCCCAGCCCAAGGTCGTCGAGCCCCTCCCCGACCTCCCGTACGAATCGCTCGTCAAGAAAGACGGCGACAAACTGATCCTCCTTAAGAAGCCCGTCGATCAGGCCGCCCTCGAGGTCAACCCGACCATCAAGGACGACGCCACCAAAGCCAAGATCGCCGAATACCTTGCCGATCGTCGCGCCCGCTTCGAGAACGTCATCATCGAGAACGTCGACCTCGCCGAGAAACTCTACAACGGCGCCATGGACACCATCGACTTCACCGATCGCAAGCAGATCGGTGAGTTCAACTCCATGGTCAAGCCCCTCACCCCGCCCGTCGCCCCCGCCAACTTGGGCGCCGAACTCACCAAACGCGGCATCCTCACCGACGTCCAAAAGCGCTTCAACGACAAAATCGCCAAGGAATACAACGACGCCCGCAACAAGGCCCTCCGCGAGGGCAACGTCGCCGGCGAAGACAAAAACACCAACGCCAAAAACATCATCCGTATCTACATGCAGCAGGTCATCGAGGAGCAGATGATGATCTACGAGAACCTCATGGTCGAAGCCTCCAAGAACCTCTCGAAAACCCTCCCGCAGATCGGCCTTGACACCCAGGCCACCGCCAAGGCCATGGACGCTCTCAAAGCCATCAACGGCACCTCCAACGCCGACATCGGTCACGGCATGAAGAGCGTCATGGCCGCCCTCACCCTCGACCAGAAAAAGGCCCTCCTCCGCAAGACCGTCGAAGCCCGCGCGAAGTGATCCAACCCCCGGCCCACCTGCAAAGGCCCCTCTCCGGGGCCTTTTTCATGCGCCCACGTTCCGCACCGCTCTTCCTTGCCAAAGGTCCACCACGCTTTCCGCATGAAACCCCGAGTGAGGGCGCCGGAGCCGGCGCGACAGGGAAACACGTCTCTTTCTCCTCGGTGGCCCGACGCGAAAGCGCCCGGCCAACTTTTTCGGGCCCGCGCCCAAACCGCCTTCCGCATGGACGGGGGTCGGGGCTTGTCGCTCCGGCCCCCGTGTTCTTCCCGTCACGCTCAGCCGCCCATCTTCCCCGCCTCATCGATGATCCTCGGCAGCAGGTTCTCGCTTCCAACCTTCCAGCGCGCCACGTGCTTCCCGTTGATGAAGATCATCGGGATCGACGTGATCCCCAGGCCTTGCGCGCCCCGGGCATCCTCCGCCACGCGTTCCATGTTTTGGGGCTGCTTCATCGCGTCAAAGAACAGGGACTTCTCGATCCCCAACTCGTCGCACGCCACGTCCAGCGTCTCCAGCGTCACCCGCCCCCGATTCCGCATCAGCCAGTCGTGCATCTTCCAGAAGGCCTCGTCCCCGCCCATCAGCAGCGCCGCCTCCGCCGCGTTCGCCGCCAGGCACGCCTGATCGTGAAGGCGCAACGTCGTCGCCGGGTTGCACACAGGGTCCACCGGGAAGTGGGCGAACGTGTACCGGATCGTCGTCCCCGTCCCCGTCGTCCAAAGTCTCAGAATCCCGTCCGCCTCCGCGCAGAACGGCTCCTGGTAATCCCCAAAGAGCACCACCCGCACCGGCGCGCCCTCGTCCCCCAACGCCTTCTTCTTGAGCACCGACTCCGGCATCGCCCGCACCGGCGCCTCGCGCCAATCCGCGATGGACCGCTCCTGGGCCGTCGGCGGGCGATCCTCCGACACCTTCGCCGCCGCGGGAGACGCCGCCAGCACCGCATCCACCGCCCGCGTCAACGCCCCCGGCGCGTTCCAACCCTTCAGTTCGATCCCGTTGATGAAGATCATCGGCGTCTGCACGATCCCCAGCGAGATCCCCTCCTCGATGTCGCTCGTGATCGGCGCCAACGTCGCCGCGCTCTGCATCGTCGCCACGAACACGTCCGCGTCAAACCCCAGTTCCGCCAGCCCCGCCCGCAACTCCGCGTCCGTAAATCCGCCCCCGCGCGAAAAGAGCCAGTGGTGCATCGTCCAGAAGCCCTCGTCCCCGCGCAGCATCCCCGCCGTGATCGCCGCACGCGACGCCCAGCACGCGTTCGCGTGCAGATCCCCCGGCGCGTTCGGGTTGCACTGCGTCGAGAGCGGAAACTGCTTGATGATCACCGCCAAACTCAGCCCACGCCCCATGATCCCCCTCAGTTGCTCCTCGATCTTCTGGCAATCCGGGCACTGGTAGTCCGTGTACATCACGATCCGCACCTGCGCCGACTCCGGCCCGGCGCGGTGCCGCCCCGAAAATCCAGATGCGCTCGGTCCCCAACTCCCAGCCGCCGCCATCGTCGTCCCCGTCGCGCCCTCCTCACGCGTCGCCGTCGCTGGCGGTGCCTTCGCCTCGGGCATCGCCACCGACCCACTCGCCGCCGACGCGGCCATCTGCTTGGACGACTCTTTGAGCAGGTGCTCCGCCCGCGCCACCGCCGCCTCCCGCTCGTTTGACTCCGCGATGCCCAACGCCAACGTCGTGAGCAAAGACGTCAGCAGAAACGCCGGCATCGCCCATGCCCGTCGCCGCTCCACCGCGCCATCCGCCCGCCACGCCACCCCCACCAGCGCCAGGTTGCAGACGTGGGCCCCGATGCAATACAGGCACCACAGCCTCTCCACCACGACCACGCCCAGGAACATCACCGACGCCGCCGCCCCCAACGCCAGCAACCCTCGAAACGCCCTGCCCACCCCTCCCCCCGACGCCACCCACGCCAGCGCAACGCCGAGGAAATAGGCCAACCCCACAAACGACACCGGCCAATCCACCCCGGGCACCCGTCCCCACGCGCTCGCCGCCGCTTGTGCGCAGGGGCTCCCCGCGCCGCACCCGGGCAAACGGATGCCGAGCATGTGGTTCAGGCTTAGGTACCCCGCACATCCCGCGGCCCCCGCCGCCAGCGCCAACCCCGCCCAGAACCTCCCCCCACCCAACTTCGTGGCTGGTTGCAATACCCGTTCGGTCCCAGCGTTCGAGCCCTTCGGCGGGAGGCGGTTTGGCATATCTCGGAGTGTAACGCCATCCCCTTCCACATATTCAACGTCGCATCCCTTCTCCGCCAACCCCACGCGACGGATGAGCGCCCACTCAACCCATGTCTCACCCCGCCGCCGCTGACCCAGAATGGACCCCTTGACATCCCCCGTCCCTTCGGTCAAACTGGTCCTTGGTTCCGCCCTGTCCCTGATCGCTCAGACTCGTCCTCGATGGGGTGTCTTTGAGAGGAGCTGCATCATGATGAGGAAACTGTGTACGCTGGCGGCGGCTGTTGCCGCGGCCTTGCTTGGGTCAGCCGCCCAAGCGCAAACATCCGGCGCCTGTTGCATCCGTGCCGCGGGTGCCATTCAGTGTGTCATCACCTCCGAGGCCGACTGCCTCGCACGACAGGGCACCTGGCGCGGCGCGGGCTCCACCTGCGGCAACGACACCTGCGCCATCGTCCATCCCACTGGCGCCTGCTGCATCCGCACCAACACCGGGGGCACCGAGTGCGTCGTCCTCTCCCTTGCCGATTGCACCGCACGCCAAGGTCTCTGGCGCGGGCCCAACACCGCCTGCGGGCCCGCCGCCTGCCCCGCCCCGACGCCCACCGGCGCCTGCTGCGTCAACAGCACGCTCGGCGTCACCTGCGTCCAAGTCACCGAGGCCCAGTGCCTCGAACGCCGCGGCACCTGGCGCGGTGCCGGTTCCACCTGTGGCAACGACACCTGCCCGCAGCCCAACCCCACCGGCGCCTGCTGCATCCGCACCAATACTGGCGGCACCGAGTGCGTCGTCCTCACCCTCGCCCAGTGCACCGAGCGTCAAGGTCTTTGGCGTGGTCCCAACACCCTCTGCGGGCCAACCGTCTGCCCCTCCCCAACACCCACCGGCGCCTGCTGCATCCGCAACGCGACCGATCCGTCCGGCGCCCTCTGCGTCGTTCTGACCGAAGCCCAATGCGCCGAACGCCAGGGAACCTGGCGAGGCCCGGGCACCACCTGCGGCACCGACACCTGCCCCAATCCCACGCCCACTGGCGCCTGCTGCGTTCGCACCCCCGCCGGCGCCGAGTGCGTCCTCCTGACCGAAGCCCAATGCCGTGAACGCATGGGCGTTTTCCGCGGCCTCAACACCCGCTGCGGACCCGACACCTGCTCCGCCACCGACCCCACCGGCGCCTGCTGCGTCCGGAACCCCGCCGGCGGCGTCGAGTGTGTCATCACCACCGCACGCGAGTGCTCCGCCCGTGCCGGCATCTTCCGTGGCCCAGGTACCACCTGCGGCAAAAACACCTGCCCCTCACCCTCCACCACCGGCGCTTGCTGCGTTCGGACCACCTCCGGCGGCGTCGAGTGCGTCGTGCTTACCCCCGACGCCTGCCGCGAACGCATGGGCGTCTTCCGGGGCCTCGGGACCACCTGCGGCAACGACACCTGTGCCGTCCCGACCGGCGCCTGCTGCGTGCGCACTCCCAACGGCGTCCAGTGCGCCGTCGTCACCGCCGCCGTCTGCCGTGAACGCGGTGGCATCTATCGCGGCCCGGGCACCACCTGCGGCAACGACACCTGCCCACAGCCCCCCGCCACCGGCGCCTGCTGCGTCACTATCCCCGGCGCTCCTCGTTGCATCGTCGTCACCGAAGCCGTCTGCACTCGCCTGGGCGGTCGCTACGGCGGCAACGGCTCCGCCTGCAACGCCGACGCCTGCCCAGACCCCACCGGCGCTTGCTGCGTCGCCAATCCCGACGGCACGCGCGAGTGCGTCGTCACGACCCAGGCTCGCTGCCGCGCTCGCATGGGCCGCTACCAAGGTGATGGCACCGCCTGCGCCAACGACACCTGCGCCGACCTCTGCCCCTGCGATTGGACCGGGGACGGCGCTCTCAACGCCGAGGACATCGCCGCCTTCCTCGAAGACTACCGCATGGGCGATGCCGACTTCAACCACGACGGCGCCACCGATCGCGAAGACCTCATCGCCTTCCTCGAGTGCTTCATCCATGGCTGCCGCTAATCCCCTCGCCTGATCCGAATCAAGTGCCAACCTCCAGCCCCGCGTCCTTCCGACGCGGGGCGTTTCATTTCGCCCCAACCCATCTCCCTCGCCGATAATTGCCATATGCCCCACCACGAGATCCCCCTTTCCAAGCCCGACATCACCGATCTGGAGGAGCAGTATGTCGTGCAGGCCCTCCGTTCGGGGAGGCTCTCCATCGGCCCCTTCGTCGAGCAGTTCGAGGAACTCGCCGCCTCCAGGGCCGGGTGTCGCTACGGCGTCGCCGTTTCCAACGGAACCTGCGGCCTCCACCTTGTCCTCAAGTCCCTGGGCATCGGCCCGGGCGACGAAGTCATCACCACCCCCTTCTCCTTCATCGCCTCCGCCAACTGCATCCTCTTCGTCGGCGCGACCCCCGTCTTCGTCGACATCTGCCCCAAGACCCTCAACATGGACCCCGCCAAAATCGAGGCCGCCATCACCCGCCGCACCAAGGCCATCCTCGCCGTCGAGTGCTTCGGCAACCCCGCCTACATGGACCAATACGCCTCCATCGCCGCCAGGCACGAGATCCCGCTCATCGAAGACTCCTGCGAAGCCCTCGGCACCACCTACAAGGGACGCCACTGCGGCCACTTCGGCCGCGCGGGCGTCTTCGGCTTCTACCCCAACAAGCAGATCACCACCGGCGAAGGTGGCATGATCGTCACCGATGACGAACGCCTCGCCGAGATCTGCCGTTCCATGCGCAACCAGGGCCGACCCATGGGGCACTCCGGCCTCGGCCCGCAGACCACCCCGAAGTCACGCGAGGCCACCACCGGCGGTTCCGCCATCGGCTCCTGGCTCCGCCACGAACGCCTCGGCTACAACTACCGCCTCCCCGAACTCAACGCCGCCCTCGGCGTCGCCCAGTTGAAACGCCTCGACGACATCATCAAAAAACGCCAGGAAGTCGCCAACCGCTACATGGCCCGCCTCGGCGACCACCCCAGCCTCATCGTCCCCACCGTCGAATCCAACTCAGAAATGAGTTGGTTCATCTTCGTCGTCCGACTCGCTCCCTCCTACACCCACGAAGAACGCGACCGCATCATCCGCGGCATGCGCAACCACGACGTCGGCGCCAGCGACTACTTCCCCTGCATCCACCTCCAACCCTTCTACCGCGAACTCTTCGGATTCAAGCCCGGCATGTTCCCCATCGCCGAATCCGTCAGCGGGCGAACCATCGCCCTCCCCTTCTACAACGACCTCAACCCTCGGGATCAAGACCTCGTCTGCCAAACCCTCGACGTCATGATCAAACGCGAGTCCCTCGTTCGCTCCTAGCCCCCGCTCCACACTCTTCGCACCCCAGGCCCGCCCCAGTTTTCGCGCGCAGGGACGCCCCTTGTGCGCCATTTCACTCCTTCGCCAGCCCGGCGGCTTGATCGCCCTCGCCGTGCCCAAACAATTTCGCATGTTCGCACCTCAAACCCAACTCCCGCCCTCCGCGTACGTCCAACCACCCCATCGGGGGGACGTGGCCCCCCTTCGCCCTCTTCGGTCCTCCCTTCTACCCGTCGCTCTTCCCTCTTTGCGTCCCAGAACTTCGCCAGCCGCCTAGGTGAACTACCTTTATGCTCCACGGCCCCGTCCCAAGGCCGACGATGGTGTCGGTTTCACGGGCGCATGCCTCGCAGGTCTTTTGGTCTTTGTTGGTGGAGCGTCCTTTCGCTCGCTGTCCCCGGTCTGGTTCGAACAAGGAGTCGCGCTTGCGCGCCACGCTTACCTCAGCACAATCCTCACCTTCCCGACGCACCTCCGCGCGAAGCCTTCGCCGCAAGGCCGCCGTGCTCCTCGCGCCCGGCGCCGCCCTCGCGCTCCTCGCCGGTTGCGAGGTCGATTCCTTCATCGATCCCAGCGTCATCGGCCGTTGGGAGTGGACCCCCACCCAGGTCCCCATCCTCGAAAGCATCGCCACCATCGAAGACTCCTCCGGCGAGACCATCGAATACGCCGACCCCACCGAAGAAGACCTCATCCCCGTCATCAAGCCCTACCGCTTCGGGCCCGGCGATCGCCTCAAACTCACCCTCTACGACGTCGTCCAACTCGGCGCCGCCGAAAACTACGAACGCACCGTCGACCAACGTGGCAACATCGAGATCCCCCAGTTGGGGTCCATCTACATCGTCGGCCTCAACGAGGAGCAGGCCCGCCAGGCGATCGAAGAACGCATGCGCTCCCGCCTCGGCCTCGAACCTCCGCTCGCCGTCATCGAGCCCCAGGCCCAGCGCGACCTCACGTTCACCATCATGGGCGCGGTCGATCAACCCGGGCCCTACTTCATTCCCTCCGCCGACTATCGCCTCCTCGAAGCCATCACCGCCGGCGGTCGCTTCGATTCTTCCCTCGATTGGGTCCACGTCATCCGCAACGTCCCCCTCAGCGACGACGAGGGCGGCCTCCGCCCCGCCCCAGCGCCCGGCGCCGCTCCACCCCCCCAAACCCCAACGACCGACGGCAAAAGCCTGATCGATCTCATCGACACGCTCTCCAAGCCCGCGGGCGAGACCAAGACCGATCAGCCTCCCTCGCCTCCCGCCGACGACGCTCCCAAGTCCCCCGCCCTGCGGGGTGCTCCCGCCGTCATCGGCATCGACGACGTCACCACACGCTCGACGCGCCGAGCCACGCCCGTCGCCTCGCCCGGAACGATGCAACCCGCCGTGCCGCTCCCCGAGTCTTCGCGGCCTCGTGCGACACCCGCCCCGGCGCCCCGCCCCGCCAGCGATTCAACCTGGGTCTTCCTCAACGGCAAGTGGCAGCAGATCCGCGCCGGCTCGTCTGCCCAGCCTGCCGCCCCTGCCGGCGAACCCACGCGAACGCGCGCGACCCAGCGCGTCATCCGCGTCCCGCTCAAGGCCCTCCTCGAAGGGCGGCGCGAGTACAACATCGTCATCCGTCCCAAGGACGTCGTCCGAATTCCCCCGGCACCCTCCGGCGTCGTGTACGTCGGTGGTCAGGTCGCCAGGCCGGGGCCTTATAACCTTCCACCCGCCGGCCGCCTCACCCTCGAGCGCGCCATCAACGCCGCGGGTGGGCTCAACAACATCGCCATTCCCAGCCGCGTGGACCTGACCCGCATGACCGGTCCCGATCGCCAGGCCACCATCCGCCTCGACCTCGGCGCCATCGCCGAACGAACCCAGCCCGATATCTTTCTCAAGCCTGACGATCTCGTGAACGTCGGCACCAACTTCTGGGCCTACCCGCTCGCCGTCATCCGCAACGGGTTCCGCGCCAACTACGGCTTCGGGACCATCGTCGATCGCAACTTCGGCAGCGACGTCTTCGGGGTTCCGCCCGAATCGCGCCGCGGCACCCTCAACTTCTAGCCACGTCCACTCCCCTCACGCTGAACGCCTCCCCCTCCGTCCACGTACGTCTCCTGCGGTTTCCTCTCCCCCAACGCCCCCGCATGTCCACGATCGTGACCAACTCGTCCGAACCCGCGTCCGCCAAGGCGGCCGCGCGATCGTCCGGGCCCGCGGCCGCCATGACCGCCTCCACGATCCTCTGGCTCGCGCTGCTCACCATCGCCTTCGTCGCCCTCTTCCATCGCTGGATATACACCCAGCACCTCCACAGTTGGGACAAGATCAACGATTGGGGGCACGCCTACGTGGTGCCCCTCATCAGCCTCTACATGGTGTGGCAGCGCCGAGGCGAGATCGCCGCCGCACCCAAGTTCACCTTCTGGCCCGGGCTTGCGCCCATGCTCGCGGGGATCGCCTGCTACATGTTCTTCGTCGTGGGCTACCCCAACCACATGTTCCAGGGCTTCGCGGTGGTCATGACCCTCGCGTCCCTCGTCATGCTCGTGCTGGGCCCGGCGGTGCTGCGTCTGACCATCGTGCCGATCGCGTTCCTCTGCTTGGGCGTCACCATCTCCGAGATGGTCATGCTGAAGGTCACGTTCCCGCTGCAGATGATGGCGGCGAAGGGGGCGTACTTCATCCTCGTCATCATCTCCGAGATCACCAGCCTCTTCGGCTACCAGTTCTTCGTCGACATCACCGGGCAGCAGATCGACATCACCCCGCCCAACGGGAACACCGTCCCCCTCAACGTCGCCGAGGCCTGCTCGGGCATGCGGATGGTCGTCGCCTTCATCGCGCTCGGGACGGCGGTCGCGCTGCTCTCGTGCAAGCACTGGTGGCAACGGATCGCGCTCGTCCTCCTCTCGATGCCGGTGGCGATCGGGATGAACGTCGTCCGCGTCGCCGTGCTGGGCGTGGCGGCGCTCATCAGCCCCAACTTCTCCGCGGGCGACGCGCACATGCTCATCGGGACGCTGCTCCTCATCCCCGCCCTCTTCGTCTTCATGGGGTGCCAGTGGGTGCTGGAGCGCGTCGTCGCCGATCCCGCGACGGCGTCGAGCGCGAAGCCCGCCCCGGGCAAGGGGGTCGCGCGATGAGCGCGAAGCCCGCGAACGCATTTCCGAAGGCCGGCGCCCTCGTCGCCCTCCTGATCCTCGGGGTGGTCGCGCTGGGCATGGGCGCGGCGATCCAGCACTTCAAGGTCTCGATCCGGAAACTCCCGATCTACCCCAAGGACAACCGCCAGACCCGCGAGGTCGCGGCGGAGTCGGCCTCGTGGGTCCGCATCGGCGCCGACCAGACGATCAGCAAGGAAGTCGAAGAAGAACTCGGGACGACGAACCACCTCTCCCGCACGTATTTCTATAAGAAATCGCCCGACAAGAACAACCCGGTCATCATCGAACTGCATCTGGCGTACTACACCGGGATGATCGACACCGTGCCGCACGTTCCCGATCGCTGCTTCGTCGGCGCGGGGATGGTGATCGATGGCGACGCGGGCACGGTGCCGGTCCCGTTGTCCATGGACGGCCTGGTCCCGGACGAGGAAGCGTCGGCGGCCCAGGCCGGGCGGGTCTTCCGTGTGCGGGCGACGAATCCGACGGACGCGGGGAAGAAGGTCGATGGGATCTTCGTGCACCTGCCGCGTGATCCGGACAAGATCGAGATGAAGATCACGAAGTTCTCCGGGCCCAAGATCCCGCGGATCTACTCCGGGTATTTCTTCGTGGCCAACGGCGGGACGGTGGCGACGGGCGATGGCGTGCGTCTGCTGGCGTTCGACCTGAAGTCGAAGTACGCGTACTACATGAAGGTGCAGTTCACGAGCGCGACGGTGCAATCGGCGGAGGAACTGGCGAAGTATGCCGGGCTCTTCCTGGACGAGAACTTCGCGGACATCATGCTGTGCGTGCCGGACTGGGTCGAGGTTGAGGCGGGGCGTTACCCGCCCAAAGAGGATGGAGATGGGCCCGACGTGACGAGCGCGGGGAGCGCCGCGTCGGCGGTCAACAAGTGAGCCGGCCCGGGGCGACGAGCCTCGCGCGGCGACGAGAGTGGATGTCTATCACTGGAGCGGTTCATGGCTTCTCGTGTCAATACCAAGTTCGTGGTGGGGTTGTCGGTGGCGGTGATCGCGATCTTCGGCGCGGGGGCCTTCCTGGGCTTGCGCGTGATGAAGAACTCGCCCGAGAAGTTGATCAAGGCGGGCGATGAGAAGGCCGCCGCCGGCGACTACAAGGAGGCCGAGAAGTTGTACGCCAAGGGCGTGAACAAGGCCCAGACGAACATCGCGTACATGGAGAAGTGGAAGGACGCGCTGACCAGATCAACCTACGGGACGCGGGTGGCGTTCGAGGAGAAGTACGGGCAGTACCTGAGCCTGCTGCGGCAGATGGCGGCGGTGCAGCAGACGAACGTGGCGGCCCACCGCGAGTACCTGGACGTGCTGATGCAGAGCGCCAGCCGATCGCCGCAGCGCGCGGGCTATGACAACGTCGCGCGGGCGGCGGAGGAGGCGATGAACTTTTTCAAGGCGGACCCCAACGCGGGTGAAGCGCTGCGTCGGTATCGCGGGATCGCGATGGCGCGGGTCTACGCGCTGACGGGCGAACTCAAGCCCGAGGAAGTGGCGCAGGGGCTGGAGGACCTGCAGCGCGCCGTCAAGGCCGATCCCAAGGACGGAGAGGCCGCCGAGGCGCTGACGGCGATCCACCAGATGCGGGCGGACGCGGCGAAGAAGGAGCAGCGGATCGAGGACCTGAAGAACGAACGCCGCGTGCGCGACGAGTTCATCGCGTCGTACCTGGCGGCGAATCCGAAGGAGCCCCGCATGCTCTTCCAGAAGTTGCGGTCGCAACTCGAGATCGCGCTCGAAGAGAAGTTGCAGGGCAAGACGGGCGAGGCGGCGATGGCGGCGTACACGGAAATCCAGAACAGCCTGAAGCCCGCGCTGCAGGAGACGGCGGCGGCGCTGGAGGCGGCCCCCCGCTCGGCGATCGACGTGGGTCTGCTCTCGCGATTCCAGGGCGTCGAACAGTTCGTCGAGCCCGGCGGGCAGGGCTCGCGGACCGAGGCGATCCTGCGCAAGCAACTCGAGGGGGCGCCCGACGACGTGGAGTTGACGATGGCGCTCGCGGGTTCGCTGGCGGAGCGTCGGGAGTATGCCAACGCGGTGGCGATGGCGCAGAAGGTCGTGGAGATGCCGGCGCGCCCGATCGGGGTGGCGGGTCTGCTGCTGTATCCGCAGCGGACGCAGGCGCTGGTCCTTCGGGCGATGTGGCAGGTGAAGCAGTGGGGGACGCTGACGAAGGACGACGAGAAGTCCGCCGCGCTCGCGAAGGCGAAGCAGTACCGCGATGACCTGAAGAAGGCGATCGACGAGGCGTCGCCCGAGGCGATGTTCGTCGATGCGCAGATCGCGTATGCGGAGAACGACCTGGCGACGGCGGACAAGTTGCTGACGCGGTACAACCAGGCTCGGCGCGACAGCGACCCGGAGGGGCTGTGGCTGGCGGCCCAGACGAAGTTGCGCAAGCCGAACCCCGAGACGGGCCTGGCGCGCGAGCAGTTGCGCCGGATCGTGAACGAGTTGCAGCCGGGCAACTGGTCGGCGCTGGTGCAGTTGGGGCAGATCGAGGCGAGCCTCCAGAACTATCCGGAGGCATTGGACTATTTCCAGCGCGCGCAGCGTCTCAAGGCGGACGACGAGGACGTGAACCGCCAGGTCCGTCTGCTGCAACAGGTGATCAAGGGCGAGAAGATCGATGATCCGGTGGTCGAAGCGACGATGGCGGCCCAGAAGATGCGCGAGCAGGGCAAGTCCTCGGACGACCTGATCGCGCACTGGCGACGGGCTGTGGACGCGACCAAGGAGGACCCGCGGTTGGTGCGGGCGTACCTGATCGAGCAGATGGCGGCGGGCAAGCGCGAGGAGGCGAAGGCCTACATCACCGCGCTGGCGGCACGCAAGCCCGACGTGCGCGACTTCAAGTTGATGGAGCAGGAACTCACGACGCAGGATCCGCTCGCGTCGTCGCTGGCGATGATCGATGCGGCGTCGATCTCCGATGTGGAAAAGGCGACGCGGAGGTTTGGGGTGTATCGCCAGGCCGGCAAGACGGCGGAGGCGAAGGCCGAGTTGGCCAAGGCCGCCGCCCTCGCGCCCAATGACGCGGGGATCATCGAGTTGCAGTTCGTGACGGCGATCGACGACAACGACCTCGCGGGCGCGGCGAGGTTCGCCGAGCAGGCGGCGAAGGCGAACGCCGACCGGGAGAACGGGGACACGTTCCGGGCGCGGTTGGAAATCGCCAAGGGCGACGCGAAGCGCGGCGTGCAGATCATGGAAGAGGTCGTGCGGCGCGGGACGTCGACGCCCGAGACGCTGCGATTGCTCGGGCGCGCTCGCATGCAGGCGGGTGAGACGGCCAAGGGCGTCGAGGATTTTCGGCGGGCGCTGGCGGCGCGACCCAATGACGTGTCGGCGGGGCTGGACCTCATCAACGCGTTGCTGATCGCGGGGAATCAGGATGCGGCGCTGGCCGAGGCGCGGGCCTTGGAGAAGTTCGGGCGTGGGAACGACGCGTTCGTGGCTCTCTGGCTGTCGCTCGAGGGCGCGGTCGGGGACAAGGAGAAGGCGCTGGACATGCGGCAGCGGCTGGTGGTCGCCTCGCCCGAGAATCGTCCCAACCGCCTGGAGGTGGCGCGTTTGCTCGTGTCGCTCAAGCGGTGGGACGACGCGAGGAAGCAGATCGCCGAGGTCCGCAAGTTGGGAGATGGGCTGGACGTGGCGCAACTGGAGGCGGGGCTCTTTGACGCCCAGGGCGAGTATGACAAGGCCAAGGGCGTGCTCGAGGCGTACATCGCGGCGCAGGACCCGGCGAAGATCGGTGCCGAGCCGTACATCACGCTGGGGCGGTACGCGCTGCAGCGGGGCAACGTGGAGGCGGCGCTGGCGGCGTTCGAGGACGCGCGGAAGCACCAGGACCCCAAGCGGATGCAGGGGGACGTGGAGTTGGCGGACCTGCTCTTCCAGATCGGCGGCGAGAAGGAGGAGCAGGCGGTGGAGGCGGCGCGGCGCGTGATCGCGGGCGGCGCGGACACCTCGGGGCACATCTTCCTCAAGCGGGTGATCGACAGCCTGACGCGTCGCGGGAAGTACGACGAGGCGCTCAAGGACCTCGAAACGCTCAAGAGCAAGGCGCCCGACGATCCGGTGTACCTGATGCAACTCTCGGATATTCGCGCGGCGAAGGGCGACGAGAAGGGGGCGCGGGCGGCGCTGGACGAGGCGGCCTCGAAGTTCTCCGACAACGCGGTGGTGTTCATGAAGCGGGCGCAGTTCCTGGCGCGGAACAGCGAGATGCTGCGCGACGCGAAGGCGGACCTCGACAAGGCGGTGCGTCTGGCGCCGTCGATGTGGCAGGCGTACCAGATGCGGGCGTTCATCAGCGAGCGCATGGGCAAGGCCGACGACGCGATCGCGGACATGCGAGCGGCGGTGCGTGCGGCGCCGCTGGTGGACGACCTGCGGGATCGGGCGATGGGCGTGCTGCTCTCGCGCGATCGTCCGGACGAGGCGGCGGAGGTCGCCCGCGAGGCGATCGCGGCGCGTCCCAAGGACGTGCGCCTGATGATGCAGATCGCGTCGATGTTCCAGACGGCGCGGATGAACGAGCGCTCGGTCGAGTTCCTCAAGATGGCGTACGACACGGAGAAGAACCCAGCGACGAGCGTCAAGTACATCAACACGTTGCTGGACCTGAATCCGCCCCAGATTTCCAAGGCCGAGGAAGTGCTGCAGGCGATGCGGGACAAGATGAGCAAGGACGTGGGGCTGACGTTGG
The DNA here is from genome assembly GCA_964543905.1 of uncultured Phycisphaeraceae bacterium. Taxonomy (GTDB): domain Bacteria; phylum Planctomycetota; class Phycisphaerae; order Phycisphaerales; family UBA1924. The sequence goes on from CAZIZO010000022.1 coordinate 39,214, forward strand.
CGCGGGCGCGGGTGCTGTTCGCGAGGAACAAGCCCTCGGACGCGGCGGCGGCGGGCGTGGAGGCGGCGAAGTTGCTGGACGCGATGGACGCGAACAGCGTGATGGCCTGGTACGAGACGATCCAGAAGTTCATGCCGGACTCGAAGCAGATGCTGCCGTATCTGGAATCGATCGAGAAGGCGGGGTACATCCCGGACTGGATGCGGTTCTACCGAGCGAACGTCTATTTCAACGACTCGGCGACGCGGGAGCAGGCGTTGACGATGCTGAAGGAGTTGACGGACGCGAAGAAGGCGCGTCCGGTGCGGTTGTTCGCGTATCGTGCGATGGGCGTGGGGCTGTACGGGAAGGAGCAATATGAGCGGGCGGCGGGTGCGTGGCGGGAGTGCCTGGAGCACTTCCCGGAGGACCACGAGACGATCAACAACCTGGCGTACACCCTGGCGAAGCACCTGAAGAAGGCGGAGGAGGCGTTGCCGTACGCCGAGCGTGCGGCGAAGATGAGGCCGAACACGCCCGAGGTGCTGGACACGCTGGGGTACGTGCAGATGGAGGCTGGGAAGTTGGAGGAGGCGAAGAAATCGCTGACGGCGTGCGTGACGATGGACCAGTCGCCGCGGACGCTGATGACGGCGCTGCTGCACCAGATCGAGTGCCATCTGCGGTTGAAGGACGAGGCGGGGGCGAAGGCGTGGATGGACCAGTTGGAGGCGCTGATCGCCGCGAACCCGAAGTCCGTGTCGAACGAAGTGAAAGAAGGGATCGAAGAGTTGCGCAAGCGGTTGAAGTGATCGGGCGATGTGCGGTATTGGGAGCGACGAAGGAACAGGCGTCGATGGCGACCCGAATGAGGGGGTGCGCCGGCGCGTGACTTCGGGCCAATGCCGACGTTGGAAACATCCGAACTAGAGAGGGCGTGAAACGAGTCGTGCGGGCTTCGGTTTGGATTGTGTTCGTAGTTTGGAGCAAGGGTTGGGATCGAGGAAGGAACAGGAATGACGAGCGTCCCCACGACGATGACGGGCGGATTGCCAGCGAACCGGGCGGCGGGATCGTCGGCGAACGTGCCGGCGCCGGCCCCATCGGCGATGGGCGGCTCGATTGATCCGATCAAGTTGGTGAACAAGTACAAGTGGCTGCTGGCGGCGGCGGCGGTGGTGGGGATGTTCGTGGGGGTGGGGGCCCACTTCCTGCTGCTTCGGGTGGCGCCGGTGTGGACGCCCAAGGCGGTCTTCAAGTGCCTGCCCGGGCAGACGGACATCCTGCAGAACATCAACATGACGAGCGACATCGAGTTGTCGCGGTTCATCCAGACGCAGGCGCGGCTGATGACGAGCGACGCGGTGCTGCAGCGTTTGTCGGAGAGTTCCCAGTTGCGGGACCAGGCGAAGGTGTGGTGCCAGCAGTTCTACAAGTTGGACCCGAACACGGGGCAGGAGGTCTTCAACTCGAAGGCGGCGCTGGAGAAGTTGCGGAGCACGGTGAAGGCGCGGGTGATCCCGCAGACGAGCCTGGTGGAGTTGTCGGTGTCGTGGCGGGATCGGGACGACACGACGACGGTGTGCCGGCTGGTGACGGACCAGTACATCAAGTTGATCACCGACGAGAGCGAGGACTACACGCGGAACACGACGAAGGCGTTCCGGGACGCGATCGACGGGATCGAGAAGGAGATGACGCAACTGCGCAACCGTCGCGAGTCGCTCATCAAGGACGAGAAGGTCCAGTCGATCGACGACGCGCGGAACCAGCAGGCGGTGGAGTTGCAGGCGGTGAACGAGGTGCTGCTGACCAAGACGCAGGACCGAGAGGGGCTGCTGAAGCAGTTGGCGCCGTTGCAGGCGATGAGCGACACGGGGGACATCGTCTACCCGGACGACATGATCGAGGAGGCGGACCGGGACCCGCAGGTGCAGGACGCGCGGTCGCGGGTGCGGCTCATCGAGACGCAGCGGCAGATGCTGATCAACAAGGGGCTCTCGCCCGACCACCGGGAGTTCCGGCAGAACGAGGTGGACCTGAAGGCCGCGCGGGCGACCTCGGACGAGGTGCAGCGCCGGGTGCTCATGAAGATCTTCCAGGGGAAGTTGCAGCAACTTCAGACGGGGAAGTCGGCGCTCGAGGCGCAGATCGACGACCTGACGACGAAGCGGAACAAGATCTCGGATCGCCTGATCGAGTTGACGACGATCCAGACGCAACTGGCGGAGATCGCGCGGAAGATGGAAGGCCTCCAGAAGCAAAAAGAGGACAACGACCTGGGGATGCGGAAGACGATCGCGCTGGGCGATCTCCCCGGGGCGAAGCGCGTGCTGGTGCAGGACCCGGCGCGGGCGCCGACGGAGATGACCTTCCCGCAACTGAAGTTGCTGGCCCCCGCGGGGATGATGCTGATGGTGCTGCTCGTGGGCGGGACGGCGCTGGTGCGGGAGTTGATCGACCAGCGGATCAAGAATCCGAGCGACATCGCGATCATTCCCCGCGCGCGGCTCCTGGGCTGGGTGCCCGACGCGATCGAGGACCCGGCGGGCGAGGGCACGATGGAGACGGCGTTCCGGGATCGGGCGCGGGGCGTGGTGGCGGAGAGTTTCCGACAGTTGCGCTCGTCGCTCAACAAGCGGCTGCAGGCGGCGGGGCACAAGACCGTGCTGGTGCTGTCGGGGCTGCCGGCCTCGGGGGCGACCTCGACGGTGACGAACTTGGCGATGGCGTTCGCGGCGGCGGATCGGAAGGTGCTCATCATCGACGCGAACTTCCGTCGTCCCGGGGTGCACCGCGTGTTCGGGTTGCCGGAGGCGCCCGGGCTGGGGGACGTGCTGGCGCGGCAGGCGGAGTTCGGGGCCTGCGTGCAGGCGTCGGGAACGGCGAACCTGGACATCCTGACGGCGGGCGCGAAGGAGCACCGCGTGCTGGAACGGCTCTCGACCGAGGCGATGGGCGAGGTGCTGGCGCAGGCCCGCGGCGCGTACGACCTCGTGCTGATCGACGTGGCGCCTGCGATCGTGGCGGGCGACGGGCTGGCGCTCGCGCACCGCGTGGACGCGACGGCGCTGGTGGTCCGGGCCTTTGGCGAGAAGCGGGGCATGGTCGCGCGGATCAAGAACGACCTGATGGACACCCGGAGCGAGTTCCTGGGCGTCGTGGTCAACGGCGTTCGTGCGGCCTCGGGCGGCTATCTCCGGGGCAATATCAAGGCGGCGCATGAGTACCAGAACGCGTGAGGCTCGGGGCACGATGACGGACGCCGCGAGCCGCCCGGCGTGGAGGCGTTGAGGCTCTCTACACTTGGGCCTGTGAGCGAATCACCGACATCGCGTGCGGGGTCGCCTTGCCGGGTGCTGATCACGGGCGGGGCGGGGTTTATCGGCTCGCACCTGGCGGACCTGCTGCTGTCGCGCGGGGACGTGGTGACGGTGGTGGACAATCTTTCGACGGGTCGGCGGGCGAACTTGCCGGCGGCGCACGAGCGGCTGCGGTTCATCGAGGCGGACCTGAAGGACGCGCTGGCGGCGTTTGGGCGGGGCGAGGTCTTTGATGAGGTCTATCACCTGGCGGCGGCGGTGGGGGTGAAGTTGGTGTTGGAGGACCCGATCCGGGCGATCGAGACGAACATCGAGCAGGCGTCGGCGCTGTTGCACTTCGCGGTGCGGCGAGGGGGAGAGGGATGCCGGGTCTTGATGGCGTCGAGTTCGGAGGTGTACGGAAAGTCGAACCATTCGCCGTTCTCGGAGGAGGACGACGTGGTGTATGGGCCGACGACGGTGTCGCGGTGGTCGTACGCGTGCTCGAAGGCGGTGGATGAGTACTTGTCGCTGGCGTTCCACCGGCAGCATGGGCTGGGCGTGGTGGTGGCGCGGTTTTTCAACACGGTGGGGCCGAGGCAGGTTGGGGAGTATGGGATGGTGCTTCCCCGGTTCGTGCGGAGCGCGGTGGAGGGGCGACCTCTTCAGGTGTATGGGGATGGGATGCAATCGCGGTGCTTTTGCGATGTGCGGGACGTGGTGCGGGCGTTGCCGAGGCTGATTGCCGATAAGGAGTGCTCGGGTCGGGTCTTCAACGTGGGGTCGGATCGGACGATCCGTATTTTGGAACTGGCAAGATTGGTGGTGTCGCGGGTGGGGTCGGCGTCGGAGATCGAGATGGTTCCGTACAGTGCGGCGTACGCGCAGGGCTTTGAGGACCTGCAGCAGCGGAAGCCGGACCTGTCGCGGATCCGGAAGGCGATTGGGTTTGCCCCGACGATCGAGTTGGAGCGGACGATCGATGATCTGGCGGACGAGGTGAGGCGTGGGGGGATGGGAAGCACGGGCGGATGATGTCAGCGGCGGTCAACTCGGCGTGGTGTGCGGTGCTGGGGCTCGCGGAGGGCGAGTCGGCGGCGGAGCCGGTGACGCGCCTGTCGATTTTCCACGGGTATGTGCCGGTGTTTGTGGTGGCGTTTTTGGTGACGCTGTGCGCGACGCCGATCATGCGGAAGTTGGCGGTGATGAACGGGGTGATCGATCGCCCGAACGAGGCGCGGAAGGTGCACCGGATGCCGATCGCGTATTTGGGCGGGGTGGCGGTGTACCTGGGGTTGATGGCGGGGATTTTGTATAGTTTTTTCGGGACGCAGGTGCCGGGGCTGATGGATTTTCACGCGGTGGGGAATCCGGCGCACCTGACGGAGGACGGGCACCCGCTCCCGGTGCCGGTGTCGATCATGCTGGGGCTGACGATCATCATGCTGGTGGGGATGATCGACGACGTGGTGGGGATCAGCCCGCGGGTGAAGATCGGGGGGCAGTTGATCGGTGCGGCGGCGTTGGCGGTGAATGAGGTTGGTGTGCGATTGGCGGGGGGCGTGGTGCTGCCGTTGGCGAGGTGGGCGAACGTGGCGATCACGACGCTGGAGCCCACGCCCGGGATCAAGATCGACACGGTGCTGCTGCACATCCCGTTGCCGTTCCCGATCGCGGGGTATCCGGCGATCCCGATCGACATGGTGTACTGGGCGGGGACGGGGATCATCGCGATCGCGGTGCTGGGGTTGTGCAACGCGTCGAACTTGATCGATGGGCTGGATGGGCTGCTGACGGGGACGACGGCGATCGCGGCGACGGGGCTGCTGGTGGTGGCGTTGGGGTTGGCGATGGTGGAGGATGGTCCGCGGGATGGTCAGCGGATCGTGCTGTGCATGGCGCTCTTGGGGGCGTGCCTGGGGTTCTTGCCGCACAACTTCAATCCGGCGGTGATCTTCCTGGGGGATGCGGGGTCGCTGCTGATGGGGTTCACGACGTGCGTGATCATCATCACGCTGGGGGATACGGGGAAGACGTACCTGGTGGCGGCGGGTTTGATTATCTATGCGGTGCCGATCATCGACACGAGCCTGGCGATCGTTCGTCGGAAGATGGCGGGGAAGCCGATCTCGTCGGCGGACGATCAGCACCTGCACCACATGCTGAAGCGGGCGTTGGGGGTGAAGGGCGCGGTGCTGAGCCTGTACGCGGTGGGGGCGGTGTTTGCGGTGATCGGGGTGGCGCTGAGTCTGTCACGGGCGAGGTCGGTGTATGTGGTGGCGATCATCGTGGCGGCGTACATCGCGGTGACGGCGATCAAGGTGGCGCGGATCCGGCACATCGAGGATGAGGCGAAGGCGTTCGACGCGAAGAAGGCGGGAAGCGGCGGGGCGGGTTCGTCCGACGGGGCCGGGACGAACGGCGTGGCCGCGGAGAAGTCGGCGGCGACCACGGCGGCGTGAGGACGGCGTGCTGGGCGTGCGGGCGCGGGGCGGTGGGGGTGGAGGGGGTGGTGGGGGTGTTCAGGAACGAAGTGTCGGGCG
>CAZIZO010000023.1:0-34279 GCA_964543905.1 uncultured Phycisphaeraceae bacterium
GCGGTCGCCGCCGCCGCCGCGTCCACCGCGATCGCCGCCACGGTCGCCGCCACGATCGCCGCCGCGATCCCGGCGATCGCCGCCGCGGTGACCGCCGCGACCACGACCGCCACCACCGTGGTGTCCGCGATCGCCCCCGCGATCGCCGGCGTGGCCGCGGTCGCGATGGCCGCCCTCGTGGGCGTGTCCGCCGCCGCCAGCGCCGGCTTCGACGGGCTCACCTTCGGGCTGAGGGGGGAGGGTGCCGGCGGCGCGCATCTCGTCGTGGATGACGGCCTTTCGGGAGAGTTTGATGCGGCCCTGGTCGTCGATGAAGATGACCTTGACCTTGATCATGTCGCCCATCTTGACGACGTCGGAGACGCTCTTGACGTAGCCGTCGGCCAACTCCGAAATGTGGCACATGCCGTCGGTGCCCGGGGCGAGTTCGATGAAGGCGCCGAAGTCCTTCATGCTGACGACCTTGCCGTTGTAGACGGCGCCGACCTTGACCTCTTCGCAGAGGGCCTCGATCTCGGCCTTGGCGCCGTTGATGGCGTCTTCGCCGACGGCGGCGAGTTGGACGACCCCGTCGTCGTTGACGTCGATGGTGACGCCCCACTTGTCCTGGAGGCCGCGGATCATCTTGCCGCCGGGGCCGATGAGTTTGCCGATTTTTTCGGGGTCGATGTTGATGGTGATGAGGCGAGGGGCGAAGGGGGAGATGTTGGGACGAGGAGCGGGGATGATGGATTCCATGATCCCGATGATCTGGTGGCGACCTTGCTTGGCCTGCTCGAAGATTTTTTCGATCTGGGCGAGTTTGAGGCCGCGGGTCTTGAGGTCGAGTTGGATGCCGGTGATGCCTTCGCGGGTGCCGGAGACTTTGAAGTCCATGTCGCCGAAGAAGTCTTCTTCGCCGATGATGTCGGTGACGAAGATCTCGTTCTTGTCGTTGTCGTCGGCGAAACGGCCGACGGAGATGCCGGCGCAGGTGGCGCGGATGGGGACGCCGGCGTCCATGAGGGCGAGGCAGCCGCCGCAAACGGAGGCCATGGAGGAGGAGCCGTTGGATTCGGTGATGTCGGAGACGACGCGGATGGTGTAGGGGAACTGCTCTGGGCTGGGGATGATGGCGAGGAGGGAGCGTTCGGCGAGGGCGCCGTGGCCGATCTCACGGCGGCCCGGGGCGCTGATGCGTTTGGCTTCACCGGTGGAGAAGGGTGGGAAGTTGTAGTGGAGGGTGAACTTTTTGCTGTACTCGGGCATGAGGCCATCGATGATCTGCTCGTCTTTGGAGGTGCCGAGGGTGACGGAGCAGAGGGACTGGGTCTCGCCGCGCTGGAAGAGGGCGGAGCCGTGGGTACGTTGGAAGACGCCGACGGCGCCCTTGATGGGGCGGATCTCGGTGGGGCCACGACCATCGGCGCGGATGCGTTCCTCGACGATCAGGCGACGGGTGATTTTTTCTTCCCAGCGTTTGAAGGCTTCCTTGGCGAGGGCGTGCTCCTTGGTGGAGGCGAGGTAGACGGCGTAGGTGCTGTCCTTTTTGACGGGGTAGTACTCGTCGAGGACCTTCTTGCGGATCTCATCGACGCGGGCGGCGCGTTCTTTCTTGCTCTTGATCTTGCGTGCGGCGGTGAGGTCCTTCTCGACGAGGCGTCGCATGGATTCCATGGTCTCCGGGGAGGGGAGGAAGACCTCGCCGGGGACCTTTTCCTTGCCGACCTTGCTGGTGAGTTCGTCGATCATGCCGAGGATGATCTTGATCTGTTCGTAGCCGAACTCGATGGCGTCGAGGACGCCCTGCTCGGGGACTTCGGCGGCACCGACTTCGATCATGTTCATGCCGTCCTTGTGTCCGGAGAGGACGAGGTCGAGGTCGCTGAACTCGATCTGGGAGACGGTGGGGTTGACGGCGAGTTTGATGCCGTCGTCGGTGTGGACGCGGGCGACGCGGACGGTGGCGAGTGGACCTTCGAAGGGGACGTCGGAGATGGCGAGGGCGGCGGCGGCGGCGGTCCCGGCGAGGACGTCGGCGTCGTTCTCGGCGTCGTGGCTCATGACGAAGACCTGGATCTGGACTTCATCGATGAAGCCATCGGGGAAGAGCGGACGGATCGGGCGATCGATCATCCGCATGGTGAGGATTTCTTTCTCGCTGGGAGGGCCTTCGCGTTTTTTGAAGCCGCCCGGGAACTTGCCGGCGGCGGAGGTCTTTTCGCGATAATCGACGGTGAGAGGGAAGAAGTCGATGCCTTCGCGTGGTCCGGCGCGGACGACGGTGGCGAGGACGGTGGTGCCGCCGTAGGAGAGCATGACGGCGGCGTTGGCGAGTTTGCCGACGACGCCGGTCTCGATGGTCATGGTTCGGCCGCCGATTTCGCGAGAAACGGAGACGAGCCCATCGAGGTGGGCGAAGGGGGAAGAGGTGGACATACGAAAAGGAACTCCTGCAATGCCGAGCGTGGTGCGCTGGCCGGACGAACCCCTCGCCCGAGAGGCCCACGAGAGCGGGCGTGGAGGGGAGGGGAACATCCCTTGTCTTGCCGGATGCCGGTGGACCCAAGACTCGAAGGGGCAGAAGGCAGGGTGCAGTTGGAGGGCTGGGGCCCGGCGAGTGGGAGGCGTGCCCCCCAGCAAGCCGAAGTCCGAAGCAACTGCACGGTGCCCACTGCCGCTTGACTTGGGGCGGCATCCGGACGGATCAAAAACCAAAAACCAAATCGGCCCGCGGACTTTTCAGGACGCGGGCCGAGGGATGCGAGGTTACTTGCGCAAGCCGAGTTTGCCGATGAGGGCCTGGTAGTCGGCGGGGCGAGTGCGGGCGAGATACTTGAGGAGGCGGTTGCGTTTGCCGACCATCATGATGAGGCCGCGGCGGGTGTGGTTGTCCTTGAGGTGGCCCTTGAGGTGCTCAGCGACGGACTCGATACGAGCGGTGAGCATCGCGATCTGGACTTCGGGGGAGCCGGTGTCCTTGGCGTGGCGGTGGTTCTTGGCGATGACGTTCTTGCGAGTTTCGAGAGAGAGAGCCATCTTTCTTTGCACCCTGTACCTAAAGGTTTCCTGATATAAGAAGACAAGGATAGGCCGGGGGGTGAGTGGGGGCAAATGGAGGTGTGGAGGCGGGAAGAAGTGAAGAAGGGGTGGATGGGGAGGAGCGCGCGGAACGTGCTGAACAGAAGCCGATCAATGTGTGTTGGGGTGCGGAGAGGAGGCAGACGTTGGCGGGGAAGGGGATTGGGTGAGGAGTTCGTGGGAGGGGGCACGGAACGGAGGGCGAGGCTTTGTGAGGAGGGAGTAGATAAGGGCGGTCCATCCGGTCTGGTGGGAGGCGCCGAGGCCGCGGCCGGAGTCGGGGTGGAAGTGTTCGTAGAAGTAGATGAGGTCCTTCCAGTGGGGATCGGAGGCGAAGCGAGGATCGTTCGCGTGGCAGGGTCGAGCGCCGAAGCGATCGGGGAGGAAAAGGCGGGCGAGGCGGGCGCGGATTTCGTCGGCGGCGTGTTGGAGGGTGATGAGGCGTCCGGAGCCTTTGGGGAACTCGACGGTGAGGTCGTTGGCGTAGTAGAGGTGGTAGCGTTCGAGGGCTTCGACGATGAGGAAGTTGAGAGGGAACCAGATGGGTCCGCGCCAGTTGGAGTTGCCGCCGAAGAGGGCGTCGGAGGACTCGCCCGGGGAGTAGTCGATGCGGTGTTCCTGGTGGTCGAAGCGGAGGATGAAGGGGTGCGACTCGTGGTACTTGCTAAGGGAGCGGATGCCGAAGGGGGAGAGGAACTCGGACTCGTCCATGAGGCATTGGACGACGCGTTGAAGGCGGTCACGGGAGGGGATGGCGAGGAGGCGAAGCGAGTGGGGCTTTCGGGAGTGCGCGCAAGTGCAGGTTGAAGACCAGGGGAGGTCGGAGCGGTGAGCGAGGAACCACTCCATGCGTCGTTTGAAATCGGGGAGTTTGTCGAGGGTGTCGGAGTCCAAGATTTCGACGGCGAGGAGGGGGACGATGCCGACGAGGGAGCGGACGCGGAGGGGCGTGGGAGGAGAGTCCCCGATGCGGATCTGATCGTCGTAGAAGGCGTCGGCGTCGTCCCACAAACCTGAGCCACCGAGGGTGTTCATGGCGTCGGTGATGGCGATGAAGTGCTCGAAGAACTTGGTGGCGATGTCCTCGTAGGCGGGGTCATGGTGGGCGAGTTCGAGGGCGATGCTGAGCATGGTGCCGCAGAAGAAGGCCATCCAGGCGGTGCCGTCGGCTTGTTCGAGGTGGCCGCCGGTGGGGAGGGGTCTGGAGCGATCGAAGACGCCGATGTTGTCGAGGCCGAGGAAGCCGCCGGAGAAGAGGTTTTTGCCGGTGGGGTCTTTTCGGTTGACCCACCAGGTGAAGTTGAGGAGGAGTTTTTGGAAGCAGCGTGCGAGGAAGGTGCGGTCGCGATGGCCTTTTTGGGCGGTCAGTTTGTAGACGCGCCAGACGGCCCAGGCGTGGACGGGGGGATTGACGTCCCCGAAGGCGAACTCGTAGGCGGGGAGTTGGCCGTTGGGGTGCATGTACCACTCGCGGAGCAAGAGGACGAGTTGGTCCTTGGCGAACTGTGGGTCGAGGCGTGCGAAGGGGATCATCTGGAAGGCGAGGTCCCAGGCGGCGTACCAGGGGTACTCCCACTTGTCGGGCATGGAGATGATGTCTTTGTTGTTCAGGTGGGCCCAGTCGTGGTTTCGCCCGGATCGGCGGGAGGCTGGGGGCGCGGGTTGGGTGGGATCGCCTGCGAGCCAGTCGCGGATGTCGAGGTGGAAGAACTGCTTGGACCAGAGGAGGCCGGCGGCGGCTTGGCGGGCGATGGCGCGTTCGGCTGGGGCGAGGTTGTTGTGGGAGCGGGGCGGGGCGTTGTAAAAGAGATCGGCATCGCGGATGCGTTCGTCGAAGAGGGCGTCGAAGCCCATGGGACCGTTGGCGAAGGGGTGCGAGGGGATGGCGTCGGGGCGAGCGAGGCGGAGGCGGAGCGTGACGGAGTGGTGGGCGGGGATGGTGAGGTTGTACCACGCGGCGGCCTTGGTGCCGAAGGCGTGCGGATTGACGGCATCCGCGCGACCTTGGACGATGCGCTCGTGGAAGGCGTCCTTGACGTATGGCGTGGAGTTGGGTGAGTTCCAGAGGCGTTGGGCGTTGGACTCGTTCTCGGTGAAGAGGAGGTCGGGGGAGGAGGTCGGGCCCTTGTCGATGGAGAGGAGGAAAGTGCCGAAGTCGGGGTGTGAGGCGAGGATACGGCCTTGCTCGGTGGACTTGAGCGTGGGCTTGATGCCACAGGCGTCGGGGTTGTTTTGACGGCAACCCCAGGACCACGTGTTTCGGAACCAGAGGGTGGGAAGGACGTGGATGGTGGCGGCGTCGGGGGCGCGATTGGAGACGGTGATGCGGATGAGGATGTCTTCGGGAGAGGCCTTGGCGTATTCGACTTGGACGTCGAAGTAACGGTGGGTGTCGAAGACCCCGGTGTCGCTGAGTTCAAACTCGGGTTGGCTCCTGGAGCGGCGGCGATTTTCGTGGACGAGGTGGGCGTAGGGAAACTCGACCTGGGGGTACTTGTAGAGGGCCTTCATGTAGGAGTGGGTGGGAGTGGAATCGAGGTGGAAGTAGTGTTCCTTGACGTCTTCGCCGTGGTTGCCTTCGGGGCCGGTGAGGCCGAAGAGGCGTTCTTTGAGGATGGGGTCCTTGCCGTTCCAGAGGGCGAGGGCGAAGCAGAGGCGGCATTCGTCGTCGCAGATGCCGAGGAGGCCGTCTTCACCCCAGCGGTAGGCGCGGCTTCGAGCGTGGTCGTGTGGGAAGTAGTCCCAGCAGTTGCCGTGCTCGGAGTAATCTTCGCGGACGGTGGCCCACTGGCGATCGGAGAGGTAGGGTCCCCAGCGCTTCCATGGAAGTGTGCCTGCATCCGCGTCGGCGAGGCGTTGGGATTCGGGATCAACGGCAGGGTGGGAGTTGGTCATGCGTGCGGAGTCCGGGGACAAGTGCGGAAGGAAGAGTTCGATGTGCGCGGCGGGCGATGATCGCCGGACGGGCGGGCGTGGAGAGGGCACGGGGCATCGGGGGGAAGGACCAGAACGTCGAGATTACTTCGAAGCCTTGGACGGGTCTTCGTTGGTCAACTTCTTCCAGTTCGCGTCGGCGGCGGGTTCCCATTCCATTTCGTGCTTGTTCCAGTCCTTGAGCGCATCGGCGAAGAGGCCTTTGTAGAAGAGGTGGGTGCGGCCGTCTTTGACTTTGAAGTTGGTGGGATCGATATCGACCTTGGTGCCCTTGGCGCCCATGGCGCTGGCGCACCACCCGCCGTAGGTGGGGAGGTATTGCTCGGGATTTCTGGCGAAGAGCGTGCGGTTGGCGGCGTTGGCGAAGAGGTAGGTGACGCCACGGTAGGAGGAGGTGAACTCGGGCTTGCCCTTTACGGCCTTGTTGGCGTGCTGGTACGAGACGAGGTCGTATCCATCGACGGCGAGGGGCTTGTCCTTGGGGAGGTTGTAGTCGGCGAGGGCGGGGCGACGCCATTTCGCTTCGATCATCCGCTTGAACGAGTCGAACGTGAGGTGGTCGTGGTGCGTCGTACCTACGTGGCGGAAGAGTTCGGTGCCCGAAGTGTCGAAGACGATGGTGGCGGGGAAGGTGGAGGTGGCGCCGTTGATGGAGAGACCGCTCGGAACCTTGAGGTCTTGAGCGAGGCCGCCGTTGGGATCGAGGAAGATGGAGTGGGCGTCCTCGTTGAACTGGGCGGCCCAGGCTTTGACCTCGCTTTCGGTGTCGGGCTTGATGAAGACGTGCATGACGCCGGCGACGGTGGGGGCGGCGCGGAGGAAGTCTCGAACGAAGGCGGTGCACTCGGGCGTGTCGGTCTTGGTGAGGAAGTGGAGGGCAAGGTACCTGCCTTGAGCATCGGCGAGGGAGAAGGAATGGTGGTCGGTGATGGCGGTAAGGACGCGCGAGGTTGTGGCGGGTTGCTGCGCGAAGGCGCTGGGTGCGGCGAGGATGAGCATGGTGGTGAGGCTCACGAGGCCGATACGGGAGAAGGTGTGCATGGAGGACTCCTGTGATGCGAGGTGTGGTTCGATTGGCGTGGTGATGGGGAGATCAGCGGGCGGCATGGCGAGGCGGCGGGGATGAGGGAGTGTGGGAGGAGTGCCGCTCAAGGAAGCAAACTCTCGTCCAGCCCGCACCCTCCGGGAAGGGCATCGAGACGTGCAAGCACGATCGGGTTAGCGTGTTGGATGTCGGGGCGAGAAGGTTGTTACCGCGAGGAGTCGGATGCAGGGTTGCGGAAGAGGAGGGCGTGGCCGTCGGGATCGCGGGCCATGAAAGGGGCGTTGGGTGTGGTGGGGAGTGGGATGGAGATGAAGCGAGCGTGGCGTTGGCGGAGGGTGGCGACCGTGTCGGGTTGGGAGCGTGTGGCGAAGGTGGTATGGCATTGCCAGAGGTCATTGGCGCGGGAATCGGCGGGGTAGGGTCGGGCGTCGGAGGGGGCGAGGTATTCGAGGAGTTCGATGCCTGGACCGAGTGGGGCTTTGAGGGTGGTGATGCGGAGGCGGGCGCCGAAGACGTTGTTGAGATGCTCTTGCTGGGTGCCGAAGTTCTCGCTGGATCCGGCGAGGGAGAGGCCGAGGGTGTCGCGGTAGAAGCGGAGTGAGGCATCGGTATCGGAGACGACGATGGCGGTGTGGTCGATGCCGAGGAAGAGGGCGGGCTTGATTCGAGGGAGGTTCCAGCGGGGATCGCCTTTGCCTAGGGGAAAGTGGATGAGTTCGAGGGGGTGCGCGTCGGGGTCTTTGAAGTAGAAGGCGGAGATACCGGCGGCGTTTGGGAGGGAGGGCGGGAGGGTCTGCGGTGCGGTGCTGGCATGGCGGACGTTGTGGGCGCGGAGGTGTGCATAGGCGGCGTCGATGTCGCTCACGACGATGGCGATGTGCTGGAACCAGAGGTCGTTGCTGCGGGAATCGAGGGGGATGGGACGGCCTTCGGGGGCGAGGTATTGGAGCAGTTCGATGTGCTCGTCGCCGAGGCGAAGGGTGGCGACCCGGGCGTGAGCGCCGAAGAGGTTGGTGGAGCGTTCGAGTTCGTCGCCGACGAGTTCGTACTCGGAGATTTTTTCGAAGTCGAGGATGGAGGTGAAGAAGTCGATGGACCGGTCGAGGTTGGAGACGGGGATGGTGATGGAGGCGACGGAAGAGATGATGGGGCGTTCGAGGGAGATCGACGACGAGGGCGCGGGAGGAGAGTCGCTGGTGCGCGGTGGTGTGATCGGTTGATGTTGGTCGGCGGTCACGAACGCGAGGGCCATGGTGGTCGCGACGGGTGCGAGCAGGGCGGAGATGACGGAGAGGGGACGGCGGGAGTGAGTGGGCATGGGATGGATCGGGGAACGTGGTTTGTGGCCGAGAGGGACGGTCGGAAGGTGTGGAATGCGGCGGTTCGCGCGGGGGGCGTGCATCGACGGAGGTGGTGATCGCCCCCCGACCCCATCCGCGTGTGAGGGGTGCCGTGGCCCCCCTTCGTCACACACGCAAAGCGGTGTGCGAGAGCGCCCCCGCTGGGAGCAAGGCGGATCGCGGAAGACGGGTGGGACGGCCGCCCACGCTGAAAGACAGGGAAGCGAGTCAGGCGAGGCGATGAAGCAGGTGATCGGCGACGCGGAGGGCGTTGGCCATGATGGTGAGGGAAGGGTTGACGGCGGTGGAGGAGGGGAAGAAGGAGGCGTCGACGGCGTAGAGGTTGCCCAGGTCGTGGGCTTTGCAGTTGAGGTCGAGGACGCTGGAGCGAGGGTCTGTGCCGAAGCGGAGGGTGCCGTTCTGGTGGCTGACGCCGGCGACGCCGAGGCGTGAGGCGAGGAAGGTGGGAGGGTTGCGGTTGTGGCGTGCCTCGGCACGGGTGAGGATGGACACAAGTTTGAGTTGGAGGCGGTCGTAGGCCTGGGTGTTGTTGGGGGTGTACGAGACACGGATGCCGCCATCGTGGCGGAGGGAGATGCGGTTGTTGGGGTCGGGGAGGTCTTCGGCGGTCAAGAAGAAGTCGAGGGTGCGTGGGCTGATGTCGTCGACGGAGAGGTGGGGGAGTGAGTCGCCCTTGAGCCAGGCGATGGTGGAGCGGTCGGGCTTGCCCATGAGTTGGATGGTGCCGAGGGGGAAGTCGGAGTCGTCGGCGTGGCGGTAGAAGTCGGTGAGGGCGAAGTGCTTTTGGAACTGGGAGGGGTTGGGAGTGTCGGTGACGGCGAGGACGCAGCCGTTCTGGTGGGACATGTAGTTTCGGCCGACCTGGTCGGAGGAGTTGGCGAGCCCGCGGGGGTGGTTGTCGTTGGCGGAGCGGAGGAGGAGCGCGGCGGAGTTGATAGCGCCGCAAGCGACGACGACGATGCCGGCGCGGAAGGTGAGGCGTTGGGCGTTGTGGTGGACAATGACTTCGGTGACTTCGCGGCCTGAAGGGCTGGTGTTGAGGCGTTCGACGTAGGCGCGGGTGAGGAGGGAGACGTTGGGGCGGGTGAGCGCGGGCTGGAGGGCGACGACGTGGGAGTCGGCCTTGGTTTCGGTGAGGTCGGGGTAGCCGTCGAAGGTGCTGAAGCGGAGTGGAGGATGCGGGCGGAGGGAGTGGTCGAGGCGCACGCCGAGGGGGATGGGGAAGGGCTTGTGGCCGAGGGAGGTAAGGTCGTCGAAGAGTTCCTTGATTCGAGGCTCGGGATCGAGAGGAGGGAAGGGGTATGGGGCGGAGGCGGGTGGTTCGCAGGGATCGAGACCGCGGGAGCCGTGGACGCTGTAGAGTCGCTCGGCCTTGGTGTAGCAGGGCTCGAAGTCGCGGTAGGAGAGGGGCCAAGCGGGGGAGAGGCCGTGGTGGTGGCGGATTTCATTGAAATCGAACTCGCGCATGCGGAGGAGGGCGGCGCCGTACATCTTGGTGTTGCCGCCGACACAATAGTGTGTGTAGGGAGAGAAGGGCCGGTCGTGCATGTCGAACCAGGTCTCGTTGGCGAGGTATCGTTTCTCGTCGAAGACGGCCTTGGGGTCCCAGTTCTCGCGTTCGCGGGGGATGAAGTCGCCGCGTTCGAGGATGAGGATGCGTTTGCCGCTGGGGGCGAGGGCGTGGGCGAGGGTGGCGCCGCCGGCGCCGGTGCCGATGATGAGGATGTCGTAGGTGGTGGATTCGGGCATGCAATCGCCTTGGGATGAGGTATGGACCAGGTTCATCGCACGGGTAGGAGAGGGCGCGGAGGAAGGGACGGGCGGGTTGGCAGAAGGCATCAACGCGCATGGGCACGAGGGGGCGCGTGCGATGCGGAGTTGGATGCCGGGCTACTTGGCGGGTGACGCATGGCGGCCCGGCATCTGATCGATATCGCAGTGGAAGATGCAAGGAGTGTCGCCTTGGTGGTTGAGTTTGGCGCAGTAGACGTGGTGGGCTGGGTTGAGGGAGAAGACGAAGGCGGCGAGAAGCATGCCGAGGATTGGTGCGGTGAAGTAGATCCAGAGCGCGCGGTACGTGCGGGATGGGATGGCGGAGGCGAGTGTTCGGGCGGGGTTCATGCTCATGCCGGAGATGGGGGCTTCGAGCGTGATGTAGATCGCGACGAGGGTGCCCGCGAAGAGGGCGGTGTAGGGTGCGAGGGGGGCGGTGTTGGTGCTGTGGAGCACCATGGACATCATGCCAAAAGGGAGGGCGAGTTCGGCGAGGAAGGCCCAGAAGCGAGGTCGCGTCTGCAAGCCCGGGAGTGTGGGAGCGTGATTGATGGCGGGATGAGCGGAGGCGCCGCGAAGGAGAAGGCGAGCGAGGAGGACGCCGGAGAGGCCGCCGAGGAACTGGGAGAGGATGTAGAAGGCGGCGTCGAGGGGATTGATTTTGCCGAGGAGGAAGTAGGTGAAGGTGGCGGCGGGGTTCATGTGGGCGCCGGAACGTTGGCCGAGGGGTGAGTCGATGAGGGCGATGCCGGTGAGGCCCATGAGGAGCCCGGTGAGGGCGCGGCGGGAGAAGGGGCGTTGGACGTGGCGAGAGATGGGTGAAGCGGGATGGTTGAGGAGGGTGGCGCAGGAGCATGCGGAGAGCATGTAAATGCACAGAAGAGAGGCTTCGGCGGCGTACTCGGCGAAGTGGAGGTGGTGCATGGTGCGTGTGGAGATGCGAAGGGCGATGGGTGGGTCGGCGTGCTCGCGTGGGTTGGGGCGAGATGAACCGACACCGCTCCCGACTGCGGGAGGATCAGGAAGAAGCCTGCATGGAGAGCGAAGGGGGAGTTAGCCGCCGGCCTCGAAGCCGGGATAGAGGGTCATGCCGCCGTCGATGAAGAGGCTGGCGCCGGTGATGTAATCGGCTTCATCGGAGCAGAGCCAGGTGGCGAGTCGGGCGATGTCCTCGGGTTCGCCGATGCGTTTGTAGGGGATGAGTCGCATGAGGTCGTTGTAGGCCTTGGGGGATTCCCAGGCGGGGCGGTTGATGGGTGTGCGGATGGCTCCGGGGCAGATGCTGTTGACGCGGATGCGCCAGGGGGCGACTTCCTGGGCGATGGATTTCATGAGGAGCATGACACCGCCCTTGCTGGCGGCGTAGTTGACGTGACCGGCCCAGGGGATGACCTCGTGGACGCTGGAGACGCAGATGATTTTGCCGGCGGAGCACGAGGTCTTGGGCTTGACGCCACGGCGTTTGAACTCGCGGACGGCCTCACGAGCGCAGAGGAACTGGCCGGTGAGGTTGACGTCGATGACCTTACGCCATTGGGCGAGCGACATGGATTCGAGGGGAGCGTCTTGTTGGAGCCCGGCGTTGTTGATGAGGATGTCGACGGTGCCGAACTCGGCGATGGTCCGTTCGAACATGGCGAGGACGTGTGCCTCATCGGCGACATCGGCTTTGTGGGCGATGGCCTGGCCGCGATGGGTGCAGCCGCAGTGGGTGATCTCGTGGACGACCTCGGCGGCCTGGGTGTCCGGGCCGATGTAGTTGACGACGACGTTGGCGCCGGCGGCGCAGAGTGCGTTGGCGATGCTTCGGCCTATGCCGGAGGAGGCACCGGTGACGATCGCCGTTTGCCCCAAGAGGATGGGGCGAGCCTCGCAGGTGGGCATGACGACCGCGGGGAGGTCGCTGGGCAAGAGGTCGCGGATGGTGGAGGAGGACATTCGGGAGGATGGGGTGGTGGACATGGGCGTTCTCGTGGTTCGCGGTGTGCGGCGGGGATGGGATGCCGCGCTGGAGGAGATGTAACCGATGGTCGGGGTCGGCATCAGGGGAATGCGGGAGGCGATATGACCAGGATCGGAGCGCACGAACGCTCGGGAGCGGAGAGGGCGACGCCTAGAGTGTCATCACGGAGACGCGACGGGATGCGGAACGAGGTGCCGGCGAATCACACGAATGCTGGCGACGGCGACGTGATGGGGTCGGGACAACGCGCCATGCACGAGCGGCTATGTCGGGGCGAGGACGAGGCCTTCGACGAGTTGGTGCGTGTCGCGGGTGGGCGGATGTTGGCGGTGGCGCGCCGTCTGCTGGGCAAGGAGGAGGACGTGCAGGATGCCGTGCAAGAGGCGTTCTTGAGCGCGTTCAAGTCGCTGGACAAGTTCGATGGGCGGTCGCAACTGACGACGTGGCTGCACCGGATCACGGTGAACGCGTGCCTGATGCGTCTTCGATCGCAGCGACGGCGGCCTGAAAAATCGATGGACGAGTTGCTGCCGGAGTTTCTGGCGGACGGGCATCAGAAGTATCCAACGAGATCGTGGAAACCACTTGTGGAGGTCGGCATCGGAGGGGAGGAACTCCGGGCTCTTGTGCGGTCGAAGATCGACGAGTTGGCGGAGGACTATCGAGAAGTCCTGCTGTTGCGGGATATCGAGGGGCTGGACACGGAAGCGACGGCGGTGCACCTGGGCATCTCGAGCAACGCGGTGAAGACGCGGCTGCATCGGGCACGGCAGGCGCTGCGGACGCTGCTGGAACCGAGATTTGTGGACGCGTGAGGGTGAGCAAGGACGAGAGCGTGCGTATGTGTAAAGGACATGGCGTGAAGACGAACGACTACATCACGTGCAAGCAGTTGATCGAGTTCATCGCGGAGTATCTCGACGGCGAACTGCCGGCGGAGGTTCGTGGTGAGTTTGAGCGGCACCTCAAGGTGTGTCCGTCGTGCGTGGCGTACCTGGACGGTTATCGCAAGACGATCGAGATTGGGAAGCAGGCGCTGCACCCGTGCGATGAACCGGCGAGCGGCTCGGTGCCCGAGGGGTTGGTTCGGGCGGTGCGGGAGGCTCGCTTGCGTTTGAAGTAGGTCGCATTGCGCGTCGGACGCGCGGGAATGGAGGGTGTCTTGCCAACGCATGTCGCGGTGGAGGTCGCGGGGTGGGTGTGGGCCGGCGTGGGGGTGTACGGGCTCGTCGGCGTCGTCTTTGCGTCGGCGTTTGTCGCACGCGGGGTGGGGCGGGTCGATCGAGCGGCCAAGGGGGCATCCTGGGCCTTTCGGTTGATGATCCTGCCGGGGGCGGCGGCGCTTTGGCCTTTGCTGCTGCGGAAGTGGGTGCGAGCGACGAGGCAAGGGATCATGGAGGAGCACGCGTGACGCGACGGAACCGAAGGGCGCACCTGTTCATCTGGATGGTGATTGGACCTTTGATGCTGGCCACGCTGGCGGTGGCGATCACGATGCGACCCGCGCGGGCGGAGGCGAGCGGAGAGGGCAGGGCCCGAGGAGTCTTGCGATGAGCGTCGGGTATACCTGGGTGCAATGGAGCAGGCACAAGCGTGTGTACGACGCGGTGGTCGCGGGCGCGGCGATCGCGTACGTGATTGGATTCGTCGCGGTGTCCAAGGTGTTGTGGCGTGGGGTGGAGGCGATCAGCGATGAGATCGTGGTGATGCGGGCGCTGGGCTCGTGCGCGTTCCTGTTGCTCACCATCATCCTGTGCATCGGGCCGATGGCGAGGATGGAGCGGCGTGTGCTGCCGATCATGTACAACCGGCGGCATCTGGGGGTGATGACGTTCCTGCTGGCGCTGGTGCATGGCGCGGTGGGCGTGGGGTATTACCACGGATTTGGGGTGCTCAACCCGCTGGTGTCGCTGCTGGCCACGAACACGAACTATGGATCGCTGCGGGCCTTTCCGTTCCAGACGCTGGGGCTGGTGGCGCTGGCGATCCTGTTCCTGATGGCGGCGACGAGCCATGACTTCTGGCTGAAGAATCTCTCGGTGTCCGTCTGGAAGGGGCTGCACATGCTGGTGTACCCGGCGTATCTGCTGCTGGTGGGGCATGTGGGGCTGGGCGCGTTGCAGACGGAGCGAGGGACGACGGGTGTGATCGGCGTGGGCGTGTGCGTGGCGCTGGTGGTGACGCTGCATCTCGTGGCGGGGGTGAGAGAGGCACGAGTGGATCGACGTGGGGTTGGCGAGCGAGATTCCGGAGGATCGGGCGCGGACGGTGTGCGCGAGGGGGGAGCGGATCGCGGTGTTCAAGAGCCAGGGGAAGATCAGCGCGGTGACGAACGTGTGTGCGCATCAGGGCGGGCCGCTGGGGGAGGGAAAGATCATCGATGGGTGCGTGACGTGCCCGTGGCATGGGTGGCAGTATCGGGCGCGGGACGGGCGCTCACCGCCGCCGTTTGAGGAGAAGATCGCGACGTATCCGGTGCGGATCGTGAGGGGTCGAGTGCAGGTCCGTGCGAAGGCGGAGGCGCCGGGGACGGCCTTGGAACCGGCGGAGGTGGAGGAGGTGTCGCGTGACTGATCGGGGCGAGATGTATGTTGGGTATTTGCCCGTGCCGGCGGGTGTTCGACGGTTTCTGTGGATGGTGGTGCCGGTGGTGCTGTGGATCGTGGCGATCGCGGCGGTGGTGATGGCGCGGACGCAGCCGACGCCCGGGGCGGGGGAGTGGGAGAGCACGGAGGAGCGGCTGGTCACGGGGAAGTTGTCGGCGAGGCCTTATCCGATGCTGTACGTGGCGGATCGCGGAGATGGGCGTGCGGGGTATGTCCTGCTCGTCGAGGTTGGGAAGCATGGCGGGGGGAAGCGAGCCGCGGGGTTTGATGGGAAGCACATTTCCGTGTCCGGCTGGCTGCTGCATCGGGATGGTCGGTTCATGCTGGAGATGGCTCCCGGCGAAGGAGCGATGCGCGAGGTTGGGGGAGTATCGGTGGGGCGTGAGGTCGAACGAACGTCGCTGGGGCGGGTGACGCTGCGGGGCGAGATCGTGGATTCGAAGTGCTATCTGGGGGCCATGAAGCCGGGGCATGGGAAGACGCATAAGGAGTGCGCGACGCTGTGCATATCGGGGGGGATCCCGCCGATGTTGGTGGTGCGCGGGGTGGGGGGTGTGGTGGCGTATTACCTGCTGACGAGTGAGGATGGAGGCCCGCTGGCGCGCGAGGCGTGGCCCATGATTGCCGATCCGGTGGAGGTTTCGGGCGAGTTGGAGGATGTGGGTGGGACGATGCGGCTGCGTGTGGCGGCGCGTGACATCCAGCGGTTGTAGAAGATGCGATCGAACGCGGGCCACTACGATTCGCGAGCATGCAGGAGCGAAGGTACGAGGTGATCGTGATCGGGGGGGGGCACGCGGGCGTGGAGGCCGCGTGGGCGGCGGCGAACGTGCTTCCCGCGAGCGGGGGGCGGGCGACGGTGGCGCTGGTGACGCTGGACCCGTCGAAGATCGGCGTGATGTCGTGCAACCCGGCGATCGGGGGCTTGGCCAAGGGTCAACTCGTGCGCGAGATCGACGCGATGGGCGGGCTGATGGGGCTCGCGACGGACGCGACGGGGATCCAGTTTCGGGTGTTGAACCGCTCGAAGGGGCCGGCGGTGCATGGGCCGAGGGCGCAGTGCGACAAGCACGCGTATGCGGAGCAGGTGCAGCGCATGATCGCGTCGCGGAAGGAGATCGAGGTCCTTGCGGGTGCTGTGGACGAGTTGGTGGTGGAGCGTGGGGTGTGCGCGGGGGTTCGGGTGGGGGGCGAGGTGTTGCGTGCGTCGGCGGTGGTGTTGACGACGGGCACGTTCATGCGTGGGCTGATGCACACGGGGGAGAGCAAGACGTCGGGCGGGCGGTATGGAGAAGGGGCGGCGGTGGGGATTTCCGCGACGTTGTCGGCCCTCGGGTTTGAGTTGGGGAGGCTGAAGACGGGCACGCCGCCGAGATTGCGTCGAGGGAGCATCCGATGGGAGATGCTGGCGGCGCAGGTGGGAGACGAGGAGCCGATGGGGTTCAGCGCGTTGTCGGGGAGCGGGGAGGTCGGGGAGGCGAACGACGAGAGCGTGGCTCCGTCGATGGCGCGGTTTCCGGTGTTGCCGCAGGTCGAGTGCCGCGAGACGGCGACGACGGGGGCGTCGCATGCGTTGATCCGGGCGAACCTGCATCGGGCGCCGATGTATTCGGGGCAGATCGAGTCGGCGGGCCCGAGGTATTGCCCGAGCATCGAGGACAAGGTGGTGCGGTTTGCGGAGCGGGAGTCGCACGGGGTGTTCCTGGAGCCGGAGTCGTTGCGAGATGATTGGGTGTATTGCAACGGGATCTCGACGAGTCTGCCGCGGGACGTGCAGGAGGTGGTGGTGCGGTCGATGCCCGGGTGTGAGGGTGCGGAGATCCTGCGGTATGGATATGCGGTGGAGTATGACATGGTGAAGCCGCACCAGATCCGTGCGACGGGGGAGACGAAGGTGGTGGAGGGGCTGTTTCTGGCGGGGCAGATCAACGGGACGAGCGGGTATGAGGAGGCGGCGGCGCAAGGGCTGGTGGCGGGGATCAACGCGGCGCGGCGGGCGCGGGGCGAGGGGGAGTTTGTGTTCGGTCGGGAGCAGGCGTACATCGGGGTGCTGATGGATGATCTGGTGACGAAGACGCCGGTGGAGCCGTACCGGATGTTCACGAGTCGCGCGGAGCATCGGCTGCTGTTGCGGAGCGACAATGCGGCGGATCGATTGACGCCGGTGGCGGAGGAGTTGGGGCTTTTGTCGGGGACGGAGTTGGGACGAAAGCGTCGAGCGGTGTTTCGATCGAGGCGCGAGGAGATGGAGCGAGTGTCGCGGGCGATCGACGAGGCGAAGGTGGATCGTGTGGCGCTCGACCACGTGATCCGCACGGCGGACTTTGGGGTGGAGGAGTTGAAGCGGGCGTTGCCCGGAGTCTGGGCGAGCGAGGGGGTGTGGCGGAGCGTGCACGCGGAGCGGCGGTATGCGCCGTTTATCGCGCGGCAGCAGGTGGAGATCCGCCGGCAGCGGGAGATGGAGCATCGGGCGTTGCCGTTGGACATGGCGTATGAGAGGATGACGAGTCTACGGACGGAGGCGAGGGCGGCGCTGAGCAAGTTCAAGCCGGCGACCTTTGGGCAGGCGGGACGGCTGGAGGGGATCACGCCGGCGGACTTGACGCTGTTGGCGGTGCTGGTATCGAAGTGGACAAGGGATCGAGGTGGCGGCACGAAAGAAAATGGAGGATGAATCGAGCCGGGAGCGGGGGAAGGCCGAATACTCCCGACGTGAGCATGACGGCGGGCCAAGTTGGACGAGTGCTGGCGAACGCGGAGGCGGGGAGTCTGCCGCTGGCGTTGCTCGCGACGCTGGCGGCGGCGGCGGTGGTGTCGACGGTGGCGAGGCGGGTGCGGGTGAGCGAGATCCCGGCGTACCTGATCGCGGGGGTGCTGGTTGGTCCGCACGCGTTGGGGCTGGTTCGCGATCCGGGGGATGTAGAGCAAATCTCGTCGTTGGCGATCGTGCTGCTGATGTTCACGCTGGGCTTGAGCCTGGATACGGCGAGCGTGGGCCGGGGGATCGTGCACGTGTTGGGGATCGGGGTGGTCTCGACGGTCGCGACGGCGGGTGCGGGGGTGCTGCTGGCGCTGGGCGCCGGGGCGACGTGGCCGATGAGCGTGGCGATCGGGCTGGCGGTGGCGCTGTCGTCGACGGCGGTGTTTGTGCGTGTGGTGCAGACGCGACGCGAGGTACGAACAACGCATGCGCGCGTCGGTCTCGGCGTTTCGATCGTTCAGGACATGGTGGCGGTGGGGGTCTTGGCGCTGATCCCGGTGTTGGCAAAGTGGGCGGGGCAGGGGGTCGAGGGGGCGCCGGTGGCGACGTGGCCGGTGTTGCGGGGACTGGAGGCGTTTCCGGAGTGGGTGCAGGTTTTGGCGAGGTCGAGCGTGGGGCTGGGAGGGATCGCGGGGATTGTGCTGTTGGGGCGTTGGGTGTTGCCGACGCTGCTGCGAGAGGTGGCGAAGGTGGGGTCGGGGGAGTTGCTGCTGGTGAGCGCGGCGGCGATGGCGCTGGGGTTGGCGATCGGGACGTCGATGCTCGGGTTTTCGCCCGAGATGGGCGCGTTCCTGGCGGGGTTCATGCTGGCGTCCACGCCGTTTCGGTATCAGTTGACGGGGCAACTGGCGCCCGTGCGGGACTTGCTGATGGCGGTGTTTTTTACGACGGTGGGGCTCGGGGTGGATCCATCGGTGCTGTCGGGGTCGTGGTGGGTGGTAGGGGTGGGGGTGGTGGCGATCGTGGTGATCAAGGGAGCGATCATCGCGGGGACGGCGTGGTTGGGCGGGATGTCGGCGCCGGGAGCGCTGCTCACGGGGGTGTACCTGGCGAATGCCGGGGAGTTCACGCTGGTGGTGCTGTCGACCGCGGCGGGGGTGGGGGTGATGGACGCGTCGGCGTATGGACAGGTGGTGCTGATGGTGACGGGGTCGTTGGTGGTGTCGCCGACGCTGGTGGGGGTGGCGCATCGGTGGGGGGCGAGGTTGACGTGGGTGCCGCTGGCGGGGATCGTGAAACAAGGGGCGATCGGGGAGCATGGGGAGGGGCATGGTGCGGACGTGGCGGATAGGAAAGAGCACGGGGTGGATGGGAAGGTCGAATCGGAGGGGCACGTGATCGTGGCGGGGTATGGGCCGGTGGGGCGTGCGCTGGTGGACCGCCTCGACAAGATTGGGGTGACGACGACGATCGTGGAACTGAACCCGAGGACGGTGGCGAAGCAATCGCTGGTGGGGCGGAAGATCGTGTATGGAGACATCTCGAACCCGGAGGTGCTGGAACAGGCGGGGCTGGCGACGGCGCAGGCCGTGTGCCTGACAATCCCGGACGACGACGCGGTGATGCGGGCGTGCGCGGCGATTCGTGGGCAGTCGGCGAGCGTCTTTATCGCGGCGCGGACGAGTTACCTGAGTCAGGGCATCCGCGCGAGGCAACTCGGGGCCGACCATGTCACGGTGGAAGAGGTCGCGGCGGCGTACGCGATGGAACGGGAGGTGGTGGGGAAGTTGCAGGCGCGAACGGTGCGAGGTGAGGGCGGGCGCGAGTCGGTCGCGGGCACGGCGTGAGGGTCAAGGGTTCGAGCGGGCTTTTTTCTCGAGGGCGTCGCGGGTCTTCTTCATCGTGGACGCGAGGTCTTTGATCTTGGCGCGGAGTTCGGCGTCGGAGGCTTCGGTGAAGGCCTCGTCGAGGCCGTCGATGGTGCGCATCGCATGGGTGAGGGCGTCGACGGCGGCATGGGCCTTTTCGAGGCGGACGGAGGCGGCCTCGTTGGCGGCGACGGTGGCGAGGTGGTTGAGGTGCTTCGCGAGCGCGGTGAGTTGGGTGGTGCGGGCCGAGATCTGCATGACGGCGGCGTCGGCGACCTGCTCGCTCATGGCCTGGGAGGCCTGGACGGCGACCTCGTCGAGGGCCATGATCTCGGGAGTATTGGGGAAGGACTTTTTGACGAAGGTGTTGAGGGCGTTGGAGATGGCGATCAGTTCGGCCTGATCGTTGCTGGCGGAGGCGGACTTGGCCTGGTCGAGCAGGCTTTCGAGCGTGTCTTTCCAGGAGTCGTAGGCGTCGAGGGCGTCCCAGTTGATCTTCTTCATTGGTTACGTGCCTTTTTGATGATGCTGCGGATGTCGACGACGGCGTCGGCGAGGGCGGACATGTCGATGGAGCGTCCCTTCTCCAGGGCGTTCACGAGTTGGCGATGGGCGACGCCCCAGCGGGAGATGGCGTCGTCGGTGGTGGCGAGCAGATCACGCACAAGAGCGTGGCGTGCCCGGGCGGACTCGATGGTCCTGGCGTAGGCGTCGTACTCCATCTGCGAAGAGGCGAGGAGGCGATCGATCGCGTCGAGTTCGGCCTGCACGCCCGTGAGAGAGGGCGTCCCAGAGGCGGTGGCGTGCTGGATGATGCGGGCCTTGATCCTGGCGGAGTTCTCGCGGAGGCCGACGATCTCGTTGAGGGGCGAGTTGGCGGGGAGCGCCTGGCTCTCCTGATTGGAGAGGGCGGCATCGACGGCCTTGCGAAGGTCGGCGTTGTCCTGGGCGATGGTGTCGGCGATCACTTCGATGGCGGGCTGGGCGGCGGCGAGGGACTGCTTGAGCGAGGCGGCGCCCTTGGCCCGGGCGATGTTGGTCCAGACGAGTTTGGCCACATCGGCGGAGACTTTGACGCTGGCTCCGGCGGCGGGGTTGATGATGCCCGCGGCGGTGGCGAGATTCCCGACCTTGTCGGCGAGGGCGGCGGCGGCGTCGCCGGCCTGGTTGCTGGATTCGACGAGATCGACGAGGGCATCGGCGTAGAGGACCATGGCGTCCATGACGGCGAGGCGGGCCTTCCAGGCCTTTTCGAGTTCGGCCGCGCGTTCTTCGCCGTTGGTCATGAGGCGGAGTTCGTCGGCGGCGGCGCGCCCGCTGGAGCGGACGGCGTTGGAAAGATCGGCGGTGGCGGCGGCGAAGGGCTTGGCGTCGGGCAGGGGCGCGCAGGCCGGGACGAACACGAAGCCCGCGGCGGCGAGCGTAAGGAGCGCGTGGGAGATGGGGCGCATGGTGGGTCTCTCGGAGGGGCGAGGTGCGGCGCGGCGCATCGTACTAGAGACTACAGGGCAACGCAAGGCGAACGAGAGTTGGAGGGCTCACTCACGGGGATGGTGTGGAAAAACACGCCTCGTCGGAGGCGGGGATTGTGGAGATTGTGGGGCGAAGGGGCGGACGGCGAAACGGGATGGTCGATTCGGCGAAGAAGGTGCGCAACAATGGCGCTTGGCGCGAGTGCGTGCCATTTTCTCCACACGAAGTTCAATAGGGGCAACTATGCAGCGAATGACCACGGGCGGAATGCGTCGCGGGAGTTTCAAGACCGGGTGCCTGATCGCGGTGGGCATCGTGCTTGCCTTGCTAGTGGGCGGGGGCATCTTCGTGGCGACGCAATGGAAGAACTGGGCGGCGGCGGGGATCAACGCGATGGCGGAGGCGATGACGCAGCAGTCGGATTTGCCGCAGGAGCAGAAGGACCGGATCCGGGCGAGCATCAAGGGGGTGGCTGAGGACTTCAAGGCGGGGAAGATCTCGACGGAGCAACTGGGGAAGGTGATGGAAGAGATCGGCGCCAGCCCGCTGCTGCCGGTGGGGATTGTGGCGGCGGCGGAACAGAAATACCTGAAGCCGTCGGGCCTGCCGCAGGAGGAGAAGGACGCTGGGAAGCGCACGATGCAACGGTTCACGCGCGGGTTGTTTGAGAAGAAGATTCCGGAGGCGGACGCGCAGAAGGTGCTCGAGCCGATCAGCCAGGGGAAGTTCACGATTTCGTTGTCCGATCCGACACGCGACGCGAAGCAGGAGTTTCGGCTGAAGGACAAGGTGAACGACGCGGAGTTGCGGGACTTCCTGGCGCGGGCGAAGGCGAAGGCCGACGAGAAGCAAGTTACGGACGAGGACTTCCAGTTGAACATCGCGGAAGAGTTGGAGAAGGCGATCAACAAGGCGCTGGGCAAATAGGGTGATGCGCACAACAGAGGCACGATGGCATCAAGCGTGCAAAGAAAAAGCCCGAGGCGAGTGCCTCGGGCTATTGATGTCACGGGGAGAGGGGGTGAAGGTCAGACGAGTTTCTTGAGGGCGTCGGCCTTGTCGGTCTTTTCCCAGGTGAAGTGCCAGAGTTTCTCGCCGCGGTGGGAGCGTTTGACGCGATCGTAGTAGGCCATTTCGAAGGGCTTGCGGCCGAAGTGCCCGTGGCGAGCGGTGGCGGAGTAGATGGGCTTGCGGAGGTTGAGGGTGTCGATGATCTTCTTGGGGGTCAGGGCGAAGACTTCGCGGATGGCCTTGCTGATTTTGGCTTCGTCGGCCTTGTTGGTGCCGAAGCAATCGACGAGGACGCTGGTGGGCTCGGCAACGCCGATGGCGTAGGAGAGTTGGATCTCGCAGCGGTCGGCGAGGTCGGCGGCGACGACGTTCTTGGCGATGTAGCGGGCCATGTAGGCGGCGGAGCGATCGACCTTGGTGGGGTCTTTGCCAGAGAAGGCGCCACCGCCGTGGCGCCCCATTCCGCCGTAGGTATCGACGATGATCTTGCGTCCGGTGAGCCCGGTGTCGCCGTGGGGACCGCCGATCTCGAAGCGGCCGGTGGGGTTGACGTGGATTTTGATGGCGGGGTTCCACCAGTCCTTGAGGACGGGCTTGAAGATGTGCTCGATAACTTCACGCTTGAGTTGGTCCTGGCGTTCGTTCCAGGAAGGATCGTGCTGGGTGGAGAGGACGAGGGTGTCGATGCGGACGGGCTTGTTGCCGTCGTACTCGACGGTGACCTGGCTCTTGGCGTCGGGGCGGAGGCCCGGGATGCGGCCTTCGCGGCGGATGTGGGCCTGCTGCTCGACGAGTTGGTGAGCGAGTTGGATGGGGAGGGGCATGAGTTCGGGCGTGTCCTTGCAGGCGAAGCCGAACATCATGCCCTGATCGCCCGCGCCCTCGCGATCGACGCCCATGGCGATGTCGTTGGACTGCTTGTTGAGGGCGACCATGACGCCGGCGGAGTCGGCGTCGAATCGCATGTCGCCGGAGATATAGCCGATGTCGCGAACGGTCTCGCGGACGAGGTCGGGGATGCTGACGTAGGTGTTGGTGGTGATTTCGCCGGCGACGACGACGAGGCCGGTGCAGCAGAGGGTCTCGCAGGCGACGCGGCTGTAGGGATCGTCGGCGAGCATGGCGTCGAGGACGGCGTCGGAGATCTGGTCGGCCACCTTGTCGGGGTGTCCCATCGAGACGGATTCGGACGTGAACAGCATCGTGCGGGCCATGCGAAAACTCTCCTAAGGAAAGAAGGGAGGGGAGTATATGGACGTTGGTTGCTCGGAGGCGATTTCGAGAGGAAAAGAACGCACGAGATCGGGCGGCACGGGCGGCAAGTTGAAGGTGGCGCGCCAAGAATGCACCCCTTCGGCCCGATTGGGAGGCGGGGGAGATTTCGGGCAGGAAGCCCGTGGCACGGATGACACGCGGAGGTAGTTATGGCGACGTATCGCGTACTTGTACTGGGTGCGGGCAAGGTGGGAAAGTCGGTGGCGGAGTTGCTGCTCGCGTGCGGGAAGGGCGCGTATGCGGTGACGATCGCGGATCGCGACGAGGGGTCGTTGCGAGAAGCGATGGAGAATCTTGCGCGATTGAAGTCCAAGGTGTCGTTTCCGGTGATGTTCGAGCAGAAGAAGGTGGACGTGTCGAACGCGTCGGCGGTTCGAGAGGCGCTGAAGGGGCACGATGCGGTGGTGTGCATGCTGCCGTTCAACTTTGTGCAGGGGATCGCGGAGGCGGCGAACGAGTTGGGCGTGCACTACTTCGACGTGACGGAGGACGTGGAGACGACGGAGGCGGTGAAGCGGATTGCGACGGAGGGGCGTGCGAAGGTGGCGCTGGTGCCTCAGTGCGGTCTGGCGCCGGGGTATATCGCGATCGCGGCGCATCACGTGGCGAAGGGCTTTGACAAGGTCTATGACCTGACGCTGCGGGTGGGGGCGCTCCCGCAGTATCCGACGAATCAGATCAAGTACAACGTGACGTGGTCGGCGGCGGGGGTGATCAACGAGTATTGCGAGCCGTGCAATGTCATGCTGAATGGGGAGGCGGTGAAGGTGCCGGCGCTGGAGGGGCTGGAACACTTCTCGTTCGAGGGCGTGGAGTATGAGGCGTTTTACACCTCGGGCGGCGTGGGGACGCTGATCGAGTCGTTGAGTGCGGCGAAGAAACTGTCGAAGACGGCGAATGTGGCGTACAAGACGATTCGGTATCCGGGGCATCGAGAGTTGATGAAGTTCTTGTTGCAGGACTTGCGGTTGTCGGTGGAGCACGCGGAACCGACGGCGAAGGGGCAGAAGTTTGATCGCTGGATGCTGATTGATCTGTTTGATGCCGTGGTGCCGCGGACCTTGCAGGACGTGGTGGTGATCTTTGTAAACGCGATCGGCGAGAAGGCGGGGCGGCCTTGGCAGGACAACCTGAAGTTGTCGATCCCGGCGACGACGATCCTGGGGCGTGTGTGGCCGGCGATCGAACTGACGACGGCGGCGGGAGTGTGCGCGATGGTGGACCTGCATCGCCTTGGGAAGTTGCCGCGGAAGACTGGGTTTGTGAAGCAGGAAGAGGTGTCGCTGGAGGCGTTCAACGCGACGCTCTTCGGGCTTGGCTATACGAACCCGGGCGAGTTGGAGGGGGCGATCTTGCGGGCGTGATCGGTCGGAGGAACGGCATGCCCCTCTCGTACACGCGGGCGCTGTGTGTGGAGGGAGCCGTTACTTCACGAGTGGAAACCCGGCGTTGGCCCAGGCTCGGATGCCCCCATCCATCGAGGTGACGTTGGTGTAGCCCATGCGCTGGAGGTTTTCGGCGGCGAGCGCGGAGCGGTACCCCCCGCCGCAGTAGAGCACGATCTCGGCGTTGGGGTCGGGGATGACGGATTCGATGTCGCGTTCGATCACGCCCTTGCCGAGGTGGATGGACTTGGGGAGGTGCCCGGCGGCCCATTCGCTCTCTTCGCGTGTGTCGATGAGGAAGAACTTGTCGCCGCGATCAAGGCGGGGCTTGATGTCGGCGATGGTGCATTCGCGCACCTTGGACTTGGATTCGGCGACAAGTTTGAGGAAGCGTGCAGCGTGCATCGGGGATGATAGAGGGGGAGGGCGGCGGATGCGGGAGGCGTGCCGCTCGCGACGGAGTGTGCGGTACAGTCGTGGATGAATGGAACGGAGACGGGCTCTGGATTGAACGTGGACGGAGGGCGGAGGGCGCTGATCCGGACGGCGCGGCGGATGCTGCTGACGATCGTGGCCATCTACGGACTCTGGCTCGTGCTGCTGTACGTCATGCAGGACTCGATGCTCTTCCCGCGGTCGTTGGCGGGCGCGAGGCTTTCGAGCGAGGCGGTCCCGGCGTGGGTCGAGCGGGTGTTCATCGTGGCGCCGACGGGAGAGCGCGTGGAAGGGTGGTATGTTCGGGCGGAGCATGCACGAGGGCAAGCGTCCCCCGGGGCGGCGGTGCTCTTTGCGCACGGCAATGCGGAGTTGATCGACGATCAGTTGGAGTTGGCGCGACGGTACCGCGAGCGCGGGGTGCACGTGCTGCTCATCGAATATCGCGGATATGGCGATTCGCAGGGGAGGCCGTCGCAGGCCGGCATCGTGCGGGATGGGGTGGCGTTCTACGACGATCTGGCGTCTCGGCCTGAGGTGGACCGCGCAAAGATCGTGCTGCATGGTCGGTCGTTGGGGACTGGGGTCGTCGCGCAGATCGCGGCGAAGCGAGAGGCCGCGGCGCTGGTGCTGGAATCCCCCTTCGCGAGCGTGGCCTCGTTCGCGTGGCGATATGGTGCGCCGTCGTTCCTGATCAAGCATCCGTTTCGGACGGACCGCGTGCTGGGGACGCTGAGGTGCCCGATCGTGATCCTGCACAGCCGGCACGATGAGATCGTGCCGTACGCGCACGGGGAAAAGTTGCACGCGATCGCGAAGGGATCGCGGCTGATCGAGATGGCGGGTGGGCACAACGACGTGATGATGATTCAGGCGGAGTATTGGCGGGCGGTGGACGAGGTGTTGGCGGAGATCGGGGCGAGCGATGGGAGATGAAAACGGCCCCGCGTGAGGGCGGGGCCGCAGGTGAGATGCGGGGCGGGAAGGGGGGATCAGCAGCCGGCTTCGAAACGGAGGAGGTAGTAGAGGAGATCGTCGATGGTCACACCGCCGTCGGGGGTGCCGGTGCCGGAGCCGTCATCGACGTCGGCGACGCAGCGTGGAGAGCCGCAGCCGTCGGTGATGTAGACAAGGCCGAGGAGGTTCCCGGAGCCCATGGGCCCGACGGCGGTGGCGGTGCCGGAGGTGAGATCGACGGTGTAGAGAGTGTCGGTGTTGTTGCAGAGGAGGTACATGGTGTGGTTGTCGCGGTTGTAGGCGAGGCCGTTGGGATTGGTGGGCCCGTTGAGGAGGCCGATGGGGATGGCGGCGCCGGAGGAACGATCGATGGAGAAGAAGGAGTCGATGCCGCTGTTGGTGGAATACATGACGTCGTTGTCGGAGTCGTAGCCGAGGTTGGAGAATGAGGTGAGCCCGGAGGTTCCGATGAGGGTGGCGGCGCCGGAGGAGGTGTCGATGCGGTAGAGGCCGTTGTTGTGGGAGGAGAGGCCGTAGAGGGTGTTGGTGCTGTTGTCCCATTCGAGGCCGTGCATGACGATGGCGGAGTCGCCGTAGGGCCCGACGAGGGTGGCGGCGCCGGTGGAGACGTCGAGGGTGAAGAGGGAGTCGAGGCTGGTGGAGGTGAGGTAGACGGTGCCGGAGGCGCAGTCGTAGGCAAGGCCTCCGGTGGTTCCGGCGTTGGAGGAGACGGAGCCGATGGAGGTCTTGGCGCCGGTGGTGATATCGACCTCGAAGAGGGCGCGGCTGCTGTCGACGGCGATCATTCGACCCTGTGCGAAGCAAGCGGAAGCCAGGGCGAGCGCGGGGGCGAAAGCGAGGACGGTCATCAACTTCATTGCTCAATCTCCTAATAAAGCGGCGTCCGAGTGGGAACGCCGAGAGATGATAGTGGAAGCGGGAGAAATGAGGGGCATGGAAATGAGAAAAGGGGCGCTGGAGCGCGCCCCCTTTGGACTGGGTCGAAGTTTCTCGGACGAGGGGCTCAGCAGCCGGCTTCGAAGCGTTGGAGGAAGTAGAGGAGGTCGTCGATGGTGACGCCGCCGTCTTGGGTGCCGGTGGAAGAGCCGTCGTCCACGTCGGCGTTGATGGAACCGGCTTCGAAGATAAAGAGGTAGTAGAGGAGGTCGTCGATGGTGACGCCGCCGTCGGGGGTGCCGGTGGCGGAGCCGTCGTCGACGTCGGCGACGCAGGCGGGTTGGCAGGCGTTGATGTGGAGTTGGAGGAACCCGGAGGCGAAGGACCATCCGCTGACGCGAATGATGTAGGATTGTCCCTGGGTGACGTTGAAGGTGACCTGGGATTGGAGGCCGAGCCCGGAGAAGTCATCGTTGCAGGCGACACCCTTGTTGGCGGTGGCGGGGCAGGGAGCATTGAAGACGCTGAGGACGGTGTCGAAGGATGAGCCGGCGGTGTTGATGGTGACCTGGCCGGTGCAGTTGGCGGTCCAGGAGTACCACTGCGCGGGGGAGCCGTTGGTGGCGGGCTGGCAGAGGACGTCACCGCTCCAGGAGGAGCCGAAGGTGTCGCCGAAGTAGGTGAGGTTCACGGAAGGAAGAGGGAGGGCGTCGGCGCAGGAGTCGTGGGTGAGGGGGAACATGGCGCGGACATAGGCTTGGGAGTAGGGTGCCAACCCGGCGGAGGTGGAGAGGTTCTGGTCGTCGCTCTTGAAGCCGACCCATCGGCCGTTGGGAGAGATGGCCGGTGTGGTTGAACCGGCCGAAGCCAGGGCGTCGTTGTAGCGGAGGCTGGCGAGGCTGGTGCGGTTGGCCAGGCGGTCGTAGACCAGCACGTCGCTCACGCCGTTGGTATCGACGCATCCGTTGATGGTCGAGCACGAGAAGTTACCGGCGAGGGTGTCGAAGGCGACGAACTGACCGTCGTCGGAGATGCTGGGGCGGAAGGAGTTGTTGCTCAGGTTGACGATGCCGGAGGGAAGGACGAAGGGGTTTCGTCCGATGGAGGCGTTGATGAAGGCGACGGCGCCGACCTCGTCGAGGATGCCGTCGTTATCGGTGTCGCGGTCCTTGATGATGATGTTCTGGAAATCGGGATCGACGGAGGAGTTGAGGTTGTTGGCGCCGGAGGTGAAGGCGACGAAGCGGCCGTTGCCCGAGATGGTGGGGGATCCGCTGCCCGAGTCGGGCTGACCGCCGGAGGTGGGCTCGGTGATTCGGATGTTCTGGGAGTTGGTGATCATGTCGCGGGCGAAGATCTCGACGTTGGCGGTGGAGTCGCTGAAGACCATGTAGCGAGAGGTGGACTCGTAGGCGACCCAGCGGCCATCGGCCGAGATGGCGGGGTTCTGGCTGTAGCCGTCGCCGGTCTGCCCGTGGAAGGAGGTGTTGATCCGCTTGCTGGCGAGGCGGGTGATGGCGGCGTCGGGCGATCCGCCGACTTCGTCCATGATGCCATCGTTGTCGGCGTCGCGGTCACGCCAGTAGACGTTCATGTAGGGGGCGTTCTCGCTGGTGAAGCCGTACTGGGATTGCCAGGCGACGTAGCGACCGTTGGCGGAGATGACGCCGTTCTCGGAGTAGTGGTCGCAGATCTGGTTGGGGCATGGGCCGATGCCTTGGCCTTCGCCGCTGGAGAGGGAGACGCGGGTGGTCTTGGTTTTGCCGACGCCGGGCTCGTCGAAGATCCCGTTGCCGTCGAGGTCGCGATCGCGAACGAAGACGTCGCCCACGCCGTTGGTGTCGTTGGGGACGAGGTTGTCGGCGTCGGAGGAGAAGATGACGAAGCGGCCGTCGTCGGACATGACGCGGGACTGGCCGCGGCTGAGTTGGCTGCCGCCGTTGGCCTGGGTGTCGGGCATGGACGGGTCGGGGACGCTGACGCGGACCATGGAGTTGAGTTTGCGGTCGAAGACGAAGACGTCGTTGAACCCGCCCGTGTCACCGCTGACGAGGGTGCTGGCGAGGCTGTAGAAGGCAACGAAGCGGCCGTCGGGGGTAATGTGCGCCCCTTGCGAATAGTTGTTCGACTGCACGCCGTTGGGGCGAACCGAGGCGAGGTCGGTGTTCTGCCCGGCGGCAAGGCCGGCGAACAGACACAGGGTCAAAGCGGACGTGCAAACAGCGGGACCGAAGGGACGGAACATGGCCTATCTCCGTATGAAAGGTGGGTGATTCGAGGTTTGGTCGGGGCTGTTGAATCGGCCCCGTCTGCCAACAGTGCGCCAAGCGTTCTCGGAATGGCTAACCCGAGAACAAAAAAATCGGCCAGTTGGATACGTGGTGCACCGTCCGAGGGGCACCGACACTTGTGCCTGCGCACCGCGTCACGCTCATCGAAGTTGGAAAACACGATGGCGAGCGACGTCCGGGCACGCCAACCCGCCAACCAACGCGGCGGCGCTCTTGGTGATCTCCGGGAAGACATGGAGCGTGTTGGAAACCATCATGCACGCCTGGGTGTGCTCGAATCTCGCGTTGCTCGCGACCATCTGATCCTTGTCGTGCCAGATTGTCTGGGTCATGGTCTCAGGCGCAACTGATGCCAGTCCAACCGCACGTGGGCGTGCGGATCGAGTGCGACGATCGAGTACGACAACACATCGGGAAGGACCTGTCCCGGCTGGTGGCAGGTTGTTCGTCCCAAGATCGCCGTATGTCGCGGCTCGCCGTGGTTGGTTCGACCGAGATCGGGGCTCTCGTGGATGTGTCCCGAGAGGGTCAAGAGAGGCTGAAAACGGCTGATCCAGGCGTGCACGGACCTTGACCCGACATCCTCGCCGTTCCAGAGCATGCCAAGGCCAAGATGTGCCGGCGGGGCGTGGCTGACGAGCACCGCACGCTCCATCGAATCACCGGGCCCCACGAGCGAGTCGAGATGTTCCCCCAAGGTTGGGCGTGATGCGAAGAAGGTGGCGGGATCGCCGATCTCGGAAACGCCATTGGAAGACGTGATGATCGACCGCCCGCGGGTGAAGACGGGCGTGGCATCGGGCGCGTCGCGCAGGCACCAGTCCTTGAGGCCGAACCGGTAGTCCGGGATCCACGAGCACCCGCGGATCATGAACCCACCCGGCAGGGTGTGCCACCTTTGGGCGAGGTCGTACACGCCGGGCTTCGAGCGAGCGAGAGTCAGCCAGATGTCATGTACTCCCCGGAGGTCGTCGTTCCCAAAGAGTCCGTAGAACTCGATACCCCGCGACGCGCACCGATCAAGGCACTGGGGCAACTCGCGGCTCAGAAACTCGCGCTGAGCCGCAAACATGTCGCGGCCCTTGGGCAGCATGTCCCCGCCCTGCACGATGATGCGGAGGTCATGCTCAACGCAGAGATCAGGCAACGCCGCGTAGGCGCGAGGATCGCCGTGGAGGTCCGTCACGTACAGGAATCGCGTGTGGTCGTCGTCGGCGTTGGTCACCTTTCCCCTCCCGGGCTGTCCAGACCTTCGCTCGGCCGCCCGTGGTGATCGAGCGGCACGAATCTCTTCCTGGACATGACCTCGGCGATCTGCGGCACACTCAAAGGCGAGAAGTCGTTGGCATCGACGCCGACGTCCCAGGACCGAGCATGCGGGTCGTCCGGGAGGCTGCCGTGGCTGTGGCCGTAGAGGTGCCAGGTTCCGTGGTGGCATCGATCCCAGACGCGCATCGCGTAGTGGCACAGCACGATGATCTGCGGGCGCCCCTCGATCTGCACCGTGACCTTGAGGAGGTTGTGGACAGCCTTGAAGAGGGACGCGAACTCCGGCCTGGGCGTGCCATCCGCAAAGCACGGGTCATGATTGCCAAGGATGAGCACCATGTTTCTGCAACGAATCCTGGCGCGGTACGCCGCGGGGTCGCTCCCGCGGAAACTGAAGTCGCCCAGGTGGTAGAGCCAGTCGTCGGGTCCGACACGGGCGTTGATGCGCTCGAGGATGGCGGCGTCCATGGCCTCGACGCTCGGAAAGGGCCGGCGGCAGTGCTTGATGATGTTGGCGTGCCCCAGGTGGGTGTCTGCCGTGAAGAAGATGGCCATGTCGGATTCTTGGATCGCTGCGTGCTCGCGAACGGTGACGCTGATGCGGAGTTCGGCCTGATCAGTCGGCCGATCAATCGACGACCCGACGACGCAGGCTCACGCCGTCGCGATCGAACCTCGGTTGGAGCGGGTGGCGATCGCGAGCATCCACAGCACGCCGATGGCCCCGAACCCCGCGGCGATGCCGAACGCCAGTGTGCTATGCCCGGCGTCGATCAGCGTGCCCACATAGATGCTCGACGCCA
This sequence comes from uncultured Phycisphaeraceae bacterium, assembly GCA_964543905.1. Lineage (GTDB taxonomy): Bacteria > Planctomycetota > Phycisphaerae > Phycisphaerales > UBA1924. The sequence goes on from CAZIZO010000023.1 coordinate 31,108, forward strand.
TGTCTCCCACGGCGTTGGCGCACGCGAGGATGCCGAAGCCGAGGCTCTTGAGTTCGCGCGGGAGCATCTGGGCGACCGTGGCCTTCTCGAGCGTCTCTTCGATGGCAATGTAGAGGCCCGACAGCGCGATCGCGCCGATGATGACGGGGAGCGAGCCGGCGGCGAACGCGAGCATGAGATTGGTGCCAACGCCGATCGCGTAGCCGGCGATCAGGATGCGTTGCTTGCCGAAGCGGTCGCCCAGATGCCCCGCCGGGAACGCGGCGAAGGCGCTGATGAGGTTGTGCATGGCGTAAAGCAGCACGGCGATCGAGAGGGTCCCCGAGGCCATGCCCTCATTCTCGTGCAGGCCGCCGGCGGCGATGAGGATCAGGAACGTCCGCGAGAAGTCGCCCATGCCGAAGAGGAGCACGCCCACAAGAAAGAGCCAGAACACCCGGGGGAAGCGGTGCTTGATCGCGTTCCCATCGGCGTCGGTGGCGGTGGGGCGGGCGCTCGTCTCCGGCACCTTCTCGCGGGCCAGGAACAGCATCGAGGCGGCCGCCAGCACGCCCGGGGCGAGCGCGACGAGGATGATCGACTTGAACTCGATCCCCAGGTACACCAGCAGCGTCGCGGTGAGCGGCCCCGCGACGGCGCCGATCATGTCGGCCGCGCGTTCGATCCCGTACGCCCGCCCGTAGTGCGTCGCGTCGACGGCATCGCTCAGCAGGTAGTCCCGCAGCGGCCCGCGAAAGCCCCGCGCGATCCACGCGATCGACCGCATCGCCAGCACCATCGGCACGGTGGCGACCAGCGCGATGGCGCTGGTGCCGAGTGCGGTGACGAGGTACGCCGCCGCCGTGACGGGCTTCTTGTGGCGAATGTGATGCCCCGCGAGCCCGCCGCCGAGCTTGGACAGGCTCACCAGGAAGTCGGCGATCCCCTCGATGATCCCGAGGGCCGCGGCCCCTAACCCGACTTTGGCCAGGTAGAGCGGCAGCACCGCCGTCACCATCTCGTGGCTGAAGTCGGAGAAGCACGTCGCCAGCGCGATGCCGACGATCGTGCGGTTGATCCAGGCGAACGAGTGGCGTTTGGGGGTGTCCGTCGTCATTCGTGTCCTTTACTCCATCGCACCCGCGACGGCGTCCAACTCCGCGAGCGCCGATCGGATCATCGCCGTTTCATCACCCGACTTTGCCAGCATCGCCGTCAGCGTCCCGATCTCCGCGTGGACCCACGCCGCGGCTTGCTTCTGCACCGACTCGACCGCCTCCGCCGTCGCCATGAACCACCCGCCCGCCAGGCGGTTCATGTTGATCCACACTTCCCACGGCACCTTGCCGCGGCCGTGCCGGCGGAACAGCCCGCCGACCAGCGGCATCGGCAGCAGCCACCAGAAGAGGTCCCAGTGCGTCATGAACGTCGGCCCGATCGCCACCGGCGGGGCGGCGACCCGCACGCGCGACATCTCCCACGCCACCGGCGAGAGCGTCACGCCCAGCGAGGCGCTCACGTTGCGGCTCAGGCGGTCGCGGAACGCCTCGGCGATCCGCTGAAAGCGCAGTTCGGCCTCTTCGAGCAGGCTCGCGGCGACCGGGGCCGCGACGGGCTCGAGGGCCGCGAGTTCCGCGCTCAATCGCTCCTGCATGAACTCCCGGTAGCGCTCGGCCTGCGTGCCCAGGTGCCCGCGCCAGGTCTTCATCTCGGCCAGCGCGGCGACGAGGCGGGCCTCGACCGCCTCGCGGTGCGGCTCCAGCACCTTCTCGAACGCGGGCCGGGCCGTGCCGATCACGCTCTCGGCCGCGACGCCGAGATCCTTGGCGATGACCGATTCCTTCACCGATTCATCGAGCACCGCCGCGCGCAGGGCATCGCGTTCCGCGTCCACCTTCTCGGCGGCGGCGAGCGCGACCTGAAGGTACTCGCGGGCCGCCCGCGTGAGGTGCGTGAGTTTGTGCGTGAGGGCCGCGGCCCGCTCCGCCCCGGCGTTCCGCGCGAGCGGCGCGAGCACGGTGTCGCGCAGGCGGGCGACGTGCTTCTCGCGCTCCGTCCGCACCGAGAACGGCACCATCACGGGCTCGCCCCCAACGGCCAACCCGAGCGTCTCCCTGATCTCCCGCGCAACAAACCCCCGCACCTGTTCCAGTTCCGCCTCGGTCACGAGATCCGCCTTGGTCAGCACGACGACGACGCGCGATGCCAGCGGCCGCAGCGTGGCGATCAGCCGCCGGTCCTCCACGCCCAGCGGGCGCTCGACGCTGATGGCGACGATCGCGAGGGCGACGCCGGGGAGCCAGTCCATTGTCGCTTGCGTGTTGTGCGCGTGGACGCTGCCCAGGCCCGGCGTGTCCACGAGGCGCAGGCCGGGCAGCCCCGCCAGCGACGGCGTAGAGATATCCACCGCCGCGACGCCCTTGGTGTTGTTCGGATTCCCCGCCTCCGACACATACTCGTCCACATCGGCGATCGGCGCCTCAAAGGCCGACCCATCCAGCCGCGTGACGGTCGCGCTGGGCGTGCCGCGCTCGGACGCGGGCGCGGAAGGCGCGCCAAGCCGCGTCACCACCGCCGTCACCGGCAGGACGCCCACGGGCAAGAGGTCCGCGCCGAGGAGCGCGTTGAGCAGCGACGACTTCCCGCTTTTGAACTGTCCGAGGACGGCGACATCGAGGGGCGCCTCGGCCCGCGCGAGGTCTTCGCACGCCGCGAGCGTGGGCGCCAGCGACCCCAGGCCGTGCCGCCGCACGATCTCGCCCAGCACCGCCATCGCCCGCGCCGAGCCATCCATGCCGGTACGGTACACGGACGGAACCGCCCCCGCGTGCCCCGCTCTCCGCCGTGTCGCTCGTCGCGTCCGCCGCATGAGTGGTCGCGTCCGCCCACTCATCCGTCGCACGCGACGGATGACCTGTCGCGTCCGCCCATTCGCTTGTCGCGTGCGATGTGTCGATTGTCGCGTCCGCCGAGTGAAGTGTCGCGCCCGACGGGCCGATGATCGCGTCGGACGACTGGATCATCGCGTCGCGGGCTTGCCCTCCGGAGAGGAACAGCCGCGCCCCGCGAGGGATTCATCGGTGCCCGCCCGCTTCGGGCACAGATCAGGAGGCTCGCACATGGCCCGCTCCGGCGAACACTACATCCCCCGGCCCGACGGCGACTTCGCGGCGTGGGCGAACCACTACTCCGA
>CAZIZO010000024.1:0-32067 GCA_964543905.1 uncultured Phycisphaeraceae bacterium
GGCTGGCCGAGGCGATCTGGGAGCCGCCCGCGTCGATCTGGGCGGCGCCGGACTTGACCTGGGCGATCACCTGCTCGATCTTCGAGACGAACTGGTTGAACCACTGCGCGACGAGCCCGATCTCGTCTTGGCTGGTGACGTCGATTCGCCTCGTGAGGTCGCCCTCGCCCTGGGCGATGTCCTTCAAGCGAGCCTCGAGGATGGCGAGGGGCTTCGTGACGCTACGGGCGATGAAGAACGAGAAGACGCCGATGAAGGAGAGGGATGCGATGGCGGATGAGGTGAGCCAGACGGTACCGGAGTCGAGCGCGTGGTCGGCGTGTTGTTCGGCCTCGGTGGAGTAGGCGGAGGCGAGGGCCACGAGTTCATCAATGTCGGCGCGTTGCTGGGTATAGGCGTGCTTGATCTCGCTCTCCATGAGTTCGTTGGCCTCCTCGTACTTTTCGGCGCGCACGAGGGGGATCAGTTTGTTTTCGGCGAGTGCATAGAACTCACGGGCGTGCTCGGTGATCTTGCCCATGACGAGCGATTTCATCTTCCCGTCGGGGAGCGTTTGCGTCCAGTAGGCTTGGCGACTTTCAAAGTCCTTGCGGAGTTGGGCGAGTCGAGATTCGAGTTCGGTGCGCTCGGTGGGGGTCTTCGCATCGGCGAGATCGTGGGCGACCAGGTAACTCTCGATGATGTACAACGGAGGTGGAAGGATGTCGGCGGTGAGGTCCTTTCCCAGGACGATATCGTTGTATTCGGGACCCTTGACCTTCACGATATCGAGTGTTCTGAAGGTGATGAGGCCGAAGGTCGCGAAGGCGGCGACGACCGAGAAGACGAGGACGAAGAACTTGGTCTTGATGGTGAGGGAAGGGAACTTCAAGGGCTACTCCTGAACAGGGAGGCGACGTCGCCACGGGATGCTCGATGATCCTGTCCAAATCGCAAGGGCAGAGTCAGCGAGGCTTGAGAGCATCGGAGAAGCGGGTGGCGGACTGGATGAGTGCGTGCACCCAACTGGAGCGAACTGGCGTGGCCGTGCGCGGGGGATGGACCGAGCAAAAACGCGAACGGAGCCCACCCAGCCGGAAGGCGGGGGCTCGACGTTCGCATTCAGCGTTGAGGCGTGGGTCTCGGGAGGGTGTTGCGCGCTCGGGAGAGGATCGTGTTACGCGGCGCGGGCGAGGCGGCCGCTGTAGAGGTGGCGGATGAAGAGTTCGCGCTCCCCGGGACGGGTGAAGCGGGTGATGGCGATGGCCATGCGGGCTGGGCCGGCTTCTTCATCGTCCAACCAAACGACGTTTCCGAAGAGGAAGATGGAACGACCACTCAGACCCAGAGCGGGGTCGGACTCGTCTTCCCATTGTGTGCCGTGGAGGGTGAGTTCGATGGCGACGGGCGTGCCCGGGGCGATGGGGCGATCGAGTTCGAGTTGGATGCCACCTTCGCTAAGGTCGTAGGCATGCCCCTCATTCTTGAAGGACATCTCGTCAAGGGTGCGCACGCGGACGGGCGTGTACATGGGTCGGACGGCATAGCGCGGAAAGCGGCGGCGATTGAATGGAACGGCCACGGGAGAACCCTTTATGTTGAACAACCCCGATTGGGATGCCGCTGCGATTTGGACGTTGCGTGTGCATGCACCTTCCAAACGAGTGATCCGGAGTACCTATCGGACACCCAAGAGGCTGTCTTCAGGATTCAAGGTGTGGGAGGTTGCGCGAGATGAGTTGACCGATAACGCCGGATCAGATGGCATGCTCGGCACGGTCAGGGGCGAGCGTTTGCGGGGCGTGGTTGGTCTGTGCGAAGACGAGTTCGACGGCGATGCGTGCGACGCGCGCGCCGACGAGGGATTCGACCTCTTTGCGGATGTCGGACGAGAGGGAGGCGACAATGCGGCGGCTGAGATCGTCGGGGAGGTCGATGATCTGGCCGTCGGGCATGACGCCGTGGGCGTGGTCGTGCACGACGGCGTCATACCGGCATGGGCCCGACGAGACGGTGGAGGCGATCTTCCGACAGAGGCCGTGGGAGAGGAAGAGGTCGAGGGTGTTGTAGACGGTGGCGAGGCTGAGGTCGGTGTCGTGGTCGCGGACGATGCGTAAGAGTTCGTCGGCGGTGGGGTGTGCATCCGAGGCGGCGAGGGCGGAATAGACCAACTCACGCTGGCGGGTGCAGCGAATACGGTTGCGGCGGAAGAGGTCTCGGATGGAATCGAGGGAGGGATTCATAATCCTGAAGGGTGGCTGGAGGTAGAACGGGGCGGGGCTTCAGTGAGTAATCATACCTAATGGAAAACACCGGGGCAAAGAATGATGTGGTCGAGGCGGGAAGGTGTGGACGAGTACGAGGTGCTCTGCGAGCGATGTGGTTACCACATAGACGCAAACGGGGGTGCAGAAGTATGTCCAGAATGCGGGGAACCTGAGAAAAACTCTCATTGGGACGCGAGGAGGGGGAGTGCATGGCAGGGGAAAATGAGTTTTCGGACGTGGATTGGTACGAACTGGCGAACGCTGCGGCATGCCGGGGAGCAGTTTCGTGGCGTACGGATCGAGGTGGACAAGAGCCGGTGGTTGCTGGTGGTGAATGTAGCGGTCGCGGGAACGATATTGGCGTCGCCCTGGACGGGGGCGTTGGTGGGCGACCCGGCACGTGGGCTGTTGAACTCGGGGTGGCTTGGGGATGTGAAGTTTGCGCTGTGGACGCTGGCCCAGTCGTTGGTGGCCGCGGTCCTGCTAGGTCTGCTGACGTGGGTGGAGTATCAGGGGATTCGGTTCTTTGGACGGCAACGGGAGTGGAGGATCACGAAGGCGGTGGCGTGGACGGTGTGCGCGCACGCGTCGGTGGGGTGGATCGTGATGGCGGTGATGCCGATGGTGGTGCTGGCGGGGTTCTACACGGCGCAGCGGTTCTTTGGGGTGGCGCCGAACGGGACGATTGACTTGGGGGCGAGGTTTGGGCAGGTCTCGCTGAACGCGGCGGCGCAGGGGGGCGGGTTGGTGATGGCGCTTGTGGCGGGGCTACTGGTGTTCGAGACGCTGGTGTACGTTGGGGTTCGGCGGTGTCGATTCGCGAATCGAGCGCGGGCGGAGGGAGGTCGGCCTTCAATACCGGCATGACGCAGGACCGAGGACGGATCGCGTGGGGCGCGGCGGAGAGGCTGGAAGGCTTGACGGCGGGGGCGCTGCCGAGGGTGCTCGTGGGGTTTGATGGCTTCGTTGATTCCATCGTGCACATGGTGGACACCCGGCACGACATGTCGCCTGGGGGGTATCGACGGCTGAGGACGATCGAGGCGTTTTCGGCGCGGTGCGCGTCGGCGGCGGGGAAGAGCACGAACATCGAGCAGGTGTTGCTGGAGGATCGATTTGGCGGGAACGGACCGCTGATGGCCGGGGGGCTGGCGCGGCTTGGGGCGAGGACGACCTATGTCGGGTGTGTGGGAGACTTTGGGGAGCCGGGTCGGGTGCACGCGGTCTTTCGGGCGTTTGCGGAGCGGTGCGAGGAGGTGATACCGATAGGAGCGCCCTCGACGACGGACTGCCTGGAGTTTGACGATGGGAAGTTGATGTTCAACAACACGGCGAACGTCCAGGCGGCGACGTGGGAGCGGCTGATGGAGGTGGTGGGGCTGGATCGGCTGCGCGCGATCGTGGATCGATCGTCGCTGATCGGGATTGTGAACTGGTCGCTTTTGGGCGGGGTGCCGGGGATCTGGGAGGGGTTGATCGAGCGGGTGTTGGGGGAGGTGTCGTCGCGGGAGCGGCGGGTGTTCATTGATTTGTCCGACCCGGCGAAGAGGACGGATGAGGATGTGCGGTCGGCGCTGGCGACCTTGCGGCGATTGGAAGAGGTGAGGAACGTGAGCGTGACGCTGGGATTGAACCTTGCAGAGGCGGAGCGTGTGGCGAGGGCGGCGAAGATCGCGGCATTCGAGGGCGAGGGTCGCGGAACGATGGGGGCGGTGCTGACGAGCGCGGCGGAGCGATTGCGAGAGGGGCTCGGGCTGGAGTGCGTGGCGATCCACCCGCGGGAGGGGGCGGCGGCGTCGAACTCGAGCGGGGAGCGAGGGTGGTTTGACGGCCCGTTCACACGCACGCCGAGGCTCTCGACGGGTGCGGGAGATCATTTCAACGCGGGGTTTTCGTTTGGGCAGGTGGTGGGGCTGTCGTTGGAGGAGAGTTTGGCGGTGGGGTGCGCGGTGAGCGGGGCGTATGTGCGGGATGCGGAGTCGCCGAAGCGGGAGCGGCTGGTAGAGTTTCTGCGGGCGATGCCCGGGCCGGAGTAGGTGCGGCGTCGATGGGACGGTTGGTCGCGTACGCTCTGCCCATGGCGATGGGACTCACAACGTCGGAACGTGTGCGGCAGTTGAAGGCCTCGGTGACGGTGGCGTTCATGAACCGCGCGAAGGCGATGAAGCAGGCTGGGAAGGACGTGCTGAGTTTCGCGGCGGGTGAGCCGGACTTTGACACGCCGCCGCAGGTGAAGAGGGCGGCGGAAGAGGCGTTGGAGCACGGGCAGACGAAGTACACGCAGACGTTTGGGGACCCGGAGACTCGAGCGGCGATCGCGAAAAAACTGGTGGAGGAAAACGGGATCCCGACGACGGCGGAGCACATCGCGATCTCGGCGGGAGGGAAGCACGCGTTGTATGTGGCGTGCCAGTGCTTGTTCGATTTTCCGAGGGCGGGCGAGGCGGCGATGGAGGCGTTGATCCCGGTGCCGGCGTGGGTGAGTTACATGCCCCTGGTGGAGTTGGCGGGGGGCAAGGTGGTGGAGATGGCGACGTCGCCTCGCGGGGATTTCAAGATCACGCCGGAGCAGTTGAGGGGGGCGATCACGGAGCGCACGAGGGCGTTCATCATCAACTCACCGAGCAATCCGTGCGGGACGATGTATTCGCCGGGCGAACTCAAGGCGCTGGCGGAGGTGATCGAGGAGAAGGCGAAGACGACGGCCCCGGGGCTGGTGGTGATCAGCGATGAGTTGTACGAGAAGATCATCTATGGCGGGATCGAGCACTTCTCGATCGGGAGCGTGAAGGGGATTGCCGAGCGCACGGTGACGATCAACGGGCTCAGCAAGGCGTATGCGATGACGGGGTGGCGGATCGGGTATGCGGCGACGAGCGGGGAGTTTGGGAAGAAGTTCATCCAGGCGATGGCGACACTGCAGGGGCAGATGACGACGAACATCACGAGTTTCACGTATCCGGCAATCCGGACGGCGCTGACGCAGACGAAGGCGGACGTGGAGCGGATGCGGCAGGCTTTTGCGTCACGAGCGCAGGTGATCTATGAGATCGTGAGCAAGATGCCGGGGCTGGTCTGCTCGAGGCCGACGGGGGCGTTTTATGTCTTTCCGGAGGTGAGCGCGTACTTTGGCAAGACGAGCAAGGGCGGAAAGAAGATCAACAACGCGGTGGACCTGTGCGACGCGCTGCTGGACGAGGCGCTGGTGGCGATCGTGCCGGGGGATGATTTCGGGGGCTGCGGGAAGAACCACGTGCGGATCAGTTTCGCGTGCAGCGAAGAGCAGATCCGGAACGGGATGGATCGCTTTGCGCGGTTCCTGAATGAGTTGCGGTAAGTGGGCGGGAAGGGACGCCCGAACGCCTGCCGAGTGCTTACAATCCGCCCCCTGATCGCGCGGGTTCCGTGGGTGCGGCCGTGCCGCACACTTTGGCGGGGTTCGCGGTATCACCTACGAGAGCAAGGAAGAACGCCTTGGGTTTATTCAGTTTCAAGAAGGACAAGGACCAGCCGAAGCCCGGAGCCGGTGCGGCGCCAGCGGAAAAATCGGACTCGTCGTCGGACTCGCCGTTCAGCGCCGAGAAGGCGGAGCGGTTCTTCAACCATGCCGACACGGTGCATCAGACGGGGAGTTATGAGTACGCGGTGCAGTCGTGGCTCCAGGGATTGCAGAAGGACCCGGGGAGCAAGCGAGGGATCGAGGGGTTCTTCAAGTCGATCTCGGCGCTCGTGGGCGAGGGGGATGGCAAGAAGGGCGTGAGCAAGGAAGTGGTGAAGGTGATCAGCGGGAAGAGCGAGGTCGATCGCTTTCTCGTCGCGCTCTTGGAGTATGGGCAGAAGTTCACCGACCCGCCGTTGTGCGTGCGGGCGTTTGAGATGGCGAGCAAGTTGGGATTGCAGTACCCGACGCAGCGGCTGGGGGACCTTGGGTTGAAGTTGTGCGTGGGCTCGCAGCGGCCTCGGAAGGATTTGCTGGTCAAACTGGCCGAGGGCTTTGAGAAGTCGGGCATGTTCGATCGCGCGGTCGTGGCGTTTGAGTCGGCGTACAAGGTGGACCCGACGGACGGCGAACTTGGGCAGCGGATCCGGCAGATGGCGGCCTCCGCGACGATGGTGAAGGGGGGCTACGAGAAGACGGGAGAGCAGGGCGGATTCCGGCAGAACATCCGCGACGCGGACAAGCAGCGGCAACTCGAGGCGCAGGACCGCGTCGTGAAGACGGAGCAGACGATCGAACTGCTGATCACGGCGGCGGAGAAGGAGATGGCGGCCCGCCCCGGTGATCTGCCCACGATCGAGAAACTGGCGAAGTTATATCTGGAGCGAGCGGGCGAGGGGGACGAGGAACGGGCGCACGACCTTTTGATGAAGACGTACATGGAGACGAAGCAGTTTCGTTTCCGCGAGATGTCGGGCGACATCCGGATTCGTCAGGCCCGGCGCAAGGCGAGCGACCTCAAGAAGCAGGTGGAGGCCGACGCGGAGAACGCGGCGCTCAAGGGCGAACTGGATTCGGCGATGCGGGCGCTGGGCGAGTTGGAAGTCGCCGAGCACAAGTTGCGTGTGGAGGCGTATCCGACGGACCTCACGCGGAAGTTCGCGTATGGCGAGCGGCTGTTCCTGACGGAGAAGTACGACGACGCGATCGCGATGTTCCAGGAGTCCCAGAACGACCCGCGCCTGCGGAGCAAGTCGCTCGCGCTCCTCGGGCAATGCTTCTTCAAGACCGGCTGGCTGCCCGAAGCGATCGAGACCTTCCGCGCGGCGCTGGAGATCCGCGACAACTCGCCCGAACTGCAGATGGAACTCAAGTACGCCCTCATGCTCGCGCTGAAGACCAAGGGCGAGCAGGAGAAGGACCTTGCCGCGGCGGAGGAGGCCGAGAAGATCGCGAGCGAGATCACCATGAAGCAGATCACCTACCGCGACATCCGCGCCCAGCGCGACGCGCTCAAGAAACTCGTGGTTTCGCTGCGAGGCGGTGGTTCACCCGCCCCGGCGGCCTGATCCGACTCCCCTTCGCTCTGGGAGGGGGCAGGATGAAGGGTTGGTCTGATGTCATCGCCGACGCGGCACGTGTCGCGGATTTGTCCTCCGAGTCGACCATGTCCTCCCCCGTCCCTGCCATCGGCATCATCCCCGCCCGCCTCGGCTCCACGCGGTTCCCGCGCAAGGTTCTTGCCCGCAAGACTGGGCATGCGATGATCCGCCATGTTTGGGACGCGGCCAGGCGTGCCACGTCGCTGTCACGCGTCATCATTGCGACGGACGCGAAGGAAGTCTTTGATGAGGTCAAGGCCTTCGGGGGCGAGGCCGTCATGACGCGCGAGGACCACACCAACGGCACGAGCCGGCTTGCCGAGGCGGCGACCACGCTGCGGCTGGCGGGGGATGCGCTCGTGGTCAATGTGCAGGGCGATGAGCCGGAACTCGACGCGGGGGTGATCGACGCCGCCGTGGCGCTCGCGAGAGAAGGGCGAGCGGAGGTTGCCACCGTCGCCTCGCCGTTCCAAGCGGGCGAGGACCCGATGAACCCGAATCTCGTGAAGGTGGTGACGCGGGCGGACGGGCTCGCTTTGTACTTTTCGCGAGCATGGATCCCGTATCCGCGCGACGCCGCATCGGCGGCGACGCACGTGCGGGCACTCAAACATGTGGGCCTCTACGTTTACCGGGTGGACTTTCTCCTCAAGTATGCCGCCATGCCGCCGTCGGCGCTCGAAACCACCGAGATGCTCGAACAACTCCGCGTCCTCGACGCGGGGTTCCGCATCGCGGTGGCGGTGCGGAACGTGACGACGACGGGCATCGACACGCCCGAGCAGTACGAGGAGTTCGTGCGGAGGTGGGCGGAGCGCGGGGCGGATTGAACCACGATCCGTATTCACCTGCTCCTTGGCACACCCCCTGATGGCGAAGGGCTCAAGATCAAATCGGCGTGCCCCGCACCATGAATGTTCGCTTGAAGGAGGCCATGAAACTTGCAGAGCGAAAATCAACTCTGCAACTTGGTGGATGTGCTCTTGGTATGTTGGATTGTGTGTGGAAGAGGTGCGGGAGTTGCCATCGTTGAACCGAGAAGGAGCGAACCGCACAGTTGAGTAGGGGGTGGCGGCAGGAGAGCGTGGTGCTCGCGAGGATCGTCCGGACTCGCGATGGTGTGTGCCTCGGACGACGAATCGACACTGTGCCGCGTCGTGTTGGCGCGGAGCGTCTTGGTGTCGAAAGGAGGTTTCGCCATGCGTCTTCTTGTCACGCACCTGACTGTGCTTGGTCTCCTGCTCATCCAGAGCCCGAAGGCATCGGCACATCCGCCAAAGATGGCCGCGCTTCCGCCGGGGCCTGAGGCGTACGTCAGCGAACTGGCGTCTTTGGGTTGGACGGAGGGTGATGCTGCTCTTGAATCGTTCTCCGAGCACCTGTTTGGGTGGTATGTGCCGGAAGTCTCCTCTATTCTGTTCCTCAACGGTATCGAGTCCGCGCGTCCGGGAGATATTTTGGAGGGAGAGAACGCGCTGGGGCAGACATTTGTGCTGCATACATCGATGTCGGTCGAGATTCCGTCACCGCGGGCCGACATCAAGGTGTATCGATGGTTCGGGTTTGTCCGTGTTGACCTTGTCTCTGAACTTCCGATCACGGCCATGATCTTGCAACACGGCGGCGAGAATCGGCTCATTCCATTGGTGGCCTTGCCGCACGGCATGTCGTTCATGCAGGAACTTCGGGAAGTTGCGTCGACACGGTTGACTTCCGTGTGCGCCTTGGACGCGGCGGGGAGTTCGTCGTGGCAGTTGATCCAACAGCGCGTCGATCAGGCGATCGACGAGAACAACGAGGACTTCATCATTCAACAGGCCGTGTGTATTGGTGGCGGAGGAGCCCTTTGCCTTCTCAGCCTGGGCATTGGTTGTGGCGTCGCGATAGCGTGTGCGATTGCCTCGGATGCGTGCTACGTTGGCAAGATGCGAGCGACGAATGGCCGGGCTCGGGTGTCACGTTCCTGCTGCTGCAATGTCAGTCAGCATCATCGGGATGCTGGGACCACGAGCAACTTAGCGGACTACGATCGGTGCAAGTTTGAGGCACCGTCTTGTTCGCCGATCCAACTGAGGTAACCATGCTCGTTCCCGCAATCTGGGCCTTGCTCGCCATGGGATGTGCGGCGTGGCTCATGCGCTTCGTCGGGTTGCATCGCGCCGAAGCGATCTCGGCTCGTCAGCGAGCGTGGATCGAAGTGGGGGCGTGTGTGGTTGGCGTGCTCGTGTTTCTCGCCATGGTGACGCTCCAAGAGTCGCACCATGTGGTATCGAGCGGGCGTGCAACGCATGCACATTCCGCACAATCGGTGACGAAGTAAATCGCACGCAAAGCACAACCGGCGGGCTCTTTCGAGCCCGCCGGCGGACGTTCTTTACGTCGTGTCGGGACCGCCGCAGCGGCTCCGTCGAGCCCGCGTTAGTGGCGCGGTCCCTTCAAACAGTCACACGTGATCACTGGACCACCTCCTTTCAGAAAGAGCCATCCGGCCGTCGCGGGTGTGTTGGCCCCGCCGCCAGACCCTTTCCCGAAGGGCCGTCGCCCCTCGGCACATCGCCCGATCCGAAACCTGCGAAGGGGGAAGCCTCCGCCGTCGCGAATCGGTCGTCGCCGCCCGTGCCTCGCGTGTACACCACGCGGGGCTGGAGCACGCTCGGGTGATTTTGAGGCCCCGGAGCGTGTGGGCGGCGAAGAGAGCAGTATCGTTCATTTTGTACGAAAGTGCAAGAGAAAAGTTCCGTCGTGAGCGCGGAATTCGGCGGTGAAGGTAGGCAAAGGGGGCACTTCGTGAGGCCGGTGTGCCATGGGCGAGGGTCGCTACTCGGCCTCGAACTCTTTGAAGGCGCCTTTGCTCGCTTGGTCGTCCACGTATCTTTGGAACTCGGCCATTTGGTAACTGACGAAGCAGAAGACGTGATGCAGCGTCAACCACTCGAGGTCGCTGGGGTCCTTGGGCACGTCTTGTCGGAGGCGATTGAGTTCGGCGAGGAGGGTTTCGGCCTTCATGGCGGAGGCTAGGCCGCTTGTCGCTGCCTTGCCCACGAGAGCACGGAGGCGGCGGCGAAGAGGACGGTGAGCACGAGGACGACGCTGGGCCCCGTGAGGAGGTCAAACTCGAAACTGGCGACGAGCCCGCCGAGCACGCCGAGCACGGCGGCGAGGAGCGTCAGGAAGACCACGAACCCCAGTTGCCGCCCGAGTTTGAGGGCGATGGTGCCGGGGAGGACGAGCATCGCGGTGGCGAGGACCACGCCCGCGAGTTTCATCGCGGTGACGGTGGCGAGGGCGAGCAGGGTCATGAGGAGGACGCTCATCCAGCGACCGGAGACGCCCCACGCCGCGGAGGCGGGCTCGTCAAAGGCCCAGAAGAGGAGCGATCGGCGCGTGAAGAAGAGGGCGAGGAGGACGAGCGCGGTCATCGCCCAGGCGATGCGGGCGTCGGGCCAGTCGACGCCGTTGATCGAGCCGAAGAGGAACGATTCCCATTGCTGCGTGGACTTGGCGCGCTGGATGAGGACGGCCCCCAGGGCCATGCTCGAGACGAGGATGATGCCGATGGCGGTGTCGGGCTCGAGCCCCTGCCCGCGGATGCCCGACCGGGCGCTCATCCACGAGATGAGGAGCGCCGAGAGGAGGCAGAAGGCGAAGATGATCGCGAACTGGAGGGGCATCGAGAGCCCGTCGCTCGCCAGGCGTGCGAGGACCGCCGCGAGCCCAACTCCGCCGAAGGCCGCGTGGCTGATGCCCTGACCGACGAAGGCGAGGCGTTTGAGGACGACCAGGACGCTGAGCGACGCGCACAGGACGGCGATCGCGAGCCCGGTCACGATTCCCGGCCAATAGAACTGTGCGAGAGCAGGATCGGAGAGGTAGCGCCAAGTGTTCATGGCGATAGAGGGTAGGAAGAGCGGGCGTGTCAGGGGCCCGGTGACGCTCCGCCGCAGATGGAGAAGGCGTCAGCACCCCGACTCGAAGCGTTGCAAGTAGTAGAGGAGGTCGTCGATGGTGACGCCGCCGTCGGGGGTGCCGGTGCCGGAGCCGTCGTCGACGTCGGCGCGGATGGTGCCCTGATCAAAGATGATCAGGAAGAAGAGGAGGTCGTCGATGGTGACGCCACCGTCGGGGGTGCCGGTGGAGGAGCCGTCGTCGACGTCGGCGATGCAGGAGATCGAGATGGTGAGGGTTGCGGGCGGGCTGGCTTCGCCGCCGCAGGAGTTGGTGATGAGGAGGGTGTAGGTACCGGCGTCGGAGGGCTGGACGGCGTTGATGTGGAGGACGACGGGGGTGCCGTCGGTGGGGGAAGGAAGGAGGCCGGAGGCCCCGGCGACGACTCCTCCGGAGGGGGAGGCACCACCCGGTCCATTGGAAATATTGAGGCCGTTGCGTTGCCACTGGAAAGTGACTCCGGAGAATCCGCGGGCGACGGAGGCGGAGAGGGCGACGGTCGATCCCACGGAGGCAGAGGTAGAGGTGGGGGGGAGGGCGATCCAGGGCGAGGGGGACTCGAGCCATCTGGACCAGGAGGGAGAGGCGAGGTTTCCCGCAGCGGTGAAGAGCCCGCCGACGATGAGTTCGTTGTGGAACGTGGTGAGTGCGTAGACGGTATCGTCGAGGCCTTGTGCGAGGGGTGCCCAAGATGTGCCGGTCCATCGCGCGATGTTGGAGACGAAGGATCCTCCGGCGAGGGCGAACTCACCGGCCACGATGAGGGAGTCGTTGTGGGGGGCGAGCGCGTAGACGATGCCGTTGGTGCCGCCGGCGATAGACGACCAGGTGGTGCCGTTCCAGGCGGCGATGCCGCGGATTGCGCTGGGGCCGATCTGGGTGAATCGTCCACCGGCGAAGAGGCGGTTGTTGAAGACGGCGAGGGCGTTGATCCAGTCATTCATGCCCGGGGCGAGGGCTCGCCAGGTGATGCCGTCCCAGTCGGCGATGTAGTTGGCGGGGACGCCGCCCGCGGAGGTGAAGTAGCCCGCGGCGACGAGGCGACCGTTGTAGGGCGTGAGCGCGGCGATGCCGAAGTTGGTGCCGCCGGCGACGGGAGACCAAGAGGAGCCATCCCAACGGGCGATTTTTCGGGCGGGGGTGGCACCGGCAAAGTTGAAGTCACCCGCGGCGTAGAGGTCGCCGTTCCAGGTGGACAGTGCGAGGACGATGTCGCTGAGTCCGGCGGCGATGGGGTGCCACTGGGTGCCGTCGAAGCGGGCGATGTTGCGGACGGGCAAGCCGTTGATGGCGGTGAAGAACCCGCCGACGATGAGATCGTTGTTGTAGACCACGACGCAGGTGGGAATGCCATCGATGGACGTAGCGAGCGATTGCCAGGAGATGCCGTCCCATGCGGCGACATGAGCGGCGGGGGTGCCGCCGGCGGAGGAGAACGAGCCGATGGCGACGAGCCATGGAAGGTTCGGACCACTGGCGTCGAAATCCCAGGTGGTGGCGGCGTAGATGGGGCCGTTCAGATGGAGGGGTGCGCTCGCGGTGCTCGACCACTGTGGCGTGCACTGTGCGGCGGCGAAGGTCGTGGTGAGCCCAAGCGCGGGCGCGCAGAGGGCAAGGGGACCGAGCACCCGACGGCGGCCCGGAGCGAGGCTGGGGAGCACAAGGAAACGCGTCGTGACACACATAGGCCTTCTCCCGAGAAGGCTTCGCCCCTGTGCGGAATGCTAGGGTGATGAAGGCGTATCGTGGAGATCGTGACGGAAAGGGGATGGTCGGTGCCAGAGCCAGCGCCAAACGAAAGACCCCGAGCGAAGTGCCCGGGGCGAAGTGGACAGGACATCAGAACTGGAGATCGAGCGACGCAGCACCCGCGGTGGGGCGTGGGGCTATTCCTTCGCGTAGTTTCGGCTGGTGCCCGTCGATTCGAGCGCGGGGCCGAGGCGGTGGAGGGCGTGGGCGTAGGCGGCGGTTCGCAGGTCGATCTTTTTGCCCTGCGCGAACTCGAAGATCTCGACGAACTCGGCGGTCATCTTTTTGCGGAGTTTCTGGTGGACTTCTTCGAGGTCCCAGTAGAAGCCGGCCTTGTTCTGCGTCCACTCGAAGTAGGAGACGGTGACGCCGCCCGCGTTGGCGAGGATGTCGGGGACGACGGGGATGCCGCGTTTCCAGAGGATGGCGTCCGCCTCGGGGGTGCAGGGGCCGTTGGCGAGTTCGAGGACGGCCTTGACCTTGAGGTTGTTGGCGTTGGCCTCGGTGATGACGTTCTCAATGGCGGCGGGGACGAGCAAGTCGGCCTCGAGTTCGAGGATTTCCTTGTTGGAGACCTCCTTGACGCCCTTGACGGCCTCGCGGTTGATGATGCCCATCTTCTTCTTGGCGGCGATCATGGCGGGGATGTCGAGCCCGTTGGGGTTGTACATCCCGCCGTTGGAGTCGGAGACGGCGACGACCTTGTACCCATCGGCGTGGCAGAGGCGGGCCATGTGCTCGCCCGCGTTGCCGAAGCCTTGGATGATGACGGAGCGGCTGCGTCCCGGGGCGTCCCACTTGAGGCGTTTTTCGAGTTCCTTGAGGATGTAGAACCCGCCGCGGGCGGTGGCGTCGTCGCGCCCGAGGGAGCCACCGACGGCGACGGGCTTGCCGGTGATGACGCCGGGTTCGCGTTTGCCGGTGACGACGGCATATTCGTCGGCCATCCAGGCCATGATGAGCGGGCCCGTGTTGACGTCGGGTGCGGGGACGTCGACATCGACGCCGACGGCGAAGGCGATGGCCCGCATGTAACCGCGGCTGAGTCGTTCGAGTTCGGCCGCGGAGAGTTTGGCGGGATCGACGATGACGCCGCCCTTGCCGCCGCCGAAGGGGAGCCCGACGCACGCACACTTGAAGGTCATCCAAAAGGCGAGGGCCTTGACCTCGGCGGGGTCAACGTCCTGGTGGAAGCGGATACCGCCCTTGGCGGGGCCGCGGGTGTCGTCATAGCGGCAGCGGAAGCCTTTGAAGATGCGGAGCGAGCCGTCGTCCATGCGGACGGGGATGTTGACTTCAAGGAAGAGTTTGGGCTCCTTGAGTCGCTCCAAGGTCTCGACGTGGACGGACTCGAACTTGGAAGCGGCTTCGAGGCGTTTGAGGGCGTCGGTGAAAACGTTCTGTGCCATAGGGTTGAGAGGATAGGAGGGGACGGCCTCAAATGAAACTGTTTCGAGGACCCGTGAGAGACGCCCCATGAGCGCAGGCAGACCGGGGCGGTGTACGTCCGCCCCGGCCCGCCAAGATGAGATCGTCACCCGAGACTATCGGCGACGACGGGTCAGACCGAGCAAGCCCAGGCCGAGCACGGCGGCCGCGCCCGGAGCGGGGACGGCGTCGACGGTCACGACGGCCTGGAGGGGGGTGGCGGTGCTGTTGACGAGGCCCATGGCCCAGACGGAGTAGACGGTGTTGTTGGCGACGGAGACGCCCGGGAGGGGCAGGACGACGGTGGAGGTACCGGCAAGGCGGACCTCGAGGTCGTAGGAACCGCCGGGGACGGTGATGTAGCCGCCGGAGTTGGCGAACGAGACGTTGGGGAAGAGCACGGAGCCGCCGGCGAGGGCGATGTCGACCGCGGGAGCGTTCGGAGAAGCGTGGACAAAGCGGATGCGGGCGTTGGTGGGATTCAGCGTGTTGTCGTCCACAAGAACGAGCGGCTGGATGTTGGAGAGGGTGTTGATGGCGGCGACGGAGTAGGTGGTGTTGTCGGCGAGGTTAAGGTTGGCATCGATGACGTCGGGCCCGGGGAGGCCCGCGGGGCGGACCTTGACGTTGTATGAGCCGGCAGGCACGGAGGCGTACGCAGAAGCGTTGGCGAAGGCGAGATTGGTGAACGCGGGTGCGTTGTTGACGAGGACGTCAACGGCGGGTGCGTCGGGGGAGGCATGGACGGCACGGACGCGAGAGTCCGCGAGGCTTGCGGACGCGAGGCCGGCAAGCGAGATCAACGACACAACGGCAACCTTCTTCATGACGCTCTCCTATCCCGTGGGCGAGTGACCACGCGTGTTGCATCCGCAGCACGTCCGACGGGGCATGTGTGGCGTCTTGTCTCTCCGTCCGGCAGACAAACCGGACCGGCTTGATTCGTGGGGTGAGTTTGGCTCGGATTCAGCACCTGGACAAAAGTTCGACAGGACGATGCTGGTCGGCACGAGGCGTGCGATCTGGTGACGCGGATGTCGGGATTGGGGGGTGGCGAGAGGGCCTATCTTCGTGCATGCCCAGCGTGGAGCAACTCCGGAAGATGCTGGACGAGTCCAATCCGGACCCGTTCGTGCTGTACGCGTTGGCCCAGGAGCACGCGAAGCGTGGGGAGCACGCGGTGGCGATCGGGTGGTACGACCGGTGCCTGAAGGCGGATCGGCTGTATTGCTACGCGTACTACCACAAAGCGCGATCGCAGGAGGCGACGAACGATGTGGGCGGCGCGAGGGCGACCCTGGAAGCGGGCGTGAAGGCGGCGCGGGAGGCGCGAGACGCGCACGCGGAATCGGAGATTCGGGGGTACCTCGACATGCTGGAGTGACTGGTGGCAAAGCGTGGCGCGAGCGATGAGGGCCTGGAGCGGGCACGCACGAAGGCGTTGCAGTTGCTGCGCGTGAAGTTGCGGAGCACGGCGGAACTGCGCGAACGGCTGGGCGCGACGGGCTTCGCGGCGCACGACATCGAGACGGTGGTCAAGGAGTTGACGCGGGCGAAGGTCTTGAATGACGCGGCGCTCGCTGAGGCCGACGTGCGACGGATGAAGGAGCGAGGTCCGGCGGGGGCGGGTGCGGTGCGGGCGAAGTTGGAACGCCGAGGACTGGATGCTGGTGGGCTTGTGAACGATGCGGGCTCGACCCGCGAAGAGGTGTGGGCGTTCGCGGTCAAGAAGATCGCCACGATGCCCGCGAAGTTGAGTGACGAGGCCAAGGCGAGGCGGCTCTTTGGCGTTCTGGCGAGGCGAGGCGTTGAGGACGAGATGGCGATGGAGGTCATCGAGCGGCTGACGGGGGTGCGTGGTTCGTAAGAGATCGGGTCGCGGGATGGCGCCGGCGGCGGTCGCGGCGCGGAACGAGTCGAGAGCGTCGAGGTCGCCCGGTCGCAGGCTGGCGGCGTACACTTGGGCCCACACTCGCCGGAGTGGCGGAATGGCAGACGCAGTGGATTCAAAATCCACCGGGATTTAACCCCCGTGCAGGTTCAAGTCCTGTCTCCGGCATTCGCGGAAGATGGCCCGCAGGCACGACGTGCCGAGATCCCTCGCTTCGCCACTCAGCCCTTGAGGATCTCAATCGGCTTGTGCGAGGCCCCGAGGATCTTTTTGCTGTCGGCTTTCATCCAGTTTTCGAGGATGCCGGCGTACACGCTTCGGAAGTCGATCTTGTATTTGAGATCGCCCTCGTCGAGGTCGCGGAGGGAGGGGTGATCGCCGCAGACGCCGGCGCGGACCATGGGTCCCAAGAGGAAGAGTGGGGCGGCGGTGCCGTGGTCGGTGCCGCCGCTCGCGTTCTGGCTGACGCGACGGCCGAACTCGGAGAAGGACATGGTGAGGACGCGTGCGTCGTTGCCCTGGGCTTTGAGGTCGGCGTAGAAGGCCTTGCTGGCGGCGGCGAGTTGGTTGAGGAGTTGCCCATGGCGACCGTTGGCGCCGCCCTGGCCCGCGTGGGTGTCAAAGCCACCCAGTTGGGCGTAATAGACGCGGGTTTTCAGGCCTGCGCGGATCATCTGGGCGATCATGGAGAGTTGATTGGAGAGATCGCTGCGTGGGTAGGGCACGAGGGGCTTCTGAGCGACGGCCTTTCGGATCAGGTCGCTCGAGACCTGGGCGTCGAGGGCGGTGCGGATGAGGAAGTCGGCATTGGAGCCTGCGCGGGCGGGGTTGGCCCCCTCGCGTTCGGCGCGGCGGTTGAGGTCGTCGTACGGCTCGATGAGGGACTTGTGGACATCCTTGCCCGTCCAGCGGAAGAGTTCGGCGGACTCGAAGGCGACGGGCTTGACGAGGCGGCCTTGCATCGCGAGGGGCGCGGTGCGACCGATGGCGAGGGAGGGAGGCCCTTTGGCGTTGTCCCACTCGGCGTGTTCCGCGGGCTTGGTTTTCTCGGGGGTGCCGCTTTCGCCCTTGCCGAAGCCGCAGCACTCGCTGTCGCAGTACTTTCCGAGCCAGCCGTCGCCGTTGGCGTTGAGGTCGGCGGTGTGCCAGATGTCCATGGACTTGAAGTGGGAGCGGTTGGGGTTGGGATAGCCGACGCCCTGGAGGACGGCGAGGAGGCCCTCGTCGTAGAGGTCGCGGAGGGGCGCGAGTTGGGGGTGGAGGCCGATGCCATCGGTGTTGGAGAGTTTGAGGACGTCCTTCTGTTCGACGGCAATGCCGGGTCGAGCCTTGTAGTACTCGGGCATCCCGAAGGGAATCACGGTGTTCAGCCCGTCGTTGCCTCCACCGAGTTGGATGACGACGAGGATGTGATCGTCGGGGACGCCCGGAACGGAGGAGAGCCCGGCGAGCGCCTCGGTCATGGCGCTGGCGGAGGCTTGGAGGAAGGAGGGGATGGAGGCGGAGGCGGCGGCGAGGAGGAGCCCTCGGTTGATGAACTCGCGGCGGGTAAAGGCGTTGGGCGGCATCGTGTGGTCCTTGGGGCGGTTCGTTGTGGGGGGGCTCGTTAGCAGAGTTGGTATTCGGGCATGGCGGTGATGAGGAGGATCGCGCCAGTGAGAGTCTCGTTCGAGACTTTGTTCTTGTGCTCGTCGAAGAATGCGAGGAGGGTGTCGACGGAGCCTTCGGGGACGCGGCCGAGCGTGAGGGTGAGGAGGTGGCGGCTGACCGCCTCGGGGTCTTTGGCGAGGTTGGGATCGCGCTCGTGGAGGTCCGTGATGAGTTGGGTGGCGTCGTAGGGGTCGGTTTTGCTGGTGGGGTCAAAGCCCTTGGGCGTGCGTCCCGAGACGAGGAAGGCCATGACGTTCTGGCGGATGAACATGGTGGAGGTGTTGATCCACGCACGTCCACCTTCCCAGCCCTTGACGCTGGGGGGAAGGAGAAGGTTCTGTCCCATCTTGTCCATGGCATCGGCGAGGATGGAAAGATCACGAACGGGAGTGTGGAGCGAGCGGATGGCGCCGACGACGAGTTGGGCGGGGCTCTTGATCTGCTCGTTCATGAAGCGAGGGCTGTAGAAATGCTCGCTGAGGAACATGCGGCGAAGCATGGGCTTGAGTTCGTAGTTGTTGAGACGCAGGGAGTTGGCGAGTTCGCTGATGGCGGCACGCTGGGGCTGAGGGAGGGATCGCTCTCCGCCACGCTCGTCGGGGGGCACGTCGGCCACGAAGAAGGCGTAGATCTTGCGGACGATGAACTTGGCGCAGGCATCTTGATCGAGGATGGCGGCGACGAACCCGTCGCCGTCGAGTTCACCGTATTTCCCGAGGATGCGCTTGTCGCCGCGATCGTGATTCCGAGAGTCAAACTTGAAGGCGTCGTCATCGAAGGAGTAGCCGGTCAGGGCGCGGGCGCCTTCCTTGATGTCCTGCTCGGTGTAGTTGCCCAGGCCGAGGCTGAAGAGTTCCATGATCTCGCGGGCGAGGTTCTCGTTGGGCTTGCCTTTCCTGCTGTTGTTGTTGTCGAGGTAGGCGATCATCGCGGGGTCGCGGATGATGGCGCGAAGGAGATTGCCGAAGTTGCCCAGGGCGTTGGCACGGAGCATCTCGTTCTGCATGAACATGTGGTAACTGTTCTCGATCTTGCGGTAACTGGTGGCGAAATGTCCGTGCCAGAAGAGGGTCATCTTCTCTTCGAGCGGGCGCGGCGTTTCGATCATGCGGCGGAGCCACCACTTCTGCATCTCTCGAACTTGCTCGCGATCTTGCTTCTCACGCTCTTGGCGGGCCTTCTGGATCGCGGCGAGCGCGTCCTCATCCCGGTTCTTGCGTGCCTCTTGGACGAGCCGCCGTTCGTCGGGCGTGGGCGGGCGCATGATGTTGCGGTCGAACTGGTCCGCGGGGGAGGCGCCCCAGGCCTGCGGCTCGATCTTCTCGGGGTTGAGGAGATAGTCCACCGCCTTTTCGGGCCCCCACGAGACGAGCGTCTCGACTTGGCGGCTTGTCCCGCCGAGGCCGGCCCGCCAGAGCAGGTGGCGTGCCTGCGCGAAGCCGAACTTCTCGGGCCTGATGGCGCGGAGCGAATCGACGATGCGGGCATCGTCGCTTGGTGCGGGCTTGGGCGTGCGGGCGGCGATGACTTCTGGTGGCCTGGGCATGGGGGTCCCCAAGGGGTGGACGGAAGGCCAAACGCCGCGTCCAGTGTGCGCATTGCACCCGAGAATCGGCGTCGTGTCCAGTGAATTATCGGTTGGGAAAGCGGATGGGGAGATTTCTTCAGGGCGTGGGGGTGGACTTGGGGAGCCGACGTGCGAAGACCGCGAGGCAGGTCACGAGGCCGAGCAGGGCGGCACCGTTGGCCTGATGGGCGCTGCGAAGCAAGGCCTGCCCGAGGTTGGCCGGTTGCAGGTCCTTCCCCCCCACAAGGAAGACGAGCCACCCGAGAGAGAACTGGAGGACGAGGGAAGCGATGGCCCACATGCCGGCGCGACGGATGATGGTGGCCTGGGGGTGGTCGTGCTTGAGCCCGGCCGCGATCATCCCCGCAAGGGCGACAGCGACGGTGACGATCATCGAGAAGGCGACGTGGGACCAGAGGGCGTGGGAGGAGCGGGTGTGTCGGTACATCGCGCCGAAGATGAGTTGGAGGAAGAGCACATGCAGCGCTCCGGTCGCGAAGGCGCGGAGTTTGCGAGCGTCGGGAAGCGTGGGGGGGGACAGGCGGTAGGCCGAGGACATATATGCGGCGAGGGCGACTCCGCCCGCGAAAATGAACTGGGCGAGCACGCCATGGATCGTTCGATAGAACTTGTCGTCCATGGTGTGGATGACGTTCCCTTCGCGGACGCGGATGCCGCCGAGGATGCCCTGGATGCAGATGAGGAGGAAGAGCGCCAGCGCCCAACCCTTGCACCAGCGCGTGGCGCTAGAGAGGACGACGGCCAGGAAGAGGACGAGGGTGGTGAGTCCGGCAAGGGTGCCGAAGAGGCGGTGGGAGTGTTCGAGGAAGACATCGGGCGCGGCGCGCGGGCCGATGGGGTAGAGGAACATGTTGCTGCCGAAGGTGTTTGGCCAGTCGGGGACGGCCATCCCGGAGGCGGTGCTGGTGACGAGGCCGCCGACGAGGAGGAGGGGGAGCACGGAAGCGACGGCGACGCGGGCGAGGCGGGCGTTCCATCGCGCGACGTACTCGTGAGGATCGAGGGCGAGAGAGGACGCGGGTCCGCGGACTTTGCCACCGAGATAGAGCCCCAAGCCGACGAGGGTGGTGGAGAGTGCGAGGAACCCGAGGACCATGAGCGCGGCACTGGGCTTGAGGTCAAGTGCGGCGCCGGTTCCGGAAACATCGGCGTGCTTGAGTTTGGTGCCTAGGGCTGGAAGGCCAGCCAACCCGGCCACGAAGCCTGCGAATGGGGAAGTGAGGGGAGGAAGGGAACCCAGTCGGAAGCCCCAGAGGAAGGCGAGGAGGAACCAGCCGCCGAGGATGATCGGGAGGCTGATTTTCTCGGACCATGCGAGCCAAGGCAGGTGGGTGAAGAACCAGAGGCACCAGAGGACAAGGGCGAGTCCAAGCCCCAGTGCAAGTGCTGGTCGTCGTGAGGAGGAGGGTGGGTGTGAGATCATGGGTCAAGTCCGTTTCGGCGGGCGGTGCAGTTGAGATTCGGTCTCAATTGCGGTTTGGCAGGAATGGAAACTTGACAGGATAGGCAGAAGCAGTACAAATTGCGGTCTGACAGCAATCCAAGCGGATGTGGTTGTGCTATTGTTGGTACTCACAAACACTTGATTCTCGGTCTTGAGAAACACAGAGAGGGTTTGAAGGCCGGGGTGAAGGTGAGGGTGAGCGTGGGGTTCGTGCAAACCAGACGTGAACAAAGGGGCCTCGTTTGTCACTGATTTTTCCGAAGTGGATGAACCATTTACCGACGCTGGCCGCGGTGGTCGGGGGTGGCGGCGCGACGGCGGCGGTTGCGGGCTTTTGGTATTACGCGACGCCGAAGTTTTATGAAGCCGGGTACATGCCCACGCAGCCCGGAGGTGGCTTCAGCCACCAGATCCACGCGGGCAAGTTGGGGATGGATTGTCGGTACTGCCACACCAAGATAGAAACGTCGAACGAGGCGAACATCCCGAGCGTGGCGACGTGCGCGGGGTGCCACACGGACGGGAAGTTGACCAAACTGGCGGAATCCGAGACGCACAAGAAGCGGACGGAGTTTATTCGAGAGGCGTACGCGAAGGACGCGGCGATCGAATGGCGACGAATCCACAAGGTTCCGGATTACGTGCGGAACTTTCCGCACCAGATCCACATTGATCGGGGCGTGAGTTGCTACTCGTGCCACGGACGGATCGACACGATGCCGGTGGTGTTCCAGAAGGAGCCGCTGAGCATGAGTTGGTGCCTGGACTGCCACCGCAAGCCGGAGCAGCACGTGCTTGCCGAGGCGGATCGTTGGCGGCTGACGGACCTGCAGTGGGTGGAAGGGGAGTTGAAGAAGCGAGCGGAGGGGGGCGAAGCCGGTGCGGCGAGCCTGCGGAGCGCGCAGGAAACGATCAGGTTGCGGCATATCCAGGGCCCGGACAACTGCGGGGCGTGCCACTACTGAATGAAGAGCGGAACAGAGAGACGAGATTCGCGACACGCGACTCGGGGCGTCAGGGCCCCGCGGAGGTCGTGGGGCGAATGACGCGGCGAAGACCGAGGACCGAGTTACGAGCATCGCATCACGAGTCACGAGTATTCCATGAAGAACGCCGATCAATGCCATTCGACGCATGGGCCCAAGGCCAAGACCTCGCTCCCGAGCCGGGAGGAGTTGCACGCGACCAAGCGATCGCTGCCGGTATCGGCGGGTCGGGTGATGTGGCGCAGCGAGGACGAACTCGCGGACACGGCGGAGTTTCGCGATTGGCTGGAGCGGGAGTTTCCATCCGGGATGGCGGAACTGGTGACGCGGGAGAGCGTGGACCTGGACGCGGAGTTGGCGGCGGAGGCCGCGGGCGAAAGGACCGGCAAGCACGGGGAATCACGTCGTGAGTTTCTGAAGTTGATGGGCGCGTCGATGGCGCTGGCGGGCGCGGCGACAATACCCGGGTGTCGTCGGCCGGATCACAAGATCATGCCGTACTCCCGCGAGGTTCCGGAAGAGATCGTGCCTGGGAGGCCGCTGTTTTACGCGACGGCGTTCCCGAGGCCGGACGGCGGGGCGGAGGGCTTGCTGGTCGAAACGCACGAGGGGCGTCCGACGAAGATCGAGGGCAACCCGCTTCACCCGATGAACCATGGGAAGTCATCGATCTGGGCGCAGGCGTCGATCATGGAGATGTACGACCCGGATCGCCTCAAGCATCCGAAGTACCTGAATCCGGCGCGGAAGGCGGCGGGAGAGGGCGATCCGAGGTTGGCCGCGTCGTGGGACGACTTTGTCGCCTGGGGGCAGGATCACCTGTCGCAGTACGACGCGAAGCAGGGGGATGGGCTGGCGTTCGTCGTGAGGAAGAAGAACAGCCCGACGCGCGACAACGTGAAGAAGCAGTTGCTGGCGAGGTTCCCGAAGGCGAAGTGGGTGGCGTATGAGGCGGCGGATGCTCCGGCCTTTGCCGCGGGGACGAAGATCGCGTTCGGGAAGGCGATGTGGGACTTGCTCTCGTTTTCGCCCGAGGGATCGAAGGTGATCGTGTCGCTCGATCGCGATTTCCTCAATCGCAGCCCGGACGAGGTGGTGAACGCGAGGACGTTCGCGGCGACTCGGCGCGTGGAGAAGCCGGAGGACGGCATGAGCCGTCTGTACGTGGTGGAGAGCGCGTTTACGGCGACGGGATCGGTGGCGGACCATCGGTTGCGGCTCTCGCCCTCGCGGATTGCGGCGTTCGCGGTAGCGCTCGCGAAGGAAGTAATGCCCCGTGCGAAGCAGCCTGGCGCGGAGGCGATCGAGTCGGCGTTGGCGTCAATGAGCGCTGAGGGTGAGGACATCCCGAAGGCGTGGGTCGAAGAGGTGGCGAAGGACCTGCTGGATTCGGCGAATCGCGAGAAGACGCTGATCCTCGCGGGGGCGAGCCAACCGGCGGAGGTGCACGCGCTCGTGCACGCGATGAACGCGGCGTTGGGCAACATCGGGAAGACCGTCACGTACCGCGAGATGGGTGAGGACGAGAAGAACGACGCGATCGCGGACCTGGCGGCGCTCGTGGGCGAGATGAAGGCCGGGAAGATATCGACGCTCATCTGCGTGGAGACCAACCCGGTGTACGACGCGCCGGGCGACCTGGACTTTGCCGGCGCGATGAAGAAGGTGGGGAGCACGATCACGCTGAGCGTGGGTGAAACGGAGACGGCGAGCGCGTCGACGTGGTCGCTCAACGCGGCTCATTATCTTGAATCGTGGGGAGATGTCGTTTCGATCGACGGGACGGTGAGCCCGATCCAGCCGATGATTGCGCCGCTGTATGACCCGGTGGACAAGGCGGAGGCGACGGCGAGCGGCACGGGCTGGGGGCCGCTCAGCGACATCGAGTTCCTTGCGTTGTGTGCCGCCAAGCCGGGCTCGCTGCGTGGGCGGATTTCGGGGTATGACCTCGTGCGCGAGACGTGGAAGAAGCGGACGTGGGGAGCGGGCGGCTTTGAGGCGGGTTGGAAGCGGGCGTTGCACGACGGCTTGATCGTCGGCTCGGCGCCGAAGGGCGAGGCCCCGAAGGTGGATTTCGGGGCGGTTGCCGCGTCGCTCCGGAACCTCAAGATTGAGGGGGCGCCGACGACGAACAGCCTCGATGTGGTCTTCGTGCCCGGGCAGACGTTCGACGGGCGATACGCGGGCATCGCGTGGCTGCACGAGTTGCCGGAGATGGGTTCACGCGTGGCGTGGGACAATCCGGCATACGTGAGCCCGCGGACGGCGAAGGCCCTGAACCTCGAGCCGGTTGCGTACAAAGAAGGTGACCCGAACGCGATCTACACCGACGAGAAGTATCCGATGGGCCGCAAGGCGGAGTTATCCATCGGGGGTCGCAAGGTCGAGGTCGCGGTGTGGATCATGCCGGGGATGCCCGATGACACCGTGGTGCTCACGTTCGGGTACGGGCGTGAAACGTGCGGCCGCGTGGGCGACGGCGTGGGCTTCAACGTGTACGGGGTGCGGTCGAGCGATGCGAAGTCGGCGCGGGTGTTGCGGGGCGGGCGCTTCGGCGCGGCCACGGGCACGCACATGATCGCGAGCACGCAGATCCACTGGTCGCTCGAGGGTCGGACGACGGTCTTCCGGGCGGTGGACCTGCCGGCGTGGAAGAAGCACGGCAACGTGATCGAGAAGCGGGTCGATGCGATCTACGCGACGGAGCAGACCCTGAACTTTGCGGAGAAGTTGGGCGAACTGAGCCACACGCCGCCGAACATCAGCATCTATACGAACCCCTATAACAAGTCGCAGACGGACGCGGCGCCGGGTTCGGCGTTCAGCGTCGGGCCGCAATGGGGCATGACGATCGACCTTTCGACGTGCACGGGCTGCGGGACGTGCACGATCGCCTGCCAGGCGGAGAACAACATCCCGGTGGTGGGCAAGAAGGAAGTGGCGAAAGGCCGCGAGATGCACTGGATTCGTGTGGACCGCTACTACGTGGGGGACGTGACGAACGGCACGCTGCCGACGGCGGACGATGCGGACGCGATGTACCACCAGCCGGTGTGCTGCGTGCATTGTGAGAACGCGCCGTGCGAGACGGTGTGTCCGGTGAACGCGACGGTGCACGGGCCCGAGGGGATCAACTACATGACCTACAACCGCTGCATCGGCACGCGGTATTGCGCGAACAACTGCCCGTACAAGGTTCGCCGCTACAACTTCTTCGAGTATGGGAAGCACCCGGTGAACGGCGAGTACCTCGGGCAGAGCGTGATCGACCCGATTGCGAGCAAGGTTCCAGGGCAAGGCAAGAGCGTCACGGGATCCGACCGCTACAACAAGATCAATGTCAACCTGATTCCGCCGCGCCTTCGCAAGAAGTTGGCGGAGATCGAGCGGATGCAGAAGAACCCGGACGTGTCGGTGCGCATGCGTGGCGTGATGGAGAAGTGCAGTTTCTGCATCCAGCGCATCAACGCGGCCCGCATCGAGTGCAAGTTGCACGACATCAAGGACGCCGCGGGGCGCATGGTGATTCCGGACGGGTTCTTCCAGACGGCATGCCAGCAGGCGTGCCCGAGCGACGCGATCGTGTTCGGCGACATCCTGGACACGAAGAGCCAAGTGCACAAGTGGCGGCACAGCGGGCGGAACTATGCCGTGCTGGGCTACCTCAACACGCGCCCACGCGTCACGCACCTGGTCAAGGTGAGCAATCCGAACGTGTCGCTCTTGCGACGATTGGGCAAGACGCAGCGTGTGGAGCACATCGACGAGCCCTTCCACCACGGCGGAGGCGGGCATGGCAACGACCACGGCGGCGGTCACGGCGAGACGCCCAAGGCGGGCGAAGGGAAGAAGGGACATGCGTATCGGTTTGACCGTCGCAAGCGCGGCGAGGATCGGGGGTATGCGTTGAGCCTGAATGTTCTCGGTAGCAACAACGGAGGTGTGGCATGAGCGCGCTGCACCCCGATCAAGCCACGGCCGAACGCCTCGCGGGGCTGCGCAAGGGCTCGCCGAGCGGACAGCACGACCCGAGCACGGGAGATGGGACGCTCATCGACGATCCGACGGTGCGTGTGCCGCTCGTGCTGAACAACCGCAGCGTCGGTGAGATCACCGAGATCGTGTGCGGCTATACGGAGAGCAAGCCTCCGAAGTGGTGGCTGCCACTCTTTGCTCTCTCGGCGTCGATCGCCGGGTTGGGCGGGTTGCTCATCGGGTACTTGGTCATCACGGGCATCGGCACCTGGGGCATGAACAACCAGGTCGACTGGGCGTGGGACATCACGAACTTCGTGTTCTGGATCGGTATCGGGCACGCGGGGACGCTGATCTCGGCGATCTTGTGCCTGCTCAAGCAGAAGTGGCGGACGAGCATCAATCGAGCGGCGGAGGCGATGACGATCTTCGCGGTGATCTGTGCCGCCACGTTCCCGGGCATCCACATCGGGCGTCAGTGGATGGCGTGGATGCTGGCGCCGATACCCAACGCGAACGGGATCTGGCCGAACTTCCGCTCGCCGCTCTTGTGGGACGTGTTTGCGGTCTCGACGTACGGGACGGTCTCGTTCCTGTTCTGGTACATGGGCATGATCCCGGACTTCGCGACGCTGCGCGATCGGGCGATCCTTCGGCTTCAGAAGCAGGCGAGCGGGCCGATCCTGCTCCCCTTCCTGCCCATCCGCATCGACAAGATCCGGGCGTTTGTGTACGGGTTCCTCTCGCTGGGCTGGCGTTTCAGCAGCCGGCACTGGCATCGGTATGAGGCGGCGTATCTCATCCTGGCGGGCATCTCGACGCCGCTGGTGTTGTCGGTGCACTCGATCGTGTCGTTCGACTTCGCGACGTCGATCCTGCCGGGCTGGCACACGACGATCTTCCCGCCGTACTTCGTGGCGGGCGCCATCTTCGGCGGGTTCGCGATGGTGCTGTTCCTGCTGATTCCGGCGCGTGAGTTGTACCCGAACATGAAGGACCTGATCACGCTTCGACACCTGGAGAACATGGCGAGGATCCTTCTGGCGACGGGGATGATGGTCGGGTTCGCGTACTCGATGGAGTTCTTCATCGCGTGGTACGGGGCGAACAAGTTCGAGTTGGAGTGCTTCCAGAACCGCGCGTTTGGGCCGTACGCGTGGGCGTACTGGACGATGATCTCGTGCAACGTGATCTCGCCGCAGTTGTTCTGGGTGAAGAAGTTCCGGCAGTCGCCGGTGGTGATCTTCCTGGTGAGTTGCGCGGTGACGGTGGGGATGTGGTTCGAGCGGTTCGTCATCATCGTGACGTCGCTGCACCGGGCCTTCCTCCCGGGCGAGTGGCACATGTTCCACCCGACGTTCGTCGACATCGGGATCTTTGTTGGATCGTGCGGGGTGTTCCTGACGCTGTTCCTGCTCTTCCTGCGGTTCTTGCCGGCGTTCCCGATGGCGGAACTGAAGGCGGTGCTTCCGGAGGCGAGCCCGCACCACGGGCATGGTCATGGTGGTCATGGGCCGGGCGGGCACGGGAGTTCAACGCGCGGTCACGCGCACACGCACGCACATGGGCACAACGGTGTGCCCGCGATGGGAGGGCACTGACATGGGCTCCGGGCGAGTCTTTGTGACCAAGGACAATCAGGAGATACACGGCCTGCTGGCCGAGTTTCATTCTGCGGCGGACGCGTATCACGCGGCCGAGAAGGTGCGTGACGCGGGCTACAAGAAGTGGGACGTGCACAGCCCGTTCCCGATCCACGGGATGGAAGAGGCGATGGGGATCAAGCGCACGATTCTCCCGCTGGTGGTGGGTGGTGCGGCGATCACGGGCGTCTCGTTCTCGCTGTTCATGCAGTGGTACATCACCGCGTTCGATTACCAGATGCTTGTGCAGGGTAAGAACTGGAACTCGTGGGAGCCTTGGGTTCCGGTGCTGTTCGAGTTGGGCGTGCTGTTCTCGGCGTTCGCGGCGCTGTTCGGGATGCTGATCCTCAACGGGCTGCCGCGGTGGCATCATCCGCTGATGAAGAAGGAACGGTTCCTCAAGAGCAGCGACGACAAGTTCATTCTGGCCATCGAGGCCGCCGACCCCAAGTTTGATCAGAATCGGACGTGGGACATGGTGAAGCAGTTGGGCGCGAAGCATGTCGAGTGGGTTGAAGAGTGAAAAAGGGCGAGGGCGACGGATCGACGAGGGACGAAGTTTGGTATCGATGAGCAAGGCATTTATGAAGACCACCTTGACCAGCACAGTTCACGTCCTGAGCCTGACGGCGGCGGGCCTCGGCCTTCTCGGAGGGCTTGCGGGCTGTCGCGGCGATCGCGAGGACAAGCCGCCGCGCCAGTTCTTCCCTGATATGGACGACGCGCCGAAGTGGAAGTCGCAGAGCAAAAGCGAGTTCTTCGTGGACGGACGGACGATGCGTCAGTCGGTGCCCGGGACGGTGCCGTTCTCGAGTGTCCCGATCTCGGCGACGACCCTGGCGAGCAAGCCCGAGTGGGCCGCGCCGTTTCTCGAAGCGAGCGAGGAATACCTCCGAGCGGACAAGGCGTACTTCGAGGGCGTGGGCGAGGACGGCGCGTATCTCGACGTGATGCCGGCGAGCGTGAAGGTGGACAAGGCGCTGCTGATGCGAGGACAAAATCGGTTCAACATCTACTGCGCGGTGTGCCATGGAAAGTTGGGCGACGGCAAGGGAATGGTGGGGCAGCAATGGTCGTACGCGGTGCCCTCGTTCCATGATCCGAAGTACACCGATGTGAAGCAGAATCAGGGCAAGGACGGGTACTTGTTCCACACGGCAAGGAACGGCGTTCCCGCGGCGGTGGCGGGTCAGGCGGCGAAGATGCCCGGCTACGCACACGCCCTGTCGGTCAAGGACTCGTGGGCGGTGATCGCGTACATCCGAGCGCTGCAAGAGACGGAAAAGGGCACGGCCGCGGACATTCCGACGGCGGAGCGAGAAGCCTTGGAACAAAAGCGAGTGAAGCCCGCGCCCAAGGCCCCTGAGGCGGCCCCGGCCGCACCGGCCACCACGGGAGGTCAGCAATGAGCCAACTCACGGGCGATCAGTTCGCGAGCGTTCTCCGCGAGGAGAACATCAGTCT
This sequence comes from uncultured Phycisphaeraceae bacterium, assembly GCA_964543905.1. GTDB lineage: Bacteria > Planctomycetota > Phycisphaerae > Phycisphaerales > UBA1924. The sequence continues at coordinate 29,050 of CAZIZO010000024.1, forward strand.
TCCTCGTTCGGCGGGCGGCAAGGGCGTGCCCCTCATGGGCGTTGGTCTCGTGCTCGCCGTCGGCGCGATCGTGCTGGGCATGATGAAGGCGGCGGGCGCGACGTTTGCGCACGGTCTGGCGGCGTACCACGTCGGGGCGATGGCGGTGCTTGCCGCGTCGCTGGGCGCGACGTTCATCGTCATGATCTTCCACCTCTTTAACGCGGGGTGGACGGGGACGGTGCGGCGTCAGTTTGAGAACCTGATGTCGTTCTTGCCGTTCGCGGCGATCCTCGCGTTCGCCACGCCGCTCATCGATTTCTTTGTTGGGGGCGGTCAACTCTTCCTGTGGATGAACCCCGAGGCGTCGCACGACCTGCTGCTGCAGGAGAAGTGGATTTATTTCTTCGGGAGTTCGTTCAACGCGACGATGGAAGGGCACAAGAACTTCCCGCTCTTCTTCTTCGCTCGGGGCGTGTTCTACATCGCGTTCTGGTTCTTCGTGTCCCGTCGCTTGTATTCGTGGAGCGTTGTGCAAGATCAGACGGGCGACCCGACGTTGACGAGCAAGGCCCGATTCCAGAGCGCGTGGGGCATCTTGGTGCTCGCGCTCACCACCGCGTTCTGCGCGTTCGATTGGCTCAAATCGCTCGACTATCGGTTCTTCTCGACGATGTGGGGTGTGTACTACTTCGCGGGCGGCGCGTTCGCCTCGACGTACCTGGTCACGATGATTATCGCGATCCTGCGAGGCAAGGGACGGCTGGAAGGCGCGGTGACGAAGGAGCACTTCCACGACCTGGGCAAGATGGCCTTCAGTTTCACCGTCTTCTGGGCGTACATTGCCTTCAGCCAGTACTTCCTGATCTGGTACAGCAACATCCCGGAAGAAACGGCCTACTACAACTATCGCAAGTCGGGCGAGATCGGGGCGCTCTCGTGGAACACGGTCTCGACGCTGGTGGTGTGGGGGCACTTCGCGGCGTTGTTCCTCTTCATGATCAGCAGGCATGTCAAGAAGAACCCGAAACTGGTGACGCTCGCGGCGGTCTGGGCGCTCTTCATGCACGCCGTGGACATCTTCTGGATCGTGCGGCCGATGGTGTACGCGGGCAAGCCGACGGGCGAAATCCCGGGCCTGGCGAGCGGCATCATCGACTTGGCGGGGATTGTCGGGTTTGCGATGATCTTGGCGGGCTACCTCATGCACAAGATCCCCTCCGTCCCCCTTATTGCGGTGCGTGATCCCCGTTTGCACGAGGCGTTGGAGCACAAGAACTACGTCTAGGCCCCTCGGGGGTTATCGCTCGAAGTTGGCGGCGAATCGAAGGTCAGGGAACATACGAATCTGAGATCGAGACCATGTCGCACCATCATCACACACCCGAAGTTCACGATCATGCCGACGCCTGGCACCGCCACAGCGCCGAAGAGGGCATGCCGCAGGTGGAGCACGCCGGCACCGTCTCTCCGTTCGCGCTCATCAAGGCGTTCGTCGCGATTGTGGGCACGGTCGCGGTTCTGGTGATCGTGCTGTCGATGTACTACACGCACACGGTCACGCAGGTCAAGGCGGAGCAGATGGAAACGGATCGCCTGGCCGCCGAGTGGAACAGCACACGGGCGGGATGGGATGCGGCACTCTCTTCGTACGCGCCGGTGGGCGACTCGGGCTGGAGGATCCCGATAGACAAGGCGATGGATCGTGTGATCAATCGATACGAGGCCCGTGGAGGCACCAAGCCCAGCAAGTAAGCACCAGCGTCATCGACCGACTTGCCCATGAGAGTTCCAATCGTCCATTCCCGTCTCCGAACCGCCCCGTCCATGCGGTGTGGTCGCGTTTGGATGGGGCTGAAGGTCGGGCTGGTTGGATTGTGGATGCTGGTGATGCCCTCCGCAATCGCGGTCGCTCGCCAGGACGTGCCGAAGACGGACGACCCGTCGGCAACGGCGGACGCCATTGCCAAGGCGGAGCCCACCTCGCTGACGACGCCGCAGATCATGGGCACGGGCATCGAGGAGCACCTGGGCGGGCAACTGCCGTTGGATGCGGAGTTTGTGGACGCGGACGGCCGGACGATCCACCTGAGTGAGTACTTCGGAAAGGAAGAGAACAAGCCGGCGATCATCGCGATGGTGTATTACCACTGCCCGATCACGTGCACGGCGGTGATGGAGAAACTCGCGCAATGTCTCAACGGCGTGGACATGGTGATCGGCAAGGACTATCGCGTGTTGATGTTCAGCATCAACCACCGCGAGAGCACGGTGGATGCCGTGAGCCTGCGGGAGATGTACGTCGCGGGATACACACGTGGCGAGCCTCGGCTCACCCGTGAGGGTTGGTTGTGGCACACGGGTCGGGCGGATCAGAACCGAAAACTGGCGGATGCGCTGGGATTCAAATATAAGATGCTCGACGACGGGAACTTCTCACATCCGGTGGCAATCTTCATGGCGACGCCCGACGGACGCGTCTCGCGGTATCTGTACGGGTGGGAGTATGTGCCGAGGGACGTGAAACTGGCGCTGATGGAGTCGGCCTCTGGACGACTGACCAAGTCGATCGGGGATCGTCTGATGGCGTATTGCTATATGTTCGACCCCAAGGCGGGCTCGTACACGCTGATGGCGATGCGGGTGATGCAAGTGGGGGGGCTGCTGACGCTGGGCGTCCTCGTGATCTTGGTCGGAGGGCTCTTTGCGTGGGAGCGCAAGCGGCGAAGGGAGAGGGCTGGTCGGGGACCCACGGGGGGCGCTGGCCCGCCGATGGGAGGGCGTCCGACCCCCGCCGCGATGTAGCGGCGAGTTCTTGGACGGGGTCTCGTACGTTTGCGGGACGGAGAGAGATGACAGAGATCGACGTGCGACGGGTGAGCGGTCGGTAGGTTGGAGTCACCAGAAGAAGAGGTTTGGAACGTGCTCGAAAGCCTGACACACAAGACGATAACGCTCGCCACGACACTGCAGACGGGACTCGCGGAGGCGGGGTTCTGGCAGAAGTTGTGGTTCCGCGATGCGGCGGCGACGGCGGCC
>CAZIZO010000025.1:0-28350 GCA_964543905.1 uncultured Phycisphaeraceae bacterium
GGGGGGGGGGGGGGGGGGGGGGGGGGGGGGGGGGGGGGGGGGGGGGGGGGGGCCCATTACGTGTTGCCGACGATCGTGCGGGCGCCCAAGAGCAATCACCTGCCGATCGCGATGGAGGAGACGTTCGCGCCGATCTTGTACGTGTTCACGTTCAAGAACCTGGAGGACGCGATCGCGATGAACAACGGGGTGGACCAGGGGCTGTCGTCGGCGATCTTCACGGACAGCATCAAGGCGGCGGAGGCGTTCGTCTCGCCGTTTGGGAGCGGGAGCGACTGCGGGATCGCGAACGTGAACCTGGGGACGAGCGGCGCGGAGATCGGGGGGGCGTTTGGCGGGGAGAAGGAGACGGGGGGCGGACGGGAGTCGGGGTCGGACAGTTGGAAGGCGTACATGCGACGGCAGACGGTGTCGATCAACTATGGAGGCGGCGTGTCGTTGGCGCAGGGCATACGGTTTGAGTAGATGGGGGAGAGAGCCGGGCTCGATGGACCCGGCGCGGAGCGACGCAGCATGCAGCCAGTCCCGACAACAGACGCGTTCGCCCAGGCCGCGGTCGCCGACGTTCGGTCGGGGATGGTGGTGGGGCTCGGGACGGGTCGCACGGCGGATCGAGCGACGCGGGCGCTGGCGCAGCGGATGCGTGAGGAGCACCTGGACATCGATTGCGTGTGCACGAGCAACGCGACGGAGAAGTTGGCGCTGGAGTTGGGCTTGCCGGTGATTCCGTTCGGGGAGGTGGAGCAGGTGGACCACCTGTTCGACGGGGCGTCGGAGGTGGACCACGACCTGCGGATGCTCAAGGGGCAGTTCGGGGCGATCGCGCGGCAGCGGCTGGTGGCGCAGGTGTCGCGGCATCGGGTGTACATGGTGGGCGAGGACAAGGTGGTCAACAAACTGGGGACGAACGCGCTGCTGACGATCACGATCATCGCGTTCGGGGTGGCGAGCATCCGGAACCGGCTGCGCGACCTGGGGCTGACGGGGATCGTGCGGCGGAACCTGGACGGGGAAGTGTTCCTGACCGACGGGGGGAATCTGGTGCTGGACGTGAGTTTGCCCGATCGGGACCTCACGGACCTGGCGAACGAGTTGGACCACGTGGCGGGGATCGTGGACCACGGGCTCTTCCTCGAAGAGGCGGACGAGGTGCTGGTGGAGTGCAAGAACGGGGACGTGCGCCGGCTGGTGAGGGCGGGCTGAGGTCCTACATCGCGCGCACCACGAGGAGGGATGCGCCGGCGAGGGCGATCCACAGGAGGAAGGCGAGCGCGAAGGCGCGCCAGCCGACGGACCTGATGGCGCCCGGGGAGAGCCCTGCGCCGATGAGGAAGAGGGCGACTTGGAAGCCGAGTTGGGCGACGGACTTGGTGGTCTCGGCGACGGCGGCGACGAGGGGCTTGTCGAGGTGGAGGAGCGGGGGGAGGAACGTCCGCGCGGCGCTCGCGACGACGAACCAGAGGACAAACCAGGGGAAGGTGCTCGCGGAGTTCGACTGGAGGTCCGCGGGTTGGTGACGTCGCGTCCACCACGCGGCGGCCCAGGCGATGGGCGCGATCCAGAGGACGCGGGAGAGTTTGACGACGTTGGCGACGTCGAGGGCGGTGGAGGCGGAGGAGGTTGGATCGGCGTGATAGGCGCTGGCGGCGCCGACGACGGAGGAGACATCGTGGATCGCCACGCCGGCCCAGGTGCCGAACTGGGCGTCGGTGAGGTGGAGGGCGTGCCCGAGGAGGGGGAAGAGGTAGAGGGCGGCGGCGTTGAGGAGGAAGATGGAGGCGGTGGCGACGGCGAGGTGGCTGGCGGAGGCGCCGATGGCGGTGCCGACCGCGGCGATGGCGGACCCGCCGCAGATGGCGGTGCCGGAGCAGAGGAGGATGGAGAGTTCGCGGCCGGTTTTGAGGAGTTTGGCGAGGAGGAGCCCGAGGGCGAAGGCGCCGAGGATGGTGGCGGCGGCGAAGAGGAGGCCCTCGGCGGCGGCGGCGAGGAGTTGGCGGAGGTCCATGCGCAGGCCGAGGGCGATGACGCAGGCTTGGATGAGGACACGGGAGAGTTTCTTGGAATGGGAGGGGAAGGCGGTGAGGGAGAGGAGGGCGAGGAGGATGCCCAGGGTGAGGGCGAGGGGCGGGGAGAGCCAGGGGGTGGCGGAGGCGATGGCGGCGAGGAGGAAGACCAGGCGCGTGAGCGAGGCGTGCGTGGAGCGGGTGGTGGTTGGAGGGGAGGATGGGGGCAAGGCCGCTACTCTACGGGCGAGACGCCGCCAAATCGCGGCGAAGACGGGGCCCAACACGATGGCACACCTCCCGAACCCGAGTGCATACGTTCGACACTGGAACCTGGACCCGGGGGTGGTGTATCTGAATCACGGGTCGTTCGGCGCGTGCCCGCGGGAGGTGCTGGCGGCGCAGGACGGGTATCGCGCGCGGATGGAGCGGGAGCCGGTGCGGTTCTTCGTGGAGGAGTTCGAGGGGTTGATGGACCGGACGCGGCGGGACGTGGCGGCGTTCGTGGGGTGCGCGTGGGACGAGATCGCGCCGGTGGCGAACGCGACGGTGGCCTCGGCGACGGTGTTTGACAATCTGGGACTGAAGGCGGGCGATGAGATCCTGATCAACGAGCACGAGTATCCGGCGTGCCAGAACAACGCGCGGCGTGCGGCGGCGCGGGCGGGGGCGCGGGTGGTGACGGCGGCGATGCCGTTCCCGGTCGCGGGGGCGCAGCAGATTGTGGACGCGATCTTGGGGCGGGTGACGGAGCGGACGCGGCTGGTGATGGTGAGCCATGTGACGAGTCCGACGGGGCTGGTGCTGCCGGTGGAGCGTCTGGTGGCGGCGTTGGAGCCGCGCGGGGTGCGGGTGTTTGTGGATGGCGCGCACGCGCCGGGCATGGTGGCGACGCTGAACCTGAGCACGCTGGGGGCGAGTTACTACACGGCGAACTGCCACAAGTGGATCTGCTCGCCCAAGGGGGGGGCGTTTCTGTATGTGCGTCGCGATCGGCAGGAAGGATTCCGCCCGCTGGTGCTGTCGAACCACGCGGAGAAGCCGAAGGCGGGACGGTCGCCGTTTTTGACGGAGTTTGAGTTCGTGGGGACGGCGGACTACACGGGGTTTTTCGCGATCTCGGATGCGTTGCGGGTGATGCGCGAGATGGTGCCCGGGGGGTGGGCGGAGATCATGCGGCGGAACCATGAGATGGCGGTGCGCGGGCGGGACCTTGTGTGCGCGGAGTTGGGGATCACGCCGGCGGCGCCGCGGGAGATGTTGGGATCGATCGTGACGATGATCCTCCCGACGCACACGCCGGAGCGTTTGGCGCGACTGAAGTCGCGTCCGAGCGCGTACCACGACGCGTTGCAGGATGCGTTGATCCGGAACCACAGGATCCAGGTGCCGGTGTGGGGGCTGGCGGGGAAACCGGAGCGGTTTGTGCGGATCAGTGCGCAGGTGTACAACAGCGAGGAGCAATATGTGTACCTGGCGAAGGCGCTGAAGGCGGAGTTGGAGGCGGAGGCGAGGATGTGAGTGGTGGGCGTGTGCCCCCGGGAGTGGGAGCAGGACCGGCGATGGAGGGCGCGTTCCGTCTGGGCGGGGGGAGCGGAGGCCCGAAAATGAGGGCGATGGCGGGCTGGGGCGGTGTTTCGGTGGCGAGTTGGATTGCACGATGGGAGGGTTTCTCGTATGCTTGTGGGCGTGGGAACCCGTCGGAGATGCACGGATGAAGACCGAAACCGAGAACGCCGCGTCGATCGCCGAGGGCACCAACGGGTGTTGCACGGGGATTGCGCGCCCGCCGCGGGAACAGTTTCCGAAGTTGGCGGCATTGATCGAGTACCTGGACTCGATCCACGATCGGGCGGACCTGACGGTGCTGACGAGGTTGCTCCACGAGTTGCGGATCACGCGGGGGGACATCGCGCCGGCGTGCATCTTCGGCACGCGGGGGTACAAGCGGAACACGATCTCGCGTTCGGCGTGGTATGAACTGCTGGCGCTGTGCTGGCACAGCGGGGATCGGACGCCGATCCACGATCATGCGGGCGTGTCGTGCGCGTTTCGCGTGGTGGAGGGGGAAGGGACGGAGATCCGATTCTCGCCCACGCCGAGCGGGCTGATCTGTCCGGTGGCGACGATCCCGATGCGGGCGGGGTATGTGTGCGCGGCGGCGGACGCGGACATCCATGAGGTGTGCAACATGCAGGCGCCGGGGAAGGACCTCGTGACGCTGCACATCTATTCGCCGCCGATCTCGAAGATGAACACGTACGACTTTGCGGCGCCGATCTCGGGGGAGTGCGCGAGCAAGTACAAGGCGGCGGGGGAGCATCCGTGCTGAGGCGTTCGCGCGGGAGGCTCTCGCGGCGTACCGTCGGGGATGCGGTATCGAACTCTCGGACGGACGTCGATCAAGGTTTCGGAAGTTGGATTCGGATGCTGGACGATGGGCGGGCCGAACTGGTCCACGTCGAACGGGCAGTCGATCGGCTGGGCGGACGTGCATGAGGACGACGTGCTCGCGGGCGTGAAGGTGGCGCTCGAGGCGGGGGTCAACCATTGGGACAACGCGGACATCTACGGCAACGGACGCGCCGAGCGGACGCTGGCGAAGTGCCTTCGCCAGTGCGGCGTGCTGACGGGGAAGGCGCGCGAGGGGCAGGTCATCGCGACGAAGGTCGGGCACTTCAAGGGGACGTGCCCCAGCGCGTACGACCCGTTCCACATCCGTCACCAGTGCGAGCAGTCGCTGCGGAACCTCCAGGTCGAGTGCATCGACCTGTACTACTTTCATCATGGCACATTCGTGGGGACCGGGTACGACGGGCGGCCGCATGACTACCTGCACGAGGCGGTCGCGACGATGCACGCGCTGCGGAAGTAAGGGAAGGTGCGGGCGATCGGGCAGTCGGCGTACACGGACGAGGACTTTGAGCGCGTGGTGCCGATCCTGAGGCCGGACGTGCTGCAGAACAAGGCGAACCTGCGGTACGACGCGTTCATCCGTCCCGGGTCGCGATGCCAGGCGTTGATGGCGAAGTACGGATGCACGTTCGTGGCGTTCGGGCCGTTGGATCAGGGGATCCTGCTCGATAAGTTTGATCCGGCGCACCCGCCCAAGTTTGAGGAGGGGGACTATCGCACGAACCGCAAGGACTTCAACGCGGAGACGCTGGGTCAGGTGCGGGCGAAACTGGCCAAGGTGAAGGAACGCTTCGGCCACGGACGCGAGCCCGACGCGACGAGGCTATTGGCCTCCGTCGCGATCCGGTGGGTCTTGTCGCACGAGCGGGTGTGCTCGGCGATCCCCGGGTTCCGGAACGAGCGGCAGGCGCGGTGCAACGTCGGCGCCGGGGCGGACACCCCGCTGCGTGCCGAGGATGCGGCGTGGCTGCGCGGGTTGTTCGCGGAGGGGTGAGCACGCCCGCCCCTGGGCGAGGGGAGGGCTGGCGGGGTGAAGGCGTTGGAATCCCCTGAAGTTGCGGGTGCTCGGCAAGGGTCGAACGGCAGGGATACGTCCTTGTGATGCGGGCGGTGGGCGACGCCGATGGAGCATCGCGGAACGACGATCGGGCGGACCTCGATCGTCCCGCGACCTCTTTCGGGGGATGCATGACTTTCAGCACCAAGGCACGCTTGTATGCCCTTCTGGCGTTGGCGGTGGGTTCGACCATCGCGGTGGGAACCATTGGATACCGATCGGCGACACGCCTCAGCGCCGTGGGCGAGGAGGCGTTGACGATCGCGTCGGCGCTGTCGAGCCACCAGGACGCGGACATGATGCACGACGCGCTGCGCGGCGACGTGCTGGCGGCGCTGCTGGCGGAGAGCGAGAAGGACAAGACGCAGGTGGTGGACGACCTCCGGGAGCACTCGGAGCAGTTCCGCCGGGCGATGGGCGAGAACAAGGCGCGGGGGCTGCCCGGGGAGGTGTCGGCGGCGCTGGGGGGCATCGAGGGGCCGCTCGAGGGGTACATCCGCGCGGCGGAGGAGTTGGTGACGCTGGCGGCGAAGGACAAGGCGGGCGCGCGGGAGCGGCTCGGGTGGTTCCTGGAGCAGTTCGGGGTGCTCGAGGAGCGGATGGGGGTGGTCTCGGAGCAGATCGAGAAGGCGAATGAGGCGACGGTGCGGAAGCAGGGCGAGATCCGCGCGACGGCACGGGCGTCGATCGTGACGATATGGGTGGCGAGCGTGGGGGTGATGCTGGTGCTGGGGGTGTGGATCGCCGGGACGCTGTCGTCGCGGATCGGGACGATCACGCGGCGGCTGCGGGAGATCGCGGCGGGCGAGGGCGATCTGGAAGCGCGGGTGATCGAGTTGAAGGACGGGACGGAGTTGGGCGAGGTGGCGAGGTCGTTCAACCTGTTTGCATGCCGGGTGACGGAGATCGTGAGGAACGTCTCGGACCTGACGGACGCGGTGTGCAAGGGGGCGACGACGATCGCGGCGGCGAGCGAGCAGGGGACGAGTTCGCTGGCGAACCAGCAACGGGAAGTGTCGGAGATCGCGGGGGCGGCGGACGAACTGGCGGGGGCGGCGCAGGAGGTGGCGAGCAACTCGGCGGCGGCGGCCGAGGCGGCAAAGGCGGCGCGGGAGACGGCGACGCGCGGGAACCGCGCGGTGGAGCAGACGATCGCGAGCATGACGAGCATCGCGGAGGCGGTCTCGTCGGGCGCGCAATCGGTGAGCACGCTGGGGGCGCGGAGCGAGCAGATCGGGAAGATCATCGGGGTGATCAACGACATCGCGGACCAGACGAACCTCCTCGCGCTGAATGCGGCGATCGAGGCGGCGCGGGCCGGGGTGCACGGGCGAGGCTTTGCGGTGGTGGCCGACGAGGTGCGGAAGTTGGCGGAGCGGACGACGCGGGCGACGAAGGAAGTCGCGGACTCGATCCGGCAGATCCAGGACGAGACCCGCCAGGCGGTGGAGCGGATCCACGCGGGCAGCACGCAGGTCGAGAGCGGGGTGGAACTCGCGACGCACGCGAAGGAGAGTCTGGGGCAGATCGTCGAGAGCGTCGAGCGATCGGCGGAGATGATCACGTCGATCGCGAACGTGGCGGCGCGGCAGGCGGACCTGGGCGAGCAGATCAAGGAGCGGATCCGGGCGATGGAGGCGTCGGCGAGCGAGGCGCACAGCGGGGCCTCGAGCACGGCGACGTCGGCGGCGGAACTGACCTCGCGGGCGCAGGGGCTTCAGGCCGTACTGGATGAGTTTCGAAAGGACCGTGCGGCGGCGTAGGGTGGGCGAGCGTGGGAGAGCGTTGGAGTGCGGGCGTATTGTCCGGGTTTGTGCTTCCGAGACCCGGCCCCACTTGAACCGCAGGCCCGCCCATGCTCCGACTGACCGGCACCGACCTCACGCTCGCCTCGCTTGCCGCCGCCGCGCGGGACCCTTCGATCGTGGTGGAGGTGGAGCCCGAGGCGATGGGTCGAGTGGAGCGGGTGCGATCGTGGCTGGAACAACAACTGGCGCGGGAGCCCTTGCCGGCGATCTATGGGATCACGACGGGGTTTGGGGAGTTCAAGCGGGTGACGATCACGCGGGAGCGGCTGATCGACCTGCAGCAGAACATCGTGCGCTCGCACGCGGCGGGCGTGGGCGAGAACGCGGACGCGGATGATGCGTCGAACTACTTCGGGTCGGAGGTGGTGCGGGCGGCGTTGATCATTCGGGTGAACACGTTTCTTCGTGGGCACTCGGCGGTGACGACGAACCTGGTGACGTATATGGTGGGGATGATCAACGCGGGGATCGTGCCGCTGGTCCCGACGCGGGGGAGTTTGGGCTCGAGCGGGGACCTGTGCCCGTTGTGCCACACGTTTTTGCCGCTGCTGGGCGAGGGCGGGTTTTACGTGGCGAGGAAGGCGGGGACGCGGGCCCGTACCGAGGCGCGTCGGCTCGGACGGGGCGAGGAGGTCCACGCGGGGAGCGAACTGCACCGGGTGATGCTCGACGAACTGCGCGCACGGGGCATGGTCGCGCTGGCGGAGGCGGTGGACCAGGCCCGGAGGGCGCAGGTGGACGAATGGAAGCGGCGGCACCCGAGCGCGGCGTCGAGCGCCCGCGTGCCGATCTTTCCGGTGCTCGAAAAGGAAGGGCTCGCGCTGAGCAACGGAGCGACGTATTCGGCGGCGATGCTGGCGCTGGGGTGCGTGGACGCGGCGAAGATCGCGGCGGCGGCGGACACGGCGGCGGCGATGACGCTGCAGGCGATCCGCGGACGCACGCACGCGCTGCTCGACGAGGTGCACGCGGCGCGGGGGTTTGCGGGTCAGCGGGAGAGCGCGGCCCGCATGCGTGGTTTGCTCCGCGGGTCCACGCTGGCCGACACCCACGAGGACGTGCAGGATTGCTACTCGGTACGGTGCGCCCCCCAGGTGCATGGGGCGTCGCGCGACGCCATCGCCCACGCGGCGTCGGCGGCGCGCGCGGAGATCAACGCGGCGTGCGACAACCCGCTGTTCTTTCCCACGGAGGATGGGTCGGGGTATCGCGTCGTGTCGGCGGGGAACTTCCACGGGCAGCCGCTGGCGCTCGCGGCGGATTTCCTTGCCATCGGGCTGGCGGAACTGGCGAACATCTCGGAACGGCGCACGCAGATGATGCTGGACCATCACCACAACCGCGGACTGCCCTCCAATCTGATCGCACGGGGCGGGCTCGAGTCGGGGCTGATGCTCGCGCAGTACGCGGCGGCGAGCCTGGTCTCGGAGAACAAGGTCTTGTGCCACCCGGCGAGCGTGGACTCGATCCCCTCGTCGTCCAACGTCGAGGACCACGTCGCGATGGCGACGCATGGCGCCCGAAAGATGCGGACGGTGCTGGGGAACACGGCGAAGGTGCTCGCGATCGAGTTTGTGACGAGCGCGCTGGCGGCCGAGTGGCGGGTGTTCCTTGGGGAGATGGGCCCGCGGGGGGATGGTGCGGACGACGCCAACCTGGAGGCGGCGGACGCGAGGGCGCGGGCGTTCGCGGCGTTCGTGGGATCGGCGCGAGAACGCGTGGCGGGGGCGCTGGGTGGGTGTGCGCCGGCGTACCTGGACGTCCGGCGTGCCGTGGACCCGCTGACGTGCGATCGGGTGCTTTCGGGGGACATCCTGGCGGTATCGGAGTTGGTGGTGGGCGGCGTGTTCTCGGGGTGAGGACGGGGTGGGCGTTCGCCCGGGATGAGGGCGGGCGATATCATGGGCTTTGCAGAGGAGTGTGGCATGTCGAGCATCAAGACGATCGGCGTGATCGGGGCCGGGCAGATGGGCGGCGGGATCGCGCAGGTGGCGGGCGTGGCGGGGTTCAACGTGTTCGTCACGGACTCGCACCGGGACGCGCTGGCAAAGTGCAAGGATGCGCACGCGAAGCGGCTGGCGCGGGACGTGGAAAAGGGCAAACTCACGAAGGACGCGAGCGAGGCGGCGCTGAAGCGCATCCACTACGTGGAGCACGTCGACCTGCTGAAGGACTGCGACGCGGTCATCGAGGCGATCGTGGAGAACGAAGGGGTCAAGAAGGACCTGATCCACAAGTTGGTGCGGCTGCTCCCGGGGCATCAGGTCCTGGCGACGAACACGAGTTCGATCAGCATCACGACGCTGGCGGCGGCGGCGGACCATGTGCAGAAGGGCGCGAGCGCGCGGGTCATCGGGATGCACTTCTTCAACCCGGTCCCGGTGATGAAACTGGTGGAAGTGATCAACGGCGTGCAGACCTCGGCGGAGACGACGCAGCGGGTGATCGAGTTGGCCAAGGCGATGGGGAAGACGCCGATTCCGGCGAACGACCGGGCGGGGTTTGTGAGCAACCGGGTGCTGATGCCGATGATCAACGAGGCGTTTTATGCGTGGATGGAGGGGGTGGCGAAGCCGGAGGATGTGGACGAGATCATGAAGTTGGGGTGCAACTTCCCGATGGGGCCGCTGCGGCTGGCGGATTTCATCGGGCTGGACACCTGCGTGCACATTATGGATGTCCTGGCGGACGGGCTCAACAACGATCGCTATCGCGCGTGCCCGATGCTGAAGCAACTGGTGGCGGCGGGGCGATTGGGCGACAAGACGGGGCGGGGGGTGTTTGAGTATCCGGCGCGCACGGGATAACGCACGACGGCATGCCTGAGCGTCGGCGATCATCCTGCCGATGGCCGATCGCATCATGGACTCAACAACTCCCCCGTTTTCGGGGTGCGTGTCCATACGTAAGTCAAAAAGATCGCGAGATGGCGGAACATTGCCACAACATAGCATACGGGCTGTATACTGCTCATCGTGACGGAGTCACCACTACATGATCGATTGAACGCGGTCGCGGGGGGTCGGAGTTATCGACATCTCGGGGAACTGACGGGCACGAACCCGGAGACGGTTCGGCGGTACATGCAGGGGCAGCCGCCGAGCGCGGATTTTCTGGTGGCGTTGTGCTCGGCGTTGGGGGTGAACGCGCAGTGGCTGCTGACGGGGCACGGCCCGATGCTGCAGGCGGACGTGAAGGGGCACGTGCTCAAGGCGGCGAACGCGACGGACCTCTTGACGGCGATGGCGGACACGATCGAACGCTTGATCGATCGCGTGCAGCGGTTGGAGCGATTCGTGCAGGCGTTGGACGTCCGGATGGTGGCGGCGGATGGGAGTAGGCGACACGAGGCAGAGGGGTTGAGCCATGGGCAAGGGGCGAGCGCGGAAGGCATCGTCGAGATCAAGAGGAGCGAATCCGACCAGCGGGCGAGCCACGTCGCCGGCGCCATACGGCGAGGGGAGGACGGGCGGGCGTGAGCCGCTGCTGAGGCTGGAACCGCAGGCCGACGGTCCGGTCGGTTTGACGGCGGGCGATCACGTGCGGCTGCTGGCCGAGTTGCTCCAGCCGACGGGGCCCGAGATGGCGCGGCGATGGCTGGCGATCTTGGCGATGGTGCCCCGCGAAGAGCGTGAAGACGTGGTCCGTGCGATCAGCAAGCGGGTCGTGGAGACCTACGGGAACTCGATCCATCGGGCGGAGTCCTTCGGACTTTGTGCGATCTCGCCGGCGGTTCAGCGTGAGGGGTATTCCGAGCACGTCGAGACGACGGACGTGAACAGGCCCCCGCACGGGGAGATTCGAGGGGATCGTGCCGCGCCGAGCCGGGGCGCGTGAAGCGGGGCATCAGCGGCGCGGGGCGAGGCACTGTCGCAGGCCGATCGCGAAGGCCTCTTCGGAGAAGCGGGAGGCGTTGTCGCGGCAGGCGTCGTCATTCTGGACGGGGCAGCGGGCGATGGCGTCGAGCAGGGCGGCGGGAGACGGCTCGTCAAAGAACGCGCCGGTGGATCCTTCGAGGATGATGTCGAGCGCGCCGCCGGCGCGACGGGCGACCACGGAGAGGCCGCTGGCCTGGGCCTCGGCGGCGACGATGCCAAAGTCTTCGACCTGAGGAAAGAGGAGGAGGCGAGCGCGGCGGTAAAGGTCGCGGAGTTGATCGTGGGAGACGCGTCCGAGGAACCGAACGGTGGGGCCGGCGATCTTCTCCAGGGCGTGCCGTTCGGAACCCGTGCCCGCGATGAGGAGGGGGTGGCGTGCGGCGTTGGCGGCGTGGATGGCCAGGTCGACTCGTTTGTAGGGTTCGAGGGCGGAGACAACGAGCCAGAACTCCTCGCGCGGGAGGCTCGGGTCGGGCGTAAAGAACCCGGTGCGGACGGGGGGATAGAGGATGGTCGAATCGCGTTCGTAGCAGCGGTAGATCTCGCGGCGCGTGTGGGAGGAGTTGGCGAGGAAGGTGGTGACGTGGTGTGCCGTGGAGGCGTCCCACGCGCGGTATCGCTCGGCGAAGAGGCCCAGCCCGACGCGGCGGAGCAGGCTGCCCCGGGCGTACTCGGCCTCCAGCGACCAGACGTAGCGAGCCGGCGCGTGGCAATAGCACACATGCGGAACGAGGTGCGGCGGGCGCACGCCCTTGACGGCGGCGGAACTGGTGGAGAGCACGAGGTCGATGTTCTTCGCGGCATGGACCCGGGCCAGCGCGGCCGAGAGTTGACGCACCGCGAGCGGGTAGAGCGGGAGGAGGTGTCGTCGCAGCAGGGTGGAGGCGAACGGCAACCGCCCCAGTCGGGACACGACATGAGGAAGCGCATCGATGGCGGGCGTGAGGGGGCGGTGATCGTCGAACATGACGAAGACGCCGACGAGGTCATGATCGGGGGCGAGCGCGCGGGCGATGGCGTCGAGCACGGCCTCGCCGCCGCGATAGCCGCAGATCCAATCATGGACGAGCGCGACCCGCTTTGGGCGCGTGGGAGGAGGAGCGGAAGGTGCGGGAGGAGGGACTAGCATTGCGGACGATCGGAGGCGTGTCGGGCGTGGGCGAGGACCGCATGGTAAACGAGCAACGAGGCAAGGTCGGGAGGTTTCGAACCGAGGGATCGCGTCCCCGCATCCCCGCGAACCGCTTCGGGCTGGATTATCGGCTCGAGGCGGGCGAGATGGGACGCCCTCCCACCCCGATCCTGGACGTGCATGCGCACGTGAACGGCGCGCGGGCCGGGTTGATCTATCGCGAGGTGGCGGAAGCCTTCGGCGTGCGTCGGGTGTGGACGCAGGTGCCCTTGCCCTCGGCGCCGACGATGCGGGCGACGCTGGGGGACTTCGCGAAGTTCATCGCGTTCCCGAACTTTCGGTCGGAGGACCGCGAGCGCTCGTTCCGCGATGGGTTCCTGGACGACATCCGGGCCTTCCACGATGAGTTCGGCGCGAAGATCGTGAAGTTCTGGAACGCGCCGCGGCTGCGTGATTTCTTTCCCGGTCAGGCGGGGAAGGACATCACGGAGTTGGACGGTGTGTGGCGGGTTCGGCATGCCGAGTTGGCGCAACGGCTCGGGATGATGTTCATGGTGCACGTGGCCGATCCGGACACGTGGTTTGCGACGAAGTATGCCGACGCGGGCGTGTACGGCGCCAAGCGCGACCACTATCGCGGGCTTGAGGTGATGATGGCGCGATTCCCGGGGCCTTGGCTGCTGGCGCACATGGGAGGTTGGGCGGAGGATCTGGATTTCCTGGATGAACTGCTGGAACGCCACGCGAACGCCTACCTCGACACGAGCGCGACGAAATGGGTCGTGCGCGAGTTGAGCGCCCACGCGCCCGAGCGGGTGGTGCGGTTCTTCACGCGATGGCGGGGGCGCATCCTCTTAGGCTCGGACATCGTGACGACGGAGGAACACCTCGCGGCGAAGCAGCCTCCCAAGCCCGGAGAGCGGGCGCACCCGATGGCGGACCTCGCGAGCAACCCGGAGGAGGCGGCGGAGTTGTACGCCAGCCGCTACTTTGCGCTGCGGACCATGTTCGAGACGGACTATCGGGGTGAGTCGCCCATCGCGGACCCGGACCTGGCGATGGTCGACCCGGCGCGTCACGACGGCATGTCGGCGCCGCGACTGACGGGGCTGAACCTCTCGCGCGACATCCTCGACGAGTTGTATCGCGGCGCGGCGGAGCGCCTGCTGGCGCCGTTCGGCGGAACGTGAGCGCCCACGTTGGGCTACTTGGCGCGTTCGCAGCGGATGGTGCGTCCGTTCTGGCGGAGGGTGACGGCCCCGGCGGGCGTGCCGGGCGGATCGAGATCAAACTCCAGTTCCGCCTGGACCTCGCGGTAGAAGAAGCGGGTGGGTGATTCCGGGTAGACGCGCAGGGCTCGCTGCCCGGTGACTTGGGCGAGCACGGCCTCGCCCTGGCGGGTGATCGTGATCGAAAAACCAAAGGGCGATTGGTAGACCCCGGGGAGCGGGGTGATCTGCTCCTCGGTGAGCACGATGGAGGGGCGAATGGACGGAGGATCGACCTTCATCCCCGCGAGGGTCTGCATGATCTTCTCGGCGAGGGCGTCGATGGAGGAATCGGCGCCGTTGGCGAGGACGACCACGCCCTTCCGGAGCATCGGGTTCACGAAGACGGCGGAGGCGTAGCCGCCGGTCTGCCCGTTGTGGAATCGTGTGGACCCGTCGGCGGCGAGGTGCCAGCCCAAGGCCACGCCGAGTTTGGAGCCCGCGATCTCATGCCGTCGAGGGAGCACGGCGACGAGCGGGGCTCGGAGCGGCGAACGCTCGGGGTCGATCTGGGCCGCCACAAGTTTGAGGAGATCATGGACGCTGGAACGGATCCCGCCCGCGCCGGCCAGGGCGGCAAGGTCCCAGTTGGAGACGGGCAGCCCGCCGCGATGACCGGGGGCGAGACGCGTTCGCTGCGCGTCGCTGAGCACGACGACGGTGTCGGGCATCTGGAGAGGCACCGTGACGCGGTCGCGGAGGAGCGCTTCGTACGTGGCTTTGGCGCGATCGGCCAGGAGCATGCCCAGCAGCCCCACGGCGAAGTTGGAATATTCGTACCTCTCGCCCGGAGCACGGGTGAGCGTGCAGGTGTTCAAGAACTCGAGCATCGCGTCCCGCGTGCAGGCGGCGTAGGGATTGTCGAGCGACGTGGCGTCGATGTTCGAGGGCAGGCGCGGGAGCGCCGAAAAGTGGGTCGCGAGGTCGTGCAGGCGGATCTCACGCCCCTCGAAGGTGGGAGCACGCACGCCCTCCGGAAGGAGCGTCTGGAGCGGATCGTCCAGGCGGAGTTCGCCCCGTTCGGCCGCGTCGGCAAGGAGGATCGCGGTGAAGACCTTGCTCACCGAACCGATCTCGTAGAT
Source organism: uncultured Phycisphaeraceae bacterium (assembly GCA_964543905.1). Lineage (GTDB taxonomy): Bacteria > Planctomycetota > Phycisphaerae > Phycisphaerales > UBA1924. Next base: position 14,644 of record CAZIZO010000025.1, read on the forward strand.
CGTGTCGGCGGTGGGCGCCTCGGTGCTGGCCATGCTGAGCGTGCCGAGGGCGATCGTCGTGGATCGCCCCTCGTCGTAAAGTCCGACGACCAGGCCCGGCACCACCCTCGCGTCAAGGAGGGGCTGGGCGAGGCGACGAACGTCCGCCTCCCATCCCCCTTCGGGCTGCGCGTGGACGCGTGCGACCACGAGCAGGGCGCACGCGAGGACGAGCGGCCAGCGGAGCATCGGGGGCGCGGCAGGGCGTGCGGATCGGGGTTCGTGCGTCATCGCGATCTCCGGGAGGAGGGTGTTGCGTGGTGAAACGAGCGGGCAAGATGCGCCGTGACGGGGGGAGAGATGGTCCGAGGTCGATCGTACACTGTCGCCATACACAGGAGACCCGTATGCGCGTTGGTCACGTCTTTGCCGCTTCGTTGGTTCTGGTCGCCACAACCTTGGCGGAGACGCCGCTCGATGCGGCGCGGGGGTATGTGGACTATTCGGGCGCGGGGGCGAGGGCGTTGTGGCGAACGTACAAGGGAACGGCGTTCCCCGCGAAGGGCTGGGAGATGGAGGGGAATGAAATCCGGCAGACCGGGCCGGGCGGGGGCGACCTGGTCACGAACGCGTCGTTCGGCGACTTCGAGTTCGTCGGGGCGTTCAAGTTGGAAGCCAAGGCGAACAGCGGGATCATGTGGCACGTGGCCGAGACGCTCGACGCGACGTGGCAGACGGGACCGGAGTATCAGATCCTGGAGGACACGACCTACCCGGGGCGGGAGAACCTCAAGCCCGCGCAGTTGAGCGGCGCGCTGTACGACCTGCTGCCGCCCGGGGAGGGCAAGGTGCTGCACCCGGCGGGGCAATGGAACGACGTGCGGATCTACCTGCGTCAGGGCTTCCTCCAGCACTGGCTCAATGGGAAGAAGGTGGTGGAGGCGACGATCCAGACGCAGGATGGCGCGTGGGCGAAGGAATGGACCGACAAGATCGCGGGAAGCAAGTTCAAGGACTACCGCGGGTTTGGCGTGACGCCCAGGGGCCTGATCGCGCTGCAGGATCATGGCGGGGGCGTGGCGTTCAAGGACGTGAAGATTCGGGACTTGGAGGCGACGAGGACGAACGAGGTCGCGTTGTTCAACGGGTCGACGCTCGAGGGTTGGCACGCGGTCGTGCCGGACGCGGAGAAGGCGGGGATCAAGGCGATGGACGTGTGGTCGGTGGCGGATGGGGTGCTGACCTGCAAGGGGACGCCGGGCGGGTACATCCGCACGGAGAAGAAGTACACGAACTTCGTGCTGCGCCTGCAATGGCGGTTCATGCCCGGGAGGGCGGGGAACAGCGGGGTGCTGCTCCGGATGGTGGGCGAGGACAAGGTCTGGCCCAAGAGCGTCGAGGCGCAGTTGCAATCGGGGCAGGCGGGTGACTTCTGGAACATCGACGCGTTCAAGATGACGGTGGACAAGTCGCGGACGAACGGGCGGAACACCAAGCGCACGCACACGGCGGAGCGCCCGCTGGGCGAGTGGAACGAGTACGAGATCATCGTGAACAAGGGCGACGTGGTGCTGTACGTGAACGGGGAGGAGTTGAACCGCGCGACGGACGTCGAAGAGGTGCCCGGATACATCGGCCTGCAGAGCGAAGGCGCGGAGATCCACTTCAAGAACATCCGCTTGACGCCGCTCGACTGAACGTTCGGGCGATGGGGCAAGAAAAGAGCCCGCGGAGCATCGTCCGCGGGCGTGGCATGTCCGGGGATGGGCGGGGGGGGGTTATTGCACGGCGAACCAGGCGTCAACGGCCTTGCCGGTGGTGGTTTTGCCGGAGAGCGCGGGGACGCTGTAGCCCGAGGTGAGGATCTTGGAGCGAACCTGGGCATAGGTCCAGGTGGGGTTGCGGAGCCAGACGAGGGCGGCGACGCCGGTGACGTGGGGGGTCGCCATGCTGGTGCCGTCGAGGTAGACGTAGGAGGCGTTGCTGCTGTTGTAGGTGCTGGCGATCATGACGCCCGGGGCGCCGACGTCGACGCTGGTGGCGCCGTAGTTGGAGAAGGAGGCCAGCCCGTCGTCGTTGTTGAGGGCGGCGACGGCGATGATGTTGTCCTGCGTGTAACTGGCGGGATACTGGGGGACCGCGTCGTTGTTGTCGCCGACCCCGTCGGCCCCGCCGTTGCCCGCGGCGCAGATGAGCAGATGACCGGCGGTGCGGGCGTTGGTGATGGCGGTGTTCAGGGAACTGCTGTAGCCCCCGCCGCCCCAACTGTGGTTGCTGACCTTGATGCCCTTGCCGGTGCAATAGCCGAGGGAGGAGACGGCGGCGGAGACGGAGATGGCGCCGGTGCGGGAGCCGATTTTGAGCCCGGCGAGTTTGACGTTCCAGCAGACGCCGGCGACGCCCTTGGCGTTGTTGCCGACGGCGCCGACGGTTCCGGCGGTGTGCGTGCCGTGCCCGTTGTCGTCGGTGGGGTTGTTGTCGTTGTTGTAGAAGTCCCAGCCCCAGGTGTCGTCGACGCGCCCGTTCCCGTCGTCGTCGCGACCATTGCCCGCGATCTCGCCCGGGTTGGTCCAGATGTTGGCGGCGAGGTCTTCGTGGGTTTTGCGGATGCCGGAGTCGGCCATCCCGACGACGAAGTTCCCGCCGGTGATGATGTTCCAAGCCTCCGGGCAGTCCATGTCGGCGTTGGCGGTGCCGGGATCGCCGTTGACGGTCTGCCCGGTGTTGTTCATGCCCCATTGAAGCGAGAAGTAGGTGTCGTTGGGAATGACGTTCATGTAGGAGATGAGGTCGAGTTCGGCGAACTCGACGATCCCGAGGGACTTGCCGACCTCATCGACGAAATCAACCATCTTGACGACGTCCACGTCCTTGTCCTCGAAGGCCCAGTGCTCCAGGCCGGGGACGATGTCGAAGGTCTCGACGACGCGCCCGCCCACGAGTTGGCGGAGGACATCGCGTTTTTCTTCGGGGGTGGAAGGATCAAAGCGGACGAGGATGGAAGTGGGGTCGAACTTGAGGGTGGGGTCGGTGTCCATGAGCGCGTTCCGGGTCTTGCGCCAGTCCTTGCACCACGGGCCACAGAGGTCATCGCCCGAGGCGCCCCCAACGCCCAGCGCCGACGCGCACAGACCCGCCACGCTCAAGATCGACCACGCCATGCTCGTTCGATTCATCATGGACTCTGCTCCTTGCAGGACAACGCGCCCCGCGCTGATGCACATGGGGTTCCCAAGCGACCGAGTTGAACTGATCCGACCGAAAAACCCCACACACGCATTCGCCCCTTCGTGCGCCGGCGGATCCGCCGTCGGCGTTCCCCACGATGGGCATGGACGACCAGCATGCCCGAAAGCGGCGTGCGTGTCAAGGGGCCAATCCCCCAAACTCAAGGCTCAGGACTTCGGCAGACTTTGCACGACGATGTTGGTGACCGGGGGCGGAGGCGCAAGACCGGCGCTCTCGATCGAGGCCTTCACCTCACGAAGCAGCGCTTCACGCACGCTGCCGAACTTCGCGGTCTGAGCCGAAAGCGAGACCGTCCACACGAGGGCGGGATACAGGTCCGCGAGCACGGCCGTGGGCGCGGGGTCGGTCACGCCCCCGGGCTCGGTGGAAGCCACCCGGCGCGCGGCGGCGAGGAGCGTCTCGCGCGTGCGCTCGATCTCGGCCGCACCAGCGATGGGCACGTTGAGCGTGATCCGCCGCACGGGATGGTGGGTTTGATTCTCGATCACGCCCCCGAAGATCGCGCCGTTGGGCACGATGATGCGGCGGTTATCTCCGGTGTCGAGGTTGGTGGTGAAGAGGTCGATGCCGTCGACCACGCCCGCCTGTCCGGCGACGATGACGCTGTCGCCGATCTTGAACGGGCGAAAGATCAGCAGGAGGATGCCCGAGGCCAGGTTGCCAAGGTTCCCCTGGAGCGCGAGCCCCACCGCCAGGCCCGCGGCGCCGAGAATGGCGGCGAAACTGGTGATGTTGACCCCGAACGTGCCCAAGCAGGCGAGGACCGCAAAGACCAGGAAGACCCACTTGGCAATGTTGGCAAAGAACTTCGAGAGCGTAAGATCGACATTGAGCCGCGTGAACGTCTTGAGCACGAATCGACGGATCCACCTCGCCAGGATGAACGAGACGACGAGGAGGACGAGGACACCCAGCAGGCGGGGGCCGTACTCCACGGACAACTTCCACAGAGCGCTGGCGATGTCGCCCATGGCCTTGGTGGGGTCGGTGGCAATCTTCCCCGTCGCCTGGGAAACCTGATCGAGAGCCTCGGTCAGTTTGGGATCGGCCTTGGCGGGCTCGCCCTTCGGGGCGGCGTCCTGGAACATCATCAAGAGTGGGATCACGTGCAACATGGGCAGAGCGTACACGCCCACCCCGAGGCGCGTCGACCCCCACTCGCGTTCGGGATGACCTTCGGCTCGGGAGACGACCCCGTCCGCCCCGCCCGTACACTCCGGGCATGAAACTCGCCCTTCTCGTTCCCGCGGCCGGCGCGTCGCGACGTTACGGCGACGCCGGGGGTCGGCGCTCGAAACTCGACGAGGACCTGGGTGGACGCCCCGTCCTGCAACGCACGATCGAACTCTTCGTCAAGCACGAGAACGTGGGCGCGTTGCTGGGGTCGATCATCGTCGCCGGTCCGCACGACCCCGAGGCTTATGGCGCGTTCAAGGAAAAGTACGGCGATCGCCTGGCGCTGATGGGCTGCACGATCTGCCGCGGGGGGCTCACGCATCGCTACGAAACGGTCAAGGCGGCGCTCGAGAACGTCTCGCCCGACGAGACGCACATCGCGATCCACGACGCGGCACGCCCGTGCACTCCTCCCGAGTTGATCGAACGGGTTGTGCACTTGGCCGAACGACACGCGGCGGTCATCCCGGCCCTGGAGGTCACGGACACGCTCAAGCGCGTCCGGACCACCGACGAACCCGAGCAGGAGGACGATCCGGTCGCGCGCATCCTGGGGACCTCGCCCGAGGAAGGCCCGAAGTTGCGCGTCGTCGACTCCACGATCGATCGGCGAGGCGTGTTCGCGGTCCAAACGCCCCAGGTCTTTCGCGCGGATGTTCTTCGGCGTGCCTACGCGCTGAGCGACCTGACCAGCACGGACGACGCAGCGCTGGTCGAGCGGCTCGGGGAGCGCGTCGTCGTGGTCGAGGGCGACGCTCGCAACATCAAGATCACGCATCCGGGCGACCTCGCGCTCGCCCGGGCGATCCTCGGAGCCAAGCCCCCCGAGGAGCGGGCCGCGCACAAGCGATTCTGAGCCACGCCGACGACGGGAGCGTGGACTCCCCGCGGCCCTTGTCGGCTACGCTCCGGGCATGTCCTCGACTCCCGACTCGCCCGCTCGCCCCTTCCCGTGGTTCACGGCATTCCTCGTCGTGGCGACGATCGGGCTCAGCGTCCTGGTCTTTCTCCTGACGAACGAGAATCGGCGCTTGCGCGGGATGCTCGACGACAAGTACGCCGAGGCGCTCAAGGCCTCCTTGCAGGTGGGCGAGAGCCTTGGGACGATCGAGTTGGTGGGCGCCTCGGGCGCTCGAACGACGCACGATTTCGCGGCGCACCCCGCCACGCTCGTGCTGGTCATCAGCACGCACTGCCCCCACTGCGACGAGGCGATGCCCACGTGGGTTCGAGCGATCGAGGACGCGAACGCGACGAGCGTGCCCGTCGTCTGCATCGAGTCGGACGTGATCGCGCCGGACCAACTCAAGCCCACGCCCTCGACCATCCCCGCGTTCTTCGTGCCCAACGCGCGTTCGACCTGGCTCACACGCCTCAGCATGGTCCCCGCGGCGATCCTCGTCGGAAACGACGCCAAGGTCCTCCGCACCTGGTATGGCCCGCTCTCCGCCAAGGATCAGGAGGCGATGACCGACGCGCTCATGTCGGCGTCGGCGGGATCGACCAGCCAGAAGTGATCGCCCGACTACCGCTTGACGGCACGGAACGCGAGGAACATCGGGATCTCGCGACGGATGCGATTTTCCTCGGCCGCTCGCGGGCCGGGCTGGCTCTTGCGCAAACTGGGCCATTCCTCGAGCGCTTCGACGAGCAGGCCCGCCGAGGCGAGCGCGGCGACATACGACTGGATGGGCCGGTGGTAGGTCATGGTGGTGATCGCCTTGCCTCCCGAGGCGACGCGCCCGGGGTTCATGACGATCTCTCGTTCGGCTGGTGAGAGGTACCCATCGACGCGCCGATACTGACGCACGTCGGATGTCTCGCGCGGCGCGGCATGCCCGCGCTGGCCTCGCCCGCGGACGGAACGTGCCCGCTCGGACGACGTGCCGCGCCACGCTCCCGCGCCGGGCTTGATCTCTTCCCACCCCCAACTGGTCTGCCCCGGCGCGCGAAACGCGGGATGGAGCATCACGCCGACGAAGACTCCGCCCGGGACGAGTTTGCTCGCCACGCCCTCCATCACGGGCCCGAGCGGGTCGATGTTCATGAGGGCCATGACGCAGGTCACGCCCTCGAACGTCCCGGGAACCACCTCGCCCAGGCGCCGCGCGTCGCCGACGTAATAGTCGATCGAGCGTTCGCCCTTCTGGCTCTTGGCCAAGGCGATCAGGCGCGGCGAGGCGTCCGTCCCGCTGACGCTCGCCCCCAGCGACGCCAATCGCCGGCACAAAATCCCCTGCCCACACGCCACGTCAAGAAGGCGCCGACCGCGCACGTCGCCCAGCAGGCGCAGCGTGCCGGGGAGGATGACACGCTCGTGATGATCCGAGCCGCGCTCGCCCACCAGTTGGTCGTACCACTCCGCGACATGATCCCACGACGACGATCGCCCGGTGTCCGCGCTGGGCTGTTCCCCGTCCGCCCGCGCCTCCGCCCCGACGTCTGGCGCGGTCTTCGCGTCGCTCGGGCGGGCGAGCCCCGTCGCCCCCTGCTCCCCGGACGTGGCATCGCTCGGCGCCGGCGCACGCTTGACCTCGTCGTCGCCCGTGGGCAACTCCTCGCCCTTGGTCATGCCCACGAGCATCCGAAAGGTGTAGGGCACTTCGCTCGTGAAGCGCAGCAGGCGCGACGTCGTCGGGTGATGGAACCCGAGTTCCGCCGCGTGCAGGCACACGCGGTTGATCGGGTCGGACTTGGACCCATACCGGAAGTCGCCCACGATGGGGTGCTGGAGATCGGCCATGTGCACGCGGATCTGGTTCTTGCGTCCGGTCTCGAGGCGGACCTGGAGGAGGCTGCGGTTGTGCCCGGTCGCGAGCACGCGATAGTGCGTCACCGCGCGCTTCGCCGCGTCACCGTCGTCGTCCATGTCGCGCCGAGCCCGGGTGGGGCTCTCGGTGCTGCGGACCAGGCCATCGCGATCCTCGGCGAGGAAACTCTGGACCGTGCGCCAGTCCGCGCCGGCCCCGGCCCCGGCGGGGGCGGAGGGCAGGGCGCCCTCGACCACCGCCGCGTAGAGGCGCCGCACGCGCTTCGTGCGGAACTCTTCCTTCAGCGATTCGAAGGCCGCCTCGGTCTTGGCGAAGACGAGCAGCCCCGAGGCCTCGCGATCGAGGCGGTGGATGATCCACGCACGCGTGCCGCGCTGCTTCTTCGCGTTTCGGACGTGGCGCTTCACCATCGAGAACGCGTTCTCCGAATCTCGCCCGGGCGGCGGCACCGTCGCCAGCCCCGCGGGCTTGTCGATCACGAGCACGTCATCATCCTCGTACACGATCGGCACGTTGGGGGCGAGGTAGCGCTGACGATCAGGAGAACGCTTGGACATGACGCAGTGTAGTGGACGCGACGCGAGCAGAACGAGACGGCGACCTCCTCGCACGCTCCAGGACGACGCCGCGGCCTCTTCTCAGGGCATCGCCCCCACCGCCTTCTCCAGATCGACCGTCGCCCCCCGCGTCTCAACCCGTTCGCCCCCTCCGCTCATCCGCCGCAGCGTCCGCACGAGCCGAGCCATGTCGCCCCGCAGCGGCGCCGTCAACTGCATGGGCCGCTCGGTGATCGGGTGCCTAAACCCCAGCGTGCACGCGTGGAGCGCCTGCCGCGCGATGATCGTCTCGCCCCGCTCGTCCACGAACGGATGCCCGCCGTACATGTCGTCCCCCACGATCGGCCACGCGTTGTGCGAGAGGTGCACGCGGATCTGGTGCGTGCGCCCCGTCTTGAGTTCGAGTTCGACCAAGGTGTACTCCTTGCTGGTCGGCGCGGCGGCACGCCGGGACGAGGGCACCGATGGGGCGGCGCCTGCGGGCGCCGCGACGCTCCACCCCAGCCCCGGGCGAGGTGCCGCGCCCGCGATCGGCGGGCGCCTCGCGATGTCGCTCCCCTCGCCTTCGTGCCCGCCCGCCGGCGTGCGTCCGTCTCTCCCCACGTCGTACCGCTCGCGCACGCGATAGATCGTCACCGCGTTCTTCCCCTGCTCGTCGTGACGCACGACGTACTTTTCGCGATAGCCCTTCTCCTTGGAGGGGTGGTTCCCGATCGGCAGGTTGATGACGTCCTGGTCCGGCTCCACGCGCCCCTCCACCACCGCGAGGTACCGCTTGTCCACCGTCCGGTGCTCGAACTGGTGCCCCAGTTTCCAGTGCGCCTCGTCCTGCTTCGCGAAGACGATGCACCCCGACGTGTGACGATCCAGGCGGTGCACCACACCCGGACGTGCAAACTCGCCCCCCACCGTCGAGAGTTTGTTCCCCGCGTGCCCCTTGAACGGCGAGCGGTTCTGGAAATGGTACGTCAGCGCGTTGATCATCGTGCCCCGCAGGTGCGTCCGCGCCGGATGCACGATGATGTCGGGCTGCTTGTTCAGCACGATGATGTACTCGTCCTCGTACATCACGTCGAGCGGAATGTCCTCCCCGATGATGTCCTTGCTCGGCGGGGGAGGCACGACGACCTCCACCACGTCCCCCGCCCGCAGCACCGTCGAAGCCTTGGGGGGCTTGTCGTTCACCAGCACGCCGCCCTCGTCGATGAGGCGTTGCAACTGGTTGCGGCTCATGAATCCGATGCGATCCGTCAGGTACTTGTCGAGGCGCTTCTTGAGGTCGCGCTGGAGCGTAAAGACGACGCGCCCCAGTTCCTCGTCCTCGTCGCCCGACTCGCCCGCCTGCTGGGCCGCCCGCGCGAGCGCCTCCGCACTCACCTTGCCCCCGGGCAGGATCAGCCCCGACGCGCGAGCCACGTCCCCCGCGTCGATCTCCATCTCGCGCTGGGGTGATCGTCCCTCATGAGGCCGACCGGTCGGCATGGGCTACTTCGGCGGGTCCGTCGGCGACGGGTCCGCGGGCTTGGGAGCCTCGCCGGGTGCTTGCGGCGCGGGCGCGGGTGGACCGGCCGGGGCGGGCGACGGCCCCGCAGGCTCCGCCTGCACGGGCATCGGCATGATCTCCGGGACGATCGGATTCATGTCCATCTTCGGTGCCGTCGGGTCCGCGGGAAGTTCCGCGTCGCTGTACAACTTCGGAAGATTCTTGAGTTCGTCCAACTTCGCGATGCGCGCCTTCGCCACGTCGGCGTGCATCTTGAACTGCGTGTGCTCGGTAAGACGGATGATCTCGTCGTACTTCGCCTTCGCGGCCTCATAATCCTGGCGACTCTCCGCGACGGCCGCGAGCCCGAAGATCGCCCCGACCCGCAGCGGCAACTGCGGCGCGTGGTTCGCGGTCAACTGCGCCACCTCGCTGTACAACGCCTCCGCGCTCGCGAGAAACGTCTTGCGCTCCTCGTCCGTGATCGCGTCCTCGGGCTTCTCCAGCGCGCCCGTGGGCGTCACCTTCGCGCCGGGACGCAGACCGCTCCGCACCGAATCCATCAACGCATCGGCGGCCCGCATCTTCGCCAGCGCCGCGACCGCGCCCACCTTCCCGTGGTCTTCCGCCACGCGCTTCAGCGACTCGGGGCTGGGCGCCGTCGACGAGTTGGCGGCCTCGAACTCCGTGAAGGCGGATTCCAGTTTCTCCGTCTGCGCCTTGCGATACTTGTTCAGCGCGACATACCCGCCCGCCGCGATCGCGAGCACGAGCAGCACCGGGGTGCTGTACTTGCGCAGGGCCTCGATGAAGTCCTGGTTCAGACGCGACTCTTCCAGGCCTGCTCGCTCGCGAATCTGGGCTTGTCTCGGGTCCATGAGAAGTTCCAAAGGAGGCCAATCCCGCGCCGAGATGGCGCGGGGGGAAGTCTAGGTCGCCTCCCCGCCGAACGCGTGGGGCGCGTGCCGCGCGAAGAATCGTCGCCAGTTGCCCGACGCGAACCCGCCGATCTCGCGCTCCGTCCACCCCCGGGCCGCCAGCGCGTCGCCCAGCCTCGCCAGGTCCGCGGGGCGATTGATCCCCTCGGGCAACTTCGCCGCGCTGAACCCGCCGTCCATGTCGCTCCCCAGCCCGACATGCTCCCGATCGCCCGCGAGGTCGCACAGACGCTCCACGTGCGCCACGGCCTCCCCGATCGTCGCGCGCCGATCGCGCCCGCCCCCGGCGACCAGGAAGGGCGAGAAGAGATTGACCCCGACGACGCCCCCACGCCGCACGATCTCACGGATCGTCTCATCCGTCAGATGACGCTGCGTCATGGCGATCCCCGAGCCGTGCGATCCGCACGCGAGGGGGGCGCTGGTCAGGATGGATCGGCAGTTGGAATGCGACGCGATCACCGGGCGGTCGGTCGCGCGGAGCAGGTCCGCCAGCGCCGCGTCGGAGAGGTGCGAGACATCATGCACCACCCCCAGCCGATCCATCTCCCGCACGAGCACGCGTCCCGCCTCGCTCAGACCCAGTTCTGTGGCGTTTCCTCCGGCATATCGGCTCGCCTTGGCCCACGCGAGCCCGATCACCACCACGCCGCGGGCACGCCACCACCCGAGTTCGTCGGCGGATCGAATGGGATCCGCGCCCTCGATCAGGATGCCGGCACGGAGCGCCCCAGATGCGCCCCGTGGGGATGCGGACGGTGCTGGCAAAGCAACTTCGGGAGCCCTCCCCCCCGCCACGTCCCCCGGCGAGGGGGCGCCCGGCAACTCGACCTCGCCCGCCTTCGCCCACGCCTCGTACACACGAAGTTGTGCGAGGCCCGCGCGATGGGCCGCCTCGACGTCACCCGAGGGGTACGAGATCGGCTCGTCCTTGCCGTCCGCCTCCGTGAAGATCGTCGCGAGCGCCCACCCCACACCCCCGTCGCGCAGCGAGGGCAGCGTCACCCCCGCGGGCACGTCCGGCCCCCCGCACGTGGCGAGGTTCGCGCTCCGCATGTCACGCCCGCACAGCGCGAGATACGCAAGGTCGAGGTGGGCATCAAACCAGGCTGGGGCTTCGCGCATGCGATCAGCGTACGTCGAGTACGATCCTCGCATGCCCCAGCACCCCGCCGATCCGTCCCCCGCCCCCAGCGCGTTCTCACTCCTCTGCCCCAAGGATGCCGCCCCCATGAAGAAGGTCCCCGCGGGCGAGGGGGCGCTCAAGGTCAACGTGGACAAGTGCACGGCATGCGGCGCCTTCTGGTTCGATGCCACCGAGTTGCAACGCGTCCTCCTGAACAAGGACGCCGCCCACGCGCTCGACGCCACCACCGGGCACTACCGCCACAAGGGCAAGGCCGAGCCCAAAGATGCCTGCTGCCCGCGCGACGGGGCCCGCCTCATCGAGGTCGTCGACAAGAAGCAGCCGCACGTCCACATGCTCAGTTGCACCGTCTGCGGCGGGGTCCTCCTCGACCCGGGCGAGGTGCGCGACCTTGCCCACTTCAGCGGCATCGAGCGCCTGAAGAGTTTCTTCGCCTGATCACTCCCGCTTCGCCGGCGCCGCGCTCCCCGTCTCCAACTCGCCTCCCGCCCCGACCCACTCCTCCAACCCGCCCGCGAAAAACCGCGTGCTCGACACGCCCAGGCTCAGGAGCCGCTTCGTCATCGCACGCCCCGAAGGGCTCGCCGGGTCTTTGCCGTAGACGATCACGTGCTTCGCACGCTTGAACATCGGATCGAGCGGTCGCCGCTGCCCAATGTCCTCGATCGTTCGCCGATCAAACGGGATGTCCCCCAGCAGCACGTTCTTCGCGCCCGGGATATGCCCTTGGTCAAAGTCCACCTTGGCGCGTGGATCGACCAGGAGGAGCAGGTTCGCGTCCTTGCTCTTGCCCGAGTCGTCCACTAATCGCCGGACCTCGGCCAGCGAAACGAGCGCCTTCTGCACGTTCTTCTCGTTCGTCGCGGTCTCACACCCCACACCCGTGAGGATCGCAAAGCACGCGAACACCAGCACGACACCTCGGCAAACCCAGAGTGGAGCGGCGGGGCCTAAACTCATGCTGAGAAGATAGCACCTCCGGCCCGAGAACGAAAATGACCTTCTTGCACGCCTTGCTCATCGCGCTGCTTCCCGTGCTCTCGTTCGCGCTCCCGCCCGACGACGACCTGCCCAGGCCGCACGCCACGCCCACGCTCATCCGCGAGCACGCCGAACTCATGCCCGGCAAAATCAACTACCTCGCCGTCCACTTCCAGATCGAGCGCAAGTGGCACCTCTATTGGGACGGAATGAACGACACGGGCTTCGCCCCCGAGATCAAACTCTCCGCCCCCGAGGGCTACGAGGTCAAGCCCATCCTCTGGCCCGCCCCCAAGCGCCACGTTGCGGAGGGCGATATCCTCGACCACATTTATGAGGACAGCGTCACGCTCATCCTCCCCGTCCACGTTCCCGCAAACGCGAAGCCCGGCACCAAGGTCGATTTCTCGGCCGATTGCCGCTGGCTCGTCTGCGACAAGATCTGCGTTCCCGAAGATCGCACCGTGAGCATGTCCGCCACCGTCGGGCGCGCCGACGACACGCCCAAGGCGAGCGACGACGCTCGCCTCTTCTCCGCCGCACGAGCGCGAATCCCCAAGCCCTGGCCCAAGGACGGCCTCGTGACCGCGACCTGGGAAGGTCGAAACCTCATCCTTCGATCCGCCAAGGCGATGAAAGTCGAGTTCATGCCAGGCAAGGACTGCCCCGTCCCCCAGAACATCGCCCGCGAGGGCGAGGCGGCGGGGGAATCGCTCCGACTCAGGTTCGGCGGGATGAAAACCGCGCGTGAGGCCGCCAAACTCATTGACGGAATCGTCGCCGTCACACGTCCAGACTTGGAGAACGGTAAAGCACCAAAGGTGGAGTACTACCACCTCCAGATCCCGCCCCCGTCCAAAGACTGAACGAACTACGCGGGTTGGCGGACGTACTCGTCTCTTGACGCTCGGAACATGCATCACCACCGAGCGTCTAACGTTTCTCGAACTCGAGCGAAAGACGGACAGGCGGTCGGATTGGACGTCAGCGCACCAAACAGGCACCCGAGCGGCGTGTGGCCGCCGGAGTTCGCCTCGATCGGTCGTCCCGCTCTCGTGGGACCTTTGGAGTAGATATCGATGAAGAACGTGCAGAAGTCGTTGTTCGGAGCGTTCGCCGCGGCGGCCCTCGTGATGGGCCTCGCCGGCGCCCCGGCCCTGGCGCAGGAGTCCAAGCCCACCAAGGAGACCCAGCCCGCCAATAACACGAAAGAGCACAAAGATCACAAGGACCATAAGGATCACGACCACAAGAACGACAAGGACGCGAAGAAGGACTCCAAGAAGTCCGAGCCCAAGATGGTCGCCCCGGGCGAAACCGCGCCCGACTTCAAACTGAAGGACACCGAGGGCAAGGAAGTCTCCCTCGCCGACCTCACCAAGCAGGGCAAGATCGTCGTCCTCCAGTGGTTCAACCCCGACTGCCC
>CAZIZO010000026.1:0-19283 GCA_964543905.1 uncultured Phycisphaeraceae bacterium
GACGACATGGACGAGGCGATCATCAACCACATGAAGCGCACGTACAACATGATGATCGGGGAGCAGACGGCGGAGCGGATCAAGATCGAGATCGGGAGTGCGTGCGCCGTTGGGCCCGAGGGGACGATGGAGGTGCGTGGTCGGGACATGATCTCGGGGTTGCCGCGGAAGACGGTGGTGTCGACGGAGGAGGTTCGCGAGGCGTTGCAAGAGCCGGTGCAGGCGATCTGCGAGGCGGTGACGCGGACGCTGGAGCGAGCGGAGCCGGAACTGGCGGCGGACCTGGTGGAGAACGGGATCACGATGGCGGGGGGCGGGTCGCTGCTGCGAGGGTTGCCGCAGGTGATCCAGAAGGCGACGGGTCTGGACACGAAGTTGGCGGAGGACCCGCTGACGTGCGTGGCGCGGGGGACGTGCATCTACCTCGAGCACATCGAGGAGTGGAAGGACACGCTCGAGAACGATTTGGATAGTTAGGGGCGGCCTCGGATGACTGGGGGCGATCGCGGACGACTCGACCGCAACCCCGAGCCGCGGTTCTGCGGAGTCGCGCTTCGATACTGCTGATGACGCACACGGACCCATCACGGCGGATGTTGATGCTCACGCTGGTCGTGCTGGCGGTGTTTGGGCTCTTACCGATCAGGGTGACGTCGTGGGCGCGGCATTTGGGGGTGGTCCCGGACTTTGTGATCGCGCCGATCAGCCACCCGCTGACGGCGTTGGGAGGTGTGTTTTCGCGCGAGGGCAAGGGGAAGGACGAGAGCGCGGAACTGCGGGCGATGAAGCGTGAGCGGGACGTGGAGCGGTTGCGTGCGGATCAGGCGGAAGAGGAGGTGAAGCGGCTGGCGAAGATGCTGGAGCAGTTCAAGGTGATGGCGGAGTTGGTGCAGGATCAGCCGCCGCGGCAGATTCCGGCGCCGGTGTATGGGTCGCCGAGCGATCTGGGCGGGAAGTTGCTGCGGGTGCGGGCGGGCTCTCGGGAGGGCGTGATCGAGAACACGGTGGCGGTGGCGACGGGGTTGCAGTTGGTGGGGAAGGTGGTGGAGGTGTCGTCGCGGACGTGCGGGGTGCTGCCGATCACGTCGAAGGGGGCGGGGGGCCTGCGTGGGGTGGTGATTCTGGAGAAGGCGGGGGGCGTGCGGACGTCGAACACGGGGGAGCGATTGGAATGCCAGTTGGACGCGGTGGGGAATGGGACGCTGCGAGGACCGGTGACGTATCGGGTGGATTCGACGGGGGTGCCGATCAAGGCGGAGGTTGGGCAGGTGGTTCGGCTGTACGACGATTCGTGGCCGAGGAGCGCGCAGTATTTGACGGTGGGGGTGGTGGAGGCGGTGGACCCATCGCCGTCGTCGCTGCAGCGGCAGATCATCACGGTGAGGCCGACGATCCAGCGGTTGGAGAGCGTGAAGGAGGTGATCCTGCGCGTGCCGATGTCGCCCGGGGATGAGGCGAAGGAAGGGGGGCGAACGTGAACTGGCTGACGTTTGCGCTCGCCGCGTGGGTGTGCTTTGGATTGGAGATGGGGTTGCGGACGACGCTGGAGGTGGGCGGAGGGGTATCGCCGAGTTTTGTGTTCGTGCTGCTGGTGTACGTGTCGACGTTCGCGAGTTCGACGACGGCGTTGTGGGGCGGGGTGGCGCTGGGGGTGGTGATGGACCTGACGTCGCGGGTGGCGCTGGCGAACGGTGGGGGCGAGGTGGTGCTGGTGGGGCCGCATGTGCTGGGGTATGCGTTGGCGTGCCAGTTTGTGCTGGCGTTGCGTGGGGTGATGAACAAGCGGAACGTGCTGTCGATCGCGGCGTTGGCGATCTTCGGGTCGGTCGCGGCGCACGCGGTGGTGGTGGCGTTCCACGCGGTGCATCGGTGGTATGGGGACCCGATCCTGGCGGGGACGAAGGAGGAGTTGTTTGCGCGGCTGGGGTCGGCGATCTACACGGGCGTGGCGGCGCTGGCGTTGTCGCTGGTGTTGCTGCCCCTGCACAACGCGTTTGGGTTTGTGGCGACGGGGGCGCAGCGGCGGTTCGGGAGGCATGTGATCCGGTGAGTGGACTGCGGGGCGCGGGCGGGGCGCTCGTGCGAGGGGGAACAGGGCGCGGGTTGGTTCGTCTATACTTGGCGTTCCAAGAGGCTTTCCAGCGTGGAAGACGCCTCGGAAGGCCCGCGGCGGCCCGAGCGACTCTGCCGCATCGCAAGGAATCGACATGAACAAGGTTGAGCGTCTGTTCGTCTATGGCGGGATCACCCTGGCCGTGGCAGTTGGATTGGGATGGCGCGGCGTGGGGGAGGCGGCGCACGCGCAGGGTGGAACGAGCGGGACGGCGCCGGTCAAGATCGGGGTGCTGGACACGCTGATGATCGTGGAGCGATTGGTGGACAGCGATCGGTACAAGATCGCGCGCGAGGCGTTCCAGAAGGACGCGGCGGAGAAGTTGACCAAGAGCCAGACGGAGTTTGGCGAGTTGGAGGCGAAGTTCCGCTCCCTGCCCGAGGACAGCCCGGAGAAGGCGGGGATCATCGAGAAGGCGCAGGCGCTTCGGGCGGAGGACGAGAACACGCGGAACGGCGTGGAGAAGTACAACACGGACCAGATCGCGGAAGCGTATCGGGTGGTGATCGACGCGGCGGGGAGGATCGCGGACGCGCGCGGGTATACGCACATCATCGGGTCGCGGACGGACGCGCAACTGGTGAGGTCGCCCAACGTGCAGGGTGCGGTGCAGGAGATGCTGGCGCGGCCGGTGCTGCGCATGCCGGCGGGCGACGACCTGACGGCGGAGGTGATGAAGGAACTCAAGATTGAGGCGAGGGCGGCGGAGGCGGCGCCGGCTCCAGGCGCAGCCCCGGCGGCCCCGGCGGACGCGCCGAAGAAGTAAGGTGGACTCGACTGACCATACCATCGCCCCGCCCATCCGGCGGGGCGTTTTGATTGGCGTTACTTTCGGTCTTCGAGTTCCTGCCAGCGGGAATACAGGGTGGCGAGGCGCTCGTGGGCGTCGGCGATCTGCTGGCCGAGTTGGGCGAGTTTCTTGTGGTCGGCGGCGGCGGCGGGGGAGGCGAGTTCTTCCTCCCAGGCGCGGACCTGGGATTCGAGTTTCTCGATGGCGGGCTCGATGGAGGCGAGTTCCTGCTGTTCCTTGAAACTGAGTTTCTTGCGTGCGTGCGGGGCGGGCGTCGGGAGGGGAGGGGGCGGGGTGTCCGCGGACTTGGAGGGCTTGCTCGCGCTCCGACGATCGGGCTTGGAGTCGTGGAGGCGTTGCCACTGGGCGAAGTCGGCGAAGTATCGGGCGCCGCCTTGTCCGTCGAGGGCGAGGATGCGCGTGGCGAGGCGGTCGAGCATGGCGCGATCGTGGGTGACGAGGACGAGGGCGCCGGGGAACTCTTCGAGGCTTTCTTCGAGGACGTCGAGGGAGGCGAGGTCGAGGTCGTTGGTGGGCTCGTCGAGGATGAGGACGTCGGCGGGTTCGAGCATGAGGCGGGCGATGTGGACGCGGGCCTGTTCGCCGCCGGAGAGCGAGGCGATGGGCTGGGCGAGTTGGTCCTTGGAGAAGAGGAACATCTGGGCCCAGGTGGCGATGTGGAGGAGGCGATCGCGAAAGACGACGCTGTCGGCGGGGGAGAGGGTGTCGGCGAGGGTCATGGAGGGATCGAGTTCGCGGCGATGCTGGCTGAAGAGGACGACGCGGAGGTGGTCGGCGCGTTTGATGGTGGCGAGGTCGGGCGTGCCGTGGGGGAGGGAGGGGCGAATCTCGGCCTCGTCGCGGAGCATGGCGGGGGTGGGCGGGTCGCTCTGGAGATCGCCCGTGAGGAGGCGGATGAGGGTGGACTTGCCGCTGCCGTTGGGGCCCATGAGGCCGAGTTTGTCGCCCGGGGAGAGGAGGATGTCGAGGTTGGAGAAGAGGGTGCGGCCGGCGAAGGACTTGGAGAGGCCGCGCCCGACGAGGAGTTTGCGGGTCTGGCGATCGGTGGAGGTGAAGTCGATCTGTGCGGCTTTGGCGGGGGCGTTGCGGAGTTTGAGTTCGGCGAGTTCGTCCATGCGCTGGAAGGAGGCGTCGATGCGGCTCTTGCTCTTGGTTCGGCGCGCTTTGGCGCCGCGGCTGAGCCAGCGGAGGTCTTCGCGGACCTGGGCGCTGAGGGCTTGTTCCTGGCGGGCCTGGCCTTCGAGAAACTCGGCTTTGCGGCGGAGGAACTCGTCGTAGCCGCCCTGGACGGAGAAGGTGCCGTCGGGGTAGGCGTGGGAGAGTTCGACGATGCGCGTGGCGGTGGATTCGAGGAAGGCGCGGTCGTGGGTGATGACGATGGAGGCGAAGGCGCCGGAGCGGAGGGTGTGCTCGAGCCAGGCGATGCCTTCGATGTCGAGGTGGTTGGTGGGCTCGTCGAGGAGGAGGAGGTCGGGCTCCTGGGCGAGGGCGCGGGCGATGGAGAGGCGCTTGCGTTGCCCTCCGGAGAGTGAATCGCAGGGTGAATCGAGGACGGGATCGAGATCGACGCGGGCGAGGGTCATGTCGGCCTGGAGTTCGATCTCGTGGTCGTCGTGGAGGTGGGGGAGTTGGTTGGTGCGGACGAGGCGGGAGAGTTCGTGGACGACGGCTTGTCTCGCGGTGAGGTTGGGGGGGAAGGTGTCGGACTGGGCGACATAGGCGGCGCGGGCGCCGCGGCGGAGGGAGAGGTCGCCGGCGTCGGCGTCATCGAGCCCGGCGAGGATCTTGAGGAGGGTGCTCTTTCCCGCGCCGTTGGGGCCGATGAGGGCGAGGCGCTCGCCTTCTTCGACGCTGATGGAGATGCGGGTAAAGAGCGTGCGAGCGCCGAAGTGCTTGGCGAGGTCGCGGGCGACGAGGAGAGCGGGCATGGGTGGCGGAGCGTAGGGAAACCAACGTCGGACGGGCGAGGGCCTTACCGCATCGGGAGGTCGAGCGCGTGTTCCGTCGCGCAGGCGAGGGCCTCGTCGTAGCCCGCGTCGGCGTGTCGGAAGACGCCCATGGCGGGGTCGTTGGTGAGGACGCGTTCGAGGCGCTTGGCGGCGGCGTCGCTGCCGTCGGCGACGATGACCTGTCCGGCGTGTTGGCTGTAGCCGATGCCCACGCCCCCGCCGTGGTGGAAGGAGACCCAACTGGCGCCGCTGGCGACGTTGACCATGGCGTTGAGGAGGGCCCAATCGCTGACGGCGTCGGTGCCGTCCTTCATGGCTTCGGTCTCGCGGTTGGGGCTGGCGACGCTGCCGCAGTCGAGGTGGTCGCGTCCGATGACGATGGGGGCCTTGACCTTGGCGTGGCGGACGAGATCGTTGAAGAGGAGGCCGGCCTTGGCGCGTTCGCCCTGGCCGAACCAGCAGATGCGTGCGGGGAGCCCCTGGAAGGCGATGCGTTCGCCGGCCATTTTGAGCCAGCGGTGGAGGGCCTTGTCGTGTGGGAAGGCGTCCATGAGGGCGCGGTCGGTGACGGCGATGTCGCGCGGATCGCCCGAGAGCGCGACCCATCGGAAGGGCCCGCGTCCGCGGCAGAACTGGGGGCGGATGAAGGCGGGGACGAATCCGGGGAAGTCGAAGGCGTCGGTGACGCCCTGGTCGAGGGCGCGTTGGCGGATGTTGTTGCCGTAGTCGAAGGTGACGGCGCCGCGGCGCTGGAGTTCGAGCATGGCGCGGACGTGGCGGGCCATGCTGGCGAGGCTGAGGCGCTGGTATTCGGCGGGGCAGGCCTTGCGGTAGACCTTGGCCTCTTCGTTGGTCATCTCGACGGGGACGTAGCCCATGAGCGGGTCGTGGGCGCTGGTCTGATCGGTGAGCGCGTCGGGGGTGATGTCGCGCTCGATCAGGCGTTCGAGCAGTTCGATGGCGTTGCAGTTGACGCCGATGGAGCGGGCGACGCGGCCCTTGCGATACCGCATCGCGGCGTCGATCGCCTCGTCGATGTCGTCGATGACTTCGTCGAGGTAGCGCGTCTTGACGCGGCGGGTGAGGCACTCGGTGTTGACGTCGGCGATGAGGCAGACGCCCCCGGCCATGGTGACGGCGAGGGGCTGGGCGCCGCCCATGCCGCCGCAGCCGGCGGTGACGCAGAGGCGTCCGACGAGGGTGGCGCCGCTGGCATCGCTGGAGTCGGGGAAATGCTGACGGCCGAGTTCGGCGAAGGTTTCGTGGGTGCCTTGGAGGATGCCCTGGGTGCCGATGTAAATCCAGGAGCCGGCGGTCATCTGGCCGTACATCATGAGGCCCTTGGCGGCCAGATCATCAAAGTGCTGCTGGGTGGCCCAGGCGGGGACGAGGTTGGAGTTGGCGATGAGGACGCGGGGCGCGTCCTCGTGGGTTTTGATGACGCCGACGGGCTTGCCCGATTGCACGAGCATGGTCTCGTCGGGTTCGAGGCGTTGGAGTGTCGCAACGATGGCGTCGAAGCAGGCCCAGTTCCGGGCGGCCTGGCCGCGCCCGCCGTAGACGACGAGTTTGTCGGGGGCTTCGGCCACCTCGGGGTCGAGGTTGTTCATGAGCATGCGGAGGGCGGCCTCGATGATCCAGTTTTTGCAGGAGCAGTCGTGCCCTCGCGGGGCGCGGATGACGCGGGAGGGGTCGGAGTCGAGGGCGGCGCCAGTGGAGGCGGGCACGGGCTTGGTGTTCGTTCGCGTGGAAGGGACGGATGGATGGCTCCCGCCCGAACGCGCGCTGCGACGCTTGGAGGACATGGCCGCGGTTGTCATGGGCAACTCCTGTGCTGCGGGCGCGCGATGGCGGAGGACGCGGCGGGGCGCACAGACCCGACGCTCGACGACTCGGACGCTCGAAACCTCACCACCATATCGCCACCACCGATCGCGAACGTTTGCCGCTCTCCCCCTTGCGTGATCGTTCACCGGCGAAGGTGCGGTGTCCAGTCGCCCCGGAATCGACCGGGAGGTGTGGGGAACGGGGCTCGCCGTCCTGTGGAGCCAATCGTGTTGGGTCTTGACGTGGGGAATGGGACGCCCCCACACGCCGGGTGGTGGCATGGTGTTGGGGATGCGATCTGATACGGAACGAAAGAACCCTCGGACTTGGCCGAGGGTTCTGGATTGTGCCGAGCATGGATACCCGAGGCTCGAAGCCCCGTGTGCACTGCTTAGCCCGCGGCCATCTTGGCGGCCTTGGCCTTGGCGTCTTCGAGCGTGCCGACGTACATGAAGGCGCCTTCGGGGAGGCTGTCGCCCTCGCCGTTGCAGAGGCGTTCGAAGGAGTCGATGGTGGCGTCGAGGGGGGAGTCGACGCCCTTGAAGCCCGTGAACTGCTCGGCGACGTGGAAGGGTTGGCTGAGGAAGCGCTCGATCTTGCGGGCGCGGCTGACGGTCTGCTTGTCGTCTTCGGAGAGTTCGTCGACGCCGAGGATGGCGATGATGTCCTGGAGGTCCTTGTATCGTTGGAGGATGCGCTGGACGCGCATCGCGATGCGGTAGTGGCGCTCGCCGATGATCTGGGGATCGAGGATGCGCGAGGTGGAGGCGAGGGGATCGACGGCGGGGTAGATGCCCTTCTCGGCGATGCCGCGGGAGAGGACGATGAAGGCGTCGAGGTGGCTGAAGGCCGTGGCGGGGGCGGGGTCGGTGAGGTCGTCGGCGGGGACGTAGATCGCCTGCACCGAGGTGATGGCGCCCTTGGCGGTGGAGGTGATGCGTTCCTGGAGGGCGCCCATTTCTGTGGAGAGCGTGGGTTGGTAACCGACGGCGCTGGGCATGCGGCCAAGGAGCGCCGACACTTCGGAACCGGCCTGGGTGAAGCGGAAGACGTTGTCCACGAACATCAGGGTTTCTTTGCCCGAGGCGTCGCGGAACTCTTCGGCCATGGTGAGGGCGGAGAGGGCGACGCGGAGGCGCGAGCCCGGCGGCTCGTTCATCTGCCCGAAGACCATGGCGACCTTGTCGAGGACGTGGGCGGTCTTGCCGTTCTCGTCGGTGTAGGCGGCCTCGGCCATTTCGCGCCAGAGGTCGTTGCCCTCACGGGTGCGCTCGCCGACGCCGGCGAAGACGGAGTAGCCGCCGAAGTTCTTGGCGACGCGGGCGATCATTTCCTGGATGACGACGGTCTTGCCGACGCCGGCGCCGCCGAAGAGGCCGATCTTGCCGCCGCGGACGAAGGGGCAGAGGAGGTCGATGACCTTGATGCCGGTGGGGAGGATTTCGGTCTTGGGGTTGAGGCTGGCGAAGGCGGGGGGGGCCTTGTGGATGGGGGCGCGCTTGGCGGCGGCGGGGGCGGGCTTCTTGTCGATGGGGTTGCCCAGAAGATTGAAGACGCGGCCCAAGACGGCCTCGCCGACGGGGACGGAGACGGGAGCGCCGGTGTCGAGGCAAGGCATGCCGCGGCGGAGGCCGTCGGTGGAGCCGAGGGCGACGGCACGGACGCGCCCGCCGCCCAGGTGCTGCTGGACTTCGCCCGTGAGGTCGAGGTCGCCGGCCTTGGTGGCGGCCTTGATGTGGAGGGCGTTGTAGATTTCGGGGAGTTTGTCCTCGGGGAACTGAGCGTCGAAGGTGGAGCCGATGACTTGGGTGATGGTGCCGGTGGTCGCCATGGTCGGGTTTTCCTCGGTATCTGCCCGACCCAGCCCGGATCAGGCTGGTTTCGGGGGGAGCAAGGATAGCACCCACGCCCGAGGAAGTGCATTGGAGAGCACTACTTTCCCGTGGCCGAATCCCTGTTATCGCACGACCGCCGGAAGCCCTTGGCTGGCTCTGGCTCGGTTGATGAAATCGAGGTCAGCGCACTCGACGGAGTCGGCAATCAGAACCTGAATCTGGCGCTCCAAGTCGCCGAGATCGTCGAAACTGGCCGTACGTCCTTGACCAGTTCGATTTCGACGAACTGACGCGACCTGATCCAAGAGTTCTCGACACCAGGCAAGCCGTCGCTCGCACTCAGCGGGTTGCGGCGTCCATCCTGCGAGGTACACACCCGCTTGAAGGATGGTGGGGTTGTCGCGAGATGGATAGTCATTCCATATGGACTGGTACTTGCGTCGTGCCGAGACAAGTTCGCCCAAACCTACCATCCATGAGGCTTGGGACATCCGAAGATCGAGCAGATCATCTGCCGGTATCTCGGACACAAATGGAGAAGCGAGAAGCGAGTCCACCCGCTGAACAGCTTCCTGGATGCGTCCAACGTTGTAGCAGAGCATGGCCGCGTTCTGCGACGCTATCCACATTTCGCGAGGCAGGGCTTGCGTTGAGTGCAAAATCACTTCGTCGTAGAGTTCGATGGCCAGATGAGGTTCGTGCGCGGCAAACGCTGACAGATCGGCGCGGTCCATGACGATCGTTGCCCGCGCAGACTGGTCCTGGGCAAGCAACGAATCATTTTGGTCAACGAGAGCAAGTGCGATCTGCAGATACGTGTCCGCCGCCGTTACGTCACGCTCCTTTCGCGCAATTTGCGCAAGCAGCCGAAGTCCTTCCACGGGCTCACGAACGTGCGTCGGAGAATCGAGCATCCTCCGCGCCATTTCTCGTGCCTCGTCGAGACGCCCCTCTTCAAGCCATTGGTACGCTCGTCGATGTTCTTCTAGGCGAGCCAACGCCTCTTCTGGAATTCGTACTTCGGGGTCGCCGCCCGTGGGCTGGGTGAACGCATCCGCGGTTCCACGCGACAGCCACAGTCCGACGACCGCCAGACCCGCCGCGGCAACGCCCGAAGTCCACAGTGTTTTCCGATTGATCATGGTGGCGAGCGTCCTAAAAAAGTTTGGGGCTAGGGCTGAGTGATGCAACCACAACAAGACTGAGTAGGCGGCGAAGGCGGAGGACACAACGGCGTGCAGCATGGTTTTTCACGTTTCCCGTCCCACTCGTCCGGATTCTGTATCGGCACGCCCCCGCACGGCGGCTCCGATGGTGCCCACTGATAGTTCGGGTATGTGTTCCAGACCGCAGTACCCATAGTCGTTTCCGTGCATGTCGTCTGCGCAAGCGTTCCGCAGTCTGTGCCTGTCGCCGTGAATCCCTGCCAGTAGTACACCCAATTCTTGAGCCGTTTTCCAGAGCGCGTTCGCTTCTCCCAAACTTCCCTGTAGTATCGGGTAAAACACCCGACAGCTTGTCGTCGGAATGTGAACGTCGTCGTTTCCGTGTGAGTGCCTGACAACGACTGCTGTTCGGCCGTGGTGAGCGTGTAGGTGTAGCTCAGCGCGTCAATCAAGAACTCCTTGAGAGCAAACGCAGAGGACTCCGTAACCGTGTTCTGCACCGTCCACGTCATGCTGTCTGTAATTGTCACCTGATTCTCGAGCGGGGGGCATGTCGGGCACACCTCCGGATAGATGTAGAGTCCGCAGAAACAGAAGTCCAGTTGTTGCCACCCCTTCTTCATCTTTACATCGCTTGACGACGTCAACACATTCCGTTCTGACGGAATGCCGTTCCTGTACCACCAAGTACAGCCCGCACCGGCGTTTGTCGTTGGCTTGTTCGTCGCCGGGTCGCACGAAAGCCCAGGAGAAAGCGCGAACACAAGTGCCGAAACGAACGCAACGGACTGAAGCCCACGTACCCCAGAAACCGAGGTGGTTTGGAGAGCCATAACATCAACATACCCCCCCCCCCCCCCCCCCTATGTCAAGCGCATTTGTGGGTTTCAACAGGAAATAATTGCAAGTGTGTAGTTTGTCGAACTCGGGAAAAACGAGCTCCCCAACTCGTTCACCGGCTTCGAGGCTTTGGTCAAACACATTTCCAGCCGGGGCTACACCCACACCGCTCGTCACTCCGGCGGCGAAGGCCAGGCGATCAACGTAGCGACTCACAACATTCTGCGGGATGGGCATTTGAAGAGTTCACCGCACGCTCGGTGCGGCGGGCCAATCGGCCGGACTTGCCTGGCGAAGGGCGCGGTAGTCCTCCGCCGTGATCGCCCACCGCTCATGGTCGGCCCACGCGCCCGCGATCTGGAGGTAGCGTGGCGAGAAGCCTTCCTTGCGCAGGCCGAGGCGTTGAGCGACGGCGATGGAGGGGGCGTTGTGGGGCTGGATGTTGGCCTCGATGCGGTGGAGGGCGAGGGTGTCGAAGGCGTAGGTGAGGAGGAGGCGGAGGGCGGCGGTCATGTGGCCCTTGCCGGTGTGGGGCTTGACGAGCCAGTAGCCCATGAAGGCTTGTTGGAGGGGCCCGCGGATGATCTCGGCGAGGGAGCATTGGCCGATGATCTCGCCGGAGGAGGTGAGGCAGATGAGGAATCGCTTGGCGCGGTCGGAGTTGCAGGAGTCGAGGATGCGCTCAAAGCGTGCGGCCTGCGAGGGGTCATCGCCCGGCGCGGGGAGGGGCTCCCAGCGTTCGAGGTGGTGCTTGTTGGCGTTTCGGAGCGCGACGTATTCGCGCTCATCGCTGCCGCGGGGGAAGCGGAGGAGGACGGGGGAGGCGGTACGCGGGGTTACCATTCGTAGCCTTGGTCTTCGGCGAGGCGGTAGATCATGACGAGCATGTTGGCGTAGGCATAGAGCTCGCCTGCTTCTCGTTCTTTGCCCTCGTCGAGCCAGCGCTTGTACCCAGCAGCGAAGTCGGCAATGACGGGGATTGATCGAGTCGCTTCGTCCCACGAAGCACCACGTTCTTGCGCACCGCAGGCGCTCAGTTCATTTGCCTTCTGCCTGAAGTCATTCGGAGTGAGCCCGCAGATGAAGTCCCGAAGCTCAATGGAGGAACGCGGTCGGCAGTTCTGAACGAGCCATGTTTCCATCCCCGCTTTGTCGAGGCGATTCTCGGCGATAGCGACGATTTGCTCCCATGCCGTCTCGTCCGGCGCTTGCATCTCCCAGCCGTTCATCTGGAGGAAGCTCACGCAAGCGACGAAGGCGGTTCGCTTGTTTCCGTCGACGAACGGGTGGTTCTTGCAGAGGTGAAAGGCGTATGCGGCCGCCATGCCGAACGGCACGGTGTGCGCGAACTCGTCCGCGAAACCTTGTTCGGGCATCGCACATGCGGAGCGCAATAAACCCTCGTCTCGAATACCGTGCGACCCTCCATGCAACTCGATCGAAGTTGCGTGGAGAATCATCACTTCGTCGACGGAGAGAAATCGAGGCGGTTTGGTGAGCGCGCCGTAGATCATTGGGCCAACTTGCCGAGCGTCTTGGGATACTTTGAGAAGACGAACTTCGCGGCGCGCACAAACTCTCGGTCGAGTTGGTGAGTTTCGACCCGCATTCGAAATGCGATGTAAGCCGGGACGGACATCCCAAACCGTTTGGCGATGGGCTCGAGCTCGGCGATCAGTTCCGCTGCGATGGGGATGTTGGTCATCTGCGAGATCATGCCTAATTATCGGCGCTCCGACCCTTCGCCGCTACCCCGGCTCAAACCCTTACTCCCACTCGATGGTCGCCGGGGGCTTGCTGCTGATGTCGTAGACGACGCGGTTGACGCCTCGGACTTCGTTGATGATCCGAGAACTGACGGTGGCGAGGACTTCGTGGGGAAGGCGGGCCCAATCGGCGCTCATGAAGTCCTGCGTTTCGACGGCACGGATCGCGACGGTGGATTCGTAGGTTCGTCCGTCGCCCATCACGCCCACGCTTTGCACGGGCAGCAGCACGGCGAAGACCTGGCTGGTCTTGCGATAGAGATTCGCGGCGGTGATCTCTTCGAGGAGGATTTCGTCGCAATCGCGGAGCACCTCAAGTTTGGGTTTGGTGACTTCGCCGAGGATGCGGACGGCGAGCCCGGGGCCGGGGAAGGGGTGTCGCCAGACCATGTTTTCGGGGAGGCCGAGGACTTCGCCGAGTTTGCGGACTTCGTCCTTGAAGAGTTCGCGGAGGGGCTCGACGAGTTTGAAGCCGAGGTCGGCGGGGAGGCCGCCGACGTTGTGGTGGAGTTTGATGCCGGCGCTCTGTCCGGCGTGCCCGTGCCCGGACTCGATGACGTCGGGGTAGAGGGTGCCCTGGGCGAGGAAGGAGGCGCGGGGGATGGACTTGGCGGCGGCCTTGAAGACGTCGATGAAGCGTTTCCCGATGCGTTTGCGTTTTTCCTGCGGATCGGAGACGCCGGCGAGGTCGCTGAGGAAGTCGCGTTCGGCCTCCACGACCTTGAGGTCGATCTTGAAGTGGTCGCGGAAGGTCTGTTCGACGAGTTCGCGTTCGCTCTTGCGGAGGAGGCCGGTGTCGACGAAGACGCAATGGAGTTGCGGCCCGATGGCCTTGTGAAGGAGGGCGGCGGTGACGGCGGAGTCGACGCCGCCGGACAGCCCACAGATGACGTCCTCGCCGCCGATCTGCTCACGGAGGCGTTGGGCGGCGTGCTCGGCGTAGCCCGACATCTTCCACGAGGCTTCGCAGCCACAAATATGGTGCAGGAAGTTGCGGATGACGTCCTCGCCGTGGGGGGTGTGGGTGACTTCGGGGTGGAACTGGACGCCGAAGAATCGGCGTGGGTTCCCGCGTGCGTCGGGGGTGGAGCATCGGACGGCGGCGTTGGGGCAGGTGGGGGTGGAGGCGATGGGGGTGAAGATGGCGCGATCGACGGAGGAGACCTGGTCGCCGTGCGACATCCAGACGGTGGTCTTTTCGGGAACGGTCTGGAAGAGGTCGGCGCGATCGGCGATGGAGAGTTGGGCGCGGCCGAACTCCCGATGAGCGCCGGGGGTGACCTTGCCCCCGAGGAGGTGGCAGGCGAGTTGCATGCCGTAGCAGATGCCCAGCACGGGGATGCCGAGGTCGAAGATCCCGGGGTCGCAGGTGGGCGCGCCCTGGTCATAGACGGACGAAGGGCCACCGGAGAGGATGAGGCCCTTGGGCTTCATGGCGGCGAGTTCGGCGGGGGTGATTCGGGGCGAGACGAGGAGCGAGAAGACGCCCGCGTCGCGGACGCGGCGGGCGATGAGTTGGGCCGTTTGACTGCCGAAATCGAGGATCGGCACGACCTCGTGATGCGGGACGTGGGGCGGGGGCATGGCGTGTTCCTGGGTGTGCGAACCGGAAGGGGAGAGGTTATTGGGCGAGGCCCCCCAAGTCGAGTGCCCGAATCGGGTGGTTCTAGGGAGAATCCTGGTTGTTCGAGCGGGTGAGTTGGTCGATGTCTACGCTCACGATCATGGGCCGAGTGAAGGTCCCATCACCAGTCCTCTCTGGCCGCGCGTCCGTGTGGGCGAGTGGGCTTGCACTCGCGGGTTGTGCGGGGCTCACGGGCTGCACGGCGGTTCCGAAGCCTGATTTCGACTCTCCTGAGCCAGGGGCCCGCAACGCGGCGATTGTGGACGCTGCCGCCTCGGGTGATCAGGGGGCGCGTGTGCACCTGGTGCAGATGCTGGAATCGGACGACCCGGCGACACGCCTCCTGGCGATTTCGACGTTGCAACGACTGACGAACCAAACGTTTGGATACGATTATGCGCAGCCCGAGGTGAAGCGTCGCCCGGCGGTGGAGCGCTGGGCGGCGTGGGTGAGGGAGCAGGCTCCCACCCGGCCCCAAGGCGGCTAAGGGACTCCATGCGGTTGGAACGAGACGGCAAGCCCCCCCCACGCATGACCACACCTCCCCACATTTGCATCGAACTCGTGAGCAACCCGCTCTACCTGGCCGGGGTACGGGAGTTGGTGTCGTCGGTTGCCAAGAGGCTGGGATTCAATGAGACGAACTGCTCGCACCTGGCGCTCGCGGTGGACGAGGCGCTGTGCAACGTGATGCGGCACGGGTACGAGCGTCGGATGGATGGGCCGATCTGGGTCCGGATCGAGCACGAAGAACAGGCGGACGGTCGTTTGGAGTTGCGGCTGACGATCGAGGACGAGGCGAAGCAGGTGGACCCGTGCACGATCAGGAGCCGGGACCTGTGCGACGTGAGGCCGGGCGGCCTGGGGGTGCACATCATCAAGGAAGTGATGGACGAGGCGAAGTATGAGCGGCGGGAGAAGGCGGGGATGCGGCTGACGCTGATCAAGCGGCAGCCGTCGGAGGCGCCGTGCACGCAATCGTGCTGCGTGGAGCGTCCGACGAGTGCTACGCTCCAGGCCGCGATGAGTGGAAAAGGGGCGCCGCGTTCGTCCGGCGCCGGAGAATGAGATGTCCGACCGAGATTCGATCAAAGTGCGTGTGGAAGAGCGCGAGGGCGCGGTGATCCTGGCGCCCGCGGGGGAGATCGGCTATCAGGAGGCGCCGTCGTTCCGCCTGCACATCAAGCAGGCGTTTGACAAGAAGCCCAAGCGGCTTGTGGCGGACCTGACGGGCGTCGAGTACATGAGCACGCCCGGGCTGGCGACGCTGGTGGAGGCGTTGCAGATTTCGAAGCGGACGCAGACGCCGCTGGTGTTGTGCGGGCTGAACGAGAAGGTTCGGGCGATCTTCGAGATCGCGCGTCTGCACACGGTCTTCAAGATCACGCCCGATGCGGCGGCGGCGATGACGGCCTAAACGGATCGCGCCGGTGCGCGCGGCTGGGGCGCGTGGACGGGCGGGCGATGTCGTGGTATGCTCGCGTCACGGCGCATGTCCACGAGCGGCACCCCAACCTCGACGCCCCCGAAGCCCGCGAAGGAGATGGGCGCGATGGCCGCGTTCTTCGCGTGGCCTCTCGAGTTTGTGGGCGAGACGGCGCTGGGGGTGCTCGAGCACATCGGGAAGGTGTTGGCGCTCTGCACGTCCGCGGGCGGATGGATCGTCAAGTCGTGGACGCACCGGAAGGTGCGGATCGGGCGTCCGGCGATCATCTCGCAGATCGTGCGCGTGGGCGTGCGGTCGATCTTCATCGTGTCGCTGGTGTCGGCGTGCGTGGGGCTGATCCTGGCGTTCCAACTTGCGCCGCCGCTGGACCAGTTTGGGCAGAAGGAGTTGGTCGCGAACATCATCAGCGTGGCGGTGCTGCGGGAACTTGGGCCGCTGATCGGCGCGATCGTGCTGACGGGCTTTGCGGGCGCCTCGATCGCGGCGGAGATCGGGACGATGGTGGTGGGGGAGGAGGTCGAGGCACTGGAAGCGCACGCGCTGAACCCGATCCGCTTTCTCGTCGTGCCCCGCGTGCTCGCGGCGATCGTGAGCATGACGGCGTTGGCGGTGATCGCCGACATCATCTCGATCCTGGCGGCGCTGTTCATCTCGGTGACGGTGCTGGATATTCCGTACGCCACGTTCGTCGAGAACACGCTCGCGCAGGCGAAGCAGGTGGACTTCTGGACGGGCGTGGGCAAGGCGTCGGTCTTCGGGCTGCTCATCGGCTCGATCGCGTGCACGAACGGCTTGCAGGTGACGGGGGGTGCGGCGGGCGTGGGCAAGGCGACGACGAGCACCGTGGTGCAATCGGTGGTGGCGATCGTGATCGCGGACCTGATGTTCACGGCGATCTTCTTCGCGTTGAAGTTGACGTAGGAGGGCAAGGCGGGACCGGGGCGAGCGGGCACGACGGAACGTCGTGCTGGCGAGCACCTGGTCTCGAACGGGGTGGGGTCGCGTCTCTGGGCCTTCGTCGCGACGGCGTTAGATGCCGATCAAGGTCCGGATGTCATTGAAGGTGACGATCAGGAAGACGCACCCGATGAGCACGAGCCCCGCGAGCGTGAGGCCGTTCTGCACGCTGATCGGCGCGGGCTTCTCGCGCGCGGCCTCCCAGACGAGGAGGAGGAACTGCCCGCCGTCGACGATCGGGAGGGGGAGGAAGTTGATGACGGCCAGGTTGACGCTGATGAGGGCGAGGAAGAAGAGGAGCCAGATCAGGCCGCGTTCGGCGACGATGGTGCCCATGTGGGCGATGCCGACGGGGCCTTTGAGGTGCTGCACCTTGACGGTGCCTTCAAAGAGGCGAGCGAAGGTGAGGTAGGTGTTCATCATGACGTCGTGGGTTTCGCTGATGCCGAGCGAGATCGCCTCGGCGGGGGAGTTGCCCTTGAGGATGGACTCGACGGGATCGAAGAGCATGGGGGGCAGCGGGCTTTCCCAGCCGAGGGAGCGGAGGGTTCGGAGGTCGTCGGCGGCGAGTGTCCATTCGATCGTTTGGCGCGGGGCGTCCTTGCGATAGGGGTCTTGGCCCGCCTGGGGCAGGGCGACGACGACGTCGAGGGTGGTGGGGGAGTTCCCGGCGAGGATCGCGGCCGATCGGAGGGCCTCGCGCACCATCTGGAAGTTGGAGACGCTGGTGCCGTTGATCGAGAGGATGCGGCTGCCGGGCGTGGTAAAGACCCCGGCGGCGGGGGGGGGCTTGGGAGGTTCGTCGGCGCGCATGGAGGCGAGGCGGGCCTGGGGGAGGGCGATGAGGGTCGAGTCGCTGCCCGTGTCGGCGGCGAGGAAGCCGATGGTGCCGGCGGGGGAGACTTCGACGTCGAGCGCGACCTCGCGGGTGGCACCGTCGGAGCCTCGGCGAGCGACGACGATGGGGATCGTCTTGCCCTTGTGGGCCTGGATCTCGGACATGCCTTGCGTGATGCTGGGATATTCGATGGAGCCGATGCGGACGAAGACGTCGCCGTCGTGCAGGCCTTGTTGCTTGGCGCGGGCGTTCTCGTCGGCGGGCGCCTCGGCGATCTTCATGACGGGGGTGAGCCCGAGGACGTGATCGAGCGGGACCACGCGGTCCTTGGCGACCTCGATGAGGGAGCGCTGGGTCGCTGGGGTGGGCGTGGCGTCGATGGTGATGGCCTTG
Source organism: uncultured Phycisphaeraceae bacterium (assembly GCA_964543905.1). GTDB lineage: Bacteria > Planctomycetota > Phycisphaerae > Phycisphaerales > UBA1924. The sequence goes on from CAZIZO010000026.1 coordinate 17,567, forward strand.
CCCGAAGGGTCGACGAACTCGAGCGCGACGGGCTTGCCGTTGGAGGCGGCAAAGGCGGCGTTGACGTCCATGGTGCTGGCGACGGCGCGATCGCCCGCGCGTCGGAGGGTCATGCCCGGTTCAACGCCGCGGAGTTTGAGGCGGTCCATGGCGCGGGCAAACTCCTGACGGTCGCGTGCCCGCTTGAGGGTGGAGACGTTGGCCGATCGTGCGGGCTCGACGCCGAGCGAGAGCATGCCGCTGACGCGGTCCCTGGTCGGGACGATCTGGAAGTGGAGTGGAGAGGGGATGCCCGGGCGCTGGACGTCGAGGGCGACGGGGGTTCCCTTCTTGGACATGGCGGTGGCGAGCGCGAGGTCCATGAACTTGCGAGCGGGCTGCCCGTTGATCGTGAGGACCTTGTCCCCGGGGTGGAGGCCGGGCTCGGTGACGCCGAGATCCGCGGCGTTGGAGGCGACGGCGGAGGCGGCGGGGTAGGCGGGATCGACGTTCCCGATCCACGCGGGTTCGGTCTTGAGGCCGACCATGAAGACGAAGACGAAGGCGAGGGCGGCGAAGATGAGGTTCATCACGACGCCCGCGGAGATGACGACCATGCGCTTCCAGGGCGGGGTGGATTGGTAACTGTCCGGTGCGGCGCTGATGGCGTTGGGGTTGAGGTCCTCTTGGCCGAGCATCTTGACGTAGCCGCCGAGGGGGAGCCAGTTGAAGCGGTATTCGGTGGGGCTGATGGCGCTCGCGGCGGGTGCGCTCGCGTCGGAGCGGAGGCGATCCTGATACTCCTTGTCGCTCGATCCCCAGCGGAAGCCGAGCCCCTTGCGGAAGGAGCAGACGGCGGGTCCAAAGCCGATCGCGAAGGCGAGGACGCGGATGCCGGCCCATCGCGCGGCGAGGAAGTGCCCGAGTTCGTGGACAAAGACGATGAATCCGAAGCCCAGGAGGAAGAGGGCAAGGTCGCGGAGCGTGGCAAGATGGTCGAGGAAAGCATCCATGCGAGGCATCTTAGGGGATCGTCGGTTCGCCCATTCGAGTGGGCCGAGCCTCATCGAACCGAGCGAGGCCCTGTGTTCAATAGTCCCCGGGAATCGGGTTGTTCGACTGTCGATGTTGAAGGGAAAGATCGGCAAGAAGTTCCGGACCGCCGCAAGCGGCACCTGGCAGGGATTGCCGGGCCACCCGGAGCCGCGGGAAACGACACGACCCCCGCGCGGGCGGGGGTCGTGAGGTGGATCATCTTCGCGTGGAGCGAGGGATCAATACTTAACGCTGCAACCGTAGGGCTTGGTCTGGGCGGTGGTGACGGGCTTCCCGGCGAGGATCTCGTCGAGGGCCTTGGCGGCGTAGTTGTTCTTGCCCGGGCCCTTGCCGTCGTGCCCGTCGTCGATGGCGCCGTAGTAGGCGATCTTGCCGTCCTTCCCGATGATGACGGTGAGTGGGGTGTTCTTGGCGTTGTAGGACTTGCCGACGGCGCCGGACTCATCGAGGAGGATGGGGTAGTTGATCTTCCAATCCTTGATGGCCTTCTGGTTGCGTTCGAGGCCCGCGCCCTGCTTGCCCTTGGCGCCGCTGTTGATGCCGAGGACGACGACGTTCTTGTCCTTGTACTTGTTGGCGAGTTCAATGAAGGTGTTGGCGCCCTTTTCGTAGTGCATGACGACGAAGGGGCAGTCGGGGTTGAACCACTGGAGGACGACGATCTTGCCCTGCTTGGTGAGGT
>CAZIZO010000027.1:0-12945 GCA_964543905.1 uncultured Phycisphaeraceae bacterium
CCCTCTCCCGAGGACCTCATCCCCATGGAGAACGACGAAACCCTCGCCCGTTTCTGATCGCGCGTTGAGATTGCCACATGCCCGTCCTTGCTCCACTTTCAACTCCGCAGTTCGAGCGAATCGCCTCCATCGCCAAGGCGCGATGGGGGCTCTCGCTCCCTCCCTCCAAGTTCCAACTCGTGTCCAGCCGCTTCGCGTCCTTCCTGCGAAAGTCCGAGTTCAACGACATCGCCGACTATCTCCGCCACATCGAGACCAACGCCTCGGAGCAGGACCTCCTCGCCTTTTTCGACATCCTCTCCACCAACGTCACGAGTTTCTTCCGCGACCGCGCCCACTTCGATTACCTCGAACGCGAACTCTTCACCCCCCTCGCCCGTGGCAACCTCACCCTCCCGGGCAAAAGACTCCGCATCTGGAGCGCCGGGTGCTCTACGGGGTGCGAGCCCTACACCCTCGCCATGATCGCCCACGACATGCTGGCGTCCGTCGGCGGGTGGGACATCCAGATCCTCGCCACCGACCTCTCCAACTACGCCGTCGCCGAGGCCCAAGCCGCCACCTACACCGCCGACGAGGTCAAGGCCATCCCCCGAGACCTCCTCGCCGCGCACTTCGCCCGCCAGGGCGACCGCTTCGTCGTCCAGCCCCACCTCCGACAGATGGTCAAGGTCGCCCAACTCAACCTCATGTCCAACTGGCCCATGAAAGGCCCCTTCGACGTCATCTTCTGTCGAAACGTCATGATCTACTTCGACCATCCCACCCGCGAACGCCTCGTCAACCGCTTCGCGGCCCTTCTCCGCCCCAATGGCATCTTCGCCGTCGGGAGCGCCGAATCCCTCGCCGGCATGCACACCGGGCTCCGTTCCGCCATGCCCTCCCTCTATGTCAAGTAACCACAAGGAGTCCATGTGTCGGCCTTGACAAACACCTCCCCCACCCTCGCTCCACCCGGACGTCTCACCGTCGGCATCGCCGACCTCAAGGTCTCCGCCAACCCCAACGAATCGCTCATCACCTACGCCCTCGGCTCCTGCATCGGCGTCACCATCTTCGATCCCGTCACCCACGTCGGCGGCATGCTCCACCTCATGCTCCCCCAGGCCAGCGTCAACCCCGAAAAGGCCAAAAAAGTCCCCTGCATGTTCGCCGACACCGGCGTGCCACTCCTCTTCCAACGCGCGTACGAACTCGGCGCCAAAAAAGAACGCCTCATCGTCTGCGCCGCCGGGGGCGCCGAAATCCTCGCCGACGAGGGTCACTTCAAAATCGGCACCCGCAACCGCACCATGCTCCGAAAACTCTTCTGGAAAAACAGCGTCCTCATCGCTGCCGAGGACACCGGCGGCACCCACAGCCGGACCATGTGCCTCCGCCTCTCCGACGGCCTCGTCACCATCAAAAACAAATCCGAGGAGCGCCCCTTATGGCCAGCATGAACGACATCCTGTCGATGCCGCGCCTCCCCGCGATGCCCGCCACGCTCGCTCGCGCGATCCCCATCATCCTCGACCCCGCTTCCGATTGGGCCGCCCTTGAACGCGTCATCCGACAGGACCCCGCGCTCACCGCCGCCATCCTGCGCCTGGCCAACTCCGCACTCTTCGGCACGCCCGGCCGTCACTTCGAACTCCGGCAATCCCTCGCTCGCCTTGGACGCGACGCCACCCGAAGGCTCCTCCTCGAACAGCAGGTCGCCGGTATCGTCTGCGGCGAGAACGCCGCCTTCGGGCTCGAACGCGGCGCCCTCTGGCGCAGTTCCCTCGCCGGCGCCATCGCCGCCGAACGTCTCGCCCTCCTGCACGCCTTCCCCGATCCTGCGCTCGCCTTCATCGCCTCCCTTCTCCGAGACATCGGCAAACTCGCCATCAACGTCCGCTTCGGAAACTCCTACGCCGCACTCATCGCCAAGCACGACACCTCCCGACGCTCCTACGCCGAAGCCGAACGCGCCGCCCTTGGCTTCGACCACGCCCAACTCGGCGCCGCCCTCGCCCGCTCGTGGAACCTGCCCGAACGCGTCGCCGCCGCCATCGAGTTCCACCACGAGCCTCCGCCTTCCCCTCCAACCCACGATCCACTCTTCGACCTCGTCCACGCCGCCGACACCCTCACCCGTTGGGCCGGGCTCGGCGTCGGCTTCGACGGGCTCGACTACCGCCTCGCCGAGCACGTCCGCCATCGCTTCCACTTCGACCGTAAGTCCGCCGAAACCGACATCGCCCTCCTCTGGCTCGACTTCCGCGACGCCGAAGATTCCCTCGCCGCCGCCGACCCCTCGACCTCCTTCGGAGCCGCTGCATGAACTGCAACGTCCTCATCGTCGACGATTCTCCCATCCTCCGCAAGGCCATCCGAAAGGTGTGCCAGATCGTCGGCGTCCCCAACGACCGAATCCACGAGGCCGGCAACGGCAAGGACGCCCTTGACCTCCTTGATCGTGAGTGGGTCGATCTCGTCCTCCTCGATCTCAACATGCCCGTCATGGACGGCGAGCAGTTCGCTACCGCACTCAAACAGAAGCCCGACCTCGCCGACGTCGCCGTCGTCGTCGTCTCCACCGAAGCCAACAAGGACCGCCTCAACCGCATGCGCCAACTCGGCGTCATGGACACCCTCCGGAAGCCCTTCGAGCCCGAAGACCTCCACCGCCTCATCGGCAAAGTTCTTGGAGTCAGAAAATGAAACCCATCGACGCCTCCACCCTCTCCCAAATGACCATCAACATGCTCGAACGCACCGCCATGGTCCTCGCCGAGCCCGCTCCTCCCGACGCCTCGCTCCCCTCACCCTCCCACGTCGCCCAAATCGTTTACTCCGGACCATCCTCCGGCTCCATCACCCTCGCCGCCTCCGAGGGCTTCCTTCGCGAACTCGCCTCGAGCCTCCTCGGCGTCGAGCCCTCCGAGGTCACCATCGAATCCCACGGCCACGACGCCCTCCGCGAAATGGCCAACATCGTCGGGGGCTCCGTCCTCCTCGCCCTCGCCGGTGATCAGTGCGAATACTCCCTCGGCCTCCCCGCACTCATCCCCGCCGCCGACGCCACCACCACCCCCGCCTCCGCTCACGCCGAATGCGCCGTCTCCACCGAGTCCGGCCTCCTCCGCGTCCAGTGGAAGGAGACGCCCAAGGCCAAGGCCGCCTGACTCTATTCCACCCGAGCAGACTCTCGTCCGTCACGCCGCACACACGCCCCAAGACGCGTCGTGACCCCCTTCCCGGACTCGCGTGGACCTCTCCGAACTCCACACATCTGTGCCAGGTCACCCCAGCCCCCCTCGCCGGCCCTGCCATCGGCTCCCCCCGCTCGGAGCAACTCCCATGCCTTCCCCCACCACCCCAACCCGCGTCCTCATCGTCGATGATTCCTCCATCGTCCGCCAGGTCCTCACACGGGAACTCTCGCGCCAGCCGGGAATCCAGGTCGTCGGCGCCGCGCCCGACCCCTTCGTCGCCCGCGACATGATCCTCCAGCACAAGCCCGATGTCGTCACCCTCGACATCGAAATGCCCCGCATGGATGGGCTCTCCTTCCTCCGCAAACTCATGAAGTACCACCCGATCCCCGTGATCGTGGTCTCCTCCGTCGCCGCCAAGGGCAGCGAGATGGCCATCGCCTGCCTCGAGTCCGGCGCCATCGACGTCGTCCCCAAGCCCAACGAGAGTTACTCCATCGGCGACGTCGCCCTCCGCCTCGCCGACATCATCCGCGACGCCCCGCGCATCAACCTCCAGTCCAGGCCCACCACCGCCCCCGCCGCCCCGCGCACGCCCCTCCAGGGCTCCGTCGCCCTCGCCGAAACCACACACAAAGTCGTGGCCCTCGGCGCCTCCACCGGCGGCACCGAGGCCCTCCGCGTCGTCCTCGAGGCCCTTCCCAAGCAGTGCCCCGGCATCGTCATGACCCAGCACATGCCCGAAGGCTTCACCGCCTCCTTCGCCCAACGCCTCAACGAACTCTGCGACATCGACGTCAAGGAAGCCGCCGACGGCGATTGGGTCGTCCCGGGCAAGGCCCTCCTCGCCCCGGGCAATCGACACCTCAAACTCGACCGCGACGGCGCTCGCTACGTCGTCCGCGTCTTCGATGGTCCGAAGGTCAGCCGACACAAGCCCAGCGTCGACGTCCTCTTCGAGTCCGTCGCTCGCGTCGCTGGCAAAAACGCCCTCGGCGTCATCATGACCGGCATGGGCCACGACGGCGCTCAGGGCATGCTCGCCATGCACAAGGCCGGCGCCGTCACCATCGCCCAGGACGAGGCCTCCTGCATCGTCTTCGGCATGCCCAAGGAAGCCATCAAACTCGGCGGCGCCCAGCACGTCCTCCCCCTCAACGCCATCGCCACCAACATCCTCGCCTACGCCCAGGGCCAACTCAAGGCCAAAGCCGCCTGACACCCCGCCACGCGCCCTCGGCCCTCTTCCCGGGATCCAGCCGCACGCTCCACGTGCACGCGATGCCTTGCCACAGTTCTGTGTACAGTGAGCGGAGGCTTCACATGCCCCCCTCATCCACTTCTCAGACCCAGGTCCAAACCCCAGGTTGTGGACCCAGTGACGCCCCGCGCGCGCACAAACAAAGTCACTGCGCCCGATCGAGGCCGACACGCCCTTGACCTCCACCATACGATTGACGCATGGGACTCTTCTCGCGCAAGCCAAAGCCGTCCGCCTCCCCAATCCCCGCACCCCTGAGCGCCCCCACCTCGCCCACCTCCGCCGCGAACACGGCGACCGGCGCCTCGCGCGAAGGCCGAATCCTCGATCTCGGCTCCGACATGCTCCGCCGCGCCCGCGCCCACAAAGCGGGCGTCCTCTCCGCCAAGTTTTATTCCGATGCCCTCATGGAATGGTCCATGAAGGACCACGAGTTCAAGGTCCAGATGTTCCGCTTCGTCGACGCCTTTCCCATGCTCAAGACCCCCGAGGCCGTCTTCGATCATCTGCACGACTACCTCTCGCAACCCGGCGTCACCGTCCCGCCCGTCATCGCCACCGCCCTCAAGGCCGGCGGCCTGGCGAAGGGACTCGCCGCCAAGACCATCTCCTCCCAGATCACCGGCATGGCCAGCAAGTTCATCGCCGGCACCGACGCCGCCAGCGCCCTCCCCGGACTCCGTGACCTCTGGAACGACGGCATCGCCTTCTCCGTCGATCTCCTCGGCGAGACCTGCGTCTCCGACGAAGAGGCCGACATGTACGCCAAAAAGTACCTCGATCTCATCGAGAATCTCCCCAAGGACGTCGCCGCCTGGAAGAGCCAGCCACGCCTCGAATCCGACCACCTCGGTCCCATCCCGCGCACCAACGTCTCCATCAAGATCTCCGCCCTCACCGCCCGCTGCGACCCCATCGATTTCGAGGGTTCGATCAACGAACTGATGAAACGCATTGTCCCGATCCTCGAAACCGCCCGCGACAAGGGCGTCTTCGTCAACTTCGACATGGAGCACCACCAGTTCAAAGACCTCACGATCGAACTCTTCCAGCGCTGCGTGGAAAAGGTCGATTTCCAGGCCGGGCTTGCCATGCAGGCCTATCTCAAGAGTGGCCCCGACGACGCCCGACGCATGTGCGAGTGGGCGAAGAAGAAGAACAAACTCGTCACCATCCGCCTCGTCAAGGGCGCCTACTGGGACGCGGAAACGATCAAGAGTGAGATGAACGGCTGGCCCAACCCCGTCTGGCCCGAGAAATGGATGACCGACCGCTGCTTCGAGGAAATGGTCCAGATCTTCCTCGACGCCTGCCCCAAGGCCGGGGAGAAACGCGGACAGGGCGACCTCTCCACCGGCACGCCCAAGCCCAGCGGCATCAAGTTGGCCCTCGGCTCGCACAACGTGCGATCCATCGCCGCCGCGCTCGCCGGGTTGGAGGATCGCGGCCTCCCGCGCGAGGCGCTCGAACTCCAGATGCTCCACGGAATGGCCGACCAACTCAAGTACGCCGCCGCCGAGATGGGCCTGCGCATCCGCGAGTACGTTCCCGTCGGCGAGATGATCCCGGGCATGGCCTACCTCGTCCGACGACTCCTCGAGAACACGAGCAACGAGAGTTGGCTCAAGGCCGGGTTCCTCGACAACGCCGACGCCGGCGCGTTGCTGCGAGCGCCCGCGCCCAAGGCCGGCGACGCCTCGGTGGCGGTGCAGGCGGCCTTGCGAGACGTGGACCGCTCGGCGCTGTCGAATCGCCACAGACTCTCGCCCGCTTCGCCCCTGCTCTCGGACCCGTTGCCGTTCTTCACCGAACCCTACCGCGATTTCGCGGACGCGAAGTTGCGATCGGCGTTCGGCGCGGCCGTCGCCGGGGCGACGGTGCCCAAGGTTGCCAACGACCGCACCCCGGCGCAGGCCGCGGAGATGATCGCCCGCGCCCAGGCCGCGTTCCCCGCCTGGCGCGACCTGGACCCCATCGTGCGCTGCGAGGTGCTGCTCAAGGCCGCCGCGATCATGCGGCAGCAGCGCGACGGGCTCGCGGGCGTCATGGTCAAGGAAGCCGGCAAGACGTGGCGCGAGGCCGACGCCGACGTGTGCGAGGCGATCGACTTCTGCGAGTACTACGCCAAGTGCGCCCCCGCCATGTTCCAACGCCAGCGCCTCGGGCGATTCATCGGCGAACTGGACGAGACCATCTACCAACCACGCGGCGTCGCGGCCGTGATTTCGCCTTGGAACTTCCCGCTCGCGATCTGCTGCGGCATGACCGTCGCCGCGCTCGTCACGGGCAACACGGTCGTCGTCAAGCCCGCGGAGCAGACGCCCGGGATCGCGAGCATCATGGTGGACATCCTGCGCGAAGCGATGGCCGCGGCCGGCGTCCCGCCCGCGCTCGCGAAGGATGTCCTGCACTTCTGCCCCGCCCCGGGGGAGACGACGGGGGCGGCGCTCGTGCGTGATCCGCGGGTGGCGCTCATCGCCTTCACCGGCTCGCGCGACGTGGGGTGCGACATCCTGCAGGCCGCGGCGCCGCCCTCGCCCTTCGAGGCGGGTCGCGACGCGGTGAACGCGCTCACGCACGTGAAGCGTGTCGTCTGCGAGATGGGCGGGAAGAACGCCCTCATCATCGACACGAGCGCGGACCTCGACGAGGCGGTGCTCGCCGCGCGATACTCCGCGTTCGGATTCCAGGGGCAGAAGTGCTCGGCCTGCTCGCGGCTCATCGTCGTCGATCCGGCGGGCGCGACCGGGCCGGCGTTCACGACCTTTGCGCACCGCTTCATCGAGGCGAGCAAGGCGCTCGTCGTGGGTGATCCGACCCACCCGGGCACCGACGTGGCGCCCGTCATCGACGCCGACGCGGCGAAGAAGATCACGGGCTTCATCGAGCGCGGGAAGGCGAGCGGGATCAAGTGTGAATCGCTCTCGATCGCCCACACCTCGTCGATGCGGCTCGCGGTGGCCCCGACACTCGTGTTCGTACCGCCCACGATCTTTGTGGACGTTCCTCGCGATCACGAACTGGCACGGGAGGAGATCTTCGGCCCGGTGGTGGCGATCATCCACGCGATGGACTTCGACGACGCGCTCGCGATCGCGAACGCGTCGAACTACAAGTTGACGGGCGGCGTCTTCACGCGCAAGCCGACGCACATCGAGAAGGCGAAGCGCGAGTTCCGCGTGGGCAACCTCTACATCAACCGCGGGATCACGGGCGCGCTCGTTGGGCGACACCCGTTCGGCGGGTTCGGCATGTCGGGCGTGGGGAGCAAGGCGGGCGGGGCCGATTACCTGCTGCAGTTCGTCGAGCCGCGCGCCATCGCCGAGAACACCATGCGACGCGGATTTGCGCCGGAACTGTGACGTCGGCGTGCGAACTGTGGCTGGCGAGCGAGCGTGTCAGGGAACCGGCGATGTCGAGGTGGATGGGCTGATCTCCACGATGGCCCATCCGTCGCCGGCGGGCCAGGCGAGTTGCTGGTAGCCGTCGAGTTTGAGGAGTTGGGGCTTGCCGCCGACGTCCTGAGCGCGGGAGAAGAACCGCCAGGAGGCGAGTTGGCGATTCTGGCCCGGCTCGACGATCGGGATCTCGATGGCCGAGTCGCGGGCGTGCGCGTCGAGGGGCGCCATGGTGGAGGCTGGGGGCGTGGAACGAAGGAGCGTGAGGAGGTTCACGCGTTTGCCTTGGGTGAGAACGATGGCGCGAACGTGACGGCGGGTGAGACCTTCACGCTGGAGGGACCCGACATCGACGAGGAGCGAGTCGGCGACGGAGATGCCGATGGCCTCTCCCGTCGCGAGGTTGATCTCGGTGCACGCGTCCTCGCCGATGCCAAGTCCAAGGCGCTTGCCGGACTGTTCGAGGGCGGCGACCAGTCTGCCGAAGCGGTGTCGTTCGAAGAAGTGGGAATCGGTGACGGCCCAGGGGAGGAATCCCATGCCCTTCCCGATCTGGGGGCCGAGGGGGATTTCGGGGCGTTTCTCATCGGCGTCGTCGTCAGGGGCGCGTTGGGTTCGAGTGGAGCGGATGCCGAGGGCCTCGGCGGATCTGCCGGTGAAGAACATGGGATCGGACATCATGGCGTCGCCCGCGCTGGTCCCGGCGATGACGCCGCCGCGGGCGAGGAGGCGACGCATGGCGAGGGATTCGGGGGTGTCGTGACCCTCAGACGTGAGGTAGCGGGTGGTGATGCGCTTCTGGTCGCCGCCGGTGAAGAAGATGGCGGTGGCTTGATCGATGAGGGCGACCGTTTCGGCGGTGGGTGTCTCGCGGCGGATGGCGTCGATCTTGGCGGCGGGGCAATAGGCGAGGATGGACTCGGTCTTGCCCTGGACGTTGGCCTCCTGATCGCCACTGGCGGCGGAGGCGATGAGGATGCGCGGCGGTTGGCCCGGGGCGAGGTTCGTGGAGGCGAGGGTGATGAAGCGTTCGTAGACGGGCTTGTTGTCGTCGTCGAGCCCGCCGCCGATGAGGAGGAGGTGGCCCCGGAGGCCCGTGGGCGTGGTGGAAGTCTGGCGCGTTGGCGAGGAGGCGCAGGCGACCAGGAGCAGGCACGAAGCAAGGAGGAGGAAGCCCAAGACGGAGCGAGGGGCGCGGGGGAGTCGATTCATGGCGGGAGGATACGAGAACTTGAGGATGCTCGCAAGGCGGTCGGGCGATGAGCGAAGGACCGGGGCTGTATACTCCAATCATGCGCCAGACCTACACCACCGCGGAGATCGCCACGTTGTTCCCGAACCTGATGGATATCAAGGACAGCACGTTACGGGACAGGGTGGCGGCGGTGTGGAGCGAGGCGCTGACGACGGGGTGTGGCGGGAAGGGGTGGACCTTTGAGGAGATCCGGGCGATTCCGTTCACGCTCTTGGCGGGGAAGATTGATCTGCGATTTGTGGAGCACTTGAACTCGTGCTGCAAGCAGTGCATCGCGATCACGAAGGTCCTCCACGAGGTCTTCGGGAGCCGCGTGCCGGTGAACTTGGATTACCTGATCGCGGGCTCGCTGCTGGCGGATGTGGGGAAGATGCTGGAGTTTGACAAGAAGCCCGGCAGCGACGGGAAGGCGCAGGTGGTAAAGGGACACTTCGGCGACATGCTTCGGCATCCGTTCAGCGGGGTGGCGTTGTGCTACAAGCACGGGATTCCGGCGGAGGTGATGCACATCGTGGCGACGCACAGCCATGAGGGGGACAAGGTGGAGCGGACGATCGAGTCGTGGATCTTCCACCACGCGGACTTCATTGACTTTGATATTGCGAAGGTGCTTGGCAAGGCCGCGGGGAAGTGAGGCGAGGTGCAAGGGCGGGGTCGAGGTCCGAATACCTTGAATCTGCGTTGGCATGGGCGGTTTCTCCTTGCATTTCAGGAATGCGCGGGCATGCTGTAGAGACCGCCCGCGACGCGTGCGCGGCGTACAACCAGAGAAAGGACTCTGACCATGCTTTTCGCATCGATTGCTTTCGTTGCGCTCCTGCTTGGGGCGCCCGCGAACCCGCCGGGGTATTACGGCGGTGGGCGCGTCCTCGCGACGCGCATGCCCTTCCCCACGGATCAGGCGGACAGCGTGCGTCGGCCAGGATATAACGGGCGCGAATGGGTCTCGCGACCGAGCCACAACACGGAGCGGGGCTCCTCGCGTGACTGGAACTCGCCCGGACCCTCGGCGTATGGCGCACCGGAGAACAGCCAGGCTGTCGTGTACGTGCGGGTTGGGCAGGTTGTCGTCTCCATCAACGCGTTCGAGCGGCAAGAGGGCTTTGAGCGGCGACACCTGGAGCATGCGCGTCAGGAGTGGCTGAAGGAGCACGGCTATGTCGGCGGGGTGCGGACGTTTAGGAACGACCACAAACCGGCGAAGAGCGCGGACGCGGGCGAACGGAAGGTGCCCGAGCCGCGAGCGACGATCGAACTGTCGCCGGAGGTGACTCGATTCCGCTCGCGGATGCAGGTGCAGCGGGAGCCATTGAAAGCCGACTCGGTCGTCAAGGTGTCGGCGGTGGTTGAATCGTCGATGGCCTCGAAGTAAATCTCCGCACGCACGGGTCTTGTGCCCCGCGCTTCCTTCGTTGAGAAGGAAAGAACGAGCCTCTTGAACTGGAGAGAGAGGTGCTCGGGTGTGGGACCGCGGGCCGCCGAAGGGTGGCTCCAAGGGTGCGTGTGGGTGCGACGGGCCTGCGGAGAACGCGGGCCCGTCTTTTCATTTGGGGGTTCGCTTGCGAGGCGCTGGGGATGTGACAGCGCCGATGTCGGTTCGATAGGTTTTGCCCTCGAAGACGATCATGTCGCAGGCGGCGTAGGCGGCTTTGCGTGCGTCCTCGAGGGTGTCGGCGAGTGCGGTGACACCGAGGACGCGTCCGCCGCCGGTGATGAGTTGGCCTTCGGGGGTGGTGCGAGTGCCGGCGTGGAAGACGTGGATGTTGGGCATGCGGGACGCTTGGTCCACGCCGAAGATGGGGACGCCGAGGCGAGGCTTCTCGGGATAGCCGTGGCTGGCGAGGACGACGCAGCAGGCGGTGCGAGGGTCCCACTCGACATCGACCTCGTGGAGTTTTCCGGCGCACGCGGCGGCAAGGAGGGTGAGGAGGTCGGTGCGGAGGCGGGCCATGAGGGGCTGGCACTCGGGATCACCGAAGCGGCAGTTGAACTCGATGACCTTGGGCCCGGCGGGGGTGAGCATGAGGCCGACGTAGAGGACGCCGACGTAGGAGATGTTGTCACGGCGGAGCGCGTCGACGGTGGGGACGAGGATTTCACGCTCGATCTTGGCGAGGGTGGCCTCGTCGAGGGTGGAGGCGGGGCAGAAGGCGCCCATGCCGCCGGTATTTGGGCCTTCGTCGTGGTCGCGAAGGCGCTTGTGGTCTTGGCAAGGTGGGAGGATGAGGATGTTGCGACCGTCGACGACGGCGAGGAGGGAGACCTCGGGACCGGAGAGGCGTTCCTCAATCACGACGGTGCTGCCGGCGTCACCAAAGACACGTTCGACCATGATGCGTTTGACGGCGGCGACGGCCTCGGCGCTGGACGCGGGGACGATGACGCCCTTGCCTTTGGCGAGGCCCGAGGCCTTGACGACTTGGGGCTGCTCGCGCGATTCGATGTAGGCGATGGCGGCGTTGGGGTCGGTGAAGGAACGGGCCTCTGCGGTCGGGACGGCGGCGGCTCGCATGACCTGCTTGGCCCAGGACTTGTCCCACTCGAGCCTGGCGCCCTCACGCGAAGGACCGAAGACCGCGATCCCGGCTTGCGTGAACCTGTCGGCAAAGCCTTCGGCGAGGGGATCCTCGGGACCAATGATGACAAGATCGATGCCCTTCTTCTCGCAGAACTGCTCGAGGCGATAGAACTCGCGGATGTGGACGGGAACGTCGACGGGCGAGGCGAGGGCGGCGAGGGCGGGGTTTTCGGGATTGGTGATCCAGAGTTTGGCGAGGCGAGGGGAGGCGACGAGTTTGGAGGCGATCGCATGCTCGCGGCCGCCACCGCCCATGAGGAGGACGTTGAGTTTGTCGGTGGAGGATGGAAGGAGTTTGGAGAGACGATGAGCGGGCAGGGTGGACATGCGAGGGCATGATATGGTGAAGCGGAAGCGGAATCCGCGTGACCACGGGGCATGGAGACATCGGTGGAATCGGCGGCAACGGCTGGCGCTCGCGTGATCGAGGGCTCCGCCCGTGAAGAACGTCGGCACGCGAACGTGCAGAGCGAGACGGACGAGACCGGGTCGGGCCAGTAACGGTGACGTGGGAGCATGAATACGGAGCGAGCACGGCACGACGATTGACATTGGAGGCCGATGGAACTAAGGTTGGCGTAGATTGCGGGGTGGAGCAGCCCGGTAGCTCGTCGGGCTCATAACCCGAAGGTCCCAGGTTCAAATCCTGGCCCCGCTATTGCCGGGCCGGTTGCGAAAGCGACCGGCCCTTTGGTTTTCAGCGAACGCCGCCGAGAGACCTCGGCGGCGTTTTCGCTCTTTGGCCCGCGTTCCGAAGGGTTTGCCAGACCGACCCCCGGCAGGCCGGGTCTCTCCCCGGTCGCTTGGCCATAACCGGATTCGGCCCGCTTGGGCCATCTGGAGGCGATTTCGGCGGAAAGTCTCTCCGCGTCTCTCTTCGCCACGAGCCCGGGTTAAGAGGGATTCTCGCTCGCAGAGGCGTGCGCGATGCTGGCCTTCACGCTCGTGATGCGTGCGTAATGGTGTTCCGCTTCCGCCCCGCGCGTTCAGGTCGCGGGCATGTCGCGCTTCCGCCGCATAGGGAACGCCTACCGAGGCGCACGACGCGCGATCTCGCGGGAGCCGCATGATGCGAACCCAAGACCCCGAAACCATGACGCCCGCGGAGCGCGACGCCGAAGTCGCGAGCATCCTGGCCCGTGGCTTGGAGCGAGCCGTTCATGCAGAACGTTCGCGTTCCACCCGGGACATCAGCGAGCCGGCGGAATCTCCGGCTGGTGGACTTGAACTCTCGCAGCATGCGGACCTCAGTGTCTCCGCGCGGCCCCGGG